>NZ_JAUXZE010000043.1 GCF_030694085.1 Tabrizicola sp. | reverse complement strand
CAGATAATCCAGATGGTCTTTGCGCTCGGTCAGCACGATCGGTGACCGCTTCGCCTCAAGAGATTTCAGCACATCATCAAAGATCTGATCATTTCGACCGTCGTCGTTAGCCAGAGCGGCATAGATCGCGGGCATCGATGGTCGTTCCGCCATCGCAAGCACTTCAGGCAGTTTGAACCGCGTGTGACGCTCGCGCGCCCGATGCCGAATGCCGCTTTCAGCGGCTTGCGATCTGGCATGAACCTGATGCCGTACGGGGCCGCATTGCATGAAGATGATGGGATGGTGCCCGTCTTTTCGAGCGACCGTTGCCGACAAACCGACCACATAGCGCGCCTTCGTTCTGCGCGCGACGAGTTCAAAACTCGCCGCAGACAGGTGGTGGCATTCGTCGACGATCAACTGACCGTAGTCAGCCACGATGTCGTCGACCTCGCCGTTTCTGACCAAACTCTGGATAAGCGCAACGTCAATCACGCCTGTCGGCTTCCGCCTTCCACCGCCAATTGTGCCGATTTGCTTGGGGTCGATCTGAAGGAAGGTCTTCAGCCGCTCAACCCACTGGTCGAGAAGTTCCCGACGATGGACCAAAACCAGCGTATTTCGGGCGCGATGACCAATCAGGGCCGACGCGACGACGGTTTTGCCGAAGGCAGTGGTCGCGGCAAGAACGCCAGTATCATGCCCGGTGAGGGACTCGAAGGCGCGTTGTTGCGGCGGCCGAAGTTCATCAAGGAACTGAACCGTGTTCGGCAGCGGGGTTCCATCGCTGCGCTGGTCATCCAGTTCTGCCTGCGCACCGTGTTCGGTCAGGACTTCAACCGCCTCGTCAAAGCAGCCTCGAGGCAAGGCAACGTGGCGCGGATGCAGCTCGGCACAGGAGACTACGCGAGGCTTTCCGAAGGTGGGCAGCCGCATCGCGATCCTGATTGAGAAAGACGCTATTGCCGACCCTCCGGGCGCTGTGCTGCAGCGGCAGGGCGATCAGGTTTCCAAAGCCGCCCACGGGCATCGTATCCTGGTTCGGAAAGAGGCGGTCATAGGAAGCAAAGCCGATCTCTGGCCGTTTCTCCATGGTTTCTGTGATCAGTGCCGATCCAAGCTGCCGAGCCGCCCGAGCCGACACAGGTTCGGCGAAGAATATCCAGACGTGGCCCCCATTGCCCGATCGGGACCGTTCCAGTGCAGCAGGCACACCCTTCGTCCGACAAGTTGCAAGCAGGGCACAGGCGTCTTCTGCCCAAGACGCCTTGTCAAAATCTGCTGCCAGGAACCAACAGGTATCATCCCGCAGCAAAGGATAAACGCCCGCAACGAAGTCAGCCGAATGACCGTCGCCGCCCCGCAAGTGCCGTTCAATGATGCCGACGTCGGGAGGTATGAACCGCTGATGCTTGCAGTCCCCGCATTTGACGGTTGGCTTTCCGCAGATGCCTTTCACCCATTCATTGAAGCAGGCGGGTGAGTACCCGGCGCGTCCTGTCTTGCGGTTTTCCCATCGCACTGGGAATACGTCCGGGCGGCCAGCAAACAGGGTGCGGAATAGCTCTACCTTTTCGCGTGACGTCGACATGTTGGTGACGGGGGCATTCTCAAAAGATGGACGTTTGGCTTGCGCGGCTATTTCTGCAGTTTGCTTGGCCTCCAACGCCGAAAGCTCCTGCAGAAGCTGACGTTGTTCCTTATCCAGCTCGGCCAGCCGTGCCCGAACCCTGGCCAATTCTGTTTCTGTCCCGCTCCTGTCCGCCACCTGTGATTTCCGCCAAGTTGTCCCCTCCCCCCGACCATAACGGCCAAACGGCCCTGCTGTAAGCATGCCTCCGCTTCCGTCGGTAGCGCCGCCGGGGTGAGAGTTGGAGGGGGAGTTCATGTCGGGGTGTCCTTCTGCGGTTGAGAGCAGAGGCATCATGATTATGCCAAGTGGAGATCCCGAAATGAAACATCATATCAACGACATGAAGCGTCGCGCTCTGCATAACGCGGACGCGGCA
>NZ_JAUXZE010000018.1 GCF_030694085.1 Tabrizicola sp. | reverse complement strand
CGCGCCGCGACGGGGACATGCCGATCACATCGTCCTGAGCTTCCCGCGTGGGGTGGACGCCGAGCGCGCCGAAGTCATCGCCCGGGAATGGGGGCAGGCTGTGTTCGGGTCCGGTGAGTATGGGGATGTCTGGCGCTACGTGGCTGCCCTGCACAAGGACACTGACCATCTGCATGCGCATTTCGTGGTCGACAAGCATGGCATCGAGGATGGTCGGTTCCTTTCGATCTGCCGTCATGCCGCGCTGAACTTCGATGTGATGCGCGAACTTCACGCCGAGATCAGCCAGGCGCATGGGCTGAACATTCTCGCATCGTCGCGCCTTTCGCGTGGCATCATCGAGAACCCGCCGCGCCAGTCCGAGCTGCGTGCCTCGCGAGAGGGCGGGAAGGCCACGCCCCCTCCCCCGCCGCCGCTGTCTGACGGGGAGCGAAGCCGACGGCTTGCCGCGTTGCAGGGCTTTGCCAGTGAGTACGAAGCTTTAGGCGATCTCGCCAGTCTTGCTGCCGCAACCGAAACCGAGGCGAGCGCCCCTTCCTACCTTTTCCGGCTTGCCCGGGCGCTTGGCGCCTCTGCCGCCGCTCTCAGACAAGGAGTTCCCCTGATGCCCGATCACTCGCTTCATGCCGAAGGCGACCCCGCTACACGGATTGAAGCTGCGCGCAGCGAGATGATCGCTTCCGCCACCGAGGCTTGGGAGGCAATTCGTGCCATGGAACCCTCAGCCGAGCGGGTTGACCTTGAACGAAGCTTTGCCGAGCAGGCGCGCGCCTCCCTGAAACTCGCGCCCGAAAGCATCCTCCTGGCAGAGCATGCCCAGGTTGCCGACCGGAACACCGATCCCTATCACAACCCGACCCTCGCCTCGCTGGCGCGGCTGGACCAAGGCCAGACCGAGGGGGTTTCCCTCGACGAAGGCCTGCGAGCAACCCTCGCTCACGTTCGCGACGAGATCGGCGAACGGCTGACGGCGCTCTTCTCGATCCGCGAAGAGGAGCTTCGCATAGCCGGTACGTCCGTCGAGGAAATGGTCGCCCGCTTCAGTCTGGCCGAGCGCAGTGAGGGCCAGCGGGCGAGCTGGATCACGGAGCAGCCGAACACTATGCAAAAGGTGTTCTGGATGGAAACGGAGCGTGCGCTCGGCCAGGAGGTTCGGGCGGAAGTCGCAGCCTTCAACCTATCGCCGGAGTTGACCGAGGCCGTTGCGCGCGACCAGTTGCTGAGCGCAGATCGCCATATGAAGCTCTCCGAGGTGCCCGCGTTAGAAGCCATCGTCGACCGTCTGCACGACACTCTGAAAACCGAGGATCTCGACCGCGTTCGGTCCGGCGATCTCGCACCGCTCAACGAGCAGGTCCGAGATCCAGCGCTCAGGGCTGCCGTGGCGCATGAACTGAAGAATGAGGGCGATCTTGGCGCGTCGGGCGAGGTCGGACCTTGGGCCGATCTGGCACGAGCACAGCATCGCGCTGCCGAGCTGGGGCAGCGCGACCGCGCGGCCGAACGCGACACTGGCCACGAACTCTGAGGACAAACCCATGCTTTCAAACCTCGACACCGCCTGGCGGTATCCGCTGGCGCTGCTCCTTGGCCTGCTGACCGGTCTCTACATCGGCGGCATGCTGGCGACGATCTATGTGATCACTGCCTTCCGGGAGAGCCTCGATACGCTTAGCCCCATGGGCCCCTGGTTCCTTCGCTACGCTTGGGCCGACCTCGCCGCGCGGCCTTCGGTCCTGCAGGGCGCGCTGATCATCACTGGCGCCGTGACCGTCGCCCTGACGCTCGTCGGATTAGCCGGGGTACATCGCGGCCGTCTCAACCAGTATGACGACGCGCATTTCCAGTCGCGCCGTGAGTTGAAGCGCAACCACATGGTCGGAACCCTCGATCAGAACGGCTTCATCTTCGGCAAGCTCGGCCTCCCGAAATCCGACGCGCCCTTTGTGATGGCGCCGCCCGACCGCTTCCCCCATGCGATGATGATCGCACCCACCGGCCGGGGGAAGGGCGTGGGCTTCGTCATCCCGAACCTCCTCCACTTCTCAGGCTCGGCGATCATCCTCGACGTGAAGGGCGAGAACTTCGCCAAGACTTCCATCCACCGCAAGCACGGACTCAAGAACGGCATTTGGTATTTCTCGCCCTTCGATGAGGACCGAGGATCGCACCGCTTCAACCCTCTCGCCCGGATCGCCGCCCTGCCCTCCGCCGAGCGTCAGTACACCGCGCTGAACTCGATGGCCGATCTCTTTCTCATCCCGGAAGGCGAAAGCGCGCAGAGCTTCTTCAATGCGGGCAAACGGCTCTTCATCGCCTCCTGTCTTTACGCCATCGAACAGCGTCGCCCGACCTTGGGCTTTGCTGGCGAGATCATGGCTGGGGGCGGTGACAAGAAGAAAAGCTACACGGCCATCGCCGAGACCACGAACATCCCGATCGTCTCCCGCACCTTCCTCGAGATGGCCGACGTCCCGGAAAAAACCCTCGGGGCCTATGTGTCCGTCATTCAGGGATCCGGTCTAGAACTTTGGAACGACCCCGCGGTCGACCGCGTGACCTCGGCCAGTGACTTCGACTTCTCGACCTTCCGCCGCGATCCCCAAAGCCTCTATATTGTCGTTCAGCCCGAGCACCTGAAAACCCTGGCCCCCCTCGTCCGCCTTCTCTTCGCGGATGCCATTGCCTCCCTGCAGCGCCGTGAGCCTGGTCCGGAGGAACCCCATGCTGTCATGTTCCTGATGGACGAGTTCGACCAGCTGGGCCGCCAGCCCCTGGTGCTCTCTTCCATCAAGACCATCCGAAGCTTTGGCGGCCGGTTCTTCATCATCTCCCAGACCATTCCCGGTCTCGATGACATCTATGGCGAAACCGGGCGGCGCTCTCTGCAAGGCGGCGCTGGCGTGCAGATCTACATGACACCGCAGGATGACCGGACGGCCGAGGTACTGTCGAATGCCTTGGGGCGCTCCACGATCACGGCTGTGACCGAGAGCCAGTCTCGGGTACGCGCATTGGAGGACAGCGCCAATGTCAGCAGGCGGTCGGAAGAACGGCCGTTGATTTCGGCGAACGAAGTGCTGCGGTTTCCGCTGGATGAGGTGCTGGTCCTGCCAGAAGGGCAGTATCCGATCCGGGCGCGACACATCCGGTACTATGAGGACCGGCACTTCGGGCCGATTGATCGGGCGAGGAAGGGGAAGGCGTTGCCGGACATACGGGGAAGTGGAGAGCCTGGCGGGGCTGCAATCGGAAAGCTGTCTGGGTTGGCAGCCTCCGTTGAACGTGCAGATGCCGAGGTTTTTTGTGAGGCCGCACGGGTGTTTCAGGCGATTGCAAAGAGCGCTAGAAGCCATCGGAAATTGCCCGCTCGGGTCTGAGCGGTCCTTAGTAACTGAACGTCACCGCCTGCCCTCGTGGGCAGCCCCCAGCCCATTGCGGCCGATCAGCCTTCCTGATTGTTGTGCCAAAGCCAGTGCCCGACATTCCACAAGCTGGGCAATCAAGTCTGCCGTGCATCACCAACCGGTGAACTCGGCCGATGCCGCCTCGTCGATCCGACCCGCCTCCAAGTCTAGAATGACCTCATCAAGCAGGGATAACGCCTGCTCGATCTCGTTGTCCGTTACGGTCAGCGGTGGAGTCAGTTCGAGCACATTGGAGGAAGGTCCGACGCAATAGACCACAAGGCCCCGTTCATGAGCGCGGAACATCAGACCGGCGGTGGCGGCGGCGTCGCTTGGCAGCGAAGTTTCGGCCCCCGAAATTTCAACACCAATCGCCAGGCCACGCCCGCGTATCGCACGGATGCAAGGATGGCGCAGTGCAAGATACTGCAGACCCGCCATCAAGGTTTCGCCCTTGCGAGCGGCTTCTGCGGGTAGGAACTCGGCGGCAAGAATGTCCAGCACCGCAAGTCCTGCCGCAGCGCAGACCGGGTTGCCGTGCAATGTCTGCATCGCAAAGGCGGTAGAGCAATCCATCACCCATTGCGGCCCAATCACCGCCGAAAGCGGCAATCCACCGCCCAACCCCTTGCCCAGAACAAGAATATCGGGCCGGAATCCTTCATGCTCGAAAGCATGTAGGCGCCCCGTGCGCCCCAGCCCGACCTTCACCTCGTCACAGATCGTCAGGATGCCATGCCTGCGGCACAACGCGTCCAGCCCGGCCAGAAATCCCGATGGCGGAACGACAAGACCGCCATCCGACAGGATCGGCTCGAAGATACAGGCCGCAATTGTGTCCGGCCCTATTTCGGCCAGTTGGCGCTCAAGCAGGGTGAGGATCGTGTCTGCGTCGGGTCCAAGGGGATCGGCGCCGGGATAGGGCAGCTGGATCAGGCCCGCCGCCTTGTCCGAGGCCAGCGTCGGATGGCCCGACACCGCCATCGTGCCGATGGTGCAACCGTGATAGGCGCCGGCAAAGCCGATGATCCCTTGCCGCTCTGTGGCGCGGCGCACGGCGCGAATGGCTGTTTCATTGGCATCCGACCCCGAATGGCCAAGCCAGACCTTTTGCGGCTGGTCTGATGGGAAAAGCGCGATCAGTCTTTCGGCCAGCGCTGTGGACGGGGCATTTGCCGCAGACAGGACCGAGGCCCCCGCCGGGTCGGCCACGGCGGAGCTGACCGCAGCCACCAGCGCGGGGTGGCCATAGCCAAGGCTTGCCGCGCCCCAGGCTGCCGACAGATCGATCAGCGCGCGCCCGTCATCCGTGCGCAGCACCGCGCCCTTGCCGCCAACCACCGCCTGCGGAAAGAACCGCAGCTTCTGCAAACCCGCGACCGAGGCCGCATCGCGGGCGTAAAGGCCACTCACCTCCCGGCTTCCATCGACAGCCGCAAGCATCGTTCCAGCCGCACGGCCCATGCGGCAACGCCCTGCGCGGTGGAGATCAGGTCGTGCCGCACCTCTATCAGGAAGCCTGGCAGTCCACGTGCGTCACCATGTACCGGCACAGTGTAGTCGTCATGGTCGACCCGGTAGGGTTCGTTGTCGCCGATTTCCAGCCCCTCTTCCTGTGCAAGCGCGCGGATCATCCGGCCGGAAAACTCAGCAGCCCCGGCATAGAGAATGCCCGCATGCCAAGGCCGCACCACTCCCATATAGACCGGCGTGTAGCTGTGGATGCCGACGACGAAAGTCTGCTTGCCTTCGGCAGTGCGCAGGTCAAGTCGGCGGCTGACGGCGGCGTGGAACGGGTGGAAGAAGGTCTCCAGCCTCTCTGTTCGTTCGCTGGCACCAAGGCCGCGGTTCCCCGGAATGGCGGTGGTTTCGCTGGTCTCCGGAATCAACGAAGGGTTGTCGAGCGGGCGGTTGCAATCCACCACCAGCCGCGAATATCCCGTGTGGAACAGCGGCGCGTCCAGCCGTGCCGACAAGTCGCGCGCCAGCGACAGCGCGCCGATGTCCCAGCCGATATGGCGCAGCCGCTCGGATTTGGGCAAGCCCAGATGCGCCAGCCGCCGGGGAATGCGCGGCAAGGCATGTTCGCACAAGAGCAGCAGCTCCGATGTGCCGTCCGGGTTGATGACGCCATAGGGTGGCGGTTCATCAATATCCAGCATTGGCGCGAGGGCGGTTGAGGTTCTTGTCAGCATCAGTAGACCTCGGCATAGCGGCGGCAAAGCGCTGCATCATCCAGACCGGCGACGATCTCCAACTCCTTCAGGCGCATCCCCTTCCAGCACTCAAGGAACGTGGGCGCCATCCAGCCGCAGACCAACGTGTCGGCCTCCAGCGCGGCCAGTGCCTCGTGCAGGCTGGTCGGAAGGCGACGGATGCCAAGGCGGGCGCGTTCATCGGCCGACATCTCTTCCGGGTCGCCCTTCACGATCGGCGGAGTGCTCAGGCCGGCCTTCAAGCCCTCGATCCCGGCGCGGATCAGCATGGCCAGCGCCAGATGCGGGCTGGCGGTGGCATCAGCGGCGCGGAACTCCATATTGAAGGCGCGCGAAGGGTCATGCCCTGGCCGTTCCGAGGTCGGGCAGATTCGCAGGGTCGCCTCGCGGTCCTTTTCACCCAGCGTGTTCCATGAGGCCGACCAATGGTGCGGCTTCAGGCGCTGATATGAGACGGCACTTGGCGCTGCGAGTGCCGTCAGCGCCGCCATGTGGCGCACGATCCCGGCGGCAAAGGCTCCGGCCTGCGCCGACAGCCGCCCCGGCCGTGCGGCATCGAACGTGACCGGATTGCCTTGCAGGTCGGTCAGCGACAGATGGATATGAACGCCGTTGCCCACGCCGTTCGGGTCGGTCTTGGGGCAGAAGCTGGCCCGCCAGCCCATCGTGGCAGCCAGTTCCCGGGTGACTTCGCGGATCGTCACGGCGCGGTCCGCAGCCTGAACTGCACCAGCGGGACCGCAGACGATTTCGAACTGGTCGCGGCCATACTCGGGCAGGAAACATTCCGGCGCACAGCCCGCCGCGCCGAGGGCTGCCATAAGCATCGGCCCGAACGGATCAGCCCGCCGTTGCGCCGACAGCGCAAAAGACGGCGCGGTGGGCCAGTCGGCGCCCAGGATCTGGAACTCCTGCTCAAAGGCCGCAACAACGCGCAGGCCCAGTGCCTCCAGATCAGCCACTGCTGCCTTCAGCATAGAGCGGACACACCCTTCCCAACGGGTGCCGTCGAGATTCGTGATGTCGGAGTGGTAGAAATGCAGCGGGGTTCGCCCGCCCAAGCCCTCGATCCGCACCCCGGCCTCAGGATCGGGCATAAGCCGCAGATCGCCTGAGGAACCAAATGGATTGGGGCTGGCAATCTCATCGAACGGGGTCAGCGACAGGTTCGCCGGCACCCATCCCACGCCCTTGGACAGGGCGTCCGGCAGGTCAGCTGCGGCCACCGCCCGGCCCCGGGTGATGGCGGCGATGTCGGTGGTGACAAAGGTCACAAGCTCTTCGGCTTTGATCATGATCCCCTCATGCACCCAGGTCCGCGAGGCGGGCCAGAACGGTTTCGGTATCGGTGATCCAGCAATAGCCACCATAGGCGCGCAATGCCGCCTCATGCCGTTCAGGCGTGTAGGTGGCGCAGCCATCCTTCACTACCGTTACCAGATAGCCCCGGTCTGCCGCATCGCGCACTGCCATGTCGACGCACTGGTCGGTCACGATCCCGGCGATGACCAGAAAGCGGGTATTCAGGTTGCGCAGCACATAATCAGCGTTGGTCGAATTGAAGAGACCCGACGATGTTTTAGGCAGCACCGGCTCGTTTTCTGTCGGCGTCAGGGGCGCGATGATGGCGCCTTCGGCTGCGCCCTTCGGCACATGCATGTTCGACAACTTGTGATCGAGCGAGCGGTCGCGGCCATCGGCGGTCAGGCTTTCGATGATGGTATGGCAGACGTTTTCCCCTGCCTTGCGGAAGGCATTCAGGATCTTCACCTGATTGGGGATTACGATCTCATGCACGCGCTGCATGAAATAGCTGTCGGCGGCCATCGGATGGGTCGGGTCCAGCAACGGTTCGGCCCAGATGCGCTGCATGTCCACCAGCAGGAAGGTGCAGGCACCCTTGGCATAGGCGCTGTCACGGCGGATCGTCTGGCCACCATATTCGATGGAAATCAGGTCGCTCATCTCACTCTCCGGCTTGGTCCGCGCGGCGCGGCATTTTATTGGGGTTATCGACAGGTTGGTCCTCGGTGATGCCCGAAAGGCTGCGCAGCGCCTCGATCTCAGCGATGCGGGCGCGAGAGTTGGCCGATAGCCGCGTTGTGACGGCGGCAATCAGTGCCTCGACCTGCGCCAGGGCGGGAACCATGGTGTCAAAGGGCGATGGACCCTCGACCGGGGCGGCAAGCACCACCTTTGCATTTGCAGCCAAGGGCGAGGCCCAGGGGTCGGTGAACAGAATCACCTGCGCGCCACGTTCAGTTGCGGCGGTGACGAACTGGATCGTGTCGACCTGGTAGCGACGAAAGTCAAAGGCGACGATCAGGTCACGCCGCCCGATGTCGATCAGCGAATCAACCCTGTCCGGCCAATTATCGCTGACCATCTGGCAATCTGCGCGAAGTTGGCGCAGGTGCTGCCACAGCATCCCCGCCAGATAGCCCGAGAACCGCCCGCCGATGAAATGCAGCCGCAGGGCTGGGTCGGTGACAAGCCGCGCCGCAGTTTCGAAATCTGCCGCCGGAACCATGCCTGAGGTCGCTTCAAGCATGACGACGCAGGATCGGATCACTTCGCGATAGATCTGCTCCTGCGGGACTGCGGCGGCTTTGCCCGCGTCGATCATGGCAAGAGGAGAGTTCATCCGCGCTTGGACCTCTGACAGCAAAGCCTTCTGGAAATCGGGAAATCTCTCAAAACCGAGCCGTGAAACGAATCGCACAACTGTCGGCCCGGACACCCCGGCCAGCGCGGCAAGCTGCGCCACGGTGTTCAATCCCGCCGCCGGATAGTCCGCCAACAAGGCACGCGCCACTTTCAGGTCTGACGGGGTCAACTGAACGCTGCCATCGGTCAAGCGGTCGCGGATTGCCATAGTTTCTTCCCTTGCCCGGGCGCACCCTTTGCGGCTCACTATGTAACATACGATACAAACGTCAATAGTTTTGATGTTTGTGAAATGATATTGACATAGCGACCATGGGTACACCATGCTTTGTGCAGCACCAGGCTGTCGCTGTGTTTGGGAGGGATGATGCCGCGAATTGGGAAGCAGGCTGTCAAGGGCACGATCACGCTGGCCCTGCCGCTGATCGCGCTGGCGATCGTCGCCGAGTTTTTCCTGCCGGCCGCCCTGGCGCGGCTGGCAACCCTGTATCTGATCTACTTGACCGCCGTGGTCGGCATGCAGATCTACAGCGGCAATTCGGGGATCATCTCGTTCGGTCATGCCGGTTTCATGGCGCTTGGGGCCTATGGCTCGTCGCTGCTCACCATCCAGCCTGCGGTGATGTCCACAAGTCTGCCCAATCTGCCGATATGGCTGGCCGAGATTTCTGGGGGGCAACCGCTGATGATCGGCATGGTGGGTGCATTGCTAGTTGTCGGCATTGTCGCGGCCCTTTTCGGCCTGCCTTTGTCGCGGCTGGGTGGAGCAGCGGCTTCGATTGCCACCCTGGGATTTCTGGTCATCGTCCATGTCACGCTGGTCGCGTCGGCCGACATTACGCGCGGTAGCCAGACCTTCTTCGGCGTCCCACGCGGCGTCTCAACCTTTACTGCGCTTCTGATGGCGCTGATCGCGGTGGCGGTGGCACGGATTTATCGTGATACCAGAGGCGGACTATCCCTGCGTGCCGCGCGCGAGGACGAGATCGCTGCCCGGGCCAGCGGGGTGAACGTGGCGCGCCAGCGGTTCTTGGCTTGGGTGCTGGGCGGCCTGGTTTCCGGCGCGGCGGGTGTGCTTCTGGCGCATTTTCTTGGTGCCTTCTCGCCCAAGGATTTCTACTTCAATCTGACCTTCCTTCTAATGTCGATGCTGATTCTTGGCGGCATCTCCACGGTGTCCGGGGCCGTTGGGGGCACGGCGCTGATCGTGGTTATGGTGGATCTGCTGCGCCGTCTGGAAGGCGGCGTCGATGTCTTTGGCCTGCAAGTGCCCCAGGTCTTTGGTCTGACGGACATCGGTGTCGGCCTTGTCATCCTTGCGGTGATGTATCGTCTGCGGGACGGCCTTTTTGGCCTGCGCGAGGTGGATGAGCGGCTGTTCCCTGAACTTGTCGTGATCGCTGCACCACCGGCGCAGACGGAGGTCTCCGATCAAGCGACGCTGACGATCGAACGCGTCGGGCGCCGCTTTGCTGGACTTGTGGCGCTGGAGAATGTTAGCTTTGCTGTGCGCCCTGGCCTTGTGACCGGCCTGATCGGGCCCAACGGTGCGGGGAAATCGACACTGATCAATGCCATCTCTGGCGTGGTTCCGCCCAGTTCCGGCCGTGTGCTTTTGAACGGAACCAATACTGCGCTTGTGCCTGTGCAGGAGGTGCCAATTCGCGGTCTGGGCCGGACCTTCCAGAACATCCGCCTGTTTCGCAACCTCACGGTGCTGGAGAATGTCACCGTCGCCGCCGATGCCGTCGCTGGCCCAGGCGACGACAGTCGTGCCGCAGCCATGGCGGCGCTGGCCGTGGTTGGGATGCAGGAACTTGCCAGCCGGGCCGCCAGTTCCTTGCCCTACGGAGCACAACGTCGGCTGGAAATTGCCCGTGCCCTTGCCCTGCGTCCATCGTTCCTGCTTCTGGACGAGCCCGCCGCCGGCATGAACCCGGCCGAGACCGATGCGCTGATCACCGTGCTGCGCCAGATCCGTGCCGACCACCGGGTCGGACTACTGGTGGTGGAGCACGACCTGAAACTCATCATGCGGCTTTGCGACCACATCGTCGTGCTCAACAAGGGCCAATTGATCGCCGAAGGAACGCCCGAGGAAATCCGCGCCAATCCCGCCGTGATCGAAGCCTACATCGGCAAGCGCCGTGCTGCCGCTTGAATCTTGTGCCCACCAACAGAGGAAGAACAAACATGAAAAAGAACAAACTCTTGCTGATCTCTGGCGCCTTCGCGTTGCTGGCATCGGTGCCGGCGATGGCCGAGGATCTGATCATCGGCCTTGCGACCGCGCAGACCGGCGGCCTTGCCCCCTACGACCAGCCGAACCTTGCCGGCCTGCAAATGAAGATCGACGAGATCAACGCAGCCGGCGGCATTGCCGGTAAGTTCCCGATCCAGACCATCATCAAGGACACGCGATCGGACTCGGCGCAGACCGCGCTTGTGGCGCAGGAACTGGTGGATGCCGGTGCGCAACTCATCATCACGCCCTGCGACGCCGACCCTTCGATCGCGGCTGGCATGATCACCCAAAGTGCCGGCATCCCGGCGATTTCTTTCTGCGCCACCACGCCTACACTGCCGCTGGCAGTGGGCAACTACATGTTCTCAAACTATCCCGCTGACAACGTGCAGGCCGCGATGCTGGCCGCCCATGCAGTCGAGAGCGGCTACACGACCGCCTATATCCTGACCTCGCCCGACAGCGCCTATACCCTAAAGCTGCCGCAGTATTTCGGCGAAGCATTCACCGCCAAGGGCGGCACCCTGTTGGGTGAGGGCACCTTTTCGATGGGTCAGCAGGACTTCGGCGCCGAAGTGACCAAGCTCGCCGCGATGGACCCAAAGCCCGATGTCATCATGACCTCGGCCTATGAGCCCGATTTCCCTGCCTTCGTCCGCCAGCTGCGCGGCGCGGGTGTGACGACGCCGATCCTTGGCTCGGACGGGATCGACAGCCCGACCACCTTCGGGCTGGGCGATCTGGTCGAAGGCGTCGTGTTCTCGACCGCGGGCCATGCGACCGCCGGCAGCCCGTTGGAGGCCTTCAACGTCAAGTGGACGGAAAAGACCGGCGCGGCTCCGGATACCATCTACATCGCCAATGGCTATGACCTCGGCCTCATCATCGAGGCAGCCGTCACCGCCGCCGACAGCCTCGATCCGGCCGCCATCCGAGACGGCATCGCCAATCTTGAAAACCTTCAGGGTGTGACCGGGCCGATCACCTACAAAGGCACCATCGGCATGCCTCTGCGCTCGGTTTCTCTGGTGCGAATCAAGGCGGGCGATCGGGAACTGGTCGCCCAGGGTCAACCCGACCCGGCCGACATTCCGGCCCCCTGAGCCCATTCATCGCACGGCCCGGGGTCATCCCGGGCCGTTTCCAAACCCGTCAGCCCCGCAGGATGCCCATGACAACTTCGGATAAAATCCTTCTGTCGATCGAAGGCCTGACTGTCAGCTATGGCGCGGTCGAGGCGGTGCGAGGCATCGACCTGACGGTGAAACGGGGCGAAATTGTCACCCTTCTGGGCGCCAACGGGGCGGGCAAAAGCTCGACCCTGAACGCGCTGGTGGGGCTTGCGCCGCGCAAGGCAAGACAGATGCTGTTCGAAGGCAAAGACCTTTTGGACCTTGCGCCTGAAACCATTGTCCGGCGCGGCATGACGCTGGTTCCCGAAGGCCGCCGGGTATTTTCCTCGCTGACGGTGGACGAAAACCTGATGCTGGGCGGCGCCAAACACGCCGCTCGCGGGAACCCTGCCGCAGTGAAAGCCGACATGCTGGAGCTTTTTCCTATTCTGGCCGAACGGCTGTACCAGAAAGCTGGCTCCCTCTCGGGTGGCGAACAGCAGATGCTGGCAATCGCGCGTGCGCTCATGTCGTCGCCGGATCTTCTGCTTCTGGACGAACCTTCGCTGGGCCTGGCGCCGCAGGTCGTCGACCGGATATTCGATCTGATCGGCAATCTGCGCGATCGTGGGCTGACCATCCTTCTGGTCGAACAGAACGTGGTGCAATCGCTTGAAATCGCAGATCGCGGCTATGTGCTGGCCAATGGCCGGGTCGAGCTGCAGGGCAGTGCCGCCGACCTGCGTGCTTCCTCGGAAATCCAAGACGCCTACCTCGGCGCATAAGGCCACGGAGATCGCCATGGACATCTTCTTGCAGCAACTCCTGAACGCCCTCAGCCTTGGTGGGACTTACGCGCTTCTGGCGCTGGGGCTGGCGGTGGTGTTCTCGATCATCGGACTCATCAACTTCGCCCATGGCGAGCTGATGACAATCACCGGCTATGCGATCTGCTTCGCGCTGATCTGGGGCCTGCCCTTCTCTCTGGCGGTGATTGCCGGCCTAATTGTCGCGATAACGGCAGCCCTCTTGATGGAGCGCATCGCCTTTCGCCCGGTACGGGGAGCATCTGGTACAACCCTGCTGCTGACCAGCTTTGCGGTCAGTGCGATCCTGCGCGTTCTGTTACAGAACATGATCTCGGCGCGCCCGATCCCGGTGTCGATCCCGGCCTCGCTGTCCGGCGTCGTAACCATCGGCCCGCTGCATCTGGGCATCATTCAGCTGATCTCGATCATCGTCACACTGGTCATGCTTCTAGGGTTGAACTTGTTTCTGCACCGCACGATGTCGGGCCGGGCAATGCGCGCCGCTTCCGAGGATTTCGCGGTGCTGCGCCTGATGGGCATGCGTGCCAATTCCGTGGTGGCAACAGCCTTTGCAATCTCGGGCCTTTTGGCAGGAGTGGCGGGGCTTCTCTGGGTGGCGCAGCGAGGCAGCGTTGATCCGTTAATGGGCGCGCTGCCAGTGCTGAAAGCTTTCATCGCCGCGATCATCGGCGGGCTGGGCAGCTTGTCGGGAGCTGTTGCCGGAGGCTTCCTTCTGGGGTTCATCGAGGTGATCCTGCAAGCCTATCTACCCGAAAGCCTGCTGCCCTACCGCGATGCCTTTGCCATACTGCTGGTGATCGCAGTCCTTCTGTTCCGACCCCAGGGCCTGCTGGCGCGCAAGACGCTGGTCAAGCTCTGACCGGCTGTCCCCAATTGTCCAAAGGAAAGACCATGAACCGCAAGACCCGTGCGCTGAACACGGTGCCCTTCGTCAGTGTCGAGAACATGATGAACCTTGTTCGCGACATCGGTGTGGAACGGTTCCTGACCGAACTGTCGCTCTACATCGCCGAGGACTTTCGGCGCTGGCCGTTGTTTGACAAGACCCCCCGCGTCGCTGCGCATTCCCGCGACGGGGTGATCGAGCTGATGCCGACTTCGGACGGCATCGCCTATGGGTTCAAGTATGTGAACGGTCATCCGAAGAACACTCGGGACGGGCTGCAGACCGTCACCGCTTTTGGCTTCCTGTCCGATGTGGCGACCGGCTACCCCGTGCTAATGACGGAAATGACCATCCTGACGGCGCTGCGCACTGCCGCCACCTCGGCGTTGGTGGCGCAGCACTTGATGCCCCATCGGGCGACAGTGATGGCGCTGATCGGCAACGGCGCCCAGTCGGAGTTCCAGGCGTTAGCCTTCAAGGCGATCTGCGGGATTGACGAGGTTCGGCTTTACGATATCGACCCCTCGGCCACCCGGCGTTGTGCCGCGAACCTTGCGGGCCGTGGACTGAAGGTGACCGCCTGCGACAGCGCGCAAGAGGCTGTTCTGGGTGCGGACATCATCACCACGGTCACAGCAGACAAGACCAACGCCACGATCCTGACCGATAACATGGTTGGCGAGGGCGTGCATATCAACGCGGTGGGCGGCGACTGTCCGGGCAAGACCGAGCTGCACCGCGATATCCTCACCCGTTCGCGCATCTTTGTCGAATACCCCCCGCAGACCCGGATCGAGGGTGAGATCCAGCAGCTTCCTGCCGATCATCCGGTCACCGAGTTCTGGCAGGTGCTGACCGGCACTTCCAAGGGGCGGACCTCGGACAAGGAGATTACCCTTTTTGACAGCGTCGGGTTTGCCACAGAGGATTTCAGCGCACTTCGCTATGTGCAGGACATGCTGCGTCATCACCCACGAAGCGAAGATCTTGATCTTCTGGCCGACCCGGACGAACCGCGCGATCTGTTCGGCATGCTACTACGCGCAGGGGCCGCTTGACCGCCCCAACAATCACCACTTCTGGCATTCGAGTGTCCGCTCAATCCGATTGTTCTTTTGGTCAATCGCCTCTCTCCGCCCGTCAAGATTCACACAGGCACACCATCTCCGCCACCCCGCGCCGCCCACCCTGCCGCGAAAGCTGCACCACCAAATCCACGCTCCCCTCACAGTAGCGCTTCACTTCCTCGAACCCCATGCCCAGCCCGGCGGCCATGACCATGATCGCCAACCGATCAATTGCCTTCCGGGCAGAGTCGGCGTGGATCGTTGTGAACGACCCGCCGTGCCCGGTGTTAATCGCCTCGAGGAAAGTGCGACTTTCCTCACCACGCAGCTCGCCGAGGATGATCCGATCCGGCCGCATCCGGAGCGACGCTTCCAAGAGCCGCGCCGGCGTTCGTTCGCCCTGGGCACTGCGATCCGCCTTGAGTGCGACCGCGTTCGCCTGACGGGGGAACAGTTCATAGGCATCCTCGATGGTCAGAATCCGCTCCGCCTGGTCCACCATCGACAACAAAGACCGTGCGAAGGTCGTCTTGCCGGTCGAGGTACCACCAGAAATCAGGATGTTCATGCGCTCTTCGACACAAAGCCGCATCGCATCGACAACTCGCCCGTCCTCGGCCAGCTTCATCGCCTCCCCTGCCCTTTCCCGTCGCTTTGCGTCGAGATCGACGAGACCCCCATGCAAAAGCTGCGGCTCGATCAACTGATCGGCCGCGACCTTGAACGGCCGGAAGGTGATGGCCATCCCGCCTTCCACTATGGGCGGCGCCACAACCTGCGCCCGGATCGCCATATCGCCCAAGACGATCTTTCCCGAAACGGCCGGCTTCTTGTCGGAGAATTGCACGCCGACGGCGGAAGCTATGGCCTGCCCAAGGTTGTTAGACAGGACCCGATCGATGGACAGATGCGCGACCCGCTCCATGTGCGTCGCGCCCTTTCGCTCGATCCAGACCTTTCCGTCGGGGTTGACCGCCACTTCGACCAGGTCGTCTCGCATGAACAAGGGCGCGAGCGGCGTGAGGTAACTCCCGAGGAAGCTCGGCCGATCATCCATCACCAGATTTCCAAGTCGCGATCGACCATGACCGTGATTGCGGCTCCGGGGGCGACGGTGATGATCGGCGGCAGGCTCGTATAGGCCTCGACCGCTGAGCCCATGGCCGCACTCAGGTCCTCACCCATGCTCTCGGCCGTGTCTGAACTGATCTCATCGGTGTATTTAGCGGCGGCGACAGCGGGAGCGGCCCCGAGAAGGGAAATGAGCGCAGCCGACCCGAACCGCGCGCCGAAACGGGTGTTGACCTTGCCGGTGATGCCGGAGCGTCCCTGTGCGTCGCCACCGAAAGCCTCCATCTGCACGGACTGCCCGTCCGGTGTGACGAGCCGCGTCCAAGCCACAAGAATGCGTCCCTGGCCGATGGCCACATCCGAGGAATAATCCCCGAAGAGGCGCGAGCCGGCGGGGATCAGGATCTGTGCCTGATCGAAGGACCAGACCGGCCGGGTCACGATCGCTGTAATCTGGCCAGGCAGGCTCGAGTCGACCGCATTCTCGAGCGTCGCTTCAATCATCGTGCCCTGCAGGACGGTGTTCGACGGATTGACGATCACCTGGCTGACTTCGGTGGCGGTCGCTTCGCGCCCCGACTGCACAAAATCCCGACCTGTCGCATCTCGGCCCTCGGCAGGGGCCTCAGACATCCCCACACCGGCATCCCCTGCCCCACCCTTCTGACCATCGTCGAAGACGACCGAAGGCGAGGCCACGCGGGCCGCAAGCTGCGCCTCGCGCTCGGCACGCTTGGCCGCCAATTCGGCCTCCCGCGCGGCGTCTGCGGCACCAGCGGTGTCGGCATTTGCCTTTAGGACGGCGATCTCCTGATCGAACTGCCGCCGCATGTCTTCCATGAGAGCAAGGTTCTGGGACTGTGCCTCTTCAAGGGCGAGCGCCAGTTCCTTGGCTGTCTGATCCTTTTCGGCTTCGGCTTTGTCGGCAAGATCACCCAGTTCGCGCTGCAGCCGTTCGACCTCGGACTGGAGTGTGGCGTTTCGCGCTTCGAGGTCCTCGCGCTGTGAGGCCAGTTCCCCTTCGATGTCGGAGAACCCATCCCCAGCGGGCTTCGCTTCCGGTCCGGGCTCAATCGCTCCGAAGGGCGAGCCGCCCGCCTGATCCTGGAATTCCTCAACGGCTGAGGTTTCGACATCGGGGATGGCGCGGCTGGAAGGCCAGACCGTCCAGAGCGCGGCAAGGCTCGCCCCTGCCAGCAGTGCGCCCATGCCAAGTCGCTGCTGCCGGGTCATTTTTGGCTTGGGTCGCTCGACCTTGTAGTCCGGCTCAGTGCCCTTCTGCGGATCGGTCATCTCGGGATCAGCCATGTCAGAACTCCCATCCCTGAAGCTTGGCGAGCACGGCTGGGTCGGTGGTCACGCCGCCGTCCACCCGCTCGATGCACAGAACCTGGCCGCCGATCCGGATCGAATAGGCGGAGCGCAGACCCGAAACACGGACGATGCTGCCCCGAGTGCCGGAGTTCAGCGTCACCTCGCGGCCTGTCGCATCGACGCCGAAGATCGATGGCCGGAGACCTGGCGCGAAGGCGAAGTAGGTCGCCTGCCCATCGTTCCAGATATGGACAGGTTTCAGGGTCTCATCGCCCGACCAAGCATAGCCGATGTCGCGCGAACCTACGGCCACCGTGCTGCGGGCGGTCCGGCTTGTGCCCGTCTCAGGATAGCGCAGGACGAGCCGATAGGTCGGGTTA
The DNA here is from genome assembly GCF_030694085.1 of Tabrizicola sp. Lineage (GTDB taxonomy): Bacteria > Pseudomonadota > Alphaproteobacteria > Rhodobacterales > Rhodobacteraceae > Tabrizicola. Next base: position 8,512 of record NZ_JAUXZE010000018.1, on the reverse strand, counting down.
CGAGACCTGCCCTCGCTGATCGACAGCGAGACCGTGCGTCGCCCAGTATAGACTGTCATGTTGGTCTCGGCCCCGGGGATCAGGGGTTTCACCGAGACCGTGGTCCGGTTCGAGAGCACCTCGACCTCGAAGGCTTCACTGTCGCCGAGAAGAACCGAGTCGATCCGCTCGCCGCCACCCAGTTCGATGGCGGTGTTCACGCGGAGATGCGTGTCGAGCCGGATGACATCGACGGGGTTGTAGAGGACCGACCGGACACGCGCGTCGGCGCCCATCGACGCAGGCGCAACTTCAGTAGAGGCGACGCTCGCGAAGCCGAGGGCGCAGGCTAAGGTAAGTCCCGGGAGGAGAAGAGAACGGGTCATGGATTGGACTCCAGGGTTTCGGCGTCGACGCGGTAGGCCGAGACGGTGAAGCCGAGCGGGTTTTCCCAGACATGGGCGAGGGAGCGCTCGGTCTTCGGCTCGAAGGCGAACTCGACTGTGGCGACAAAGGGTTGCGTCACCGGCTCTTGCTTCGTCTTGCGCAGGGTTTTCAGGAAACGGATCTGGGCGACGTTCGGCGAAAGGAACGTGATCCGGCGCACGGTCACCGTGACTTCCGCACCGGGCCCATAGACCTCGGGCGGATAGGCAGAATTGCCGCTGCCCTTCGACCAGAGAAGTCGCAGACTTTCCTCCGCGCCCCCTGTGGAGCGGCGCTGGACGCTCTCGAGCCGGGCTTGAATGCCCGCGAGGAAATAGCCTTCGCGATCTGAGACGTAAGCCACGAGGAGGCTTTGCTTCAGCGCTTCCTGGTCCTCGATCCCGGTCGGGGCGACCTGCAGGATGTTTTCGGCGTCACCCGTCTGCCGATCGACGAGGACGGTGAAGACCTGGGTTTCCCGCAAAGGCAGGACGAGGACCAGTGCGGTTGCAAGGATCAGGCTCAGCCCGCCCGCGGCACTCGCGACAATCCAGGCGCGCCGGGCCGAGAGGCGGGGCTCCAGCACGAGATCGACATCAAATCCATGCGCCTCCATGGGCGGTCCTCCACTTCTCGAATTCTGGGGCATCAGCTTTTGTCCGATGTCCGGCTGGCGAGCCGCATCGCCGTCTGCACGGCGGACCTGCCGATCTGTCCGGCGGTATTGCCGTTCAGACGTGCATCCGATGGTCGGCGGCCGCCGGCATCCAATCCAGCCGCTCCCCGCCCTGCGCCGATCCCGGACGCGATGCCGGTGCGTCCGTAACCCTTGACGCTGTCGGCGGTACGGAAGGTCGAGGCTGCGACGCTGCCAAGACCGGTCGCGGTCGACGCGAGCGACTGCGCGATCGTCGGCACCATGGCCATGAGGCCAGTTCCGAGCATCATGACGACCACGAAGCTCAGGACATCGCCGATGGTTTCGACCGAGGCGAGCGAGGCCGGGGTGAGGTCCTCCGCGATGTAGATCGTGAAGGCCGCCATGCCGGACGTCAGCATCGGATAAAGAGCAAAGCCGAGGGCAAGGTTCACCCACCGGTCAAAGAGCGGGGCGGTGACCTTGAAAAGTGTGCAGCCGATTGCGACGGGTGCGAAGATGACGAGAACGCCGATCATGATCTTCGCGGCCGAGATCACGATGATCGACACCGTCGCCATCAGGGCCGCGACCAAGAACATCAGGAGGCCCGCAAGGGCACCAGTGATGTAGCTGCCATTCTGGCTGATCGCCTGACCTACATCGAGGGCTTGAAGGTAGAGGGCATCCAAACCCTCGTAGAGATTGCCCGATCCATCTCCAAACGCGTTCATCACGACAGCCCCGATCTCACTCGGGGCATTGGTCAGGACACCGTAGACCGAATTGAAGTTCGTCCAGGACGACAAGAAGGCCGACGCGACTGCGATCCGCACCATCAGACCGAGCCCGTTGCGAAGTGTCATTGGCACGGCTTGTGCCATCAGGTTGATCCCGACCAGCGCCACCACCAGAACAGACCCGACCCGGAAGACCGGCACGATCTCGGCGGCCACGGCATCAAATGCCGTAGCGCCAACCGCTGTTGCGGCGGCATCGACCTGGGTCAGGATGTCGGCAATGATTGCCATGGATCACTTGGCCCGGCAGCTTTGTTCGAGGTCTCGAAATCGCGCTTCGGTCGCGCGCCGATCTTGATCTCGTATGCTTTCCAGCGTTGGACGGTCAGCATCGGTCAGTTCCGATGCTGACTTTCCCAACTCGGCCGCGACGAAGGCGTCGAAGGTGAAGCCCTCGAAGAGGCAAGCGCAGGAGCCTTCTTCAAGCCGCCGCGACATGGCCACGCGGAAATAGGCTTGCCGAGCCACTGCGCGGAACTTCCAATCGGTGATCCCATCGGGCAGATCGATCACCTCTTCGCAGGCAGGCCTGTCTGCGGCGGCAAAGATCCCGGTCCCGCGCCGCTGCATTTCGGTCAGGAGGTCCAGAGCGGCGTCTGCATCCTGCGCCACCACCGCTTCCCGGGTTCTTTCGGCCAGCTGGACATCGCTCAATGAGGCGAGGTCCTCCGCTGCGGCGAAGTTGGCAAGGCAGACGAGGACAGCAACCGCCGCGATCTGGTGAGACGCCCGCCGCATCATTCGGCCCCCGAATAGTCGAAGAAGCTCTTTTCCTTGGCCTGTTCTGCGGCCCAGTTCACACCCGTCTGCCCGGCAGCGAGCCCGGCAGCCGCGTTCAGGCGCCACATCTGGCCGAGCATGTAGTTGGTCTCGGCGGCCATACGGGTGTTGAGATCTATGCTTTCCTTGAGAGTTTCCTGGTTCGCGATCTCGTCAACGAGCCCGTCGATCCGCGCGAGGCTTTGGGCAGCTTCCTCGTAGGAAAGCTGCGCCACGCCCATGGCCGTGGCGCTCGTAGCAGCGGTCGTCGCGATGAGCTTGTCCTGCGGGTTCTCCGATGACGACAACCCGGCCAGGGTTTCCGAGGTCAGGCCGGCCCTTTCCAGCGTGTCGCGCATATACTCGGCGGCCATCTTGTCGCCCATGGTCACATCGCCATCGAGAAGGCTTTCAAAAAGCCCGTCGAAATCCCCGATGGTGAGCGCATCCTGGAAGCCGGAAAGGTCAGTGATTTTGGCCGCGCGCGAGCGCAGGTCCTCCACCGAATTGTAGAGGCTTGCGATCTCGTTCAGGCCCGAGATTGATCCGAGGATGCCTTCGAGGTTGGTCAGCTGCTCGAGACCGGTCTCGACCTGCTTCTTCAATTCTTCGATCTGCGCGATCTGGTTTTCGGCATCGCGAAGTGCCGCCTGCAGCTGCTCGATGTTCTTGGCAAGGTTGGTGCCGTCGATGACGGGCACGCCTTGGGCCAGAAGAGGTGATGCCAGGATCGATGCACAGACGGCGAGCGCGAGGCGCGCCCTCGTTCGAAGGACGGCAGGTCTCACGGAGTGTACTCCCAGAAGGTGGTGTATTGCAGGGATTGCGCGGCGTCCGAGAGCCCACGGGCCGCCTCGACTTTGACGGCACCCGCGCGCAGCCGCAGCGTCAGGGCCGTAAGGCGCGCGCGTTCGGCGAGCATGTAGGTGTTCTGATCGACCGCTTCTTTCGGGGTCTGGGGCTTGGCCTCTTCAAGGAACCCCTTGATCCGCGCCATGGCCGCCTCGATCTGCCCCGACTGCTGGCCGGAATAGCCGATGAAGGCTGAGGACATGTTGCCCCATTCGGCACTCGCACCCTCCACCCCCGCCAACGTGCCCGTCACGTCCGCGCCGGTGATCACCGAAAGATAGGCGTCATAGTAGCCCGAGATCCGGCGGACGTAGTTCTGGGTTTCCTCGAAAGGAGGGATGCCACCGTATTTCTGGACGTTGCCGGGCCCTGCGTTGTAGGCCGCAAGCGCGAAGTCGATCCGGCCGAAGCTGTTGAGCTGGGTCGCGAGATAGCGTGCGCCACCATCGAGGTTCTGCAGCGGGTCGGTCGGATCGACACCGAGATCGGCGGCAGTGCCGGGCATCAACTGGCAAAAGCCCATGGCCCCGACCGGGCTGATCGCCGCGTTGGAGAACCCGCTTTCCTGCTTCACCAGCGACTGGAAAAGAATGCGCCAGGTCGTGGGCGTGAGCCCGACCTTCACGACACCGGGGTGGGTCTCATACCGCGCCGCCGTGGCGATGATCATCGCCTCGACCGTCTCGCCTTCACCGAAGAGCCGCTGGCTTTCCGGGCTTGTCTCCTCAAGGGGATAGGCTTCGTCGGCAGGAGGGAAGGTTCCCGTCCCCATCTCGAAGCCGCTGAGGTCGGTCACGCCGGTCGTATCCGCGAGGAAACGCTCATAAGCGGTCAGCTGGTCATCTTCGATCTCGCTGAGTTCCGTGCGCGTGGCGAGTTTCTCACCCTGCTTCACGGCGTCTTCAGCCTGTTCGGCAAGCCGCGAGATGAAGTTCGACAGCCGCGAGCCGTCGATGATCGGCACGCCTTGGGCCAGGAGGCCCATGGGCACCGCAGTGCCGAGGAGAAGTCCGAGAAGGAGCGGTGCGCGACGCATACGGTGGCTCAGTTCGCGCAAGTCGTGTCGGGGGCGTTCATCGTCGAGACGACGACCGTCGTGCCGTCACTTTGCTCGTGCGCTGCGAAGTATTTGCCCTCGGCCCGGAACTGACCGTGGCAGGGGGAGACGGCCCCCGTCTCGACACCGGCGCAGGCGGAGAGGAGGGTGAGCCCGACAAGGGAAGCGGGGATCAAGCGGTTGCGTCTGGTCACGTCATGTCCTTCCAGAAGTCGGGGTTGTCGCGCCAGCTATAGGGCGCGCGGTCTTCACCGGATCGGCCGCCGCCAAGCACGGCGAGCGCGGGTCCGAGGGCCGCGAGATCCATGTTCACGAAGACCGAGTCTCCGGCCGAGCGCAGGAGGGCGAGGCGCAGGCCGCCCGTGGGCGTGCAGAGGAACTCGGCCTCTTTCTCGTTCAGCCGCAGGATCCGGTAATCCTCGGGGTTTGCGCGCGGGTTCGGGTAGAGAAGCTGGGTCACTACGCTTTCCGCGATGATTTGTCCGACCTTGACCCGTGTCAGATGGGTCGGAGTCTGGGTCAGCATCATCACCACGGCATTCTTCTTCCGCATCGTGACGAGCCAATCGTGCAGGCGCTTCTCGAAGATCGGATCGTCGAGCATCTTCCAGGCTTCATCGATGACGATGAGGGTCGGACGGCGATCCTCGATCACCCGTTCGATGCGCCGGAAGAGGTAGGCCAGAAGCGCTGAGCGCTCGGTCCCGAGATCGAGGATCTCCGACATGTCGATGCCGACCACATCTTCGGACAGGCTGATCTGGGATGTGGCCCCGGGCCCGAAGAGCCAGCCATGCCGACCCCCCTGCCCCCATTCCCGGACCCTTCCCACCAGATCGCCCTCGTCGTCTGTCGAGGCGACGAGGGTTGCGAGGCCGTCGAAAGTCCTCAGCCGCGGATCGGCCGAAACGATCTGACGGACGGCGGCGTTCAGGCTGACGGTTTGAGCGGTCTCGAAGGGGCGCGACCCTGCAAGGATGTCACCAAGCCAGTCGGTGAGCCAGGCCGCCCCGCGCTCGTCGACCTCGGTCTGAAACGGATTGAGGCCTGTCGCCTCGCCGATCCGGATCGCGGAATAGCTCCCGCCCAGAGCGCGCACGGCCATCTCGAGGCCCCGGTCCTTGTCGATGACGAGGATGCGAGCATGCACCCTTCTGGCCTGTGCCATCAGGAAAGCCGTGCCGAGGGTCTTGCCCGACCCGGTCCGACCCAGAACCAGCGTGTGGCCAGCGCTCGGCTCGGCACCGCGCTCGCCCTTATCGTGGAAATTGAAGCGGTAGAGGCTCGAGGTCACCGTCGGCAGCGCCGTGATCGTCTCGCCCCAGGGCGACTGTGCCTTGGAGCGACCTTCCGTCACCCGGTGCAGCGCTGCGAGGTGGGCGAAGTTCTGGGCTGACAGAAGTGCGGTGCGCGGGCGGTAGGCCCAGTTGCCCGGGGCCTGGGCGAACCAGGCCGCGCGGGCGGCGAAACTCTCACGAACGAGGGTCGCCCCGCAATCCTGTCCGGCGCGCCAGACTTCGGAGGCGGCTTCCTCCAGCTGTTCCGGGGTCTCGGCCGTGACCATGACCGTCAGGTGATGTTTGCCGAAGACTTGTCGGCCCGAGGCGACATTGTCGGCGGCCTCATACAGTTCCTGACGCAGGGTTTCAGCGGCATCCTCAGAGGCACGCATCTGGCGTGCCGTGCGCTTGATGCGCTCTTCGATTTCGTTGTTGCGCGCGGGGGTGAAGCTGTTGGTGATGACGATGTCGTAGGGCAGTTCCAGCGCGTCGAGCATCCGCGCCCAGGTGCGGGCCGGATAGGATTTCACGCCGAAAATCGTCCCGAAACGCATCCCTTCGCTGGTTTCGATTTCCACCCGTTTGCCAGCAAAGATCATCTGCGATGACGCGACAGCCTCGGCAAGAAATTGGCCGCGCATCGGAAGCACCTTGGCCATCGGCTGCCCAAGAAGGACGCCAAGGAGACCCAGCCATTCCCCGGAGGAAACGGTCAGCCGCCGGAAGCCCAGACCCTGGCAGGCCCCGGCCAAAAGACCCATCGCTTCATTCAGGCGCTCGATCCTCTGGCCGAGGTCGCCTGTGAAGGCTGCCTTGAAGAGTGCGCCGATCAAAGGGACACGTTTTAGTACTGTGGGGCGAAGGATGAGCGAGACCACCAGCACTCGCCGCTTCAGGGTGCGGGCGCGAAGATGTCCCTGCCATCGGGCATCGACCATTGCCGCGAATTCGGCCCCGATGCCCTCACCATCGAAGGGCTTCAGCTGGGGTGCGTCCGGCAGGGTCAGCTTGGAGACATGGAACCCGAAGCCTTCGCCCAACTGGCCGATCAGCCGCGCAAGCGAAGTGGTCGCGAGTGAGAGGTCCCCTTCTTCCGTCGTGAAACTGTCCTGCCCCTCGACCACGGCAGAGGCGATCAGGTCACCCTGCCGGGTCAGGATCAGATTGTCCGCAGGTGCGGACAGCCAGGGCAAGTGCCGGGCGAAGGTCTCGGCTGCGAGATCCTCAGGCCGCAAGACAGATCGAAGCGCCGGGGTGGCCGGGAAGAGGGATTTGAGGTCAGCTGACATGGCGATCTCCGCCAAAGGCCGACTTGCCCCGTGTGCGCGGGGTGCGGGAAAAGACCACCGCAACGGTCTCGAAGAGGTTCGGGTTGCGATCCGCGACGAACCACAAGACCGGATATCCGATGACGCCGATCAGCAGAAACCGCCAGTCGTTCGCCCCAACGAAGGGAATGACCGAGCCCAGCATCATGCTCACGAAGTAGCCGTTGGGAATGAAGAAGATCTTCGGCGGCCGGGTGAGGCCGCGAAACAGGGGCGCGTCATGCATGGGGAACATCCGAGGGAGCGGCCAAGCCGAGTGGGCGATGCCACCCGGCCTGTCGCCGATCCCGCCTTAGGGGGCCGCAAAGCCGTCGATGATGGTCGCGGCCGAGAAGACGAGGACCACACCGAAGAAGATCGCAAGGAAGAGGGGCCAGTTCAGGCGGCCGGTGAACATCATGTAGCCGGCAGCCACGACAGCAAGGATGGCGATCAGCCGTCCGATCGGGCCGGTCAGCCCGTCCACCACGACCTGCAGCATGTTCTCCAAGGGGTCGAGGTTCTGCGCGAGAGCGGGCTCCGCGAGGATTGCCGCGAAGGGCAGCGCCAGCAAAAGGGTGTGCAAAGCCAGGCGCGGCAATCGCACGCCAAAAAGATTGCGGAACATGGGGGTTACTCCGAACTGAGGGTTGCGTTGGTCAGCCGCAAAACCTTGGCCACATGGCCCTCGGTCTCGGCATAAGGGGGAATGCCGCCATAGTCGCGGACCGCTTCGGGTCCGGCATTGTAGGCGGCCAGAGCAAGATCTGCAGCGCCGAAGTCCTCGAGCTGGGCGAGGAGATAGCGGGCCGAGCCGTGGAGGTTCTCTTCCGGATCATGGGGATCGACACCGAGGAGATCGGCGGTACCGGGCATCAGCTGACCGAGGCCGATGGCACCGACCGATGAGCGCGCATCCGGATTGAAGGCGGATTCGACTGCGATGTTTGCCCGAAAGAGCGCAAGCCATTCCGTCCCGGAGAGACCGGCCGCTTTCAGCGCCGGATGGCGGAGGTAGTCGTCGCCCACATCAAGAACGAGATCCTCGATCTCGGCTGTGCCACGCGGACCCCTGCCCTTCGGGGTCGCACCATAGGACGCAAGCACAACGAGACCGTCGTCAGCTGCATCGGTCTCAACACCATCTGCGAACTCGGCGCCGCTCAGATCGCCGCGTTTGGGAAGCTCTTTGCCAAAGTCGAGAACGCTGGTCCGAACCCGCAGGTCCTCTGCCCCTGCCCCAAGGTCGATGACCTCGGCTACGGCACCTTGTCCGGCAATGAGCCAAAGCGCCAGCCCGCCGCAGAGGGTCAGATCAGGGAATGGGCTCCACCGCTGCGTCATGGGTCCAGGTCGCCTTCTCGCCCTTCTTCAAAGGAACGGGGACCGTGGTCAGACCCAACTCGACCGCGAAG
>NZ_JAUXZE010000015.1 GCF_030694085.1 Tabrizicola sp. | reverse complement strand
CGCGCCGCGACGGGGACATGCCGATCACATCGTCCTGAGCTTCCCGCGTGGGGTGGACGCCGAGCGCGCCGAAGTCATCGCCCGGGAATGGGGGCAGGCTGTGTTCGGGTCCGGTGAGTATGGGGATGTCTGGCGCTACGTTGCTGCCCTGCACAAGGACACTGACCATCTGCATGCGCATTTCGTGGTCGACAAGCATGGCATCGAGGAAGGTCGCTTCCTGTCGATCTGTCGTCACGCCGCGCTGAACTTCGATGTTATGCGCGAGCTTCACGCCGAAATCAGCCAGTTGCATGGTCTAAACATCCTCGCCTCGTCGCGCCTCTCCCGCGGCATCATCGAGAACTCGCCGCGCCAGTCCGAACTGCGAACATCGCGAGAGGGTGGGAAGCCCACACCCCCTGTCCCGCCGCCGCTGTCCGACGGGGAGCGGAGCCGACGGCTCGCCGCGATGCAGGGCTTCGCCCGTGAATACGAGACCCTTGGCGAGCTCGCCGGTCTCGCCGCCGAAACCGGCACCGAGGCGAGCGCCTCTTCCTACCTTTCTCGGCTGGCCCGGGCGCTTGGCGCGTCTGCCGCCGCACTCAGACAAGGAGTTCCTCTTATGCCCGACCACTCGCTTCACGCCGAAGGCGACCCCGCCGCGCGGGTTGAGGCTGCGCGCAGCGAGATGATCGCTTCGGCCACAGAGGCCTGGGAGGCAATCCGCGCAATGGAACCGTCGGCCGAGCGGGTTGACCTTGAACGGAGTTTTGCCGAGCAGGCCCGCGCCTCGCTGAAACTCGCGCCTGATAGCATCCTCCTAGCAGAGCATGCCCAGGTCGCAGACCGGAACACCGATCCCTATCACAACCCGACCCTCGCCTCGCTTGCGCGGCTGGATCAAGGCCAAACCGAGGGGTTTTCCCTCGATGAAGGCCTGCGCGCGACCCTTGCGCATGTTCGTGACGAGATCGGCGAACGGCTGACCGCGCTCTTCTCGATCCGGGAAGATGAGCTTCGCATAGCGGGCACGTCCGTCGAGGAAATGGTCGCCCGGTTCAGTTTGGCCGAGCGTAGCGAAGGCCAGCGGGCGACCTGGATCACGGAGCAGCCGAACACGATGCAAAAGGTGGTTTGGATGGAAACGGAGCGCGCCCTCGGCCAGGAGGTTCGGGCAGAAGTCGCCGCTTTCAACTTTGCGCCGGAGTTGATGGAGACCATTGCGCGCGACCAATTGCTCACCGCCGATCGCCAGATGAAGCTCTCCGAGGTGCCCGCGCTGGAAGCCATCGTCGACCGCCTGCACGACACTCTGAAACCCGAGGATCTCGACCGCGTCCGGTCCGGCGATCTGGCGCCGCTCAACGAGCAGATCCGAGATCCAGCACTCCGGGCCGCCGTCGCGCATGAACTGAAGAACGAGGGCGACCTCGGTAAATCGAGCGAGGTCGGACCTTGGGCAGATCTGGCACGGGCGCAGCGTCGCGCCGCCGAACTGGGGCAGCGCGACCGCGCCGTCGAACGCGACACCGGCCACGAACTCTGAGGACAGACCCATGCTTTCTAACCTCGACACCGCCTGGCGGTATCCGCTGGCGCTGCTCCTTGGCCTGCTGACCGGTCTCTACATTGGCGGCATGTTGGCGACGATCTATGTGATCACTGCCTTCCGGGAGAGCCTCGATTCGCTCAGCCCCATGGGCCCCTGGTTCCTGCGCTACGCCTGGGCAGACCTCGCCGCGCGGCCATCGGTTCTGCAAGGCGCGCTGATCATCACCGGTGCCGTGACTGTCGCGCTGACGCTTGTCGGTCTGGCCGGGGTTCATCGAGGGCGGCTCAACCAGTATGACGACGCGCATTTCCAGTCGCGCCGAGAGTTGAAGCGCAACCACATGGTCGGGACCCTCGACCAGAACGGCTTCATCTTCGGCAAGCTCGGTCTCCCGAAATCCGACGCGCCCTTCGTGATGGCGCCGCCCGACCGCTTCCCCCATGCGATGATGATCGCGCCTACCGGCCGGGGGAAAGGCGTGGGATTTGTCATCCCGAACCTCCTCCACTTCTCCGGCTCAGCAATCATCCTCGACGTGAAGGGCGAGAACTTCGCGAAGACCTCGATCCATCGCAAGCGTGGGCTGAAGAACGGCATCTGGTACTTTTCGCCCTTCGATGAGGACCGGGGTTCGCACCGGTTCAACCCGCTTGCCCGGATCGCCGCCCTTCCCTCCGCAGAGCGTCAGTATACCGCGCTGAACTCGATGGCCGACCTCTTCCTCATCCCGGAAGGCGAAAGTGCGCAGAGCTTCTTCAATGCGGGCAAGCGGCTCTTCATCGCCTCATGCCTCTACGCCATCGAACAGCGCCGCCCGACCTTGGGCTTTGCCGGTGAGATCATGGCCGGAGGCGGCGACAAGAAGAAGAGCTACACGGCCATTGCCGAGACCACGAACATCCCGATCGTCTCCCGCACTTTCCTCGAGATGGCCGACGTCCCGGAAAAAACCCTCGGGGCCTATGTGTCCGTCATCCAGGGATCCGGTCTCGAGCTTTGGAACGACCCTGCGGTGGACCGCGTGACCTCAGCCAGCGACTTCGACTTCTCTACCTTCCGGCGCGATCCCCAAAGTCTCTACATCGTCGTCCAGCCCGAGCACCTGAAAACTCTCGCCCCCCTCGTCCGCCTACTCTTCGCGGATGCCATCGCTTCCCTTCAGCGCCGTGAGCCTGGTCCGGACGAACCCCATGCGGTCATGTTCCTGATGGACGAGTTTGACCAGCTCGGCCGCCAGCCACTTGTCCTCTCTTCCATCAAGACCATCCGCAGTTTCGGCGGCCGGTTCTTCATCATCTCTCAGACCATTCCCGGTCTCGATGACATCTATGGGGAGACCGGGCGGCGCTCTCTGCAAGGCGGCGCTGGTGTGCAGATCTACATGACACCCCAGGATGACCGGACCGCCGAGGTGCTGTCGAACGCCTTGGGGCGGTCTACCATCACTGCCGTGACCGAGAGCCAGTCGCGGGTTCGGGCCTTGGAGGACAGTGCTAATGTCAGCAGGCGTTCCGAGGAGCGTCCGTTGATTTCGGCGAACGAGGTGCTGCGGTTTCCGCTGGACGAGGTGCTGGTGCTGCCCGAGGGGCAGTATCCGATCCGGGCGCGGCACATCCGGTACTACGAGGATCGGCACTTTGCGCCGATTGATCGGGCGCGGAAG
>NZ_JAUXZE010000034.1 GCF_030694085.1 Tabrizicola sp. | reverse complement strand
GGGTCGCAATTCGACTATATTGCTGCAATACACCAAGATCGCGCGCATCCACATGCGCATATCGTTCTGAACCGCCGCAGCAAGGATGGCGAAATGTTCTTTCTCGGGAAGGATCACCACTTCAACTACGACGCCTTCCGGGTGGCGATGGTCGAGGCGGCGCAGGCCCACGGGATCCGGCTCGAGGCGACACGGCGTCTTGACCGGGGGGTCACGACCTACCGCGCCGAGATCGACGAAGTCTACAAGGCCCGTGACGAAGGCCGGCCCCCCGTCGAGCGGCAACGCACGGGGGCCGATCTGGCCGCAGCCCTGGAGACGGTGGCGCGCAATGCGCTGACCTATCGCGGTCTGGCGGTCGAGGCGTCCCGGTCGAACTTCGATGACGTGGCCGAGGCACTCGAGCGGGCCAGCATCATCCTTGCCGGTGGCGGTCAGGTCCAATCTGACGGAGCCATCTACATGTCCCAAGACGAAACAGCCTTCGACACGCTGATCACCGAGTTTTCCCAGAACATCCGTCAGATCGAGGCGGCGATCGACCGGGCACCCGCAGCCGAGCGGCCAGAGATCGAGCGCAAGCTTACCGATGTGCTGGCCTCGGTCGCGCATCTGAACCCGCTCGGGGACCGCTCGACAGCACTTCTCGACGCCCCGTCCCGGGATGGGGTCTATGCGCGTGCCAACATGCGCGAGGACCAGCTCGCGCACCTCGACGATGATGCAGTGAAGGCGCGCCTCAGCGAGGCGCTGCAGGGCACCGGCATCGATCCCGAAGCCGTGGCTGCCCGCATGCGCGAGGGTGCCGGCAACGCAGCACTAGAACGGCAGTGGCTGGCACAGGATCTTCGCGCCATCGCCAAGGCGGGCGATCTCGATCTGGAGAGGGGCGAGGACCGCGAAGAAGCGCTGGACCGGCTGGAAGCCGTCCATATCCGCCTGGGCGATACCTTGACCGATGCGCGCATCCTCCGGGAGATAGACGATGTGGATGAGACGGAGGATGGCGAGGTTGCTCTCGCTGAGCGTCTCACACTGCCGGAGCGCGATCTCGCTAACGAACGGCCTGACGTCTTTGCCCCGTCCGAGCGCCGGGATTTCCAAGACCTCGTCGCCCAGTTCCGCCGGACGGATTTCGACCACCCCTTCTCGGACGACCCTTCCGTGCGCCGGGCCGGTGCCGTCGAGGTGGAAGAAGCCCGCGCCGCCTTCAACGCCTATGCACAACGATCACCTGATCATGCTGAACTGGCCTCGATGGCTTGGGACAAGATCACTGACAGCCGCAAGCCGCAGGAATACGCCGTGGAGGAGAAAGATCGGACGCTTCATGCTGGCGACATGGATCTTGCTTTGCGGGAACCCTACGACCGCTTGGGCCCGATCACCGAGGACATACGCATCCTCGCGCTCTACCGCACGGAAATGCCCGAAGAGGAGTTTGGTGCGGCAGTTCAGGAGGAGGTCAACCGGCTGCGCGCCATGGGGGCGTCGCGCGCCTATATCAGTGAGCGTAGCCTCGAGATCGAGGACCAGGCGCGGCAAGACTATGCCGAGCGTCGGTATCTCGCCGAGATGACGCCTGCTGTCGCCGAATATTTGCGCTGGGCAGAAGCCGGCGATCCGGCGCCAATGTCAGAGGCGGAGCAGCAGCGCTTCGTCGCGCAGATCGACAAGAGCCTGACGCCTGACGCAGTTGCAGCGTTGCGTGTGGGCAATGCCGAGGTACTGGACAAGTTCAGCCAGGACCCGCTGCGGCAGCTGGAACTTGCCAAGGCCTATCTCGAGAGCAGCGAGGTGACCGCCCACGGCCCTGCCATGGAGCGCGTTCTCGACGCGTTGGCCGAGGAACAGATCGAGGCGCAACGCGCGCGTCACGTCGTGGCGCATGGACAGAAGGGGATCACCCATGGATAGGGGCAAGATCGCGGGCGGGATCCTGAGCCTGACGCTGGTCGGCCTCTCCATCGGCTACGTCGTGGCCACGGGCTACCTGACCATCCGTTACGGGCTGTCTACGCAGCACTTCGACATTACCCTGCTTGCGCGGGAGTACCGGGCGCTTGGGGCCACTGCCCCGCGCGACTTCCTCTGGGTGAACCTGATCCTCGCGGGCTTCGGCGTCGCAGCACTGATGCTGAGCGTTACGCTTCTCGGCGATGCTCTCACACGCTTCGGCACGACGCATTGGCAGACCCGGGGCGAGATGAAGCGCAACGGCTTCTTCGCCAAACCGGGTGGCGGCTTCCTTCTCGGCAAGCTCGGCCCCCCGAAATCGAAGCGCCCGTTCCTGGTGTCCAAGACCTTCCCACATGCGCTGATCGTGGCGCCCACCGGCCGGGGCAAGGGCGTGGGCTTCGTGATCCCGAACCTGCTCACCTACAAAGGCTCGGCCGTCGTGCTCGACGTAAAGGGTGAGAACTTCCGCGAGACCTCGCGTTTCCGCGCCAGCATGGGCGACAAAGTGTTCCGGTTCGCGCCGACTGATTGGGACCGCCCCACGCACCGCTACAACCCGCTGGCTCGCATCGCGGCCATGACCAACCCTGACCGCCAGCAGATGGAGCTGAAACTGACCGCCAAGCTCTTCCTGCAGACCGACAACGAAAAGCTGAGCGGTCTTCTGGCAGGCGGCATCGACCTGTTCGTCGCGGCTGGCCTTCTGGCCTTCGAGCGCGGCGTTCCGACCATCGGCGAGATCTACCGCATCACTGCCTCGGGCGGCGACAAGCAGAAGGAATATCTGAAGCGCGCGCATGAGGTGAAGAACAGGTCGGCCAAGCTGATATTCGAGCGCATGGCCTCAACCAACAACGACACTCTGACCTCGTACCTGTCGCTCTTGATGACCTCGGGTCTCGATACCTGGGACAACCGGGCGATCGACGCAGCCACCGCGACTTCGGACTTCTCCTTTCGGGATATCCGACGCCGCCCCCACGCGATCTATCTCGTGGTCGAGTCCGAGATGATCCGCCCCCTAGCTCCGCTGATCAGGCTGTTCTTCTCGGACCTGATCGCGTCGCTGCAGGCGCAGGAGCCTGGCGATGATGAGCCTTGGCCCGTGATGATCATGCTCGATGAGTTTGACCGCCTCGGAAAGATGCCGATCGTGGCCGAAAGCATTAAGACGCTGCGTTCCTTCGGCGGAAACCTGGCCATCGTCACCCAGACCATCCCTGCGCTGGACGAGATCTATGGCGAGAACACGCGCCGTTCCCTGCAGGGCGGCGCGGGCGTGAAGCTCTACCTCACCCCGTCCGAGCAGAAGACCATCGAAGAGTTAAGCCAGGCCGTGGGCAAGACCACCAAGCGCGTGGTC
>NZ_JAUXZE010000033.1 GCF_030694085.1 Tabrizicola sp. | reverse complement strand
CGGATAGCGAAGCGCAGACCTTCTTCCATGGCGATGGGGTTGATCAGCTTCACAGTGATCGACACGTTGTCACCAGGCATGACCATTTCCTTGTCGGCTGGCAGTTCGATGGCGCCAGTCACGTCGGTCGTGCGGAAGTAGAACTGAGGGCGGTAGTTGTTGAAGAAAGGCGTGTGACGGCCGCCTTCGTCCTTGCTCAGAACATAGACTTCAGCGGTGAAGTGCGTGTGTGGCTTGATCGAGCCGGGCTTGCACAGCACTTGACCGCGCTGGACGTCTTCGCGCTTGGTGCCGCGCAGCAGCAGGCCAACGTTGTCGCCTGCTTGACCTTGGTCGAGCAGTTTGCGGAACATTTCCACGCCGGTGCAGGTGGTCTTGACGGTATCGGTGATACCGACGATTTCGATTTCTTCACCGACCTTGACAATGCCGCGCTCGATACGACCGGTCACGACGGTGCCGCGGCCAGAGATCGAGAACACGTCTTCCACGGGCATCAGGAAGGCGCCGTCGATGGCACGCTCTGGCTGGGGAATGTAGGTGTCGAGTGCTTCGGCCAGCTTCATGATGGCTTCTTCACCCAGTGGGCCCTTGTCGCCTTCCAGGGCGAGCTTGGCGGAACCGCGAATGATCGGGGTGTCATCGCCAGGGAAGTTGTATTTGTCGAGGAGCTCGCGCACTTCCATTTCGACGAGTTCGAGCAGCTCTTCGTCATCGACCATGTCGCACTTGTTCAGGAACACGATGATGTAAGGAACACCCACCTGGCGAGCCAGCAGGATGTGCTCACGGGTCTGAGGCATTGGGCCGTCAGCTGCGGAGCAAACCAGGATAGCGCCGTCCATCTGGGCTGCGCCGGTGATCATGTTCTTCACATAGTCGGCGTGGCCTGGGCAGTCAACGTGGGCGTAGTGGCGGTTGGCCGTTTCGTATTCCACGTGGGCGGTGTTGATCGTGATGCCGCGGGCCTTTTCTTCAGGTGCTGCGTCGATCTGGTCGTAGGCCTTGGCTTCGCCGCCGAACTTGGCAGACAGCACGGTGGCGATCGCCGCCGTCAGTGTCGTCTTGCCATGGTCCACGTGGCCGATCGTGCCCACGTTGACGTGGGGCTTGGTCCGTTCGAATTTACCTTTTGCCATTTTT
>NZ_JAUXZE010000007.1 GCF_030694085.1 Tabrizicola sp. | reverse complement strand
GCACTTGCACGGTCACGCGTTTCAGGTGGTCAGCACAGGCGGTGCGCGTTTTGCAGGTGCGGTACGCGACACCGTGCATGTGCCGCCGATGGGCATGGTGACGGTTGCGTTGGACGCAGGTGAAGCCGCGCGCTGGATGCTCCATTGTCACCACATGCCCCACCTTTCGACGGGCATGATGACGGAGTTTGCGGTTTCCGCGTGAAACTCGCAGGACCTGCGGCCGCGCCGCAGGTCCGGACCTATCTCTCAGGGGACATGCCATGTCTGACTGCATCGGACGTCGAGCTATTCTTGGTGGACTTGCAACGCCGTTCATTTCGATGCCAGCGTTGGCGCGCCCGCCGTTCCGCCTAGGAACGGACCCGCAGCCACTTCTCTCGCCGCCGATCCTCGACGAGGCGGGAACCACGCGCAATCTGGACGACTTCATCGGGCGGGTCGTACTTCTCAGCATCTGGGCGACATGGTGCCCACCTTGCCGCGAGGAGATGCCGGCGCTTGACCAGTTGGAAGAAGCCTTGGGCGGCGATCGTTTCATGGTTCTGCCTTTGAACATCGACGAAGGCGGGATCACCCGTGGACGCGAATTCTACAAAGAAGTCGGCATTCGGCATCTGCCGCTCTTCTGGGCGGAGCCGTTAAGAGTTCAACTCGCCTTCGCCTTCATTGGACTGCCGACAACGCTGCTGGTCGACAACCGAGGGAACGAAATTGGTCGCCTTCAGGGGCCGTTCGACTGGAATGGTCGGGGAGCCGTCGATCAGCTCCAGGATGTCATTAGATAAAGAAAAGCCACTGCAACAAATCGATACAAAATGAACCTGTCCAGAATGTCTTTACGCCTTGGCATGTCTGCCTTGGCTTCTGTCGCAGCACTTGCAGCCTTCGCCCATGAGCCGCGTCCTGGTCTCAATGGCAGTTGGAAAGTCGATGCAGGTGTGTGGCACGCGGAACTGGTCGCCAACGATCCGCCCAATGCCGTTGTGTTTCTTTATGACGGTGCGGACCAGCCGGTTTCGGCAGAAGGATGGAGCGGCAACGCAATCCTTCTCGTTGCCGGTGCCGCGCAGCGTTTTGAACTTTTCCCTGATGCAAACGGACAACTTGCAGGAGTGGCTGCCGCATGTGTCCCTAAGGATGTAAAACGCGCGCTCCAACTTGTTGCACCCTTCGGCAGTGGAGTTCAGGGTGCGCGCATCTCGGCATATTGGCCTGCTGTCCGCAAAGTCAGCGTGACCGGCGCATCGGTCCTGTTGCGCCAGAACCAGCCGTGGTTGCCGGTGAAGGCTGCCACCAGTTCGCCTGCCTGTTCCGGAACGGCGCGGCCTTGTTCGTAGCTGATGCTCTGTCCGCCGCCGTCGGCATGGGTGTCGTAGTTGACGACACCGCCGTTCGTGGTCCAGGCGAAGCGGGCGACTTGGCCTTCCTCCATCACAAGCTTCACCTCGATCCCCTCGCCGGGGGCAAGAGTGTAGCTGACTTCGTCGCGCCACTCCGGGGCCGCAGGGGCGGCTTCGGTAGCCTCAGCTACCGCCGCTTCAATGGGGTCGGGGGTCACGACGACGGGGCTTTCGGCGACCGGCGCGGGCTCAGGTGCAGGTTCGGGCGCAGGAGCCGGCTCCGCTGTGCCGACGGGGGCACCGATCACTGTGGCAAGGGCGGCAAGCTGGGCATCGATCCTGTCAAGGCGTTGCAGGACCTCCTCCGGCACCAAGGCGGCAGTCGGGATTGCGGGGGCCACGGCCGAAGCGACGGCCGCCTGTGCATCGGCCTCTGCCTCGGCGGAGAGCTGTTGCTTGATCTCGCCCATCTCGGTCAGGCCGGTCAGCGCACCGACGCCGGTCGGGTCGATGCCATACTCGGCGGGCAGCCAGAAAAGCACGAGGATCGCCCCGGACGCCCCTGCCGCGATCAGGGTGGACCGGATCAGGCCGCCGGGGGTGGCGGGCACCGACTGGACGTTTGTTGCCAGGGTCCGGGGTTCCGCCCGCGGGGGGGCCTTCGGGGTATCAAAACGGTTGGTCATGGGTCAGCCCTCCTTTCAGGCGACAAAATAGCCGGTGATCTGCAAGCCCATCAGGGCAAAGCCAGCCACCATCATCAGGACATTCGCGGCATAAGCCTGCCGGGCAAATGCAGGCCGGGCCCGCCAGTGCGTCATCGCGGTCAGGATCAGGGCCAGCGCCATCAACTGGCCAAGCTCGACACCAACGTTGAACGCGATGAGGTTGCCCAGAAGGCCATCGGGCGAGATTTCATAGCTCTGGATTTTGGTCGCCAGACCAAAGCCATGCAGCAGGCCAAAGATCAGCGTCGCGGCCTTGGTATCCGGCTGCACCCCAAACCACAGCCGGAACGCGCCGAGGTTGTCGAGCGCCTTGTAAACCACCGAAAACGCGATGATCGCGTCGATGATGTAGGCGTTGATCGAGATGGACCACCAGACACCCGCGATCATCGTGACCGAATGGCCGATGGCAAAGATGCTGACATAGGTGGCGATGTCCTTCGACCGGTAAAGGAAGAACACCACCCCCGCGAGGAACAGGAGGTGATCGTAACCCGTCACCATATGCTTGGCGCCGAGGTAGATGAAGGCGATGGGGCGAAAGCCCGTCACCTCTTGCACATAGCCTGCGTCGCCTTCGGTGACGTTATGGGCAAGGGCCGCGCCTGCCAGAAGCAGGGAGGCAAGAAGGGTACAGAGCGCAGCAAGGGCTGGCCACGGCACAGGGGGACGCAGAAGCGCCTGGGAATTGGGTGTCATATCGTAGATCCTGATTGATGAATCGGTCTGACCGCCCGCTGACGCAGGCGGCGGCTCAGATGATCATCAGGCGCGGCGGCCGTCGCGGGCCCTCCCGGATCGTGCCATCTGCGACCATGCCTTCCGGTCGAAGGGTGCGCGTCGGTGGGGCATGGAACGCGGCCCCAGGTGACGCGAGAACAGCCGCGCTGACATGGTCATGGTCGCCAGAATCGTGGTGGCCGCTTGGCATGTCATGGGAATGGCCGTGCTCGGTATGATAGGCGCGGTGATCGGCCTCGGCCACCATTGCGCCGGGGCCATGCTTTACGGCCTCGATGGCGGGCGCTGCGGCAAGGGATAGCGCCATCACAATGGCCGCACACAACGACCAAAGCCTGCCCCATCCTGCCAAGCGCCTTTTCATTGCCTTATCCTTCGGGGATGCACTCCCCTGTTCCTTGCTTGCCTCATCCCCCTAGGGGGGATAGGCTCGATATATGTCAGAACCTCATGTCCATGCAAGTCACACCGCCATCGCCACCCGGCTGAAGCGCGCCGAGGGGCATCTGCGCCGCGTCATCGGCATGATCGAGGAGGGGCGGCCTTGCGTCGAACTTGCCACGCAGCTTCACGCCGTTGAACGCGCGGTGGCCGAAGCAAAGCGGGCGCTGATCCACGACCACATTGACCACTGCGTCACGGCCGGGGGCGATCACGATCTGGCCGAGATCAAAGCACTGACCAAGCTGCTGTAAGATGCTGAACACGCTGCGCAACCGCACTTTCCGACACCTGTTCGCAGCACAGCTTGTGGCGCTGGTCGGCACGGGGCTTGCCACTGTGGCGCTTGGCCTTCTGGCCTGGCAACTCGCTGGGGCGGATGCCGGGCTAGTGCTCGGCACGGCGCTGGCAATCAAGATGATTGCGTATGTCACTCTGGCCCCTGTCGCCGCCGCATTGGCCGAACGGCTGCCGCGCCGGGCGTTTCTGGTGGCTCTGGACCTGGCCCGTGCAGGCGTCGTGCTGTTCCTGCCGTTTGTTACCGAGGTCTGGCAGGTCTACGTCCTGATCTTTGTGCTGCAAGCGGCTTCGGCCGGGTTCACCCCGGCGTTTCAGGCCACCATCCCCGACGTGCTGCCAGACGAGCGCGTTTACACCAACGCTCTGTCCCTGATGCGACTGACCGAGGATCTGGAGCAGTTGCTTTCGCCAATTCTGGCCGCTGCCCTGCTGACGGTGGTCAGCTTTCCAGTGCTGTTCGGGGGCACAGTCGCGGGATTTGTGCTGTCCGCGCTGCTGGTAGTCACGGTTGCCTTGCCGATGCGCGCACCTGCAGAGGCAGGGCAGTTCTGGGCCAGCACGACCAAGGGCATCCGCATCTATCTGGCCACGCCGCGCCTGCGGGGGCTGATGGTCATGGAACTGGCGGTCGCGGCGGCAGGCGCAATGATCTACGTGAACACGGTTGTTCTGGTGCAGGCCCGGTTTGGTCTGGGCGGATCGCAGGTGGCGCTGGCCTTTGCCGCCTTTGGCACGGGGTCGATGGTGGCGGCCTTCCTGCTGCCGCGTCTGCTGGACCGTCTGGCGGACCGCCCGGTGATGCTGGGTGGGGCCGGGCTGATGGTGGCGGGCGTGGCGGTGACACCGCTGATGCCGGGGCTGGTCGCACTGATGGCGTTGTGGGCGGTGATCGGCTTTGGGTTTTCCCTGACGCAAACCCCCATCGGGCGCATCCTGAACCGTTCCGCCCGCCCAGAAGACAGACCCGCCGTCTTTGCCGCGCAGTTCGCGCTGTCGCATGCCTGCTGGCTGGTCACCTACCCCCTTGCAGGCTGGATCGGGGCCAATGCGGGGCTTTCCGCTGCGGCGATCACGCTGGCGGTGATAGGCGCAGCGGGCCTTGCAGCCGTGCTGCGCCTATGGCCCGCGAGCGACCAGACCATTCTGCCCCATGATCATTCTGAGTTGCCAATGGATCACCCACATTTGGCCGAACACGGGCAGCAACACGCACACTCGATAGTCATCGACGACCTCCACCGCCGCTGGCCAAAGGCTGTTTGACAGAGGAATTTGCGCTATCGGGCTGTCGGAGAGGTTGCGCTCCCCGATCAGCCTTTAGAACTCAAACAACAGTAGATGCTGCACGCTGTGTCTCCGTATTGGCGAATCTACCGCACGCAATCAGCCCAAGAAAGCCGAGTTATCGCCTGAAAAGCTCCAACAATTTTCTAAGGGAAAATCTCGATAGGCGTGCCATCTCGAACCATCGAGTATATCTCTTCGATTTTCCGGTCGCTTACGGCGATACAGCCCGCAGTCCAGTCTTGGACATTGAGAGGCTCTATTCCGCGTCGGGGGCCGCCGTGAATGAAGATATCGCCTCCGGGAGGGCGCCCCTGTTCGGCTGCAAAGGAAGCGTCTGCATCATTTGGATAGGAAATGCCTATGGACAAGTGATAGAGACTATCTGGGTTCCGCCTGTCGATGACGTAGCTACCCTCGGGCGTCTTTCCATCACCTTCAAACTGCTTGTGCCCTTTCGGTGCAAATCCAAGGCCGATCGGATATGCCTTCAATGGACCCGTTTCGCCATCGAGAAAAAGCAGCCGCTGGGACTTGTAAATCCGCAATCGCGTGACCGGTGGCCCGTCGTAAGTTCGAAATTTTCCTGCGCAAGCGGATAGCAGAACTGCGACAGTGCCCAGCAAGAAAACGCGTCGTGTCCCGATAGATACCATGTGTGCTAGTGTCCAGTTCGCAGTGATCGCATCCGAGCGCTCGAGGCCGTCCTGTTCGACAAGGCCAAAGCGTCGTCTGGCATCTATCTCGATCAGAAATACCCTATGATCGAGGTCACCGAGACACAACTGGCAACACGATGGACCACAGAGTCATTTGTGATTAGTCCAGCAGATGCGCCCCGCTCCTCGATGTTGAAGCGGTTTTTGCCGGCGCGGTGTCCAATCCGAGGTGTGCATACCATGCATCGCGATCAAATGGGGTCCGCAGCGGACTAAGAAGGCGCGACGTGCCCGGTTTTCTTGCCTGGCAGAACAAATATCCCTTGCATCTCTAGTAGCTGGAGGTTGCATCGTGCCAGTCGAATACGCAGCCTTACATCAGGAATATCCATGCTTCGAGCAGTCACGTCCATTGTCCTGGTTTCCGGCTTCCTTATGGGCAGCCAAGTTGGTGCCCAAGAGCTATCCGAAGACAGGGTAAAAGAACTGGTTGCTGAGGCTCTCAGAGAAAACCCAAAGCTTGTCTTGGAAGCCTTGCAGGCCCTTGAGCAACGCCAGGCCGAAGCTGAAGCCAAAGCAGCCCTAAGCGCGCTATCAGCAGAACGCAGCACCCTGGAGCAGGATTCAAACGCGCCGGTTTTAGGGAACCCCGATGGCGATGTCACTGTGGTCGAGTTTTTCGACTACAACTGCCCGTACTGCAAGCAAGCTGCGCCGGAGATTGATGCCCTTTTGGAAGCGGACAAGAGCGTTCGTCTTGTGCTTCGTGAGTGGCCAATCCTTAGCGAAGGGTCAGCTTTTGCCGCCCGAGCCGCCTTGGCATCACGAGTGCAGGGAAAATATGCCGAGTTTCATGAAGCGCTCATGACCATGCGCGGCAGGCTTGAAGCCGAAACAATCCTTCGCATCGCTGGGGAAACTGGCTTGGATGTCGAAAAGCTGCAGATTGACATGAAGTCCCCTGAGGTCGAGGAACACATTGCAACATCGATGAGGCTGGCCGAGGCGCTCGGCTTCAACGGAACACCGGCTTTTGTAATTGGCGATCAGCTCATTCCCGGTTTCGTTGAGCGAGATCAATTGACTGAAGCCGTCGCGGCTGCGCGGTCTAGGGAGTGAACGGGCGGCGGTAAAGTGAGGCCGCCCCACTTAGTTCTAGCAATCTGATAAGCAGCAGACCAGAAGCGCGTGCACCTCTACAGATGCCCGGCGCATACGAAATCACAGAACAAGAACCGGAGTTCCCTTCGGGACCTGTTCGTAAAGTTGAATAACGTGATCATTCAGCATTCTGATACAGCCGTTTGATACCGATTTTCCGATTGACGACGGCTCGGTGGTGCCGTGGATCCGATAATAGGTGTCCACCCCATTTTGATACAGATACAGTGCCCTCGCGCCGAGGGGATTGGTCGGTCCACCGGGAACGCCATCCGCAAACTTCGCGTAGCGGTCCGGGTCTCGACGTATCATGTCATTTGTCGGACGCCATGACGGCCACTTCGCTTTACGCTCGATAATTGCGGTTCCCTTGAATTCCAGACCTGCCCGCCCGACTCCGACACCATAGCGGATCGCTCTTTCGGTCTCGAAAATATGGTAGAGGTAGAACTGGTGGGGTATGACGAGGATCATTCCCGCCGCGTACTGCTCGCGCACTCGGACTTCCTTCGGCTGGAACTGCTCAGGCAGAACGAACGTGTCTTTAGTGTGCGCGCGCAAGATGCTTGGTGTCGTCAAAAAAGCTGCTGTGGTGCAGCCGATGGCAGATCGTCTGGTGAACATATGGCCTCCGAGAACCGACTGGGAATGGTGCTGTATCCGTCAGAACCAGCTTCGCGGCGGAGGTAACCTTGGCGAATAGGTTAGGCTTGGCCTTCGTTCCGGCACCAGCACAAAGGTTGACCCATTACATTTGGGAATATGAGAGCACACCACAGCAGATGGTTCGGTGATCCAGTGGCAAACACCATGACTGCTTGTCTCTGCGCACCCAGCACTAATGCAGCCAAGCTCTAAGTCGCCAATACTCCAGACTTCATCTCCCGACTTGCATTCGAACGCAGCGCTAGGAAAACTAACGCAAACCGTGAACAGCCAAAAGAGGAGCAACATCATTCGCATGCGACGATCATATGCCCCCGATGCCAAATCTCCGGTTAGTCAAAAGAACGTGAATGCAAGCCATTTGCTTTATAGACAACAAAAGGCACACAGGCTGCGCCGACCCGGTCATCGTTCATGTCACGCTGCTGGATAGCTAGTAAAAACTTCCAGGCTGCCATCCCGGCCAACCAGCAGGACGTCATAGGCGTCCCGACTGTCTTCTGATCCCATGCCGGGGGAGCCGTAAGGCATGCCGGGCACGGCAAGACCAACTGCATCAGGACGCTCGTCGAGCAGCCTTCGGATGTCCGCAGCCGGGACATGGCCTTCGAGAGCATAGCCGTCAACGGTCCCCGTGTGGCAGGAAAATGCCTTTGCTGGAATGCCCTGGTCCATCTTGAAGCGGATCAGCAACGTTCCCATCGACACCTCATCCGTAACCGTGAAGCCTTGCTCCCGCAGATAGTCGACCCATGCTTCACAGCACTCGCAGCCACGCCCCTTGACGACATGGATTGGCGGTTCTTCCTCTGCCTGAGCTTTGGCGGCAGGGGTTACGGCAAAGGCTGTTGCTGCAAGGATGACCTCGCGGCGGCCGATACGAAATTCCGTCATCCACGTTCTCCGTCTGTCAATGGGATGAAGCCAGTTTCGCTGCGCCAAGTGGCGAGCGCATTGAGATCATCTGCCGAAGCGATCTCCTGTTCCGGCAAGGCGTCCTGGTCCTTAGGGTCGACCGGTCTGCCGTCGACACGGACTTCGTAGTGAAGGTTGGGGCCGCTCACGAGACCTGTCGCCCCGACCGCGCCAATCTCGTCTCCAGCCTTGACACGCGTCCCCTCGCGAACGCCTTCGGCAATTTTGGAAAGATGTGCATAGCGCGTGACGACCCCACCGCCGTGATCGATGTCGATCGTGGTGCCATAGCCACGGATCGTGCCCGCAAAGATCACCCGCCCGGCACCGGTCGCCGAGACTTCGGTCCCCACGGGTGCCGCGTAATCGATGCCGGTATGCATGCGAACCCCACCCAACACGGGATGGTTCCGTCGCCCAAAGACGGACGACAGACGTGCACCAAGGATGGGTGCCGCTGAACGCTGCACGGCTTCGCCATCTTCAAAGACGATGACCGGGCCGGCGGCTTCGGTCGCAACGAGTTCGAGGACGCGATCGCGAAGTTCCAGCCGAGCGTAACTCAGGCGCGGCTCTCCCGCGATGCTGCCATCGGGAAGCTGATCTTCTTGCCAGACCAGCGCGAAGGTCTCTCCACCTTTGAGGTCGCGCCTGAAATCGACCTGGCCTGCAAGAAGTGCCGTGAGGTCAACCGCAAAGCGTTCCGGTGCATTTCGCGCCATCAAGGCGTCGTAAAGGGTTCCATCGAGGGTCAAGGTCTCCCGCCGGTCCGTCTCACGAATCGGTGGGTCAAGCCGTCGGGCCGCGATCAGCCCGTCGAAGGTGAGAGCGATCTCCACACCATCTTCCACGAAGAGCGACAGGCGTGTCAGCGATCCTGGATCCCCGGACGCCGCAGTCCATTCGATCCGGTGACCAGGTCGCAGGTCGGTCAGGTCATAGACTCCCGAAAGTGCCAGTGCGGCTTCTGCCCGGATCGTCGCGGGGATTCCTGCGTGACCAAGGACGCTGTCCAAAGTGTCACCGGGGGCGATCGTGGCTTCGAATGCCGCTGGCAAATGCGCCGTCGGAGGATCCGCCACTGCCTGGAGCGGGGCGAATGACGCGAGAGCAAGGATCAAAAATGCGGAGCGGATCATCTGGCAGAATGACCTTTCAACTGAGGGTTCGGCGGATTTTGGGAACGGCGAAGCGCCGGTCCTCGTGAAAGTCGATGATGCTGACGAAGCGCCCATCGGGGTGGAACAGAAACACACCGGCGGTATGGTCCATCGTGTAGTCACCGGCATCCTTGGCGACGCGGCGATAGGTTGCGCGAAAATCTGCGGCGGCCTGCGCGACCTCATCAGCAGATCCCGTCAGCCCCAGGATACGTTGATCAAAGTTGCTGACGTAGTCGGCAAGGACGTCTGGCGTGTCCCGTTCCGGATCGACCGAAATCAACGCGACAATCATGCGATCGGCGTCAGCGCCTAGTTCTTCGAGCCAGAGAGATATGTCGCTTAGCGTGGTTGGACAGACATCCGGGCACCAGGTGAAGCCAAAGAACACCATGACCGGGCGACCGGCCCAGTCTGCGGGTCGGACGGATCGGCCAAGGTGATCGGTCAATGTCCAGGTCATCTCGCCGATTGGCACGGGCAGGAGGTCGCTGCGGGTTGGCTGCTTGCGCGTGCGATAGGCCCCGACGCCCAGCATGAAGGCGACGGCTCCGACTGCCCCTCCAGCACTGAGGATTATTGCACTGCGTCGGCGCAATCCGGACCCTCCGCACGCAAGGACAGGACGTCGACGTTCACGGTAACCTCACCGGCCTTTTCGAAGGACAGGGTAACCGGGAAGCTGGCGCCCTCCTTGAGGGCGGTGGTCAGTCCCATCAGCATGCCATGGTATCCCCCAGGCGAAAGCTGCACGTTCTGGTCGGCCGGTACCGGGATCGACATCGCATGCGGCATTGATGCGATGCCATCCTTGACGACGGTCTCGTGCAACATCGGCATGCCGGCTGCGGGAGTCGCGATGCCAATCAGGGCATCGTCCACAGATCCAGCGTTGGTGATCTCCACATAGAAAACGCCGGGACGCCCCGCGCCGATCGTTGCCTTCGACCATGCGTGTTCAATGGTCAGATCACCGATGGTCACGGTCTCGCATGCCATGACGGCAGGCGCGGACAGGATCAGAGCTGCGGCAAGAAGGAAGTGTTTCATGGGTCAGAATCTCGCTTGAAGGTCAGAAAGGATGTCGGCCGCAGGTGTGCCGTAGGTGAATTGACGTAGCCACGCGCCATCCGGACCGATCAGGTAGAGGCCAGGACTGTGCGCCATTGTGTACCCATCCGGCGACGAGGTGTCGGCCTCCCGCTCGTAGAAAATCTTGAAGCTTGCGGCCGCAGACTGTGTTTCCGCCTCGCTTCCGGCCAGACCGAGGATCGCTGGATGAAAGGCCTTGGTGTAGTCGGCCAGCCCCAGACGCATGTCGCGTTCGGGATCGATCGAAATGAAAATAGGCTGCACCGATCCTGCGTCAGATCCAAGATCATCCATGACCTGCGCGACTTCGGCGAGCGTCGTCGGACAGACATCCGGGCAGCTTGTGAAGCCGAAGAACACCAACAGGAACTTTCCTCGGAATTCGGCAGCCGTGCGAATGCTGCCTTGGCTGTCCGCAAGCGCGAAGGCAGGATTGAAGGCTGAAGCTGCTGCCGCGCTGTCGTCCGTTGCGGGCCACCACCGCATCGCCGAGAACGCGACGACCGCCGCAGTCGCTGAAATCCAAAGGATGATCTGAAGAGAACGAAGACGCATGAACAGCCCAGACAATGAGAACAGAGTGCCGTCTAGAACCTCGAGCAACTAGAGGTTCAACCGACAAAGCGGTGAGGACTTTAGGACCGGCAAGGTTTCGCCGATCACGCCGTCCCAAGAAACCTGGCGAGGGCGATGCCGAGAAGGGTGCCAAACAGCCCAAAGGCGATGGCGAAGCCTACGCCGTACTGCAGGCGGTCGAGAGTCTTTCCGCCGCGCCGCCGTGCAACGAGGTAACCCCAGACGAACCCGATGATTGCGAAGAGCGGCCCGATCATTTCGATGCACCTTTCAGGTTTGCCTGTTGCCGCCGGGCCCAGTAGCCACTGATCATCCATGAAGTGAGGATGAGAATGAGAAGCGCCCAGTCTCCGATGCGGGCGTAGATGGTTGCAGGCAATGGACGGGGCAAGCGGATGTCGATCACGCCTGAAGTGTCGATATCGAGCATTGCCAGTGTTGCCCCATAAGCATCAACCACCGCCGAAATTCCGGTGTTGGCGGCCCGCACGAGTGGAAGGCCCTCTTCAACGGCCCGCATCTGGGCCGATGCCAAGTGCTGCCATGGTCCGATCGAGGCACCGAACCAGGCGTCGTTTGTCGCGTTAAAGATCCAGTCCGGTCTGATTGCATTATCGACGACATGTCCGGGAAAAATGATCTCGTAGCAGATTGCGATCCCCGCATAAGGGTGTGGACCGAACGCCAATGTCCGGGGCCCTGGCCCCGGCGTGAAGTCTCCGAGGGATTGAACCAGACGCTGGAGGGGCAAAAGGTTGCGCCACGGAATGTACTCACCGAACGGAACGAGATGATGTTTGGCATAGCGCGTCAGAATGGTACCGTCGGGAGAGATAGCAAGCACGGCATTGCGGTAGACTGTTCCGGCCCCGGTTTCCTCCCTTTCCGGGCTGCCTGTCAGCAAGACGCCGGTTTCGGGCAAGAGCCAGCCCAACATCGCCCTTGCGCCCGCATCCTCTGCCAGGAACCCTGGCCAAGCGGTTTCTGGCCAGAGCAGGATGTCGAAGTCGCCGGGCTGGGCCGAAAGTGCGATGAGTTTCAGGATGTTTGCGTTTCGTGCGGCATCATCCCACTTGGCACTTTGAGCGATGTTCGGCTGAACAACACGGACCTGCGCGCCACGTTCTAACGGCACATCGGCGAGCAGCAAACGCACTGCACCAAATCCGGCCGTCGACAAGGCGATTGCGCCCGCAGTGACGAGGCGGCCGAGGCGCTTCCCGTTGTCGGCCGAGACAAAGGCCAGTCCGGCAAGTGCGGCGCAGAGCACCAGAAGGAATCCCAGCCCGTAGCTTCCGACGACAGAGGAGGCCTGCGCGGCGACCGGCCAGTCGGACAGTGTGTAGGCAGCCAGGTTCCAGGGAAACCCGGTGAGAACATGCCCCCGCAACCACTCCGTGGCGGTCCAGCTTGTTGCCATTGCGAGCGCCAACGGCAATCCGGCGCGTTCCATCCGTGCCGCCAGAGCGCAGGCTAGGGCAGGAAAGACCGACAAAAGCGCGGAAAGACCAAACACTGCCGGCAAAGCCAGCCAGCCGAACCGGTCCGCCTCGACCTGAAAACTTTCGGTGATCCAGAACAGCCCGGGCACGAATTGACCAAGGCCGAAGAAGTATCCCAGCACGAACGCGAAGAAAACGGATGCGCCACGCACCAACACTGCCAGCAGAGCAAACGCGATCAACGCAAGCGGCAGCATCGAGTATGGCTGCAGAGCCAAGACAAAGAGGGCACCCGCAGCGACGGCGGCCCCCAAACTGGCCCAGCTTTGGATACGCTCCCTGCAGGAAAACTGGTGTGCGTCTGGAAGGAACAATCGGGCCACCGCCTCTAACTCAGGGGTGACGGCTAACTGCTCTAGTAGCTTGAGGTGCAATGCATCTATTGGGAGATCACAGCATTGTCAGGTTGGTGGGAAAGCGATCGATTTTCGACAAACGCTTGAAACTATGGAAGGATTGTCTCGCTCAATACAAGCCTACCAAGTGTCGGCTGGACATCTGCGTCGCTTGCAGGCCGCCTCACAACCTGGCGTGCGGTTGAGGGGAGAAAGAATGGTATGGCTCCTCGCCACGAGTGCCGATTGCTAACGGCTGTTTGATTTGTCTCTTCCACGAGCGAACGATATGTCCACTTTTGCAACCGCGCAGGAGGGAGTGTTCCATGGCCAACGACTTGATGAAGCGGCGGGCCTTGCTGGGCAGCGCAATCGGGATGGCCAGTTTTGCAGCCCTGCCAGCTTGGGCGCAGGAAGGCAGCACGGAGTTTCAAGCTCCCGTCTCCAGCAGCGTCCGGAACAACGTGTCCAGCTTCCGGATGCCTCTGTGGCAGGACTATTTTGAGAATACTCGTGGTGGTGCAATTCTGGCGGACACCAAGTCACGCGCACTGCATTATTGGTCAGAGGATCAGTTAATCTACCGCCTTTATCCCTCGTCCGTCCCTCTGTCCGAGGAACTGACCCGGCTCGGGAGGACCGAGATTGTCCGCAAGGCGGTGAACCCGCCGTGGCGTCCGACGGCATCCATGCTCGAGCGCAACCCAGACTGGCCGAAGATGGTGGAGGGTGGAGCGAAGGACAACCCACTGGGTGTCCGGGGACTGTATCTCTCCTGGCCGGCCTACTTGATCCACGGCACGCACGACACGCGAAAGATCGGACGCAGATCATCGAATGGCTGCATCGGGTTGTATAATGAGCATGTCATCGAACTTTACGACATGGCGCAAGTCGGCACTCAAGTCCTGCTGATCTGACAAGAAGATCGTATCGGTCGGATTGCACAGCAAGCGTCTGTGTCGCGTCCGGCCGCCCAAGGTCTGCTCTGCTTGCATGACAGCGGATCTCTTCAGTCGCTGAACGTTAAGATGCGGCGATGCAACCGCAACGGAAAAGCACCTCAGTTTTTTGTAACTTCGCCGATGTAACGAGGTCTTGACTGGACTTCAGATCCAGAAATCGATCGGCCTAGGTCTAAACCCTTTTGAAGCGTTGGGAAGAAACTATCCTATGAAAGGCGAGACGATGCTTAATCGACGGGGATTTTTGGCCGGAACTGTCGCGCTGGTTTCGTCTCCAGCCCTGGCAGGCTCGCATAATCAAGACCAATGGGCCGCTTGGGATGCCGAGGTTACACCGATGGGGTATGATCCTGCTACAACCAACCCTTGGGGAGTTCATCCGCGGCTGTTGCCGACTCGCGTCAAAGCGCGCGCGGGGCTGGTTCCTGGTGACATCCATGTAGATGCGATCGCCCGGTATTTGTACCATATTCAGCCGGGCGGGTCGGCCATGCGCTACGGTGTCGCCATCGGCCGTGACGGACTTTACGAACCGGGAACCTACTCGATCAGGCGCAAAGCGAAGTGGCCCGGCTGGACGCCGACCCCAGCGATGATCGCAAGAGAGCCAGAGATTTACGCACAATTCGCCAATGGAATGGCACCAGGTCCAGACAATGCTCTGGGATCGCGCGCGCTCTACCTTTATCTGGGCGACCGGGATACGTATCTGCGCATTCATGGAACCCCGCTTCCACGGTCGATTGGCAGCCGCGCAAGTTCAGGCTGCGTACGTATGGTCATGCCGCACATAAACGATCTGTACGATCAGGTGCAAACTGGCGTGACAGCGCACCTTTACCCAGCTGAAGAGGGCAACAGGGTGACGACAGCGTGACAGACATCCCTGGTCACAAGCACCAACGAAAGTGCGTTGATCTGGATATGCACACGTAGCAGCGTTTAGTTGCATCGCATGCAATGGGCTTAGCCCGCTGCGCTGGATTTGATTGCAGCTTGGGTACATATCGGGCGACCCGCCACAGTTCGCAGCGGCAGCATTGTCGTCTCGACCGGACCAATGTGCCGGTACCAGTAACAGCCGTCTTCTGGCATCAAGACCACTTCCTGAAGGTTCTGGTAGGGCGCAGCAAGCGCTGCGACCCCTTCTGGTAGCTCCTTGAAAAAACCGGATTCTTTGTCGACTGACCGACTGGCCGGAACGGAACAGGCGGTAAGAAACATACAACAGCCAATCAGAGCAAGAATGTGATTAGATCTCCGTAACATAAAGGTCCTCCTGGTCGGGACACCCAACATCTCAGATCGCGCTTGAAACCCATGTTTCGACGATGGAATGCTGAAGCTCGCGTGTCTGTGTTTTTCCTTCGATCAAAGCGATCACTAGACCCTAACGACGCGTGTACAACTTCTAGCTGCTCGAGATTCAACTGCTGTCAGCGCGCTATCGGCGCGGTTCACTCAATTTTGTAGCAAGATACAATCGGAAAGTACCTCACACGGAAGCAGGAGACGGGGAGGCAGATTGCATCTGTGCTCACCCTGCCGCTCTTGCCGGGCGGCATCAAGATTTGCCGCAAACCATAGCCTTACGTTTCATCGGCCTGACGGTTTCTGCACGTTCCCGTGAACGCTTCGGGGCTGAGCAAATGGGCAGGTGTTGCAGCAGGCACAGAATTTTCCATTTCTTCAGTTATCTTTCGACGAACCATGTTTGCCAGGATGATGTTTTGCGAGTAGAGCCCCTTTGGTTCCCAAGCTACGAAGAAGAGAACTCGCTTGCAGCTCAAGTTGCTTGAGGTGTTAGCGAACTCTCGAGCTGATGTCGTCGAATGGCGGGCGATGGCACATATTTCAATCTGTCGAAAAAAAGCAGGGCCCATGTTTGAAATTTCTGGCGTCGGGGTCCTCGCGGCCTTTTTGGGAGGGGCTCTGTCATTCCTGTCCCCGTGCGTACTGCCGCTCGCTCCTGGCTATGTTTCCTACATAGCAGGGCAACCGGGGCCAAGTTCGCGCGAAAAGGCACAGATGAGAACTCGCCTGCATAGCCTGCTCTTGAGCCTGTACTTCGTCATGGGCTTTTCGACCGTTTTTATCTCATTGGGTGCAGGTGCAAGTCTTCTCGGTGGCTTGCTTTTGCAATGGAAGTACGAGCTCGGTATTGTCGGCGGTGCGCTAATCATAGTGTTTGGATTGGTCATGACCGGGCTTATACGGCCGGGCATCCTGCTCCGTGACACGCGTTTCACCTTTGATGCAAAAGGCGGAAATCCTCTCGGGGCCTATCTACTTGGGCTTGCTTTTGCCTTCGGCTGGACCCCTTGCATTGGGCCGGTTCTGGGGTCGATTTTGACGGTGAGTGCTGCCTCGGGCACAGATGGCGTAGCCCTTTTGACTGTGTATTCTGCCGGTCTTGGTGTTCCGTTCCTGTTCCTAGCCGCTTTCACCAATGAACTGACTGAACGAATAAGGCGTCTTGGTCGTGCAAGTCTCTGGCTTCATCGGGTAGCGGGCCTTGTCATGATCGCTATGGGCTTCGCCGTAATGACCGGGCAGATTACGGATATTGCATTCTGGCTGCTGGAAACCTTTCCTGTTTTGGGAACGATCGGCTGAGTGTCAGCCCAAGAGCACTGTCGAAAGCAGGTTCACGTTCAGCACGATGATTACGGCTGCAATCAGCCAGCAGAGGCCGGTCAGCCAGCGGGGGGCGACCAGTTCCCCCATCTTGGCGCGGCTGGCGGTGAACATCACCAACGGCACTATGGCGAAGGGAAGCTGGAACGACAGCACGACCTGACTCAGGATCAAAAGCTCCCCCACACCACCGCTGCCGTAGAGCAGGATCACGAAGATCGCCGGGATGATGGCAAGGCCACGTGTGATCAGGCGCCGCGCCCAAGGGGCGATGCGCAGATTGATGAAACCTTCCATCACGATCTGTCCGGCCATGGTGGCGGTGACAGTGGAGTTCAGACCAGCGCACAAAAGCGCCACGCCGAACAGGACCGGCGCGAGCGACGAGCCGAGCAGGGGCTCCAGCAACAGATGCGCCTTGTCGATCTCGGCCACATCGTTTTGACCCACGGTGTAGAAGGCTGCGGCAGCAAGGATCAGGATCGAGGCATTTATCGTCAACGCGAACATCAGGGCGATGGTGCTGTCCCATGTCGCCAGCCGCAGCGCCTCGCGCTTCGAGGGCAGGTCAAGGCCAAAGGCGCGGGTCTGCACGATGCCGGAATGCAAATAGAGGTTATGCGGCATGACCGTCGCCCCGATAATGCCAAGCGCCAGGTAAAGCATCGTCGGGTTGTTGAAAATCTCGCGGCTTGGGGCAAAGCCTGCGATGACCTCGCCCCAGACCGGATCGGCCTGCGCGATCAGCACGACGAAACAGGCGGCGATTAGCGCCATGAGGGAAATGATCAGCGCCTCGATCCAGCGAAAGCCCTTGTTTTGCAACCATAGGATCAGGAACACGTCCGCAGCGGTGATGAAGATTCCAATCTCCAGCGGAATGCCGAAGAGCAGATTCAGGCCGATGGCGGTGCCGATCACCTCGGCCAGGTCGGTTGCGATGATCGCCAGTTCGGCAAAGATCCAGAGTGGGACCGACATCCATTTCGGGAAGGCATCGCGGCAGGCCTGCGCCAGATCGCGGCCCGAGGCGACCGCAAGCCGGGCGCACAGTGACTGAAGCAGGATCGCCATGATGTTCGATAGCAGTGCGACGAAGAGCAGTGTGTAGCCAAAGGCCGCCCCACCGGCGAGCGAGGTCGCCCAGTTGCCAGGGTCCATGTAGCCCACGGCCACCAGATAGCCGGGACCAATGAAGGCGAGGAACCGGCGGAACCGGCTGGTGCCACCGTTGCCGACCGCGATGGTGCGGAAGACTTCGGATAGGGAGGGAGTCTCGCTTTCCTGCCGCCAGGCATTGGTCGTCATGGCTCTTGGCACTCCCGGCTTGATCACGCCCGACAAGACGCGGCGCATAAAGTTAGACAAGGCTAACAATCTGCGCCGCTCCTTTACTTGTCAACCCATCCTATGCGACACTGAACGGATGACAGAGTTCGATCCTGAAACCTATGCCACGTCGGATGACCGGCCCGCGGACCTGCGCGCCGGGGCGTTTCAGGGTGTCCGCGAAGCCCGGCGCAATGAACTGGCCGAGGACTATGTCGAGCTGATCGCCGAACTGATTCACGATCAGGGCGAGGCGCGCCCGGTGGACATCGCCGCCCGGCTTGGTGTGAAGGTGCCGACCGTGAGCAAGACCCTCGATCGTCTCGCGCGAGAGGGGCTGATCACCCGCGCGAAGTATCGGTCGGTCTTTCTGACAGAGGCGGGCCGCGCACTGGCCAAAGAATGCCGGCGGCGGCACGAGATCGTCCTGCGCTTTCTCATAAGCCTCGGCCTTGACCCCGAGACAGCGGAACGCGATGCCGAAGGCATCGAGCACCATGTCAGCGAACGGACACTTGCTCTGTTTTCTTCCTTCGCC
The DNA here is from genome assembly GCF_030694085.1 of Tabrizicola sp. GTDB lineage: Bacteria > Pseudomonadota > Alphaproteobacteria > Rhodobacterales > Rhodobacteraceae > Tabrizicola. Next base: position 4,131 of record NZ_JAUXZE010000007.1, on the reverse strand, counting down.
AACCGGTCCTGAGCGCTGTCAGGAATTCTCGACCGCGAACCGCACATCGGCGATCAGGCTGTCGGCACTGAAGTTCTCCAACCGCTTGCCATTCAAAAAGAAGGTCGGTGTCTGGCGGATGCCCAGGGCTTCGACATCGGCCGCGTCCTGGTTCAGGATGCCGGTGATCCCCGGAAAGAACTGGTCGGTCTCCGCCTTCTCCAGATTGAGACCTGCAGACCCAGCGATTTCCCAGGCGACATCCATCTCGGGCGAGCCATGAACGGCCCAACCAGGCTGCTGTTCCAGAAGCGCGTCAAGGACAGGTTCGAACTTGTCCTGCATCCGGGCGGCCTCGAGTATCCGCACCGCCTCGTCCGAGCCTTCATGGAAGACGGTGTAGCGCAGCACGACGCGGACCTGCGTTGGAAACTGCCGCCGGATTTCCTGCACCACAGGGTGGTAAGCGCGACATGCCTCGCAGGAGGGATCGAAGAACTCGACAAGTGTGACCTCCGCGTCGGCGGGGCCAAAGCTCGGGGAGTACTCCCGGACCAAAAGCGCCTGATCCTCGGTTGGCGTTGCCGCGGCGGCCGCCTCTGCCTCGGCGACGCGGCGCTGGTTCAGCACAAAGGCGCCACCCGCGAAGGTAGCAAGGCCAAGTGCTGAGGCCCCGATCAGAAGGGTGCGGCGGTTCATGGGCGTTGTCCTTTCGGCAAGAGGAGACAGACAAGGATCGTTGCGAAGGCGACCACGGAAAGATAGGGGATCGGCAGGCCAAGGATCAACTGCGCCTCGCCGGTACAGGAGGGGCCATTCTCGGTGCAGGGCACGATCGGCGCAGGCAAGAGGCCGGCGTAAAGGCCCGAATGCCAGGCAGCCAGAGCCAACCCGGACAAGACCAGCGGCAAGGCGTAGGCGCGCGCCATGCCATCGCCACGCAAGAGCGTTAGTCCAAGTATCGGCACCAGAGGAAACATGGCGATGCGCTGATACCAGCACAGCGTGCAAGGCATCTGGCCCAGCACCTCTCCGATGAAGAGCGCGCCAAGCGTGGCCGCCAGCGCGATCAGGAAGGCGGCGGTCAGGGCAAGGTCGTCGCGTGACAGTTCTTGCGGGTCAGCTTTGGTCAAGAACCGGCTCCTTGCGGCGGCGAAGGGGGAAAGAGGCGGCAATGATCAGGACCGCGCCCAGAGTGATCGCAATATCGGCGACGTTGAACGTAGGCCAGTGCCAATCACGCCAATATAAATCAAGAAAATCGGTCACCGCTCCCTGCCGCAGCCTGTCGATGATGTTACCTAGAGCCCCGCCCACGACCAAACCAAAACCGGTCCGTTCAAACGAGTGCTGCGCCCGAAAAGCCATGACGCTGAAAACGACAGTCAGCGCGCCGGTCAGCGCCGCCATCAGAAGCGGCTTGCCCGCCATGATCTCACCCATCATGCCAAAGCTCGCGCCAGTATTGAATCCGAGGGTGAGGTTGAAGTTCGGAAGGACTGGCACCGCAGTCCCTTGCGACAGCAGCGACAGCGCCGCGGCTTTGGTCAATTGGTCCACCAACATTGTGGCGGCGATCAGGGAAATCAGCATAGTGCGATTCATCGTGCAGCCTTGCGGTTGATGCCGATCCAGCGCGGGACCGATGCTTCATATTGCTCATAGTCCTGTCCGATGGCCGCGCGCAGGGCGACCTCTTCAGAACGGACTTGCGTGCTGGCGGACCAGAGAAACAGGATCGGGGCCAGGACCGTCAGGACAGAGGGCACCGCCAAGGCAACCCCCGCAAGCAGGGCCGCCTGCCCGACGAAGGTAGGGTTGCGGCTGAAGCGGTAAAGCCCGCCCGAGACAAGATCGCCGGTTTCTCCGTCCACCACGCCGACGCGCCAGGATGATCCCATCGACATCTGCGCGGCAAAGGCCACCATCGCACCAAGCCCCGCGACAAAGACCCCGATCAGGCCAAGGAGGACGGCGCGCCCCTCGGTCCAGAGCGGATCAACCTTGTGTAACGTTGGCACGGCGAGCCAGAGAAGCGGCCCGAAGAAGGCGATCGCAAAGGCCACGCGGAACCCCATGGCGGCCAGTCGGTCGCGTCCCGTGGCGCGCGCGAACAACCAGACCCGCCGACCGGCTGCTTGTGCGGCAAGGGCGCTGCCCCAGAAGAATAGCGCCAGATAGCCGAAGAGAAGGGCAAGCGCGGCCCAGCCGAAAGCAGAGATCATGTGCGCAGCCCTTGGGCAGACGGCTTTCGGATGTCGTGACAGCAGGGCCGCAGTAATCCTTCTGGTCCGGGTATTTGCATGGGATGTTCAGGCATGAGTGTCGAAGGTCTTCCTGCTGGATTCGGGTTAGCTTTCATGGGCAACGATCCCGGGTCCGGGCGGGTCCACCTGCACCGTTACGTGGTCGATATCATAAAGGTCGTGAAGTCGCTTCACGACAAGTTCAGGCAGGCTCAGCGGGTCGGCACCGGGCGCTGCGGTCACATGCACCGTTGCGACCGTGGAATTGTCGGTCAGCACCCAGGCGTGGAAGTGCCCCGCCTCGGCAATGCCCGGCAAGGTGGTCAGATCGGCCTCGGCGGCGCGTGCGTCCAGCCCCTGTGGCACCGCCTGCAACAGCACCCGAAGCGAATCCGACACCAGCGACCAAGCCGACCGCACCACAAGGGCTGCGACCAGCACCGACAAGAGCGGGTCAAGGATCATCCAACCAGTCAGCATGATGCCGATGGCGGCCAGAATCGCGCCGACCGAGCCCAGAAGGTCACCCACCACATGCAGGAAAGCGCCTTTGAGGTTGGTGTCGCGCTTGTCGCCACGCGACAGATACCAGGCCCCGGTCACGTTGACCAAAAGCCCGACACAGGCAACCGCCAGCATCGGTCCGGCAAGGACTTCCAGCGGCCTGCCGATCCGTCCGACCGCCTCCAAGGCGATCCAGGCGACCAGCAGCAGGAGCGAGGCCCCGTTGGCCAGCGCCGCCAGTACACGAACGCGGTGAAAGCCGTAGGTGCGCGTGGCATCCGCCGCACGGGCCGCGACCCGGTAGGCGATCAGCGCCAGAAGCAGCGCTGCCGCATCCGACACCATGTGTCCGCTGTCGGCGATCAGGGCCAGCGAGCCCGAGAACCACCCGCCCACCGCCTGCACCACCGCATAGCCGGCTGTCAGCCAGAAGACGACCCTGACCCGGCCAACATTGCCAGAGTCCAGATTGCCGCCGTGATCATGGCCCTCGGACATGCTCTCAGCCCTCGCGTTCCGGGTTGAACCGCAGCAGGCGCAGAGCGTTCAGCGTCACCAGCACCGTAGCACCAGTATCAGCGAGAATCGCAATCCAGAGGCCGGTCAGTCCGAATACCGAGGTCACAAGGAACACTGCCTTCAGGCCAAGCGCGATGGTCACGTTCTGGCGGATATTGGCCATTGCCGCGCGCGACAGGCGGATCGTGGCGGGAATGTCGGTCACCCGGTCGCGCAAGATCGCCGCATCGGCGGTTTCCAGCGCCACATCGGTGCCCGATCCCATTGCCACGCCAACGCTTGCCTGCTTCAGCGCGGGCGCGTCGTTGATGCCGTCGCCGATCATCATCACGCCGCCTTTGGTGCCGATCTCGCGGATGTAGGCGAGCTTGTCCTCGGGCATCATGTCGGCTTCGAACTTCAGCCCGAGGCTTCCGGCAATCGCGGCGGCCGTGCGCGGGTTGTCTCCGGTCAGGATCACCGCAGTCACCCCCATGGCCGTTAGCTGGCGCACCGCGTCCTTCGCGTCCGCCCGCGGCTCGTCCCGCATGGCGATCAGGCCAAGCGGGGTCTTCTCGCGGAATACGGCGACCGCGGTCTTGCCATCCTCTTCGAAGATCGTCGCCTGCCGCAAACCAAGACCGTCGAGCCCGCCATGCTCCATCGCGTAACGCGGAGAGGCGACCCATGCAGGCACGCCGCCCACGGTTGCGACAACCCCCTTGCCCATCAGCGCTTTTGCATCCTGCGACGACAGCGCGGTCACGCCTGCATCTTTGGCCTTGTTCAGGATGGCGATGGCAAGCGGGTGGCTTGACCCCATCTCGACGCCAGCGGCAACGGCCAGAAGCTCGGCTTCGGTAGTGGCCCCGAACGGCACCACGTCCGTCACCTGCGGGCGGCC
>NZ_JAUXZE010000013.1 GCF_030694085.1 Tabrizicola sp. | reverse complement strand
TCTGTCTTGATAGGTCAGGTAAAACTTGCGCATATATTCGAGATTGGAGCGGGAAAAGCCGCGCCCGAATTCGTCCGTCAGTTCCGCAGACAATTCCTTGAGCAGCGCTTTGCCGTATTCTGCCCGCTCCGCTCCCTGCTGCTCATGCACGACAATCCGGCGGCCGATCTCAAAATTGGTCAGCACCTGGATCAGATCGACGGCCTGCACCACCGCCTGACGGGCGGAGAGGATCAGATCGCGGATATCGTGGATCAGATCCTTCATTCCGTTACTTCCCGCAACAACGCCAGAATCCGCTGCTCAACGCCGGCCAGTTCGGCATCGATCTCGTGCAGCGGGCGCGGCGGCTGATACTGGAAGAACACGCGGTTGAAGTTGATCTCGTAACCGATCTTGCCGATGCCGCCGTCCTGCTCGTCCAGCGTATCGCGGTCGATCCAGGCGTCTGCCACATAAGGCCGCACTTCGCGCAGCACATAGCTGACGATGTCTTCCTTCAGCGGGATGTTCTCGGCATCCTTCAACGCCGGGTCGGGCTCGTATTCGATGTATTTTCCCTTGCCGCCGGTGTGCAGGCCGAGCAGGGCGTAGAGATCATCCTTCGTGATGCCGGCGGGCAGGGTTTGGCTGGGGAAGAGGGCGGCGCGGTCCAGCGGTTCGGCCTTGTGGTGTTTGGCGATCACCGGCGCGGCCTCGGGGTCGACGGTAGTGAAGCACTCACGGAAGATCTTCTTCTGTGCCGTGCCCTTGGTGCCATTGGCCCAGCCTTCCACGTCGTTGGGCAGGGTCTTGAACACTTGCTGCACGTCGTCCCAGGCCTGATTCCAGTCCAGCAGCGGTTCTGGCCCAAGCTGGTCTTGCACCGCCTGCAGGGCATCGAACAGTTCCGGGCAGGTGTTCAAGAAGCGCTCGCGGGCCTCCTCGGTGATCTCGAAGCGCAGCCGCAGCGGGCGCAGCACGGTGATGCGGCGGTAGCCGAAATCGCTGTTGTCGAACACGCGGCTGGTCTTGCTGTCTTCCATCGCACCGTGCTCGCGGGTGATGGCGTCAATTGCCACCTGATCGAGGTAGCGGCGCTTGTCGCCTAAGCTGCGCTTCATCGGCGTCCAGCGCTCGCGGGCGTCGATCAATTGGATCTTGCCGCGGCGAGTGGCGGCCTTGCGGTTGCTGACCACCCAGATGAAAGTGCCGATGCCGGTGTTGTAGAACATCTGCTCGGGCAGGGCGACGATGGTTTCGAGCTGATCATGCTCGATGATCCAGCGGCGGATTTCACTCTCGCCGCTGCCAGCGCCGCCGGTGAACAAGGGCGAACCGTTAAAGACAATGGCGGTGCGCGAGCCGGGCTTGTCGCGGTTGCCTTCCTGGTAGTCCTGGAACTTGCTCATCATGTAGAGCAGGAACAGCAGGGCGCCGTCGTTGATGCGCGGCAGCTTGCCGCTGTAGCCGCAGAAACTGGGCCAGCGGTCGATAGTCTTCTTTTCCGCCTTCCAATAATCCACGCCAAAAGGCGGGTTGGCCAACAGATAATCGAAATGGTGATCGGGAAACGGGTCGCCGGTGAGGGTGTTGCCCAGCACCACCTGGCCATCCTTGTGGCCCTTGATCAAGAGGTCGGAGGCGGCTACGGCGTAGGAGCGCGGGTTGTAGTCCTGGCCGAAGACCTTGACGATGGCTTGCTCGTTGTGGGCGCGGATCCAGTTCTGCGACTCAGCCAGCATGCCGCCGGTGCCGCAAGCCGGGTCGCAGATGGTGACGATGACGCCCTGCTGGGTGAGCACCTGGGTGTCGGGCTCCAGCAATAGGTTAACCATGAGCCGGATGACCTCACGCGGGGTGAAGTGATCGCCCGCCGTTTCGTTGGCGGCTTCGTTGAAACGGCGGATCAGGTCTTCGAACACCAGCCCCATGGTGATGTTGTCGATGTGCTTAGGATGCAGGTCAATCTCGGCGAACTGAGCGACTACCTGGTAGAGGCGGTTGGATTCTTCGAGCTTTTCGATCTCCTTGTCGAATTCGAAGCGCTCGAAGATCTTGCGGATGTTCTCGGAGAAGCTGGCAATGTAGTCGGCCAGGTGGCGGCCGATGTTGTCTGGATCGCCTTTGAGCTTCTGAAAGTCGAGCAGGCTGTGATTGTGGAAGCCCAGCGGCTTGCCGTCTTCATCCTTGGCCAGGTTGTTGAGGATGGCGTCGACGTTGGGCTGCCCCTTGGCAACGAGCTCGGCGTGGCGCTTGAGCACGGCGTCCTTACTCGGTGCCAGCACGGCATCAAAACGGCGCAGCACGGTGAGCGGCAGCATCACGCGCTCGTACTGCGGCGGGCGGTAGGGGCCACGCAGCAGGTCGGCCACAGACCAGATGAAGTTGGCAAGCTGCTGAAAGTTAGCGGGAGTCATCGAATAAAGTTATTCATCGGCAAATGCCGGTTTGAAATCGGTTTGACATAACGGAATGGCGAACTATAACGCAATTAGCGTTCAGCCAAAATAATTTCAACCGTATTCACTTCACCATCCCGCCGATATCGTAATTCAGTTTTTTCTCCGGCTTTGAGCGTTCGCAGGATATTCGCATACGACGCCAAATCGCTGATCGTTTGTCCAGCCAGTTGTATCAGGATGTCGCCCGCCTGTAATTGCGCTTGCTGTGCCGGGGAACCGGGGAGGACGTTGTCCACGCACACGCCTTCGCCCTGGTACGAAAAATCCGGTACGGTGCCGAGACTGGCTGTGCGTTTTTCTTTGGTTTTTGTTTCTGTGGGCTCAGTTTGCGTATTTTGTGATTGCAACGTGACGGTCAGCGGTTCGATGCGGTTGGCCAGGTATTCGGTGGCTTCTTTGAGAATTGCGGCGACTTTGACCAATCCGGCGGAATCGATTTTGTCCACGGTGTCGCCGGGGGCGTGGTAGTCCTCGTGTGCGCTGGCGAAGAATTGCACGGCGGGCACGCCAGCCTGGATGAAAGCGGCTTGGGCGCTGGAACCGAAGTCATCTTGCACGGCGTTGACGGGAATACCGGTGACAAATCCTGCGCCGCGGAAAACATGCACCAGTTCGCGCGCGGTGCCGGTACCGAACACGGTGACCG
>NZ_JAUXZE010000101.1 GCF_030694085.1 Tabrizicola sp. | reverse complement strand
AAAGACAGACTTTGCCAAATCCACGCCAATCATAGTATCCATTATATGCCGTCCTCTCCGTTTTGTGGCTCTGAACACCACAATCTTGGCACATCGCGATGCCGTTTGGGGAGGGCGGCAACCATTCCATCTGCCCTATCGCGATGAACTCCATGGGAGTTGCGATAACGCTACCGGACGGCTATCCCGGGGGCATCATTCAGGACACGAGGGCCCAATGGCTGATTTCAATCTCGCAGCGATGTCGCTCAAGGAACTGCGGCAATTGCAGAAGGACCTCGCCAAGGCGATTTCCACCTATGAGGACCGACAAAAGCCGGAAGCCCGCGCCAAGCTGGAAGCCATCGCTAAGGAGATGGGCTACTCCCTCGCCGAACTGATCGGCGCCGAGGTCAAAGCCACCCGTGCGCCGGCCTTAGCGAAATACCGACACCCTGAGAACGCGGCTCTCACCTGGTCTGGCCGTGGCCGAAAACCGAATTGGTTCATCGACGCTTTGGTAGATGGAACGGAGCCGGAGGATCTGGCTATCAGCTCATTGGCGTGATGCCGCTAGGATGGGCCAAACCAGCCGATCGTGGGTGAGCGCTAGCTCGTGCAGAGTGCGGAAGCGATCACACGATTATCGCAAGCAAGCCACGACCTGGCAGCAGGCCACACGATGAATCGTAAGACCAAGTGATCCGCGCTACACGAAACGTGACCATGGGTCTCGGAATTTTGATTAGGTAATATTTGAGGTTGCAAAGGGCGGTAAATGGTCGTTCACATATCGTTCCGCATGGACCCAAACAGGCCCGCCCTTGATGACATTTCCTTGACCTTTCGGCGACGGAAGGTCGTTGGAAGGCTGCAGGTACGGAGTGCTCCGCGTGGGGTCGTGACTACGAGATTCCAGTGCAAAGCGCGCCATCGGCCGGGACGAGTTTGCAAAAGGCCATCGAGACGCGTTCCGTTTCTCGCCCACCCAACAACCACACGACGCGATATCCTTTGGTCTTGCGCTCGAACTGCGGCACCTTGCGCTAGGGAGAACTTGAGGGAGGACACCCATGCTAGATTCCACGGCGACTGATCAGGTCTCGGCGGTCCTGTCGGACTTCGGCGATGCGCTTGTTGCGGGCGACATCGACCGTGCCACGGCCATGTTTCAGGAGGATTGCTACTGGAGAGACCTTGTCACCTTTACCTGGAACATCAAGACGGTCGAAGGCCGGTCGGAAGTAGCCGACATGCTGCGGCATCAGCTGGCCACGACCAAGCCGTCGAACTGGCGGATTGCCGAGGGCGAAACGGCGTCCGAGGATGGGGGTGTGACCACCGCCTGGATCAACTTCGAAACGGGAGTTGCGCGCGGCTACGGGCTGATCCGGTTGAAGGACGGCAAGATCTGGACACTTCTGACCTCGATGGTCGAACTGAAGGGGCATGAGGAGCCTATCGGTTTTGACCGACCGCTGGGCGCCAAGCATGGCGCGGACAAGCATCGCCCGACCTGGAAGGAAGAGCGCGAGGCCGAGGCGCGCGAGCTTGGCTATACGAAACAGCCCTATGTGCTGATCATCGGCGGCGGTCAGGGCGGCATAGCCCTTGGCGCGCGGTTGCGGCAGCTGGGCGTGCCGACGATCATCGTAGAAAAGAGCGACCGCCCCGGCGACAGCTGGCGCAACCGCTACAAGTCGCTGTGTCTGCATGACCCGGTCTGGTACGATCATCTGCCCTATCTGCCATTCCCGCCGAACTGGCCGGTCTTTGCGCCAAAAGACAAGATCGGCGACTGGCTGGAGATGTACACCAGGATCATGGAGCTGAACTACTGGACCAAGACCACCTGCAAGCACGCCTCATACGATGAGGCCACCCAGGAATGGACCGTGGTGGTGGACCGCGACGGCAGCGAAGTGACGCTGAAACCCAAACAGCTGGTTCTGGCCACGGGCATGTCGGCTAAGGCCAATATGCCCAAGTATCCCGGGATGGAACGGTTCAAGGGCGATCAGCACCATTCGTCAAAGCACCCCGGCCCTGATGCCTACAAGGGCAAGCGTGCCGTGGTGATAGGGTCCAACAACTCGGCCCATGACATCTGCGCGGCGCTGTGGGAAAATGACGTCGATGTGACGATGGTGCAGCGGTCCTCGACCCACATCGTGCGGTCTGACACGCTGATGGAGATCGGCTTGGGCGGGCTTTACTCCGAGCAGGCGGTGCAGGGGGGCATGACGACGAACAAGGCGGACATGATCTTTGCAAGCCTGCCTTACCGCATCCTGCACGAGTTCCAGATCCCGCTCTACAATCAGATGCGCGAACGGGATGCCGATTTCTACGCCGGGCTGGAGAAGGCCGGGTTCTGGTTGGACTGGGGCGATGACGGCTCCGGTCTGTTCATGAAATACCTCCGGCGCGGGTCGGGGTATTACATCGACGTCGGCGCCAGCCAGCTGATCATCGACGGCAAGATCAAGCTGGCGCATGGCAATGTGAAAGAGATCACCGAAGATGCGGTCGTGTTGGAAGACGGCACGGTGCTGCCCGCGGATGTGATCGTCTATGCCACGGGCTACGGTTCGATGAACGGCTGGGCGGCGGACCTGATCGGCAAGGATGTGGCCGACAAGGTGGGCAAATGCTGGGGGCTTGGGTCCAACACGACCAAGGACCCGGGGCCTTGGGTGGGCGAGCAGCGCAACATGTGGAAGCCGACCAAACAGGAAGGGCTGTGGTTCCACGGCGGCAACCTGCACCAGTCGCGGCACTATTCGCAGTTCCTGTCCTTGCAGTTGAAGGCGCGGATGGAGGGCATCCCGACCCCGGTCTATGGCATCCCCGAGACCCATCTGCTGAGTTGAACCAACGTCGCCCCCCGACTTTTGGCGCGGGGGGCGACGTGGCCAGCTCTTGGTCCTGACCTGGAGTCTGCAGGCCGGTGCCCATAGGCTATGGCTTGCGCCTGACCGGAACGCGGAACATGCACTGCCCGAAATTGCGCCAAACCCCGTTTGACCCGCCTACTCTATCGGCGCCTGCAGTTACTACGGAAGAATGCAGTCGCGCGCACCACTCGGGCCACATGATTTCTTGACGGAATCAACGGCGCGTGTATCGTTGAGTTCGTGGCGCTTGATCTCAATGGCGAGAGAGCCGCAGTCTCATAACACTCATACCGACATGGCCGGATGGCAACGTTGCCCCAAGCGCTGATGCGCCTGGGGTTTGACTGCTTTGGAGATGCAATTGGGTACGACACCTGTTCCCCTGGGGCTGATGTTCTCGCAGGAAGGTCCCTATGCTGCTGTCGGCATGACGATGCTGCGCGGGGCGCAGCTTGCGGTCAGCGAAATTGGCGCGGACCCGGCCTATGACTTGCGCTTTGAGGTGCATACGGTCGATCCTGCCGGTCGCAACGATGGCTATGTGGCAGGCGCGCAGGCGTTGCTGGCGGTGCCTGGCCTGACCCATGTGGTGGGGTGCTACACGTCCTCCAGCCGCAAGGAAGTGCTTCCGGTGTTCGAAAAGCTGGACGCCGTGCTGTGGTATCCGTCGCACTACGAAGGCTTCGAGACGAGCGAGAACATCGTCTACACCGGTGCCGCCCCGAACCAGCACGTCGTGCCCCTGACCCATTACATTCTGTCCGAAGGCGGGCGGCGGGCCTTCATGGTAGGGTCGAACTACATCTGGGCGTGGGAAAACAACCGCATCATGCGCGAGATCCTTGGCCGCAACGGCGGGCAGGTCCTGGGCGAGCGCTATCTGCCGGTTGACGAGCTGGACGTCGACGAGATCGTCGATCTCATTCTGCGGCATCGGCCAGATTTCATCTTCTCCACCCTGATCGGCGAGTCGGCCTATAGCTTCATTCGCTGTCTGCGCCGCAAATGCAGCGAGGCCGGTCTGGACCAACCTGGCGATCTGCCAGTGCTCAGCTGCAGTCTGGCCGAGTTCGAACTGCCCCTGATCGGCGACGCCTGCGATGGCCATATCTCGTCCAGTGTCTATTTTTCGTCCGTCGAGACCGAGGCCAACGTCAGGTTTCTGGCTGCGTGGGAGCAGCACTATCCGGGCGTCGGCCCGACCTCGGCCGATGCCGAAGCCAGCTACATCGCCGTTCACATGCTGGCCCGCGCCATCCAGCGCGCAGGGAGCTCGGACCCGAAGGCCGTCCTTGCCGCACTGAACACGGTATCCTTCGAGGCGCCGCAGGGGTCGGTGCAGATCGATCCTGAGAACCGGCACTGCTTCCTGTGGCCCCGCATTGGGCGGTCGCGCCGCGATGGGACGTTCGAGATCCTGCACAGCAGCAACAGACTGGTCCAGCCCGATCCTTATCTGGTCTGGGAGCCTTTGGCGCTGGCAACCTTGTCGAGCGAAAAGACGCTGCGGGTGGTGTCATGACCTCGCAGATCCGGTCGAATTTTCGCGGCGCTCGGGCTTGGGTGGCCCTGCCGGAAGATCGGAACCGCGAGGTTCTGGTGCGCACGCTGGAACGCCTGGGCCTGCTGGTTTCCGAACGCGGCCCCGACGCCACCGACTTCGTCGCCGGCATGCATGATGTGGTTTTTGTCGACGCCGACCAGGACTTCATGTTGCTGGATTCGGATGTCCCTCACATTGCCCTTATCGGGATGGAGGCCCCAAGCCGACTGGCGCGCGTGGTCCGCCACCGCGCGGCATCGGTGCTGATGAAGCCGGTTCGCGCCACCGGCATTTTCACGGCCCTGTTTCTGGCATTCAACGAACACTCCATCCGCCAGCGCGAGCTGATGGACCGCGAGACCCTTTCACGCCGCGCCGAGGGGCGTCGGGCTGTGGTGAAGGCCATCCTCAAAATCATGAAAGACGACGATGTTTCAGATGATGAGGCCTATCGAAAGATGCGTGTGGCCAGCATGGCCAAACGCATCTCGATCGAAGAATTCGCGGCCGAAATTCTGGCCGCGTCCACGTCCCCCATGCGTCTCGCCGGCACAGCAGCGCATGAGCGGAAAACCAAACAACCATAACAAGGAGGTCTACTATGCCCAGTGGAAGACAGTTCGTAAAGGCCATGCGCCTTGGGGGGGCCATCGGCGTCCTGACGGCATCCGTCGCCTTGGCGCAGGACGCCATCAAGATCGGCGTGCTAGAGGATCAGTCGGGCGATTTTGCCGCGGCGACGATGGTCAAGGTGAATGCGATCACGCTTGCCGCCGAGGAGATCAACGCGGCTGGCGGCATCGGGGGCCGCCCCGTTGAACTGGTGGTCTATGACACCCAGTCCGACAACACCCGCTACCAGGAGTTCATGCGCCGGGTCCTGCAAAGCGACCAGGTCGACGTGGTCTTTGCCGGATTCTCGTCCGCCTCGCGCGAAGCTTACCGCCCGATCGTCAACCAGTTCGACGGGCTGGCCTTCTACAACAACCAGTACGAAGGTGGTGTCTGTGACGCCAACATGATCGTCACGGGCGCGGTGCCGGAACAGCAGTTCTCGACCCTGATCCCGTGGATGATGGAGAAGTACGGCAAGAACGTCTACACGCTGGCCGCCGACTACAACTTCGGCCAGATCTCGGCCGAGTGGGTGCGCCAGATCGTCGAAGAGAACGGCGGTACAATGGTCGGCGAAGAGTTCATCCCGCTGGGCGTCTCGCAATTCGGCCAGTCGATCCAGAACATCCAGGCCGCCAAGCCCGGCTTCGTGGTGACGCTGCTGGTCGGTGCGGCACAGGCGTCCTATTACGAACAGGCGGCAGCCGCCAACGTGAACCTGCCGATGGCCTCGTCCGTCAACGTGGGCCAGGGGTATGAGCACAAGCGCTTCACGCCGCCCAGCCTGAAGGACATGTACGTCACCACCAACTTCATCGAGGAAGTCGACACGCCAGCCGCCAAGGCCTTTGTCGAAAAGTTCCGCGCCCGGTTCCCGGATGAACCCTACATCAACCAGGAAGCCGCGAACTCGTACATCGCGATGAACCTCTACAAGCTGATGGTGGAACGCGCTGGTACGACCGACCATGCGGCCCTGCGTGCGGAAATCGCCAAGGGGGACGTGTGCTTTGACGGGCCTTCGGGCAAGGTTTGCCTGGACCCGAAAAGCCAGCACATGTCGCACACGATCTTTCTGGCCAAGGTCGAAGCCGATCACAGCATCAGCTTTCCCACCGTCTGGGAAAACATCGAGCCCTACTGGCTGGGTGAAGCTGGCTGCGACCTGACCAAGAACGACCCGAGCGCGCAATACACGCCGTCCAGCCCGCCGCCGCAGCAGTAAGCCCACCATCCCGGGGGGCGGCGTCGCCCCCCGGTTCCTTCCTTCCACATAGCCGCTTCGCTGCTGCGGCGTGCGGACTTCGACAAGGAGACGGCAAGAGTGTTGACCCTGTTCTCGTTCCTCTTCCAGTTCGGCGATGCCTTCGCTTTCCTGGTGATCGCGTCGATGGGGCTGGCCATCATCTTCGGGATGATGGGGGTCATCAACCTTGCGCATGGTGAATTCATCATGTGTGGGGCCTATACGACCGTCAGCCTTGCCCAGCTGGGACTGCCGTTGCCCCTGGCCATCCTGGGGGGATCGCTGGTGGCGGGCCTGATCGGGATGGTGCTGGAGCGGACGATCATCCGGCACCTCTATCACCGACCTCTGGATTCCATCGTCGCCACCTGGGGGCTGAGCATGATCGCGACGCAGGGCGTCCTGATCGCGCTGGGGTCCACCATGCAGGGCGTGGGCACGCCCCTTGGCAGCTTTACCGTCGGCGGGTTTTCCTATTCGACTTATCGTGTGGTGTTGATGGGCATCGCGGTTCTGCTGCTGGTGGGGCTGTATCTCGTATTCTACCACACCCGCGCCGGGGTGATTGCGCGGGCCACGATCCAGCTGCCGCGCATGGCACGGGCAACTGGCGTGGACACCGGCAAGGTCTACACACTTACATTCGGACTTGGGGCCGCGCTTGCGGGCCTTGCGGGCGGGCTTTACGCGCCGACCATGACCCTTGTTCCCACCATGGGCGCGACCTTCATGGTCGAAAGCTTTGTCACGGTGGTGATCGGCGGAGGTGACATCTTCCTTGGTGCTGCCCCCGCGGCGGCCATCCTGGCCGTGATCCGGTCGGGCATGACGGCATGGCAAGGCCAGCTCTTCGGTCAGATCGGGCTGTTGATCACCGTCATCATCGTCATCCGGTTGCTGCCCGGCGGGTTGTCGGGCTGGATCCTCGGAGGCCGCAAATGACCCGGCCCGAGGTCAATTCGGACCTGAACCGAGGGGCGTCGCTGATCGACGCGACGCCGAAACAGCAGCGCAACACGCTGGCGCTGTGGCTGTCGCGGCTGGAGGGCCCGCAGACCTTGGGTAGTGGCCGGTGGTTCTGGCTGACCCTGGCATTAGCCGTGCTGGCGGCGGTGATCTATCCGCTGTTCGTCGACGGCTGGACGGTAGGAAACACGGCGTACTTCCTGGTCTGGACCTTCATGGCCATGGGGCTGGGGGTGATCTGGGGCTATGCCGGGTCACTCTCCTTTGGACAGACTGCCTTCTTCGGGTTGGCCGGCTACGGCTACGGCGTCCTGACGCTGAACTTCGGCGCGGCCTACGGGTTCACCCTGCTGGCGCTGGCACTGTCGGTCGGCCTTGCCGCGCTGCTGGCGGTGGTGCTGGGTTACTTCATGTTTTACGGCCGCGTGCAGGGCGTGTTCATCGGCATCGTCACCCTGTCGGTCACGCTGGTGTTCCAGGCCTTCATGGCGCAGACCGCCGGGCCGGAATGGGCGATTGGCGCCGCGCGCCTGAACGGGTTCAACGGCATGTCCGGCATGCCGCCCCTGACCATCCCCTGGCCGGGGGGCGACGTGCTGCTTTACGCCGACATCGCGCTTTACTACGTGCTGCTAGGCCTGATGCTGGTGGTCTATCTCGGCCTGCGTATGCTGTTGAACGCGCCCTTCGGCAATGTGCTGGTCGCCATCCGCGAGAACCCCGAACGGGCCGAGATGCTGGGCTATGACGTGCGCCGCTATCAGCTGCTGGGCTTTGTGCTGGGCGGAGCCTTGGCGGGCCTGTCGGGGGTGCTCTATACCGCCTGGGGCCAGTACATCACCCCCAGTTCCATGAGCATAACGGCCGCCGCACTGCCGGTGATCTGGGTGGCTTTCGGCGGGCGCAAGGATGTGACGGCCACGTTGATCGGCACGCTGGTGATGATCTTCCTTTACCAGTGGCTGACCATCTACGGCAGCCAGTATGCCATCGTGGTGATGGGGGTGATCCTTGTCCTGACGGTGCTTTTCGCGCCCGAAGGGATCGTGCTGTCACTGATGCGCTGGATTTCCGCTCGCCTCGCATCCACGGGAGGCCGCCCATGATCCTGCGGACCAACGGCCTGTGCAAACGCTTTGGCGGTGTGCATGTCGCACGCAACATCGACTTCGGCATCGAAGCCGGTGAGATTCACTGCCTGATCGGACCGAACGGGGCGGGGAAATCCTCTCTCTTTCGGCTGATCCTGGGGGCGCACCGGCCTGACAGCGGCAGCATCCTCTTCAAGGATGAAGACGTGACCCACCTGCCCTCCTTCGCCCGCATACGAAAGGGGATGAGCGTAAAGTTCCAGGTGCCCGGCATCTTCAAGGACCTCAGCGTCCGGCAGAATCTGGTGATTTCTTTCCAGCACCACCTGCACGGCCATGATCTGGAGGCGACGATCCAGCGCGTGCTTGCCTTTGCAGGACTGGAGGGTCTGGAAGACAAGGCCGCAGGCACTCTGTCGCATGGCCGTCAGCAATGGCTGGAAATCGGTATGGCGGTCGGGGTGGAACCGAAGCTTCTGCTTCTGGATGAGCCGACAGCCGGAATGTCGCCGGAAGAAACCCGCCAGACGGGCGAAATGCTGCGCAGCCTGAGTGCGCAAGGCGTGACCATTCTGGCGGTGGAGCACGACATGTCCTTCGTGCAGCAGATCGCCGACCGGGTGACGGTGCTGCATTTCGGCGAGATCTTTGCGCAAGGGTCGGTTGCGGAAATCATCTCGCATCCCGGCGTGGCCGACATCTATCTGGGGGCGTCCGATGAGTGACATGCTGAAGGTCACCGATCTGCGCGCAGGTTATGGCGGCGAGCCGGTGTTGCAGGGTGTGTCCCTGCGCGTCGGCAAGGGCGAAATCGTTGCAGTGATCGGTCGCAACGGCGTGGGCAAGAGCACGCTGATGCGCACGCTGATCGGGCTCTTGCCGGTCGGGGCGGGCCAGATCGAATTTGCCGGGCGCGAGGTGAACAAAGTTACTGCACAGGCCCGCGCCCGGATGGGCATCGGCTACATCCCGCAAGGGCGCGACGTGTTCCCCCGCCTGACGGTCCGAGAAAATCTGCTGGTCGGAGAGACGGCAAGGCGCGGCGGCACTCCGGATTACGACAAGGTCTACGAATTCTTCCCGATCTTGAAAGAGCGCGCCCGTCAGGCCGCTGGTACGCTTTCCGGTGGGCAACAACAGCAGCTTGCCATCGGGCGGGCCATGGTTGGCGGGCCCGACCTGATGCTGCTGGATGAGCCGTCCGAGGGTATTCAACCGTCGATCGTCAAGGATATCGCCCGCAATATCAAGCGGTTGAACGCGGAAACCGGGCTGACGGTTCTTTTCGTCGAACAGAACCTCGACCTGATCGTCAACCTCGCGCAGCGTGGCTTTGTCATCGACAAGGGCCGCATCATTGCCGAGGTCGGCCCAGAGGACATCAAGGATCGGGAGAAGGTGAAGAAATGGCTGGCATTGTAGGAACATCGCATCAGAAGGGAGACTGGGCATGAGCTGGTTTGATGCCTCGGTAATGTCAAAAAAGGGCGTGGCGCTGGGAAAACCCGGCAAGAGCCACTTCATCGGAATCAAGGATCAGGGCACGTTTCATTACGTCTACGGCCCCTATGCGAAACCCGTGTTGGAGGTGGAGCCGGGCGCAGTGGTGACGGTGGAAACCCACGACGCCTTCGAGGGCAAGATCACCTCGGAAAGCGACCGGCCGTCGGAGATTCTGAACTTTCCGTTCCTGAATCCGCAGACCGGACCGATCTACGTGCGCGGCGCCGAGAAGGGGGATTGCCTCGCGGTCAAGATCATCTCGATCAAGCCGCGCGGGCCGCAGCCAGTGGGCACGACCTGCCTTCTGCCGGAGTTTGGCGGGCTGGTGGCAACGGGTCAGACCGCGATGCTGAACGCGCCCCTGCCGGAAAAGGTCAAGAAGGTGCGGCTGGATGAAGACGGGGTCTACTGGTCCGACAAGATCACCCTGCCCTACGAGCCGTTCATCGGCACCATCGGCACCAGCCCCGAGATCGAGGCGATCTCGTCACTGGTTCCGGACTACTACGGCGGCAACATGGATCTTCCCGACGTCAGGCCTGGCGCGATCATCTATCTGCCGGTCAACATCGCGGGGGCGTTGCTCTATCTTGGCGATTGCCATGCCATTCAGGGCGATGGCGAATTGTGCGGTGTGGCCATGGAAATGCCCGCCACCGTGCAGTTGCAGGTTGATCTCATCAAAGGTCATACCATCGGCTGGCCGCGGCTGGAAACCGAGACCAGCATTATGACCATCGGCAGCGCCCGCCCGCTGGAAGACGCGGCGCGCATCGCCTACCGCGAACTGGTGCGCTGGATCGATCAGGAAACCGGGATGGGGCAGGACGAGGCCTACATGCTGCTGACCATGGCCGGAAAGGCCCGGCTGGGCAACATGGTGGACCCGAAATACACCATCGGGACCGGCATCGCGAAGAAATACATCGGGTTGTAACCGTCGCGACATGCCGCCCTGGCGGGTGAACCTCGCCAGGGCGCCGGGGCCTCATGCGCAAGGCTTGCTGCGCGAAAGCACCGTCCTAGGTTCAAGTCAAACAACAAACACGTCAGGGGGATGACCATGCCGGATGGCAGCAACACTCCGTCACGCCGCAGCATCGTGGTGTCCGAATTCACCAACAGCGTGCTGGACCCGGAAGCCCCTATGCTGGGCCCGGTGGAAAATGGCGGCACCATCATCGCCAATACCGCGCCGGGCTGCTGGGGGCCGATGATCACGCCGTCGTTGCGCGGCGGCCATGAGGTGACGCGCCCGGTCTACGTTGAAGGGGCCGAGGTCGGCGACGGCGTCGCCATCCGCATTCGCGACATCACAGTCACCTCGATTGCCACAGCATCGGGACACGACTCCTCGCCCGAGGGGTTTTGCCTCGGCGACCCCTATGTCGCCGGACGCTGCCCGGTCTGCGACACAGTCTGGCCGGAAACCCATGTAGAGGGGATCGGGCAGCAAGCCGTCAAGTGCAACACCTGCGGCAATGCGGTAACGCCCTTTGCCATCGTGCATGGCTACACTGTCACGTTCGACGAAAGCCGCTCGGTTGGCCTGACGCTGCCGCAGGCCGCGGCCGAGACCATTGCGCGCGATGCCAACCACTATTCCGCCTTGCCGGACCAAAGCCGCCAGCACTCGATCCTGACATTTGCGCCGTCGGACATGCCCGGAACACTGGTGCGGATGCGCCCCTTCATGGGCCAGCTTGGCACCTGCCCGTCGATGGCGATGCCGGACAGCCACAATGCCGGTGACTTCGGGGCCTTCCTCGTCGGTGCGCCGCATGAATATGCCATCACCGCCGAACAGCTGGCCCAGCACAAGACCGACGGTCACATGGACATCGACGCCGTGCGCGCGGGCGCCATCATCGTCTGCCCCGTCAAGGTGCGGGGCGCCGGTGTCTACATGGGCGACATGCACGCCGGACAGGGTGATGGCGAGATTGCCGGGCATACGATGGATGTCGCGGGCAGCGTGACCCTGCAGATCGAGGTGGTAAAGAATTACCCGCTTGATGGACCCGTCCTGTTCCCGCTGGAAGAGGACCTGCCTCCGATGGCACGGCCCTTCACTGCCGCCGAGAAGGCCAAAGGGCTGCGGCTCGCGGCGAAATGGGGGGTGGCCGAGATTGAACCGCTGGCGCCCATCAGCGTGATCGGCACGGCCGCCAACCTGAACCTTGCCATCGAAAACGGGCTGGAACGAGCGGCCAGGCTCTTGGGTATGACCATCGCCGAGGTGCGGAACCGCGCCACCGTGAACGGTGCAATCGAGATCGGGCGCGCCCCGGGTGTCATCCAAGTCACATTCCTGGCGCCGCTTGCCAGAATTGATGCCATCGGTTTGGGTGAATTCGCGCGGGAGCAGTATGGACTGTGAGGTCTGCGCGGTCCAACGTGCCTGCACGTCCGTTCTGCGGGCAGTGTGATACCGGTTTGGATAGACCTGCTGACCTGTATCACTCATTGCCGAGTGCCGCTCAGTGACAGTGAACGACGATAGTCAGATAAAATGACAGGCCTGCAACTAGATGCAAGCAAAGGTGTTGCGATCGGGCAAGGGTAGCAGCCTTGAAGGATCGTATCAGGATCCTTAACTTCGAAAAGAGCAGCGAATGTTCGGTCCTCATGAACATCGCTCAAGCACTGAGACTTCATAATGCGCAAGCTGTCGAGATAGTTTGCGGCGCGGTGGTCAAGCAGGTAAATGCGAGCCCCAGCTATACAGGACAGGATTGTCCGGCGATGGGCCCGGGTTGCGTCCGTGGGAAACTTTCGGCCGACGAAATCAAATTCATTGCCCGGCCGACCAGTCTCGAGGAAACGCCCAAACTGCAAAGCGATCGTTTTATAGAGGATCATCGATGGTCCTAAGACAGGTACGGGTAAGGGAACTAGCGTTCGTGCGTCAGAGAAAACTCATCTGCCGACGATAGTAGTGCAGTTCGACGGCAGCAAGCTTGCGTCGGTTCCGCTTCGGCAAGCCCTGCAGCACTTGCTGCAATGAATGCCTCTGGAATCAGTCCCGACCAATGCTCGATGCCCCGAGGAGTCAGGGGGCTCACGCCCCCTTCTCGAACTTCATGACCGGGATACCCAGCTTCTTGGCCTTGTCGGCGAGGTTCTCCTGGATGCCATTGCCCGGGAAGACGAGGACACCCACCGGCAGCACATCGAGCATGGCGTCGTTGCGCTTGAAAGGAGCGGCCTTGGCGTGCTTGGTCCAGTCGGGCTTGAAGGCCACCTGCGTCACGCCCCGCGCCTCGGCCCATTTGGCGGCGATCAGTTCCGCGCCTTTGGGGCTTCCGCCGTGGAGAAGGACCATGTCGGGATATTTGGTCCGGACCTGATCCAGCTTGCCCCAGATCAGGCGGTGATCGTTGAAGTCGGTCCCGCCGGTGAGGGCGACTTTGGGGCCAGCGGGGAGCATCACCTCAGTCTCCGCGCGGCGCTTGGCGGTGAGGTAATCGCGGCTGTCGATCAGCGCTGCGGTCATGTGCTGGCGGTTCACCATCGAGCCGGTGCGGGGGCGCCAGGTCGATCCCGTGTGATGGACGAACTCGGTGGCGGCGTGATCGCGCATCATGTCCATGCAGTTGCGCCGTTCGATCAGGGTCAGGCCTTCGGCCGTCAGGCGCTCGAGTTCGGTGGATTTCACCTCGGAGCCGTCCTGCTCGCGCTGGAGGCGGCGCTGCGCCTGTTCGTTTTCATCGAGTGACCGCTCGATCCGGGCCGTCGCGCGGTGGAAGAGGTTGACCTGGCCCCAGAGCACCTCTTCGAGGTCGGGCTCCATCCGGGTGTCTTCCAGGGTCGCGACGAGGGCATCGAAGATGTCGGCGACGGCGACCGCGAGGCGCTGCCCATCGGGCATCGGGCGCGGATCGGGCTCGTCAAAGGGGCGGTAGCCATAGAGCTGCAGCTCGTCGAGCGCATGGGCGGTC
>NZ_JAUXZE010000100.1 GCF_030694085.1 Tabrizicola sp. | reverse complement strand
GGGAGCCGTCGCCGGAGGCCGGGCCACCGCTGGTGAGCGCCAGGTTCGAGGTGCCGACCGCGACGCCGTTGATGTAGAAGGTCGGGGCGGAGCCGACGTTGGCGTCGGGGGCGACGACGGCGACATGGTGCCAGCCGCTGCCGAGCGTCGCGGTGCTGGCCCAGGCGCAATAGGAACCGTTGGCCCGGACAAAATACAGGGCGCCGGAGCCGAGCACGATGAAGTCAAAGGGATTGTTCTGGGCGCCGTTGGCGCTGACCTTGGAGGCCACCACGGCGTCGCCGGCTCCGGGGGAGACGTTAATCCAAGCCGCGAGGGTGAGGGCCCCGACGTAGGGGGCATCGGACGGCTGATTGGCGACGACGTGGCTGCCGGTAGCCGCGGATAGCCGGAGGGCGAAAGGTCCGATCCTGCCGGAAGTCCACGTCGGGCCGTTGAGGATGGTGCCGTGGGCGGAGCCGGCGCTATCGGCCGCGAGGGTGCCCGTGCCCTCGTCCATCCGCCAATGGTTGAGCAGGGCGGTGGTGAGGTCTCCGCTGGTGGTCACGGTGAGGGTGGCGGCGTTGCTGGTGGCGGCGCCGGCGGCGTTGGTGGCGACCAGGGTGTAGCTGGCGGCGTCGGCGGCGGTGACGGCGGGGAGGGTGAGGGCGGCGTTGGTGGCGCCGGCAAGGTTGGTGCCGTTCTTGCGCCACTGGAAGGTGGGCGCGGGCGAGCCCGAGGCCGCCGCGGTGAAGGTGACGCTGGCGCCGACGTTCACGGTCTGGCTCGCGGGCTGCGTCGTGATCTGGGGCGCGACGACTGCGGCACCTGTGTAGGCGTGGAGCAAGGCGACGTCAGACGCGGGGAGGGCGCGGCCGTAGATGCGGACGTCGTCGATGGCGCCGGTGAGCTGGCCGGCGCCGTCGGCGCGGCGGCCGACGCGGATGGGGGAGCCGTCGCCGGAGGCCGGGCCACCGCTGGTGAGCGCCAGGTTCGAGGTGCCGACCGCGACGCCGTTGATGTAGAAGGTCGGGGCGGAGCCGACGTTGGCGTCGGGGGCGACGACGGCGACATGGTGCCAGCCGCTGC
>NZ_JAUXZE010000099.1 GCF_030694085.1 Tabrizicola sp. | reverse complement strand
TCAGATAGTCGATCCCGTACCCGTCCGCGCTCGTCCCCGTGATCGTGAACTTCGCGTTCACGCTCCGGTTCAGTCCGTTCGTCACGCTCACCGTCGGTACGGCCGTGTCGTACGTGAAGTTCCGCGTGTACGTCCCGCTGTCGCTCACGTTCCCGGCATTGTCCAATGCCTGCACGTACAGCGTCTTCGCTCCTTCCGCTCCCAACGTCGACAACGCCACCGTCGCGCTCCACGAGCTCGTCCCCGTCGCGTCCTGCCAGTCCGACCCGTTGTTCGTGAACGAATACTGCGCCTTCGTCACCCCTGACCCGCTCGTATCCGCTGCCGTCCCGCTGATCGTGTAGCTCGTTCCTCCCACGACCTCAAGATTCGTCGGCGCGCTGATCGTCGCCGTCGGATCCGTGATGTCGTACCTCACCGTCCGCGTCACACTCTCCGTCTTCCCTGCCGCGTCCGTCACCGTGATCACGTACTCGTACTCGCCGTCGGCCGCTGACGTCAACAACTGTGCCCCTATCGACCCAGTGTCCCTCGGCAAAGTCCCCAGGCTCCAGCTCGTCGTCCCTGACACCCCGTTCGTCGTGATCGCTATCGCGCTCCCTGCTCCCTTCTTCTGCGTCGCGCTCACCGATACGATCGCCTGCGCATTGTCGTCGCTCGACGTACCGCTCAACCCAAACCCGACGTTCACGTTCGCCGACGGCGTGCTCGACGTCAGACTCGGCTTGTTCAGGTCCACCCCAAACGCCCGCGACGTCGAAGAGCTCACGTTGTCGCTCGTGTCCACTGCACGCAGCCAGATCGTGTGGCTGTCCTCGGCCAAACTCGTCAGGCTCGCTGTCCAGCTCGTCGTCCCGCTCGCCTTCGTCCACCCGGCCGTCGTCCAGTCAAGGTCCGTCGTCACAGTCCCCGGCAGAGCTATCTCGCTCGCTCCCATCACGTAGTACAGCGCCCGCACTCCCGTCAGGTCCGACGATATCCCGTTCACCGTCACGTCCGCGCTTCCTGACCATGAACTCGCCGCCGGATTCGTCACCGTCACCGTCGGTCCTGTCGCGTCAAACCTCACCGTCCGCGTCAGACTCGTCGTCTTCCCCGACAGGTCCGTCACCGTCACCACGTACTCGTACAGCCCGTCCACCAATGCCTGCGTCCCGATGTCCGCGGAATCCCTCGGCAACGTCCCCAAGCTCCAGCTCGTCGTCCCGCTCACTCCGTTCGTCGTGATCGCTATCGCCGATCCCTCGTCCTTCTTCTGCGTCACGCTCACGCTCAACACGCCTCGCGTGTCCGACGACGTCCCGCTTAAGCCAAAACTCGCCTTCCGGTTCACCACAGACGGACTACCGATCACCTCGGTCAGACTCGGATTCCCCTGGTCGATGTCGAACTCCACGCTCGTCGCTACGCTCCGGTTCGCCGAGCTGTCTTCCGCGATCGCGTGCAGATACCACTTACCTTCCGCTCTCCCTGTGTCCGCTCCGCCTCCGTCCACGTCCAAGTCGTCCGTGAAGCTCCAGTTCCCGCTCGTCGCCACTTCCGTATACCCGCCGTCTGACGGCGTCGTCGTGTACCCTGGCGCGCTCGCTCCGCTCGTGATCTGGTACCACGCCTTCGCCATCCCTACGCCCGCGTCGCTCGTCGTTCCACGGAACGTGTACGCTGACCCCGAGAGCGCGTTCACTCCCGTCTGCCCGCTCGCAGGCGCGCTGATCGTGTTCGTCCCAGGAGCAGACGTGTCGATCCTCACCGTCACCGTCGCCACCACGCTGTCCTTGCCTGCCAAGTCCCGCGCAGTAATCTGGTATACGTACTCACCGTCCGCCAACAGATACGTCCCCGGCACCGCCGGATTCCTCGGTAGCTCGGACAGCGTGAAGCTCGTCGTTCCTACCAGGTCCGTCCCCGATACCGTCACCGCTCCGCCTGCGTCCTTGTTCTGCGTAATCGTCAGATAGTCGATCCCGTACCCGTCCGCGCTCGTCCCCGTGATCGTGAACTTCGCGTTCACGCTCCGGTTCAGTCCGTTCGTCACGCTCACCGTCGGTACGGCCGTGTCGTACGTGAAGTTCCGCGTGTACGTCCCGCTGT
>NZ_JAUXZE010000098.1 GCF_030694085.1 Tabrizicola sp. | reverse complement strand
TTCACAAGATAGCCGACAGTTTCGACGACTTCATCGGCATGCTCTTGCCGGACGACGAGATCGCTGCGCTTGGGTTCAGGGTCTAATGGCCCCTGATCGCCCGGTGCCATCAACCTAAGAAGCGGATACCTTTTCGTGCGCGGTGTGATGTCAGGCCTTCGGCCACTGTTCTTCGGGCCAGTCTCGCGCGGTATGGATGACCCGAACGATGGCGATGACTTCTCCTGCGGGGCTGGAGCTGATTGTATAGGCGATGATGTATGGCAGGCGCGTTACTAACTTTTCATAGGCATCGGTCACGCGACCAGGGCGGCCAGTCGGGATGTCAGAAAGCGCTGAGGCGGCGGCCCTGATCGCGTCAGAAACACGTTGCGCCGCCGCCGGGTTTTCGGCTGCGATGTAGGCCACCTGCGCCTTGAGGTCGTCCAAGGCGGAGCGCGACCAGATGACAGGACGTTTCACGCCCTCCCGCTTCGGGTGGCGTCGATCGCCGCCTGAAGCTCCACCATAGCTTCGTCATGCGGCACAGTGCGACCGGCGGCGACGTCTGCAAGTCCCCGCTGAATCCCGTCGATGATTTCCAGTTCCCGATCCACATAAGCCTCCACGGCCTCACTCGCCAAGAAGGCCCTGCTGCGGCGCGTACCCTGCGCCAGGCGCCCGAGTTTGTCTTTCACGTCAGGGCTGATGCGGATTGTCATCGTGGTGCTGGCAGGCATGATAAATCCCTGTGTTCGAGTGTGCACATCTAAGCACAAATTGACCTGTAAGGCCAGAGCCAACCCTTCGACCATCTGGCCGCTTAGGCTTTGGGCGAAAGGGCATGGCGCGCTAGGTTATATATAACGCCAACGTTAGCGTTAATAATCAAATTAAAGATAACATTGACTTTACTGATTGATCACGTAGTCTTCGCCCATGTTTGTCATCACCTTCGCAAACCCGAAGGGCGGATCGGGGAAAACCACTTCCGCCATGCTCCTGGCCGAGCAGATAGCCCTTTCGGGCGGTAGAGTTGCCATTCTCGACCTGGACCCGAACGCCAACATCCTTGCCTGGGCAAGGGGGCGTGAGGAAGCGGGCAGGGAGGTGCCGTTTGCTGTTCATGCCCGTCCGCAGGCGGAAGACACTGTTGCCTTGATCGACGGCCTTGAGGCAGGAGCAGACTATCTCATCATCGACCTTGAGGGGTCGAAGGATCAGATCGTCACGTTTGCCTTGTCTCGCACGGACCTGTGCGTCATTCCAATGGATGGCTCGCCGATGGAGGCGCGACAAGCGGCCCAGGCGGTGCGACTTGTCGAAACCACGGCCCGGATGATCAGAAGCCCAATCGCCTACACATTGCTTTTCGCGCGCACAAATGCGGCCTTCCTGACGACCGACGAAAGAGACGTCCGGCAGGAAATGGAGAGCAGCAACATCAATACTTTGCCCGTTCGGATTGCCCGCCGTGCCCCTTACACGCGGATTTTCCGTGACAGTCTCTTGTTGGCGGAGCTGCATGATCTGGTTGCCGAAGAGATGAAGGGGAAGGCGGCCTCGGCGGTCGAAAAGGCTCAGAAGCAAGTTGCGTCTGCCATCGAGAACGCCCGCGACTACGCCCAGGCAGTTGTTGATACCCTTACGAAAGCGAGGGCCGCATGAGCGGAAAGTACGGGTTTGGCGGGGGCATCGAGCTTCCCAAGGTCGACAGCCCAAAGCCACGTCATGCTCCCGATATGGAGGCGCTGAAGGAGGCAGTCGAGGCGGGCACAGCGCTTGGCTTTGTCAGTCGGGAACCGACCGCAAAGCGCAAGCCTGGACCGAAGCGAACAGAAGCGCAGGACAAGGTTTCCATCCCAGGACCGAAACGGGTCATCGACCAGTTCCGCGCGTTCTGCAACGAACGCAATGTCACGCTTTGGGAAGGGCTGGACCTGCTCTTGCAGGGCCGGGCACGCTAAGGGCGGCCCCGGCGCTCATACCACTTCTTGCAGAAGCCCAGGAATGCCTTGTCGGGGTTCTTGGGGGCATCGAGCCCACCGTCGGCCATCCAGCTGCGCCATTCGCTCTCAAGGACATATACATCCCAACCAGGTGCCGCAGAGCGCGCTTCGGTCAAGGCATCCGGGCTGAGGCGCACGGACGCAAAGCTGGGAACGCCTGCGGACTGCGGGTCTTCCAGCATTGTCCCGCGGTTGGTGAAGGTGACCATATCCTCATCCATCCGGACGCCATAGTCGGGGATGTGGGCATGTTCGTTGTCGTGATCCACGATGTTCTGGATCAACCGCCGAAACTCTCGCAGCGTCGATGAAGAGCCGCATTTCCTTTGCAGAACGGGCAGGGTGATCCGCCACTCCTTCTTCTGCCCGCAGTGTTTGCGGGCCAGTTCATACAGGCGCCGCTCTATCGGCTTCCGCAGTCGGAAATAATCTCGATGGAAGGTAAGGACTTCCTTTGCCCGGATAGCGTTGAAGACCCAATCCGAAAGCTGGACTTCGATCTCCTGCATCCGCCCATCACGGGTCTGCCGGACGATCTTTGCCCGGTCGATGATGCTGAAAATGTCGAGCTGTTCCGTCTCGCCGGTTACGATGTTCGTTTCAATCTGTGTGCCTTGCAGCCGGATCAGTGCACTTCGCAATGCATCATAGCCACGACCGTCGGTTACGCGGTTCGTTGCCTTCAGGAAGTCGTAGGCCTTCAATCTCAGCGTCTTGGAAGGCGTTTGGCCGTCATTGATCGCGGCGATTAGCTGGCTGATGCAGTAGATCAGGACATCGCGGTCATGTATGGTCGCCAACCCCTCAGCAGAGGGTTTCACCTCCACGAAGTTCTTGCCGGTCTCATCTTCGTATCGGCGGATACGATGGTCGGGCTTGGTCGAAAGCGAGAAGATCGGGTGCGCCATCGAGGCCATATCGCCCTTAGGCGCGGCATCAAAAATATCACATACGAACAGGTCTGCCTGTTCGAACCGATCAGGCAGCAGGGGAGATTTGGCGTCGTTCGTGATTTCACCCACCATGCGCCTACTTTCGTGATTTCACACACGCCGTCAAGGCCATTCGTGATTTTACACACGGCACAAGCAGCTTTCGTGACTTTACACACGTTTCTTCGTGACTCTGCACACGCTCTTTCGTGACTCTGCACACGGGGCAGTCAAAATATCTAATCCATATCAAAGCTTTAAATACACTTATCCACAGCGTAACACAGATTCTAACACTATATAACACTCAGCCAGCGAGCTTGAGCCTCACCCTACATAGAACACGCAGGCCTGCTTCCCGCTCTCCGGCCCACGCAGCCATTCGCCCCCAAGCACAGCGCAGGCGGTACCGTTGCCTGCCATGAAGCGGGGCAGGGCGATGGTCAGACCGAGCACCAGGACCGACCCGAAGAGGGCTATGAATGGGGCGCGCTTCTTCCAGCGTCCCGCACTTGCCAGATCGTCACGCAGGCGCTGAAGGGTTTGCTCTTCCTGCCGGACCAGCTCGTCCAGGGTGCGGCTGGCGTCCCGCCGATCGGCAGCGAGGCCCAGGTGCAGACCTTCCAGCCGGTCAAGAGGGGCAGCCAGGGCCTTGTCGATCTCATTGCCGATATGGCGGCCATAGCGCTGCGGATCAGCATAGGCCTTGGCCACCTGTGCGGCGTCCCGGCTTTCCAGCGCGGTCTTCTGGACCGTTGCGAGGGTTTCCCCGTGCTGATCCAGCTTCTCCGACATCCTAGCGACGACGACGCCCAGAAGATCCACCATTTCACCGAGGGCGGCGAGGGAGAGGGCAGGGGAGGCAGAACCGGGTTTGGACATTGTGACTTCCGTGATCGGGGATGTGCGATGTGGGATCAGAGATCGGTGTTGCGCGATCAGGGTTCAGATTTGAGATTTGCGGGTTGTGGATCCGGTGATGGGTAGCGCCCGTCGAATTCCCTGTCCGCGAAGTAGCGCAACTTGCGGGCGATGATCACCGGCTTGCCCTGGACGCGCAGCAGCTGGACATGGGGCGGAATCTGCATGATCTCATCTGGGGTCATCAGGTCGCGCGCCGTGACGTTGTAGGAGGTCGAGGGCGCATCGCCGGGCTTGTGGCTTTCGGTCTGATAGCCGGTCGTTTCTCTGCCGATCATCTGGCTCAGCCATCTGGCCGTCTCGAAGTCGTTCACGCCGAAGGTTTGCAGCACGCCCGCGTTGGCCACGAAGGTATTTGCCCGCGCGCCGTAGAGGTCCTTCAGCTGGCTCATGTCCTGCAGGATCGGCCAGAGTTGCAGCCCATAGCCTGCCATCAGCCCCATGGCGCGCTCTACCGCTTCCAGACGGCCAAGGGCTGCAAACTCATCGAGGAGGAACAGGGCGGGCTGTTTCAGGCGCGCAGCGCCTGCCTGAGCGGCTTCTGCGTCCCGCGCGATATCCTGAAGCGCGCCTGTGCCACCAGAAGGCGCAGCCAGCGGCTGTAGGCGTCGAGGCGGTTCGGCGGCAGGACGAGGAAGATCGAGGTCAGATCATGCCGCAAGGCTGAGAACTGGAAGTCTGAACGCGCCGTGGCGGCCACGATGCGGGGACTGTCGAGGAAGTGGGTGTGACGTTGAGCTGACGACATGACCGAGGCCGCTTCGCGGTCGGATTTGCCGAGGAAGCGGTTGGCGGCGCGGGCGATCAGGCCGCCTGCAGAGGCCCGTCAGAAAGAGCGCGAGCAGGAAATCGACCAAGAACGCAGGCGACAGCGCGAACTCGACAGGGATCTCGGATGGGAACTGTGATGTACTGGCTACCAAGGCTGTTCTTGCTTCAGGAATACTGAATTCCTGAGATGAACTGGGCACTGCGCCGCGCCGACCGGCTGGGCAGATCGGCAGCAGAACATTCTGCTGCCTTCGAGTGCTCAGTCACCGCACCAATACATCCAGCACTGGGCGAGGTTGATCTTTATGTCGAATACACCGCTTGCTGCATCGGTCAGATCGGCCTTCATCTCATAGGCGCCGATGTTGGTGTCCGGATGGTGCAGCCCACCACAGGGGTTCACGTCCAGATTGTCCATGCAGACAAGCCGAACCTTGCCCTTGAACGCATGACGGTCGCTCACCCGGAACAGAGGGCCAAACTTCCTCTCGGCATGCTCGACCGACTTTGCGTTGATCGATGTCACAGGATACGCCTTCAAAACTGCAGACCGCATTGCCCGGTCGACAAACCCGACATCCGCCTTGTCAACGGGGCGATCTACCTTGCCAACGACTCGCGCTGAGATCGCGTCCTCCGCGATCTCGGCCTCGGTAATGCGGATGTCGCCAAAATGATTGCAGGCACAACGGATCGCCAGATGGACCCCAGTGTGAAGGCGCCTCCGGCTGTCGCGGTGCCCGGCATCGACGCGGAGATTGACGACATCCCCTACGGAATACCGGTCCTGGCGATCTTCGAACGCAATCCACGTCATGCCGTCCTGTTTCTCAACGCTGCGGATAGGCATCTCTCCGATTTCCCCCACGTCCCGGGGTTCGCCGTCGCCCGCCGCGCGGACGATATTCTGATCGAGTGCAACAGCAGTTCCAAAGGCGTGCTGCCGGACGCCGATGATAGAAGACCTGATCTCGGTCAGGTCCGGGTCGCTGTAGAAGAGATTCTTCTGCTGAGTCATGGGCGTTCTCCTAGGGGAATGGCAGCGCGGCAGAGGTCAACAACTGCCGCGCTGGACCCTTGTCAGGCTGCGTGGGTGGTCAGTGCCGCCACGATGGGCGCGATCGGAAAGATCGGCCCCGGCGCATCGGTCATCTGCCGGAGCTGGTCGAGGTCCCGCGCGCTGTAGGTGCGCAGAACCCGGCGGTCACCCTGACCAATCGCGCCGCGCTTGTGCGCGCCACGGGAGTTGTTGAAGGTCAGGAAGCACCCCGGATCGAGCGGCACGTTCACGACATGCCGCTCCAGCGCCGCAAGGAATACGGCGATGGCCGCATGGGCGACAAAGTCGCCATCGTCCACCGGCTTCACGGCGTAGGACGGGAACCTGGTATCGATGTCCCCGTCTTCCGACATCTCGATAATCGCGCAGGGATCGGACCAGACCTCCTTCTCGAACTTGAACGAGATCGGGTAGCGGACCTCGAACCGGGGTTCCCGCAGCGCCTGCAGCAGCACCTCGACTGCCCCCGAGGCCTGCATCTCGGCCAGGGCATCCCGCGTCGGCGCATAGCCGGTCATCGTGTCGGGTGGATTGACCAAGCCGTAAAGGTTGATGAAGGCCGCACGCCCGTTGCGCGGCACCGCTGCGTCGTCGGTGTGAAGGCCGAATTCGTCCCGCGAAGCATTGGTATTGGCCACTGATCCCGCGACCGGGCGCAATTCCATCACCAGCGCGCCGAGGATCTGCGTCAGCGCGACCAGGACGAGGAGCCTTGGATGCACTATCATAGATCAACACAAGATGATATTGATTATCATCATCAGGGTCCGATTTACCATGTTAATGGAAGAATATACATGCTTGGTGTTGGTTCGAACGATAGGGAAAAGTATTTTAGGCCAATGATCTTTAAAGCAAGAGATTTGCCTGAAAAATCTGTTACCTTTGGTATCGTTTTGACGGAGCTGGCCGATTCTTACATTCCGCTTTCCGCCAAGGTAGCATTGGTCAGTGAAAAGGATGTGCGGCTAGCCGATCTTTCGAAGAAGGAGGGCTTTCTTGCCGACCTTGCTGATCGCTTAAGGATTGATTCCGAGACCAATGTCATTTACGGGGCTGAAGCGAACAAACCATAAAACGGTCGTTTCTGTCGCAACGCCTCTGCCCTACTCCGCATCAAAGGCTTAGGTCGGACAAAAACCCATGACAAAACCTTTGCAGTTTTGGGAGGTTTTTGGCACAGTGAGGCATGATCATTGGGTATGCTCGCGTCAGCACAGAAGACCAGAACTTGGACGGCCAACTCGATGCCCTGAAGGCAGCGGGCGCCGAGAAGATCTTCGCTGACAAGATCACCGGCGCGGCCCGGAGCAGGCCTGAGCTGGACCGCTTGCTCGATCAGTTGCGTGCGGGCGACGTGGTCACCGTCACGAAGTATGACCGACTCGCCCGGTCCCTTCGCGATCTTCTCGACATCGTGGACACGATCCAGGCGCATGGTGCGGGCTTCCGGTCGCTGGCCGAGGACATAGATACCACCACGCCCGCAGGTCGGTTGGTGTTCCATGTCTTCGCGTCTATCGCCCAGTTCGAGCGCGAGCGGATTTCCGAGAGGACGAAAGAGGGGCTGGAAGCAGCCCGCAAGCGTGGCCGCGTCGGGGGCAGGCCCCCTGCCCTATCCGCTGCACAGAAGTCCGAGGTGCGGCGGATGCGTGACGAGGAGCTGCGCCCACTATCCGAGATCGCGCAGCTCTTCAGGGTCAGTGTGAAAACGATAAGACGAGCGTGATAGTCCCAAGGATCTGCCCCTGTGAGGATGCTTTTCCGAAGTGTTCACCGAGCGCGGTATTTTCCTAAGATTAACTGAATTTCCGCTGGCTCGGTGCCAGATCCCAAGGACGGCAGTGCTTTATGGAAACAAAGTTTACCCAGTTCCTGCGCACGGGCGGGAGCGCCGAATTTTTCATTCGGCGCAAGGCCGATGTGTGGGTTGGGGGGCGGACGGCCCTTTCCATCAAGAGTGAGTTTCCGAATTATGCGGCCCTGCGCGATAACTTCGCGGCCAGGCTGGATGCTGTCATCCAGTCGAATTCGGCGATGCTTCTGCAAGCCATCAGCGCACAATATGACCCGCCCCTGACAGCGGCAGAGCTGCCGGGTGTCAGCGCCGCTCGCGCCGACACTCTTGCTCTATGGGAGGAGCGGATCGAGGCCATCTGGACTGAATGGCATTCTCACCTCCAGCGACTTCGCCCGATCCGAGAGGTGATGGAGCAGCATCTTTTGCGCGGCTTCGCAGCCTTGATCAATGAGTTGCGACAGCGGGACCTTGGTATCCTTCAATACGTTTGGCGGTCGCGCGATGACGGCAAGGTGCGATCGTCGCATGCGCAATACGATGACCAGGTGTTCAGTTGGGATAACCCGCCGGAGGGTGGGCACCCAGGACAGGCCTTCAACTGTCGCTGCCACGCAGAGCCCTTCGTTCAGGATCAGGTGGCGACATCCCCACAGAATTGGGATGGTTTCGCATTCCGTTATGGCGACGCCGATCGCGACCAAATGCGCCGCAACGCCGAGGCCGAGATGCGGGCCTTGCGGCCTGCGATTGAAGCTCTTGCCGCCCTGTCTGACAAGACGGCGGATCAAGAGGCACAGCAACGGGCTTTGGCAGAGGCATTCAGGGCCGCAGCCTATCGTTACGAACTGGCATCGCGCGAGCCCGGCGCGCTGGCCCGCTCAGGTCTGTTGTTCGGGCCAGATACTGATCGTACCCGGCTGATCGCCGAAGCTGAGGCCTATCGCAAGGGTGCCGATGAAATGGCCCGCGGCATGTCAGCCAGCCCTTTCTTTGACGGGATCCATCCTGCAGTCGTAGTGAGCGAGCTTCGCCGGGATGCGCCGGAAAGTGCAGGGCAGTTCCTGAACTCTCTGGTTCTGATGGCCGGTGTAAAGTATCTGCCGCAGGGTCTGGTAAGCGAAGACGAGCGGTTTGCCGCGCTTCGCGACATTGGCCGTGGCTTCGTTGCGGCAGCTCGTGCCGTCGAGCAGGAGCGTGACCAACGCGGGATCTATGATACCGCGCAGTGGAACGCCCTGAGCGCTGACTTGCAGCGCATTGCCGGTCAAGGCGTCTCCGCCGCCGATGCCCGTGCAGTCAATGACGGGATGCTCATCGAGACCGGGCGGCGCTTCTATCCTGACGCCCTTGCGCTGGTAACTGGCGGCCTGTTCTCCGTCATCGGTGCCGCAGCTCGCGCACCTATCCGCATCACGCCCGGTATTCTGGATGATACCGGGAGGTTCCTTGGGCAAAGAAGTGGCGGGCCGAATGCCCCCAGTTTCAGAAATTGGTCTGTCAAGCCCGGCAACTACGTCGAGATTATGCCAGGCGGCCAGGTCCGCTATACGACAACCATCACGGACCCCGCCTCGTCACTCAACGGGCGAACCGTGTCAGTGTCCTATACTGACGGTGTCCCAGACTTCTCTCAGATCGGTGTGGCGCGGGTGGACATCCCGAACCCTGTTGGGCGTGGTGTTGGAGCGGACACGGCAGACATGAGGGCTGCGTCACGCGCGCTTTGGGCCGAGATTGAGGCTGGACGCATCGACGCGCGCAGATTTACGGAAGTTCAACTTGATGACATCAGGTCGGGAAAGGCTCAAATCACAGGTCTGACTTGGCATCATGATGGCATTTCCTTGAACCAGGATGGCACAGGACCGATGCTACTGCTCGACAGGCGTGCCCACATAATTTTCGGACATGTCGGCTGGGCCAGCACGATCAACCCATAGGGACAGAATGAGAGATTTTGAATGGGGAAGCTATCTGACAACGCCGCTGCCGCCAGCGACGGAAGCTCAGATTGTTGAAGTCGAAAACCGCCTTGGTGTCAGGCTTCCTGAGGAGTTGCGTCGCGGCTACATGACGACAGGACACGCATCCATCATCAAACGGGGCAAGTTCTGTTCATCTGGCGTAACTGGAACACATGCGAAGGGCGGGCGCTACTTGGGTTTCATGCAGTACCTCGAACCGATTGACCGAATCGAAGTTGATGCTCGCGACATCGCTGAATATGTCGACGACCAATACGAGCGCCCTTTTCTCGATGTCATTCCCTTCGCCCAACTTCCGGCGGGTGGCTGGACCTGTCTGAACTACCAAAATGATCCGACGCGCGCAAACCCTGAAGTCTGGGAAGGCAACATGGAAACCAACGCTACCTTCGAGACGTTCTTTCACAAGATAGCCGACAGTTTCGACGACTTCATCGGCATGCTCTTGCCGGACGACGAGATCGCTGCGCTTGGGTTCAGGGTCTAATGGCCCCTGATCGCCCGGTGCCATCAACCTAAGAAGCGGATACCTTTTCGTGCGC
>NZ_JAUXZE010000094.1 GCF_030694085.1 Tabrizicola sp. | reverse complement strand
GGTGCAAAGGTGCCGCAGGAAACGCAAGAATCCCGTTACTTTGACCGGATGATTCACAGCTATCCCATCCACCCGGAGGTTTTCACTCAGCTCTACGAGGAGTGGACGACGATCGAGGGATTCCAGCGCACGCGCGGCGTGTTGAAACTCATGGCAAAGGTCATTTTCAGGTTATGGCAGGATAACAACATGGACTTGATGATCCTGCCCGGCAGTCTTCCCCTCTATGATGGGAGTGCGCGCAATGAACTGGTTTACTATCTCGGGCCGGGTTGGGACCCAGTGATTGATCGCGACATTGATGGCGAGCGAGCCGAGACCACGGTGCTAGAAACGAGAGAAACGCGCTTTGGCTCGGTGCAGGCCGCCCGGCGCGTGGCACGAACGGTATTCCTGGGTAGTGCGCCATCGTCGGTGACCACCCGTCCCGGTATACGCGGCCTGGACCGGGCGCGTGTGCTGCTGGGCTGCCTCCAGCCGGGGCAAACGTCCTCACTTTATTCCGATGCGCTAAACCGGCTGGCAGACCAATTGCACTACCTGAACTCATCTGGCGACAAGGCGCAGGAGGCAACGCGCTATTGGTTTGATACCCGTGCCAATCTGCGGCGCGAGATGGAAGAGCGCAAGAAGCGGTTTGAAGACGGCGCAGTGCGCGGACGCATGGCCGAGATTCTTAAACGACTCACCAGCAACGCGACTTTCTTCGATGGCACACATATTTTTACCCCACACAGTGACGTGCCAGACGATAGTGCTCTGCGCTTGATTGTACTGGCACCTGAGCAATTCTATTCCCGAGAAGAATCGCGCTTGGCATTTGAGGGAGTGCTCGACCATGTTAGAAACCACGGAACCATGCCCAGGTATCGCGGCAACCGGCTGATCTTTCTCGCGCCAGATCATGGTGCGCTGACGCGACTGCGCGATTGCATCCGTATCGCCTTGGCCTGGAATTCCATCGTGGAAGATGTGGCTGAGATGCGTCTGGTGATCGATAATCTTCAAGCGCAACAGGCCAAGAATGAGCTTCGAGGGGCTGAGGAAGTTCTGCCGCGTGTCGCACGGGAGTGCTACAAGTGGTTACTCTGCCCTGCGCAGGATAACCCGACGGCAGCGAAGCCAACGGTGGAGTTTTTTCAGCTCAATACCGGCGGCGCGTCTCTGGGGTCTGAGATAGAGCGAGTGTGCATCGACAACGTATTGGTGATTACGACCTGGTCGCCGATACATCTGCGAGATGAGTTGAAGAAACTCTACTGGAAGACCGACAAGCCATCCTTCAGCGCTATGGCCTTTTGGGAAGACACGCTGCGCTACCTCTATTTGCCACGATTGAAAAGCCGCAGTGTGCTGGAACAAGCTATTGTCAAAGGCTCAGACAGTCAAGATTTCTTCGGAACGGCCTA
The DNA here is from genome assembly GCF_030694085.1 of Tabrizicola sp. Classification (GTDB taxonomy): domain Bacteria; phylum Pseudomonadota; class Alphaproteobacteria; order Rhodobacterales; family Rhodobacteraceae; genus Tabrizicola. The sequence goes on along the minus strand of NZ_JAUXZE010000094.1, from coordinate 709 downwards.
CGGGTATCACGAGGGAAAGTTCGATGGATTCAAACTTGGCGATGCGAACGTGCAACTGGACGACACGCTACTGTTGATTGAACCCGAGGCAGCCAGAGCGTACGAGGCCGCGCATCAACCTGCCACTCCACCCGGATCAGTGCCGCATGGAACGATTCCTCCCGACTCGACCCCACCCGGAGAAACGCCGCATGAGACGATTCCTCTCGTTTCCAGCCCGCCCGGATTCTCTCCAAAGCCCCACGCCTTCCATGGCAATGTGAGCATCATTGCTTCGACTGCCAAAATGCGCATGGTTCAGGTGGCGGAAGAAATTATTGCTGTTCTAGCTGCGGACCCCAACGCGGAGGTCAATATAACCGTAGAAATCCAAGTCAACTTCCCATCAGGCGCTTCAGATCATACCAAGCGTACCGTCACGGAGAATGCAAAGACGCTTGGCTTCAAGAATGCAGATTGGGAGTAAAAAAGATAAGCCGGTTTCAACGCACTTGGGGTTATTCTGCATAAAGGTACGTAACGCACCATAGGAATCCTGCTATGCTATTGAAAGTGACCAATATTATATTTTTAAAACTCCTAAATTTAAGTGTAAAAAAGCCCTGGATTTTAGGAGTTGGATAATGCCTTTTTTCATTGTAATTCAGTCTATTAGTAATTCTTATATGGTGCGTTACGTACCTTTATGCAGAATAACCCAAATATTTCG
>NZ_JAUXZE010000065.1 GCF_030694085.1 Tabrizicola sp. | reverse complement strand
CAAAACTTCTGATGTGGCCGGTGACGGTACTACCACTGCAACTGTATTAGCTCAAGCCATCGTTAAAGAAGGCATGAAGTATGTTGCTGCCGGCATGAATCCAATGGATCTCAAACGTGGCATTGATAAGGCAGTTACCGTGGCCATCGGTGAATTGAAAAAGCTTTCAAAACCATGTGCGACAGCCAAGGAAATTGCTCAAGTAGGTAGTATTTCTGCGAACTCAGATGATGAGATAGGCAAAATAATTGCGGATGCGATGGATAAAGTTGGCAAGGAAGGCGTGATTACTGTAGAAGATGGGTCTGGATTGCAGAATGAACTGGAAGTGGTTGAAGGTATGCAATTCGATCGCGGCTATCTCTCTCCTTACTTTGTAAGTAGCGCAGAAAAGCAAATTGCTTTATTGGATAATCCTTTTGTTTTGTTGCATGACAAGAAGATTTCTAACATCCGCGATTTGCTACCCATATTAGAACAAGTGGCGAAAGCCGGGAAACCATTGCTAATTATTGCTGAAGATGTGGATGGGGAAGCACTGGCAACTTTAGTTGTAAACAATATTCGTGGCATCCTGAAAACTTGTGCAGTTAAAGCGCCTGGCTTTGGTGATCGTCGCAAAGCTATGTTGGAAGATATCGCTATTCTAACAGGCGGTACTGTCATTGCTGAAGAGGTTGGTTTGACTTTAGAAAAAGCCACATTGAATGATTTGGGTCAAGCCAAGCGCATAGAAGTAGGTAAAGAAAATACAACGATTATTGATGGCGCAGGTGATGCTGGAAACATTGAAGGCCGTGTAAAGCAGATTCGCACACAGATTGAAGAAGCAACTAGCGACTATGATAAAGAAAAGCTGCAAGAGCGCGTGGCTAAGTTAGCGGGTGGTGTGGCGCTTATTAAAGTGGGTGCTGCTACAGAAGTTGAGATGAAAGAGAAAAAAGCGCGCGTTGAAGATGCATTGCATGCCACACGTGCAGCGGTAGAAGAAGGCGTTGTTCCTGGTGGTGGTGTAGCACTGTTACGTGCTATCCCAGCTGTCAAGCAGATTAAAGGCGACAATCACGATCAGGATGCCGGTATTAAGATTGTTTTGCGGGCTCTTGAAGAGCCATTGCGCCAAATTGTAATCAATTGTGGTGATGAACCATCCGTTGTGGTGAATAAAGTTG
>NZ_JAUXZE010000045.1 GCF_030694085.1 Tabrizicola sp. | reverse complement strand
GCCAGCCCATGTCAGCACCTGCAGGCTTTCGACCGTGGTCTTCAGCGATGCCGCCATGTCCGCCTGTGCGCCGATGGTCTCGAGGCCCGACCGAACCATCGCCACGCCAGCCGCAGCCGCCGCTACCGTGACGGCGGCCAGTGCAATCCCGGCCTTGCGGGCAAAGCTGGCCAGCCGCGTGTTGGCCAGTTCCATCTCGGTCGAAAGACGCCCAAACCCTCTAGCACCCGCATCCCCGATGCCTTCCAGCTCGGCGCGCACCTGGCGGCCGCCTTCCGCCACGAGGCGGACAGAGACCCGTTTTTCAGCCATCGCGGCCTCCTTCCATCTGTTCGTTCAGTTTGCGCGCCATGACAGCCTCGATCTCGGGCAGCAGTTCGGCGGTGATCAGGGTGTCGATCCCGAGGGCACCGGCCATGGCGAGGGCTGCGCCCATGTCCCAGCCCAGCACGGCACCGGGGATCACCCGGAGCTGGCCGCCGAGGCGGCCGACAAGATCCCAGACCTGCCAACCCTCGGGGGTCTGCGGGCGGTTCAGTCTTGCGGGGCAGTCGGGGCAGGAAGCTTGGCAGGCCGCGCAGTATCGGTCGCCCCCGCCGAAGGACCAGTCGGCGAGGGCGCGGAGACGTTTTTTTCCGCGTCCAGGATCAAGCCCTTGGCAACATACATGGTCTGGAAGGCCTCGAAGACCGGCCAGACTTCCAGCAGGGCGTCGATCCCCTCCGGGGTGACGGGCACAATTATGCCCATGGCATCACCCACACCTTCCCAATCCAGCACTGCGCGCCGGGCCACGGCCTTGGCCATGGCGAGGGCCAGCGCCTCTTGGCTGGCACCTTCCGGCAAGGCTTCGATTGCCGGATCGGCCCGGGCCGAGACCATCAGGGCGGTGGTGAGGGGGCCAACCAGCAGGCGCAGGCCAGGGGCGAGGTCCAGCCATTGTGGCGTGGCGGTCAGATTCAAACGGATCATGATCAATATCCTGCGAGGGTGTTGACGAGAACGGCGGTGCACATACGGGCGGGGCTGGCGGCCTTGAGCTATGACCGAAAGTTGGTGACGGTTTGATCAGGCGGCTTTGAATTCGTGCTTGATGCCGTCGCGGAATTCAACCCCCTGGATGATTTCGGGCAGGCGGTTCTGACCATCGAGTTTGCGCCATTTCTTCCTGGCCGACAGCATCAGCTGGTGGGTCATCGCTAGCGCCGTCTGGCGGCTCAGGCAGCCTTTGGCCTTGGTGGTGCGATGCCGGACGGTGGCAAAGGTGCTCTCGATGGGGTTTGTTGTGCGGATGTGCTTCCA
>NZ_JAUXZE010000041.1 GCF_030694085.1 Tabrizicola sp. | reverse complement strand
TGTTTGCCTTCCAACCCGAACAGACCCGCTCGATCGACGATGTCTGGCAAAACCCTTTCGGCTTCACTGTCACCCAATATGCCATCCGATCGGACCGTTCCGAATGATCATGTTTCCCGTTTCCGCCCTTCTGATCGCTGGAGCGTTGGCCATGGCGGCTCCCGCGGCCCTCGCCGAGACCACGCCGCGCCCCGGCTCTCATGACAACCGCGTCCGGGTTGCCACATGGACCGAGGGGCAGGTCTACCGCATCGTCACCACCCTGACCCGGGTCACCACCGTAGAATTCGGCGAGGGCGAGACCATCCGCTCGATAATCGCGGGCGACACGGTCGGCTTTCAGTTCGACGGCGTGCCGGGCGGGCGGGCCTTCGCGATCAAGCCCGCGGCCTCGGGCGTTGCGACCAACATCACCGTCTACACGAACCGCCGCTCCTACTACTTCCACGTCGTCGAGGCGCGCGAGACGCCCCATTACGTGGTGCAGTTCCGTTATCCTGATGCCCAAGTGCAGCCCTTGCGGGCCGTCGCGGCCGATGCGCCGAACGCGAACTACGCTGTCAGCTCGCAGGAGGAATTCACACCTACGGCCATCTGGGATGACGGCACCTTCACCTACTTCCGCTTCGCGCGGAACGCCCCGGTCCCCGCGATCTTCCGCTATGCCAATGGCGGTGAACGGGCGGTGAACAGCACGGCGCTTGAGGACGGCGTCATCCGCGTCTCCGGCGTGAACCGCCAATGGGTCCTCCGCCTCGGCGAAGACGATGTTTGCGTTCAGGATATGGGCGGGCCTGCGTCATGAGCCAGGATACTGAAGACCTCGCGGCGCGGCTTGCGGCCCTTGAAGGTACGAGCGCGAAGAAATCCGGCGGCGCGCGGCCATCACCCATGGCCGCACTTCTCGGCGTCGGTGGGATCGCGGCAATTGGCGGGTTGGCCTGGGTGGCCCTTCAACCCGCGCCACCTGCTCCAATGCCGACCGCCGCGCCAGAGGAGTTCCAGACGACCGGCAGCGGCTTTGGGGATTTGGCGCCCATGCCAGTCGAGGAAACTGCACCTGCACCGCCAGCGGAAACCGGTCCTTCGGAAACCGAGCAAGCCCTGATGGAAAGCCTTGCCACCCTGCAAGCCGAACTTGCCGAACTGCGCGCCCGTCCGACGGAGCCTGCAGGCGATGCTGGGGCGGAGGCCATCGCCGAGCTCACG
>NZ_JAUXZE010000040.1 GCF_030694085.1 Tabrizicola sp. | reverse complement strand
TGTTTGCCTTCCAACCCGAACAGACCCGCTCGATCGACGATGTCTGGCAAAACCCTTTCGGCTTCACTGTCACCCAATATGCCATCCGATCGGACCGTTCCGAATGATCATGTTTCCCGTTTCCGCCCTTCTGATCGCTGGCGCGTTGGCCATGGCGGCTCCCGCGGCCCTCGCCGAGACCACGCCGCGCCCCGGCTCTCATGACAACCGCGTCCGGGTTGCCACCTGGACCGAGGGGCAAGTCTACCGCATCGTCACCACCCTGACACGGGTCACCACCGTCGAGTTCGGCGAGGGCGAGACCATTCGCTCGATCATCGCGGGCGACACGGTGGGCTTCCAGTTCGACGGCGTGCCGGGCGGGCGTGCCTTCGCGATCAAGCCCACTGCCTCGGGCGTCGCGACCAACATCACCGTCTACACGAACCGCCGCTCCTACTACTTCCACATCGTCGAGGCGCGGGAGACCCCCCATTACGTGGTGCAGTTCCGCTATCCCGACGCAAATGTGCAGCCCGCGCGGGCCGTCGCGGCCGATGCGCCGAACGCGAATTATGCGGTCAGCGCGACTGAGGAATTCACACCTACGGCCATCTGGGATGACGGCACCTTCACGTATTTCCGCTTCGCACGGAACGCGCCGGTCCCTGCGATCTTCCGATATGCCAATGGCGGCGAGCGGGCGGTGAACAGCACAGCGCTCGAGGATGGTGTCATCCGCGTCGCTGGCGTGAACCGCCAGTGGGTTCTGCGTCTCGGCGAAGACGAGGTCTGCGTCCAAGACATGGGCCGCGAGGCAACGTCATGAGCCAGGACACCGAAGACCTCGCGGCACGCCTTGCGGCCCTTGAAGGCACGAGCGCGAAGAAATCCGGCCGCGCGCGGCCATCACCCATGGCCGCACTTCTCGGCGTCGGTGGGATCGCGGCAATTGGCGGGTTGGCCTGGGTGGCACTTCAACCCGCGCCACCTGCTCCCATGCCGACCGCCGCACCAGAGGAGTTCCAGACGACCGGCACCGGTTTTGGGGATCTGGCCCCCATGCCGATCGAGGAACCGGTGCCGGCTCCACCAGCGGAAACCGGTCCTTCGGAAACCGAGCAAGCCCTGATGGAAAGCCTTGCCACCCTGCAAGCCGAACTTGCCGAACTGCGCGCCCGTCCGACGGAGCCTGCAGGCGATGCTGGGGCGGAGGCCATCGCCGAGCTCACG
>NZ_JAUXZE010000026.1 GCF_030694085.1 Tabrizicola sp. | reverse complement strand
CGGACGCCTGACCAGATCGAGGCGGTCATCCAAATGCGTCATCTCCGACGAAAACGAGCCATGGAATCCAAGGAACGGCGGGACGCAAATTTGTGAGTTCCGGAATTAACCAATGTAGAATTAGTAAGGGCGCTGGTTTCGGTAGCCACTGTGTTCTGCCTGATTCACCTGCAAAACCGGGCGCTATCAGTTCAAGGGAAAAGTCGGCGTGGGATTGAAGCGGTGGATGGGCGGTTCGTCGGAGAGTGATTCGCGGCGAAGTTGATCCCCAAGCGGCAACGGTGTCCGGGGGCTAGTTGAGAGAGGCTCCACAGTTGTTATTGTTGGGTTGTATTAGGCCCGCCATTGGGCCTGTTGGTGCGGAGAGGCTTTCACGAACCACGGATCCATCCGGGAGGGTCAAAAAATTCCGCGGCCCGCCGTCCACAAGCCCTGCTGGTGAGGTTATACGCCTTGCTGGCGGGCTTTTCCTTGGATTCCTCGGGTCGATGCCAGTTGGCCCTTCGATGCCATGGCGACCCCACCTGGCTCCTTCAATACGGGGGGCGCTTTCCTTCATTCCCTTCTTCGTCCGTGGGCTGGATTTGATACCCTCACTTGATGCGTGCTACCCCCCTCTCTTCAAGCCAACTCCATTCCAATCCCCGCTTGCTGGATCAGGTCCTTGCCCCGGCCGTTCACCTGCTGGGAAACTACGTCCGTGGCGTTTACCGGGAGGGTCCCTTGGATGACTTCCGGTTCGTTCGCCTGGGCATCTGCCGTGTGCTGAGCCAGGCCGCCAGCGGACGGGACTTCCTCCAGATGGCCCGGGAAGTCCTCGGGGAAGAGGTCGCGCGCGCTTCCTTCTTTGACAGCCTCCATTGCCCGCGCCGCAGCAAAGTGCTGGCCGATCTGAACGCGGAGTTGGTGACCCGGAACCGCTCCGGCTTGGAGGATCTTCTGGCCCGGTTTCCGGAGCTCAAGGGCATCCCGGTGTATGCCGTGGACGGCCATCACATTGACCACGCCGTTCACTCCCCGAGTGACCGCAAGGGAGGGAAGGTGTCGGCCAACAATCTCTATCTGCTGTGCCTGCACTCGGGATTACTATGGAACCTGGGGGCCGTGCAGGGAGACGGGCGCCACAGTCACGAAATGCCGGTCTTCCGAAACCAAGTTGTGCCCTGGTTGCTGACAGAGAAGAAGCGGAGGGGCGCGGCCGCTCCCATCTTTATTGGAGATCCGGCCTTCGTGGACAAGGTGTTCTGGACGCGGATGGTGCTGGAGGGACGTCGCGCCCGGTTTATCACCCGCACCAAATCCAACATGAAGCCGACGATCTACAGTTCTTATGGCTGGGACCGCAAGAACCTCGTCAATGAGGGAGTCGAGGCCGACCTGTCCGTGGGCTTCGACGGGGCGACAACCATGCGCATCATCCGGTACCGGGATCCGGAGAGCGGGGTGAACTACGAATTCCTGACCTCGGTGATGGATCTGGAGCCCGGCTTGATCGCCTTGCTCTACCTGAGCCGGTGGCGGATCGAGAAGTTGTTCGACACCACCAAGAACAAGTTGGAGGAGACCAAGAGCTGGGCCGTGGGCCCGGTCGCCCAGGAGATTCGGGCACACCTGGTCGCCTTGACCCATAACCTGTTGGTCCTGCTGCGGGGGGAGTTGGCACGGGAGCATGGAATTCGGGAGGAGAAGGTGGAGCAAAAGCGCCAGGGGCAACTGATCCAACGCCAGGCCCAGGCGCGCGCGATGGGTCGCACCGTGGCCGCAATCCAGAAATTCCTGCCGGTGGCGATCCAACTGACCGCGCAGTTCATTCGCACCTTGCGCAATGGAATCCTGCTCGGAATGCGCTGGGCTAGGGCGCTGGAACTACTACGCGCCTCTACAAAATGTTACCTCTGAATGTCCTCGGACACCGTTG
>NZ_JAUXZE010000024.1 GCF_030694085.1 Tabrizicola sp. | reverse complement strand
GCCCTGTGCCTGTCGTGCATGACCCCCGGCACGCATATCCTGGGAGTCAGAGCCACCTATGCCGATGGAAGAGTGGCGAGCGCATCGACCGCCGTCACCGTCGGAGCTTCAGTAACTTCAACGCCAGTGCCCACCCCACCCATCATAACGCCAGATCCCGCATCGGTTCCCGCCTTTCCCGGCGCCGAAGGCTTTGGCGCAGTGGCCGTGGGCGGCCGCGGCGGTCGAGTCATTGCTGTGACTAATTTAAACGACAGCGGACCGGGTAGCTTTCGCGCCGCGGTGACGGCAACAGGCCCCCGCACAGTGGTGTTTCGTGTCGGCGGCACGATCGATTTGCTCTCGGACATCAACATCGCAGGCGAGGCCATGTCCTACCTCACCATTGCGGGGCAAACGGCACCCGGAGGTGGAATCCAGACACGCTACAAAACCATCAATATCACCGATGGTGCGCATGACATCGTCATCAGATACTTGCGTCATCGACGTGGCTGGGAAGTTGCAACCGATTCGAGCAGTGATAACAATGGGCCGGGTTTTTCAATCTATAGCTACGGTGCCCCGGTCTACAACGTCATCCTCGATCACAACTCTTTCGCCTGGGCCCAGGACGACACATCCACTTGGAACTTAGTGCACGACGTGACGTGGCAATGGAATATTCTTGCGGAAGCAAAAAACACTCACACAGGTCCCACTGACCTGAAGGGTACCAATGGCAAAGGCAACATCCATGGCACAGAGCCAGGCAATGGGATGGCGCTGTCCAACATCTCCGTTCATCACAATTTCATGGCCAACAATTTCATGCGCAATCCAGTGCTGTCTGGTCATGGCCCCATCGAGCTCGTGAATAACTTAATTTATAACTATGCGGCATTTGGCACTCAGATTCAGAACCGTGGTGGCGGAACGCTGCTCAACATCATCGGCAATTACTACAAGGCCGGGCCAAATACGTACGTCAACCGCTATGCACTTCTCGTAGATCAAGCGGTGACATACGACAAAGATACCTACAGCTTTGAGCAAACTGCGGGATCCATGTATGTGAGAGACAACCTCAGCCCACAACGCACCAACAGTTCGCAACCAGAGTGGAGTGTCGTCGGTTATTGCGCCAGCACTGGGGTTTACTGCACAACAGCAGCGCCTTCCTCGTTC
>NZ_JAUXZE010000022.1 GCF_030694085.1 Tabrizicola sp. | reverse complement strand
CAAGCTGATGAATGCGCTTCTCCCCATTATCGAAGGTCGTTTCGATTGTAATCCGAACGTCCATGGCAGCCCCCCTCGCAAAGAACTCACCTTAGCACGGGCCACAACGACGACGACGACCCCCATGTTCTGTCCACTCCCAGGACTATTCGACCAGAACGGTCCAGACAGTTTACGGAGCTGTCACCATGGAAAGCCCGAGGCTATACCCCTGTCGCCGCTGCACGCCCGGCCTTGATTTCACAATCACCCCGGTCTCCGAGCTCTGTCCCGACCGTGCGACCGCTGAACTAATGACGCTGACAGCCAAGCTCGGTGCAGTTATGCCCTACCGGTCAGCGGCGGAAATTCTGGCCGATTTCCTGCCTGGGCAGACACCAACTCGGCACACGACCCTGCGACATCGCACGCTCGCAGTCGGCAAGCGACTGGAAGAAAAAGAAGAACAGCGCATGTTCTTTGAACAAGTTGATACGCAGGAGCGTCGTCAACGCGAGCTGCCGCTGCCTGGAGACCCAGAACGGGAATTTGTCCTTAGCATCGATACTGCTCACATCCCTCAGATACGCGGCCGTGAAACGCGAAGTTTCGAAGCAGTCATCTGCCACGCAAGCCGTGGCGGGGTCGGATCCGACCGAGGAGTTCTGTTCGCCTTTTCTGGCACATCGCGACGGAGAATAAGGGCGGAAGGGCTGCTTGCTCTCAAGCGCCTCGGCTACGAGGGCAAGGGCGATATCACCGTGATTTCTGACGGTGAGGACTGTTTGAAGCGCTTGAAATTCGCACTTCCGCAGCCGGCCAAGCACATCCTCGACTGGTTTCACATTGCCATGAAACTGCGCCCCGTCGAGCAGACTGCCGCTTGGTGGGCGCGACGACTGCCACCGGATGAGCAGGAGGAGTTTCAGGAGGACATAGCAGCGGTCAGATGGCGTCTTTGGAACGGTCAAACAGACAGGGCAATTGACCTGATCGGTCGACTGTTTCACGACCTGAAGGGAGATGAACAGGGCAGTGCCGCGATCGTCTCGCTACGCGGCGGCCTGTTGAGCTTGCGTACCTACATTGCGCAGAACCGAGGTTCGATCGCCAACTACGGCGCAAGATATCGCGAAGGGAAGCGCATCGCCTCTACGGCCGCTGAAGCGAGTGTCAACAATCTCGTGGCAAGGCGGATGGTCAAGAAACAGCAGATGCGTTGGTCAGAACGCGGGGCAAACCTGCTCCTGCAGGTTCGTGTTGCCCTTGCCAATGGCGATCTTGCGGAACGTCTCGCCTACCGGCCGCCTATTCAATCGAGGCAGACCACCATCTCCCCATTCGTGCCTTTACCGCTTTTTCAGCGTGCCGCATGACCCCAGGAAGTTGAACGGTCCCACGGTGTCCCATTGATTTTATTGAATTCGTCGTCTCATAATTAAGGGCTACGCGACAACGACCAGTTTTAGAATGGTGATCGACACTATGCCTAGATCATCGGCACGGCGATACGGCTCGTCACAAGCTGAAGGCAGCGATCATCACGCAGCTTCGATTGCTGGAGCGATTGCCTGCGACACCCAGGCCGCCAGCGCTTCGCAGTCTGGTGGCAGACGGGTGGCCAGCCCGCTGGTAAACTCTTCGAAGCCGGCCAGGTTCAAGCCATTCACGCCGACGATCACAGGCATGCCCAGTGCCAATGCCTCGGCGATCACCGCGCGAAAACCGCGTCCTTCGGCTTCATGTTTGCCGAATTTGTTCACGATAAGCACGTCCGCACCATCGGTGATGCTGGCTGCGACCAGCCCGACAGCCGTCTCCAGTGCAGCGGGGTCAAGCCTGCAACCGCGTGCAGAAGGGCCAAGATCCTGACTGATCCGCAGCGCCGGTCCATCGGGCAGCACTTTCACGTCCATGTCGCAGGGGCCCGAGTCTGCCCGCTCGGAATTGATCTGGACGGTTCCTCGACATCTGAGGCCACGTTCTGCGAGATCGCTGGCAAGCTTGTGGAGAATGAGGTCGGTATCACCCCGGCCGGGCGCCATCGTATAGGCAAGTTTCATCCTGGTAGTCCTCAGTTCGGGCAGAAGGGCTGGAATTCGACCAATGCCCCAGCGGGAAGAATTTCAGCATCAGCGGGTAGGTAGATAAGGCCAGACGCCATGGAGAGGCCCGCCACGCGAGAGGAATGCGTCTCAGGCTCAATGCCTACGACTTCACGTCCGTGCGGATCAAAACCGGTGAAATAGGCCGGGCGAAACTCGCAACGCCCTGGCTTGCGGAGGATATCCTGTGAGATCACTACATGCCTGCGTGCAACGCCGTGGCCAATCTCGCCTGTCATGCGCTTGACCAGAGCCTCGCCGAAGAGGTGCCAGGTGATGAAGGCAGAGAGCGGGTTGCCGGGAAGGCCAAGCCACTTGGCCCCCCGGACCTGCCCGAACGAGATCGGCTTGCCCGGCTTGATTGCGACACCACTGAAGATGATCTCAGCCCCCATAGCGGTAAGGGCTGGTTTCACATGGTCTTCTTCTCCAACCGAAATTCCGCCAGTCGTGATCAACAGGTCAGCCATCTCGGTCAGTTCGGCGATCTGCAGGAACAACCCATCCCGGCTGTCGAGACCCGTTTCGACGGCGACCAGCTCAATGTCCGGTCGCGTCAGGGCCGCGCGCAGCATCGGAGTGTTTACATCCCATATCTGCGCCGCTGACCGGTCGCCGCCCGCCTGCTGGATTTCATCGCCGGTCACCAGAAGTGCTACGCGCAGGCGTCTGCGGACGCGTACCTGCGATGCCCCGGCCGCGGCGCAAACCGCGATTTCGCGGGTGCCGAGGCGCCTCCCCTTTTGCAGGACAAGGGCACCTGCGGCCAACTCGCTTCCTGCGCGGCGGATGTTCAGGCCGGGCTTCGGCCGGTGGTCGATCCGGATCGTTGACCCGGTCCGGTGGACATCTTCCTGCATCACCACGGCATCCGCGCCAGCCGGGATCGGGGCACCGGTAAAAATGCGGCTGGCCTGCGAACCTGACAGTGGTGTTGCCGCCTGCCCTGCCGGAACACGCCCGGTGACCGGCAGATGCCACGGTCCTGGCCCCGACAGCGACGATGTCGCGACCGCATAGCCATCCATCGCGGCATTGTCGAATGGGGGGGTCATCTGAAGGGCAGCAACAGGGTCGGCAAGGATGCGGCCTAGTGCAAGCCCAGTCGCGAGCATCTCGGAACCGGTGATAGCCGTGGTCCCTGCATGGATAAGGGCCAGTGCATCATCGACGCTGAGCAGCGTTTTCAGCGTATCGCGTCGGTCGCAACCGCAGCCTTCTGGTGTAATGGGTTGCAGGATCGTCATTCAGCCTCCTCCTCTTTGAAATGGCCCGGTCCGATGGTGCAATCGAGATCGCGCAGGCGCCCGTCCTTCAGCCCGTAGATCAATCCGTGGACACGCACCTTTGCCCCGCGGGCCCAGGCCCGTTGCAGGATCGGCGTTTCGCAGACGCGGCGCACACCTTCGATCACGTTGAACTCCGCCAACCGGTCACGCCGCCCCTCAATGTCGGTTTCTCGGCCCAGATCGACGGCGTAGGCACGTGCCAGCCGGCGAATGGGTTCCAGCCAGTGATCGACAAGGCCATGTGGCAGGTCCTCGGTGGCGGCCTTGACCCCGCCGCAGCCGTAATGCCCGCAGACGATGATTTCGCGTACCTTCAACGCGTCGACCGCGAATTCCAGAGCCGACAGCAGGTTCATGTCGGACGAATGGACGATGTTCGCGACGTTGCGATGGACAAAGACCTCACCCGGATCGAGGCCCGCCACCACATTTGCGGGCACACGGCTGTCCGAACAGCCGATCCAGAAATACTCGGGCGCCTGCAGGGCTGCCAGACGGGTGAAGTAATCAGGTTCCTGGGCCTGCCTGCTTGCCGACCAATCCCGGTTCCGCTCCAATAGATCAGCCAGCATCAGACGCCTCCGTAAGAGGTTCCAGTCCTCGGCGCGACCGCATGTGCGAAGATAGCTCTTTCAAGTCTCGCCGCGTCAGACGGGCGCGGGCAATTGGCAGCAGGATTGCGTTTTCGGCTGCAAGGTGACGCCGCACATGGCCTGCAAACAGTGTAAACACCCGGCGGTCCTCAGTCGACAGCTCGGACCCGGTGTCGAGGCAGCGGGCAAGGGCAGCCCGAAGCTCTGGCAAAAGCCGGGCTGCTTCTTCGAGGTCTGTAGAGATGCGGGCAATCGCACGTCCAATTCCATCTTCAGCCGTGCAGCGGCGCGACAGCAGCGGAAACAGGTCTTCGGCGTCGTCCTGCATGTGGACGCTCAGCTCTTCATTAACGAACCGCAGCACGTTCCGGGCAGAAGGCGGATCAAAGGACAAGGAGGAGGCCAGGCTGTCGAGGAGGCTGCAAACCTGACGTTCGCGCAGGTGATCCTGACAGAGAAATTCGAGAGGCGTTGAAAGCAACGTGGCATCTGTCGGTGTTAGACCGTCGCCGCGACGTATCTGATGAGACTGCAGGACCTTCATGACCACTCCTTTCGCGCCGCTTAGATCGGCGCCAGACTTGCGCCCGTGATCTGCGCGTCTTTGGCCAGCCCTTCGATGAAGACGCGCGAGGCGCGGGCCCAGGCCGCTTTCTCCAGTGCCTGCGCGATCTTCGGGCGAACGGCCTCATAGGGAAGAACCTGCCCCGGAGCGATCGCGTTCAGCCGGATGATGTGCCAGCCGTGGCGCGACAGGATAGGCGCAAGTGTCGTCTGGCCATCAGACAAACCGCGCAGGGCAGCCTCGAACTCGGGCACGGTATCGCCGGGGCCAAGCTGGCCCAGATGGCCACCTTGCGCCTTGGATCCGCAATCGCTTTCGCGCGCGGCCAGGGCGAAGCCCTTGGCATCACCGCCCAGCCGCGCCAGCACGTCTTTGGCGCGGGCTTCGGCCATTGCGGTTTCCTCTGCGTCCCGCGGATCGCAGGCGCAGAGGATGTGCGACACATCCCAAAGGGGGGCGGACCGGAACCTGTCCGGGTCCTTGGCCCATTCGGCCTGCACCTCGGCATCCGTAACGGGTGCAATCGTCAGCGCCTCGTCCAGGAGGGCACGGATCAGCGCCTCATCCTCGGTTTCAACCCGGCCCGGGGAGAGTTCTTCGGGGTCGCCGGTCAGCCCACGTGCGCGGGCTTCCTGCAGCAACAGGGCACGGATCGCGAGGGCCTGCGCCGCCTTGCGCCAAGCGATTCCGGGCTTGTCCTTGGGCGCGCTGTGGTTCTGGGCCTCGGCAGCAATCGCCGCCGAGGGGATGGTTTCGCCGTTCACGACGACTTCAGGGAAAAGGGCCATGTTCATCGCGATCACTCCGCCGGTGTGGTGGCTTTGGGGCCGGATTTGCCTTGCCGGGCGTCATAGGCGCGGCGGCGTTCTTCCAGCGGGCGACGGCGGCGCGACCGCACGATCTGATAGCCGGGCCGCGTCAGAAGATAGCGGAAGGGCGCGGCGAAACCGGACCAGATATGAACCAGCCGGGTGAAGGGAAACAGCATGGTGATGATCAGGCCAAGGAAGATGTGCAGCTTGAACAGCCAGTGCACGTCGACCATGGTGACCCAGGCGTTCACGTTCCAGGTGACCACGCTTTGCGACCATTCCATGAAGCGGATCATCTCGGCGCCGTCCATGTGTTGCAGCGACTGGGTGATGGTCAGAAGGCCAATGGCCAGCTGCAGCCAGATCAGCAGCAGGATCAGGATGTCCAACGTGGTCGAGGTGGCGCGGATGCGCGGGTCGGTCAGGCGGCGGTGGATCAGCATCGTGCCGCCGATCAGCGCGGCAAGGCCCGCCGGCCCGCCGATCAGCACGGCCAGCCATTGCTTCAGCCCGTAGGGCACGCCAAGCGCATCCAGCACCCAGACCGGGGTGAAAAGACCGACAAGGTGGCCAAAGAACACCGTCAGGATGCCGACATGGAACAGGATCGAGCCCCAGATCAGTTGCTTCTTGCGCAAAAGCTGGCTGGAGGAGCTTTTCCAGGTGAAGGGGTCGCGTTCATAGCGCGCGATGGAGCCGACAAGGAACACGGTCAGCGCGACATAGGGCATGACCCCGAAGATGACGAAGTTGATGTCGAAATCGCCGAACATGTCATGCGCTCCTGTTCAGGGGGGTGGGGGCTGGCTTGTCCATGGTGGCCAGCATGTCGCGGACCTGCGGGCAGCCAGCGTTTGGGTCGGGCCCGAAGGTCACTTCGGTTTCCTCCCACACCGCATCCAGCGCGGTGAGATCGGTCGGATCGTCGTCGGCCTGCGCCAGCATTCCCGCCACGGCTTCGACATCGGCCTGTCCGCCTGCAAGCTGGGAAAGAGCGGCGAACGCGGCGTCATATCCGCTTTCGCGCCGGACCAGCCGGGTTGCGAGAGCGTCAAGGATATGCGCCGCGTCCGCCAAGGTTTCCTGCGCTTCGGCGAAGGGACGCGTCGACAGGAATTCCAGCAGCACCGGCAGGTGGTCGGGCAGTTCCGTGGTGGCAGGCTCAAAACCCGCCGCCCGGTAGGTTTCGATCAGGCTGACCATCGCACCGCCCCGGTCCCGGCTTTCGCCGTGGACATGTTCGAAGAGGTTCAATGACAGCGTGCGTGAGCGGTCGAACAGCATGACATAGCTTTCCTGCACGTCGAACAGGTCACCCTGTCCGAGGTTGCTGGTCAGCCGTTGCAGCGCGGCGCGGGTTGCAGGTGTCAGCCGGGGATCGGCGGCGAGGATGGCCCCGATTTCCGGCATAGCCTCCTGCAGTTCCGCCGTCGGATAGCTGAGGATCAGTGACAGTGCCTTGAGTGTGCGGTCCATCAGAATGACTCCAGCGGAAGGGCGAAGGACTTCTTCTTGCCGCCGAACAGGCTGGTCTTGCCGGTGTCGCCCGAGGAACAGCCGTTACCGTCGGTAAAGCCGCAGCCGCCACGAATGTCGGCGCCGGCTTCGTTCTGTTCGCGGTGCGCGGTGGGGATGGCGAAGCGGTCCTCGTAGTCGGCGATGGCCATGATCTTGTACATGTCCTCGATCATCCGGCCCGACATGCCGACGCGGGCCGCGATGCCTTCGTCCCGCACGCCGTCAACGGTCAGGGCCCGCATGTAGAGACGCATGGCCGACATCCGTTCCAGCGCGTGGACGATGGGTTCCTCATCCCCCGCCGTCAGCATGTTGGCCAGATATTGCACCGGGATGCGCAAGCTGCGCACGTCGGGCATCTGGTCGCTCATCGCGATCTGACCCGCTTGTGCTGCGTTCTGGATCGGCGACAGCGGCGGGATGTACCAGACCATCGGCAGGGTGCGGTATTCGGGATGCAGCGGGAAGGCGACCTTCCACTCCATCGCCATTTTCCAGATCGGGCTGATCTTGGCGGATTCGATCCAGTCCTCGGGGATGCCATCGCGGCGGGCGGCGGCGATCACCTCGGGGTCGTTCGGGTCAAGGAACACGTCCAGCTGCGCACCGTAGAGGTCGGTTTCGCGTTCCACACTTGCCGCCGCCGCGATCTTGTCGGCGTCATACAGGACCACGCCCAGATAGCGGATGCGGCCGACGCAGGTTTCGGAACAGACGGTGGGCTGGCCGGATTCAATCCGGGGATAGCAGAAGGTGCATTTCTCGGATTTTCCGGTGTCCCAGTTGTAATACACCTTCTTGTAGGGGCAGCCGGTGATGCACATCCGCCAGCCCCGGCATTTCTCCTGGTCGATCAGGACGATGCCGTCTTCCTCACGCTTGTAGATCGCGCCTGAGGGGCAAGAGGCAGAGCAGGTCGGGTTCAGGCAATGCTCGCACAGGCGCGGCAGATACATCATGAAGGTGTTTTCGTATTCACCGTAGATCTGCTTTTGGATGTTCTCGAAGTTGTAGTCGGCCGACCGCTTCGAGAATTCCCCCCCCAGGATTTCCTCCCAGTTCGGGCCCTTTTCGATCTTCTCCATCCGCTCGCCGGTGATCTTGGACCGGGGGCGCGCGGTGGGGAAGGCGTTCATGTCGGGCGCGGATTTCAGGTGGTCATAGTCGAAATCGAACGGCTCATAATAATCGTCGATTTCCGGCATGGACGGATTGGCAAAGATGTTCGCCATGATCCGCCACTTTGACCCCTGCTTGGGGTGCAGCTTGCCCGACTTCGACCGCGACCAGCCGCCATTCCAGCGCTTCTGGTTTTCCCAGTCGGTCGGATAACCGGTGCCGGGCTTCGTCTCGACGTTGTTGAACCAGGCGTATTCAACGCCTTCGCGGCTGGTCCAGACGTTCTTGCAGGTGACCGAGCAGGTGTGGCACCCGATGCATTTGTCGAGGTTCAGGACCTTGCCGATTTGCGCGCGAACTTTCATTCTGCGGCCTCCACATGCTTGGTTGCGGGCGTATCCAGCCAGTCAACTTTCTTCATCTTGCGAACGATCACGAATTCGTCGCGGTTGCTGCCGACGGTGCCGTAGTAGTTGAAACCATAGGACAGTTGCGCATAGCCGCCGATCATGTGCGTGGGCTTCAGCGTGGCGCGGGTGACCGAGTTGTGGATGCCGCCCCGGTTGCCGGTCTTTTCCGAACCGGGCGTATTCACGATCTTTTCCTGCGCGTGATACATGAAGAGCGTGCCCTGCTTGATCCGCTGGCTGACCACCACCCGCGCGGTCAAGGCACCGTTGATGTTGTAGGCCTCGACCCAGTCGTTATCGACCAGACCGGCCGTCTTGGCGTCCACCTCGGACATCCAGACAACTGGGCCACCCCGGTTCAGGGTCAGCATCAACAGGTTGTCAGTGTAGGTGCTGTGGATGCCCCATTTCTGGTGCGGTGTGATGAAGTTCAGCACGACATGCGGGTTGCCCTCGGCTGCGTCGTTGTTGACGGCCTTGGTGATGGTCTTCAGGTCCACCGGCGGGCGGTAGCTGACGAAACCTTCGCCAAAGGCCCGCATCCAGAGGTGATCCTGATAAAGCTGCTGGCGGCCGGTCAGCGTCCGCCACGGGATCAGCTCATGCACGTTAGTGTAGCCGGCGTTGTAGCAGACCGTCTCGGATTCGATCCCCGACCAGGTGGGACTGGAAATGATCTTGCGCGGTTGCGCCGCGATATCGCGGAAGCGGATCTTGGTGTGGTGCGCACCTTCGGCCAGGTGGGCGTGGTGGCGACCGGTGGGTTTCTCCAGTTCCTCCCACGCCTTGACGGCCACTTCGCCGTTGGTTTCGGGGGCGAGCATCAGGATCATTTCCGCCGCGTTGATCGCGGTTTCCAGCTTGGCCAGGCCCTGCGACACGCCTTCGTCCTGCACGACCCCGTTCAGGTCGCGCAGATGGCCGACCTCGACCTTGGTATCCCAGTTGATCCCCTTGCCGCCGTTGCCGAGCTTTTCAAGCAAGGGACCGACCGAGGTGAACTTCTTGTAAAGATTGGGATAGTCCCGTTCGACCGCGATATAGTTCGGGGCGGTCTTGCCGGGGATCAGGTCACATTCGCCCTTCTTCCAGTCCTTCACATGGGCCTGTGCCAACTCGCCGGGGGTGTCGTGCAGCAGGGGAAGCTGAACGATGTCGGTCTCGACCCCAAGCACCTCTGGGGCGACTTCGCTGAACTTCTTCGCGATCGACTTGAAGATTTCCCAATCCGACTTCGACTCATACGCGGGGTCCACCGCCGCCTGCAGCGGGTGGATGAAGGGGTGCATGTCCGAGGTGTTCAGGTCGTCCTTTTCGTACCAGCTGGCGGTGGGCAGCACGATGTCAGAGTAGACGCAGGTGGTGGACATCCGGAAGTCGATGGTCACCAGAAGGTCAAGTTTCCCTTTGGGCGCGTCCTTGTGCCAGACGGCCTCCTTCGGCATCACGCCGCCTTCTTCGCCAAGGTCCTTGCCCATCACGCCGTGATCGGTGCCCAGAAGGTGCTTGAGGAAGTATTCGTGGCCCTTGCCGGATGATCCCAGAAGGTTCGAGCGCCATACAAAGAGGTTGCGCGGCCAGTTTTCCGGGGCGTCCGGATCTTCGCAGGACATCTGCAAGGCGCCGGACTTCAGCTGTTCGGCCACATAGGCCGGAATGGCCTTGCCTGCGGCCTTGGCGGCTTTCGACACCTCCAGCGGGTTGGTTTTCAGCTGCGGGGCAGACGGCAGCCAGCCCATCCGTTCCGCCCGGATGTTGTAGTCGATGAGGGAAATGTCCCAATCGCCCTTTGGCGCGGTCGGCGACAGGATCTCGCCCGCGCGCAGCGTCTCATAACGCCACTGGTCGGTATGGGCATACCAGCACGAGGTGGAGTTCATGTGCCGGGGCGGGCGGTTCCAGTCCAGCGCGAAGGCCAGAGGCGCCCAGCCGGTCTGCGGGCGGAGTTTCTCCTGCCCCACATAATGCGACCAGCCGCCGCCTTCCTGACCGATGCAACCGCACATCACCAGCATGTTGATGATGCCGCGGTAGTTCATGTCCATGTGGTACCAGTGGTTCAGACCGGCCCCAAGGATGACCATGCTCTTGCCATGGGTCTTTTCGGCATTGCCCGCGAATTCCCGCGCCACAGCGATGATCTTTTCCCGTGCGACGCCGGTGATCTTCTCGGCCCAGGCTGGGGTATAGGGGCTGTCGTCGTTGAAGTCCTTCGACACCCACTTGCCGCCAAGACCCCGGTCCAGCCCGTAGTTGGCGCAGAAGAGGTCGAACACCGTGGCGACCAGTGCCTGTGACCCGTCAGCAAGGGTTACACGCCGCGCCGGAATGTTGCGGGTCAGCACTTCGGGGTGATCGCATTTGACGAAGTCGCCCGTGGCGACACCACCGAAATAAGGGAAGTCGACGCCCACAACCTCGTCGTGATGTTCGTCAAGTATCTGGCTTAGCCGCAGGTTTGCTTCGGCCCCCTTGGCGCGCTGCTCAAGGTTCCATTTACCCTCTTCGCCCCAGCGGAAACCGATGGAGCCGTTGGGGGCAACGATCTGGCCCGAAGCCTCGTCATAGGCGACGGTCTTCCAGTCGGGGTTGTTGGTTTCGCCCAGACCTCCGGCAAAATCCTCGGCGCGCAGCATGCGTCCGGGGACAAGGTGGCCATCGCGGTCTTCCAGCCGGACCAGCATCGGCATGTCGGTGTATTTGCGGGCGTAGTCCTCGAAATACTCGGCCTGCCGGTCAAGGTGGTATTCGCGCAGGATCACATGGCCCATTGCCATCGCCAGCGCAGCATCGGTGCCGGCCTGCGGGTTCAGCCAGATGTCGCCGAACTTGGCGGCCTCGGAATAGTCGGGGCTGACCACGGCGGATTTGGTCCCGCGATAACGCACCTCGGTATAGAAATGCGCGTCGGGGGTGCGGGTCTGGGGCACGTTCGAGCCCCATAGCATCAGGAAGCCCGCGTTATACCAGTCGGCCGATTCCGGCACGTCGGTCTGTTCGCCCCAGGTCTGGGGGGAGGCAGGCGGCAGGTCGCAATACCAGTCGTAGAACGACATGCAGGTGCCGCCCAGCAGCGACAGGTAGCGCGAGCCGGCGGCGTAGCTGACCATCGACATGGCGGGGATCGGCGAGAAGCCGAAGACGCGGTCAGGGCCATGGGTCTTGGCGGTATAGGCGTTGGCGGCGGCGATGATCTCGGTCGCTTCGTCCCAGGTGGCGCGCACGAAGCCGCCCTTGCCGCGCGTCTTGGTGTAGCTTGCGCGCAGGGCGGGATCGTTCTGGATCGCGGCCCAGGCGGCGACCGGCGTCATCGAGGGACGCATCTTGCGCCAGGCGCGCATCAGGGCGCCGCGGATCAGCGGGTTTTTCACCCGGTTGGCAGAATAGAGATACCAGCTGTAGGAGGCACCCCGCGCGCAGCCGCGCGGTTCATGGTTGGGCAGGCCCGCCCGGGTGCGCGGATAGTCGGTCTGCTGGGTTTCCCAGGTCACGATGCCGGACTTGACGTAGATCTTCCACGAACAGGACCCGGTGCAGTTCACCCCGTGGGTCGAGCGCACGATCTTGTCGTGCCGCCAGCGGTTTCTGTACGTGTCTTCCCAGTCCCGGTTCTCGCGCGTGGTCTGGCCCCAGCCGTCCGAGAATTGCTCAAGCTCTTTGCTTTGGAAGAAGTTCAGTCTGTCGAGCAGGTGGCTCATTTGGGCTTCCTTTCGTTATTCTGCGGGGTGGGCGGCGGTGATGGCACGGCCGCGCTCGATGTCATGGAGAAGCCCGCCGGGGCGCGTGTAGGCGACCCAGGTGATGGCAAGGCAGATCACGTAGAAGGCGAGGAACAGCCACAGCGCGCCGATCGGGCTGCCGGTCATGGCGATGGACGAGCCATAGGCCTTGGGGATGAAGAACCCGCCGTAGGCCCCGATGGCGCTGGTGAAGGCGACGATGCCGCTGGATTCCATCGCGATCTGACGGGCACGGTCCATGCCGGTCAGTTGCGGCATCAGGCGGGGTACTTCCTTGCCCATGATGACCGGGATCATCTGGAAGGTCGACGCGTTGCCGACCCCGGTGAATAAGAAGAGCGCCATGAACCCGGCGAAGAACCCGGCAAAGCTGCCCGCCTGCAAGGACAGGATCACAGCCAGCACGGATGCGATCATGCCCAGGAACACCCAGAACGTGACCCGACCGCCGCCAAACTTGTCCGATACCCAACCCGTGCCGGCACGCGACAGTGCGCCAACCAGTGGGCCCAGGAAGACGTATTGCAGCGCGTTCACATCCGGGAAGGCGATCTTCGACAGCAAGGGGAAGCCTGCCGAATAGCCGATGAAGCTGCCGAAAGTGCCGATGTAGAGGACACACATCAGCCAGTTGTGGGTGCGCCCGAAGATCACCGACTGCTGGGCAAAGCTGGCCTTGGCATCAGCGATGTCGTTCATTCCCAGCCATGCGGCCACGGTGGAGATCAGGATGAACGGCACCCAGATGAAGCCTGCGTTCTGCAGCCACAGCTCGCCCCCTTCAGCCATCGTCTGCGGTGCCCCGCCCATGGCGCCGAAGACGCCCACGGTAATGACCAGTGGCACCAGGAACTGCATGACGCTGACGCCAAGGTTGCCAAGCCCTGCGTTCAGTGCCAGCGCGTTGCCTTTCTCGGCCTTCGGGAAGAAGTATCCGATGTTGGCCATGGAAGAAGCGAAGTTGGCTCCGCCAAGGCCGCAGAGCAGCGCCAGCACCAGGAAGATGAAGTAAGGGGTTTCCGGGTTCTGCACGGCATAGCCGATGCCGATGGCGGGCAGCATCAGCGACGCGGTGGACAGCGTTGTCCAAAGCCTGCCGCCAAAGATTGGCACCATGAAGCCGTAGAAGATCCGCAGCGTGGCGCCCGACAGCGCGGGCAAGGCAGCCAGCCAGAACAGCTGTTCGGGGGTGAAGGCAAAGCCGATCAGCGGAAGCTTGGCCACCACCATCGACCACACCATCCAGACCGAGAAGGCCAGAAGCAGCGCCGGGATCGAGAGCCACAGGTTGCGGCGTGCGACCGCCCTGCCCTTTTCGGCCCAGAAGGTTGGGTCCTCTGGATGCCAGTCCTCCAGCACGCGCGGCATGGTGGTGCGTTCCGGGTGGTGGATGGCCTGCATCTCCGGGAGTTGCGGCAGACGGTCCAGCGCCTCGCCATGGGCGGCACGCTCCATCGCGCGGATTGACAGGTGCATCCAGGTGAGCGCGATGGCGACCAGCACGAAGAGCAGCGCAAAGCACGAGGTGTAGATGCCGGTGAGGTCAAGCAGCGCGCCGAAGGCGATCGGCAGGACAAAGCCGCCGAGGCCGCCGATCATGCCCACAAGGCCCCCGACCGCGCCCACATGGTTAGGGTAGTAGACCGGGATGTGCTTGAACACCGCCGCCTTGCCAAGGCTCATGAAGAAGCCAAGGGCAAACAGCGTTGCGATGAAGGGCCACAACCCCATGCTGGTCGAAAAGGCGATGGTGCCGTCCTTGCCCTGAATGACGTAATCCGTGGGCGGATAGGACAGCATGAAGAGGAACAACATCGAAAAGCCGAAGGTCCAGTACATGACCGACCGCGCGCCGAACTTGTCCGAAAGGTGCCCGCCATAGGCGCGGAACAGCGAGGCGGAAAGGCTGAAGGACGCCGCCGCCATGCCCGCCGTGCGGACGTCAACCTTGTAGACGTCGATCAGGTAGTGCGGCAGCCACAGCGCCAGTGCCACGAAGGCACCGAAGACGAAGAAGTAGTAGAGCGAGAAGCGCCAGACCTGCAGGTTCTTAAGGGGCGCGAACTGCTGTGCAAAGCCGGGTGCCTTGGCCCCCGTCCTGCGACGCTCCACCAGCGCCGGGTCGTCCTTGGCAAAGACGAAGAAGATCACGCCCATCAGGGCAAGCGCCGCCGCCCAGACATTCGCCACGCCTTGCCAGCCATAGGCCACCATCACGAAGGGGGCGACGAACTTGGTTACCGCCGCACCGATGTTGCCTGCGCCAAAGATCCCCAGGGCCGTGCCTTGATGGCCCGCATCATACCAGCGGCTGACATAGGCCACGCCGATGATGAAGGACCCGCCCGCAAGGCCCACGCCCAGAGCCGCAACCAGATACATGATGTAGGTATCGGCAAAGGTCAGCGCCCATGTTGCCAGCGCGGCCAGGATCATCTGGCCGGAAAAGACCAGCCGTCCGCCATACTTCTCGGTCCAGACGCCCAGAAAGATCCGGGTCAGCGACCCAGTCAGGATCGGGGTTGCTACCAACAGGCCGAACTGGGTGTCGTTTAGACCCAGCTCGCCCTTGATGGCGACACCGATGATGGAAAAAATCGTCCAGACCGCGAAACAGGCGGTGAAGGCGATCGTGCTCAGGCTCAGGGCGCGCGTCTGGTCGGCGCGTGAGACTGTGGCGTGCGGCTGCATGGCAGGGGTCTCCGGCAAGAATTGCTTGGTCCCCGGAAAGGGGATCGCAAGCAGACGTGCCTGCCCGAGAGGGTCAAAAGACTTGATCTAGATCATGCGAGGACAATTTCTAAATCAAATAAATAGGTTAAAGAATTTTGTTTCCCCGTAAGCACTGGCGCATCAAGTCATGTCCAGCGCTGATCAATTACAGCATTGACAAAAATCAAGTGATCCGGTGATCTGGCTTTTAACTGATGCGGAGCGCACGACATGCCCGAGGCTCATTATCCAGAGATTCGAGCACTCAACCTGTTTGCCGAAATGGCGGAGGCGAATTTCCTGTCGCTGATGCGCGGTGCCTATGTGCAGAATTTCCCACCGCAGATCGAATTGATCGGCGAAGGCGAGCCCAGCGATTTTCTGCACGTTGTCCTGTCCGGCTCGGTCGATCTGTTCTCGACGTGGAACGGCCGTGAAACCAGCCTTGCGACCGTGAGGCCCGTTTCGACCTTCATCCTGGCGGCAACGATCAAGAACGCACCCTATCTGATGTCGGCCAGAACGCTGGAGAAAAGCCGAATCGTCCTGATCCCCAGCCAGGACGTGCGTGCGATCTTTGATACGGACGGCAGTTTCGCCCGGGCGATCGTGACGGAGCTGGCGCAGTGTTACCGCTCGGTCATCAAGGCACAGAAGGACCTGAAGCTTCGAACCTCGCTGGAACGGCTGGCGAACTATCTTTTGCGCCAGCAGAAACGAGCCGGTGGAGGCCCCGTGGTCGAGCTTGATTTCGAAAAGCGCCGCCTCGCCTCTGTCTTGGGCATGACGCCCGAGAATCTGAGCCGCGCCTTCAAGGGCCTGCAACCGTACGGCGTTACGGTCGAGGGCACACGCATCGTGATTGGCGATCAGGCCGATCTGGAGAGGTTCGCAAGACCCAACCCCTGGATCGACGACCATTCGACCTGAGGGTCACGGTAAGGGGCTGACCCCGAAGAGCAACGGGTGCGCGGCGATCAGCAGCAGGTAAAGGGCCAAACCCGCCGCAAGCCGCGGCAGCGGCAACGGCAGGGGCGCCGCGCCTTTGACCTTTGCGGCCAAAGCGTCCCAATCCTTGCCAATCTCGCGCCGCTTGCGGCGGTCGATCAAGCGTTGTCCAAGGAGAGCGAAACCGGCGAAGGTGCCGAACAGGATGACATGCGCAAGGTCTCCGTTCGGCACGAGATGAGCTCCTGCCCACAGCGCCAGGGCAAGAAGCAGCGGATGGCGGAACAACCGCACGATCCCCGGACGGGCCGGGTCGAACGTCTCATTCCGCGTGCCGCCGAAGGAAAACGGATTGGGCCGCGCTATGGCCAGTGACAGGATCAGGCAGACCAGCAGCATGACGACCAGCGGGACAAGAGGCTGCCAGGGGGCCCAGGTCCACAGCGGCACAAAAGGCGCCCGACCAGCGGCGGCGATCAGCCAGCCCAGCATGGCAATGGAAAGTGCCGAATAGACCAGCGTGAAACCGCGCCGGCCGAGGGCCCGCTGCAGGTGCGGGCGCACGGCCGGTCGCAGCGGTATCGAGTGGGTCAGGAAGAACGCCGCAAAGGCAGCCGTGAATTCCAGCCAATCCATGGCGTTCCTCAGATGCGCTTTGCAGCCGGCAGGCGCAGCAGCAGACGGCCATAGAGCACGGCAAATCCCGCGAAGGACAGGATCCACGCCGCCCCGGCAACCATGTGCAGGACCGGCGCCTGGTCAGGCCAGATCCCTGCGGCGAACCGGGCCAGCACCGCCACGACCAGCGCCGCATAGACAAGGACTGTACCGGGCCCGGCGGTCAGGGTCTGTCCGGTGTGGCCAAGCGTGGCCCGGGTCATCACGGCCAGCGTCATCAGTCCAGCCGCACCGCCCATCCAAAGGTGCTGCGCTGCCGCCATGCCGATCAGGCCGGGGGCAAGGATCTCTGCACCCAATGCCAGGGCGCCGAGCGGCAGGAAAGCATAGCCAAGGTGCAAGACCGCGACCAAGGGTTCGGCCAGCGTCCGGTCCCCAGCCCAGCGCGCCAACCGGACGGCGTGCAGCGTCCCCGCCGTCAGCAGCAGCGCGCCGGTCACCAGGTGATCTGGCAAGACGACCCAGGCCAGAAGAGCGGTCAGCAGGGTCAGAAGTGCTGCCTTGTCGAACCTTTGCATCGGCGGCACGGGCAACCGCCCCGGCCCGCGCTTGACCAGCCAGTTGCGCGTGAAGGACGGAACGATCCGCCCCCCGATCACCGCAATCATCATGACCATCGCGCCAAGCCCGATCTTCAGACCGTAGCCTTGCGCGGCATAGTCTCCACGCGCGGCCTCGAGATGGAAGATGCCGTTGCCAAGGGTCAGCACGCCCAACATTGCCAGCACGATCAGGTTGCGCCAGTTCCTGCCCGCCACGATCTCGCGCCCGATCACGGCGGCAAGCGCGACCGGCATCGCAAGGTCGGCCAGCGCCACGGCAATGGGCGGCAGGTAAAGCGATGCCGCAACCGCCAACCGCCCGATCAGCCACAGCGCGAACAGGGCACCGAGCGGCCAGCCGACTATCGGCAACCTGCCGGTCCAGTTCGGAACCGCTGTCAGCAAGAACCCCGCGATGACGGCAGCCACATAACCGAACAGAAATTCGTGCGCATGCCAGGACACCGGGTCAAATGCGGTCGGCAGGGTCAGACGCCCCGACAGCATCGGCACCCACAGGGTCATCGCCAGGGCGGCCCAGACGCCAGCGCCGAAGAAGAAGGGGCGAAACCCGTAGGTCAGGAGGGCCGGCCCACGCCAGGCGCGCATCTGTTCGGCGGAACTTGTCATGGATCCTCGCGCTGAAACTGGACGCCAGCCTCGGTCAGGATGACATCCAGCGGAATGTCGTGAGGCTGGGGAAAGATGGTGGACATCTGCGCCGCCTGCAATCCGATCCCGATGGTAAATGGTCGTGGCGCCAGCGTGGCCAGAGTGCGGTCGAAATACCCGCCGCCATAGCCCAGCCGGAACCCGGCGCTGTCCCAGCCGACGACGGGTGCCAGCGCCACATCGGGTGCAAGTCGGTCAGCCTCGGGTGGGGGCACGGGTATGTTCCAGTGCCCCCGGATCATGTGCAACCCGGGATGCCAGCGACGAAAGACCAGCGGGCTGGCCCGCACTTCCACCACCGGCAGCGCGATGATGACGCCTGCCTCGAGCAGTTCGGCCATCAGTCCGCGCAGATCGGGTTCACCCTTGATCGGCCAGTAGGCAGACAGGACCATCCCCGCCGCGCCGTCGAACCTGTCCGACAGGACCTGCCGAAGCTGCTGCGCCAATGCGGCACCTGCGGCCTGCCGGTCAACCACCGAAAGCGCGTCCCGTTCAGCCCGCAGGCGGATTCGTTCGGCCCGTCGCCAGCGCGCCACGTCGCGGGCCTGTTCGGGGTCGGTTGTCAGCGGGTCAAAGTAATCGGGCGCGATCTCGGCAGCCAGACAGGGTGGCGAGGCATAGCGGTCCGGATCAGGCATCGGCACGCCCGGCGGGTTCGAACTGCGGAAACAGCACCTCGTTTTCCAGCCGCATATGTTCGGTCAGGTCGTCGATGAAGTCGGCCAGACCTTCATAGAGCCGCGTCCAGGTGCCGCAGGCCCCGTCAGGCAGGGTCAGGTTGCCAGTCCGGCGCCGGATCTCGGCCACTTCGCGGTCATGCCCGGCGTGATCCGCCCGCATCACCGCAATCGGCGCCTCGATTCCCGGCATCCCGCCGCGGCGGATGGCGGGAAAGAGGATCAGCTCCTCTTTCTTCATGTGGATTTCCATCTCGCCAATCATCTGCTGCAGAAGTACCGAGAGGCCATCTGGCACACCGTCATCGCCGAAATGCACATCCTCGACCCGCTCGGCCATGGCAGCCAGCATCGGCAACTGCTCGCGGTGGCGCGCGTGATAGCGGGTCTCGATATGATGGGTCAGCGCTGCGGCGTCGTGGATCGGGACGTTTGTCATCGGGATGCTCCTGTCGTCAGAACAGCTTGGGTGGCGCGGCCGGGCAACTTTGGGCGGATGCAACCGCGATATGCAGGGATTGGGCGATGCGTTCGGCGCGTTCGATCACATGGGCCGCGCCTGCCGGAGTGCAGGTTTCCTCTGCCGTGGCACGGAATAGCGCCAGCCAGCGGTCGAAATGCGCCGCCTCGATCGGCAGCGGAGTGTGCGCAGGCACCGGGCGGCCATGATACTGACCCGTCATCAGGGCGACCGACGACCAGAAGGTCACCATGCGTTCCAGATGCGGGGGCCAATCGGTGATCCTTGCCGCGAAGATCGGGCCCAGCAACCTGTCGTCGCGCACCTTGCCGTAAAAGCGGTGCACCAGCTGATGCAGAACACCTTCGTCCAGCCCGGTTTCCGCCATCATGGCAGCCGTCACGGCTGGACGTGCAGAGGTAGGGTTCCGTGGTGGCGCGACCGTTTCCATCTGAGTCTCCGTCTTGCACTTTGGCTTAGACCTACTAATAGGTATTGTAAATACCAATTCAAGGGAAGCAGCCGGCATGCGCCTGACCTCGTTCACCGATTTCGGCCTTCGCATGCTGATGCGCATGGCGGGCGATCCCGCGCGGGCGTTTTCCACGTCCGAGCTGGCGGAGGATCTGGGGCTGTCACGCAATCATCTGGCAAAGATCATGCAGCACCTGTCGCGCGCGGGCTTCATCGACACCCGGCGTGGTGGCGGTGGTGGTGCGGTGCTCGCGCGCCCGGCGGCGGAAATCCGGCTGGGCGACATCGTGCGCCAACTTGAGGAAGGCCAGCCGTTGGTCGAATGCTTCGGGGCCGATGCCGGGGTGTGTTCGATCGACGGGCGATGCCGCCTCAAGGCCCGGTTGAGGTCGGCGGAAGCGGCGTTTCTGGACGATCTGAACCGGTCGACCCTGGCCGATATCGCGCTGGCACCGCAAAGTCCCCTTGGCAATTTGGTGCAGCCATGAACCGGATCGAACGCGACGGCGAGGGCTTCGTCATTCCGGCCGCCCTTCTGGCCGAAGCCTTCAAGATGACCGAGGACGATGTGCGCCTTGCCATGCGCGACGGCACACTCACCTCACTTTGCGAAGCCGGAGAGGGCGAAGATGCGGGACGCTGGCGGCTGACATTTCGTCATGCTGACCGGGCTTGCAGGTTCACCCTCGATGCGACTGGCGCGATCCTGACGACGTCGCGCTTTCCCGTGCGGTCAACCCCTCGCGCTTCTCCCTGAGTTTGGTCCGCTGATCTCTGCATGCTTTGCCACAGTCGGATTGACTCCTACGCCTCCTTAAGTTAGTATTTACTTACTTACAACATCAGGCAACCCCATGCGCAAATCGGCAGACCTTCGCAAAGCCCAGATTGTCGCGGTGATCCTTGATCTTGCCGACAGGATCGGCCCGGACCGGGTGACGACCGGCGCCATCGCGGCGGAAGTCGGGGTAACGCAGGCTGCCATCTTCCGGCATTTTCCGACCAAGGCCGAGATGTGGGTGGCTGTTGCCGATCATGTAGCGGGCCTGCTCACGGCGGCCTGGGCCGAAGCACTGAAAGAAGCCAACCCGCCGGTCGAACGCCTGAAGGCGTTGGTTGGTGCGCAACTGGACCAGATCAAGGCGCACCCCGCGTTGCCCATGCTCTTGTTCTCGCGCGAACTGAACGTCGAAAACGCCGCCTTGCGTGCAGCGTTCCGGGATCGTCTGGCTGCGCTGCACGGGCTGTTGATGCAAGAAGTCATCGCAGGCCAGCGGGACAACGCTCTGCTCAGGGATGTTGCTGCCGGGGATGTGGCCGTACTTCTGACGTCCCTCATTCAGGGATTGGCGATCCGTTGGTCGCTGGGCGCGCGGGATTTCGTCCTGCGCGACGAAGGACTGCGGCTTCTGGCCGTCCAACTTCGGCTGCTAGGAGTGAGAGGGGGCTGAGTGATGCAAAAGGCATGGTTCATCGGGGCTGTGGCAGTGTTGGCCATCGGGGCAGGCGTTCTGTTCATGACAGAGCGGCCGCTGACCGTGACGGTCGTGGAACCTGAACCTGACGTGGCCCTGCGCATCTACGGCCTTGGCACCGTTGAGGCGCGGGTGCTGACGCGGGTTGGCTTTGAAGTTAGCGCCACGCTTCTCTCCCTCTCGGCCGACGCGGGCGACCGCGTTGCCAGGGGGCAAATCCTCGGCGCATTGCACCAGGGCGAACAGGAAGCGCGCGTTGCCCGCGCCCACGCCGCTGTTGCGGCCAGCCATGCCAACCAGGCCAAGGCAGAGGCTTCCGTTGTCCGCGCAAGGGCCATTCTGGCGCAGCGTGAGACAGCAAATCTGCGTCTGCTGGAACTGAGCCGTCAGGAAGCCGCAAGTCTTCAGCGCGCCGAAGAGGCCCAGCGAGACGAGGATGTGGCCCGGGCCGACGTGGCCGTGGCCGAGGCCGAGCGCGACGTGATCCGCGCACAGGCAGCGGACGCAGCCGCCGCCCTTCAACTTGAAGAGACACTGCTGGCGCATCACCGGCTGTTTGCGCCCTTTGACGCGGTGATCGTTGCCCGCCACGCTGAAACGGGGGCCGTGGTCCGGGCGGGCGATCCGATCTTTACCCTCATCGATCCCGCCACCATCTGGATACAGGCCTACATCGACGAAGAGCGCGCAGGTCAGCTGGCCCTGGGCCAGCCCGGCACCATTCGCCTGCGGTCGCAGCCCGCTGGCGAATTTCACGGCACCATTGCCCGCATCGGTCTTGAAAGCGACCGGGTGAACGAAGAACGCCGGGTCTGGCTGACCTGCGCCGATTGCCCGGCCGAAATGTTTCTGGGTGAACAGGCCGAGGTGCGCATTCTGACTGGCACACGGGCCAGCGCCTTGATGGTGCCCGAAGTGGCGATTTCCGGTTTTGATGGTTTTCAGGGCCAAGTCTGGACGGTGCAGGACGGGCGGCTGGTGCGCGCACAGTTGACGTTCGGCGCACGCGATGACCGTGGCCGGATCGAGGTGACGGGCGGCCTGCCCGAAGGCGCGCAGATCGTGGCGAACCCGCCGCAGGGCGCGGACGAGGGACGGCTGGCCCGGATCGGGGATACGCCATGAACCTTGCAATCCGCGACATCCGGCACGGTCTATTCCGCTTTGTCCTGACCTGCTTTGGTCTTGGGCTACTGATGACGGTCGTGCTGGCGATGATCGGCATCTACAACGGGCTGGTGGCCGACGCGTTGGCCGTGGTGAAGGCCCCCGCAGCCGATGTCTGGGTGGTCGAGGCGGGCACGCAAGGCCCGTTTGCCGAGGCCTCAAGCATCCCTGCGGACACGCGGGACGCCGTCGCCCGCATGCCCGGCGTGGCCGAGGCGGGTGCCATCACCTTTCAGACCATCGAGGCCGCCCTTGGGAGCCGGACCTTGCGGCTTTACGTCATCGGCTTTGAACCCGGCCGTCCCGGTGGACCGCAGCGCATTGCCGAAGGGCGCGGATTTGGTAGCAGCCATTTCGAATTGATCGCCGACCGCAAGACCGGGCTGGTGATCGGCGACCGGATCCGCCTTGGCCGCGACCGGTTTACCGTCGTGGGTCTGGTGGAAAATGCGATTAACTCGGGCGGGGAACCTTGGCCAGCAGGCAGTCGAACTGCGTCATGCGCCGCGCTGGCAGTTGACCCTTGGAAACAAGACCTCGGGCCAGGCCGTCCGTGCGCTGGCATGGCTCGGGCCGGATGAGGCTCCCAAGGCCCTGCAAATCCTGCGATCCAAGCTCACGGAGACGGCAAAGATTGAACTGATGTCCGCCGCGCCGCAGTTCCCGACTTGGCTGGCACGATTGGTTGGAGAGATGCTCCATGGCTGAGGCATTCCTGCGCCTCAACGGCAAAGACCGGCTGGATGCTCTTGGCGTCGCAGCCGATCGGCTTGGCCGGCCGTCTGCGACCGGTCAGCCTGCTCGCGCGATCGCTTCGACCAGGACTGCCTTCGTTGCTCCCTGTGCATTGCCCTGAAGAATCTGAAATCCCTCTGACACCAACAACTTGCCTGTGATGGCATCAACCAGCGCAGGATTCATTTTCTCGGTTACCGCGAGCGCTTCCCGGCAAGCATCAGGAAATCTGGAGCAGGCTTCAACGACGTAGTCGGTGCCCATCGCCTGGGCGACGGCGGCGATGTCGAACATATCCCGGGGCTGGAGGTGTGAACCGCGGAAGACTACCTTCTTGGCCAGGATTTCGGCTGGCGTCTCGAGTTTGACGCGTCGTCCGCGGATTTCGGAAATGACATACGGTTCTTGGGTGACTGGGTCGCAGCAGATGAAGTCGATCTCGCCGACGCCATTGAACACGATCTTCAAGGCGCGCGTGCCATCGGTCTCATAGTCGCTCGGTGCGAGTGCGAGATTGTATCCTTGCGTCTCTGGGTTCAAATACGGGAGGTACTGGGCATCGTCGATGAAGAGGTCGATGTCGTGGCTTTCGCGATGCTTGATTTGGAGCATGAGAGCCGTTCCGCCCCCAAAGCTCCAGTTCGTCATGCCGATACCCTGACCGTTGGCTTGGTCAACGATCGCTACAGCCGCGTCAAAAAGCTCGGGCCAGCGGCTTGGCTGCGGGACGTTCATTCAGATCGCGAGCGGGAGCTTGTATCCGGCGAGCTCGGAGAATTTTTTTGCGACCACAATGACTGCGTCCTTGCTGACACCCATCTCGTCGATAAACGACTGCTGCAGTTTGGGCGACACTTCGGACAGGAAGGTGAACACGCTGCAATCGAAGGCATCGACGCTCTTGCTGTTGGCGATCTTTTCGGCCAGCTGGGTAGCCGTCACCAGCACGCCGTAGGGCGCGCTGACTGTCGACATCACTTTCGCTGCGACCGAGGCCATTGCATCATCTCTGTGAGGTAACTCCTCACGTAATGTAGTCGATGGGCGTCAACAAAGCAATAAAGCCCCGCTTCACCCGGGCCTCATAGGTCTCACGTGCCACTGTCGGCCTCCGGTTTCACTAAATCTTCCGGCACCATGATCCGATAGCG
This sequence comes from Tabrizicola sp., assembly GCF_030694085.1. Lineage (GTDB taxonomy): Bacteria > Pseudomonadota > Alphaproteobacteria > Rhodobacterales > Rhodobacteraceae > Tabrizicola. The sequence continues at coordinate 21,763 of NZ_JAUXZE010000022.1, read as the reverse complement.
CGGGTGGATCTTGCCGCCTCGGACCAAGGCTCGGTCGCCGCTGCCGAGGTCGAAGGCCTGCGCGTCGATCCGTTTGCGCCAAGGATGATCGTGGCGGTCGGCAAAGACAAAGAACAGGCGCTTGACCTTGATCTTGCGGCAGGCCTGCAGGAGGTCGGCAAGCAGTTTTGGGCGCAGCGTTGTCAGGCTCTCAAAAACCATGTCGAGCGTGTGGAAGCTTTCATAGTCGGGCAACTCGTCCATGGCCTCCAGGATCGCGCGCTCCGGCGTCGACATCGTGAGACCCCAGTCCCATGGCTGGCCGGTCGTCATGCCCTCGATCAAGCCCAGTTTCGGGTCGGCAAACAAGGATCGGGGGCGGGTTCTTATCGGGGCGTCCATCGGCAGTTTCGCCAGCCAATTGGGGATACTGTCCCCATAGACCCAAACTGGAGCGCTTTCGCCGAGGCGCAGATAGTGGGCATGTCCTTGTTCGCCGAGCGCCTTGGTGCCGCCGACATGCAGGTCATGACCCATGATGTGCTGCGTGGACAGGATGCAGGTCTTCCAGTCGATGCTGTTCGACGTCGGGGTGGCTGCGGTGCTGGGGAGTGGGCGGCGGAAGACACCGCGTGCGATACGCTCCAGCCAGCCGCGCTTCACATAGTCACGGAAGCTCTCGTAGGCGATACCTTGGGAGATGAGCCATGCGGCATCGACCAGATACCCGGCGGGCACGGCATCGAGCAGTTTCTTCAGATTCTGTGATCTTGCGGCGTCCATGATGCCTAAAGTGACAGATTTTCAAGGAGACATCTACCGGTTTCTTTGATGAGCATGCTTTTCCAGCGTTATGGGCGCTCCAACATCACGATTTCCAAAGAACTGAGGGACTGGCCCCAAGTGACGTGAGATCTGAAAATGCGGGGTTGAGCGATGGCTGCGACTTGCGGTGGTTGCCGAAGGCCGAGGTCGGCACCTCCCGGTGTGCCGTCGGGACCAGGACTTGGTCCTTCGGACAGGAGCTTGATCGAGGCTGATGTCCCGAAGGGCCAATCTGCCAACCTATAGGTTGGCAACTACGCTCGGTTTGCCAAGCCACGGTATCGTTCTCAATAGCGATTGCCTTGTCCTGCAAGAGCTTGCGGGCCCGCAGTAGAGCCCGACGCTTTTGGCTCGCCAGCGTCTTTACATGCACCTGGCGATACAGGTTGACGCGCATCATCTGCGCAATTCCACGCGCGTCATTCCGGTCGCTTTTGTTGATTTCAGCTCTCAGGAATGCCTTGGTGTGGCGCGTCTCGACACAGATCACCGGCAATCCAGCCTGCGCCATACCCTCGAACAACCACTGCGACAGTGGGCCAGCTTCGAGCCCGATCTGTTCAATACAGAACCCTGTCTCCGTCAAGGCCCTCGACAGATCCTCGGGATGGCTGAAAACCTTTGCTTCACTGCAAATTCGTCCGTTCTCATCGACGATGCAGATGTCGGTCATTTCACCGAAACATCCAATCCGGCATAGTGCTTCATGCTGCGCTTCCTCCCTGACGCTTGTGGCTGCTTCACACAGACCACGTTCCATCATCAGCTCGAAGCGCGCACCTCCACGAACGCTGTCGTCGGGAACGGGGCGCAAGCCGAATACCCATCTGAACCTAAGAACTTCGTCCCGTTGTCAAACCCGCTATGGACTGCGCAAGGGAGTCACGGTCCAGCCCGAAGTGGTGATAGAGGTCGCCGATCGTGCCAGTCTGGCCGAAATGCTCGACCCCGTGTGACACTGTCTTGTGCCCGCCGACCGACCCTAGCCAAGCCAAAGTGGCCGGGTGTCCGTCAATGGCCGTGATCAGCAGACAATCTCGCGGCAGGTCCGCCAACAATGTCTCAATGTGGCTGCGTGCCGCCCGGTTACCACCTGCGCGGGCGCGCTGTGCTGCCGTCCAGCCCGCGTTCAGCCGGTCGGCCGAGGTAACGGCCAGCACCCCCACATCGCGGTGGTGTTCGCCGATGATGCCCGCTGCCGCAATAGCCTCAGGCGCTACAGCCCCCTGATAGGCGATCACTGACTGGCAATTTGGTCCGGGCTTTCGCAGCCAGTAAGCTCCGTCGATGGCCCCTTGCAGGAAGGCGTTGTCGTGGCGCTTGCCCGGCTGTTCCAGCGGGTTTGTCGTCAACCGCAGATAAACCGACCCGCCTGTTTTGTCGCGCAGCCAGGTGCGTTCGTCCGGGTCGCCATTGCCGTCGCGTTGAAGATAGTCGAAGGCCCATTCCATGATCACAGCCAGTTCATCGGCAAAGGCCGGTTCAAACGCCGCCAACCCATCCTGCGACATGCCGGTCAGGGGCGTGCCGATGGACTGATGCGCGCCGCCTTCGGGCGCCAGTGTAACGCCCGACGGGGTGCCGATGATGATGAAGCGGGCATCCTGATAGCAGGCATAATTCAGGGCATCGAGGCCCCGATGCACAAAGGGGTCATAGACTGTGCCGATGGGGAACAGCCGCTTGCCGAATAGGCTGTGTGACAGGCCCGCCGCCCCCAGCAGCAAGAACAGGTTCATCTCGGCGATGCCCAATTCGATATGCTGGCCTTCGGGCGCAAACTCCCACTTCGCGGTCGAGGGGATGCGGTGCTCAATGAAGGCATCGGCCTGCGGCTGGCGCGCAAACAACTTGCGCCGGTTGACCCAAGCGCCAAGGCTGGTGGTTCCTGTCACGTCAGGCGACGTGGTCACGATCCGCGCGGCCAGCGCAGAGGAGCCCTTGGAAAGGTCATCGAGGATCTTGCCGAAGGCGGCCTGAGTCGAGATCTCGCGGCCAGTATCGACGGTGATCTTTGGCACAGCAATGCGGTCGTCGTGATAGCGGCGGCTGCCCTTGGCAAAGAACGGCACGCGCGACAGGAAACTGCGCAGGGCGGCAGGGTCTTGGACGGTGGCCATCGGGTCCCATTCCTGCCCCGGCGGCACGCCCATGTGCCTTTGCCACGCCGCAAACTGGGTCGGGTTCATCAGCCCGCCGTGGTTGTCCTTATGGCCGGCAATCGGGGTGCCCCAGCCCTTGATCGTGTAAGCGAGGAAACAGGTCGGCCGGTCGTGGGTGACGGCATCGAAGGCCTCGGCCATGGTCTGCACGCAGTTGCCGCCAAGGTTTTCCATCAGCGCTGCCAACCCTGCGTCGTCGCGCCGGTCGATCAGCGCCGACGCATCGCCCTGATCGCCCAGATCCTCCATCAGCCGCTTGCGCCAGACGGCCCCGCCCATAAAGGTCAGCGCGGCGTATTGCTGGTTCGGGCAGCGGTCGATCCAGTCGCGCAAAGCGGCACCCCCCGGCTCGGCAAAGGCCGCGCGTTGCAGGGCGCCATATTTGATCCGCACCACATCCCAGCCGAAGGCGTCGAAGATCTGCTCGATCCGCGCAAACAGCCCCTCACGCACGATCCCGTCCAGCGACTGGCGGTTGTAGTCGATGATCCACCAGCAGTTCCGCAGATCGTTCTTCCAGCCCTCTTGCAGCGTCTCATAGACGTTGCCTTCGTCCAACTCGGCATCACCGACCAACGCCACCATGCGGCCCAGGGACAGATTGCCACCCCAAGCCTTGGCGGCGATATAGTCCTGCACGATGGACGCAAACGACGTGATCGCGACGCCAAGGCCGACCGACCCGGTGGAGAAATCGACATCATCCACGTCCTTGGTCCGGCTGGGGTAGCTTTGCACCCCACCGAAACCGCGGAAATTCTCCATCTTCTCGCGGGTCTGGTTGCCCATCAAATATTGGATGGCGTGAAAGACCGGCGAAGCATGGGGTTTGACCGCCACTCGGTCCTGCGGCCGCAGTGCGTGGAAATAGAGCGCGGTCAGGATCGACACCATCGAGGCCGAGGACGCCTGATGCCCGCCGACCTTGATCCCGTCCACCTTGGGCCGGATGTGGTTTGCGTGGTGGATCATCCAGTGCGACAACCACAACAGCCGCTGTTCTAGGGTTTTCAGATGGGGAAAATCAGGCATCGGCAACTCCTTTGGGCAAGAATATCGCAGTCCTTGGGCGAGATTCCGGCATTTTACCTGTCCTTTTGCACTCCGATTACTTAGATTCGGCGTTAAGTTGACAAGAGGCGCTGGTTTTCGGCGTATATCACGTGAAACTGGATCAGATCGACCACCGAATTCTGAAAGAACTGCAGGCAGATGCGCGCATCTCGCATCAGGACCTGAGCGAGCGCGTCGGCCTGTCGCCCTCACCCTGCGCGCGGCGCATCCGCCGGCTAGAGGCCGAAGGCTTCATCACCGGCTACAGCGCCGTGGTGGACGAGGTACGCATGGGCTTTGGCTTCAGTGTCTTCGTCTCCGTCAAGCTGGATCAGCAGGTGGACCGCAAACTTGTCGAGTTCGAGCGTGAGGTCAAACTCTGCCCCGAAGTCGTAGAGTGTTGGCTGATGACCGGCAGCTTCGACTATCTGCTTCGCCTTTCGGTTGCCGACCTGAACGACTTCGAGCACTTTTTGACCGGACGTCTAACGAAGATCGGCGGAGTCGCTTCGATTGAGTCTTCAATACCTATCCGATGGGTAAAGCGGCAATCCGCGCGGATCAGCTGAGCTTAGGACGAGACTCCAGACGCAATCAAGTCCACCAGATGACTGATCAGATCGCCCGCAAGAAGATAGCCTAGACCTGTTCACCTAGCAGCCCGGAGAGAGCCGCGTTGATCTGCGGCATGTAATCAGGCTCGATGGCGAAAAGACCAAGATGGCCTGCCTTGCCTTCGATCACGGTCAGGCGGGCACCGGGGATCAATGCTGCCTCTGCGATGCAGGTGGTCACAGGGAAAATCTGGTCTGACGATATCGGCATCAGCAGCACCTTCGACTTCACCTTCGCGTAGGCGGCCTTTGCATCGCCGCCCGCAATGCCACCCACATCGGCGCGTTGCCATTTGCTGACCTGTGCCAGCAGGTTGTTGGCATCCATCGGCGCGAAATAGCCGGTCATGAAATCGGTCAGAAAGGCATCCAGAGACGCATGGCCCAAGGGTTCCCACCCCTTGCGGTCTAGAAAATCAGGGCACCAAGCAAGGTTTGTCCAGTAAAGCGCGTGCTGGCGCAGTGGCACTGCCATGTCGGCAGCGGCATAGGCTCCGCCGTTGAAGCCTGGAGCAGAGGTCAGGATGTCCTGCACGATCTTGCCTATGACCACGGCATGGGGGCGCGTGGTGCCAACCCCCGCCAAGGCCGCAACACGCTGTGCAAAACCGGGGTAACGGCAGGCCCATTCCAGCGCCTGCCCCGCCCCCATCGACCCGCCGAACACCAGCGCCAGATGATCGAGGCCAAACGCCTCTGTCACCAGCCGGTGCTGTGCGTTGACGTCATCTCCCATTGACACTGCGGGAAAGGCCGCCCCCCCTTGCGCCGCAGAGTTAGAGGGCGATGTGGACAGGCCTGATCCCAACTGATTTGCCAGAATGATGAAATACTTCGATGGGTCCAGCGCATGGCCCGCGCCTATGTAAATCTGCTCCATGATCTTGGTGGTGCCCGTGTACCAGGTGGTGACCAGCACTGCGTTGTCCTTGGCCGCGTTCAGCGTGCCTTGGGTGGCGTAGGCAATTTGCGCGTCCTTCAGCACCTGCCCCGAGGTCAGGGTGAAATCGCCAAGGCTGTGCAGATGAAACGGACCGTGGTTTTCCTGTGAATAGTAATCACTCATTGTTGCCATCTCCTCAGGTTGCAAATTTCTCAGGCCACAAGGCGGCCTTGGTGGTATAGCCGCAAGCAGTCTTGCGGCACGTCAAAACGCACGATTGCCCCGACCGTTTCGGCCCCTGCTACGGCACGGATGCGCAACGACGCGTCGCCGACCGACAAGGCCAGCACCTGATCGGCACCTTCAAACCAAATGCGCGTCACGGTGCCTGCCAGGGGCCCACCCGCAACCGCATGCTCCGGGCGAAAGGCCAGTGTCAGATCTGTGGTAGGCAGGTCCGCGGGGGCTGTGCGGGACAGGCCGGCGCCGGGGACAAGCACCCGGTCACCCTCGTGCACGGCGGGCAAAAAGTTCATCGCTGGGCTGCCGATAAAGGTCCCAACATGGGTGGTGGCAGGGCGTTCAAACAGCTCTTGCGGAGTGCCCGCCTGTATCACCTCACCGTGGTTCATCACGACAACTGTATCGGCAAAGGTCAGCGCCTCGTTCTGGTCATGCGTGACCAGCACCATAGTCAGGCGAAACTCGCGGTTGATGTCCTTCAGGATCTTGCGCAGCTCGAACTTCATCTGCGGGTCGATCACCGTCAGCGGTTCGTCCAGCAGCACTGCTGAAACATCTTCGCGCACCAGCCCGCGGCCCAGCGAGATCAGTTGTTTCTGATCTGCCGTAAGCGCCACGGCGCGGCTGTTCAGATGCCGCGACAGGCCCAGCCGCTCGGCAATTGCCTCGACCCGCGCCTTGATGCGGGGGGTGGGCACGCGGCGGCACACCAACGGGAAGGCCAGATTTTCGCCCACCGTCATCGACCGGTAGATCACCGGCACCTGAAACACCTGCGCGATATTCCGCGCGCCGGTGTCTTTATCAGTCACATCCTGCCCGTCAAACAGGACCCGGCCCTCGGACGGCTTCAATAGGCCCGAGATGATATTGAGCATGGTGGATTTGCCACAACCAGATGGCCCGAGCAGCGCATAGGTGCCGCCATCGCGCCAGGTCATGTCCAGCGGTTTCAGCGCATTTGTTCCGTTGCCGTAGGAGTGGGCCAGTTTGGCCAGCCGAATTTCTGCCATGTCAGACCCCTGCCCTTTGCCCGTCTGCGCCAAAGACTAATCCTTTGTGCAGATCAAGATGCACGCCCACCACATCACCGGGGCTTCGCAGCACGACGCTTTTTTCCTGCATCACCAGGTCAAGGCCGTTCAACGACAGGTGGGTCAGCGTTTCAGACCCGGTGACTTCGGTAAGCGTGACCCGCGCCTGATGCGGCCCGCCCGCGCGGATATCGCTTGCGCGCAGGCCCAGCGTGTAGGCACCCGACGGCAGAGTAATTGCCTGCTGGCCAAGCGCGCCGAAATCGGCAACGCCGTTCTGGTGAAATGGGATCGGGTTGATCGGCGGGTCGTTCACGACCCTGGCGGCGGTCAGGCTGGCCGGGTTGGCAAAGACATCACGCGGGCTGCCCGATTGCACGATGCGACCGTCCGCCAGCAGCACGATCTGGTCGCCCATCTGCAAGGCCTCACGCGGATCGGTCGAGGCGTAAAGCACCACTGTGCCCGTCTCTACTGCCAAGAGGTCAACCAGATCTTTGCGAAACGCCTCGCGCAGATTGTAATCAAGGTTCACAAACGGCTCGTCCAACAGAAGGACCGGGGCCTTTTTCACCAGCGCGCGGGCGATCGCCACACGCTGTTGCTGGCCACCTGACAGCGCCGAGGGGCGGCGGTCCACCATCGCGGCAAGACCCACGCGCGCTAGGGCCGCCTCGGCGCGGGCGGCGGCGTCGGCCTTGGCCACACCCGCGCGCACCAGGGGGAAGGCCACATTGTCGCGCACGTTCAGATGTGGATAGTTGATGAATTGCTGCGTCACCATCGCCACCGGGCGCTTCCAGGGCGGCAGGCGCGTCCAACCCGTGCCGTCCAGCAAGATCTGGCCCCTGTCCGGCGCAATCAGCCCCGCAATCGCGCGCATCAGCGTGGTCTTGCCCGCCCCAGTGCGGCCCAGAATGGTGGTCAGCGTGCCGGGCTGAAAGCTGGCGTTAATGGCGGCTAGATGCGCCACGCCCCCCACCAGCAGCTCAAGATCTGTGATCTTCAGCATCAGCGCACCGCCCCGGCCAAGCCGCCCTTTGACAGGAACCGCTCTACCACAAACGCCAGCACAACCAGCGGCGCGATGGATACCAGCGCCGCCGCCGACAGCGACCACCACGGCGTCACCGATGAATTCAGCGACACGATGGCCACTGGCAAAAGCTGCGTCTCGGTAAAGGTCAGCGTGAAGGCAAAGAAAAAGTCATTCCAGCCAAAGATGATGCAGAACATCCCGGCCACCACCAACCCCGGCAGAGCATTGGGCAGGATCACCCGCCAGAAGGTGGTGATCGGATTGCAGCCATCCATCCACGCCATCTCATCCAGCCCACGCGGCACGCCGTTGAAGAAATCGACCATGACCCACACGGCAATCGGCATCAGCAGCGCCACATAAACGAGGATCAACCCCGGCAGACTATCCAGCAGGCCAAGCGAGCGCAGCATCAGGAAAAAGGGAATGGCCAGCACGATAGGTGGCATGATTCGCTGGCTGATGAAGAAGAAGGTAATGTCGCTGTTGCGCATCCACAGAAACCGGAAGGTGAACCGCGACAGCGCATAGGCGGCCAGTGTGCCAAGCGTGATGCTGATCACGCTGGCCGAAAGGGTAACGACGAGGGAATTGTAGAACGGCTTCACCACATTGATACCGCCCACCCCGCCGAAAAGCGACTGCCAGCCCTGCAAGGATGGTTCATACTGCACCCACGGGATCCATGTCGCCCCGCCGGTCACGCCATTGGCGGATTTGAAACTGGTGGTCAGCGCCCAGAGGAACGGGAACACGACAAAGGCCGACCACAGCGCGATCGCCAGATATTTCAGCGCCAGATACAGGGTTTTCATGCCGCGTCCTTTACCAATGCGCGCACCAGAAGCTTGGCAATCACCGTCAGCGCCACGATCATGATGATCAGGTAGGTCAGCGACAGCGCCGCCGAATAACCGATCTGGAAATCCCGCATCCCCCGAATGTAGATGTAATAGCTGGATGTTTCGGTACTGGTGCCCGGCCCGCCAGATGTCAGCACATAGACCGTTTCCATGATCTTTGACGCCTCGATCAGGCGGATCAGGATGGCCCCCACCGAAATCGCGCCCAGCATCGGAAAGGTTACTGAAAAGAACGTCCGCACAGGCCCCGCACCATCAATCTTTGCAGCGAGATATGGCTCGTTCGGCAAGGACAAAAGCCCCGCCAGCAGCAGCAGAAACATGAACGGCGTCCATTGCCAGACCTCGACAATCACCACCGCCGCAAAGGCCCAGCCTGCGCTGGAGAGCCAAGGTGCGGCGCCGATGCCGAGACTTTCCAGAATGGGGTTCAGCGGCCCGAGGCTTTCATGAAAGATCGTGCGCCACAGCACCGACATGACGACGGGCGTGGTCATCATCGGGATCAGGAACAACACCCGGAACAGCCGCCGCGCGGCTAGGTCGCGCCAGACCATCAGTGCCAGCGCAAAGCCAAGGACATACTGGATCAGCACCGTGGTGACCGAGAGCAGCGTCAATCGCCCGAGAGCCTGCCAATAGCGGGCGTCCTCCCACAGGCGGCCATAGTTCTCGCCGCCGATCCAGTTCAAGCCGGGGTTATACACATCCCAGGAGGAAAAGCTGACGCGGATGGTGAACAGAAGCGGGAAAAGGATGATCGCCACCAGCACCAGAAGGCCGGGCAGAAGGAACAGGTATTTCTGGCGGTACATCGGCGTGCGGTCCTTTTTGGTTTCGGATCGGCTTGGTTGCCGTCACTAAAGCCGCCCCACCCAACCCTCCGCCCCAAAGGCGGGAGGGAGAAGCGGGATCTGCAAAGCTGTCTTGCGACGCATCCGGCAAGACGTGCCACGTCAGTGCAGGGGCCTCCCCCATGGGGAGGCGATGGGGGTGGGGGGGGCTGCAACAGCCCCCCTTTGATCACTTGTCTTCCAGTGCCACCACGTTTGCATAGGCGGCTTTCACCTTGTCCTTGCCAATCCGGTCCACGATTGCGGTCCATTCGGCGGCCACACCATCCAGCGCCTCTTGCGCCGTGGCCTCGCCCGATTGCGCCCGTGCCACACCTGCAGCCAGCGACGACATGAACTCGCCCACCCCCGGCACGCGCAGGTCGAACACCTGATTGGGGGCGCTGTCCACCGCCTTCAGCGTGTCGGCATAGGTGGTGGCAACGGCAGCATCCCAGCCAAGGTCGTTCTGATAGAACGCCGGGTCGAAATGTTCGGCCCGGTACGGGTTCACGCCAAAGCGGCCGATTTGCAGGTCAGCCATGGTGTTCGCCTCGTTGGAAAAGAAGCACAGATAGTCGAATGCCATATCCTGATTGGGGCTTGCCGCGGCCACTGCAGACGACCAGCCCCAGGTGACATAGGATACCTGATTTGGCGTCTCGAACGTATCCCACGCGCCGGTGGTGCGGTTCCAGACCTCTTTCGCGCCCGGCAAGGGTGCTGCGGCCACCTTGTTGCGGATCGGGCTGTCAGCCTGCATGGCCTGAATGAAAGCATCGTCCCATGAATAGGACATCAATGTCTGCCCGCCACCGAACGAAAAGATCTCATCCCCCAGACCGAAAGACGTGCCACCGGGCGGCATCGACGCCTGTGCCGCCACGAACAGTTCCAGCCCGCGTACCCAGCCGGGGGTGTTGATCAGGGGCGTCATGGTTTCCAGATCAAAGAAGAAACCACCCTTCACGTCGGGGTGCTTGGCATAGGCCGCAACACGGCTGATGAAGGCGGAAAACATCAGGTCGTCGCGCTTGGTCACTTCGGCAGTGCCGAAGTTCGGCGCACCGTCGCCGTCAAAGTCGAAATCGTTGAAGACGGCGGCGACCTCGTTATATTCCTCCCATGTTGCAGGCACGGTCAGATCGCGGCCAGTGGCCTCTTTGAACTTCGCCTGCATATCCGGGTTTGCGAACACATCGCTGCGGTACTTCAGATAATGGCGGTCGCCGTCCATCGGGTATTGCAACAGCTTGCCATCCACAAGCGACACGCCACGGTAGGTGTCGGTCACAGATTTCATCCCCGATGTTTCCTGATATGCCGCAGGCACTTCGGCAAAAAACGGACTGAAATCCCCCAGCCACAGCGAGGCATGGAACAGCACGTCATACGCCGCCTGCTGTGTCTGGAACGGAATCATGATCCGCTGGAACAGATCGCCGAACGGCACGTGCACCACGTTGACGGTGGCCCCGGTCAGTTCCTGAAACTGCTGAGCGTGCAGCGCTGTCGGCTCGCCGATCACCGGGATGGCATGGGTGATGATGTTCAGCGTGCGCCCGGTGTAGTCCTTGGCATCAATCGCTTCGAAGGAACAGGTGCCCGGCACATCGGCCTTGATGCCGTATTTGGTGTAATCCTCAGCCATTGCCGTGCTGGCAATCAGGCTCAGGGCCGTCGTTGCGGCAAACGCGCCGCGCAGCGTTGTCTTGGTCATGGTTTCCTCCCGAAAGATCATGTTTATTGCAAGGGAAGCGGACGGTCAGGGGACCAGAACCGCACGTCCCTTGATCTTGCCGTGGTGCAGGTCTTGCAGTGCCTGATTTGCTTCGCTGAGTTTGTAGTGCTTGGTCGCCAGTTCCACCAAACCGCGGTCAGCCAGCGCCATCAATTCGGTCAGTTCGGCCCAGGTGCCGACAAGATTGCCGATAATGTTTCGCTCGGTAGAGATCAGGTCAACGGTGGGAATATTGATGTTTTCGCCGTATCCCACGATGTAATAGCTGCCGTTGGCTCGGGTCATGTCGAGCCCCTTCTTCGTGGTGCCTTTTTCGCCCACGAAGTCGATCACTGCCTCGGCTCCCTTGCCGCCAGTCAGCGCCAGCACGGCGTCAACCTCGTCACCGTCAGCCTTGACCAGATGATCGGCCCCGCCTTCACCTGCCAGCTTCAGCGACACATCGGAAATATCAACGACGATGATCCGCGCTGCACACATGGCGCGCAGAACCTGCACACCGATGTGGCCCAGACCGCCCGCGCCGATGACAACCGCCGTCTGGTCGGGCAGCAACACTTGCGCGGCTTTCTTGGCTGCGCGGTAGGCCGTCAGTCCGGCGTCGGCATAAGGGGCCACGTCCTTGGGGGCCAGCGTCTTGGGCAAGGCTACAAGATTGCGCGACGATGTCAGCAGCGCCTCGGCATAGCCGCCGTTGCTGTCCAGCCCCGGAAACTTGCCGTCACCGTGCATGTCATGGCCACGGCGGCAGGCAAGACAAGTGCCACCCGTGACCTTCGGGTGCACGATGACCGGATCGCCAATCTTGAAGCCTTCAACCTCAGGGCCGATTTCTTCGACCCAGCCTGCGTTCTCATGCCCCATAATGAGCGGCAGCAGCTTATCGCCGGTGGGGTCGGTGATCGGCATCCACACGCCTTCAACGATATGAAGATCGGTGCGGCACACACCGGCCCCGCCGATGCGAACAATTACATCTGTCGATTTTGCAATCTTGGGATCCGGCACGTCTTGCAAGGTCACCCAGTTTGGCGCGGTCAAAGCCATGTCGTATTTGTGAAGAACCTGCGCCTTCATTGGGTGACCTTTCCTGTTTTCCGCCCGGTCGGGCATTGTGGTTGCATGACCGACAAAGCAGCCTTCCGTCGGCCCGGCAAATCAAAGGCTTCCCCCCTGCGGAAGCGTTCAAACTGTGGACGAAACAGCCCCAGAGCGTGGGTTTTCTGAACAGAGTCCAAGCGATTCAGAGCCATGTGGACAGCATGCGGCCCCAGCATGCGGCCCCGTCATCCGGCCACTGTGCAAAATCTGGACAGTCGCCTGCGAATCGGTTGGCGCGTTGACAAAACGGCTCTGGCCACTTAGCCAAAAGGGGGGTCAGCCTGGGGAGGAGGACCGACAATGTCACATCAAAGCGCGGCGCTGTCGCGCGCTCGCATGATGCTTGAATCGCAAGGGCGGTTTCCGGGCGGCGCATTGCCGGGTGATATCTCTGATAGCTGGCTGCGCAGTCTTGGGTTCGGCCTTGATCCGCTGGCGCGCAGCGAGGGCCTGGTTCTTACCGACACAGCCTTTCGCGCCAGCCGCGCGGACCACGCCGACCTGATCCATTTCGCCCGGCCAGAGCTGGAACTGCTGTTCGACCAGATCGCCGGGTCAAATTTTATGATCGCGCTTGGATCGCCCGATGGGGTGGTGCTGGACACGCTGACCGACGGTCAGTTCGCCGATACTGATGCAGGGCGAGCCGTCATTGCGGGGTCGGTCTGGACAGAAGCGACACGGGGTACGAACGCCTTGGGTCTGTGCATCATCAACCGCGCTCCGACGCAGATTTACGGTGGCGAACATTTCCTGCGCGCGCATGGCGATGTTAGTTGCATTTCGGCCCCGATCTTTGACGGGCGAGGTGGTCTGGCGGGGGTGCTGGATGCGTCATCAGGGTCCACGATCCGGCAGCAACATACGGCGGCGCTGGTGCAGATGTCGGCGAGCAACATAGAAAACAGCCTAATTCGCGCCACACATGACCGGATGATCGTTTTGCAGTTCCACCCAAGACCGGAATATCTGGGTACGCTGTCGGTGGGCATGCTGGTGCTGGATGAAGAGTTTCGGATCCATGCCGTGAACCGGCGGGGCGAGATGTTTCTGACCGGGTTCAAAAACCTGCTATCCGAACGGTTTGACCGGCTGTTCGACCGGCAGTTCGAGGATATTGCGCAGCGCCTGCTGCAGGGCGAAACCCTGCGCCTGCGTGACAGAATGGGGTCGGGTGTGTCGATGCGCTGCGTGGCAAACCGCGCAAGCTTCGCGCTGGCGGGGCGGCAAAGCCCGGTGGTGTCGATGCCCGCCAAACCTGTTGCTGTCGCAGACCGCGAAGCCGACCCGTTCCGCGAGATCGTGCTGGATGACCCCGCCCTGCGCCGCGCGCTGTCCGGCCTGCCGGATGCGGCGCGCAACGGCCAGCCAATCTGCCTGATCGGGCAAAGTGGTACGGGCAAAGAAACCTATGCCCGCATTGCCCATGCCATCGCGCGGAAGGGCAAGCCGTTCGTGGCGGTGGATGCAGCCACTTTGAATGCCACGCAGGCAGTCACAACACTGCTGGGACAGACGGAAAGCACGGGCCTTTTGGCCGAGGCGGTAGGGGGCAGCCTGTATCTTGGGGACATGACGGCCCTTGCCGGACCCTTGCAGTTGGTCATCGCTCGGCTGCTGGAACAGGGCGAATATCGCCATCCGATGACCGGCGCGCTTGTGCGGCCCGATGTCCTGTTCTTGCTCGGCGCGACCACTGCCCCGGCTGCGGCTGACCTTGTCCCACAACTGCGCTATGCAGCGATGGGGACGGTAATTACCCTGCCATTGTTGAACGACCGCAGTGATCTGCCCGCGCTCGCATTGCGCTTTGCGCGGGCAGCACGCGCTGATGCCACGCTTGGGCGAGGGGTCGCAGACCTTCTGGCGGCACATGATTGGCCGGGCAACCTGCGCGAATTGCGGGCGGCGATGGCCCAAGCCGCGGGGCGGCGCCAGAGCGGGCCTGTGCAGATGGCGGATTTCGCAGGCCTGCTGGTCAATAGGTCAACCCCTGCTATTCAACATGCCTGTGCCAGTTGTAAAGGCGCGCAGTGGAAGGCCGATCAGTGCCTTGCCGTGCGAGCGGCCGTGCGCCGCCACGACGGCAACGTAACCCGTGCGGCGCAGGAACTGGGCATGTCGCGCACCACGGTCTACAAGCACCTTGGTGCTTCGAACTGACCGGCTGCAACTTATTGCAGATCATACATGACGTTGATGCGCGCCACATATTTGCTGGTACCCGCGCCCAGCCGTGCGCCTGCATGCAACACTGACGCCCGGTTCTGCCCGTGGCGAAAGAACAGAGCCCGCCCGGTGTGGGGGGTGATGGTGGCCCCGGCTTCGCCCTTGTCGTAAAGCACCGTTTCGCCGCCGATGATGCCATCCTCGGAACCGTTCAGGTACAATAGCATCGTCAGCATCGAATGGGTGCCGCGCCATTGCGCCATGCCCGTTCCGTCTGTCGAAAGCCCGAATCCCGGCCAGTCGCCATCGGTATGCAGGTTAAATTCATCCCCGATATCGTAACGGTACATGTTGATCCGCTGGCTAAGACGCGGTGACAGTGCGCGCCCTTCAAGCGTGGCGGGAAGCAAGGGTTTCAAGCGGCGGTGCAGTTCTGCCATGGCCGCCTCGGGCGCAATCCAGTGCACGGTCTTGTTGCGGCGCATGCCCGGCGGGGTCTGAATGCCGGGGGCAGCATCGCGGTAGCCCAGACTTTCGGCCAGGTCGATAAACCGCGCCGCTTCGGCGCGGGTGATCACGTCTTCCATCAAAAAGGCCAGCTTTTCGCCCAATGGCACGGCTTCAAGCCGTGTTTCGGGTGCGTGGGCTGGGTCCAGCAGGCCCGGCGCGTCACAGGCCCAGATCGGCGTGCCCTCTTCAAAACCGCCTTCGGGCAAGGTGCCGGTCAAGCGGGCGACAACGCGGGCATCAACGGTAAGCTGGGTCATGATGTCGGGAACTTTCGGGGCATGACGCGGGAAGATTGGGCGGATGGATGGGATATCCCCATCCATCCGTCTTGTTTGGGATCAGACCCAATCAGCCGGCAGATAGACATAGCCGCTGTCCTTGGCCTTGAATTTGCCAAAGCCGGGGAAGTTGACATGGGTGAACGCCGTCAGGATGCCATCGGCGGCTGCCATTTCCAACAGTTTGCGGCGCGACTGCGCCGCAAGGGTGGCATCGGTATCAAACCCGAAACCGGCCTCAGGCACCGCCGTGTGGATGGCGATGTTGTGCAGCGTGTCGCCCATGATCATCATCTGCTGGTCACCGCTGGCAATGTGCAGCACCGAATGACCCATCGTATGGCCAGGCGCGTGCTTCAGCGTCAGGCCGGGGAACACCTCACTTTCGGCCACTTGCCGCGTGCGGTCGGCATAGGCGCCAAGCGTGCGACGGGCGGATTCGAACAGGCCCTTGGCACTGTCGGGGGCTTGAGCCAGGATCGCGTCATCGCCCCAGAACTTCATCTCGGCTTCATGGATGACGATCTCGGCATTCGGGAAGACCGCTTTGCCTTCCGCGTCCACCAGCCCCTCGGCGTGATCGGGGTGAGCGTGGGTCAGGATCACGCCGTCGATCTGGTCGGGCGTGATGCCAACGGCGGTCAGGTTGGCCAGCGTATTGCCAAGGCCGGGGCCGAAAAGCTGTGCGCCTCCAAGACCTGCATCGACCAGATAGGTCCCGCTTTCGGTGTTCACGACAAAGGTGTTGATCGGCGTTTCCAGCGTGGAATCTTGTCCGACCGACTCCAGGATAGCGGCCATATTGGCGGGATCGACGCCCGAGAAGTAATCAGGGCTCAGCGCCAGAACGCCGTCTAAAAGCGCTGTCACCTCAGTAGTGCCGACTTTGACACGGTGAAAGCTGGGCAGGGTCACACCAAGCGGCGCGCGGGCAAAAGCGGGGAGTGCGGCACTTGTGCCAAAGGCGGCGCCCATCAGGGCGAAGGAGCGACGTGACAACATCAGATACCCTTTCATATATCAAATAACGGCGGATTTCCGTGGGTCGTAATCGGATGTCTCCGCCGGTCCTTTAGCGCAGTTTGGCACAACGAGTATGACCTGATCAGCGAATGCAATGAACAGGCACTGTGCGCTTTTCTGTGATTGAATAATGACCAGCGAATATTCAGCAACAATATCAATGTGAAGCAGCAATGCAACGCGCTGCATTCTGACCGTTGTCATCCCGAAGTGTGAATAGTGGTGGATCGCCTCGATGCCCTTTTTGCGGCCATATTCATTGTTTTTGTGGACGCCAAAGGGCGTTTGCAACGACACCGTATTCTAGACCTTGATGAGACACTGCCCTGCCTTTACCCGGACGGCCACGCGCAGGCCACGACTGATAGTGCGGGTTCACAGCGCGCCAATCAGGCCATGGTCGCTGCCATTGGCGATACGGCTCGCATTATGGTCGGTGTCAAAGGGGATGAGCACGCCCACTGGGCCGAATGCCTCTTCGCGGGCCACGCGCATATCGTTGATCACATCAGCATAGACTGCCGGGGCGATGTCGAAGCCGCCGTCCTGCCCTGTGATCGTGGCAGCTGCGCCACCAGTAATCAACTTGGCCCCGTCCAATTTCGCCACGTCGAAGAACGCCCGCACCCGGCCAAACTGCTGTGGTGTGATGGTCGGCCCCAAGTGTTTCGCCGGGCACAAGTGCCTCGGCCACGCGCTTTACCGCCGTCACGAACGTCGGATACTCTGCGCGCCGCATAAAATGCCGCGTGCCCGCCTAACAGACCTGCCCTGCATTCAGAGTGAAATTCTTCACCGCCCCGGTCGCGGCAATGTCAGGGTCGGCATCGGCAAAGATGAAGTTGGCCGATTTTTCCACAGGTCCAGCGTCAGGGGGATGATCTGATCAGCCGCGATTTACCTGCCGACGCGGTCCAAGCCGACAGGCCCGGTAAGGGCCATGTTGGTGTAGACTTCCAATCGCATGTGCCGAAAATCAGCCTTTGATGAACCCGACCAACACCCCATTTGACGCTGAATCTGCATAGGTGCACCACGCACACAACCCTTTCTCTCGATGAAGATGTCCTGCTTTTAGCCAAGGCAATCGCGGGTCAACAGGGGTGCTACTTTTGGAAAGGTGGTTTCCGGGTTTGCGCGGCGTTCCTTGCAAGGACCTGTCTCCCGGGCCAAACGCAAGGGCATCCCACTGCTGGCATCACATCTCGACATCACGTACATCTAACAGAGCACAGTTGCCGCTCGTCTGAGATGCTCGATCACCTGTTCCCGTCGATCCACTTCGACATCAGCCCCTTGTCGCGGAAGCATTCATCCGGGACGGCCCGGCGCTTGATGCGGGCGAGCTTCTCCGCGAAGGCCACCTGCTTCGAGGTTGGCAGCCGGTCCATGTCGGATACCGGCTTCATCTGCGCCTGCGCCTCGATCCAGGCGCTGAGCGACCTGCGGTCCTGCTGAACTTCCCAAGGCAGGAGGGTCTGATTGCGTAGGGCAAGCGAGCGCGCATAGGCGATCTGCTTGGGTGTCGCGGGCAGGGCGTGTGTGGTGCTGTCCATCGGGAAACTCCCTTGCTGGCTTGGCCTCCAATATAGAACATAACAGGAACAAAATCAAGCCAAGCGTCCGCAACGCACCGGTTCGAGAGGAAGAGCGGGGTCGGGGAAGATCAGGCCTGAGGGTGCCCGAGAGAGGGTGCCCGGGCCTGTCCATGTCCCTCATTTTGGAGTTCTCCGATGACCTATCTCGCACCCGTTGCGCCTCCCGTTTCTGTCCCGTCTCGTGATCCCACTCCCGCGATCCTCGCTGTCGCCGAAGCGCTGCAGCCCGATCTCTCCCAAGGCTTCCAGATCGACGCGTTGCGTCTGCGGCTTGAGATGGAGCGTGCCTTCGGCGGCTCTGACGCCGATGGCGCCTGGGACTGGAAGCTTGCCTATGAGGCGGGCGAGGTGGCGCTCGTCCTCTTCCTGCGGAAGTTCGGCCGCGCGCTGCTCACCCGGGCTGGCTCGCCTGCGGCGCTGTTGCCGATCCTCGCCAAGGTTTCGGCCCTCTTGCCGACCCATACGCGACGGTCAGAGGAGATGGAGCGGTTCCAGCAATTCTCGACGCCGCTGCCCATGGGGCTTGTGGCGCTGGCTGCAGCGCAGATCACGCCCCGTGACCTAGTCCTCGAGCCTTCCGCCGGGACCGGGCTTTTGGCGATCCTCGCCGAGATCGCGGGCGGAAGTCTCGCTTTGAACGAATTGACCGACATCCGCGCCGATCTTCTGCGTCTTCTTTTTCCAGGCCGTCCCGTCACCACCTTCGATGCTGCGCAAATCGACGATCATCTGGACGCCGGCGTTCGCCCGAGCGTCATCCTGATGAACCCGCCCTTCTCGGCCGTGGCCAATGTCGATGGCCGGACGACCGAGGCGACAGCGCGCCATCTGCGCTCGGCGCTCGCGCGCCTTGCCCCCGGTGGACGGCTTGTTGCCATCACCGGCGCCGGTTTCGCGCCAGATGCATTGGCCTGGGCCGAGACTTTCGACCGTTTGACCGAGTCCGCCCATCTGGTCTTTACAGGTGCTGTGTCGGGTGCGGCCTTCGTCAAGCATGGGACCAGCTTCGAGACGCGGATCTCGGTCTTCGACAAATGCCGGGGTGGCGAACTGGGTGGCATCACGGCTGATCTGCAGCAGCCCATGTCTCCTGATGTGGCCCACCTCCTTGCCCGGATCACGGCCGATGTCCCACCGCGCCTCGAGATGGATGCGGGCACCGTCGCCCAATTCCGCTCCGCTTCCCCTTCCCGGGGAAGTCTTCCTCATGCGTCCGGCCCTGCCGCTCGACCCTCGCGGTCGACGGCAGCGGCCAAGATGGATGTGCATGTCACCACGCCGGATGTCGAGGACCTCGCCTACACCCTCCGCGAGGCGGCGGACGATCTCGGCGCTGCGCGCCTGTCGGACGCGATCTACGAGACCTTCCGTCTGCAGGCGATCGACATCCCCGGCGCCGCGCCGCATCCAACCAAGCTGGTGCAATCGGCAGCCATGGCCTCTGTTGCGCCTCCGAAACCGACCTATCGCCCGAAACTCCTCGCCGCCGTCCTGCGCGACGGCCTGCTGTCGGACGCCCAACTCGAGACGGTGATCTACGCCGGTGAGGCGCATGGCGCGCATCTCGCCGGCTCGTGGATCGTCGATGAGACCGGCGATTTGGTTTCTGCCGCACCTGAGGATGCCGCTGACGCCGTCCGCTTCCGTCGTGGCTTCTTCCTTGGCGACGGCACCGGCGCGGGCAAGGGCCGCCAATCGGCCGGGATCCTGCTCGACAACTGGTGCCGGGGTCGCCGCAAGGCGCTCTGGATCTCGAAGAGCGACAAGCTCCTCGAGGATGCGCAGCGCGACTGGGCGGCTCTGGGTCAGGAGCGTCTGCTGGTGACGCCGCTGTCGCGGTTCGCACAGGGCAAGGATATCCCGCTCTCCGAGGGCATTCTGTTCACCACCTATGCCACGCTGCGCTCCGAGGAGCGGGGCGCGAAAAAGTCCCGTGTCGATCAAATCGTCGACTGGCTGGGGGCGGATTTCGACGGGGTGATCCTGTTTGACGAAAGCCATGCCATGGCGAATGCCGCCGGATCGAAGGGCGAGCGTGGTGATACCGAGGCCTCGCAGCAGGGCAGGGCGGGCCTGCGGCTCCAGCATAAACTGCCCAATGCCCGCGTGGTCTATGTCTCGGCCACGGGGGCCACCACGGTGCACAACCTGGCCTATGCGCAGCGGCTCGGACTTTGGGGTGGCGAGGATTTCCCGTTCGCCACCCGCGCTGAATTCGTCGAGGCCATTGAGGCAGGCGGCGTCGCCGCGATGGAGGTTCTGGCCCGCGACCTGCGGTCGCTCTGCCTCTACACTGCCCGGTCGCTTTCT
Organism: Tabrizicola sp.; assembly: GCF_030694085.1. GTDB lineage: Bacteria > Pseudomonadota > Alphaproteobacteria > Rhodobacterales > Rhodobacteraceae > Tabrizicola. The sequence goes on along the minus strand of NZ_JAUXZE010000022.1, from coordinate 1,505 downwards.
TACGATGGCGTCGAATACGAGATGCTGGAACACGCGCTGACCCCTGAGCAGCGCGGCATCTATGATGCTTATGCCGGGGCTTTCGCCATCATCCACAACAACCTCGCCGCCGCGATGGAGGCCGCCAACATCACCGGCGAGAGCGGCGGCACGCTGAACCGGCAAGCCAAATCCGCTGCCCGATCCGCCTTCGAGTCCGCCAAACAGCGTTTCTTTGGCCACCTTCTGACCTCGATGAAGACCCCGACGCTGATCGCCAGCATCGAGGCCGATCTGGCCGCAGGCCATGCGTCCGTCATCCAGATTGTCTCGACCGGCGAAGCGCTGATGGAACGCCGCCTGTCGGAGATCCCGACCGAGGAGTGGAACGACATCCGCGTCGACATCACCCCGCGGGAATACGCGTTATCCGGAGTTCCGGATAAGACATAATATGCCGCGTCCGCGTTATGCAGAGCGCGGCGCTTCATGTCGTTGATATGATGTTTCATTTTGGGATCTCCACTCGGCATAATCATGATGCCTCTGCTCTCAACCGCAGAAGGACACCCCGACATGACCTCCCCCTCCAACTCTCACCCCGGCAGCGCGGCAGCCGCCGGGGCTGTCAGCGGCCAAGCACTTGTTTCCGGTTATCTTGCGGATAATCCCAACTTGTCTGCTGGCGCGCTCAGCGCCGCCCGGCATTTCCTGAAGTGGGTCGCCGACCAGCATATCGCGATCAGGGATCTTGATACTGCGGTCATCAGTCGTTTTGCGCGACACCGCTGCCGGTGTGGCCGCTATAGCGCCGCGCAGTTGCGGGACCCCGCTTACATCACCGAGGTCCGGAGGTTTCTTCGTTATCTGGAGGATACCGGCCATGTGGCCATTCCAGACGAGGTTGCCCGGCTTGGCCCGCATTTGGTCGGCTTTTCCGCGTGGCTTGCTGGCCAAGGCTACGGCAAGGTCATCTACAACTCCCGCATGAGTCAGGCGCGGCATTTTGCGGAATGGGCTCTGCAGCGACGTATTCCGGCCAGCCATATCGATATCGACGTGATCGAGCAGTTTGCCCATCACGACTGCCAGTGCGGGATCAAGACCAAACGCGGCAAGCGGGTCGAGGGCACCGGCAATAAGGATCGCCGCCGTGGTGCCCGCGCCTTCGTGTCTTTCCTCAGAGAGGAGGGGGTAATCCCAGTGGCCGTGTCCACGGAACTACCGGCCGATCCACGCGTCGCCGATTTTGCCACTTGGCTGCGCCGGGACCGCGGCGCCACGTCCGAGACGATCAGGCGCTATCAGCAAGAGTTGGGCCGCTGGTTGATGAAGCTTGGATCGGAACCGCAGGGGATCACCGCTACGGCCGTCCGCTCGATCGGTCTGGATCAAGGCGAGGACCGCTCCCGATCGTCAGTCCGCATGACGATAACAGTCTTGCGCACATTCTTGCGTTTCATGATCGGCGAGGGGTTGTGTGCTCCGTCGCTGCTTCTTGCGGTGCCGTCAGGGGTGCGACGCAG
>NZ_JAUXZE010000012.1 GCF_030694085.1 Tabrizicola sp. | reverse complement strand
ATGATCGAGCCGTTGCAGGGGGCCATGTATGGAATCGGGCAGGAGATTCCCTTTCCCGGCAAACTCCGCCTCAAAGGGGAAGTGGCCCAGCGCGAGGCCGACCGGATCGAGCAAGACTATCTGGCCATACGGCTGCGCCTGATCGCCCGCCTTAAAGAGTCGTACTTTGATTTGCATTTTGCCCATAAGGCGATCGAGATTGTGGAGCGGAACAAGGCCCTGCTGATGCAGTTCGAGAAAACGGCCAAGTCTCGATACGCCGTCGGTCAGGCCGCTCAGCAGGATGTGTTCCGCGCGCAGGTCGAGATCTCGCGGGTGCTGGATCGGTTGGCGGTGCTCGACCAGCAGAAGGAGAGTCTGCATGCCGCAATCAATCGAATCGTGAATCGGCCTCCCGCCGGCCCGCTCGGAACTCCGGAAGAGATCCGGATGACGATGCTGACCCTGCCGTTGCCGGAGCTGAGCCAGCGCGCGGAGGACTTCTCGCCGATCCTCCAGGCCTCCGCCAAGGGAGTGGAACGGGGTGAGCAAGCCGTGGCCCTGGCCCGAAGGGAGTATTATCCAGACTTTGACATCAGCGCCACGGGCTTGCGCAATGATCGCATCAATGAAAACGGCTATCAGGTCATGCTGGGCATTCGCATTCCCCTCTATTACGCGACCAAGCAACGCCAGGGTGTGCGACAGGCCGTGTCCGAACTCACCGGCGCACACGAGAGTCTCACGAACACGCGGCAAGATGTCCTGTTTCGGGTGAAGGATGACTTCGTCCAGGCGCAGCGGGCTGAACGGCTCGTCACCATTCTACGCGACGCGATTATTCCGCAGGCCACGCTGGCGCTCCAGGCTTCCCAGGCCGGCTATGGGGTCGGCAAGGTCGATTTTCTCACGTTGCTGAATAGTTTGCTCACCTTGCAGGACAGTGAATTGGAGTTGCATGGGGAAATGGTCGCGCACGAGAGGGCGCTGGCAAGACTGGAGGAAGTCACGGGTGGCTCGCTGACGAGCACCGGCTCCCTTCTTCCCAGCGAGGGCGCGCGGATGTTGGACCGCGGAGCACGGACCGCGGAAGGAGTGCGTCGCTGATGACGAGGCAAACGGTTGTCACGGGCATGACGATCGTGGTGGTTGCCGGGCTCGCCATGGCGTTCTGGTTCACGACCCGCGAGCCGGTGCCATCGCCGGCCGAATCAC
>NZ_JAUXZE010000004.1 GCF_030694085.1 Tabrizicola sp. | reverse complement strand
ACTTGTACGGATATCGACAACATTAAGCAAGCTGAAACGCAAATACAAATAGCAGCGGAACGGGAGCATGCGGCTGCGGCTCTCCGCGAGAGTGAGGCGTTGTACCGCGCTATCGGAGAATCCATTGATTATGGCGTTTGGGTTTGCGATTCAGAAGGACGAAACATTTATGCAAGTCCCAGTTTTCTCAAACTCGTCGGACTCACCCAGGATCAATGCTCGAATTTCGGATGGGTAACGTGTTGCATCCCGACGATGCCGAAAGCACCCTTTCGGCGTGGCAAGAATGTATCCGCACGGGTGGTGTGTGGGATATTGAGCATCGTTTTCGCGGGGCGGATGGGCAATGGTATCCAATTCTAGCCCGCGGCGTACCGGTGCGGGACAATAACGGAAATATCAAATACTGGGCGGGTATCAATCTCGACATCACCGAACAGAAAAAGACTGAGGCACTACTGCGCGAATCAGACCGGCGCAAAGACGAATTCTTAGCCATGCTCGGTCACGAACTGCGCAATCCGCTAACACCCATCGGTAACGTAGCACAAGTCTTGTCTTCATCCCCTCTCAAGGAATCGACACTGAACTGGGCCGCTGAGACACTGAATCGTAATGTGACCCATATTACCAAACTTGTCGATGACTTATTGGATGTTTCGCGCATCACCCGAGGCCAAGTAAAAATCCAACGGGAACGTGTCGAGCTGGTTAAGCTGCTCAAAGATTTGACAGAATCAATTCTGCCATTAATCCAAACGAAACATCAAACACTCAATCTCGAATTGCCAACACAGCCCATCTATCTGCAAGGCGATCCCATTCGTCTCACCCAGGTGTTTACCAATCTGCTTAATAATGCTGTTAAATATACCGATGTGGGTGGCTGTATTGACCTGAGCGCAAGTGTCGAATGTTCGTCAATCTTCGTTCACGTCCGGGACAATGGCATGGGCATTGAACCGCAACTGCTGCCTCATATCTTCGATCTATTCATCCAAGGAACAATAGGACTCGACCACTCCGAAGGTGGCTTGGGGCTTGGGCTTACCTTGGCGAAGAAGCTGATCGAACTACATGGCGGCCAAATCACAGCTTACAGCCAAGGTGTCAATCAGGGTTCGCAATTCTTGATTCAGTTACCCGGACTCGTAGAGGAAACGGCCCTAACAATGCCGTTAACTTTGCAGAGCTCAACTAAAGAGACTGATCAAGGCCTGAGAGTTTTGCTGATTGATGATAATGAAGATGTTGTGGAAAGCACCGCTTTATGGTTTACGATGTCGGGACATCAAATAGCGATTGCACGCAACGGAACACAGGGCGTATCAACT
>NZ_JAUXZE010000095.1 GCF_030694085.1 Tabrizicola sp. | reverse complement strand
AGTCATTGCGCATCATGTATCACACACCACCGTTCCTGCCAACCGTCCTCACCGGCCGGTTTCCGCTCCTCCGAAGAGGAGCCCGCTTGCGGAAACCGGACAGCCGGTGAGGACTCAATATGGCGTCAGGGGTCGGCGGCTTGCCCGCCGACTGCGTCCCTGCGCCCCGGCCGTCAGGCCTCCGTGCAACGCGAGACCAAAGTGGTCGAGCGCCTTGAAACCTTGGGCTTTGCAGAAGTGTGCGGTCCCTCCATGAGGGCTGTTGGGACGGGCACGACAGTCTGAAGGAAGGGCTGCCCGGGAAGAGAAGGGGGGCCGGGGAAGGGGCCTCAAGATGCTTCAAGGCCTGCCCATTGCGGAAGATGGCCGACGATGAATGGCTTTGGGCATGAAGCCACAGGCTGGATCGGCGTAGCGTCAACCCGTCACTAGGCGAACTGGCAAGCAGGCCGACAGGCAAGCAGGCAGATTGTCCGGCATGCATCCGGTTGGCGGGTCATATTCGGGATCGTCCCTAGACGGAGGCCTGATGTCACCCTGCCTTCGGATCAGCCGTGCGGACAGGTTCCAACGCAGGCATGCGGCCTGTCACCTATGCAGGCATGCAGACATGCAAACCGTCATACGGGCCGGAAGGCAGATAGCCTCGATTGCGGCTAGGCCGAAGGAGTGCTCGGGCGCCGCGCCGCAGCATCACGGCTGCGGGAATCCTTAGGAAACATGAAGGCTTCGGCGGTGTGTTACAACTTCCGGCATATCCCATTTGACGTTTCTGCAACCTTATGCCTAAACGGCGCACCGCACGCCGGTCGGATTAGTGACGCCTTTACAACGGCTTCGATGGATCTTGGCTTGCCAGTGGTGCATCGCCTTCCGCGGCGTCATGAAAGAGCGCCGGGCGTCGGTGCAAGGGTGTCGAGTACCGTTTGTGGAGGCGTCATTTCATGCAAGTCATTACCATCGTGCAGACCAAAGGCGGCTCGGGCAAGACCACAACCGCCATGCTTCTCGCATCTGCAGCACTGAACCTCGGGCGTCGCGTCACCCTGATCGACGGAGACGTGAATGCACAACTCGGCCGCTGGCGTGACAGTTTCGAACTGGCCGCGTGGGAGGGTGCGCAAAAGCCCGACTGGCCGGAGAGTCTGGCGATCCTCTCGCCACCGAAAAGTGTTGAAGGGCTTCTGTCGCTCCTCGAAGCCGAGGAAGCACGGGGCGTCAATCTCGTCGTGATCGATACCCGACCGGGCACCCATACCGACACCGAGGACTTCTGCCTGATCTCCGATCTGGTGCTGATCCCCGCGCGCCCCGTATACGCCGAATGGGAAATGACCCACCGCGCCGTCCTCTGGATGGACGACCTCCGCGCCTCGATTGCCGAGGGCGAGCGGTTCCCGGCGGTCCGGGTCCTCGTCATGGACGCGGGGCCGAAGATCATCGACGCCGCAACCCGGGAAGGGGGAATGGCTCAACTGCCAAAGCGCGACCAGGACGTGCTGCAAGAGATCCTGCGTCTCGACCATCTCGACGTGATC
>NZ_JAUXZE010000093.1 GCF_030694085.1 Tabrizicola sp. | reverse complement strand
GGAGACGATGTTTTCGCTGGCGATCAGCTCGATCTCGTGGCGCTGGCGGCCAAGTTCCTGAGTGACCGCGCCGAAAAGCTCGGGATCGCGCGAGGACAGGGGTTCGGTGAAAAAGCCGGTGTCGCGGTGGGAAGCGTTCATGGGGGGGCTCCTTTTGGGTCAGCCGGTCCAGCCGAGGCCGGAGGCGATGCAGGTCATGGATTGCATGAGGGGGACGGTCGTGCCGCCCGTCCCTTGGCGGGACTGGCGAAGAAGGCTGATCTGAAGTCGGTTCAGGCGGTCAAGCTGCGGGCGGATGTCCTCGCAACGGGCCTGCATCTTCGGGAAGCGGAGGCCAAGCACCGTGCCGGTGATGTCGCGCAAGCCTGCCAAAGCGGCAGAGTGCTCCGCCTGGATGCGGCTGAGGATCGGAGTACGGATGGCTTCGTCTTCGACAAGGCCCGCATAGGCCGCGGCGATGTCCATGTCGGTCAGCATCAGGGACTTTTCCACCTCGTCCACCATCAGGCGGAAGAGCGGGTGGCGCGTGTACATCTCGGTGAGGAGGTGGTCGGCGGCGGGGCCGCGGACCTGGCGGAAGGCGCGTAGGGCCGAGCCGAAGCCGTACCAGCCGGTGATCATGTGGCGGTTCTGCGACCAGGCGAAGACCCAGGGGATCGCCCTGAGGTCCGCCAAGCTGCGCGCGCCGAAGCGGCGGGCCGGGCGAGAGCCGATCTTGAGCATCGCCAGCTCCTCGACCGGGCTGGCCTGCTGGAAGTAGTCGAGGAAGCCGGGCATCTGCAGGAGGTTGACGTAGGCGGTCTGTGAAAGGCCCGCGAGGGCTTCCAGCGCGTCGATGTGTTCGGGATCGGCGGCAGGCTGGACGCGGATGGGGAGGTGGCTCAGGACCGAGGCGGCGAGGAGTTCGAGGTTGCCGACAGCGGTGCCGCGGTTGGCGTATTTCGACGAGACCACCTCGCCCTGTTCGGTGATGCGCAGACGGCCCTGCACGGTGCCGACGGGTTGGGCGGCGATGGCGCGGCCGGTCGGTGCCCCACCCCGACTGACCGAACCGCCGCGACCGTGGAAGAACACGGGCCGCAGTCGGTGGCGAGCGAGGCTTTGGGTCAGTCGGCGTTGCGCCTTGTCCAGTTCCCAGGTCGAACAGAGGAAACCGCCGTCCTTGTTGCTGTCCGAATAGCCAAGCATCACTTCGACCGTCGCGTCGCGGGACCGCAGGGAGCGTTCGGCGAGGGGGACCTTCAGGACAGCATCGAAGACCTCGGGCGAGCGGCGGAGATCGTCGATCGTCTCGAACAGGGGGACGACCTGGAGGTCCAGCTTTTCGGCCCCCAAGCCGGCGTGCCGGGCAAGAAGAAAGACGCCAAGGATGTCGTCGGCAGTACGGGTCATCGACAGGATGAACGGACCGATGGCCTCGGGGTCCTCGGACATGCGGGCGTGCCGCATCAGGGCGAGGAGGTCGAGGAGTTCGCGGGCTTCAGGGGTCAGCCGGTCCCGGTCAGCATGGGCGAGGTCGGCGCGGCCAAGTTCGTCGCGCAGGCGGCGGGACCAGTCGACAGTGCCGTAGGTGGGGGCGTCACCCGTCAGGGACCAAAGTTCTGTGATGACAGCGGTGGTCACGGTGGAGTTCTGCCGGACGTCGAGGGTGTGGGTGCGGAAGCCGAAGACCTGTGCCTGCCAGCGGAGCGGCGTTATGTAGCGGGCGGCCAGGCGGTCGGCGCGGATTGCATGAAGAGCGTCTTCCAGGCTGCGCAGGTCCGTCAGGAAATGGCTGATCGACGGGTAGCCCCCTGCCCCGCCGTCAAGCATCGCCTGAAGCCGGTCAGCGATGGCGGTGAGCGCCTGGCGAAAGATCTCGCCCGGGTTGCGGGTGGCAAGGTCGGTGGCGCGGAGGCCGAGGATGGCCTGGATTCGAGCGTCATGCGCGGCCGGGATCGGCATGATCCGGGTCGTGATGCTGATCCGCGCGGCAGCGGTCCGGGCGGCGTCGATGTAGCGATCGACGACCGCACGGCGCGACCGTTCAAGCGCGTCGCGGGTCGTTGCGGTGGTGACGTTCGGGTTGCCATCCCGGTCGCCGCCGATCCAGGAATGGAAGCGGACGCAGGGCATGATCGCCAGTCCCTCGCCGAAGCGGTCAGTGGCGGCGGCGGTGAAGCGGTCGAAAAGTTGCGGAATGGCGTCGAAAAGCGCGTCGCGAAAGAATTGCAGGCCCCATTCGATCTCGTCGGCAAGGCGAGGACGTTCGATCCGAAGTTCGCCCGTCATCCAGAGCAGGTCGATTTCGGATTCGATGTCGGCCAGAATGTCTTCGCGTTCGCGCGGCGTCCAACGCTGAGTTTCAAGCGAGACGAGGAGCCGGTAGATGCGGCGGTGAATCTCGAGGACGGTGACGCGCTTGGCTTCCGTCGGATGGGCGGTCAGTGTGGGGCCGACCGACAGACGGGTGGAAAGCTGGGCGAAATCCTCGCGGCTGAGGCCGGGGTCCATGGCCGCCAGCGCGGCAGAAAAACTGCCATCCACAGCTTGTGCGCCTTGCGTCGCCTCGATCAACCGGCGGCTGCGCATGGCAGCGTTTTCGTCAATTATTCTAGTAAGTTGGAACCAGATGTTCACAGCTTGCATCAACGGGATCGCAGCCTGATCAGACGGGAGATGGGCTGCCGGCGTCAACGCGGCATAGAGGACCTCGGGCGCGCGGCGCTGGATGACATTGCTCCACAGACGGCGGAGGTCCTGACGCAGGGACGCGGTATAGTCGTCGACGTCCTCGGCCAGCGGATCGGTCAGTTGTTGGGCGGCGGGCATCAGGCGACCCGGTCTCGGGGGGATCGACCGTCGAAGAAGGCTGTGAGGTTTTCAAGGACACGGAAGCCCATCGCCTCGCGCGTTTCGCGGGTGGCCGAGCCGAGGTGCGGAAGAAGGACGAGGTTGTCGGCGTTGAGAAGCGCGTCGGGGACGGAAGGTTCACGTTCGAAGACGTCGAGGCCCGCGCCGGCGATGGTGCCGAACCAGAGGGATTGGGAAAGGGCGTGTTCATCCACGACCTCGCCCCGCGCGGTGTTGATGAGGAAGGCGGAGGGCTTCATCAGGTCAAGGCGGCGGGCGTTGATCAGGTGCCGGTTGGCCGCACCGCCGGGGCAGTGAAGCGAGACGAAGTCTGCCTGCGGCAGGAGGTCCTCGATGGTGGGAACCTGGGTGGCGTTGTAGCGGGCAAGGACCTCGGGCGGGACCGGAGAGCGGTTATGAACGATGATCCGCATCCCGAAGCCGAAGTGGGCGCGTTGGGCCATGGCCTGCCCGATGCGGCCGAATCCGATGATGCCAAGCGTCGCGCCAGAGACCTTGGTGCCGATCAGGTGCGTCGGGCGCCAGCCGGTCCAGCGGCCTTCGCGGAGTTCACGCTCACCTTCCCCTGCCCGACGGGCGACCATGAGAAGGAGCGTCATCGCGATGTCGGCGGTACATTCCGACAGGACGTCGGGCGTGTTGGTGACGGCGATGCCGCGAACCTTGGCGGCCTCGGTGTCGATGTGGGCGAAACCGACGCCGTAGTTGGCGAGGATGCGGGTCCGGGGGCTGCTGTCGAAGACAGCCGCCGGAAGTTTGTCGGTGACGGTGGGGAGGATGGCGTCATAGCGGGTCATTGCGTCGCGGAAGTCGTCCTGGGACAGCGGTGTGTCCGCGCTGTTCAGGTCGACGTCGAAGTTCGCGGCCATCTGCGCTTCGACCGCCTGCGGCCAGCGCCGGGTGACCAGGACCTTGGGCTTTTGCATCCTCCCCTCCCCCATCACGCGGCGCGCTTGGCCATGACGCGTGCAACGGTTTCGCCGATGACCGAGGGGTTCTCGGCCACGGTGACCCCAGCGGCGGTCAGGATCTCCACCTTTTCCGACGCGCTTTCGCCGAAGGCCGAGATGATCGCGCCCGCGTGGCCCATGGTGCGGCCCTTGGGGGCGGTCAGGCCCGCGATGTAGGCGATGACGGGCTTGGTCATATGCTCCTGGATATAGGCGGCGGCTTCGGCTTCCTGCGGCCCGCCGATCTCGCCGATCATGCAGACGATGTGGGTGTCGGGATCGGTTTCGAACCGCTCCAGGATGTCGCGGAAGGACGAGCCGTTGATCGGGTCGCCACCGATGCCGACCGAGGTGGAGATGCCGATGCCCCGGTCCTTCAACTGCTGGGCGGCCTCATACCCCAAGGTGCCCGAGCGGCTGACGATGCCGACATTGCCGGACAGGTAGATGTGGCCCGGCATGATCCCCAGAAGCGCCTTGCCGGGGCTGATGGTGCCGGCGCAGTTTGGGCCCGTCAGGACCATGCGGCGTTCGCGGGGATAGCGCATCATGTAGCGCTTTACCCGGATCATGTCTTGGGCCGGGATGCCGTCGGTGATGCAGACGCAGTAGCGGATGCCCCCGTCGGCGGCTTCCATGATGCTGTCGGCGGCGAAGGGTGGCGGCACGAAGACGAGGGAGGTGTCGCAGGACGTGGCGGCGACGGCCTCTTTCATCGTGTTGAAGACGGGGATGCCCATGACGGTTTCCCCACCTTTGCCGGGCACAACGCCCGCGACGACGTTGGTGCCGTAGTCGAGCATTTCCTTGGTGTGGAACTGCGCCATGCGGCCGGTGATGCCTTGGACGACAACGCGGCTGGAACGGTCGAGAAAGATGCTCATCACACGGCCCTCATCATTTGCTTGCGGTCGTTCTGCCAGGCGATCACGGCGCGCTCGGCGGCCTCCATCAGCGTGTTGGCGCGGATGATCGGCAGGCCGGATTGGGCGAGGATCTTCTGGCCTTCCTCGACGTTGGTGCCGGAAAGGCGGACGATCACGGGGACGTCCACGGGTTCGGCGCGCAGGGCCTGGACGACGCCTTCGGCCACCCAGTCGCAGCGGTTTATACCGGCGAAGATGTTCACAAGGACCGCCTGCACGTTCTTGTCGGACATCACCAGACGGAAGGCCTTGGCCACACGTTCGGGGGTCGCCCCGCCGCCAATGTCGAGGAAGTTGGCGGGTTCGCCCCCGGCCAGCTTGATCGTGTCCATCGTCGCCATCGCGAGGCCCGCACCGTTCACGATGCAGCCGATGTTGCCCGACAGGCCGATGTAGGCGAGGCCCCGGTCGGCGGCCCGGCTTTCGCGCGGATCTTCCTGGGACTTGTCGCGCAGTTCGGCGATCTGCGGGTGGCGGAACAGCGCGTTGGTGTCGAAGGTCATCTTTGCGTCAAGCGCGAGGATGCGGTTGTCGGCAGTGACGACCAGCGGGTTGATCTCGACCATCGTCGCGTCAAGGTCACGGAAGGCGCGGTAGCAACCTTGCAAGGTGCGGACCATCTGCTGCGTCAAGGCAGCGGGGATGCCCAGCTTGTAGGCGATCTCGCGCGCCTGGAACTCCTGCAGGCCGACGGCAGGTTCCACTGTGGAGCGCACGATCGAGTCGGGGCGCGAGGCCGAGATTTCCTCGATCTCCATCCCGCCTTCGGAGGAGGCGACGATCATCACCCGCTGGGACGAACGGTCGAGGACGAAGCCAAGGTAGATCTCGCGGTTGAAGGCGACGGCGGCCTCGACGTAGACGCGGTAGATGCCCTTGCCCTCGGCGCCGGTCTGGTGCGTCACGATCTTGCGGCCGAACATGCCTTCGGTCGCTTCGTGGATGTCATGTTCGGAATTGCAGAGCTTCACGCCCCCCGCCTTGCCGCGGCCCCCGGCATGGACCTGGGCCTTGACGATCCAGCGGTCGCCCCCGAGTTCGCGCGCCCGGTAGGCCGCCTGTTCGGGGCTGTAGGCGAGCGCGCCCGCAGGCACGGCGACGCCGAATTTGGCAAGGATTTCCTTGGCCTGGTATTCGTGGATGTCCATTGGTTCCTCCCGTTATTCGGCGGCGAGGGCGGCGGCGTAGTGGGATTCCAGCGCTTGCAGCGCCAGGCCCACATCGACATTCGCGCCCATCGCGTTCATCTCGGCGGCAAAGCGGGTCACGATCTCGGTGATCGCGGCCTCAGAGAGTTGATTCAGGATGCCGATGCGGACCTGAACGGGTTCCGACAGCGTCGGCCAGATGCCGAAGCCCTTGGAGCGGGCCGATGCCACCAGTTCCTTCTCGCGGCCGGCAAGCGCGCCGGGCAGGTTCAGGACGACGAGGCTGGTCATGTTGGACGTGACCTCACACCCCAGGGCCTGCACAGCGGCGCGCAGGGCGGCCTCGTGGTGAGCATAGTCCGCGGCCTTCTGGGCGCGGCCGTGCTGAAGGTTGATGCGCAGCGCCTCGTGGAAGGCGGCGACGGCATAGCCGGAATGGGTGCGGTGATAGGTGCCTGCGGCCACGTCCTTGCCGTCGACGATGCCCCAGTGGCGGGCCTCGAAGATCGGGTTGTGGACGAAGGTGTAGCAGCCGTTTTCGCGCAGATGGGCGATGTAGCGGTCGGTGAAGCTGACCGGGGCGTAGGTCAGGGGCAGACAAAGGACGCCCTTCTGCGGGCATGAGGCCCAGCCGACGACACCGGGGAAGTCATCGATGGAGAAGTCCTCGATCCCGAGGGAGGAGACGGCGTCGACAAGGCCCATGACGTTGTGCTTGAGGCAGGCGTCCGAGAAGCCCTGGATGTCGTTGATCCGGCCCGAGCCGGTTTCCCAATGCGCCATCGTGGCCCAGGTGGGTTTGTGCTGGGCCAGCGCCTGTTCGATGATCTCGGCAGTGACCGACTGGCCGTGCGGGACCTGGATGACGGTCACGTTCGCGGGCTTGGGGTCCAGCGCGTTGGCCTTCAGGTCCTCACGGGTTGCGGCGCGGGTGCGGACGGTCAGGGCGTCGATGCCGGAAAAGGTGCCGTTCACGAAGCAGACCACCGTGTCGCCTGGCAGGATCGCGGAGAAAAGGGCGTCAAGGCCGCTCCAGCCCGTCCCGGCGACGCCAAAGGTGTAGGTGTTCGTGGTGCCCCAGACTTGGCGCAGCATGTGCTTAGATTCGATCATCCCACGCAGGACGTCGGCCTGCATGTGATCGGCCAGACCCGCATTGGCGAAGCTTGCCAGAACCCGCGCGTCGGTGTTGCCGGGACCGGGGCCAGCGGCCAAAGTCTCGGGGATGACAAGTTGCGGGAAAAGTTCGGTGTCGGTCATGCGGCGCCCCTCCCAAGGCCTGTGGCGTTTGGACCGTCATCTGGGCGGGACCGGCGACGCTTCCGGGTGCAGCGGAAGAAAGTGTCGCGGGGTCTGCCTGGACGTTGGTCCTTACGCATAGGAAAGCGGCAGTCGACAAATCCCGCAACAGTCGTATATCCTGCCAATGGATATCTATTTGGGTGGGTTTACCCCTACCTGAAGCGGTTGATATGCGGCGGTATACCGAAACTACCTACCCGAGTGGGTAGGGTCAGGAGCATCTTATGGCCCTTTGGGATGACGAGCAGAAGATGGTAGCGGTAACGCTGATGTTGGCGGACGCGAACCCCCTGATGCTGGCAGCCATGTCGGAAATCTTCGAGAAGGATCGCCGATTCTCTTTGGTGGCCACGGCGGCCACGGCCGAGGGGTTCCTGGGCATGGCCATGCGGATGCCGGTGCAGGTTGGGGTGATCGACTGGAACCTGCCAGCCTTGGGCGGCGCGCGGCTGATCGATGTTTTGCGCACCCAGGCAAATGCGCCGCGTCTGGTGGTCTATGCCGAAGACACCGGGGACATCCCCAGGAAAGCGATGGCGGCGGGGGCGGCGGGGTTCGTCTCACGCTCCGAATCGGTGGAGCGGCTGTTGGAGACCTGTGCGGCGGTGGCGAAGGGGCAGATGGTGTTCCCCTTCCTGGACGTTCGAGGGTTGAAGCAGGACCCGATTGAATCGCTGTCGCCAAGGGAGCGGACTTTGTTGGAAGCACTGTCGAAGGGGCTGACCAACCGGGAGCTCGCCCGGGACCTGGAAATCAGCGCGAATACGGTAAAGTTTCACCTGTCGAACCTGTTCGAGAAATTGTCCGTCAAGAACCGCGCGCAGGCGATTGCGTTCTATTATTCCAACCGGGCGTCGCGCGGAGAGATGTAGGTGTGCATTTTCCGGCTTGACGAAGTGGGCTTGCTTCGCCGATGCGTAGAGTGGGTGCAGCTCCTGACTTAGGAGCCCAACATGTCTTTCCACGTCATCACACAGGCGCCCGCGCGCCTGAACCGCAGCGAGCTGGCCGTTCCGGGCAGCGCCCCCCAGATGTTCGAGAAGGCCGCCGCGTCGGACGCGGATGTGATCTTTCTCGACCTCGAAGACGCTGTCGCGCCGGACGACAAGGCGCAGGCACGCAAGAACATCATCAAGGCGCTGAATGAGCTCGACTGGGGCAAGAAGACCATGTCGGTGCGGATCAACGGGCTGGACACGCATTTCATGTACCGCGACGTGGTGGATGTCGTGGAGCAGGCCGGCGAGCGGCTGGACCTGATCATGATCCCGAAGGTCGGGACGGCAGCCGATGTCTATGCGGTCGACATGATGGTCACCCAGATCGAGGACGCGAAGGGTCTGAAGAAGCGGATCGGGTTCGAGCATATCATCGAGACCGCGCTGGGTATGCAGAACGTCACCGAGATCGCGGGGGCGTCGAAGCGGAATGAAAGCCTGCACTTCGGGGTGGCGGATTATGCGGCCTCCACGCGCGCGCGGACGACGATCATCGGCGGGGTGAACCCGGATTATTCGGTGCTGACCGACACCCTGGAAGATGGCTCCCGCGCGGTCCACTGGGGCGATATGTGGCATTATGCGCTGGCCCGGATGGTGGTGGCAGCGCGGGCGAACGGGCTGCGGCCGGTGGATGGGCCGTTCGGCGACTTTTCGGACCCCGATGGCTACCGGGCAGCAGCGAAGCGGGCGGCGGTGCTGGGCTGCGAGGGGAAATGGGCGATCCATCCGTCGCAGATCGCGCTGGCGAACGAAGTGATGAGCCCTTCGGAGGCCGAGGTCACGCGGGCGCAGCGGATCCTGGCGGCGATGGAGCAGGCGGCGGCCGAGGGCAAGGGAGCCGTCTCGCTGGACGGGCGGCTGATCGACTATGCTTCGATCCGGCAGGCGGAAGTGCTGGTTCAGAAGGCCAGGCAGATCGCGGCGGGATAAGGGCTGTCCACGCAGGACGGGTCTGGACACCGCTGCAATTTCAAGCCCTTGGCTGTGGGCGTTCAGACCTGTTTAACCAAGCTCTGCTCAGAACTGCCGGATTGGCGGTCGCCCCCTGTCGGTCTGCCCGAATGATCTGTCGGATGCCTCCGGCGGGGATATTTGGGCAAAGATGAAAGCGGGAGCAGCCGGGCCTGTCACTAGCCCGGTGCCGATCTTGCGTAGGGGGGGCCTAGTCGACCGGCAGCAAGGCCACGGCGACGCGGCGGCCTTCGCCGAGGAGGACATTGTAGGTGCGGGCGGCGGTGGGGGAGGCCATGACCTCGACCCCGATCCCCTGCCCTTCCAGCGCGGCACGGAAGGCGCCGGGCACATGAGCGATGCCGGTGCCGGTGCCGACGAAGAGAACGTCGATCTTGTCCGCCAGGCTGAGGGGTGCTGCGGTATCCTCGAACCCGCCCCAGGGACCGGCGTCCCAGGGGGTGATCAGGCAGGGGCCGCGCAGGACGTGGCCGGCCACGCGGAAGAAGCCGGGGCCGTATCCCTCGATTGCTTTCGCGTTACCGTAGGTGACTTCGGTCAGGCGCATCGGATCAGGCGTCGACGTTGGCAAATTCACTCTTGTCGGACTTCTTCGGCTTGTCGCCACGGTCCAGCCCGATGAACAGTACCAGGTTCTTGGCGACGAAGACCGAGGAATAGGTGCCCAGGATGACACCCATGAAGATCGCGAAGGTAAAGCCGCGGATCACGTCCCCGCCCAGGACCAGCATCGCCCCGAGCGCAATCAGCGTGGTGCCCGAGGTCATGATGGTGCGGCTGAGCGTCTCGTTCACCGAGAGGTTCATCACGTCCTTCAGCGGCATTGCCTTGTACTTCTGCAGGTTCTCGCGCAGGCGGTCGAAGACAACCACCGTGTCGTTGATCGAATAGCCGAGGATGGTCAGCAAGGCCGCCACGATCGTCAGGTCGAACTTGATCTGGAAGATCGCGAAGATCCCGATGGTGATGAAGATGTCGTGGATCAGCGCGATGATGCCACCGAGCGCGTACTGCCATTCGAACCGCAACCAGATGTAAAGCATGATGCAGAAGGAGGCCGCGACCATCGCGATCACGGCTTTCCAGATCAGCTCGCCCGAGACCTTGGGTCCGACCGACTCGACGGATGGGAAGGTGATCGACGGCGCGATTTCCTTGAGCCGCTGTTCCACGGCAAGGATCGTATCTTCAGTCACCGATTCCTGACCGTCGAGCGGAGCGATGCGGATCTGGGCGACATGCTGGTTATCGGCGAAGCTGGGGTCGAAGACCTCGGTTATGGCGACATCGCCAACTTCCAGCCCGGAGAGCGCCTCACGGTAGGCACCGACATCGACGGGTTCAACGGCCTCGGTGCGGATGGTGGTGCCGCCACGGAAGTCGATGCCGAAGTTCAATCCCATCACCATCCAGGCGACGATGGCCACCACCGTCAGCATCATCGAGCCGCCGAAGGTCAGCCACTGGGCGCGGAAGAAATCGAAGTTGGTCTTTTCGGGAACGACACGGAAACGGAAGGCCATTGTTCTTTTCCCCTAGACGACGACAGTCGCAGGCTTGCGGCTTTGGTACCAAAGCTCGACGAAGACACGAGTTACGAAGATGGCCGTGAAGACCGAGGTGATGATCCCGATTCCCAGCGTGATCGCAAAACCGCGCACCGGGCCTGCCCCGACAAGGAATAGCACGACGGCGGTGATGAAGGTGGTGATGTTGGCGTCGATGATCGCGCTGCGCGCCCGTTCGTAGCCAAGCGCGATGGACCGTCCCGGGTTCTTGTTCGTGCGCAATTCCTCGCGGATGCGTTCAAAGACCAGCACGTTGGCGTCGACCGCCATCCCGATGGTCAGGACGATGCCCGCGATCCCCGGCAGGGTCAGGGTTCCGCCAATCGTCGACAGGACGGCGAAGATCAGGGCCATGTTGATGATCAGCGCAATGTTGGCGAAGAGGCCGAACAGGCCGTAGGACAGGAGCATGTACACGACGACCGCACCGCCGGCGACCATCGCGGCGATCTTTCCCGCGTCGATCGAATCCTGTCCAAGTTCAGGGCCGATGGTGCGTTCTTCGAGGAACGTCATCGCGGCCGGAAGCGCACCGGCGCGCAGAAGCACGGCGAGACGGGTCGATTCTTCGAGGTCGAAGTTGCCGGTGATGATGCCCGAGCCGCCGGGGATGTGGCTTTGAATGACCGGGGCCGAGATCACCTCGTCATCCAGAATGATGGCGAAAGGGGCGCCTATGTTGGCGGCGGTGTAGTCGCCGAAGGCACGCGCTCCGGTCGAGTCGAAGCGGAAGCTGACGGCGGGCTGGCCGTTCTGGTCGAAGGAGGGCTGGGCATCCACCAGATCCTCGCCCGAGACGACGGGCGTCTGTTCGACGATATAGTAGACACCCGCTTCGTCCATCGAGGGCAAGAGAAGATTGCGCGGACCCGGGTCGGCGGCAGCGTTCGTGGTGCGGCTGATCACGGCGTTGAAGGTCAGCTGGGCGGTCTGGCCGATCAGGGCCTTCAATTCTTGCGCCGAGCCGATGCCCGGAACCTGGATCAGGATACGATCCTCGCCCTGGCGCTGGATGGTGGGTTCGCGGGTCCCGGCCTCGTCGACGCGGCGGCGGATGATTTCCAGAGATTGCTGGATCGTGCGCCCGTCGGTGGCCTGCTTTTCGGCCGCTGAAAGCTGAACGACGATGTCGTTGCCTTCGGACGTGACGTCGATGGTACTTTCGCCGATCCCGGTCAGGGTTATCACGCTGGAGCCGAGGGCGCGGACGGCGTCGAGTGCGGCGGGCAGCCCTTCAGGATTCGAGATCGTCACCCGCAGCACGTCATCGGGCGAGGGCGCGCGGCGGACGGCGCCGACCTGGTCGCGCAGGTCGCGGAGGGTGTCGCGGACCTCGGGCCAGAGGCCGTCCATGCGGGTCTTGTAGACGTCTTCGACCTTGACCTCGGCCAGAAGATGCGCCCCGCCCCGAAGATCGAGGCCCAGGTTCATCAGCGCCGAGGGCAGGAAACCAGGCCATTCGGCCAGGGCATCCGCCTGTTCGGGGGTTGCGGTTCCTCCGGCGGCCTCGATGGCGGCTGCGGCGTCATTGTGGCGCTCGACCTGGGTGTAGAAAAGATTCGGAGTGGCGGCAATGAGGCCCCAGCCACAGACGAGCAGGATGAGCACGCGCTTCCACAGCGCCATCGGTTCCATGATGCGAGACCTAGTTCGCCGCCGGTTCGGTCTTGTTCAGCACGGTCGTGATGGTGTGCTTGAGGACCTTGACCTTGACGCCATCGGCGATCTCGACCTCGACCATGCCGTCGTCCTGGACCTTGGAGACCTTGGCGACGATGCCGCCCGAGGTCACGACCTGGTCGCCCCGGCGCAGGGCTTCGACCATCGCGCGGTGTTCCTTCATCTTCTTCTGCTGCGGACGGATCAGCAGGAAGTAGAAGATCACGAAGATCAGAATGATCGGCAGGAACTGCGCGAAGACGGCGGCGCCTCCGGGCGCGGCTGCGGCGTCCTGGGCAAAAGCGGGCGTGACGAACATGGGCATCCTTTCCTGCGGGGTCGGAGGGTCGGTCTTGCCGCCCACCTTCGAGATTGTCGGCTGATGTAAGGCCTTTCGCGGCGCTTTGCCAGAGGGGGGACGCGGTTACCGTGTGGGGCGACGGCTTCCACCCTGCCGCGATATCGGGCATAAGCGCCGGCGTACCATTCCACTGAGGTCCGCCATGCACGACATACGCTTCATCCGCGAGAACCCGGCCGCCTTCGATGCGGCCCTGTCGCGTCGGGGGTTGGCGCCGATGTCGGGGGAACTGCTGGCGATGGACGAGGCGCGGCGGGCGAAGATCCTGGCCGCGGAAACCGCAGCGGCGGCGCAGAATGTGGCATCGAAGGATGTGGGTGCCGCGAAGGCGCGCGGGGACACTGCCGAGTTCGAGCGGCTGCGGGCGCTGGTGGCCGAGAAGAAGGCCGAGGGCGCGCGGCTGACCGAGGAGGCCGGGGCCGAGGATGCGCGGCTGCGCGATGCGCTGATGCGGATCGCCAACCTGCCGCTGGACGAGGTGCCCGAGGGACCGGACGAAAGCGGGAATGTGGAGATCCGGCGCTGGGGTTCGCCGCGCTTCATGGACTTCAAGCCATTGGAACATTTCGATATTCCTGCGGCAAGGGACGGGTTGGACTTTCAGACGGCGGCCAAGCTTTCCGGCAGCCGCTTTGTCGTGTTGCGTGGCGCGGTGGCGCGGGTGCATCGGGCCTTGGCGCAGTTCATGCTGGATCTGCACACCTCCGAACATGGGCTGGCCGAGACCTGGACCCCGGTCCTGGTCAAGGAAGACGCCATGTATGGCACCAACCAGCTGCCGAAGTTCGCCGAGGACAGCTATCAGACCACCAACGGCTGGTGGCTGATCCCGACGTCCGAGGTGACGCTGACCAACTCGGTCGCGGGCGACATTCTGGACGAGGCCGCCCTGCCCCTGCGGATGACGGCGCACACACATTGCTTCCGGTCCGAAGCGGGAAGCGCGGGCAAGGATACGACAGGGATGCTGCGCCAGCACCAGTTCGAGAAGGTCGAGATGGTGACGATCTGCACGCCGGAAACCGCGCTGGCGGAACACGAGCGCATGACGAAATGCGCCGAGGCGGTGCTGGAGCGGCTGGGGCTGCCCTATAGGACCATCGTGCTGTGCACCGGCGACATGGGATTCGGCGCGCAGAAGACGCATGACTTGGAGGTCTGGCTGCCGGGGCAGAACACGTTCCGCGAGATCAGCTCGGTGTCGACCTGCGGGCAATTCCAGGCGCGGCGGATGAATGCGCGCTATCGACCGGCGGGCGGCAAGCCCGAATTCGTGGCGACGCTGAACGGCTCGGGCCTGGCGGTGGGGCGCTGCCTGATCGCGGTCCTGGAGAACGGGCAAGAGGCCGATGGCAGCGTGACCTTGCCAGCGGCGCTGGTGCCCTATCTTGGCGGCAAGACCCGGATCACGGCGGACGGTGTGCTGGTCTGACGCAGGAACCGGCCGAGGAGGGACGGGTTCCCCCTACCCTGTTGTTTTTATTGGAGGCCGGAATGTCCCGACCGCTTGCGCTGATCCTGTTGCTTGCCACCATCGCTTTCGCCGTGGCCCCTTTCATCACACCCCCCTTCACGGGATACCGGTCCGGCCAGTTTCCGGTCGAGATCCTGCGCCCGGCGATCCAACCTGCGGGATATGCCTTTTCCATCTGGTCGGTGATCTATCTGTGGCTCATCCTTCACGCGGGGTTTGGGCTGTGGAAGCGGCCTGACGACCCGGCCTGGGCGCGGGTGCGGCCCGCGCTGACGGTGTCGCTGGTGCTGGGCACGGTGTGGCTGGCGATTGCCGGAGCGAGCCCGGTCTGGGCAACTGCGGTGATCCTGGTGATGGCCGGCGCAGCGATCCTGGCCTTCCTCAAGGCCCCGACCGAGCCGGACCGCTGGCTTCTGTCCGCACCGCTGGCGATTTTCGCGGGGTGGCTGACGGCGGCTTCACTGGTATCGACGGGGATCCTGCTCGCAGGATACGGCTATACCGGCAATGAGGAAGCGGCCTATGACATGCTGGGCGTGGTGCTGATCCTGACGCCGCTGATCCAGTCGCGCAGGCCCCGGATGCCGGTCTACACCCTGACGGTGGCCTGGGCGCTGGTGGGCGTCGCGGTGGCGAACTGGGGCGCAGGGACCTATGTGGCCTGGGCGGCACTCGGTATCGGCGCCGTGGTGCTTGCGGCGGCGGCGTGGTTCTGGCGCCGGGGGTAATCGGGGCCAAATTCCTTCGAAGGAATTTGCAAAAGTTTTCGAAAACTTTTGCGCGCTCCGTTACTGCCCGGTGTTCTTTTCCTTGTGCTTTCTCAGTCGCGAGGGCGTGTGGAACTTACGGTCCTTCCACGGGTTCTCGTTGCCCTGTGAGCGCAAGAAAAGTCGGATCGGCGTGCCGGGCATGTCGAAGTGGTCGCGGAGGCCGTTGACCAGATAGCGCCGGTAGCTCTCCGGGAGTTCGTCGGGGCGTGAGCACTTGATCATGAAACCCGGCGGCCTGGTCTTGGCCTGCGTCATGTAGCGCAGCTTGATCCGGTGGCCGCCGGGGGCCGGCGGGGGGTGTGCCTCGGTCATCGCACCAAGCCAGGAGTTGAGCTTGGCCGTGGGGATGCGGCGGTTCCAGACGTCATGCGCCTTGCGGATCGCGTCATGCAGCCGGTCAAGGCCCCTGCCTGTCTTGGCGCTGACGGTGATCAGCGGCGCACCACGCAGCTGCGGCAGCAGACGGTCAAACATCTCCTTCAGCTCGGCCAGCTTTTCCTGCTTGTCGTCTTCCAGGTCCCATTTGTTCACCGCGACCACGACGGCCCGGCCTTCAGTTTCGGCGAAGTCGGCGATGCGGAGATCCTGCACTTCGAACGGGATTTCAACGTCGAGGAGAACGACGACCACTTCGGCAAAGCGCACGGCGCGGATGCCGTCGGAGACGGAAAGCTTTTCCAGTTTTTCGGTGATCCGGGCCTTCTTGCGCATGCCTGCAGTGTCAAAGATGCGGATCGGGGTGCCCTGCCATTCGGCACGGACCGAAATGGCGTCGCGGGTGATCCCCGCCTCGGGCCCCGTCAGCAGGCGGTCGTAGCCGAGGATCTTGTTGATCAGCGTCGATTTTCCGGCGTTCGGGCGGCCGATGACCGCGATCTGCAAGGGCTTCTTGACGGTCGGGTAGTGGGCGGTCTCATCCGCTTCCAGTTCGGCGTCGGCTTCGGAGAGGTCGATGTCGACTTCGGGGGCGTTTTCGGCCTCACGCTCGGCGAATTCGCCTTCGAGGGGTTTCAGTTCGCGGTAGAGGTCGTCCATCCCCTCGCCATGTTCGGCGGAGATGCGGATCGGTTCGCCAAGGCCAAGCGAGTAAGCCTCCAAAGCGCCGGAATCTCCGGCCTTGCCCTCGGCCTTGTTCACCGCAAGGAACACGCGCGCGTTCTTCTTGCGCAGGATGTCGGCGAAGACTTCATCTGTGGGGGTGACGCCAACCCGGCCGTCAATGACGAAGAGGCAGGCGTCGGCCATTTCGACCGCGCGCTCGGTCAGGCGGCGCATGCGGCCCTGCAAGCTGTTGTCGGTGACTTCTTCCAGCCCTGCCGTGTCGATCACGGTGAAGCGCATGTCGAAAAGCTTGGCGTCGCCCTCGCGCAGGTCGCGGGTCACGCCCGGCTGGTCGTCGACCAGCGCAAGCTTGCGGCCCACGAGGCGGTTGAAGAGCGTCGACTTGCCCACATTGGGGCGGCCCACTATGGCGAGCGTGAAGGTCATGGTCTTGGTCCGGCAATGGCGAAGCGGTTGCCATACACGGGATGGGCCTTAGCGGAAAGCGTGAAGTTGCCCGTTGCCGCCGACGACATAGAGCGTGCCGCCCGCGACGGCGGGTTGTGCTGCGGCCCCGCCGGGGATTTCGGCGGTGTAGGTGAGGGTGCCATCGGTCGGATCGAAGGCGCGAAGCAGACCGTCAGAGGAGACGACCATGATGCGGCCCCCGGCCAGGACGGGTCCGTAATGGGCGAATATCCCCTTGCGGCGCTTGGGTTTGTCGTTGGTGAAGTAGGGCATCTCGACGGACCAGATCACTTCGCCCGTTGCGGCATCAAGGCGGACGAGCCTGGCTTCGTCGTTGACCAGAAAGAGCGAGCCTCCCGCGACAGCGACGGGGCCAAGGGCACCTTCGCCAGCGGACCAGATGCGTTCGCCCGACGAGGCGGACATGGCGACGGTACGGCCATTGCCGGTGCCGGCGAAAAGCGTCTTGCCGGCGATGACGGCGTCGCCGGTGACGTCGGCGGTCAGGGCGTAGGCGCGGCCAAGGCGTTTGCCGGCCAGCGAGGATTGCCAGACCTTTGTGCCGCCGCCGATCTTGAGGACGGCCATGAGGTCCCCGGCGGCCGAGGGGAAGATCACCGCGCGGTCGCCCACAGTTGGGGCGGCCGTGCCGACGTAGGCCGTCTTGCCGGGAGTGCCGACGACCTGCCAGATCACCTTGCCGTCCGCGGCACTGATCGCCCAGGCAGACCCGTCGCGGCCCGAGACATAGACGGTCTGGCCATCAGTGGCCGGGGCGCCGCTGATCGGCGCGTCGACGCGCTGGCGCCAGATCACGGCACCGGAAGCCGCGTCGAGGGCGACGAGTTCTCCGTAGCCGGTGGTGGCGTAGAGCCGGCCGTTCGCGGTGGCAAGACCGCCCGAGGATTGGCCGCCGCTTTTGTCGAAGCTGGCGGTGAGGTCGGTGGACCAGAGCGTCGCGCCGTTGGTAGCGGTGGCAGTCACGCCGGTCCCGGCGTCGATGGTGAAGATGCGGCCGTCGGCGACGACGGGGGCGGCGGAGATGCGATTCTTGCGGCTGGAGCCGGAGCCTATGTTGGCCGACCAGACGCGCTGCGGCGTGGCCGACAGAGCGGCGTGCGGCATCAGGTGGCGGGCGTTGCCGGCGCGGTGCGTCCAGTCGCCGCCGGTCTGCGGTCCCAGCGAAATGGCGACGCTTTGATTCTCGGGCGCGGCAGGGGCGGTCGGGGCGGGTTGGCCTTCGACCGGGACAGAGGCCTCAAGGTCGGCGCGAACCGGGAAGCGTTCGCCGGAGAGGATCACTTCGCGCTGACCGCAGCCCGCCAGCAGCGCCAGAAGACCGATCCCGGTCACCAGCCTGCCGCCCATCCGTCTGACCTTCATGCCTGCCACCTGAATCGACCTTTCCGATCTTTCCATAACCCGCCTCAGCCGCCCGCGGTTTCGGGCAAGGTGCCACCAAGCGCAGTGACGACCTGAGCCAGCCGCGCGCGGAGCGAGGCCGAAGCCTCTTGATCCTGCATCAGGGTGGTCAGGGCGGTGATCGCCTCGTCCGGCTTTCCCTCTTCGATAAGAAGGTAAGCCAACTGTTCCTCGGCCAGCGCGCGGTAGGGGCGGCCCGGAGCGGCGATGCTTTGCAGGGCAGTCCGCCGTTCGGCAAGAGGCTGGTCGGCCCCGGCCACCAGCACGCGGCGCAGCGTCGCGAGGTCGCGGTAGGGAATGGCAAGCGTTGCATCCGCTGCCACCTTGTCCAGAGCAGCAAGTGTCGTGGCCTTGTCCTCGTCAGGGTCGGAGGCAAGGATAAGCTGCAGTATCGCAGTCTGCCCGGTATCCGAAGGAACGGCAGCCAGCGCCTCGCGGCGTTCCTCGGGTGTGCCCTGGTCAAGCGCGTCGATCAGGGCATCGCCGAAAGCTTCGGCCCTGGCGGCGTCGCGTGCGGTCGACCATTCGGTCCAGGCGGTGCCGCCGACGAGGCCCAGGATGATGACCACACCGACCCAGCCATATTGGCGGAAGAGCCGGAACAACCGGTCGCGGCGCACCTCTTCGGTGACTTCTTCGATGAAGCTGTCGGGATTGCTCAACGCCGTTGCCTCTGCTGTCGTTTGCCCCGTCTTACAGGCAAAGCCCGCACATTGCCAAGCCCTGCCCCGCCGCGTTGGCGGTCAGAAGTCCGTAGGCAAGCCCAACGCCTTGCGGAACCCGGCGATCCAGCCGTCATAGCCCTGCGGCAAGCTGCCGGTGGCCTGCATCTCTTCCAGGATCGCCAGCGCCTCGCGGTTCTGGGCTGCTGGGTCCTGCAGAAGGACGGCCGTCTGGTCCAGCGCGCGGACGACGTCGATCCTGTACCAGGGATCGTCCGGGTAGGCGGCGGCAAGATCGCGCATGATGCGCAGGGAATCCTCCTGATGCACAAGCGCGGTATCAAAGTCGTCGCGGTCGGACAGCGCCGTTGCGACATTGGCGTGGCTGAGCGCAAGGTTGCGATACCAGAGCGGATTGGACGGGTCCTGCGCCACCAGCCAGTCGCGCAACGCCAGCGCGTCCTGGTGGCTTTTCAGCGCGGCGGCCACGTCTCCCGTGGCGCTTTGCGCATTGCCAAGCCGGTCCAGCGCCAGCGCCAGATCATTGGCCCAAGCGGTGCTGTAGGGATCGACATCGAGAAGCCGATTGCCCTGGTCGACCATCGCCTTGAAGGACCGTACTGCGGCAAGGTTGTCGCCAAGGGCCACCTGCGCATCGCCCAGCCGGTTCAGGGTCACCAGCCTGTCATGCATGTGGTCCGGCACCTCTGGTCCCAGTTGCAAAAGCCGGTCGGCGGTTTCCAGCGAGGCCGTTGCCACCGAAACCGCCTCGCTGTTGCGGCCAAGCTGCATCAGGGTCGAGGCGTGGATGTTCTGGGCGATGGAAAGGTCGCGCAAGGCCAGCGTGTCACCCGGAGCCGCGCCCGCCAGCAGGGTCTGGCGCCCGACCGCGTCGGCGATCAGCGGCTCGGCGGCGGCGGGGTTGCCGTCCGCCAGGTCCAGTTCGGCCATCGCAATCAGGGAGAGGGCAGCATCGCGCTGGAGCCGGGGCAGCGGGTCGGCATCGGCGACGGCAAGGCGCAATGTCAGGGCAGATTGCAGCATGTCGCGGGCGCCGGCACTGTCGCCCATCGCGGCCTTGATGTCCGCGATCTTTTGCAGAGCAAGGCCAAGGTCGGCCTGCCGGGTCGGATCGTCGGGGCTGAGCGCGACAATGCTCTCGGCGATGGCACGTGCCGTTTCTTGCGCATCAAGGGCCGCAACGAAGTCGTTCGCCCCGAAATGCAGGTCGCCCATCCGGTCAAGGCTGACGAGCAGATCCTGCTGCCAGACCATGTTTGTCGGATCAAGCGCCGCCAGGTTCTGCCGGATCGACAGGGCCGCCTGATGCGCCAGCAATGCCGAATCCGTGTCGCCGATGAAACGCTGCGTATCGCCAATGCGGTCGAAGTTGATGGCAAGGTCGCGCTGCCGCGGCTTGTTGTCGGGGTCGAGCGCGGCCAGTTCCTCGCGGATGGTCAGCGCCTTGCCGTAGGTGTCCAGCGCGGCAGGGTAGTCGCCTTCATCGACCAGCATATCACCGATGCGTTCGTAGCTGACCGACAGGTTCCGGCGGATCACGGTGTCGCCGGGATAGTCGGCCACCAGGGCCTCGGAGATGGCAAGCGCGGTCTCGAAGGCGGCTTTCGCGCCCTCTTTGTCGCCAAGGTCAAGCTTGGCGTCGCCGATCCGTTCCTGGGTGTAGGAGATGTCCATTCGGTAGGTGACATTGGTCGGGTCGCTGTCGAGCAGGGTCTGGGCAATCCCCAGCGCCTCGACATGGGCGTCAAGCGCGCCCTGGCCGTTGCGGCGGGCCAGGCGGATCGATCCGACGCGGTTCACCGCCACCTGGCGGTCGCGCATCAGGTCGACGTCGTCGGGGCGCTGGTCGGCTTGCCACTGGGAAAATTCAAGCGCGCTGGAATAGGCGGTTTCGGCTTCTCTGAGGTAGCCCTGCTGCTGGAGCACGCTGCCAAGATCATTCAGCGACCAGACCAGTTCCCGCACCCAGTCGACGTCGGTGGGATCAGACTCGACCCTTGTCTGCGCGAAGGTCGCGCGGGCGCTGTAGGCGGACCAGGCGGCTTCGGTGTTGCCGGCGACGAGGTGCAACTCGCCCAGGCTGGTCAGGGCCGTGGTGTAAGAGAACTGCGCGTCGCGGTCGATGCCCTGGTCGGCCACCTCGGCGTAAAGGGCTGCGGCTTTCGTGAGGTCGGATATGGCAAGGTCGTAGCGCAGGTCGGTCCGGGCCGCGTTGGCGTTCAGCATGTGGGTCGCAGCTTCGGACAGGGTGCGGGAGAGGTAGGTTTCCTTGATCGTGGTCCGCGCGGTGGCGTCGATCTGGGCGGCATCCGTCAGCAGCGACCGGGCGGCGTCGAAGGCACCCAGGGTCAACTGTTCTTCGGCCTGGGCGCGCAGGGCGGCGACGCGGGGGTCGTCGGACTGGAACTTCTGCAACTCGGACTGGAATTTTTCATAGGACTGCGCCGCCTCGGTCAGCATGGCGGCGCGTTCCTCGGGAGTCTGGCGTTCGAGGTCGGCAGAAAGCAGGGCAGCGTAGAGGGGCGCGAGGGGCAGGTTGCGGGCGGTCGCAAGGGTTTCGACCTCGGCCCGGATGTCGGGGGTGAGGCTCGCCATCGCGATCAGAAGCTGGTCGCGTTCGGGTAGCGCGCCCTGGCCGGTGATGAAGACCAGCTCGGGCAGGCCGGATTCGATATAGGGAAGCTGCTTGCCACGGCTGCGGTCGTAGACGTCCTGCTGGACAAGGGTAAGGGCAGTGCGCAGTTCCACCCCGGCGGTGGCAAAGTGGCGGACCAGGGCCGAGGTGAAGGGCGAGTTCTGGCCGTCGCCGTCCGAGGCCGTTTCCCCCGGCGCGGCGGCAAAAGCGAAGAGGACACCGTCGGCGCGACCGATCCGGCCGAGGCCGGGTTTCGGCCTGGGCGCGGTGGGCGGGTCGTCGTCCAGCGCGGCGGCGCCCCGGCCTTCGGTGCCGCCGCCAGAGAACGGGTCGTCGCGGCAGGCGTCGAGGAGGATGATGGCGACCGGGGCTACGGACTGGATGGCCGCTTGCGCTTCGGCCAAGGGCAGAGATGTGGCGGCAAGCCGTTCAGCCGAAGAGGCATCGGCGTCGGTGGGCAGAAGGTAGTTCACCCCATCGATGGCGACGCCATGCCCGGCGAAGAACAGGAGTGCCACGTCGGCCCCTGCAGCATCTTCCTTGAAATCCTCCAGCGCGCGGCGGGTGCGCTTCAGGTCGCGGTTCGTCTCGATGAAGACCTGGAAGTCGAGCTTCTCCAGCACCGCTTCCAGCGCGCGGGCGTCATTGGCGGGGTTCGCGAGGGGACGGATGTTGCGGTAATCGTCGGCCGCAATCAGGAGCGCCACGCGCTTGTCGGCCAGCGCGGCGGTCAGGCCGCAAAGCCAGAGCAAAAGAACCAGTCCGATACGCCGGAACAGCATCGCCCACTCCCATCGGGTGCCGGCAGAATGGGGAAGCCTGACCGGATGGTCAAAGGAAAAAGCCTGTCATGTGGCGGGCTTCACGGCAGCGAGAGCAATCAGGACCCGGCTGCCAGGCGCGCGACCGGGGGCTGGTCCTGGGTCGGATCCAGTACCCCGTCCTCGATCTCGATTTCGCCTTCCATGACCTGTCTTTGCCACATGGCAAAGTAGACGCCGCCAAGGTCCAGAAGCGCATCATGCGTGCCGCGTTCGATGACACGGCCTTCGTCCAGCACCAGGATCTGGTCGGCGTCGGCGATGGTGGACAGCCGGTGCGCGATGGTGATGACGCTGCGACCCTGCCCCATCTCAGCCAGGCTTTCCTGGATCGAGCGTTCGGTCTGGGTGTCAAGCGCACTGGTCGCCTCGTCCAGGATCAGGATCGGCGGGTTCTTCAGCAGCGTCCGGGCGATGCCGACGCGCTGCTTTTCGCCGCCCGAAAGCTTCAGCCCACGCTCACCGACCTTGGTTTCATAGCCTTCGGGCAGTCGGGTCACGAAGTCGTGGATGCGCGCTGCGCGCGCGGCGGCAACAATCTCGGCCTCGGTGGCATTGGCTTTGCCGTAGGCGATGTTGTAGCGGATCGTGTCGTTGAAAAGGACGGTATCCTGCGGCACGACGCCGATGCTTGCGTGAAGCGAGGACTGCGTCACGTCGCGCAGGTCCTGCCCGTCGATCCGCACAGCGCCCGAGGTCACGTCGTAAAAGCGGAAGAGAAGCCGCCCGATGGTGGACTTGCCGCTGCCCGAATGGCCGACGAGAGCCAGTTTCTGACCAGGTTTCAAAGTGAAGGAGACGCCCTTCAGGATCTCGCGCGTCGGTTCATAGCCGAAGTGGACGTCGTCAAAGGTGATCTCGCCTGCGCTGACGAGCAGGGGCTTGGCGTCGGGTGCATCGATGATTTCGGCGGGCTGGCCGAGAAGCCCGAACATTTCGCCCATGTCGACCAGCGCCTGGCGGATCTCTCGGTAGACAGTGCCAAGGAAGTTCAAGGGCATGGTGATCTGGATCATGTAAGCGTTGACCATCACGAAATCGCCCACGGTCAGCGTGCCAGCCTGCACGCCAAGGGCGCTCATCGCCATGACGATGACAAGGCCGGTGGTGATCAGCGTGGCCTGGCCCATGTTCAGGAAAGACAGCGACAAGCCGGTCTTGACCGCAGCGGTTTCATACTGGCGCATGGCCCCGTCATAACGGTCGGCCTCGCGCTGTTCGGCGTTGAAATACTTGACGGTTTCGAAGTTCAGGAGGCTGTCGATGGCCTTCTGGTTGGCATCGGTGTCCTGGTCGTTCATCTCGCGCCGCAGCTTCACGCGCCATTCGGTCACCTTGAAGGTGAAGAGGACGTAAAGCGTGATCGTGATGATGACGACCGCCGCATACTGCCAGCCGAAGACCCAGGCGAAGATACCCGCGACCATCGTCAGTTCCAGGATGAGCGGCCCGATGGAAAAGAGCATGAAGCGCAAAAGGAAGTCGACGCCCTTGACCCCGCGTTCGATGATGCGGCTGAGGCCCCCGGTCTTGCGGGTGATGTGGTAGCGGAGCGACAGCTGGTGGATGTGGGTGAAGGTCTCGATAGCAAGGCGGCGGATGGCGCGCTGGCCGACGCGGACGAAGACGGCGTCACGGAGTTCGCCGAAGACGACTGCGCCCAGACGGGCCAGGCCATAGGCGACGACCAGACCCACGGCCCCAAGGCCCAGGATCATCCCGGTATCAGGGGCAACGCCGCCCAGCCGGTCCACGGCAAGCTTGTAGACATAGGGGGTTGTGACCGACACAAGCTTGGCCAGAAGCAGGAAAACCAGCGCAATGATGACGCGGCGTTTCACCCAGGCCTGCCCTTCGGGCCAGAGATAGGGGGCGACACGGCGCAACGTGGTCACGGCGGGGGAGCGGGCGGTCCCCTGGTCGGAGGAGGTGGCAGTCGAGGTGGTGCGGCGCATCGGTTTTCCTGGCCCGCCAACGGCGTTGCGTGACGGTCGTGATTGGGGTAATGTCAATTCAAGGTTTCTTGAATAGTTGAACGATGGACCGAAGTAAAGCCCTCGCCGCCCTTTCGGCACTTGCGCATGAGACGCGGCTGGACCTGATCCGCCTGCTCACTCCGCAGGGCGATGACGGTATGGCCGCGGGACAAATCGCCGAGACCCTGGGCATCGCGGCACCGCGCCTGTCGTTCCATCTGTCCGCGCTGGAGCAGGCCGGTCTCTTGCGGTCGCGCAAGGTGGCGCGGAACGTCTTTTACAGCGTCGATCCGTCCGGGATCGGGCAGACGATTTCCTATGTCCTGAACGATTGCTGTTCGGACCATCCCGAGGTGCTTGCAGCCTGCACACACAAGGTCGCGGGCTTGGCTCAGGGTGGACTGGCGGTTTCAGGGACCGAGAAGACCTGACCGGGGTAGATCAGGTTCGGGTCCTTGATCTTGTCCTTGTTCGCCTCGAAAACCTGAACGTACATCACCCCGTCGCCGTAGCGGTCCTGGGCAATACCCCAGAGAGTGAAGCCGGGCTGCACTGTGACGGTTACCGGGGCCGCAGCGTTGGCCGGGGCGTCAGCCTGGGCGGCTGTCGGGGCATCAGGGGTCTGGGGCGTGGCAGCGGGCTGGTCCAGAGCGGCGATCTCGGTCGGGTCGGCTGCAGGGTCGGTGGGGTCCTCGGGCATCGCGGGCTGGGCCGGGGCTTCGGTGGCGGCGGTCTCCTGCAGCGCCGGTTCGGAGGTCGTCAGTTCGGAGGTCACCGGTTCGGAGGTCGTCAGTTCGGAGGTCGTCAGTTCGGGGGCCTTGCCCTGGACTTCGGCAAGCGCCTCCAGCGTCTCGCGCTTGAAGGGGGTCTCGAAGCGCGAGGTGACCTTGCCCGCTGCGTCCAGTTGATCGACCCGCAGGGAGTAGACCCCGGGGGCGGTGTCGGGCAGCGTCGTGCTCCACAGGCCCGTGTCGGGGATCTGCAGGGTCAGCTTTTCGGCATTGTCGAGATAGATCCGCAGGCCCGACCCGGCCGCCCCGCGTCCGCCGACCTGAACTTCGCCCTGGGGCGTGTAGGTTATGGTGTCGATCATCACGGTGGTCGAAAGCGGGAGTTCGGGGCGGGAGGGTTCCTGCAGGACCACAGCGCCTTCCTCGGACAGCAGAAGAGCGGGAGGATTTGCGGCAGGGTCCGCGGTCGCGGCAGCATCGGCGGCTGCGACCTCGGTCTCAGGCGTGGTCTCGGCGACGGCCGCGAGGGTCGGTCCCGCGATGGGCCCAAGCGCCACCATCTGAGCAGACAGGACGGGGGGCTGGTCCGCCACCGACATGGACAGCCACATCAAACTGGGCATGGGGTTGGGCGCCAGGGTGAACAGGATGGCAAAATCGCCCGAACCCGTGGCCTCGCCACTGGCGACAACCGTGTCGTCCACCACGACCGAGACGGTCGCGCCCGGCGCAGCGCTGCCCGAGACGACCGCGGCACCATCGGAGGCGACGCGCCAGGTGTCGATGATCGGCCCGGCGAGGGGGGCGGTCGCCTCGGCTGCGGCGGGTTCCGGGGCGGGTTCGGGGGCGGGTTCGGGGGCTGATTCCGGGGCAAGTCCGGTGACGGCCTCGGGGGCGACCTCGGGGGCGACCTCGGCGGGGGCTGATTGACTGGCGGCGGCGATTTCGGTGCCGGTCGCACCGGGAGCGGTATCGGCGGCAGCGGGTTCGGAGGCGGCGAGGTCTGTTGGGGCCACCGACGTGGGCGTGGGCCGGAGGGCTTGCCAGCCGAACCACCCGGCCCCGGCCAGAAGCGCCGCGGTCAGTGCCACGACAGCCAACCGCGTTCCTCGGCCCAAGGCCCCGAATTCCGACATCCCCGTCTCCCCCCGGCGCTTCCCGCCGCTTTGCGTTTCTTGTGATCAGGAATCTCTATATGACGGTGCAAAGCAACCATTTTCAGGCCCGGTCATGTCCCTTCGCTCTGTCTGCGTCTTTTGCGGCTCTCGCGCGGGCCGGAACCCTGCCCATGTCATCGCGGCCCGCGAGACGGGCGAGATGCTGGCCCGCAACGGCTGGCGGCTGGTGTTCGGGGCGGGAGATGTGGGCCTGATGGGCGAGGTGGCAAAGGCGGCGGGCGCGGCGGGCGCGCCGATGCTGGGAGTCATCCCGGTGCATCTTCTGGGCCGCGAACGGACGGACCGCGACCGCGCCGCGCTGGTGGTCACCGAGGACATGCATGAGCGCAAGAAGGTGATGTTCATGAATTCGGACGCAGTGGTGGTGCTGCCGGGCGGGGCGGGATCGCTGGACGAGTTCTTCGAGGTCCTGACCTGGGCACAGATCGGCCTGCACCGGAAGCCGATCCTGCTGCTGGACGTGCAAGGCTACTGGGAGCCGCTGTTGGGGTTGATCGACCACGTGATCGCGGAGGGCTTCGCGGACACCTCGCTGAAAGGGCATTTCCGCGCGGTGTCGGATGTCACTGCGCTGGAGGCAGAGTTGACCCTGGCGTTGGAACAAAGCTAGAATCGACAACGGCCCGCAGAGCGATCTGCGGGCCGTATTTCATTCTTTTCAACCGACTAGAGAGCCGCGGCGACAGATTCCCAGTTCACCAGCTTTTCCAGGAAGTTGGTCAGGTAGGCGGGACGCTTGTTGCGGAAGTCGATGTAGTAGGAATGTTCCCACACATCACAGCCCAGAAGCGCGGTCTGGCCGAAGCACAAGGGGTTCACGCCGTTCTCGGTCTTGGTGACCTTGAGGCTGCCGTCCTTGTCCTTGACCAGCCAGGCCCAGCCCGAGCCGAACTGGCCGGCACCGGCGGCGGAAAAGTCGTCCTTGAACTTCTGCACCGAACCGAAGCTGTCAGTCAGCGCCTTTTCCAGCGCGCCCGGCATCCCCTTGTTCTCGCCCGGAGCCATCCAGGTCCAGAACATGTTGTGGTTCCAGTGCTGGGACGCGTTGTTGAAGATGCCGTTCTGCGCGACGGCACCGGCCTGGTAGGTGCCGCGTATGATGTCCTCGACGGACTTGTCTTCCCATTCGGTGCCCGCAATCAGCTTGTTGCCATTGTCGACATAGGCCTTGTGGTGGAGGTCGTGGTGATACTCCAGCGTCTCCTTCGACATGCCAAGCGAGGCGAGCGCGTCGTGGGCATAGGGCAGATCGGGAAGGGTGAAGGGCATGGGAGTTCTCCTGTTGAGTGCTTGCGACGAATAAGAGGGCTCGGCGCGGGAAGGTCAAGGCCAAGCGGCATCAAGAGAACGGTTGGCAGGAGGAAGAGGTTCCCGGAAGGATGCCCGGTCAGGTCAGACCGGCCTGCAACGGCCGCGGCCTTCGAAGGTGTTGCTGTAGTCTCCTCCCGGCGCGGCGCGGACAACAAGCGTCTGGTCGCCTTTGAAGAACGACGCGCGGAACTGCATGTTGGCGGTCTGGCCGGTGCGGTTGGTCATGCGGACTTTCCAGGTGAGGACCAGCTTCTTGGCCGTGTCCTCGGCGACCTGGGCCGTCATCGGCTGTTCGTCGTTGAAATAGAGGATCAGGCCGTCCGAGACGATCGCCTGTCCGCTGGCCGCATCATGCTGCAGGATATAGACGTCGGTGATGTAACCGCCCCCAGCGTTCGAGCGGTTGATGCTGCATTCCAGGGTAAGGGCCTGCAAGAGCGAGGGAAACGCCATGAGGGCTGCAGATAGCACAAGGCTGCGACGGGTCATGCGATCACTCGTCCGGGTTACGGGGGTCCAGTGAAGGCGAACGGCGACAGCCCCGTCAAGGGAGCCGTCGCCGCAGCTGGTTCAATGCCCGGTCATGCCTGTCGTCGTGCCTGTCAAAGCTCGCTGCCCGGCTGGGCCGAGTGGGTCAGAAGACCCATCACGTAGCCCGCGACCGAGCGGAAGCAGACCACGGTGAAGCCTGCGTCCTGCGCCCACATCGCAGCGGCGACCTGGGCGGCACGGGTGCGGCGAAGCTCTCCGGGTTGCAGCATCTCGAAATCGACGGGCGAGAGCTTGCGCAGGACGTCGGCGGCCTTGTCGCCCTCGACCCGGAAGATCGCGCGGGCGTCCGACACGTCGACGGCAAGGTGATGCTCACCCGCCAGGGACTTGGCCAGAGAGGCGAGGGTTGCGGAGACCTCGGCGTAGGGCACGATCAGCAGGTATTCGTCCGGGCTCATCCAGCCACAGGCCTTTTCGCCGTTGATCTCGATCCGGCGCGGCGCGGGAAGCTTGGTGTCGGTGACAGCCTTCACCGCCTTGTCCAGCGCCTTCACTCCCTTGGCACGGAGCGTGATCATACCCAGGGGGCCGATTTCCCGAATGGTGGCAAAGCCGTGGAAGCTGGCGCCACCCAGTGCGCTGACTGGTTCAGACATTCTGCTTCTCCCCATCCTTGTCAAAGAAGACCGCGTCGCGGACGCGGGCCTTCACGGTGCCACCGGCGGCGGTGTTGAACTCCACGATCTCGCCCATGCGGGTCGGGCCATGCTTCAGAAGCCCCATCGCGATGCCGCGCTTGAGGGTCGGCGAATAGTAGGTCGAGGTCACGCGGCCCTGCACGTTGCGCTGGCCGTTGCCGTTCACGCCATCGGCGATGATGTAGCTGCCGTCCGGGACGACCGAGCCGTCAAGCGTGTCGAAGCCCACCAGTTTCCAGCGATCTGGGCTGGCCAGGAAGGTGCGTTCCTGGCCGCGCTTGCCAAGGTAGTCTGCCTTCTTCTTCGAGATCGCCCAGTCAAGGCCAAGGTCCTGCGGGATGACGGTCCCGTCGGTTTCGTCCCCGATCATGATGAAGCCCTTTTCGGCCCGCATGATGTGAAGACATTCCGTGCCGTAGGGCATGGCGCCAAGAGCTTTTCCTGCTTCGACACAGGCGTCCCAGAAGGCCGCGCCGTGGCTGGCGGGGACGGCGATTTCGTAGGAAAGTTCACCCGAGAAGCTGATCCGGTAGGCACGGACCGGGAAACCGCCAAGGGTGCCGTCCACCCATTGCATGAACGGGAGCGCCTCTTTGGAAACATCCATGCCGCCAAGGACTTGGAGGAGTTTCCTTGCGTTCGGGCCGACGACCGCGACCTGGGCGTATTGCTCGGTCACGTTGGCGGTGTAGACCTTCCAGTCCCACCATTCGCATTGCAGCCAGTCCTCCATCCAGGCGTGGATGCGGTCGGCCCCGCCCGAGGTCGTGTGGCAAAGCCAGGTGTCCTCGTCGATCCGGGCGACGACGCCGTCGTCCGAGAGGAACCCCTGTTCGTTGCACATCAGCCCGTAGCGGCATTTGCCGATGGGAAGCGTGGACATGACGCCGGTGTAGAGCATGTCGAGGAATTTCCCGGCATCGGGGCCCTTGACGATGATCTTGCCGAGCGTCGAGGCATCCAGCAGGCCGAGGTTCTGGCGGGTGTTCAGGACCTCGCGGTGGACGGCCTGTTCGTGCGTCTCGCCAGCGCGCGGGAAGCAGTAGGGGCGGCGCCAGAGGCCGACGGGTTCGAAGTAGGCGCCTGCCGCTTCGTGCTGGGCGTGCATGGGCGTGCGGCGGAGCGGCTGGAAGATGTCTCCGCGCGATTCGCCTGCCAGCGCGCCGATGGTGACGGGCGTGTAGGGCGGGCGGAAGGTGGTGGTGCCGACCTGCGGGATCTCTTGACCCAGACTGTCAGCAAGAACGGCGAGTCCGTTGATGTTGCTTAGTTTTCCCTGATCGGTCGCCATGCCAAGCGTGGTGTAGCGCTTGGTGTGTTCGACGGAGACATATCCTTCGCGGCTGGCGAGTTGGACGTCACTGACCTTCACGTCGTTCTGGTAGTCGAGCCACATCTTCGAGCGCAGTTGGATCGGTGCGCCTTGCGGCATGACCCAGACGGGCGGGATTGTGACGGTCGCGCCCGTAAGGGTGAGGTCCCCGGCGGCGCTGCCTACGACTTCGACCATTGCCGAACCGTCGTGGTTCAGCGGCGGGCGGGAGGGGTCGGGGATGAAGGCCGAGAGGGTCTCGTCCCAGGTGAGCTTTCCGCCGCAGTGGCTCCACAGGTGGACGACGGGGGACCAGCCGCCGGACATGGCGACGGCCTCGCAGGCGATTTCTTCCTGGACCGAACCTTCTCCAGCTTGCGCGCAGACGGCGACGCCGGTGACGCGCTTGCCGCCTTTGACCTTGGCGATGGCCTTGCCGGTCAGGACGCGGATGCCAGCGGCGCGGGCGGCTTGCGGCAAGGCGCCGTCAGCGGTTTCGCGGGCGTCGAGGATGGCGGGGACGTCAAGGCCAGCGGCCTTGAGCGCCAGCGCTGTCTGGTAGGCAGAGTCGTTGTTGGTGACAACGACGGTACGGTCGCCGGGCGAGACGGCGTAGTTCACCACATAGTCACGGACCGCGGCGGCCAGCATCACGCCGGGGATGTCGTTTCCGGCGAAGGACAGCGGGCGTTCGATGGCGCCAGTGGCGGTGACGATCTTGCCCGTGCGGATGCGCCAGAGGCGGTGCTTCGGGCGACCGTCGCCGGGTGTGTGGTCTGCGACGCGTTCGTCGGCCAGGACATAGCCGTGGTCATAGACGCCGAAACCGCAGGTGCGGGTGCGGATCGTCACGTTGTCGCGGGCCATGAGGTCGGATTCCATCGCGGAGATCCAGTCCTCGACCGGCTTGCCTTCAACCTCGGTGTCATCGACCGGGGCACGGCCGCCGAGGATGGGCGTCTGCTCCAGCAGGATCACGCGTTGGCCCGCGTCAGCGGCGGCTTTCGCGGCTTTCAAGCCTGCGACCCCTGCCCCGACAACCAATACGTCGCAGAAGGCATATGCCTGTTCGTAGCGGTCGGCGTCACCTTCGGTGGGCGCCTTGCCCAGACCGGCGGCACGGCGGATGATAGGCTCGAAGAGGTGCTTCCACGCCGGGCGCGGGTGGATGAAGGTCTTGTAGTAGAAGCCTGCGGGCATGAAGCGGGCGGCGTAGTTGTTCACCACGCCCACATCGAATTCCAAGCTGGGCCAGTGGTTCTGGCTGGTGGATTCGAGGCCGTCGAACAGCTCGGTGGTGGTGGTGCGCTGGTTCGGTTCAAGCCGACCGCCCGCGCCAAGGTTGACCAGCGCGTTCGGTTCCTCTGGCCCAGCGGCGACGATGCCGCGCGGGCGGTGATACTTGAAGCTGCGACCGACAAGCATCTGGTCGTTGGCCAATAGGCCAGCGGCGAGGGTGTCGCCCTGGAAACCCTTCAGGCGCTTGCCGTTGAAGGAGAATTCGACAGGCTGGGTCCGGTTGATCAACCGGCCGCCCTTGGCGAGACGCGTGCTCATTTCGTGACCTTCCCATCAGGCTGCCAGCCGGGGCGGCGGGCCTGGATCTTTGCGATGATGTCGGCGGGGGGTTCGGAGACCTGCGCGGGGTAGGTCCCGAACACCTCAAGCGTGGCGGTGCAGCGGGCGGCAAGGAACCATTTGCCGCAGCCGTAGGTGTGCCGCCAGCGTTCGAAATGGACGCCCTTGGGGTTCTTGCGGGCGAACATGTAGGCTTCGAATTCTTCCGGCGAGGCGCCGGGGCCGAAGCGCTTCAGGTGCGCCTCGTAGCCGGGCGAAAGTTCGGTCTCTTCGGCCTTCACGCCGCAGTAGGGACATTCAAGGATCAGCATGAGGGTCTTCCCAATTGTGCGGGGGTCATTCTTCGTCGTCCTGCGCGGCACCAAGGCCCTTGCGGAAAAAGGTGAGCAGCTCTTCCAGCGGGATGGACAGGCGGTCGGGTGCGACGCCAACAAGCCAGTCGGCAACCCGGAACGGCACCATGTTGGCGGCGGCAAGTTGTGCGATGCAATTGTCCTCGCCCGAGGTGCCCGGCGTGGTGTGGACCAGGACCAAAGACGGGCCGAGGGCCGCGAGGTCGAAACTTTGCATGACCTGCACCTCATGGCCGCCGGCATTGATCGCGACTATCTGAGTGCTGGCGACACCCAGTTCGCGCAGGACGGCATCAAGGCGCAGGAAAGGGACTTCAGTCGCAACGACAAGGTCGTCCGGCGTGTCCGACGGCACGATGCGGTCACGGATCAGCGAGGCCCGGCCACGTGGACCGCGACGACTGCGCGCTTCAGCCTGAGGCGTGAGGGAATAGAGCGGCAGGTTGGCCGGGACGTCCGACACACCGAGGTTCAGCACTGCCACGCGGTCGCTGGCGGAGTGAAGCTCTTCCAGGCGGGCGAAACTGGCGGGGTGCGGCTCGACCAGAAGGCCGGACCAACCGTCATCACGGAACCGCTGCAGGAAGGGAAGCCCGGCCTCGCCGGTGCCGCAGCCGATGTGCAGCACGAAGACCCGCCCCTTGTGTCGATCATGCACCCCGTTCAGCAGCATCGCCAGGATCGCCGTGTCCAGCTTGTGCGCCCGGCGCGGGGTGAAGGGGCCAAGGTCGCGGATCATGGCCGCGCCCCCGGCCAGGACAGGGCGCGCGCCGCTGGGCGCGCGCCACGAAGGCCCGTGTTACGGGTTGGTTGCAGGTGCTGCCGGAGCGGTCTCGACCGGCTCGGCAGGGGCAGGCTCGACCGGAGCGACCGGTTCGGCAGCGGGCTCGTCCGCGTCGATGGTGACATTGGTCGTGCTGTCGGCAGGCGCAGCTGGTTCGACAGTGACATTCGTGGTGCCGGCAGCCGGGGTGTTGTCGACGACAGAGCCGCCGGTGTTGCCGAAGACGAGCCAGAGGATGAAGCCCACAGCGACGACAAGGCCGCCGACGATAAGGGCCATACTGGCGCCGGAGCCTTCGGTCGTGCGCGTGTCGCGGACGTAGGTTTTGGTTGTGTCGTAGGTTTTGGTCGTGTCGTTGTCGGCCATTGGAGCATCTCCATGCACAGTTGATCTGGCATGGAAACGCGGGCGACGGACGCAAGGTTCCGCCCGGTCAGAAGATCGGCAGGGAGTCGCCGATCCTGGGTCATCAGTGCGCCACCCCGGCGGCGACGGATTCGTCGATGAACTGGCCTTCCTTGAAGCGCCACATGCTGAACTCGGCCGCAAGTGGCCCGGGCTCGCCCTTGGCCATCAGTTCGGCCATCGCCCAGCCCGAGCCGGGGATCGCCTTGAACCCGCCGGTGCCCCAGCCGCAGTTGATGAAGCAGTTGCCAAGCGGCGTCTTGGAGATCAGCGGTGAGCGGTCGCCGGTCATGTCGACGATGCCGCCCCACTGGCGCAGCATCTTGAGGCGCGAGATCATCGGGAAGGTCTCGACCAGGGCGCGGAGGGTTTCCTCAATGTGGTGGAAGGACCCGCGCTGGGTGTAGTTGTTGAAGCCGTCGGTGCCACCGCCGATCACCATCTCGCCTTTGTCGGATTGCGACATGTAGCCGTGGACGGTGTTGGCCATGACGACCACATCCATGCAGGGCTTTATCGGTTCGGAGACAAGCGCCTGAAGTGCCACCGCTTCAATGGGCAGGCGGAAGCCGGCCATCTCGGCCAGTTGGCCGGAGTGTCCGGCGACGACCATGCCAAGCTTCTTGCAGCCGATGAACCCGCGCGTGGTGTCGATGCCGGTGACCTGGCCGTTTTCCGACCGGACGCCTTTGACTTCGCAGTTCTGGATCACGTGCATGCCCATGGCCGAGCAGGCGCGGGCGTAGCCCCAGGCGACCGCGTCGTGGCGGGCAGTGCCGCCGCGCGCCTGGTAAAGCGCGCCGAGGATCGGGTAGCGCGGACCGTCGATGTTGATGATCGGCACCAGTTCCTTGACGCGTTGCGGCGAAATCCATTCCGTCTGCACGCCCTGCAGGGCGTTGGCGTGGACTGTGCGCAGGTAGCCGCGCACCTCGTGGTGGGTCTGGCCCAGCATCAGAAGGCCACGGGGGCTGAACATGACGTTGTAGTTCAGGTCCTGCGACAGGGTCTCATACAGGCTGCGCGCCTTTTCGTAGATCGCGGCCGACGGGTCCTGGAGATAGTTTGAGCGGATGATCGTAGTATTCCGGCCGGTGTTGCCGCCGCCAAGCCAGCCCTTCTCGATGATCGCGACATTGGTGAGCCCGTAGTTCTTGCCCAGGTAGTAGGCGGTCGCGAGGCCATGCCCCCCTGCCCCGACGATGATCGCGTCGTAGGACGCTTTCGGCTCGGGCGAGGCCCAAGCGCGTTCCCAGCCCATATGGTAGCGGGCAGCTTCGCGGGCGATGGCAAAGACCGAATAGCGCTTCATCGGGGCCTCTTGTCGGACGGAGTGCGCCGGACAGTCCGGCTGTGATGTCTTGGAACGGTTGTGGGTTATAGCCACACCCCACTGCGGCACAATCGGGAAAAATGCGACATTCGATGCAGGCAGGCAGGGGGCGTCGGTCGCAGCCGCGCCCGCTGCGGCCGAATACCCCTTTCTTGGCCAGTCTGGAAACACTATGTCGGGCGGGAAAAGTGGGCGGAGTGAAAGTGGGCGGAGTGACGGGCACCATGACAGCGGGAGTGTTCTGGGCAGTGGCCATCGGCCTGGCGGCTTTGGTCGCCTATATGCTGATCGGAGCCTTGCGCCGGGTGCCTGGCCAAAACAACAGCGCCGAAGCCGACTTGGCCGTCTACCGCGACCAGCTGGCCGAGATCGAGCGCGATCTGGCGCGCGCAACAATCGCGGCGCCGGAAGCCGAGCGGCTGCGTGCCGAAGTCGGCAAGCGCGTGATCGAGGCGGACAAGGCACGCATGACCGGATCTGTCACGGCGGGAAGCACTTCGACGGCGGTCCTCGTCGCGGTCATCATCGCCGTCGTCGTGCCGGGGGGCATGGCGGCCT
Organism: Tabrizicola sp.; assembly: GCF_030694085.1. Taxonomy (GTDB): domain Bacteria; phylum Pseudomonadota; class Alphaproteobacteria; order Rhodobacterales; family Rhodobacteraceae; genus Tabrizicola. Next base: position 268,393 of record NZ_JAUXZE010000093.1, on the reverse strand, counting down.
ATTGGGCGCTGGGTGCCCCCGGCTATCCCGACATGGCGCTGGAACCGCGGCTGGCCGGGCTGGATGACGCGATCCGGGCTCGCCCCTCGCAGGAGGCCGAGCTGGCGACCCAGGGCCGCACACGCGACATGGCGCTTGATACGCGGCTGTCGGCCGAGCTTGCGGCAGCGACCGATACGGAAGCACTGCGCGCCCGTTTCCAGCAACATTTCGAGGCTGGCGAGATGCAGGCAGCTGTCCGGGTGCAAGAGCGCCTGATCGCCCTTCAGGGCGAGGCCGCCTCAAGCCAGGGATACGCGATGCTGGCTTTGGCACTGACCCTGGAAGCGCAAGGCTACGTGTCACCGGAGGCGGAGGGCGCTTTGCGGGCCAGCCTCCAGCGCGACGCCTCGAACGAGATTGCGCGCTATCTGGTCGGCGAGATGTTCCGCCAGGGCGCGCGCTTTGACCGGGCCTTCCAGTTCTGGCGACCCATCGCCGAGAGCGGCACTCCGGGATCGCCCTTTGTTGCGGACGTGCGGGCCAAGATCGAGCAAGTCGCGGAACTTGCGGGAGTCCGCTATGCCCTGCCGGCCTCCGTCGCCTCTGGCCCGACAGCCGGTGATGTGGCGGCCGCGGCGGAGATGGCGCCCGAGGAGCGCCAGGCGATGATCGAGGGCATGGTGGCGCAGCTGTCGGACCGGCTGGCGACCGAGGGCGGTAATGTCGAGGACTGGAACCGGCTGATCCGGTCGCTGGCGATCCTGGAACGGTTGCCTGAAGCGCAGAAGATCTACGACGAGGCGAAGGACAGATTCCAGGGACGGCCGGCGGAGTTGTCGTTCCTGCGGCTTGCGGCAGTCGAGACGGGGCTGAGCCCGTGATCTGCGCGACGGTCGAGGCGTTCCTGGCCTCCCTGCCCCCGAACCGGGCGATTGCTGGCCTGGACCTTGGCGACAAGACGATCGGCGTGGCGCTGTCGGACCTGCGTCGGCGGGTGGCGACGCCGATCGAGGTGATCCGGCGCGAGAAGTTCACTGTGGATGCCGCCAAGCTATTGGCGCTTCTGGAGGCACGGGGGGCCTTCGGGATCGTGCTTGGATTGCCGCTGAATATGGATGGATCGGTGGGTCCTCGCGTACAGGCGACGCAGGCCTTTGCGCGGAACCTTGAGAAGCTGACGGCACGGCCGATCTGCTATTGGGATGAGCGTCTGTCGACAGTTGCGGCAGAAAGGGCACTCCTGGAGGCGGATACGTCAAGAAAGCGTCGCAAAGAGGTGATCGACCAAGTGGCAGCGGGCTATATCCTGCAAGGCGCGCTGGACCGGATGGCGCATATGGGGCGGGGTGAGCTTTCGTGAAGGACGATGTCTGGAAGCGTGACGAAATCGCCTCGCCTTGCGTGAAGCTGTGCGTGGTCCACCCCGAGGCGCGGATCTGCGTCGGCTGCTTTCGGTCGATCGACGAGATTTCCGGCTGGTCGCGGATGACGCATGAGGAGCGGGCCTCGGTGATGGCCGAACTGCCTGCCCGCGCGCCGACGCTGGCCAAGCGACGCGGCGGGCGCATGGCCCGGCTGGAGCGCTAGCTGAGCGGAGCGCCTTGCGGCGCGGAGTCTTCAGGTCGCCTGCGCGGGACTTGCGCCCGCTTGGCTTCAGATGGGGGTTTCACCCCCAAACCCCCAGGATATTTGTGGACAGGAGAAATCAGGGCTGGGTCAGCCAGGCCTCGACCGTCACAAGCTGCGGACGGAGGTACGCGATGATCCGGCCTTCGGGCGGGGCTTCGTCCTGGGGTTTCCAGGGAGCGACGCCGTGCAGGGTGAGGCGGTGGAGGAGCGTGGCTTCTCCGGGTCTGGCGGGAAGTTCGATGCGGCGGCAGGTGGCGAAGATTTCGCGGCGCGCCTGTTGGTAGGGTTCTGTGATGTCGATTTCGCCCCAGGTTTGCGGGGGGTGGGGCTTGAGCGCCTTCAGCAGCGCGGTGCGGATCAGTTGGTGGCTACCCTCCCAGACGGTGAGCGGCGAGGCCCGGGTGTCGTTCAGGGGCAGGCCCAGGATCCAGGCGTGGGGTTCCTTCACCATCCGACGCTTGTCGGGGCCGACCGGGAGAAGGCCGTCAAGATGGGCGGCATCGCGGTCGCGGCGGAAGGCGAAGGCGGCGGGCCTTTCCTCGGGCGAGGGCTGCGGGTAGCCGGGGCGGATGACCGACAGCTGGGCCTGGTGCAGAGGTTCGGGCGTGAGCGGCAGAGCGTCCCAGGGGAAGGGCGTGCCGTTGATCGCGCCATAAGGAGTGTTGGGCAGGGCATCTACGCCGACGAACCAGGTGCCGCCGCAGCGCCAGCGTTCGGTCGTGGTGGCGAGGGTGTCAAGGGCGGCTGCGCGGGCAGTGTCCGCCCAGGCGGTGATCGCCGGGTGTGGACCGATCTTCTGCCAACCCGTCCCTACCATCCCAGGACCTTGCGCAGCATGTTCAGAGCGACAAGCGTCAGGAAGACAGCGAAGGCGCGCTTCAAGGGTTTGGGGTTCATCGCGTGGGCAAGGCGCACGCCCAGCGGCGTGGTCAGTAGCGTCGTGCCGATCACCACAAGGAAAGCGGGAAGGTTCACGGCCCCGATGGTGTAGGGGGGCGCGTCTGCGATGGAAAGGAGCAGAAAGCCCAGGACCGAAGGCACGGCGATCAGGACTCCGAAGCCCGAGGCGGTGGCAACGGCGCGGTGGATCGGCATGGCGTAAAGTGTCATCAGGGGTACGCCGAAGGTGCCGCCGCCGATGCCCATCATGGCGGAAAAGAAACCGACGGCCCCCGCCAAGAGGCTGCGGACCGGCTGGCCGGGCATCTGGGTGCCCAGCCGCCAGTTGTCACGGCCGAAAGCCATCCAGAGGCCGGCCAGACCCGCGAGCGCCCCGAAAACCGCCTGCAGCGTCATCGATGAGACCTTGCCGGCCACGAACGTCCCGATGGCGGCGGCGATCACCAGACCCGGGCCCCAGGTCTTCAGCACCTCCCAATCGACCGCGCCCTTCTTGTTGTGCGAGGACACCGACCGCAGCGAGGTGATGACGATGGTCGCCATCGAGGTCGCGACGCAGACCTGCATGAGCTGGTCGCCGCCATAGCCCAGGTGGCCGAAGGCATAGAAGAAAGCCGGGACAAGGACGATCCCGCCGCCAACCCCAAGTAGGCCGCCGACCACGCCTGCGAAGGCTCCGATCACCAGAAGGACTGCGAGCATGGGAAGAAGGTCGGCAAGTTCGGGCATGGGTCACCTTCGGTCTTGGCCCTTGGACATAGCCCGGAGCACAGCGCGTGGCCAGTGGCGAAAGGGGGGGCGAAAGGGGGGGCGAAAGGGGATGGCCAACATGGATACCGAATGGTATGTAGCCGGTCCCACAGGCGAGTCGAGGTCGACCGGCCCATCCGCCGAAAAACGCGTTTCACAGGTTTCCAAATGTCTGACCGAATTCTTCGCCCGGCGCTGGTGCTGGGGTTATTGTCGTCGATCGGGCCTTTCGCCATCGACATGTACCTGCCCGCGATGCCCGAGATCGGGGCGGCCCTTGGCACGACGGTACAGGGGATGCAGGGCACCATCGTGGCCTATTTCATCGCCTTCGGCCTTGCGCAACTGATCTACGGGCCCTGGGCCGACCGTTCGGGCCGCAAGCCGCCGCTTTATGCCGGGATTGTGGTTTTCATCCTTGGCTCGCTGGTCTGCACCTTTGCGCCGACGGTGGAGTGGTTGCTGGTGGGCCGGGCCATTCAGGGACTGGGTGGGGCCGCGCTGATGGTGGTGCCCCGCGCGATCATCCGCGACCTTTATACCGGGCATGCGGCGACGCGGCTGATGGCGGCGGTGATGATGGTGATCTCGGTATCCCCGATGCTCGCACCCCTGGCGGGATCGGGGCTGATGGCGGTCGCCGACTGGCGCTGGATCTTCGGCGCGCTGGTTGTGGCGGCGGTCGCAAGCCTGACGATCCTGGCCTTGTTCCAGCCGGAGACATTGCACGAGGCGGACCGGCAACCCTTCAACCTGGCCGCGATGCGGCGGGGGGCGGGCGTGTTGTTCACCGATCCCCTGTTCATGGGACTGACGTTCCTGGGCGGGTTTGGCATGGCAAGCTTCTTCGTCTTCATCGCCAGCGCAAGCTTCGTCTACACCGGGACTTTCGGGCTGTCGCCCACGGGCTTCTCGCTGGCCTTCGCGGTCAATGCGATCGGCTTCTTTGGTGCCTCGCAGGTAGCCGGGCCTTTGGGATTGCGGCATGGCGCGCCGAAGGTAATGGCCTGGGCCTCGGCAGGGTTCGCGGTTTTTACGGTGGTGCTGTTCGCGCTGGCGCTGGCGGGGTTCGTCAGCCTGTGGCTTTGCATGGTCGGACTCTTTCTGGCCAATGCCTGCCTGGGGCTGATCATCCCGACGGCAATGGTGATGGCGCTGGACGAGCATGGCGATATCGCGGGGCTTGCCTCGTCCTTGGGCGGCACGCTGCAGATGCTGGCGGGCGGGCTGATGATCGTCGCGGTGGGACCGTTCTTCGACGGAACCGCCGTGCCGATGCTGGGCGCGATCGCCTTGTGCGGCGTGCTGGTTCTGGCGCTGTCTCGGCTGGTCCGGTCGCGTCAGGCGGCGGCGCTGGCCTGAAGCTCAGCCATCGCGCGGTCGATCACGTCAAGGCCCGCGCCTGTGCGTGAGGCGTTTTCCGACAGAACCCGGCGCCAGCCTCTGGCGCCAGGTTTTCCCGTGAAAAGGCCCAGCATGTGGCGGGTGATCTGGTGCAAACGGCCGCCATTGGCGAGGTGCTCGGCGATGTAGGGGCGCATGGCGTCGACGACGGCGAAGGCGTCTGGCGCATAGGCATCACCCCAAAGCGCGTCGGCCCCGATCAGAACCGAGGCTGGGTCGTGGTAGGCCGCGCGGCCAATCATCACCCCGTCAAGGCCCTGATCGAGCAGGCCTTTTGCCTGGTCAAGGGTCGTGACGCCTCCGTTGATGCAGATCGTCAGTTCGGGGAACCGCTGTTTCATGCGCAGGACAAGGGCGTGGTCGAGGGGCGGGATCTCGCGGTTTTCCTTGGGGGAAAGGCCCTGGAGCCAGGCCTTGCGGGCGTGGATGATGATGTGGCGCACCCCTGCCCCGGCGATGGTCTCGACGAAGGCGGGCAGAGCGGTCTCGGGGTCCTGCTCGTCGACGCCGATCCGGCATTTCACTGTAACAGGGGCTTCGGTCTCGGCCTGCATGGCGCGAACGCATTCGGCAACGAGGCCGGGGCGTTCCATCAAGACGGCACCGAAACAGCCGGACTGCACCCGGTCAGACGGGCAGCCGCAATTCAGGTTGATCTCGTCGTAGGCCCAGGGCTGCGCGATCCGCACCGCCTCGGCCAGTTCACGCGGGTCCGAGCCACCGAGTTGCAGCGCGACCGGGTGTTCGACCGCCGAGTAATCCAGGAGCCGGGGCTTCGGGCCGTGCACGATAGCAGGGGCGGTGACCATCTCGGTATAAAGCATCGCCCGCCGGGTCATCTGCCGGTGAAAGACACGGCAATGCCGGTCCGTCCAGTCCATCATGGGCGCAACCGATAGCCGAAATGCCACTTTCTCTTTTTCAGTCAATGGTTTATTCCGACACTTTCGGTTTGCTGAACGCTGACTCCAGTCAGTGCCGCCCAATTGCACAAGGACGGAACGCTTGGGTATACCGTCGGCGTTCAGATCAAGAAAGTCGGAAAGTTTCCGGCACGCGCCCGAACCAGTCGCCCGGCCATTATCTGGCCGTCCATGCAACGATTTCAAGCAGCACACTCTGCAACGCACTGTCGAATCCACTGACCAAAGTCCGAGTGTCGTCGGATGCAACCGTCTTTGCCGCGGAAAAGCGCCGAGAGGTGACGATCTGGCGGTCGGCCTCACGGATCAGAGTCATCATCATGCTGATCCGAATGACGAACTCACCCCCTTCCGGCCCCAAGGGTTCAACCTGAAAGTCCTGAAGCTCGGTCATCAGCGTGTAATCGGGGTTAAGTCCGTTTGCGGTCCGACCAACCAGTTCGAACCCTCCGAGGTTCTGAAACGATGCGACGAGGAGGGTTTGCAGAAGCGCCGGAGCGGGTTCGGACCATCGGCCGTCAGGCAGATATTGCGCCTGATAGGGGACCGGCTTGATCAGTATCCGGTCGGTAGCCAGCGCACCGGCAGAGCTTGGCAATTCGACAATCAGGTGCCCTCTGCCGCCTCTTGCCGTTCCAACGCTGCGGGCGGGCGTCAAGGTATAGGCATCAAGCTCGGCACCTGCCTTGGAAAGGGAGGACAGCGCCCCGCAACCCGAAACCGGGGAAAGGGCGATGACAAGGGCGGTAGCAATCCAGCGCATCTTTCAATTCCTGTATTCGGGGGTCTGAGTGCCAAGAAGGAAGCGACCTGGGTCACGTCCGATACGGTCGGCCACGGCGCCGATGTTGGCAATGACCTTGCGCGCGTCAGATGCAAGGTCGCGATATTGCGGCAGGGCAGAGCGCGCAAAGGTCTTCAGTTCGGTCGCGGTGGCTCCGACGTCGGCGACGGTCGATTTCAGTTCGTCGACCAGACCGGGGATGTCACCAGTGATCACAGCATCCGCACTTGAAAAGGCGGCCTCTGCCTTGCCCAGCGCCGCATCGGCGCGGGCCAGTGTCCCTTCGGCGGCCGTAACCAGCCGTTCTGCGCGCGCTGCTATCGCATCGACGCGGGAGCTGACAGTCTCGACGTTCTTCAGGATCGCTGCAACGGCCTCGCGGTTCTGTGGAGTGGTGAACTGGCGCACGTCTTCGATCAGGGCGATGGCCTCTTTCAGAAGATTGGGGGCGGCGTTGGTCAGTTCCTGCACGACCGAGGGCTGCGAGACGATGACCGGGACCTCGGCGGGGGGGATCACTTGCAACGGGTTGGACATCGGGCTGCCGCCCTCTAGCGCAACGAAGGACACTCCGGTCACACCTTGCGACGAGAGCGTCGCCCTGGTGTCCTGCCGTACCGGGGTGGTGGCGCGGATTTCGATCCGAACGCGCACGAACTGGGGGTTCTGACGGTCCAGATCGATCGACAGGACCTTGCCTACATCGACGCCATTGTAGCGCACCACGCTGTCCTGGCTAAGGCCCGAGACAGTCTCGAACACGATGTCATATTGCGCATAGGAGCGGTTGATTTCAAACTGAGCCAGCCAAAGCAGAAAGCCCAAGAGCGCTGCAATGGCGCCAAGGGTGAATGCCCCGACCAGAATGTAGCGGGCTTTCGTTTCCATCAGGTCGCCTCTTGCAGCTGGGCCGCATGGGCGCGGGGTCCGTGGAAGTAGGACCGGACCCAAGGGTCGTCGACCTGCATCATCTCGGCCATCGTGCCGGTCACCAACACTTTCTTCTGCGCCAGAACGGCGATCCGGTTGCAGGTGGCGTGCAGCGTGTCGAGGTCGTGGGTGACCAGAAATACCGTCAGCCCCAAAGCCTTTTGCAGCGAGATGACAAGGTTGTCGAACTCCGACGCGCTGATGGGGTCAAGGCCGGCCGTGGGTTCGTCCAGAAACAGGATCTGCGGATCAAGTGCCAGGGCACGCGCCAGCCCGGCACGCTTGCGCATGCCGCCGGAAAGCTCGGAGGGATAAAGATCGCCAGCCGTCGCGGGCAGGCCCACCATCGCGATCCTAAGATCCGCCAGCGCGGCACGGGTCGCTGCATCGATTGCCAGCTTCTCGCGCATCGGGGCTTCGACGTTCTCGCGGACGGTCAGCGACGAGAACAGCGCGCCGTCCTGGAACATCACCCCCCAGCGGTTCTGCACCGCTGCCGGGTCGCGGGTATCTGGTTCCGTCCGGGTGGGCGGATCGGTCAGCACCTCGGTCCCCAGGACGGTGATCGTACCTGTCGCAGGTTTTTGCAGGCCGACGATGCTGCGCAACAGGACGGACTTGCCGCTGCCCGAAGCGCCAACCACGCCCAGCACCTCGCCCCGTCGCACATCGAGGTCAAGGTTCTGGTGGACGGTGGTCTTGCCGAACCGGTTGGTCAGGTTTCGCACGGTGATGACCGCATCATCCATCAGACCCCCCAGACCGAAAAGAAGATCGAGGCCAAGGCGTCGACAACGATGACCAGGAAGATCGCGACGACCACGGACCGCGACGTGCGGCTGCCAAGCGAGTCGGTGTTCCCCTCGACCTGCAGCCCCTGGTAGCAGCCGACCAGGGCAATGATCATTGCGAACACGGGTGCCTTTGACAGCCCGACCAGCGCGTGACTGACCGTCGTGTTGACGGCCAGCTGCGTGCGAAACATCGCGGGCGAAATCCCGAGGTCGATCCAGGCCATGAGAGCGCCGCCCAGAAGACCGGCCATGTTGGCCACAAATCCAAGGATCGGGAGCAGGATCAGCAGGGCCAGGACACGGGGAATGACCAGAAGTTCGATGGGATCAAGGCCCAGCACGCGCATCGCATCAATCTCTTCGCGCATCTTCATGGACCCGATGGCAGCGGTGAAGGCCGAAGCCGACCGTCCGGCAACGATGATCGCGGTCAGCAGGATGCCCAGTTCGCGCAGCATCGAAATCGAAATCAGGTCGACGACGTAGATTTCGGCGCCGAACTGTTCCAGCTGTGACGCCCCCTGGAAGGCCAGAACGATCCCGATCAGAAACCCCATCAGACCGACGATGGGCACAGCGTTCAGACCTGCCTGCTGCATGTGATGGGCAAGAGCGGTCACCCGCAGGCGCGAAGGACGCAGGATGGTCGTGGCAAGCCGGGTCAAGACCAAGCCCAGGAAGCCGAGCGTCTTGCCAAGTTCGACCGCGAACACCGAAACCGACCTGCCAAGCTCGAACAGCATGTCGCCGGCCTCGTGGTGAGGCAGGCGGCGACGGCGCTTGCGGCTTGCGGGCATCGCATCGGCGACGGTCTGCAAGAGCAGCACCTGCGCGCTGGTGGCATTGTCTATGGCAACCTCTCGCCCTTTGGACTTTTGCGCCATCTGGAACGACGCGATGGCCCAGGCACCGGCGGTGTCAAGCTGGGTGACTTCGGACATATCAAGGACGCTGACCCCCGATTGTCCGTCAAGAAAGCTGCGCTGCGTGGCCAGGTTGGTCAAGGTAACAGCGCCGACGAGTCTGGCACGGTCCGCTTTTCCGTCTTCGGGACTTTTCGTGGACATCGATCAGACTTGAACGGACCGGCGTCCGACATGGACTGCCGCGCCATGCGAAAAGCGCCGTTGCATGACAGCCTTTTCCACTTAACCACCTATCCCCCTAGAACCTTGAAAAAGCGCAGGCTGATTGCGCCGGAAAAGCCGCGCCGGACCGAGCCTTCTCGGAACCTAACGAAACCAAAGCGCAAACGGTTCCCTGCGGGCTGCCGTGGCCTGCGAGGGGGATGTCGCGTGGCCGCGCGGGATTGCGCGGGTCCGAAGGCCAAGTGTCCCCTCCGGGTCATTGACCCCTTGGACCCGAAGCCCCATAAGGCGCGGGCCGGCCGACCCTATCAGACCGTTAGTGGAGGCTATCATGACCACCCGCAGCAGTTTCCATGCACCTTGGGGAGAAGACGCCCTGCGACGGGCTGTCGACGCTGCGGGCATTGCACTGTGGGAATGGAATGTCGACACCGATGCCTTCGTCATGGACGAACGCGGCTTCGAACTGTGGGACGTCTCATCGGTAGAGGCCCTTACGTTCGAGCATCTGTCTGCCAAGATTCACCCCGCCGACCGTGACAGGGTCCGTGCGGCCTTCTTTGCGACACGTGCAGTTGTCGGCCCCTACGAGATTGACTTTCGCACGCTGGTCGGGACCGACGTTCGGTGGATATCGGCGCGGGGGCGGGGCAGCGACGAGGACATCGTCAAGCGCGCGATGGTCGGCGTGTTTCTGGATGTAACCGGGCGCAAGCAGGCCGAAGAAAGCAGCGAACTTCTTGCCGGCGAAATGAGCCATAGGGTGAAGAACCTCTTGACCATCGCGTCCTCACTTGCGCGCATCACGTCCCGGTCGTCGTCCTCGATCGAGGATATGCTGGCCCAGTTGACGAACCGGCTGACTGCCCTTGGCCGCGCACATGATCTTGTCCGGCCTTTGCCGGGACACGAAGGTGGCGCTGCGCTGCTTGGCGACATCTTCACGGTCCTGCTGGCACCCTATGACGATCAGGGTGCGTTTGCCGGTCGTGTCCGCATTGCCGTTCCCCGAATGGGCGTGGGTGAACGGGCGGCGGCCGCGTTGGCCCTCGTGGTCCACGAACTGGCCACCAACTCGCTGAAATATGGTTCGCTTTCCTCGAACGAGGGCGTTCTGGATGTGTCCGGCAGTCTGGCGGACCAGCACGTCACCCTGACCTGGACCGAGCAGGGTGGCCCCGAGATTGCGACACCTTCCGAGACGCAGGGCTATGGCAGCAGACTGCTTCGCGCCACGGTGGAGGGGTCTTTGGGCGGGTCGCTGACCTATGATTGGCTGAAGACCGGGGTCACGGTCGCCTTGGAACTGAACAGCGAGCTTTTGTCGGTCTAGCCCGACTGGTCCACCCCTGCGGCCAAGGCGGGAGAGACGGTGTTCCGCGACGGCGCTGCCGACGCTGGTTGGCTGAGGGTGACCACAAGCAGATGGCTGCCGTCCCGCAACGGCCAGGACAGCTGGCCCTCGGTCACGGCCAAGGGTGCTCCATTCAGGTCAGCCGACCCGATGCCTTGTCCGGTTCCGCCAGGATTGAGGATCGTGATCCCGTAGCGGGCAGCACCAAGCGCGATGGTCAGGGACAGTTCGGGCCAGGACGGCGGGAGGCACGGATTCAAGGAAAGGGTGTCGCCGTTGCGGGTCAGCCCGACGATACCCTCGATGCCCGCGCGATACATCCAGCCGGCCGAGCCGGTATACCAGGTCCAGCCGCCTCGACCGGCGTGCGGCGGGGTCGAGTAGACATCGGCTGCAATGACGTAGGGTTCGACCTTGTAACGCTGGGCATCGGCGTCTGTCAGGGCATGGTTGATCGGGTTCAGCATGGCAAAAAGCTGGTGCGCGGCGTCCCCCTGCCCCAGTCTGGCCTGCGCAAGGATCGCCCACATCGCGGCGTGGCTGTATTGGCCGCCGTTTTCGCGCAGGCCGGGCGGGTAGCCCTTGATGTATCCGGGGTCTGCCGCCGTCCGGTCGAAGGGGGGCGTGAACAGCAGGGCGATGCCCGCGTCGAGCCGGACAAGGTGCTGTGTCATCGACGCCATTGCAGTTCGCGCGCGATCCGGGTCCGCAGCCCCGGAAAGGACCGCCCAGGACTGCGCAATGCTGTCGATGCGACATTCCTCCGAGCTTGCCGATCCCAGCAGACTGCCGTCATCATAAGTTCCCCGCCGGTACCAGGCACCATCCCAGCCCCGTGTTTCGATGGCCTCCAGTACCGATTTCGCATGGGCGCGCCAGCGTGCCGCCCGCCCAGGGTCACGGCTTTCGGCGAAGGGGGCCATCAGGTCGATGGTCGCGATCAAGAGCCAGCCAAGCCATACACTCGTGCCCCGGCCGCCCTCGCCGACGCGGTTCATCCCGTCATTCCAGTCGCCAGTGCCGATCAAGGGCATGTCGTTCTCGCCAGTCAGCAGAATGGCTTGATCCAGGCCCCGCGCGCAGTGCTCGAAAAGGCTTGCCGTATCTTCGGATGTGTCCGGCCGGAAGAAGTCGTCATGCGCTTCCGGTGGCACGGGCGGACCCTGCAGGAAGGGCACCTGCTCATCCAGGATCGCCGTGTCGCCGGACACGGCAATATAGCGCGCGACGCCGTAGCCGAGCCAGACGCGGTCGTCGGAAATGCGGGTGCGCACGCCCTGGCCGGAATGTGGCAGCCACCAGTGCTGGACATCGCCTTCCGGGAACTGTCGCGAGGCGGCGCGCAGCAGGTGGGCACGCGTCATCTCGGGGCGCGAGAAGGTCAGGGCCATCCCGTCCTGCAACTGGTCCCGAAACCCGTAGGCGCCGCTGGCCTGGTAGAAACCGGCTCGCGCCCAGATGCGGCAGGCCAGGGTCTGATACATCAGCCAGCCGTTCAGCAGGATGTCCATCGCGCGGTCTGGCGTGCGAACCTGGACCGTGCCCAAAAGTGAGGCCCAGTGGTCCTTGACCCGGGACAGCAGCTCTTTTGCATCGGTCGCGCGAAGGCGCTGGACCAAGGCGCTGGCGGCAGCTTCGCTTTCGGCTTGGCCGATCAGGAATGTCAGCGTCACCGTCTCGCCCGGGCGAAGTGTCAATTCCCGTTGCAGGGCCGCGCAGGGGTCCAGGCCCGGCCCCGTCGCACCGGACAGGGGTCTGCCCTGCACGCCCGCTGGCGCGGAAAGTGACCCGCCCGTTCCGATGAACTCGACCCGGTCGGCGGTCAGGCTGTTTACTCCCGCACCGAAATCGGCAAAGGCGATGCGCCCCGGAAAGGCAGTGCCAAAACTGTTCTGCGCCAGGATCGATCCGGTCTCGGGATCGGTGTGGGTGATGATATAGGGTGCGCTTGCCCCGCGCGATGTGCCCAGGACCCATTCGGCATAGGCCGTGACCGACAGGCGGCGTGGCGTCGGTCCCGCATTGCGCAACTGGAGACTGGTGACCTTGGCAGAGGCATCCAGCGGCACGAACTGGGTCATGTCCGCCGAAATGCCCTGGGCGTCGTGCTGGAAGCGAGAATAGCCGAAGCCGTGGCGCGCGATGTAAGTTCCGGGTCCCCGGATCGGCAGCGCGGTCGGAGTCCAGACATGGCCGGTTTCCATGTCTCGCAGATAGATCGCCTCGCCCGTCGGATCGCACACCGGATCGTTCGACCAGGGGGTGATCTGGTTTTCGCGGCTGTTTTCCGACCAGACGTGCCCGCTGCCCTCGGCCGAGACCTGGAAGCCGAAGCCCGGGTTGGCGACGACGTTGATCCAGGGGGCCGGGGTGGTGCGCCCGGCTTGCAGGATGGTCACATACTCGCGCCCATCGAGGTCGAAGCCGCCAGTCCCGTTGAAGAATTCAAGTTGCGGAAGTGTCGGCGCCGAAGCTGCGGCTGGAAGTGGCAGGGCGCTTGCGGGCCTGCTGATGGGCCGGGCAAGAAGCCGCGCGAGTTGACTGGCAAGGTCGCCCCGGCTGGCAACCAGAATGATCCGCGCCACCGAAATCAGCTGCTCGCGTGCGCCCAGATTCAAGAGGTCGGTCCGCAGCACGTGGATCGTCCCGTTGACCGGCGCGTGCACCCCGGAAGCCCGGGGCCGCGACCGCGCGGCGCGCACGGCACTTTCGATGGCGATCTGCAAGTCCTGCACATAGGACGAGGTCCGGTCGTTCAAGACGACCAGGTCCACTGCGTGCTGATGCACCTGCCAGTATTCATGCGCGCTGATCGCCTGATGCAGGACAGAAATGTCGGCTGCATCGTCGATCCGCAACAGCACGATCGGCAGGTCGCCCGATATGCCCAGCGCCCAAAGCGCGGACTGCAGCGCCGCACCGGACACGATCTGCCCAGGCGAAGCGCGCAGGCGCGCGTCATTGCGGATCAACATCCCGCCAAGTGTCTGGAAATCGGCCGCATCGGCATGCGTGATGCCCAGATGCCGCAACTGCACCTGCGCCTGGGTCCAGGCCAGAGTGGCGGCGCGCGCGAAGGCCGAAGGATCGCGGTGCCGGTCCACCAGATCAAGCAGCGCGTCCGGCGTATCGGCCACCATCGTCCAGAAGGTGACCCGCGTCGTGCCGCCCGCCGGAACCCTGACCCGACGGCGGATCGAGAAGATAGGGTCCAGCACGGTGCCGGTGGTCCCGGACAAGGGCTGGTCCATCATCACCGCCGAGCCGATATCCCGTCCGCGCCCGATGAACCTGGCCCGGTCCGTCTCGATCTGGATCGGCGCGGTATCCTCGCCTTCCACCACGGCGATATGGGCGGCCCAGACCTCGGGATCAGACGGAGAGCGGCGACGCCGGGTTGCGATGACGACCCCAAGTTCGGGAAGATAGTCCGTCACCACAAACATCTTTGAAAAGGCCGGGTGCGCCTGATCGGCCGCCGCAGCGGCAAGCACCAGTTCGGCGTAGGAGGTCACGTCGATCTCGCGGTCGCGACGACCGCTGTTGGTCAGCGTCACGCGCCGCGCTTCGGCATCGTCTTCGGCCGAGACGACAACCTCGGTCAGCGTGGTCAGCCGCGGCATCTGATGGGTGAAGGCGGCATGGTGTTCGCAGAAGACAGCCCGAGGACCCTCGTCCCCGACCCCTGTCGGTTGCAGGCCCGCGGACCATACCTCGCCCGAGGCAGTGTCTCGCAGGAACAGGAACGACCCAAGCGCCGCCTGCGCCGCTTCAGCCCGCCAGCGGGTGATCGCAATGTCGCGCCAGCGGCTGAAGCCTTCGCCCGTCGCGGTCAGCATCACCCCGTAGTTGCCGTTGGATAGAAGATGGGCGGTCGGCATTTCGGACCCGGGGTTTTCGAAGGTCCGCACGGCGGGCGCGTCGTGGTGTTCGACCGGGGCCACCAGCACTTCGGTCGCGCGTGGCGGGGCACTGGCGACGTCGCGCGGGATGCGCTCTTGCAGCAGAAGCTCGACGCCCTGGATCATCGGCTCGGCATGAAACCTATCTCGCAGGCGGCCATGCAGCAGGGTGTTCGCGATTGCGGTGATCGTCATCCCCTGATGGTGCGCCATGAAGCTGCGGACGATGACCTGGCTTTCGTTCGACGGCACGCGCGCCGGGGTGAAGTCCACAGCCTCATAAAAGCCGTGACGCCCTTCGGCCCCAAGCTTGGCCAACGCGGCATAGTTCTGCACAGCGGCCACCGGGTCGATCATCGCGGCAAGCCCTGTCGCATAGGGTGCGACCACGCGGTTCTCGCTGAGCCCGCGTTTCAGCCCAAGCCCCGGAACGCCGAAGTTGGAATACTGGTAGGTCATGTCCAGATCGCGGGCGTTGTAGGAGGATTCAGAGATCCCCCAGGGAATACCAACGGCCGCTGCATAGCTGCGCTGGCTGGCCACGATCAGGCGCGTGGTCTGTTCCAGCACCGATCCCGCCGGTGCCCGCATCACCAGCGACGGCATCAGATACTCGAACATGCTGCCCGACCACGAGATGAGTGCCGACCCCGATCCGACCGGGGTTGCCGCACGTCCCAACCGGAACCAGTGCCGCGTCTCGACATCCCCTTTGGCGATGGCGAACAGACTTGCCAGACGCGCCTCGGAGGCCAAGAGGTCGTAGCAGTTGGTATCCAGCCGATTGTCGGCGACGGAGAATCCTATGGAGAGAAGCTTCCGGTCAGGCTCCAGCAGGAAAGCGAAGTCCATCTCAAGCGCCAGGGTGCGGCAGAGGGTCTCCACCTCGCCCAAGAGCGTTGTGTCCACCGCGGCGGCCCGGTCTGCCAGATGATCGGCAAGCGCGGACTGCATGGCAAGGGTCCAGAACTTCGCATCCGACGCCGTGTCTCCGGTCAAGGCCACGGCGCTGTCCATCGGACCTGTCAGCGTGGCGAGGGGCGTCGATGGATCGGCCGCCGCCGCGGCAATCGCGGCAAGGGCGCGGATCAGGTCCAACTCTTCGGCATCTACGCCAAGCGACCGGCGGGCCAGGACAGCGCAGTCGCCCATCGCCTGACGCACGGCCGCCTCGGTCGTTGCCGCGCCTTCAGCCCAGTCGTGACACGCCCGCGCCACGGCGATGAGGTGTCCCGCAAGGTTTCCGCTGTCGACCGAGGACACATAGGCCGGGTCCAGGACCCGCAGGTCGCGCGTGTCGTGCCAGTTGTAGAGGTGACCGCGAAAACGCGGCATCCGCTGGATGGTGCGCAGGGTGTCGCGCAGCCGCTGCAAGGCGGCCTGGCGCCCGATCCATCCCATATCGTGCGCAGCCACAGTGGACAGCAGGTAAAGGCCGATGTTGGTGGGCGAGGTCCGAGTAGCAATGGCGGGCCGGGGGATCTCCTGGAAATTGTCCGGCGGCAGGAAGTTCTCTTCCGGCGTGACGAAGGTCTCGAAATAGCGCCAGGTGCGGCGGGCGATCAGCCGCAACTCTTGCGCCTGCGAAGCGGAAAGCGCGGCCACGGGCAGTTGCGCGCGCGGAAGGCTGATTGAACGGGCAATGGCAGGTGCTGCAGCCCACATCAGGCCGAAGATGGCCGGCAGTGGCCAGACCACGGGGTTCAGGACCCAGGCCAAGGCGCAGGCTCCAACGCCAAGGGCCAGTCCGGGAAACATCGAGGCATATTGGCCGAGGACCCCGGGACGGGCGCTGCCGCCAATCTGAGCCGCTGTCATCCATTCCAGCAGATGCCGCCGCGAGATGCGAAGCCGCCACGCGGTCCGCACGACCGCGTCCAGCATGGTGGCCGCCGTATCGGCAAGCAGCACCAGGCTGACCACGAACTGACCCAGCGCAATCAGGGTATCGGTCCAGAGGGCCGCGAAATGGCTGCTGAGCGTGACCCCACTGCGCGAGGGGAACAGGCCGAACGGCAAGGCCAGAAGCCGCGGAAGCGCAAGGATCGACAGCGTCAGACCCGTCCACATCAGGGCAAGGGGAAGCGGCAGCATCCAGCCCGCGACAAGCGACAGCAGCGCCACGGGCGCCAACAGCGACCGGCGCAGATTGTCGATCATCTTCCAGCGCCCGATTGCCGGGACTCCGCCCCGATCCTGACTCCGATTGCCAAAAATCCACGGCAGAAGCTGCCAGTCCCCGCGGACCCAACGGTGCTGGCGGCGGATGTCGACATCGTGGCGGGCAGGATAATCCTCGACCACTTCGATGTCCGAGGCCAGAGCGGCCCTGGCGAAGGTGCCCTCGAAAAGGTCATGGCTGAGAAGGCAGTTCTCGGGCACGCGCCCGTCCAGAGCGGCCTCGAAGGCATCCACGTCGTAGATGCCCTTGCCGGTGAAGGTGCCCTCGCCGAAAAGGTCCTGATAGATATCCGACGTCGCCGCTGCATAGGGCTCGATCCCACCCGGGCTGGAGAAGAGCCGCTGGTAAAGCGAGCCGTCCTGACCGGTCGGCAGGGAGGGGCTGACCCTGGGTTGCAGGATGCCATAGCCGCCCGTGACCCGCTGCAAGCCCGCGTCCAGCCGCGCGCGGTTCAGGGGATGCGCGATCTTGCCCACCATCTGCGCGACGGTCCCGCGCAGAAGGCGGGTATCGGCATCCAGCGTGATGACATAGCGCACATTGCCCGGCAAAGTGCTGCTGACCACGGCAAAGGTGGTATCGGTCGCGCCGCGCAAAAGCCGGTTCAGTTCGACCAGCTTTCCGCGCTTGCGTTCCCATCCCATCCAGACGCCCTCGGACGGATTCCACAATCGACGGCGGTGCAGGAAGTAAAAGCGCTGGCCGTCCTGGCTGGGGTAACTTGCGTTCAGCCGGGCAATCGCCTCGGTCGCGGCGGCGGTAAGCGCTGCATCATCTGCATTGGTCTCTGTCCCGGAGTCTGGCCCATCCGAGAGCAATGCATAGTGCACGGCACCACCCGCACTGGACAAGTGGTGGATCTCCAGCCGCTCGATCTGTTCGGCAATGTCGTCCGCGCGGGTCAGCAGGACCGGGACCGCAACCAAGGTTCGCAGTTCGTTGGGAATCCCCTTCATCAGGTAAAGCCCCGGCAAGGGTCTTGGCGGCACCGACCGGGTGATCACGGTGTTGACGATCGCCGTTGCCAGGTCCCCCGCAAGCCACAGAGCCAGAATACCAAGAAACAGCAGGCCCATCGGCCCGGCGCCTGCGTTCGCCATCACCAGCATCGGCGGGATGAAGATGACCACGGCGACCACCGCAATCGCCGTCAGATAGCCGCGCAACCCCCACCGCCCGATCTGTCGAAATGCCGCCAACCGGGCAGGTGGGCGGAAACCGATCGCATCTTCCAGCTCGGCTCTTCCTTCACCGATCAGCCAGTGACCTGCGTCCCGCCGATGCTCCTGGTCGCTGTTCGCCGCGAGGTCCAGGGCAGCATCGGTCACTTCGCCTTCGGTCATGGGCGCGTTCTGGGCAAGGATCTCGATTTCGGTCCGGTATTGGTTCCGCGTGGCGAAATCCATCGCGGCATAGGTTGGGCTGTCGCGCAGGCGGGCATCAACCAGGCTTACCTCTTCGAAGAAGTCGGCCCAGTCCATCTCGGACGCCAGCCGCATCGAGGTGACGATGTTGCGCATGGTCACGTTGGAAGCGCCAAGGCGGGTCTGCGTGTTGGTGATCACCTCTTCGACTGACGTGCCCTGACGGGACAAGCGGTCCTCCAGCCAGCCCAGAAGCGGGGTCTGCAACGGGTCCAGGCCCCGCAACCGCTTGGCGATCTGGCTTGCGACGATTTCGGGAAGCGGGCCGGCCTCGTAACGCTCGACCGCGCGCTGCATCACCGAGAACGCGGACGATGAACTGACTGTGCTGCCCAGCACCACGTCGACGAGGGCGTCCGCCTCCAGCCGCAAGGCGTGTCCTTCGACGATCTGCTGCGCCAGTCTCCGCATATTCTCGATCAGGACGATTCTCAGGGTGATGGCGACAGCCCAAAGCTCGCCGATCATCAGCGGCTGAACCTGCTGGTAAGCCTGGACAAAGCGTTGCAGGACCGGGCCGGACATCAGGCTGTCGGTGTGCGCGACATAGGCCCAGGTCAGCCCGAACACCCGCGGATAGCCTTCGAAAGGACCATCGGCCAGTTTCGGAAGCTGTCGATAATACCCAGGCGGCAGATCGTCATGGATCTGCCGCAACTGCTGCTCGACAAGATGGAAGTTGTCCAGAAGCCACTCGGCGGCAGGAGCGATCACCTGGCCCGCTTGCAAAGCGCCCGCACAGGTCCGATAGGCCGCCAGAAGGACGTCGGCATTCTCCTTTACTCTGCGGCTTAGCGGCTGAACCCGCAGCGACGGACCCGCAGTGACCGGTTGGGCCGCCGCCAGGCTGAAGGCGTGATGCTCCAGCCGTTCGGTACCGAAAAGGTCTTCCCGAATCGGAGCGCTATCCTGCCAGACGCCGGGGACCGTGGTGAAACCTGCGCGGACCGACCTTCGCAGGCGGCGGATCTTGCCTTTCCAGTCCGTCACTTAGCAGAAGTCTTGAACTCGGCGTCCGTCACGGCAGCTTTCTGGCTGTCCGCTATCGTGGCTGGCAACGGGTCTTGACGTCTGATCGTGCGAAGGCCGACGCCAACCGCGTCAGTCCGCTCGTCACAGAGGTCGGCCCGAATGCGCCGGGTCATCAGCGCCCATTTGGTTTCGATCTGATCCCATTTCATGTTTCGTTTTCCTTTCGGGTCATGGCAGTGCCCACGTCGGGACGTGACATCAGGCTGATTGCCACAGTGCGGCATCCTGTTTCGTCACGTCGGTCTTGTGATCGCAATCGTTGGATAGCCGACAGATCGGAGGCCCGAGACGGGCCTCCTGCATGTCGCGTCGCTGCTGGTTGGCGATGCGTTGTCTGCCAGCCGAAAATTCGCTGTGCCAGAACACTCTTCCTATCCTGCAACTATAGCATGAGCCGGGGCCGCAGGGGTAGCGGAATGCGCCGTCATTTTACCGGCCACGGCAGTTTCCTGCCGGACGGCTGCCTGGCGCGCCACTGCTGCCGCCAGCAATCCGTCATGATTGCCGCAGTCATGCCGTGTCCCACTGAATTTGAAGGCGACAAGGGGAACAATACGCCCAGCCATCGTGATGGCGTCGGTCAACTGGACTTCGCCTCCCTTGCCACTCGCCGTGTTCTCGAGCACGTCAAAGATCATCGGATCAAGGATGTACCGACCAACCGCGCCAAAAGACGAAGGCGCCAGACCGGGTGAGGGCTTCTCGACCATACCGGCAACGGGCAGACATCTGCCCTTGGGCAACCCGCCAAGCCGGAAAATGCCGTACTGCGAAGTTTCCTCGGGGCCAACCTGCATCGCGGCGATCATGTGGCCATCGGTATACTGCGATGCCATTTCCGCCAGGCAGTTCGGACCCATGACGATGTCGTCCGGTAGCAGCACCGCGAATGGACCCGGTAACGTCACATCCCTGCAGCAAAGGACAGCATGCCCCAGGCCAAGTGGAAGATCTTGGTGGACGAAGATGATCTCGGGGCCGATCCCGCGTGGATCACCTGACAAGCAGGGATCGTGACCAGGCGCATGGTCCGCGAGATAGGCCTGGATCGCCCGCTTGGCAGCGCTGATCACCACGACAATCCGCTCTGCGCCAAGGCCAACCGCCTCGTCGATGGCAAAGTCCAGAACCACCCGGTCATAAACGGGCAGTAGCTCTTTCGCCGTCACTTTGGTCGCGGGGAGAAGGCGGGTGCCAAAGCCGGCAGCTGGAATGATGACCGTCCTGATCGACGTGTCTGACACGGCCGCCTCCGCTGGTGTTAGAATGAATGTCCGACGCAACGCGCCGGAAGAGGCTTTGGTTCCCGCGGCCAGCTTGGGCACCTGCAGTTTTCTTTCCGCCCCTGCGCCAAGAACGAACTCCGACAGGTCGGTTGGGAAACTGTCTTGATCGCAGGGCTGGCTGAGCTACTCTCCCGAATTGGGGGGACGTCCATGAAAAGAAATCTGGCTTCACTCGACATCGACGTGTTCGCGCGCACGGCATCGATCTTCTCGGCCAAGCGCGCGACCTTGGCCCCGGAAGCTGTCGAGGTTGTGGCAGGCGACATTGTGCGACGCCTTGCACAATCAACGACTGGCACGCCCAATTTTGATGTCCCGCCGATACCCGAGGAAAGCCTGGACGCCTTTTGCGATGCCTTGATCCTGCCCGATCCTGATGCGGCGCTGCACTTTATCGAGGATCGCCGCGCCGAGGGCATTTCACTGCCTGGCGTATACCTCGGCTACATCTCGGGCGGAGCCCGCTGCCTTGGAGAACGCTGGGAAAGGGACGAACTTTCTTTCCTGCAGGTCACTTGCGGCACCGGCCACCTTTACGCCCTGATGCGGGCACTGAGATCCGAGATCTCATTTGCCAGTCGCAAGTTCGACAACCGCCGGGTCGCGCTGTTTGCGACAGTTCCGGGCGAAGAGCACGGGGTCGGAATCACGGTTGCCGCGGACTTGTTCCGGGAGGCTGGATGGGAGATCGACCTGGAAACCGGAACTGAGCATGACGAACTTGTCGCTCATGTCGAAAAGACGCGACCACACATCATCGGACTATCTCTTAGCACCAAGCACCGGCTGGATGCTCTGGTTCGGCTGGTCGTGGCCCTGCGACTTGTCGTGCCTGGCGCGATCGTCGGTGTCGCCGCTTCAGCTAGCGTCGATGCGGAACACCTTCGCGACCTCGTGGATATCGACCTTGTCTTCTCGGACGCACCGTCGGCCTTTCGTGAACTGGATCGGCTCATGCGGCTTCGCGCCTGAAAGGCCCGAACGCGGACAAGGGCCGCGGGCCGCCGTCTTTTGCCAGGACTATAGGACCGGTCGCCTGCAGTCAGTGCCCAAGACCGGGGTGCGGCATGTGCTTGTGAAAAGACTTCCCTGGGTCGCGGACTTCAACACCAGGCCATCCCATTCTGCACTCCGCTGTCAAACACCCGCAGGTTTCGCGCGCCAAGCCGCGCCGCGCCCCGAGGCCCTTTGCCTCACCCAAGAAATGGCCAGAGACCGGAAAGTGGGCACCGCCGTGGCGGAATGCGGGCCGGATGAAGATGAACCGAAGATGAACGCCAGGTTCGCGACACATTAAACATGGTTTTGGCAGAGTGATTCCAAGATGAGTCGCAATCCGCCAGCAAGAGCGAACGACATGTGTATCTGTGGGGGAAGTCATGCTGCGTTCGTCGACCGAGGAAAATCGCCTGTACCTGACTGCCGACCTGCGGGCCTTTGATGGCCAGCCGCTTCAGAAACGCCAGAAATCCTCGGGCAGCATATTCCCCGCGGATCTGAAGCGGTTCCCGCCGGTCGAGGACGTCGTCGCCGCCCTTGACCGGATTGCCTCCCGGGCGTTCGCCGCCTGAGGTTTCCTGTTCTCCGTTGCGAAGCGAAGGCCATCCGGGTTCCGGGTGGCCTTTTTCATTTGCAACAGTCGATCTTCCAGGGCGGCCAACGCCACAGCGATCGTCTGAAACGCAAGACGGCCGACGGATGGCCGGCCGTTTGCAGTCTGTGTGGTGGAATCAGAGGCCGAGCAGCTTCTTGACCGCGGCCTCGACCTCGTCGGTCACTTCCTTGTTCGCCGCAGCTTCCAGAAGCGACCGCTCCAGCGCAGGCTGGTCTTCGATCTTCTGGGTCAGCTCGTCGATTTCGGCGTCCACCGCTTCATAGGCGACGGCATTGTCATACTCGGCCTGAAGCCCTGCTTCTGCCAGTTCGGCAGCAGTCAGCGTCTCGCGTGCCGTGACAAGCTGGGCATTGATCGCGTCGATTGCGACGGTGTCGGCCGGATCGGTGTTCGCAAGCTGGGTTTCCAGAGCGGTGACGTTGCCCGCTGCGGTTCCCGATTCTTCGACCGCAAGGTCAAGGTCGGTCTTGATCAGGTCAGCCCCGCGCGAGGGCAAGTCCAGTCCAGCAAGCTCGGCTTCCTTCAGCGCAAGTTCATCGGCCAGGGCCTCTCCGGCCAGCACGGAATCGCGGTAGGCGGCGATTCGGCCGACGCGCGAATTCGGCGAGGCGTTCTTCAGCGCGTTCTCGTTGGCATGGGCCGCGTTCAGCGCACCCAGTTCGGACGGATGGACGCCAAGTTCCCCGGCAAGGTCCTTCTTCTTCGGTTTTGCCTTGGCTTTGGCTTTGGCCTTTTCCTTGGTCTTCGACTTGGCACTGTCGCCGCCGGACTTCTTCTTGTCGGCCTTGTCCGACTTGCCGGACTTGTCGGACTTGCCCGCCTTGTCAGCCTTGTCAGCCTTGCTGCTGCCGCCCGACTTGTCAGAGTTGCCTCCGTTGCCGTTGCCGCCGCCATTGCCACCGCCATTGTCATTGCCCGACTTGGCGAACGCCACGTCCGGCATCGACACAGTCGCGACGATGGCGACCGAGCCCAGGAGGGCCACCGAAAGCGAGCATGCCTTCAGGAATTGCAGGGACGTCTTCTTCATCTCTTACCTCTAATGAATTGGTGCGACCTGCTGGGCAGAGTCGACCGGGCCGAACCCGAGTCGCAGGTCCATAACGGCACTAGACACCACGGGCGTTTAACTCATAGAGAACCGGCTATTCATCTTCAGTTCATATCGAATCTGCTAGATCAGCCTCATGAAACTTGGGCTAACCATAGTTCTTATATCGATGCTCGCCGCGGCGGGACCCAGCCTTGCGGCCACTGTCCGTGAGCTGGATGCAGCGGAACTGCGTCAGGCGGCGCGTTCGGGCGACATGATCAGTCTCAAGCGCGTGATCGAAGCGGTGGCGCAGTCGACCGGCGGCGAGCCGATCGAAGCGCGCGCGTTCCAGATCGAGGACGTCTTCTACCGGATCGTCCTGAAGAAGGCGAACGGGTCGGTCATCAGCGTCATCATCAATGCCCGCACGGGCGAGCAGGTGGGCAAGAATTCCGCCATCGGCCGTGATCTTGCTGCCGCAGCCGAAGGTGGCAAGGGTAAGGGCAACAAGGGCAAGAGCCAGACTGCCGGGTCCAATGGCAAGACCGGGGGCAATTCCGGTGGTAATAGTGGCGGCGGCAACGGTGGCGGCGGCAACGGTGGTGGCGGCAACGGTGGTGGCGGCGGCAACGGCGGTGGCGGCAAGAACTGATCTTCGCCTTAATTGTTGCCAAATTGGGGTGTAATCCCTGACGCCATGAGAATTCTCCTTGCTGAAGACGAAGTGGTCCTATGTGACCAGATAAAACGGCTCCTTGCTGCCGAGGGCCGGATTGTCGATGTCGCGCATGATGGCCAGGAAGCGGGCTTCCTTGGGGCGACCGAACCTTACGACATGATCATCCTCGACATCGGCTTGCCGATCCGGGACGGGATATCGATCCTGAAGGAATGGCGCGGGAACGGGGTCACGACGCCGGTCCTGATCCTGACGGCGCGGGATGGCTGGTCTGATCGGGTCGATGGCCTGGATGCCGGTGCGGACGATTACCTGACCAAGCCATTCCACCTGCCGGAGCTGGCGGCCCGGGTCCGCGCGGCGTTGCGCAGAAGCTCAGGGCGGACCAATCCGCTGTACGAACGCGACGGCGTGGTGTTTGACACCCGGCATGGGCGGGCGACGGTGCAGGGCGTTCCCGTGGACCTGACCTCGCAGGAGGTCGCGGTGCTCACCTATCTGATCCACAACGCCGGGCGGCTGATCTCGCGCACCGAGTTGTCCGAGCATATCTACGAGTATGACGGGGACCGCGATTCCAACACCATCGCGGTGTTCATCAACCGGCTTCGCAAGAAACTTGGACCGGATCTGATCCAGACCATGCGGGGCCGCGGATACATGATCGACGCCCCCTGATGCTGTCCCTGCGCAAACGGGCGTGGATCAGCGGTGGCATCGCGGCACTGGTATCGCTGACGATCGGGACCTTCCTTTTGTATTCCTTCCTGAACCAGCGGGTCCTGCAGCGCTTCGACAGGGCGCTGTTCGATCGCCACACGCAGATCGTCGTCGCGCTGAACTCGGTATCCGAGGACGCGGGCCAGCTGGGTGATCTCTTGTTCGATCCGGCCTATCAGACGCCTTTTTCCGGTCGTTACTGGCAAGTCACGCGACCGGATGGGCAGATCTTTACTTCGGCATCGCTTCTGGACGCGACATTGCCCGGTCCGGCTGTCGCATCTACGGCGTTGAACATCCTGTCTGCGGCAAACCCCGACGTCGAAGAGGTGCGTCTGGCCCAGCAACTGATCACGCTGGAGGATGGCAGCACCTGGACGGTTGCGGTGGCCGAGACGCTGGCCGAACTGAACGCCGAACGGTTGGAGACACGGCGGAGCCTGGTCGTGGCCTTCGCTCTGGTTGCTGTCATCGGGTTGGCCAGCGTGCTGGTGCAGACGGCGTCCATCGTGCGCCCGCTGGACCGCCTGCGCCGCGACGTGGCACACCGCTGGGACCGCGACGAAGAGTTGAGCGAGGCGGATTACCCCGAGGAAGTCGCCCCCCTGGTTGCCGACATCAACGGCCTGCTGGCGCGCAACCGCGAGATCATCAGCCGGTCGCGTCGGCAAGCGGCGGATCTGGCCCATGCGCTGAAGACGCCAAGCGCGATCCTGCGCAACGAATTGTCAGTGCTGGCCGAGGGCACGCATGACATGGACAAGGCGCTGGAGGCGCTGGACCGGGTGGATGCGCAGCTGGGACGATCTTTGGCGCGGCTTCGGGCGGCAAATTCCGGCGAGGCGACGCAGTCGCGGACCGATCTCAGCCATTCGGTTGGCCGGTTCGGGCGGATGTTCGGCATGCTGGCCGAACGCGAGGGGAAGGCATTTCGCATTGCCTGCGACCCAGGCCTGACGATCAGGATCGATGCGCAAGACATCGAGGAAGTGCTGGGCAACCTTCTGGACAATGCCCTCAAATGGTGCCGGTCGGCGATGTCCTTGACTGTCCGCAAGCGGCCGGCGGGGATCGAGATCCTGATCGAGGATGACGGGCCGGGCATCCCCGAGGCCGACCGCGCCGAAGCGATGCGCTCGGGCGCGCGGCTGGACACCTCGAAGCCGGGCACGGGGCTGGGGCTGGCCATCGCAAGCGACCTGCTGCAGGCCTATGGCGCGACGATCGCGCTGGAGGAGAGCCGGACGCTGGCGGGGCTGGCAGTACGGATCACCCTGCCCCTGCCCCGGGCGCGGCCGTCGAAAAGGGGCTAGGCGGCGGACCGTGCAAGACATGTGTCCACGGTGGACAAAACCTGATTCATATTTAAATTCAATGAATTGCTTGCGGACGTTAGGGGATTGTTAAGATTTCCCGCCACCACCCTGCCCGCCCGAACTGCCGTCACTCCGGCGGCAGGATCAGGACCGCGCGGAAGTCGTTGACGTTGGTCAGCGTCGGCCCGGTCACGACCTGCGAGCCAGCCTTGGCGAACCAGCTATGGGCGTCGTTGCGGGCCAAGGCATCGGCAGCGCCGGGGGTGTGCAGCGTGACAGGGGAGACCAGCGCGCCCGCGACCTCGGCCGCGCCATCGACGCCGTCGGTGTCGCAGGCGAGCGCGTGGATCTGCGAGTGGCCGTCAAGGGCGAGGGCCAGCGCGAGGCAGAACTCGGCGTTGGGACCCCCTACCCCGTCGCCGGTGCGGGTCACGGTCAGCTCTCCGCCGGAAAGCAGAAGGACCGGGCGGTCCCCCGGCTTCAGGCTTGCCGCGATGTCCCTGGCCATCGCGGCCTGATCTCGGGCAACCTCGCGCGCTTCACCCTCGATCCGGTCGCCAAGGGTGCGGACCTTTGCCAGGGGCGCGGCAAGCTCGGCCGCGGCGGCAAGGGACTGGGCGGGGGCGGCATAGATCACGTTTTCGGTGCGTGACAGGCGCGGATCGCCAGGCGGGACGACGCCCGATTGCGCAAGGGCCGCGCGCGCAGAGGTGGGGACCGGGATTGTCCAGCGGTCGAGGATGGCACGGGCATCATCGGCAGTGGTGCCGTCGCCCACGGTGGGGCCGGAGCCGATGAAGGCGGGATCGTCGCCGGGCACATCCGAAATCATCAGCGCAAGCATCCGGGCCGGGTAGGCGGCGGCCGAAAGCTGGCCGCCTTTGACGCAGGACAGGTGCTTCCTGACCGTGTTCATCGCGACGATTGGCGCACCCGAAGCAAGGAGGGCCGCGTTGACCTGCTGCTTTTCAGCCAGCGTCATGCCATCGGCCGGGGCGCAAAGGAGCGCCGAGGCCCCGCCAGAGATGAGGGCCAGGACGAAATCGTCTTCGGTGAGGTCTTCCAGAAGCTTCAGCATCCGTTGGGTCGCATCGACCCCGGCCTGGTCGGGGACCGGGTGGGCGGCACAGACGATCTCGATGCCCTTGCAGGGCCGGGCGTAGCCGTAGCGGGTGATAACGAGGCCCTGGCACGGACCCCAGGCAGATTCCACCGCCTCGGCCATGCGGGCCGAGGCCTTGCCCGCGCCGATAACCAGGACGCGTCCGCTGGGCTTTTCGGGCAGGAAACCGGCAAGCGAGCGCATCGGGTCGGCGACCTCGACCGCACGGTCGAAAAGGCTGCGAAGGAAGTGGGCGGGGTCTGGGATCATCAGCCGATGCTCGACGCGCGGGGGATCAATGTGACGGGTGTAACGGTTTCCGGCGGCGGGCGATGGTCATTTTCCAGCCATTCCAGCACCGTTTCCGCCATCTGCCGCCCGAACCCGGCGATATCACAGCGGACCGAGGACAGGGCGGGATAGGCCTGGGCGCAGTCTTCGATGTCGTCGAAGCCGACGATCTTCAGCGCCGAGCCGACCGGGCGGCCAAGCTCGGTGCAGCCGGTCAGCAGGCCAAGCGCGGTAAGATCATTGAAGCACAGCACGGCGTCGACCGTCGGGTGTTCCTGCACCAGCCAGCGTGCCGCCTCGCGCCCGAAGGCGCGGCCGGGGCGGCCGGGAAGGTGCAGCGGTTGCAGGCCATGGGCGGCGAGGGTGGCCCGGTAGCCCGACATGCGCAGTTGCGTGACCGCCCGGCCTTCAAGGCCGCCGACAAACGCGATGCGCTGCGCGCCCTGGGCCAGAAGGTGTTCGGTCGCAAGGCGACTGCCGGTCGGGTAATCGGGGGCGGCGAAGGGGAAGCGGTCCGAGGCGACGACCTGGCGCAGGACTTGCAGCACCGGGACATTGGCGCGGGCGACGGCGTCGAAGGCGGTCTCGTCGCCATAGGCCGGCGAAACGATCAGGGCCGCGACCCCGTGTTCCAGCATTGCGCCGACGACCTGGGCTTGCAGGGCGGGGTCTTCGTCGGTGTTGGCCAGGACGGTGGCGTAGCCCCTTGCGGAAAGCGCCATCTGCAGCGAGGTGGCGAATTCGGTGAAGAACGGGTTGCGCAGGTCGTTGATCACGACACCGATCAGCCCGGCGTTGGAGGAGCGCAGGTTGGCGGCGGCGCGGTTGTAGACGTAGCCAAGCTGGGCCATCGCGCGGCGGACGTCCTGACGGGTTTCCTCGCGGACCAGCGGGCTTTGTTGCAGGACCAGGCTGACGGTCGATTTGGAGACGCCCGCAAGCGTCGCCACATCGATGATCGTCGGCCGTTTGTCCATCAGTCCTGGTCAATCCCGTGGAGAGAAAGAAGGGTCTTCATCCGCGCTTCTGCCAGATCGGGGCGGGAAAGCAAGCCTGCGGCGTCGGCCAGGCGAAAGACCTGGGCATAGTGGGTGATGTCGCGGCTGGACTGGAAGCCTGCGGGCATGATGAAATGCGACTGGTGGCCGTTCAGCCAGCTGAGGAACGCGATCCCGGCCTTGTAGCAACGAGTGGGGGTACGGAAGATTTCGCGCGACAGCGGGACAGTCGGGGCAAGGAGGCGGTGGTAGGTCGTCGCGTCGCCCTGGGCGAGGGCTTCGAGAGCCTGGGCGGCGGCCGGGGCAATGGCGGCGAAGATACCGAGAAGCGAGTGGGAAAAATGCGTCCCGTCCCCTTCGATCAGTGGCGCGTAGTTGAAGTCGTCGCCGGTGTAGAGGCGGACTCCATTGGGCAGGCGGGCGCGGAAGGCTTCCTCATGGTGTTGGTCGAGGAGGGAGATCTTGATGCCGTCGACCTTGGCGGGGTTTTCCTCGATCAGGGACAGGACGAAGTCGGAGGCCTTGGCCACGTCGGTGCTGCCCCAGTAGCCGGTGAGGGCGGGGTCGAACATAGGGCCGAGCCAGTGGAGGATGACCGGGTCGCGCGCCCCGTCGATCAGACGGCGGTAGACCGTGTGATAGGTGTCCGGCGAGGCGTTGATGGCGGGGAAGGCGCGGGAGGCCATGAGGATGAGCTGGCCTCCGGCGGCCTCGATCGCCTCGGCCTGGGTCATGTAGGCTGACAGGATGGCGTCGGAGGTGGTGAGATCGGCCCTGTGGTCGGTCCCTGCCCCACAGGCCACGCGGGGCTGCATCGGGTGGGCCCTGGCGGCGCGCATGGTCCGCTGGATGAGTTCCAGAGCCGTCGGCCAGTCGACGCCCATGCCGCGTTGGGCGGTGTCCATCGCCTCGGCGAGGTGCAGGCCCTGGTCCCAGAGCTGCTGGCGGAAGTGCAGGGTGGCATCCCAGTCGACGGCGGGGCGGCCGTCCCAGGGGTTCCGCTCGCGCAGGGGGTCGGAAACGACGTGGGCGGCGGCGAAGGCGGTTCGGGTGAGCGGGGTGCGGGGGGCGCGGGGACTGAGGGGGGTGCCGGAGAGCCGGTAGGGTTCCAGGCGGGCGTCGGTGGTGGGGAGGGTCAGCATGGGGTTGCCTCGTGGGCGGAATGGAAATTGAGCGCTGGCGCGCGCGGTTCTTGTCTCGTCGGCGCGCGTTCGCGCTTCTCCTCGGGGCTTGGGGGTTTTCCACCCCCAAACCCCCGGAGGATATTTGGAGCCAGGTGAAAGGCGCTTTTCGAGTGCGATGTCATCGGTCCGGGCCTTCGAGCGGCAGATCAAAGACGAGGATGCCGTTGATGCCGCCTTCTGCCGCGGCAACGAGGGCGGCTCCGACGCGTTTGTGGTCGGGGTGGACCTGGTAGGCGGCGAGAGCGTCCCAGTCGGCGAAGTCGATGGTGAAGCCGTGGAGGTAGCCGCGTTCGATCTTCTCGGGGCTTTCGGAGCGGCCGGAGTGGATGGCCAGGATGCCGGGCAGGTTGAGGGTGTGGAGGTCGGCGAAGATCGCGGCGATGTGGGCATTGGTGACCTCGGGGCGGGCTTTCAGCAGGACGATGTGACGGATCATTTGCGGGCTTCCTTGATGAGGTCGGCGGCTTTTTCGGCGATCATGATGGTGGCGGCGTTGGTGTTGGAGGAAACGACGGTGGGCATGATCGAGGCATCGACGACGCGGAGGGCGTCAATGCCGTTGAAGCGGAGGGTGGGGTCGACGACGGCCTCCATGTCCGCGCCCATGCGGCAGGTGCCGGCGGGATGGTGGTCGGTCTTGGCGTTCTTCACGGCGTAGGCGAAGTAGTCCTTGTCGGTCTTGACCTGCGGTCCCGGCAAGCGTTCGGCGAGTACGAAGTGTTTCAGGGCCGGTTGGCGCATGATCTCTTGTGCGAGCTTGAGGCCCTTGATCGACATCTCGCGGTCGTAGGGGTCTTCCCAGTAGTTCGGGTCGATCAGGGGGGCGGCTTTGGGGTCTTTTGACGCGAGCCGCACCGTGCCTCGGCTGCGGGGGCGCAGGAAGGCGGAGTTCAGGGTAACGCCGCCTTGGGGCATGGCGGCGACGCCGGCCTCGATCCCGGAGCCAAGGCCGAGGTGGAACTGGATGTCGGGGCTGCGGGCGGAGGGGTCGGCGTACCAGAAGCCGCCGGTCTCGAAGAGCGAGGAGGCGACGGGACCTTTGCGGGTCAGCAGGTATTGCAGGCCTGCGAGGGCCGACCAGTGCGGCTTGGCGTAGCGGTCATAGGTGTGCGGGCCGGTACATTCCGCGATCACAAAGAGGTCGAGGTGATCTTGCAGGTTGGCGCCGACCTGCGGCCGGTCGAGGACCACCGGGATGCCGAGGCGTTGCAGATCGTTCGCAGGGCCAATGCCGGAAAGCTGCAGGAGGCGGGGGGAGCCGATGGCGCCAGAGGAGAGGATGACCTCCCCGTTCGTGCGGTGAGTGGTGTCGGTGGTTTCCACGCCGACCGCCCTGCCCTTTTCGACCACGATCCGCAGGACATGCTGGCCGGTCTTCACGGTCAGATTGGGGCGGTTCAGCGCCGGCTTCAGGAAAGCGGTCGAGGTGGAGGACCGGCGATACCAGCGTTGGGTGAGCTGGTAGTAACCGAGGCCGTCCTGCGTCTCGCCGGTGAAGTCGTGGTTGCGGGGGATACCGATCTGGGCCCCGGCGGCGAAGAAAGCCTCGCAGATCGGCAAGGGCGCGCGGGGCTGGCTGACGCCGAGGGGCCCGTCCTTGCCGTGGTAGCGGTTGTCATGGGTGTCGTTCACCTCGGACTTGCGGAAGTAGGGAAGGACGTCCTCATACCCCCAGCCGGGGCAGCCCATCTGACGCCAGTCGTCGTAGTCCTGTGCGTTGCCCCGGGTGTAAAGCTGGGCGTTGATCGAGGAGCCGCCGCCGATCACCTTGGCCTGGGTGTAGCGGATCTGCATGCCCATCATGTGGCGCTGCGGCACGGTCTGCCAGCCCCAGCTTCCGATGCCCTTGGTCATCTTCGCAAAGCCTGCGGGCAGGTGGTAGAACGGGTGACGGTCGCGGCCCCCGGCTTCCAGGAGCAGGACCTTTGCGCTGGAGTCCTCGGTCAGCCGGGCGGCGAGGACGCAGCCTGCCGAGCCGCCGCCAATGATGATGTAGTCGTAGGTCATTGCAGCGCCTTTGTGCGGCCGGGGGATCGGAATTTTCGAAAATTCCGGGCAAAATTCTTCGAAGAATTTTGCGGTGCGCGGGGTGGAGACGGCATGCTTAAAGCCTTTCGATGGAAAGCCCGCCGTCGACGGGGATGACGGCGCCGGTGGCGAAGGCGAGCTGGCCAGTGACGATGGGGACAACGGCCTGACCAATGTCCGACGGCTGGCCCCAGCGGCCTGCGGGGACGAGGCCATCGGCGATGCGGGTGTCGTATTTGTCCTTAACGCCTGCGGTCATGCCCGTGGCGATGATGCCAGGGCGAAGCTCGAAGACACCGATGTTGTGCGGGGCGAGGCGCAGGGCGAGGGTCTGGGCGGCCATCGCGGCGGCGGCCTTGGAGATGCAGTAGTCGGCCCGCTCGGGGCTGGCCATCTGCGCCGAAACGGAGGTGACGAAAGTGATCGAGCGGTAGTGGCGGCTTGCGGTGGCGAGCATCCGTCTGGCGACCTGTTGGGCAAGGAAGAAGGCCCCGCGCAAGTTGATGCCCATGATCCAGTCGAAGTTTTCGGGGGTGAGGTCCAGCATGTCGCCCCGGACCCTGGCGGCCACTCCGGCGTTCTGGATCAGGGCGTCGAGGGAGCCTTGGGTGGCTTCGATGCTGTCCAGGAGTGCCGGAAGGACGGCAACGTTGGAGAGGTCATGCTGGTAGTAGCGGGCCTCGGGACCAAGGGTGTGCAGGGCCTCTATCACAGTCGCGTCCTGAGGGGTGGAACGGGAGGCGATGGCGAGGCGGAAGCCTTGTTGGGCAAGCGCCTGGGCGATGCCGAGGCCGATGCCTTGCTGGCCTCCGGTGACAAGGGCGAGGGGTTTCATGGCAGGGCTTTCGCGATGTGATCGCCCGCGCGGAGGGCGAGGGCGGCGATGGTGAGCGAGGGGTTCACGGCAGCGGAGGTCGGCAGGACCGACGCATCGACGATGTAGAGGTTGTCAAGGTCATGGGCCTTGAGGTTGGGGTCCACGACGGAGGTCCGCGGGTCCGCGCCCATGCGGTTGGTGCCGCATTGGTGCGAGGGTTTGGATTTGGGAAAGCCTCGGGCCAGGGTGATGGGCCAGCCTGCCTTGCGCATGGCTTGCTTGAGCCGCTGGACGAGGAGGTCGTGGGCTTTCGTGTTGGTCTTCTTCCAGTCAAGGACGACTTCGCCATTCCGCCAAAGGACTCGGGAGTTGGGGTCGGGCAGGTCCTCGGACATGGCCATGATGTGGATGGAGTGGTCGGCGATGTGGTGAGACAGCCAGAGCGGGAGGTTTGCCTCGCCCGCAAGGATCGGGCCGGTAATGCGGCCGAGCATCTGGATATTGCCGAGGGGCTCGCAGTTGGGGCCGCCGGTCAGGTAGAAGTCGTTGATCTGGATGGTTTTCTCATAGGTGGTGCGGTTCCGGCGGAAGGGGTTGTAGGCGACCATGCCGGTCAGGTTGTGGTTCATGAAGTTGCGGCCGACCTGGTCGGATTTGTTCGCAAGACCGGTGGGGTGGTCGTCGTTGGCACTGGCGAGGAGGAGGGCGGAGGAGAGGATGGCTCCTGCGGAAAGGACAACGACGGGAGCGGTGAGGGTCTCGCGGGTGCCCTGGCGGTCGACCTCGACCCCGATGACGCGGCGGCCTTCGGAGAGGAGGCGGAGGGCTTTCGTGGAGGTCTGGAGGGTGACGTTGGGGTGTTTGAGGGCGTGAGCCAGGGCGCAGGATTCGGCGTCGGATTTGGCCCCGGTCGTGCAAGGGAAGGCGTCC
This sequence comes from Tabrizicola sp., assembly GCF_030694085.1. Lineage (GTDB taxonomy): Bacteria > Pseudomonadota > Alphaproteobacteria > Rhodobacterales > Rhodobacteraceae > Tabrizicola. The sequence continues at coordinate 235,316 of NZ_JAUXZE010000093.1, read as the reverse complement.
CAGCCGGTTTTGGCGCGTTTGAGCCAGGCGTCGATGTCGACGCCCAGGGGGAGGGCGGAGACGTGGAGGCCCTGGGCCTGGAAGGCCTGACGGAGGCGTTGGATGTCGGGCTCGTCGGGGACGGGAGGGAAGGGATAAGGGGCGGAATGGGGCGGCTCGGAGGGGTCGTTCGTGACGTCGCCCCGGACGCGGTAGAGGGTTTCGGCCTGGGAATACCAGGGTTCCAGATCGGCGTAGCTGATCGGCCAGCCGGGGGTGGTGCCTTCGATGTGGCGCAAGGGCGCGAAGTCCTCGGCCCGGTAGCGAAGAAGGACGGCGCCGTAGAACTTGGTGTTGCCGCCGACATAGGCGTAGTTGCCGGGGTGCAGGGGCGCCCCCGAGATGTCGCGCCAGGTCTCGTTCGGCTTGAAATGGCCGCGCTGGAAGATGGCGGCGGGGTCGCGGGCCTCGGGGCTATCCTTCAGGCGCTCGCCGCGTTCCAGGATCAGGATGCGGCGGCCGGTGGGGGCCAGGGCGGCGGCGAGGGTCGCGCCGCCCATGCCGGAGCCGATGATGATGATGTCAGGGGTCATTCAGGGGGTGATCCGTTCCTCGGTGGTCGGATCGAAGGCTACAGCCTTTTCCATGTTCACTGCGAACTCGAATGTCTGCCCGGCAGCGACAGCGGCGTCGGCGCGCATCCGGGCGATGGTGTCGCGGCCCGAGAGGGTCATGGTGACGAAGGTGTCGGAGCCTGCGGGTTCGGTGACGGTGACGCGGTTGGTCAGGGGCTGGATGTTGCCGGACTTGCGGTCAGCGCCTTCGGGGTCGGTGATCGCCTCGGGGCGGATGCCGAGGAGGATGGGCTTGCCCTCCCACCGGGCGAGGTTGGGTTGGGAGAAACGGAGGTTGCGCGGGGTGCCGTCGGCGTCGGTGATCGCGGCGTGGGGGTGGCCGTTTTCCATGACGACGGTGGCGGGGACGATGTTCATGGCAGGCGAGCCCATGAAGGTGGCGACGAACAGGTTCGACGGTGTGTCGTAAATTTCCTTCGGGGTGCCAAGCTGCTGGACGTGGCCCTTGTTCATCACCGCGATGCGGGTTGACAGGGTCAGCGCCTCGATCTGGTCGTGGGTGACGTAGACGATGGTGGTGCGCAGCTTCTGGTGCAGCTTCTTGATCTCGGTCCGCATGTCGACGCGGAGCTTGGCGTCGAGGTTGGAGAGCGGTTCGTCGAAGAGGAAGACGTCGGGGTTCCGCACCAAGGCGCGCCCCATCGCGACGCGCTGGCGTTGGCCGCCGGAGAGCTGGCCGGGTTTGCGGTCGAGGAGGGTCTCGATCTGCAGGAGTTTGGCGACGTCGGCCAGCGCGCGGTCACGTTCGGGCTTCGGGACGCCGTGCATTTCAAGGCCGAAGGTCATGTTCTGGCCGACGGTCATGTTGGGATATAAAGCGTAGGACTGGAATACCATCGCGATGTTGCGCTTTGACGGATGGACCCCGTTCACCACGCGGCCCTTGATTGCGATCTCGCCGCCCGAGATGCCTTCCAGCCCGGCGATCATGTTCAGCAGCGTGGATTTCCCGCAGCCCGAGGGGCCGACGAGGACCAGGAACTCGCCCTCCTCGACCGCGATGTCGATGCGGTGCAGGACCTGGACCGGCCCGTAGGATTTGGTGACGTTGCGGATGTCGAGAAAGCCCATTTTGGTCCTCATGTTTTGGTGGCCCCATCCCACGGGAGGGAGGGATGGGGCCGTTGCCTTACCGGGCCGCCGCAATGGCGTCGGCAAGGGCGGTTGCGGCCTCTTCGGGGGTCTGATCCGAGTTGAAGAAGGCGGTGATGGCGTCGGTTGCGGCCCCCACGACAGCAGCGTTGGCGGCGTGGGTTCCCGCGAAGGTAGGGACGGCGGTGCCTGCGGCGTCGTTGGTCTTGAGGGCTACGGAGGTGGCTTGCGCACAGGCGTCCATCGCCGCAAGGTCGATGTCGGTGCGGGCCGGGATCGCACCCTTGGCCTGATTGAAGGCGATCTGGACGGCGGGGTCCATGATGGCGCTGGCAAGCACTTCCTGACCCTTGATCAGGTCGGGGTCGCTCTGGGTAAATAGGCTGAGCGAGTTTACCAGATAGACGAAGGCATCGCCCTTGGCTTTCGGCACGGGGATGCAGGCGTAGTCGTCGCCAGGCTTCTTGCCTGCGTTGGTGAATTCGCCCTTGGCCCAGTCGCCCATGATCTGCATCGCGGCCTCGCCGTTGATGACCATCGCCGAGGCGAGGTTCCAGTCGCGGCCTGGGGCGTTGGGGTCGACCATGCGACGCAGTTCGGCCATTTCGGCGAAGACGGCGACCATTTCGGGGCCGCGCAGGGTGGCGTCGTCGAGGTCGATCAGGGCCTTGCGGTAGGTCTCGGCGCCAAGGATGCCAGAGGCGACGGCTTCGAACATGTAGGCCTCTTGCCAGGCCTGTCCGCCGTGGGCGAGCGGGATGATCCCGGCCTCCACGAACTTTGGCGCAAGGGCGTTCAGTTCTTCCCAGGTCGTCGGATAGGCCGCGCCGATCTTGTCGAAGGCGGCCTTGGAGGCCCAGATCATGTCGGTGCGGTGGACGTTGGTCGGCACGGAAACGTAGTGGCCGTCGATCTTGGTCCAGTCCTTGACCGCCTGCGGCAGGGCGGCGTCCCAGCCTTGGGTTTCGGCCAGAGCGTCCACGTTGCCCAGCATCCCCTCGGCGGCCCAGTCGGTGATCGTCTGGCCCAGCATCAGCATGGCAGCGGGCGGGTTGCCGCTGGCGATGCGGGCCTGAAGCGCAGTCTTGGCTTGGTCGCCACCACCGCCCGCGACTGGCGCGTCGGTCCAGATGACGCCCTCGGCTACGACCTTGTCGCGGACGGCCCCAAGGGCGGCGGCCTCGCCGCCGCTGGTCCAGAAGTGCATGACCTCGACCGAAGGGTCGGCGCAGGCGGGGGTCGCGAGGATTAGGGCAGTTATGGACAAGGCTCTCATATGCAGTAATCCTTCCGGTGTTCGCCCTTGTTGGTCGTGAAAGCGGGCTTGGGTTGAACAAAGACCGTCGGGCGGTTGCCGCCGCCCGACGGTCGGCCTTACCCCTTCACTGACCCCGCCATCAGCCCGCGCACGAAGTAGCGGCCTGCGACGATGTAGACGATCAGGGTGGGAAGGGCGGCAAGGATCGCGCCCGCGAAGTGGACGTTGTATTCCTTAACGCCGGTCGAGGATTGGACGAGGTTGTTGAGTGCGACTGTCATCGGCTGGCTGGTGCCGCCGAAGCTGACGCCGAAAAGGAAGTCGTTCCAGATGTTGGTGAATTGCCAGATGACCGAGACGACGGCGATGGGGCCGGAGACCGGGAGCAGGATGCGCCAGAAGATGCGGAAGAACCCTGCCCCGTCGATCATCGCGGCGCGGACAAGCTCGGTAGGGAACGACGCGTAGTAGTTGCGGAAGTAAAGCGTGGTGAAGCCGATCCCGTAGACGACGTGGACAAGGATCAGTCCGGGGACGGTGCCTGCGAGGCCAAGCTTGCCCAGGACCACGGCCATCGGGATCAGGACGATCTGGAACGGGATGAAGCAGGAGAACAGCATCAGCCCGAAGACCCAGGTATCGCCCCGGAAGCGCCATTTGGTCAGCACATAGCCGTTCAGCGCACCGACGATGGTGCTGATCGCAACGGCTGGCACGACCATGAGGATCGAGTTGAGGAAATAGGGCTTTAGGCCCGTCGGTTCGACCCCGATCTGGGCGGTGGACCAGGCGGACCGCCAGGGGTCCAGCGTCCACTCGGACGGCAGCGCCATCATGTTGCCGCCAGTGATCTCGGCCAGGGGTTTCAGGGAATTCACCCCCATCACGTAAAGCGGCAGCAGGTAGAACAGCGCAAAGAGGAGGAGCGTGAGGTAGATCAGCGCCCGCGTCGCGCGGCCGGTGGAGACGGCGGTGTCTTGCGTGGCGACGCTCATGCCTTCTTCTCCTTCAGCTCGGCGTAAAGGTAGGGGACCATGATCGCGGCGATGGTCATGAGCATGATCACGGCGGAGGAGGCGCCGATGCCCATCTGGTTGCGGGTGAAGGTGTAGGAATACATGAAGGTCGCGGGCATCTCGGTCGCCCGTCCCGGCCCGCCGCCCGTCAGCGCGATGACCAGGTCGTAGGACTTGATCGCGAGGTGCGACAGGATCACGAAGGCGGACAGGAAGGCCGGGCGCAAGAGCGGAATGACGATCCGCCGGTAAAGCTGCCAGTTCGACGCGCCGTCGATCTGGGCGGCTTTCAGGATCTCGTTGTCGATGCCGCGCAGGCCGGCCAGGAACATCGCCATCACGAAGCCACTGGTCTGCCAGACGGCCGCGATGACGATGGTGTAAAGCGCCATCTGGCTGTCCTTGATCCAGGTGAAGGTGAAGCTTTCCCAGCCCCACCCCTGCATGATCCGTTGCAGCCCGATGCCGGGGTCGAGAAACCATTTCCAGGCCGTGCCGGTGACGATGAAGCTGAGAGCCATCGGGTAAAGGTAGATCGGTCGCAGCACGCCCTCGCCCCGGATCTTCTGGTCCAGAAAGATCGCCAGCATCAGGCCGATCACGGTGCAGATGACGATGTAAAGCGTGGCGAAGATGGCGATGTTGGTGATCGCGGTGGTCCAGGCGGGCAGCGCGAACAGCTTCTGGTAGTTCTCGAACCCCACCCAGTCATAGCGGGGCAGCATCTTGGACCCGGTGAAGGACAGGACCACGGTGAAAAGGATGAAGCCGTAGACGAAAAGCAGGGTCACCGCGAACGAGGGCGCAAGCACCAGCTTCGGCAGCCAGTTCTGTAGCGTTGTGCGGAAATCGGCCTCGGTGCTGGCCATCTTGTCCCTCCCCTTTTGTTCTGGTGGCCAAAATCCTTGGGCAAGGATTTTGACAAATTCCTTGCTTAAGGAATTTGGTGCGGGGGGCAGCGCGGTGCCGCCCCCCGCCAAAGGCTTACTGCGCGGCGGCGACGGCTTCGGCCAGCGCGGCAGCGGCAGCGGCCCCGTCGGCATACTCGCCGTTGAAAGCCGCGGTGATCACGTCATAGGTCGCGTTCTTCACCGAGGCCGGGGCCGCGTGGCCATGTGCCATCGAGCCGAAAAGTGTGCCCGAGCTGTTTGCCTCGGCCAGGTCGGCCATGCCCTTCTTGCCGCAGTCATCGAAAGCGTCGTTTGACACGTCGGTCCGCGCCGGGACGGACCCTTTGACCACGTTGAACGCCGACTGGAAGGCCGGATCCATGATCGCGGACGCCATCGCAGCCTGGGCATCCTTGGCGGCATCCGACCCCACGTTGAACATCGCGAACTGGTCGGAATTGAAGGTCACCGCCCCTTGCGTGCCGGGGAAGCGGATGCAGACGAAGTCGGTGCCGGGGACCTTGCCGGCCTTCAGGAACTCGCCCTTGGCCCAGTCGCCCATCATCTGCATGCCCGCTTCGCCGTTGATCACCATGGCAGAGGCGAGGTTCCAGTCGCGGCCCGAGAAGTTGGCGTCGACATAGGTGCTCAGCTTGATCAGGCGGTTGAAGGCTTCCGCCATCTGCTCACCGCCCAGCGCCGCCGGGTCAAGGTCGATGAAGGCCGCCTTGTAGAAGTCGGTGCCCATGCCCAGCACGATTCCGTCGAATACGGTCGCGTCCTGCCAGGCCTGGCCGCCGTGGCCCAGCGGCGTGATCCCGGCTTCCTTCATCTTGTCGAGGACCGCGACCAGGTCTTCCCAGGTCGCAGGCTCGCCAAGGCCGGTCGCATCAAGCGCTGCCTTGTTGATCCAGACCCAGTTGGTCGAGTGGACGTTGACCGGCGCCGCGATCCACTTGCCGTCGGACTTCGAGAAGCCCTGCAGCGCTGCCGGAACCACGGCATCCCAGCCTTCGGCGGTGGCAACTTCGGTCAGATCGCCCAGCGCACCCTCGCCAGCCCAGTCCAGGATGTCGAAGCCCAGCATCTGCACTGCGGTCGGCGGGTCGCCGGCCGTGACGCGGGCACGCAGCGCAGTCATCGCCGCCTCGCCGCCGCCCCCGGCGACGGGCATGTCGACCCAGCCGATCGACTTGGTGCCAAGGTCGTCCTTCAGCACGTTCAGCGCGGCCGCCTCGCCGCCCGAGGTCCACCAGTGCAGGACCTCAACATCCTCGGCCATCGCAAGCGAGGTGGACATCACCAGCGCGGCGGTTGCAGTCAGGGTTTTTCCGAAAAGGCGCATTTGGTTTCCTCCCATTTGGTGCGCGTATCTTGCCCGCCGTTCAGCGGGGTCTTACCCAAGGCGCACGGGTGCGGCCGATCCGCATGACGAGCGACTTGATCTCCATGAATTCGTCGAGGCCCTGGCGACCGATTTCGCGGCCAAGGCCAGACTGCTTGACGCCCCCGAAGGTCACTTCTGGGAAGCCATCCATCCAGGTGTTGGTCCAGACCGTCCCGGCCTGAGCGCCGCGGGCGAAGGTCAGGCAGGTGTGTATGTTCTCGCTCCACACGCCCGCCGACAGGCCGTAATCGGCGTCGTTCACCAGATGCAGCGCCTCGTCCAGGGTGCGGAAGGTCAGGACGGTCAGGACCGGACCGAAGACCTCCTCCCGAGCGATGGCCATGTCAGGGGTGACGTTGGTCACGATCGTGGGCTGGTAGAACTGGGGGCCAAGACCGGGGACCTGCAGTGCAGCACCGCCGAGGGCGACCGTGGCACCAGCTTTGCGGGCGGCGGTGACATAGGCATCGATCTTGGCGCCGTGGTCGCGGCTGACGATGGCCCCAACTTGCGTCGCGGGGTCGAGCGGGTCGCCGAAGGCCACCCGGCGCGACAGTTCGACGACGCGCGCGGTGAAGGGCTTGGCGATGTCTTCGTGGACGATGATCCGGCTGCCGGAGTTGCAGCACTGGCCGGTGTTGAAATAGACGCCGAAAACCACGGCATCGGCGGCGGCGCCGAGGTCGGCGTCGGGGAAGATCACCTGCGGGTTCTTGCCACCGAGTTCAAGGGCGACCTTCTTCAGCGTGCCCGAGGCCGCTGCTGCGATCCCGCGCCCCACGGCGGTCGAGCCGGTGAAGGTCACCATGTCGACGCGGGGGTCCTGGGCCAGCGTCGCGCCGACGGGCTGGCCGTAGCCGAGGACGATGTTCACGACACCCGCCGGAAGGCCCGCTTCGATCAGCAGCTCACCAAGGATCACCGTGGTGGACGGGGTAAGTTCGGAGGGTTTGACGACACAGGTGCAGCCTGCGGCAAGAGCGAAGGGCAGCTTTTGGGACAGAATCCAGAACGGGAAATTCCAGGGCGTGATGATCGAGACGACACCGATTGGTTCCTTGAGGACCACGGCGAGCATGTCCGGTCCCAGGGAGTTGTGGCTGTCGCCGTGCAGCGTCCGGGCCAGCGCGGCGGCATAGCGCCAAAGGTCGGCGGCGCCTGTGATCTCTCCCCGGGATTGCGTGATGGGCTTGCCGGACTCCAGTGTCTCGATCAGGGCCATGCGGTCCGCGTTCGCCTCGATCAGGTCGGCGACTTTCAGAAGGACGGTGGCGCGCGCCTTGCCGGACAGCGCGCTCCAGCGACCATCGTCGAAGGCGCTGCGGGCGGCGGCGATCGCAAGTTCGGCAATTTGGATCGTTCCAATCGGCGCGCGGCTGACCACAGTGCCATGCGAGGGGGAGAGACGCTCGATCCAGCCCGAGTCCCCGTCCCGGGCTTGACCCGGGACCTCGGGGGTGACGGCGGAGGTCCCGGGTCCAGTCCTGGACGGGGTAAACACGCCATCGATCAAGTGCCGGTTGATCCGCACCTCGGGAAGGGTCGCGCCGCTGGCGGGGATCACAGTCAGGTCAAGCATCCTCAGGTCCCCGGAAATTCTGGTTTGCGTTTGTCGCGGAAGGCGGCGACGCCCTCCTCGCGGTCGGCAGTTGCAGCGATGGCGGCAGAGCCGAGGGCTTCGATCAGGGCGGCGCTGTCCTCGCCCCGGCCGGCGTGGATCATCGCCTTGGTGATCTCGGTCGCGCGGGGGGAGAGGGTGACGGCCTTCGCGGCGATGGTCTGGGTGGCGGCACGGGCGTCGTCGGCCACTTCGGCGACGAAGCCGCAGGAGAAAAGCCTTCCGGCCCCGATGCGGCGACCGAAGAGGGCCATTTCCTTGACCATTCCTTCCGGGACGAGGCGGGCAAGGCGTTGGCTTCCCGACCAGCCGGGGACGATGCCGACGCCCGCTTCGGGCAGGGCAACGGTGGCATTGGGGGTGATGACCCGGATGTCGCAGGCTGCGGCGAGTTCGAGGCCGCCGCCGAAGGCATGGCCGTTCAGGGCGGCGATGGTGGGTTTCGACAGGCGCGCCAGGCGGTCGAAGATGCGGTGACCGCTGCGGACCCAGTTCCTTGCGAAGTCGGCGGGGGAAAGGCCGCCCCACGCATTGATGTCGGCACCAGAGCAGAAGGCGCGGTCGCCCTCGCCCGTCACGATCACGGCGCGGACGTCGGGACGGCCCTCGATGACGTCCAGGTGGCTGGCAAGCTGGGCCAGCATGTCCACGGTGAAGCAGTTGAGCTTGGCCGGGTTGTCAAGCGTGAGCGTTGCCAATGGTCCATTGATGTGAAGGCGCACGCCAGCGGTCTGGTGGGTCATGGCTGCCACCCCATCGGGCCTTCCGTGAGGAGGGAAAGCGGCATGAGGGCCGCGTTTTCGGCCACTGCAACCCGGCCCTGAGACGCCGCGATGATGTCGCGGGCCGGGTCAATGCCGGGCATGATCTCGGTGGCGACCAGGCCCGTGTCAGTCAGCCGGATCACGCAGCGTTCGGTGATGTAGAGGACCTCTTGCCCGGTGGCGCGGGCGCGTTTGCCGGAGAAGGTGACGTGCTCCACGCGGTCGACCATCTTGCAGAACTTGCCGGGGGTGGTGACAGTCAGCCCCTGCGGCCCGAGCGAGACCCCTGCCCCGGCTTCGAACCAGCCAGAGAAGACGATCTTGCGGGCATGGGCGGTGATGTCGACGAAGCCGCCGCAACCGGCAGTGAGGTACGGCTTCTTGCCAAGTTTGGAGACGTTGACGTTGCCGTCGGTGTCGATCTCCATGAACGACAGGAACGACAGGTCGAACCCCGCGCCCTGGAAGTAGATGAACTGCTGCGGCGAGGGCATGTAGCCCCAGGCGTTCGACGCACAGCCGAAGGCGAAGCCGGTCAGCGGCATGCCCCCGACCGCGCCCTGTTCGATGGCCCAGGTGACGGCCTCGGGGTGACCTTCCTCCAAAAGGATGCGCGGGACCATCGCACTGATGCCAAAGCCGAGGTTGGCGGTCATGCCTGCGCGAAGTTCCAGCGCGGCGCGGCGGGCGATGATCTTCTCGACCCCGTGTTCGGCCAGCGTGAAGGAGGACCAGGGCCGCATGATCTGGCCCGAGATGGCGGGGTCGTAGGGGGTTTCGCAGGTCTGCTTCTGGTCGGGATCGAGCACGATGAGGTCCACCAGATGCCCCGGCACCCGCACGTCATGCGGCCTCAGGGACCCGGCGGCAGTCAGGCGCGAGACCTGAGCAATCACGAGGCCCCGGTTGTTGCGCGCGGCGATGGCCTGCTCCAGACCGCCAAGATAGGCGCCTTCGTGTTCGTAGGTGAGGTTCCCGTTCTCGTCCGCCGTGGTGGCGCGCAGGATGCAGACGTCAGGCTGGATGTTGGGGAAATGGAGCCAGGTTTCGCCGCCGAATTCCACCCGGTGCACGATCGGGGCAGAAGCGCCGCGCGCGTTCATCGAACAGCCTTCGCGGATGGGGTCGGCAAAGGTATCGAACCCGACCTTCGTCAGGACACCGGGACGGCGGGCCGCAGCCTCGCGGTGCATGTCGAACATGATACCCGAGGGGACATTGTAGGCGGCGACGCGGTCCTCGACGATCATCTTCCAGATTTCGGGCATCGGCAGATTGGAGGAGCCGGAGGGGTAGGACCCGGCAAGCACCCGCGCCAGAAGCCCGTCTTGCGCGATCCAGTCCATGCCCTTGACGCCATACATGTCGCCCGCCGCGATGGGGTGCAGCGTGGTGATGTTCGTCGGGTGCCCTTCCGCGCGGAAGCGGTCACCCAGCGCCTTCAGGACCAGGTCAGGGCACCCAAGCGCCGAAGAGGATGACACGGTGACGACCGCGCCATCCGCGATGCGGGCTACCGCCTTTTTTGCTGAAACCAGTTTGCTCATCCCGCCCTCTCGTAGTCCACAACCTGCCGGATGCCGGTCCTTGCAGCCTTGCGCACTGCCAGTGCCACGGCCAGCGAGGCGACCCCGTCCCAGCCGGTCGCGGCAGGCTGACCCTTGCCCTCGACGGCGGCCAGGAAATCGGTGACCCCCTGGAGGTAAAGGTCATGCGGCGAAAAGGGCACCGCCGTACGCCCTGCTGCCGTCACCAACGCAATCTCACCGACCGGAAGTTGCATCATCACGCCCGTCGCGAAGATCGAGCCTTCGGTACCGTGCACCTCCAGCCCGGACCCGGCGAACGGATGGGTGAAGCTTTCGTGGGACAGGACCATCGCACCCGAGGGCATCGACCAGACCGACATCGCCGAATCCTCGACCCCCTGCCCCAAACCGCTGGCACCCATCTGGGCCACAACGGCCACCGGGTCCTCGCCCAGCAGGAAGCGAGCCACATCGGCGTCATGCACCGTGATGTCGGGGATGACCCCACCGCCGGCAGCAGGGTCGTTGATCCGCCAGCCCTGCAGGTGCGGCGGCAGGTGGACGGCGTGGAACAACCGCAGGGACAGGACGCGACCGATGCGGCCGGCGCGGATCAGGTCGCGGACCGCGCGGTGGCTGCCAGAGCAGCGGAGGTGATGGTTCGTGGCAAGGACCACACCCTCGGCCTCGGCCAAGCGGGCCATGTCGACAGCCTCGACCACGGTCATCGCCAGCGGCTTTTCGCACAACACATGCTTGCCTGCCGCGATGGCCGCCAACGTCTGTGCCCGATGCTTTTCATTGGTGGACGAGATGTAGACCGCAACGATCGACGCATCCTCCAGCACCAGATCCAGCTGATCGCTGGCGGCGGGAATGTCATGGTGGGTGGCGTAATCCTGCGCCCGGGACATCGACGTGCTGACCACAGCCGCAATCACATCCCCGGCGGCACGGATGGCCCCGATCATGTGCTGGCTGGCAATGGTACTTGCCCCGATCAGCCCCCAGCGCATGATTCCACCCCCAATATTGGATCGTTCCAAAACTATATATGGAACGATCCAATCCGGGTCAACCGCTTTCCTTGTCTTTTTCAGCGGCAGCGGCGACGAAGACTGGCATCTGTCGACGCGCCGTCTATTCTAAGCCGTCTACAGATCATGAAGGCCCCGATGACCGCTCCCCTCAACCGCCTGAAACACCGCCTCGCCGCCGGAGATACGCTGTATGGCTGCTGGCTTGGCATGGCCGACCCCTATGCCGCCGAAATGGCCGCGACCTGCGGCTTCGACTGGCTTCTGATCGACGGCGAACACGCGCCGAACGACCTGCGCTCGACACTGGCGCAGCTTGCAGTGATCGAGCCCTCGCCCAGCCTGCCTGTCGTGCGCCTGCGCGATGACGACCCGGCGCGGATCAAGCAGGCGCTGGACGCGGGGGCGCAAAGCCTTCTCATCCCGATGATCGAGTCCGCAGAACAGGCCCGTCGCGCACTGGCCGCCACCCGCTATCCGCCCCAGGGCATCCGAGGCGTAGGCTCCTCGCTGGCGAGGGCCTCGCGGTTCTCGGCTTTGCCGGATTACCTACTGACGGCGAACGAGCAGATCTGCCTGATCCTGCAGGTCGAAAGCCGCGCAGGGCTGGCGGCGCTGGACAGCATCCTGGCGCTGGAAGGCATCGACTGCGTGTTCATCGGCCCCTCGGACCTTGCTGCCGACATGGGTCATCTCGGCAATGCAGGCCATCCCGAGGTTCGTGCCGCCGTGCTGGACGCGCTGAGCAGGATCGCCGCCTCGGGCAAGGTGGCCGGGATGCTGTCGACCGAAGACGGATTCATTGCCGACTGCGTGACAGCCGGTGCGCGATTTGTCGGCGTCGGGATCGATGTCCTGGCCTATGTCGGCGCGCTGCGGGCAAGGGCGCGGCAGTTCAAGTGAAGCTCCTCGTGCGCCTTCGGCTTCTCGTCGCGGGGACGCCCGAGGAGAAGCCGAAGGCGCACGACGAGGTTTATCCCGGAACCAGCGCCAGCGCCCGGATGGGTGAGCCGGTTCCGTCCTTGATCTTGAGAGGCGCAGCTATCAGCACTGCGCCCTTCGGCGGCAGCTGATCAAGGTTGCACAGGCTTGCAAGGCCAAAGCAGTTGTCCCGGTGCAGGAAGTTGTGCGCCGGGAAGGGCGGGCTGAACTTGCCGGCCATGCCCGCATCGGTGCCAATGCACTGGGTGCCCCAGCCGACGATGCCCTTGCCAAGCAGGTAGTCGATGCAGTCCGTAGAAGGGCCGGGGGAATGGGAGCCATCCTCGAACGGGTCCGGGTCCTCGTTCAGGAACAGCTCGTCGTCATGCGACCGCTTGTCCCAGTCGGTCCGCATCAGCACCCATTCGCCGGGGCCGATCTCACCATGCTTGGCCTCCCAGGCCTTCACATGGGCCGCCGTCAGCAGGAAATCGGGGTCCGCTGCCGCATGGGTCGAGCAGTCGATGACATTCGCGGGCCCGATCAGGCGCTGGACCGAAAGGGTGTCGGTGAAACCATCCGGGTGGTCCCTTCCCGACAGCCAGTGGTGCGGCGCATCGAAATGAGTGCCGGAGTGTTCGCCAAGCTCCAGCCAGTTCCAGGCCCAGAACGGACCATCCTTGTCGTATGCGCTGATCCGGTGGATGGCGACCTTGGGGGTGTTCTTCGCCAGGTCTTCGGGCAGGCGGAGGATCGGTGTCTCGGGGCCGAGCTGGGCAGTAAGGTCGACGACTCTGACGCCGCCGCTGGCGAGGCCGGAGGCCAGCGCGGTCAGCACCTCGGCAGAGCCCTTCTGCGCCTCCCCCTGCCCTGCGAAGCGACGGCGGCGGCGGGCCATCACCTCTTCGACCATGTCGAAGACCGCATCCACAGCGCGGTCCTCGGTCACGAAGCCGGGCGACATCCGCAGGATCGGGCCACGGGCGTCGACCGAGTAACCCTCGACCCCCAGGGCCCCCACGCAGGCGGCGGCCTCGGCCTTGTCGGGCATGCGGATCATCACCGCCCCGCCGCGCCTGTCGGGGTCACGCGGGGAATGAAGCGGCAGGTCCAGCCGGTCGGCGCGGGTAATGACCCGGTCCACCAGACGGCGGTTGTGGGCGGCAACGTCACGCAGGTCCTGTTTCGAGAACCACTCCATCGCCGGAAGCGAGGCGATGGCGGCCACCGACCCCGGCGTGCCGGTGTCGAAGCGGCGGACATCGGGGGCATATTCGAACTTATCGAGGTCCCAGGAGAACGGGTTGTTCTGGCTGAACCAGCCGCGACCCTCGGGCGTCAGTGTCGGGATCAGGTCCTTGTCGGCGTAAAGTATGCCCGCGCCGGGGGTGCCGCACAGCCATTTCAGGCTGGTGGAAACGACGAAGTCGACCTTCGGCTTCATCGCGTCGAACGGCATCAGCCCCGCGCCTTGGGTGATGTCGGCGACCATCAGGCTGCCCATCTGGCGACCGTGGGCGACAAGGGCGGGGTAATCCATCTTCGACGAGCCGATCGAGGTGACCCAGGTTAGGAGAGCCAGGCCCACGTCGGGGCCCCAATGGGCCAGGAAGTCCTCGGTCTCGACCCAAGCGCGGCCCTGCGAAAGGGGGACGGTCGTCAGGGTGAAGCCCATCTTCGGGGCAAGTCCCTGGAGGAGGAAATGCAGCGAGGGGAAGCAGTCCGCCGCCGCCAGCACCCGCTTGCCGCGAAGGCTGCCTTCCGGCAGGGCGCGGAGGATCTTCTGCAACCCCTCGGTCACGTTGTCGACCGTGGTCAGGCTGCCCTTGGGCACGTTGATCAGGCGGCGCCAGCGGTCGATGAAATCCTGCCGCTTGCGCAGGACATACCCCCACTGCTTATCGTTCGGAGCGGCCCAGACCTGGGAGAACTCGGCCATCGCCAGGGCCAGGTCATCTTCCTTGCCTGGGTAGATGCCGATGGAATGGTAGAGGAAGTAGCCCCCCTCGGAGGTGTTGCGGGTCATTGGATGCGGCCCTCCCTGGCCTTCCGGGAGAGAGTGCCAGTGGGCCACGGGGCCCGCAAGGGGGTGGGCTGTCCACGGTGGACATTTTCGATATAACGTTTAATTGCAATACCTTGCGTGCGGCCATTCAGGGTTTATTAAGACTTTCTCTGCACTCTCGGTCAGCCTGGGCGAGGGGCTGGACCCATCCCGCAACGGAAAGCCAAGCCGACCGCCGTCAAGCGCGGGCCAGGATGCCGCCCGCGACGACATGGCCGTCCGTCTTTCAGCCGACACCTGTTCTGACCAAACCCTGTTCTGCCGAAACCAAACCCTGTTCTGCCGAAACATTGTGCAATCGCCGGATCCGGCGGCGCTGCCCGGCGCGTGCCGCTTGTGCCGAATCGGGATTGAGTTTTACCTCTTGGTAAAAATCACAACCACCAACGGGATAGGATAGAGAATGACCACGGGAACCTTCACGGTATCGCGGCGCGGGCTGCTTCTGGGCGGCGGGACGGCCTTGGCCGCGGCCAGCCTGCCGCTTGCAGCCTGGGCGCAGGAGCCGATCAAGATGGCGGGCATCTACACGGTGCCGGTTGAACAGCAGTGGGTCAGCCGCATCCACATCGCCGCCGAGGCGCTGAAGGCGGCGGGCACGGTGGATTACACCTACACCGAAAACGTCGCGAACACCGACTACCCGCGCGTGATGCGCGAATACTGCGAGGCGGGCGTCAAGCTGATCGTCGGCGAAATCTTCGGGGCCGAGGCCGAAGCGCGCGAGGTCTGCGCGGAATACCCGGACGTGGCCTTCCTTCTGGGGTCGTCCTTCATGCCGGATGCGGGCGCGAACCCGAACCTTGCCGTCTTCGACAATTATATCCAGGACGCGGCCTATCTGTCCGGGATCGTCGCGGGCGGCATGACCCAGGGCAACATCGGCATGGTCGGCGGCTTCCCGATCCCCGAGGTCAACCGGCTGATGCATGCCTTCATGGCCGGAGTGCGCGAGGTGAAGCCGGATGCGAAATTCCAGGTCAGCTTCATCGGGTCCTGGTTCGACCCGCCCAAGGCCAAGGAAACCGCCTTTGCGATGATCGATGGCGGCGCGGACCTGCTGTATGCGGAACGCTTCGGGGTATCCGATGCGGCGAAAGAGCGGGGCGTTCTGGCGATCGGCAACGTGATCGACACGCAGCCGGATTACCCGGAGACGGTCGTCACTTCGGCCCTGTGGCACTTCGAGCCGACGCTGAACGCGGCGGTGGCAGCGATCCAGGCCGGGTCCTTCAAGGCCGACAACTACGGGGTCTATTCCTACATGAACGTGGGCGGCTGTTCGATGGCGCCCTTGGGCACCTTCGAGGGCAAGGTTCCGGCCGAAGTCATGGCGCTGGTGGCCGAGAAGCAGGCGGCGATCATGGACGGCAGCTTTACCGTGACCATCGACGACACCGAGCCGAAATCGTCGTGACGCCCGGAAGGACGGAGGCGGAGGTCGTCCTCCGCCTCGACGGCATCACCAAGCGGTTCGGGGCACTGACCGCGAACGACGCGGTGTCGCTGACCCTGCGGCGCGGGGAAGTCGTGGCCTTGCTTGGGGAAAACGGTGCGGGCAAGACCACGCTGATGAACATCCTTTTCGGTCACTATGTGGCCGATGCGGGTGAGGTCGAGGTCTTTGGCCAGCCCCTGCCCCCCGGCAACCCGCGCGCAGCACTGGCCTCCGGGGTGGGGATGGTGCACCAGCACTTCACGCTGGCGGGCAACCTGACGGTGCTGGACAACATTCGCCTGGGGACCGAGGGGCTTTGGTCCCGGTCTTACGGAGGCGCGCGGGAAAAGGTGGAACGCCTGTCGCGCGACTTCGGGCTGGCGGTGCATCCCGATGCCAAGGTCGGGCGGCTGTCGGTCGGAGAGCGCCAGCGGGTCGAGATCCTGAAGGCACTGTATCGAGACGCGCGGGTCTTGATCCTGGACGAGCCGACAGCGGTCCTGACGCCGCAGGAATCCGAGGCGCTGTTTGCCACCTTGCGCAAGGCGACGGCGTTGGGGCTGTCGGTGATCTTCATCAGCCACAAGCTGCATGAGGTCATGGCCATCGCCGACCGCTGCGTCGTGCTGCGGCACGGCCGCGTGGTGGGCGAGGTCGACACCCACGCCACCGACAAGGGCGCATTGGCGGCGCTGATGGTCGGGGGAGAGCTGTCGTTGCCCCGGGCCGAGGCCCGGGAGCCGGGAGCGGTGCTGCTGCGGCTGGAGGGGGTCTCGACCCCGGGCCGGGGGGCGGCACCGGGGCTGCAGGCGGTCACGCTGGAGCTGCGGGCGGGGCAGATCACCGGGCTGGCGGGCGTGTCGGGCAACGGGCAGGCGGCACTGGCCGAGATCGTCGGCGGACTGGCGCTGCCCGCGTCGGGCCGAATCCTCGTGAAGGACACGCCGGTCACGCGCTGGACCCCTGGCGAGGCGCTGGCGCGCGGCGTGGCGCGGATACCGGAAGACCGGCACCACCAGGGCAGCATTGCCGATTTCGACCTGACCGAGAACGCGGTGCTGGAGGCGTATCGGACCCGCTTTTCGCAGCGCGGCTGGATGAATTGGCGCGCGGCGCGGGGCTTTGCTGAAGAGATCATCAGTCGCTACGACGTGCGCTGTCCGGGGCCGTCCACGCGCATCCGGCTTTTGTCGGGGGGCAATATGCAGAAGCTGATCCTTGGGCGCGCGATGGCGGGTGGTCCAAAGGCGGTGGGACCCACGATCATTCTGGCCAACCAACCCGTGCGGGGGCTTGACGTGGGCGCGATTGCCTATGTGCAAGGCCAGCTGATCGCGGCACGAGACCGGGGAGCCGCAGTGCTGCTGATCTCGGAGGACCTGGACGAAATCATGGGCTTGTCGGACGTCATTCATGTGATGTCTGAAGGGCGGCTGTCGCCCGCCTTTGCCCGGGGCACGATGGCGGCGCGGGACCTGGGCCTGTGGATGGCCGGGCAGAAATTCGAGGACGCGCATGCGGCTTGAACCGATCGCCAACCCCTCGCCTGTCCGCCGCCTGGGCCTGCCCGTGCTGGCGCTGGTTGCGACTCTGGGCGTGGCGATGCTGCTGGCGCTGGTCGCGGGGGCCAACCCCTTTGCCGTCCTGGGCCAGATCGCCACCGGCGCGCTGGGGTCGCGCCTTGCGGTGCTGGAGACGCTGAACCGGGCGACGCCACTGATCTTCACCGGCCTCGCCGTTGCCGTCGCCTTCCGCGCCAAGCTGTGGAACATCGGCGCCGAAGCGCAGCTTTATGCGGGGGCCATCATGGCTGTGGTGCTGGGCACCGGGGCGCTGGGAAGCCCGTGGGTGCTTCCCGTCTCCGCCCTGGCCGCGATGCTGGGCGGCGCGGCGCTGCTGCTGGGGCCGGTGCTTTTGAAGACGCGGCTGGGGGTGGATGAGGTGGTCACCACGCTTCTGCTGAACTTCATCATGCTGCTTTTTGTCAGCTACCTCCTGGAGGGCCCGATGAAGGACCCAGGTGGCATGGGCTGGCCGAAATCGACCCCGCTGATCCCCGAGGCCCGCCTGCCCCGGATCGTCGATGGCCTGCGGCTGCACTGGGGCTTTGCGCTGGCGATCCTTGCGGCGGTCGTGGTCTGGGTGATCCAGACCCGCACCACGCTGGGCTTCGAGATCCGCGCCGTGGGCCAGAATCCCGAGGCGGCACGGTTCGCGGGGATGCCGGTCAATGTGGTGCTGGTGAAGACCGCGCTGCTGTCCGGCGGCTTGGCCGCGCTGGCGGGATGGTCCGAAGTGGCGGGGCTGAAGGGGCATCTGTCGTCCGACCTGTCGCCCGGCTTTGGCTATACCGGCATCATCGTCGCGATGCTGGCGCTGCTGCATCCCTTGGGCGTCGTGGTAACGGCGATCTTCGTGGCGGGGATCTTCGTCGGCTCGGACGCGATGAGCCGGGCGGCGGGCGTGCCGACCTATATCGCCGACATGCTCTTGGCGACCGCACTTCTGTTCATGGTGCTGGCGATCCTTCTGACAAAAGTCCGGGTGGTGCGGGGATGAGCGAGATCATCGACATCCTGCTGTCCGCAAGCTTCTGGGCGGCGGTGATCCGCATCGCCTCGCCCTTGATCCTGGCAACGATGGGCGAGTTGATCTGCGAGCGGGCGGGCGTGCTGAACCTGGGCATCGAGGGGATCATGGTCATCGGCGCCTTCACCGGCTGGATGGCGGTCTACCAAGGGATGCCGCTTTGGGGCGGGGTCGCGGTGGCGATGGCGGCGGGGATGCTGTTCGGGCTTCTCCATTCCACCCTCACCGTGCCCTTCGGGCTGTCGCAGCATGTCGTGGGGCTGGGAGTGACGCTGTTTGCCACGGCTTCGGCCTCGTTCGCTTACCGGCTTATGCTGCCCGAGGTCACCAGTCCGCCGAAGATCGACCCGTTCCGGCCCCTTGACATCCCGATCCTTTCCGACCTGCCCTGGCTGGGCGAGGCGCTGTTCTCGCAGACCGCGCTGACCTGGGCGGCCTTTGCCGTCGCGGGGATCGTGGCGCTCATGTTGTATCGTACTCCGCTGGGTCTGGCCGTCCGCGCCGTGGGTGAAAACCCGGCGGCGGTCGAGGCGCAGGGGCTGTCGGTCACGGGCCTGCGGATGGGGGCGGTGATAGTCGGGTCCGGGTTGATGGCGGTGGGTGGCGCGTTCCTGACGCTGTCGGCGTTCTCAAGCTTCTTTTTCGAGATGGTCAACGGTCGCGGCTGGATCTGTGTGGCCCTGGTCGTCTTTGGGGCCTGGAAACCGGGCAAGGCGCTGCTGGGGGCGATCCTGTTCGCGGCCTTCGATGCCTTGCAGATCCGGCTGCAACAGACAGAGCTGGGGGTGGTCCTGCCCTATCAGCTTTTCCTGGCCCTGCCCTTCATCCTGTCGATCCTGGCGCTGATCCTGATGTCGCGCCGGGCCGAGGTGCCAGCGGCGCTGATGGTGCCCTACAACAAGGGGGAACGCTGATGTTCGATCTTCTGGTCAAGGGCGGAACCCTGCCCGACGGGACGGTGGCCGACGTCGGCATCACCGGCGACCGGATCGCAGCGGTGGGCAAGCTGGAGGCCGAGGCGGGCCGGGTGATCGACGCGGGCGGAGACCTGGTAACGCCGCCCTTCGTTGATCCCCATTTCCATATGGACGCGACGCTGTCCTACGGGTTGCCCCGGGTGAACGGGTCGGGGACGCTTCTGGAAGGCATCGCGCTGTGGGGCGAGTTGCGGGACATGGCCACTGTGGACGAAATGGTCGACCGCGCGGTCTCCTACTGCGACTGGGCGGTGTCGATGGGGCTTCTGGCCATCCGCAGCCATGTCGACACCACGCCCGACCACCTGCGCACCGTCGAGGCGATGCTGGAGGTCAAGGCCCGCGTCGCGCCCTACCTTGACCTGCAACTGGTCGCCTTCCCGCAGGACGGGCTTTACCGCAGCAAGACCGGCCGCCAGAACGTGCTTCGGGCGCTGGACTTGGGCGTCGATGTCGTCGGCGGCATCCCGCATTTCGAGCGCACGATGGAAGAAGGGGCCGAGTCCCTGCGCGACCTTGCCCGCATCGCGGCCGAGCGCGGGTTGATGTGGGACGTCCATTGCGACGAGACCGACGATCCGCATAGCCGCCATGTGGAAACAATGGCGCGCGAGGTGACCCGGCATGGCCTGGGCGGTCGGGCGGCGGGAAGCCACCTGACCAGCATGCATTCGATGGACAACTATTATGTCTCGAAACTGCTGCCGCTGATTGCCGAAAGCGGCATGACTGCGATCCCCAACCCGTTGATAAACATCACGCTTCAGGGCCGCCATGACACCTACCCCAAGCGGCGCGGCC
Source organism: Tabrizicola sp. (assembly GCF_030694085.1). Classification (GTDB taxonomy): domain Bacteria; phylum Pseudomonadota; class Alphaproteobacteria; order Rhodobacterales; family Rhodobacteraceae; genus Tabrizicola. The sequence continues at coordinate 215,320 of NZ_JAUXZE010000093.1, read as the reverse complement.
TGACCCGGGTCAGGGAAATGCAGGCCCTGGGCATCCCGGTGGGCTGGGGGCAGGACTGTGTGCTGGACCCGTGGTATTCGCTGGGCACGGCGGACATGCTGGACGTGGCCTTCATGGGCCTGCACGTGGCGCAGATGACGCATCCTGCTGAAATGGCGCGCTGTTTCACGATGGTGACCGATGTCAACGCCCAGATCATGGGGCTTTCGGACTACGGCCTGCGCCCCGGATGTCGTGCCAGCCTGGTCGTCCTGGACGCCGGCAACCCGATCGAGGCGCTGCGTCTGCGGCCGGACCGCCTTGTGGTTGTGTCGCGGGGCAAGGTCGTGGCGGAACGTCACCGCAATGATGCCCGACTTGCCTTGGCGGGCCGCCCCGACAGCGTCCGCCGTCGGCTGCAACCGAAGGCCTGACCAACGGCCCGATTCGCCCTTGGCGGCGTCCTGCAAGTCCGCCTTTTCACCGGGATTTTCTGGTAGTGCCGCGAGACCATGCATGCGCTTGCGCAATAGAGTAGCAAATGCTCTCCCGCAGAAGTTGTGGCAATCCAACCTTCAAATCTCCTCTTGAGCGCCCCAATTTCGCCCTCATCCACAACCATCACGGAAGCTGAGGATTGGTGCGCTTGTGTGGACGATGCCCCCTGCCCCGCAGGACCGGCCGCCGAGCGTGCTGTCAGGCGTTGGCAAAAGCCGAATTGACGTCGCACCAGTTTGGGAAGGGTGAACGACATGGCGCAGCAGAAGGTGGCCGATCCCGTGGAAGAGGCGGACGACCTCATCGACGAACTGCAGCCCGGCGCGAAGCTTCTCAAGGGCCAGTACACGATCACCCGCTACATCAACAGTGGCGGCTTTGGCATCACCTATCTGGCCAAGGACAGCCTTGACCGCGATGTGGTGATCAAGGAGTGCTTCCCCTCGTCGGTCTGTCGCCGGTCAAAGATCATGGTCGCGGCGCGGTCGCGGGCGCACACGGCGGAATTGCGGTCGGTGATCCAGCTTTTCGTGCGAGAGGCGCGGAATCTGGCGAAGATCGTCCATCCGAACATCGTGGCCGTGCACCAGGTGTTCGAGGACAACGGGACCGCCTATATGGCGATCGATTTCATCGACGGGCTGGACCTGCAGCAGATCATCGACGGCGAAGGCGAGATGCTTCAGCCCGAGCATATCGTGCGGATCACCGACAAGCTCTTGGCAGCGGTGGGATTCATCCACGACCACGACATGCTGCACCGCGACATCTCGCCCGACAACGTACTGATCAACAAGGCCGGCGAGCCGATCCTGATCGACTTTGGCGCGGCGCGGGAACATGCGTCCAAGACCACGCGGGCGATGTCGGCGCTACGGGTGGTGAAGGACGGCTATTCGCCGCAAGAGTTCTACATCGCGGGGTCCGAACAGGGGCCCTGGAGCGACCTCTACGCGCTGGGTGCCACGCTGTATCACCTGATCTCGGGCGAGGCGCCGGTGAACGGGCAGGCGCGGCTTGCGGCGCTGGCCGAGGAACGACCGGACCCCTACCTGCCCTTGACGGGGCGCTTCGCGGGCTACCCGGCGGGCTTTCTGGAGGCGATCGATTGCGCGATGAGCGCGCTCCCCAAGCAGCGGGTACAGACGGCGTCAGACTGGCTGGCGATGTATCACAAGGCCCCCGGCGCCCCCGGGTCCGCAGGCTCGGTTGATGATGCGGTGCATCGTCTGGTCAGCGAGTTCCAGAGCGGGGCTTCTGCCGAGGGACCGAAAGCGCCGGCCAAGGCGGTCTCGCAACCGCTGGAAACGGTCCCTGCCCTTCCCCCGGTCGCGCGGGGGCGCAGCCCGGTGCAGCTGGTGGCAGGCATCGCGGTGGCACTTGTCGTCGTCGCGGGTGGCTATGTGATGCTGGGCAAGTCCGGGGCGCCCGCTGGCGACACGGCTGCGGCTGCGGGATCGTCCCAGACTGCGACCCGGACCGCGATCCAGTCTTCAGAACCCGCCGCGACAGGAACGGCAACGCTTGAAACGGCTTCGGCCGCGCTGCTCACGCCCGAGGTGGCACCGACAGCACCAGTTGAACCCGCTGCGTCCAGCACGGCGACCAGCGATCTGCCCGCAAGTGGGCCCGCAGCTGACCCCCTGCCGACTGAACAGGCCGCAGCCCCGCCTGCGCCCGCAGATGACGGTGAAACGACCGCTGCCGAGGTGACGGAAACGGCGGTCCTGACCGCGACGGCCGCAGAGCCTGCTGACACTCCGGTCGCTCCGGTGGTCGCGGCGAGCAGTGCCCCCGAGGTCGCCGCAGAACCCGTGGTCGCAGCAGAAACGGTTGCCGCCGTGGCCGAAGCCGCACCCGCCCCAGTCGCAGGACCGAAACCCGCCGCGAGCCAGGTTGCCTTCGCGGTCTGGGATGTGGAGCTTCCCTTTACCGCCGATGACCGCGTGATCGGTGGCCAGCCCTTGACGATCGTCCAAAGGCTGTCGCCCGGGCTGGACCGCGCTGCGACCGGGGGGTGGTTGCAGCAGGGCCTGCTGATCTATGCGGTCAACGGCAAGCCCACGCCGACGGCAAAGACGCTGACGACGGTCATCCTTAACGCCATGCAGGTCGACCCAGATGGCAAGGCACGGGTCGTGGTCGAATACGCCGGGTCCGATCTGCAAAAGAAGATCGATCTTCTGACCGTCGACGCCGTGCGGATCATCAGCCTGGCGAACGGCGTCAGCGCGCGAACGTCGGTGGTGGACGGGGTCTGGAAGACCGAGATCACCACCGTGGCCCGGCCCGAAACGACCACGCTGAAGCCCGGTGATACGCTGTTCCGCGACAAGACCACGACAACCCCGCTGGACGAGGCCACCTCGCTGGAGAAGGTTCTTGCCGCGCTGGTCGACACTGGCGTCACGGAAACCGAATTCTCGATCATCCGCGACAGCAAGGTCGCCGCAGCGACGATGCGGCTTGTACCGGACGGAGGCCAATGATGGGGTCGCATCAGGCCGCCTTGCAGGACCCGGCCGGACCTCGGTCGCAACTCTTTGGGCCTGTCGTGCCACCGCGCCCGGCTGGTGTCACGCCTCTTGATCCCCTGGTTGCCGCCCTGTCGCAGGCGGCAATGCGGTCCAGCCCCACAAAGTCGGGAACCCGGCATCCGAATGCCGCGGACTGAAATTGCCGGCACCGGAGCCTGAACAGAAAATCGACCCCGGTCTTCAGCACGGGCGGCAGCACCGCCCACCCCGCACCGACCGGCAAAAGGAGCAGAGAGAGATGGGATTTGCGCGGACCTTTACCTTCGGCTGCACCGCGGTCCTGCTGACCAGCGCGACTGCATTGGCGCAGGAAGCCTGCTCGACCTATACGGTCGCGACCGGGGACAACCTGCGCTTCATCGCCCGGGCGGCCTATGGCGATTCGGACCTTTACCGCGTGATCTACGAGGCGAATGTCGCCACCATCGGCGCGAAGGCGGACCTGATCGAGATCGGCTCGACTCTGGTCATTCCCTGCGATCCGAACGACCCAACGGCTCCGCTTGCCTCTGCCTTGGCAGAGCCTGCCGTTGATGCCACCCCTGCCATCGTCGCCGAAACTGCAGCGGCCCCCGAGGCTGTAACACCCGAGGCTGCGGTCGAGGCTGCGGCCCCGGCAGAGGTCACCCCGGTCGCCGCAACGCCCGCCGCTGCGACGGCCCCGACGTCCAAGCCCATCTCTTTCGTGACCGGAAACGGCTACGCCCCCTTTGCCGACGAGATGTTGCCCGGTGGCGGGATGATGACCCAGTTGACCGAAATGGCGGTGTTCCGCGCCGATCCGAACATCCCCTACACGCTGACCTTCATCAACGACTGGCAGGCGCATATCGATGCACTGCTGCCTTCGGGGGCCTATGACCTTAGCTTCCCCTGGATCCGCCCCGCCTGCGAAGCGCCCCAGACGCTCTCTCCTGGTGACCAGATGCGCTGCGCAGACTTCGTGTTCTCTGGCCCCTTCTACGAGATCGTCGACGGCTTCTTCGCGCTGCGCGACAGCGGTCTTGGTGCTGTCACCAGCTATGCCGACTACGAAGGCAAGCGGATCTGCCGACCCGAGGGATATACCACCGGAGTGCTGGATGCGACGGGGCTGACCGCGTCGACCGTGACGCTGGTCCGTCTGCCGCTGGCAACCGACTGCTTCAAGGCGCTGGCTGCGGGCGAAGTTGATCTGGTCGCCATCGACGCCGAAGTCGGCGATGCGGCTGCGGCCCGATTGGGCCTGACCGCCCGGATCGAGCAGAACCCGCACCTGGCGACGCTGCTGAGCCTGCATGTGATCGCCCACAAGTCGAACCCCCGCGCCGTTGCCATGATCGGACAGCTCGATGCCGGTCTGATCGAGATGTACCAATCCGGCGAATGGTATGAAATCGTCTCGACTGCCTTGGCCCAAGGCGACGGGCGGACGGAGTAGAGTTTCCATGCTGGCAACAAAAGAGCAGCGACCATCCAGGGTTTCTCGCGGATATCGGCCGCTGATTTCCAGCTGTCTCCGCCGCCTAGACGCACGGCAGGCTTCACTGTTGCGGGCTGTCGGGGCGCTGCCGTCCGGGAAACCGATTGACCACGGCTTCGCCACATTCGTGCCATCACTACAACCATATGGTGCAACAATATTGGTATTGTTTCGGTATCTGCTGGTTTCTTGCAGCGTATATGGCCTTCAGAAGGATACTCGCCCCATGAGAACCGCAAAGAATGTTCAGAGGCTGGCCGTCGCGGCGGTGACCATGATCACGCTGCCCGTCATCGCCTCGGCTCAGGAAGCTTGCACCACCTACACTGTCAAGGACGGCGACACACTCGGCACGATCGCCCAGACCGCCTATGGCACGTTCGACTATCAGATGATCTTCAACGCCAACCGTGACGCCCTTGCAGCGAACCCGGCAAGCCTGCCGGCCGGTCTGCAGCTGATCCTGCCGTGCGAGGATGGCCGCCTGAGCCCCGACCAGGCGCTGAGCACCATCATCGAGACCGAGACGCAGCAGCAGCAAGCCACCCGCACAAAGTCTAACGTCTACGAGCCGCCGCTGAAGTTCGTCACCTCGAACAACTGGATGCCGTTCACAGATGAATCGCTGACCGGCGGCGGGATATTCACCCGCATGGCCACAACCGCAATGCAGCGCGGCGGCAACGACCGCGGCTACCAGGTGTCCTACGTCGACGACTGGATGTCGCACATCGATGTGCTGCTGCCCTCGGGCGCGTTCGACGTGTCGATCGCATGGGAAGCCCCGGACTGCTCCAAGCTGGACATGCTGGGCGAATTCTCGGCGCGGATGTGCACCGAATTCGACTTTTCGCTGCCGATCTACGAGGCGGCCTATACGTTCAACACCCTGCCCGACAGCAAGTATGCCAACGCCCGGTCCTTCGACGAATATTCGGGCGCGAAGATCTGCCGGCCGGAGGCCTGGCCGCTAGGCGACCTGGAAGTGCAGGGTCTGGTGCCGCCCGTCGTCGAATTCGTGGCGCCCAAGAACCCGCTTGATTGCGCCGAGTTGCTGATGAAGGGCGAGGTCGACATCTATTCGATCGAAACCGAAACCTCGGCTGCCAACTTCACCGAGCTGGGCGTGACCGACAAGGTTTCGACCAACCCGGCGCTGGCAACCTTCATCTCGTACCACTTCCTGACCTCGAAGAGCAATCCGCGGGGCCGGGTCTACATCGCCATGCTGAACCGCGGGATCACCGAAATGCGCGAATCCGGCGAATGGTACGACATTGTCGCCACCGGCCTGGACGAGCACAACAAGCTGAAGCAGCAGTAACCCCCACTGACGCATCGCTTGCAGGAAGCCCCGCGCCGCCCCCGGCGCGGGGCTTCTTGCTGTGTCGCGGCTTTCGGACTTGGAACATTCGTTCTGTGTGCTATGCTGCGCCACAAGCAGCCGATAGAACGATCATGCCCAAAGGCGAAGTCTTGCCCGGATCCCGCGATGCGCCGCAGTCGGTCGAAGACTTCCGTGACCGGCTTCACACCCTGAACGGCCAGCTGCCGCGCCGCTTGCAGCAATGTGCCGATCATGTGGCGACACACCTTGACCGCATCGCTCTGTCCACCGTTGCGCAGGTCGCGCAGGGGGCTGGCGTGCCGCCGTCGGCGGTGATGCGGTTCTGTCAGATCATGGGGTTCACCGGCTATGCCGAGATGCAGCGCCTGTTCCGCGAGGCGCTGTCCCGCGCCGCGCCGGACTACGCGACGCGGTTGGCGAACCTGAAGGCGGGGGGGGCGGGCCAGCCAGCGACGCTGGTCGCCGAATTCGTCGAGGCAGGGCGTCAGTCGATGGAGGCTTTGGCGCGGGATTTGAACGAAACCGCCTTGAATCAAGCTGTTACGACCTTGTCCCAGGCGCGGACGATCCACCTTGCGGGGTTTCGCCGGTCGTTCCCCGTCGCCTCTTACCTGGCCTATGTCTTTGACAAGCTGGGGGTGCCGGCCGTCCTGCATGACGGGGTCGCGGGGCTTGGGCATCGGTCGACCCTGCAGCCGGGGGACGCGCTTCTTGCGATCACCTTCGCGCCCTATTCGGAAGAGACCCTTGCCCTTGTCACCCAGGCGCGGGATCGCGGGTTGCCGGTCGTGGCGCTGACCGACCCGCCTGCAAGCCAGCTTTCCGGCCTTGCAGACACCGTCCTGACCGTGACCGAAATCGACTTTGGCGCGTTCCGGTCGCTTTCGGCAGTCATTGCACTGGCGCTTGCTTTGGCCGTTGCCGTGGCGGCGCGGCGCGAAACTTAACTCTTCCCTGACTCGGAGAAATAGAATATTCGTTCCATTGTCCGGGCCGAGTCGCCCGCGCTGACGGAGCCTTCGATGTCCCACAAACCGCTTGACGTTATCACCATCGGCCGCTCCTCGGTCGACCTTTACGGCGCCCAGGTTGGCGGGCGGCTGGAGGATATGGGGTCGTTCCAAAAATACATCGGTGGCTCGCCCACCAACATGGCCGCAGGCACCGCGCGGCTGGGGCTGCGCTCGGCACTGATCACCCGGGTCGGCGACGAACACATGGGCCGTTTCATCCGCGAGGAGCTGGCAAAGGAAGGCGTCGACGTGCGCGGGGTCAGGACCGACCCCGAACGCCTGACGGCGCTGGTCCTGCTGGGCATCCGCGACGACAAGCAGTTCCCGCTGATCTTCTACCGGGAAAACTGTGCCGACATGGCCCTGTGCGAGGACGACATCGACGAGGCTTTCATTGCCGAAGCCCGGTCGGTCGTCGCGACCGGCACGCATCTGTCCAACACGAAGACCGAGGCGGCGGTCCTGAAGGCCCTGACGCTGGCCCGCAAGCATGGGCTGCAGACCGCGCTGGACATCGATTACCGCCCGAACCTCTGGGGTCTGGCGGGACATGGTGACGGGGAAAGCCGGTTCATCGAATCCGCGCAGGTCACGGCCAAGCTTCAATCGACGCTGCACTACTTCGACCTGATCGTCGGGACGGAAGAAGAATTCCACATCGCCGGCGGCACCACCGACACCATCGCCGCCCTGCGCGCCGTGCGGGCAGTCTCGAAGGCCACCCTTGTCTGCAAGCGCGGCCCGATGGGCGCCGTCGCCTTCACCGGCGCGGTCCCGGATTCGCTTGACGATGGCGAAACCGGCCCCGGCTTCCCGATCGAAGTCTTCAACGTGCTTGGCGCGGGCGACGGATTCATGTCGGGCCTGATCAAGGGCTGGCTGGACGGCGAACCCTGGCCGGTCGCGCTGAAATACGCCAACGCCTGCGGCGCCTTTGCCGTCAGCCGCCACGGCTGTACGCCCGCCTATCCCAGCTGGGAGGAGTTGCAGTTCTTCCTGCACCGCGGGGTCGTCGAAAAGGCCCTGCGCAAGGACGCGGCTTTGGAGCAGGTCCATTGGGCGACCAACCGTCACAAGGACTGGTCGACGATGCGGGTCTTCGCCTTCGACCACCGGATGCAGCTTGAACAGATGGAGGGGGCGACCCCGGAAAAGATCGGCGCGTTCAAGGAGCTATGCCTGAAGGCGGCCCTTCAGGTTGCCGATGGCCAGCCCGGCTACGGCGTCCTTTGCGACAGCCGCCTCGGCCGCGATGCCCTGTTCCAGGCGGCCGGAACCGGCCTGTGGATCGGGCGGCCCGTGGAATGGCCCGGCTCGCGCCCCCTGACGCTGGAGCCGGAACTTGGCCCGGATTTCGGCGGGTTGCAGGAATGGCCGCTGGACCATGTCGTCAAGGTGCTGTGCTTCACTCATCCCGACGACGACGCCGCGACCAAGGCCGCGCAAGAGGACACCGTCCGCCGCCTGTTCCACGCCTGCCGCCGCAACCGGCTGGAGATGCTTCTGGAGATCATCCCGTCGAAGGTCGGCCCGACCGACGACCAGACCAGCGCGCAGATTATCCAGCGGTTCTATGACCTTGGCGTCTACCCCGACTGGTGGAAGCTGGAACCCTTCGCCACCGACGCTGCCTGGGAAAACGCCTGCGCGGCGATCACGACGAACGACCCCCATGTGCGCGGGATCGTTGTCCTTGGGCTTGATGCCTCGGAAGCCGACCTTGCGGCATCGTTGCAGCTTGCCGCGAAGCAGCCGTTGGTGAAAGGCTTCGCCATTGGCCGCACGATCTTTGGCGACGCCGCACGCGGCTGGCTGAAGGGAGAGATGACCGATGCCGCCGCCGTCCAGATGATGTCCGACCGTTATGCCCGCCTTGCTGCCCTGTGGGACAAGGTGCGCGAGGGAGCAAGCAAATGACCACGATCCGCCTGACCGCCGCCCAAGCCCTTGTCCGCTGGCTGTCCGTCCAGCAGGCCGAAGACGGCAGCCGCTTCATCGAGGGCGTCTGGGCGATCTTTGGCCACGGCAACGTCGCGGGGATCGGCGAGGCGCTGCATGCCCACAAGGACGTATTGCCGACGTATCGGGGCCAGAACGAACAGACGATGGCCCATGCCGCCATCGCCTATGCCAAGGCGAAGGGCCGCCGGAACGCGATGGCCGTGACGTCCTCCATCGGGCCGGGGGCAACCAACATGGTCACCGCCGCCGCGCTGGCGCATGTGAACCGCCTTCCCGTCCTGTTCATCCCCGGCGACGTCTTTGCCAACCGCGCGCCGGACCCGGTGTTGCAGCAGATCGAGGATTTCGACGATGCCACCGTCAGCGCCAACGACTGCTTCCGCCCCGTCGTGCGCTATTTCGACCGGATCAGCCGGCCCGAGCATATCCTGACCGCCCTGCCGCGCGCCTTGCGCGTCATGACCGACCCGGCGAACTGTGGCCCGGTCTGCCTCGCCTTCTGTCAGGACACCCAGGCCGAGGCTTACGACTACCCGGTCGAATTCTTCCAGCCGCGCGTCTGGCACATTCGCCGCCCCGAGCCTGACCAGCGCGAACTGGAAGCCGCCGTCGCGTCGATCAAGGCGGCCCAGGCCCCGCTGATCGTTGCGGGCGGGGGCGTGCTTTATTCCGGCGCGGAGCAGAGCCTTCTCGACTTCGCCAAGGCGCACAATATCCCGCTGGTCGAAACCCAGGCCGGGAAAGGCGCGGTGGATTGGGAGGAGCCGCTGCACTTTGGGTCACCCGGCGTCACCGGCACCGGCTGCGGCAATGAACTGGCCGCGAAGGCCGATCTGGTGATCGGTGTTGGCACCCGCTTCCAGGACTTCACCACCGGCTCGTGGACCGTGTTCTCGAACCCCGACCGCAAGCTCTTGTCGATCAACATCCACGGCTTCGACGCCCACAAGCGCGCCGCGCAACCGCTTGTTTCGGATGCCAAAGTCGCTCTCCAGAAGATTAGCGCCGCGCTAGGGTCCAAACGTTTCGCCGAACCCGACTTCGGCGCCCGTACCAAGTGGTTCCAGACCACCGATGGCCTTTTCGCCGCCCCCAAGGGCAACGACCTGCCGACCGACGCGCAGGTAATCGGCGCGGTGGATCGCAACGCTGGCAAGCAAAGCCTGATCATGTGCGCGGCAGGCACCATGCCGGGCGCGTTGCATGTCCTCTGGCGCGCAGCCCAGGGCGGCTATCACATGGAATACGGCTTCTCCTGCATGGGGTACGAGATTGCGGGTGCTATGGGCATCAAGATGGCCCTGCCCCAGCGCGACGTGATCTGCATGATCGGCGACGGCAGCTACATGATGGCGAATTCCGAACTTGCGACGGCGGTGATGATGGGCATCCCCTTCACCGTCGTCCTGACCGACAATCGGGGTTATGGCTGCATCAACCGGCTGCAGGCGGCAACGGGCGGGGCGCCGTTCAACAACCTTTTGCGCGACAGCTATCACGTGAACGAGGCCAACCTCGATTTCGTCGCCCATGCGCTGGCCATGGGGGCCAATGCGGTGAAGGCGGGCAGCATCGACGCGCTGGAGGCCGAGATGCAGAAGGCCAAGTCGGCCAGCATCCCGACGGTGATCGTTATCGACACCGACCCGATGCCTGGTACCGGCGCGGGTGGCACCTGGTGGGACGTGGCCGTCCCCGAAGTGTCTGACCGCAAGGAAGTGAATGAGGCCCGCAAGGGTTATGAAGCGGGCACCAAGGCCCAGTGGCTTCTCAACTGAGGACAGAAGAATGAGCGTGAAGATCGGGATTTCTCCCATCAGCTGGCAGAACGACGACCTGCCGGACCTGACCGCCGCCTACACGATGGAGCAGGCCCTGAGCGAGGCGCGCGAGATCGGGTATACCGGCGTCGAGCGCGGCCGCCGGATGCCGTCAGACACCGAGGGGCTGCGGACCTACCTGACCGCGAACGGGCTGTCGCTGTGTGGTGGCTGGTGTTCGGGCAATCTTCTGGTCAACGACGTGAAGACCGAGATCGAAGCCGTGCGCCAACAGGTCGAGCAGTTCGCGGCCCTCAATGCCCCCTGCATCGTCTATGCGGAATGTTCCAACACCGTACAGGGCAATATCGCCGTGCCGGTCAATGATCGCCCCAAGTTCGCGGCCGCTGACGTGCGGGCCTATGGCGCGAAGCTGTCGGAACTGGCGAAGTGGATGGCCGATCAGGGGATGCCCTTGGCCTACCATCACCACATGGGGTCGTTCATCGAATCCGAAGACGACGTGAACGCGCTGATGGAAGGCTCGACGCCGGACGTGAAGCTCTTGTTCGACACCGGGCACCTGCTTTTCGGTGGGGCCGACGTGATGCGGGTCCTGAACCGCTGGGCTGACCGGGTGCATCATGTCCACTTCAAGGACATCCGTCCCGAGGTGGTCAAGGACGTCCGCGAGAACAACCGGAGCTTCCTTGACGCCGTGATCGCCGGGGCGTTCACCGTGCCCGGCGACGGCTGCATCGACTTTCAGGCCGTCACGACCGCGCTGAAGGCGATGGATTACAACGGCTGGATCGTGGTCGAGGCCGAACAGGACCCGGCCAAGGCCCCGCCTTACGAGTATTCCAAGCTGGGATACGAACACATCCTGAAGGTCTGCAAGTCTGCGGGCCTTGAGATTGACCACTCTCGCCCGTCCTGAAGGAGCCACCATGCCCGACCTCCTCCGCCACCCGACCGGCACCCGCGGCAAGGTGCATGAGATCACCCCCGAAAGCGCGGGCTGGGGCTATGTCGGCTTCACGCTTTACCGGCTTGAGGCCGGGGATGTGGCCGAGGAAGCGACGGGGGACACCGAGGTGATCCTTGTCATCGTCGAGGGCAAGGCCCACGTGCAGGCCGCAGGTCAGGACTGGGGCGAGATGGGCGAACGGATGGATGTCTTCGAAAAGACCCCGCCGCATTGCCTCTATGTCCCGAACGGCAGCGAGTGGCGCGCGGTCGCGACCACGGCCTGCACCATCGGGGTCTGCAAGGCCCCCGGCAAGAGCAACTATCCGGCGCGTCGGCTGGGGCCGGAGGGGATCACCCTGACCCCGCGTGGCAAGGGGACCAACACCCGCCACGTCAACAACATCGCGATGGAGGCGCTGGACGTCGCGGACAGCCTTCTGGTGACCGAGGTCTACACGCCTGCCGGGCACTGGTCGTCCTACCCCAGCCACCGGCATGACGAGGATGACTTCCCGAACATGACCTACCTGGAAGAGACCTACTACATGCGGCTGAACCCCGCTCAGGGCTTCGGCATCCAGCGGGTCTACACCGAGGACGGGTCGCTGGACGAGACGATGGCGGTGAAGAACCACGACGTCACGCTGGTCCCGAAAGGGCACCATCCTTGCGGAGCGCCCTACGGATACGAGATGTACTATCTGAACGTGATGGCCGGGCCGATCCGCAAGTGGCGGTTCAAGAACGATCCCGATCATGACTGGATTGCCCAGCGCGACGCTTGACCCCGTCCACGCAGGACAGCAAAGCCACGGCCAATCCTTTCAAGGGGTTGGTCGTTGTCTTTAACGAGGTCTTTACTTTGTTGTCGCTGGCGGCGGATGGGAACCCACAAGGCGGGTCGACGGATAACGCAAGGGCGGGCTAGGCTGGCCGCAGTCGCTTTGGGGGGACCTGTGTTCGGACGTCGCCTGCTTCCCGTCGTTGCGCGGGCACTCCTCATCGCCCTTCCCGCACTTGCCGAGGATATGCCGGATCTGAAGCGTGGCGATGTCATCTTCCAGAACTCGCTGTCTGCCCAGTCGCTGGCGATCCTGCTGGCCACCGACAGCCCCTTCACCCATGTCGGCATCCTGGACTTCGACGCTGACGGCAACCCGGTCGTCCTGGAGGCGGTGCGGGCCACCCGCGCCACGCCACTGCAGGACTGGGTGGCGCAGGGGAAAGACGGCGCGGTGGCGGTCTACCGGATGGAAGACCTGAGCGGCGACCAGGCGCTGGCCGTGACCGAGGCCGCCCGCAGCCATCTTGGCAAGGGCTATGATCCCTATTTCTAGCAGTCCGAAGACACGATCTATTGCAGTGAACTGGTCCATATCGCCTTTCGCGACGGCGCGGGGGTTGCGTTGGGGCAAGTGCAGGCGCTGGGGGAGCTGAACCTGGACAGCGCCGCGGTCCGGGCCTTGATCGCCGAACGCTGGCAGTCTCACCCGACTTGCAGCGGGGGACAGGCGCAAGATGCCGAAAGCTGCCTGGCATTGATCCGGGACGAACCGCTGGTCACCCCGCAGGCGGTGGCCGAGGATGGGCGGATGCAGCTGGTCTTTTCCAGCTTTGGCGGCTGACCTTCGGCTTGGCTCCCGTGGGCTGCTCGTCGTGCGCCTTCGGCTTCTCCTCGCTGGGCACGCCGAACCCGTGCGACGAGGAGACGAAGTCGAACGAGGAGCAGCCTTTGCCTTGAAGCGCCCCCCGGGCTCGTCTAATCAGGGGCAAGTCCGAAGGAACCCCCACCCATGCGCATCCTGATCACCAATGACGACGGCATCAACGCGCCGGGGCTTGAGGTGCTGACCGAGATCGCCACCGAAATCGCCGGCCCAAAGGGCGAGGTCTGGACCGTCGCCCCCGCCTTCGAACAATCGGGCGTCGGGCATTGCATCAGCTATACTCACCCGATGATGATCGCCGAGCTTGGCCCCCGCCGCTTTGCCGCCGAAGGCTCGCCGGCCGACTGCGTGCTGGCGGCGATCTACGATGTGCTGGATGGTGCCAAGCCCGATCTGGTGCTGTCCGGCGTGAACCGGGGCAACAACGCGGCCGAGAACGTGCTGTATTCCGGCACCATCGGCGGCGCGATGGAGGCGGCCTTGCAGGGAGTGCCCGCGATTGCGCTGTCGCAGTTCTTCGGGCCGGACAATGCCAGACTGGCCGATCCGTTCGAAAGCGCGCGGGTGCATGGGGCGGGCGTGGTGCGGGCGCTTCTGGACAAGGGCATCTGGACCACAGGCGACTACCGCAGCTTCTACAACGTCAACTTCCCGCCGCTGCCTGCCGCCGCGACCAGGGGCATGATGGTCGCCCCCCAGGGTTATCGCCGCGACACGGCCTTCAGCGTCGAGCCGCATATCTCGCCCTCGGGCCGGAAGTTCCTTTGGATCAAGGGCGGGCACCAGCATACGCCCACCCTGCCCGGCAGCGATGCGGCGGTGAACCTGGACGGCTATATCTCGATCACTCCGATGCGCGCCGACCTCACGGCGCATGACCTCCTCGCCGACCTGCAGGCGAGCCTGGCATGACCCAGGGGCCGGAGGATCAGCCAACCGACCCCGGCACCTCCGACCAGCTTGCCGAACGCAAGATGCGCTTTCTGTTTGCCCTCCGCTCGCGCGGCGTGACCGACACCCGCGTCCTGACCGCGATGGAAAAGATCGACCGCGGGCTTTTTGTCCGCAACGTCTTTGCCGACCGTGCCTATGAGGACATGCCGCTGCCCATCGCCTGCGGCCAGACGATCAGCCAGCCCTCCGTGGTGGGCCTGATGACCCAGGCATTGCAGGTGAACCCGCGCGATACGGTGCTGGAGGTCGGTACCGGGTCGGGTTACCAGGCTGCGATCCTGTCGCAGCTGGCGCGCCGGGTCTACACCGTGGACCGCTATCGCCGCCTGGTCCGCGAGGCGGGAGAGCTGTTCCGTCAGCTTGATCTGGTGAACATCACAGCGATCACCGCCGACGGGTCGCACGGGCTGCCGGACCAGGCGCCCTTCGACCGGATCATCGTGACGGCGGCGGCAGAGGACCCTCCCGGCCCGTTGCTGGAGCAGTTGAAACCGGGCGGGATCATGGTCGTTCCGGTGGGCCAGTCCGACGCCGTGCAGGCGCTGATCAAGGTCACACGCACCCAAAGCGGTTTTGATTACGAAGAACTTCGCCCAGTGCGCTTTGTCCCACTGGTCGAAGGGCTCGGGTCCGAGTAGACTGCGGCCCCAGAAACCGGGTCAACCCGGACAGGCGATCATCAGGCGGGACCACATGGCAAAGACTGGCAGACTTCGCGCAACCCTGGTCATGGGCGCAAGCGCGCTGGCGCTGGCAGGCTGCATGGACACCGGGAACCTTGACTGGGACCTGCGGTCCGGTCGGGGCGACACCTCGGAAGCGGCGCGGCAGGCCACGGCTGCAGCACCCTTGCCGGACGGCAACGGGATCATTTCCTACCCCGATTACCAGATGGCCACCGCCCGGCGCGGCGAAAGCGTCGCCAGCATGGCGGGCCGCCTGGGCATGAACCCTGAAGATCTGGCGCGCACCAATGCGCTGCGCCCGACCGACCCCTTGCGTGAGGGTGAGATGCTTCTTCTGCCCAGGCGCGTCGCGGCGGCACCCCAGCCGGCGGTCATCGGCGGGTCGGCCCTGCCCTCGGGCGGGGGTGTGGACATCACCTCGATCGCCACCACGGCGCTGGATGCCGCTGGGCCGACGCCGGTTGCCAGCTCTCCGGTTGCATCGAAGCCGGCCACGGGCCAGCCCCTGACCCACCGCGTCGCCCGCGGCGAGACGGCCTTTACCATTGCGCGGACCTACAACGTCTCGGCCAAGGCGCTGGCCGACTGGAACCAGCTTGGCGCCGACATGGCCGTGCGCGAAGGCCAGACGCTGATCATCCCGATCGCCACCGCTGCGGCCCCGAACCCGGAGCCGGTGCCGACAGCGCCGGGCGCGGGCAGCCCCACACCCGAGCCACCCTCTGCCAAGAAGCCGCTGCCGGACGAGAAGACCGAAGCCGCGGCGACAAAGCCCAAGGCCACTCCACCCTCGCCCGATCTGGGGGCCGAGAAGACCACGTCGTCGAAGATGGCGATGCCGGTCGCGGGCAAGATCATCCGCGGCTATGACGCGAAGAAGAACCAGGGGATCGACATCGCGGCCGCTGCGGGCAGTTCGGTGAAAGCAGCGGATGCAGGGACGGTGACCGTGATTTCTTCGGACACCACCGGCAAGGGCATCGTCATCATCCGCCATGCGGGCGACCTGCTGACGGTCTATGTCGGCGTGAACGGTATGGTGGTGAAGAAAGGCGACAAGGTGAAGCGGGGCCAGGAGATCGGCAAGGTCGCGCCCGGCGATCCGGCCTTCGTGCATTTCGAGGTGCGCAACACCTCGAAGCAAAGCTTCGACCCGGTGGGCTACCTGCAGTAAGCGGCCCACCGCCACAGGTCTTGCGCAGAGACCGGGTCCGAGGAGGAGACGCAGTCGAACGACGAGGTGTCGCGGTCAGTCGGTGACCCGCCCCACCAGAACCTTGTCGATGCGGCGGCCGTCAAGGTCGATCACCTCGAAACGGTAGCCTTCGACCGTGAAGGTCGCACCCAGGTCGGGGATCTGGCCCATCTGGTGCAGGACCAGTCCCGCCACAGTGTCGTATTCCCCGGCCATCTCACGCGGCAGGCCAAGCCGGTCGCAGAATTCGTCCACCGGCATCCAGCCCGCCACGAGAAAGCTGCCGTCGGTGCGTGCGACCATCGCGGGTTCGTCGGCTTCGGAGGCCGCGACCGCGCCGGTGATCGCCTCCAGCACGTCGCCAGTGGTAAGGATACCTTCGAAGTGGCCGTATTCGTCATAGACCAGCGCAAAGCGATGTTCAGACTTTTGCAGGATTTCCAGGACATCCAGCGCCTCGGAGCGGTCGGAAACCACCGGCACCTCGCGCACCAGGGCCTTGATCGACAGGCTCTCGCGCCGCGAGACCGTCTGGAAGGCATCGGTCAGCAGGACGATGCCCACGACCTCGCCCTCGGCATTGGCGACGGGCATCCGGGGACGGGCGACCTTGCGGATCGCGGCCACCGCCTCGGCCCCGGTGGCGTCGAGGGGCAGCATCTCCACCTCATGCCGGGGCGTCATCAGCGCGCGGGCAGTGCGGTCCGAAAGGCGCATCACGCCCGAGATCATCTCACGTTCCTCGGTTTCAAGAACCCCACCCTCATGCGCTTCGGCCAGAAGGACGTGGACCTCTTCCTCGGTCACGCGGTTTTCGCTGGTTCCGCGTTGGCCCAGAAGCCAGAGCAACAGCTTGCCCGACTTGTCCAGAAACCAGACCAGCGGCGCGCCGATCACCGAAAGAAAAGTCATCGCGGGGGCCATGCGGATGGCCACGGCCTCGGGGTCGCGCAGCGCGATCTGCTTTGGCACCAGTTCGCCCACGATTAGGCTGACATAGGTGATCGCGACCACCACGCCACCGACACCCAGCGTTGCGGCCCAATCGGCGGGCACGCCCTGCCCCACCAGCCAGACCTGCAGCCGAAGGCCCAGCGTCGCCCCTGACAAGGCCCCCGACAGGACGCCGACCGCCGTTATCCCGATCTGCACCGTCGAGAGGAACCGCCCCGGATGTTCGGCCAGCCGAAGCGCCATACGCGCGCCGCGGCTTTTGGCTTCCAGCGACTTAAGCCGACCGGGCCGGGCGCTGACGATGGCAAGCTCGGACATCGCAAGGACTCCGTTCAGGACAATCAGGGCCAGAATGACCAGAAGTTCAGTGAGCATGGTCCTACCGGGGTAAGGCTGGGGGAATTCGCGGGCAAGCCGGAAAACCGCTCACAGGCGGAGGCGCACCCCTTCGCGCGCGGCAAGATCGCAGAAGAACTGCCAGGCCACCCGGCCAGACCGCCCGCCACGTGTCGCCTGCCATTCGATCGCCTCGGCATGCAGGCGCTCGTCAGGGACATTCACCCCATGCGCCGCGCAATAGCCGCGGATCATTTCCAGGTAATCGTCCTGGCTGCACGGGTGGAACCCCAGCCAGAGGCCGAAACGGTCCGACAGAGAGACTTTCTCTTCCACCGCCTCGCCAGGGTTGATCGCGGTGGAGCGTTCGTTCTCGATCATGTCACGCGGCATCAGGTGACGGCGATTGCTGGTGGCGTAGAACAGCACATTCTCGGGCCGACCTTCGATTCCGCCGTCAAGCACGGCTTTCAGCGACTTGTAGTGCTGGTCGTCATGGCTGAACGACAGGTCGTCGCAGAACAGCAGGAACTGGTAGGGCGCGGCGCGCAGGTGGGACAAGAGACGCTGGACCGATGGCAGGTCCTCGCGGGAAAGTTCGACGATCTTGAGGTCATGGCCTTCTGCGCGGACATGCGCATGGACGGCCTTTACCAGCGACGACTTCCCCATCCCCCGCGCGCCCCACAGCAGCGCGTTGTTTGCGGGTAACCCGGCCGCGAAGTGGCGGGTATTCTCCAAGAGCGTATCGCGCGAGCGGTTGACGCCAACGAGCAGGGACAGATCCACGCGGCTGACATGGGTCACCGGCTCCAGTCGGTCGGGCGCGGTGTGCCAGACGAAGGCCTCGGCGGTGAAGTCCGGGGCGGGCATCGGTGCCGGGGCCAGGCGTTCCAGCGCGGCGGCGATCCGGTCCAGGGGATCGGTCACACCTTGGTCTCCCCGGTCTTTTCCGGGTCTTCCTTGTCGGTCTCGTCGTCCCAAAGACCCTCGGCCCGCAGCTCCGCCTCGCGCCGCTTCTCGATCCGGCGGATCAGGAAGATCGACACTTCGTACAGGGGATAGACCGCGAAGAAGAGGATGAGCTGGCTCATCACGTCGGGAGGCGTGACCAGGGCGGCCACGATCAGGATGACGACGACGGCGTACTTGCGCATGTTCCCAAGCCCGGCCGAGGTCGCGAGCCCCGCCTTGCCCATCAGCGTCAGAAGGACCGGCAACTGGAAGCAAAGTCCGAAGGCCATGATCAGCTTGAGGCTGATGTCCAGCGTCTCGTTCACCTTGCCCTGGAAGACGATCTCGATCCCCTCGCTTGGTGCGGCGGGCACGATGGCCTCGGCCCCTGTGCCCGAGGAAATGCCCGGCAGAAGCGCGGTCACGACCGAAAAGGCATCT
Source organism: Tabrizicola sp. (assembly GCF_030694085.1). Lineage (GTDB taxonomy): Bacteria > Pseudomonadota > Alphaproteobacteria > Rhodobacterales > Rhodobacteraceae > Tabrizicola. The sequence goes on along the minus strand of NZ_JAUXZE010000093.1, from coordinate 196,602 downwards.
GCGAAGCCCAGAAAGAAGGTCATCGCGATGGGCGTGACCACGTAATGCGCAAAGGCCGCGCCCAGGAAGAACAGGACGGGCGAGGCGATCAGGAAGGGCAGGAATGCCTGCTTTTCGTTGCGGTAAAGGCCGGGGGCGACGAAGCGCCAGAGCTGGTAGGCGATGACCGGGAAGCTGACCATGAGCCCGGCGACGACCGATATATGGACCAGCGTGAAGAAGTACTCCTGCGGCGCGGTGTATTGCATCACCGGGTTCGGATTGCCCAGGTCGCGCATAGCCGTTTCGATCGGCTGCAGCATGAAGTCCAGGATCGGCTCGGCCACAACAAAGCAGAGAATCATCGCCACCAGGAAAGCCCCGACCGCCCAGATCAGCCGGTTGCGCAGTTCGATCAGATGCTCGACCAGGGGGGCCGAGCTGTCCTCGATGTCATCCTTGGTGGTCATTCTGCGTCCCCGGCCGGGATGTCCGGCTTCTTGCGGCGGCGGCCCGGTGCCTTTGGCTCCGGGGTCGTAGCCGCGGTCTCTGGCTGCGACAGTGACCGCAGCTTCGCCGACGCCTCGTCCAGCACCGCCTTGCGCGCCGCCTTCTTTTCGTAAAGCGCCGCCGTGGCAGGCCCGGTCAGGGCGCCCGGCGCGGCGGCGGGTGCCGCTTCGGCTGCTGGTGCGGCCGCAGCTCCCGGAGACATCGCTGCGGGCATCGGCGGGGGCGTCATCGGCGGCGGGGTCAGCGGCTTGGTGGGCACCGCAGCGTTCTTCATCGGGTCCCACTTTTCAAACTTGTCCGCGGCCGATTTCACCGCATCAAGCCCCATTGTCTTGGGCGAGGCGACCTTTCTCAGGTCATCGGCCACGTCCTTGACACCCGACTCCTTTGCCGCCTGCTCCATCGCGCGGCTGAACTCGCGCCCCATCGAGCGGATCTTCGCGGTGAAGCGACCCAGCTCGCGGAACATGCCGGGCAGGTCCTTCGGGCCGATGACAATCAGCGCGACGATGCCCACGATCAGAAGCTCGGACCAGCTGAAGTCCATCTTGCGTTCCCTTCAGACGAGGTCGTTCAGACCTTGTCCTTCTCGGCCGGGGTGACATCCTTGGCCTCTTCGGCCTTGGCATCCTCGATCTCTTTCGAGCCGTCGCTGACGCCCTTCTTGAAGGCGGTGATGCCCTTGCCGACTTCGCCCATCAGGCTGGACACCTTGCCCTTGCCGAACAGCACCAGGAGCACGACCGCGATCAGCAGAAGCCCCGGCAGACCGATGTTGTTGAACATGGAAGAACCTCCGTATGCGGCCCCGGCGCGGGGCCATGTCCTGTCTCTGCTGTCTGATTACGCCCCTCTCGCTGTCGCTTCCAAGACCCAAGCCGCTTGCGCGGGGCAGTCAACTGACAGTATTTTGTCAGTAAGGTGGGCAATATTGCCCACCCTACCCCCGGATGACCCATGAAACGCGACGCCCGGCTATACGACATCGTCCAATCCCTGCGCGACGGGCGGCTGCACACGGCGTCCGAACTGGCCCAGCGACTCGGGGTCTCGACCCGCACGATCTGGCGCGACATGGAGATGCTGGCCGCGACCGGGCTGCCGGTGGAAGGCGAGCGCGGCCTTGGCTACATCCTGCGCTCGCCCCTGATGCTGCCGCCGACGATGCTGACGCCCGAAGAACTGGAGGCTCTGGTCGAAGGGCTGCGCCACGTCGGCCAGGAGGGAAACCCAAGGGCCAAGGCAGCGCGAAGCCTTCTGTACAAGGTCGCAACCTTGCTCCCGCAATCGGGGATCGAGACCGAGGCCTAGGCTGGGAGCCCAAGATCCTTAAGCAAGGATTCTGACAAGTTTCTTCCTGAAGAAGTTTGGCCTGGCCCCGCCGTTGCTGACAGACCCGTGTCAGTTGCCCCTTGCCATACCCACCGCATCGCAACCCAAGGAGTTCCCGATGCGCGTGATCGAATATGTCACCTTCACCCTTGTCCCCGGCACGGGCGAGGCTGCCTTCCTGTCCGCCGCCCGCAGCACCGAGGCGCTGGTCCGCAGCCGGCCCGGCTTCGTTTCGCGCCGCCTGTCGCGGGGGCCGGATGGCCGCTGGACCGATGCCGTGACCTGGGCGAGCCTAGCCGAGGCCGAGGCCGCCGCCCAAGCTGTGATGGCCGACCCCGGCTTCGGCCCGTTCATGGCGCTGATCGACGGGCCGTCAGCCGCGATGCGTCACGAACACCTGGCCTTGACGCTGGACTAGGCGCCAGCCCACCCTGCCGCCATGCGCCGCACCGACCGCCTGTTCGAGCTGATCCAGATCCTCCGCGACGGGCGGCTGCACACCGCCCGCGACATGGCTGCGCGGCTGGAGGTTTCGACCCGCACCCTTTGGCGCGACATGGCGACGCTGATCGCTTCGGGTCTGCCGGTCGAGGGCGAACGCGGGGTGGGCTACATCCTGCGCGAGCCGGTGACCTTGCCACCCCTGACGCTGACCCCGGATGAAGTGCAGGCCCTGACACTGGGCCTCCAGCTGGTGACGCGGGCGGCCGACCCATCCCTGGCCCGGGCGGCAGACAGCCTGCAGGCCAAGATCGCGGCGGTGATCCCCGCGCGTCTGCTCGAGGGCGCGGGACAGGCGACCTGGGTCTTCCCAGGCGCCGAAGCTCTGGCCGCCGCCCCGCATCTTCCCCTCCTCCGCCGCGCGATCCGGCTGCAGGAACGGGTGCGGCTGGCCTACCGAACGGCCGAGGATCAGCGCAGCGAACGGACCGTCCGGCCGCTGGTGCTGGAATTCTGGGGCCGGGCCTGGACCCTTGCCGCCTGGTGCGAGGCGCGCGACGATTTCCGCAGCTTCCGCGTCGACAGGATCGACGGCCTTGCGCTGACCGGCGAGGTCTTTGTGCAACCACCGGGCCGTGATCTGGTGGCCTGGCGTTTGCGCCATCCCGGTCCCCCGGACTGAATAGGCGCAGGGGCAAGGCGGGAAGAGGGCTTTGCGTCGAAATCGAAGATCAACCGCGAGGGCCAGGGTGTCACCGGCCAGCCGCCGTGGGGCCGGGAGGGGACGGGAGGCGGCAGAGACCCCGGCCGAAGGGACTTCCAAGCTGGCGGTCCGCCACGATCCGGGGCCGCCATACCTTCGGGATCGCTGCTTCAGTTGGCCGCGAAGACGAAGCAGCGGTCCCGCCGGATCATCAGCCACAGGACGGTCCCGGGCTTCGGCAGAAACACCCCAGGGACACTGGCAGTAAGCTTCGCACCTTCGAAGTCCATCGCGAAATCGACCAGGCTTTCGCGGCCCAGATAGCGGCTGCGCAGGACCGTGCCGCGGGCGGGAGTGCCATCTTCCGGCGTCGGATTGGGTCCCCTGCCACCCCGGTCGAAGTCGATCCGCAGGTGCTGGGGGCGGATCACGATCTCCACCTCACCACCGTCAGAATGGCCGGGGGTCAGGAAGGCGCCGAACGGCGTCTGGGTCAGCGCACCCTTCGACACGCCCCGGATCACGTTGATATCGCTGAAGAAGGCTGCAGCCGCCTTGTCGACGGGGGCGTTGTAGACGTTGTAGGGCGCGCCCTTCTGCACCACGCGTCCCGCCCGCATCAGGGCGATCTCGTCGGCCATCCGCATCGCCTCGTCGGGTTCATGCGTGACCAGCAGAACCGCAGCGCCCTCTTCCTTCAGCAGCTCCAGCGTGCGGTCGCGGATACCGTCGCGCAGCCGGTTGTCGAGGCCCGAGAAAGGTTCGTCCATCAGCATGACCTTGGGCTTCGGCGCCAGCGCGCGCGCCAGGGCCACGCGCTGCTGCTCGCCCCCCGAAAGCTCGTGCGGGTGCTTGGGGCCAAAGCCGGAAAGGTCCACCTTTTCCAGCAGTTCCCCCACCCGCCGCGCCTTTTCGCCCCGGTCCACGCGCAGCCCGAATCCGACATTCTCGGCCACCGTCAAATGCGGAAACAGTGCGAAATCCTGGAACATCAACCCGACCGAGCGCCGTTCGGGCGGGACATGCACGCCGGGACCGGCCACGATCTGACCCTCAAGCAGCACCTCGCCCGCATCGGCCCGTTCCACGCCCGCGATGATCCGCAGCGTGGTGGACTTGCCGCAGCCCGAGGGGCCCAGAAGGCAGGTGACCTGCCCCGCCGCAACCGCCAGCGACACGTCGTCCACCACCCGCCGGCCCCCGAAAGAGCGGACCAGATTTCGAACCTCAAGCCGGAGGGGAGTGCTGTCGGGCATTGCATCCAAGAGTTTTGCTCAGGTTTCTCTAGCAGCGCCCTGCTGTCGCCACAACCGCCTGCCCCGCGTCGCATGACCGCAAAAATGGCGCAAACTGTCCACGATTTGCACAGAATGTCTTGCTATGGCGAAACTGTTTTCATTCCTGGACAGGAAGGTCCGGCCATGTTGTTTCGTCCGCTTGCGCTTCTGTGCGCCATCGCGATCCTTGCCGGGCTGTTCCTGCCCTGGGTCACCACCCCGCTTGGCGCCAACATTGCCCCCTGGGACGCGCTGCCGGGCCTTGACCGCGCCCTGATCGAAACCTTCCTCACCGAAGCTCCGAACGAAGTGCGTCTTTTCCTGCTGTCCTTCGTCCTTGCCGCGCTGTTCCTGCTGGTGTCACTCATCGGGCTGGAGAAACGCTGGCTGGCCTTCCTGACCGGCGTTTGCGTCGTGGGCCTTGCGGGGATCACCGTCTGGCGGTCGCGTGAGGCACTGGGGCTGGTTCCGCCGCAATGGACGATGGAGGAGGCCAACCGGCTGTTCCTTCTGGCAAACGACGTGCTGGGCACGGGCGGATGGGCCTGGGTCGGCGGCGGGGCGCTGATGCTTCTTCTGGGCGTCTTCGACCCCGGCCGGGCCAAGCCGCGCGTGGCTACAGCGTCGCGTTGGTAGCACCGCCGTCCAGAAGGACGTTCTGCCCGACGATAAAGCCCGCGTGCTGCGAACAGAGGAACGCGCAGGCCGCGCCGAATTCGGATGGCGTGCCGTAGCGCCCCGCCGGGATGGTTGCAGCGCGTTCAGCTATCGCCTCTTCCATGCTGATCCCCCGTGCCTTGACCACCGCCGTGTCCAGCGCGATTGCCCGATCGGTCGCATGGATGCCGGGCAAGAGGTTGTTGATCGTGACGCCCTTTCCCGCGACCTGCCGCGAGGTGCCCGCGACAAAGCCGGTCAGCCCCGCGCGCGCCGAATTCGACAGGCCCAGGACCGCCACGGGCGACTTGACGGAAACGCTGGTGATGTTGACCACCCGCCCCCAGCCCTGTGCCATCATCCCCGGCAGCACCGCCTGCATCAGCGCGATGGGGGTCAGCATGTTGGCGTCCAGCGCCTTGATGAAATCCTCGCGCGCCCAGTCGGACCACATGCCGGGCGGCGGGCCACCGGCGTTCGTCACCAGGATGTCGAAGGGCCCGTGAGCCAGCACGGCGGCCCGGCCGTCCTCGGTGGTGATGTCGGCGGCCACGGTGGTCACGTTGACCTGATACCGGGCGCGCAGGTCATGCGCCGCGGCCTCCAGCGCCTCGGCCCCGCGGGCGTTCATAACCAGATCAACGCCAGCGTCGGCCAGTGCCTCGGCGCAGCCCCGGCCCAACCCCTTGGACGAGGCGCAGACCAGCGCCCGTTTTCCCGCAATCCCCAGATCCATGCGCATATCCTCCTGCTTTGACGCAAAGCCTAGCAGCCACACCTGCAAGGGCAAGACGCCCGATCTGTTGCGGCGAACCCCGCCGCGCGCTATGGGGGGCGTCATGTCGAACCGCGCCCCCCTTCCGCCCGAAATCGCCCGCCGCCGGACCTTTGCGATCATCTCGCACCCCGACGCCGGCAAGACCACGCTGACCGAAAAGTTCCTGCTGTTCGGCGGCGCGATCCAGATGGCAGGCCAGGTCCGCGCAAAGGGCGATGCCAGGCGCACGCGGTCGGACTTCATGAAGCTGGAACAGGAGCGGGGGATTTCTGTTTCGGCCTCGGCGATGTCCTTCGATTTCCGCCAGTATCGTTTCAATCTGGTGGACACCCCCGGCCACTCTGATTTCTCGGAAGACACCTACCGCACGCTAACCGCCGTCGACGCCGCGATCATGGTGATCGACGGGGCGAAGGGCGTGGAAAGCCAGACCCGCAAACTGTTCGAGGTTTGCCGCCTGCGCGACCTGCCGATCTTGACCTTCTGCAACAAGATGGACCGCGAAAGCCGCGACGTGTTCACGATCATCGACGAGATCCAGGAGAACCTGGCGATCGACGTCACCCCGGCAAGCTGGCCCATCGGTGTCGGTCGCGATTTCGTCGGCGCCTATGACCTTCTCCACGACAAGCTGGAGATCATGGACCGCGCCGACCGCAACAAGGTGGCGGAATCGATCAAGATCAGCGGCGTCGATGACCCGAAACTGGCCGAACACATTCCGGCGGAGCTTTTGGCGAAGTTCCACGAAGAGCTTGAGATGGCTCGGGAACTGCTGCCCGCGTTCAATCGCGAAGCCTTCCTCAACGGCTCGATGACGCCGATCTGGTTCGGGTCCGCGATCAACTCGTTCGGTGTGAAGGAACTGATGGACGGCATCGGCGAATACGGGCCGGAACCCGAGCCGCAGAAGGCCGCCGAACGGCAGGTTGATCCGTCCGAACCCGCCGTCACCGGCTTTGTCTTCAAGGTCCAGGCCAACATGGACCCCAAGCACCGCGACCGGGTGGCCTTCGTGCGCTTGGCAAGCGGCCACTTCGAACGCGGCATGAAGCTGCACCATGTGCGCACGAAAAAGCCGATGTCGATCACCAACCCGGTCCTGTTCCTGGCCGCCGACCGCGAACTGGCCGAGGAGGCCTGGGCCGGTGACATCATCGGCATCCCGAACCACGGCCAGTTGCGGATCGGCGACGCGCTGACCGAAGGGGAATCCCTCCGCTTCACCGGCATCCCCAGCTTCGCGCCAGAACTTTTGCAATCCATTCGCGCGATGGACCCGATGAAGGCCAAGCACCTGGAAAAGGCCCTGACCCAGTTCGCCGAGGAAGGTGCTGCCAAGGTCTTCAAGCCGATGATCGGGTCGGGCTACATCGTCGGCGTCGTCGGCGCCTTGCAGTTCGACGTGCTTGCCAGCCGGATCGAGCAGGAATACAGCCTGCCCGTCCGGTTCGAGGGGTCGAACTTCACCTCCGCCCGCTGGATTGCGGGCGACAAGGCCGAGGTGGAAAAGCTGGTCAACGTCAACAAGGGCCATATCGCGCATGACAGCGATGGCGACCTTGTCTTCCTGACCCGCCTGCAGTGGGACATCGACCGGGTGGTCCGCGACTATCCCGGCGTCAAGCTGACCGCGACCAAAGAGATGATGGTCTGAGGTCGGCTTGACCCCCCGGAAGCCCCGCCCTAGCCTGCAGCGACCCAAGGGGCGGAGGCTGCCAGCACCATGACGACGCCCGACCCGGACAGCGCCCCGGACAGCGCCCCGGACAGCGACACGGATGGGCCGATCGAAACCTATCCGGGCGCTCCCGACAGTCTGGTCGCGATCTGGAAGCAGCGCAGGCGGCAGTTGAAGCTTGCGCCGTGGGACTGGTTCCCCCCGGCTGACCTTGACCTTTCACCCCTGCTTGCCGCCCGCATCCCCGCGACTCTCCCCCCGCTGGAGGGACGCCAGTCGCTGCACGCCAAGAAACTGCATCTCATGCGGACCGAACTGGCCGGAAAGCCCGAACTTGCGGCGCTGAACGCCATCCTGATCGCGCATCTTCGCAAGCGCCGCTTCCTGCCCCACACTCCGGCCCTTTTCCGCCGCATCTGGACCGAAGCGGGCGCGGCGCTGATGCCCGAACTGCCGGGGCGGTGGCTGATTTCGTCGGCCATCACCTTCGGCGACCACGGCGAGACGGAAGCGCAGCGCCGGATCGGCCTGTCGATCAACATCCTGTTTTCACTGATGAAGCTTTACGAGTTCGAACGTTTTCATTCCGGCTTTGCCGCCGAGACTCCGTTTCCGACCCGCTGGGTCCGACGTCGCCGGCTGCCGCTGGGCATGCCCCATTTCAACCTCGAGGTCGGCGGGCTGGACATCAACCTCCTGGCCCAGATCTGGAACGAAGCGCGGCAAGAGCCGGTGGTGGGACCCCTGGCCTGTTACCTGCTGCAGCGCCTGAACGAGGACCCCGGCACCTTGTTCCGCCGGATCGGGATGATGCGGGCCGACAAGCACCTGGAGCGGTTGGACCGGGCGGTCCCGCCCGGGCAAGCCGACGATGACGGTGAAGGTGACACCGACAGCGCGGCAGAAGGTGGCTGATCCTGGGGCTGCCGGAGGCAATCCGGCACCCGACTTGACCCGAGGGAGGATTTCCTTTATGCGCGGGGAACGCGGCCAATCGGGCCGAGACGCCGGGGCGCCCGGAAACTAGCGTCCCATCATTCATGCGGTCCGATACCGCATCCATAGGACGCTAATGACCAAATTTTCCGACCTCGCGCTGGACCCGCGCGTGCTGCAGGCCGTCACTGAAGCCGGCTATGAGACCCCCACTCCGATCCAGGCCGAGGCCATTCCGCACGCGCTGCAAGGCCGCGACGTGCTGGGGATCGCCCAGACCGGCACTGGCAAGACCGCCAGCTTCACGCTGCCGATGATCACTCTGCTTGGCCAGGGCCGCGCCCGCGCGCGGATGCCCCGGTCGCTGGTGCTTGCGCCGACGCGCGAACTTGCCGCCCAGGTGGCCGAGAACTTCGACATCTACGCCAAGTACACCAAGCTGACCAAGGCGCTCTTGATCGGCGGCGTGGCCTTCGGTGAACAGGACAAGCTGATCGACCGGGGCGTGGACGTCCTGATCGCCACCCCGGGCCGGTTGCTGGACCATTTCGAACGCGGCAAGCTTCTCTTGACCGGCGTGCAGATCATGGTGGTGGACGAAGCCGACCGGATGCTCGACATGGGCTTCATCCCGGATATCGAGCGGATCTTCCAGCTGACCCCGCCCAAGCGGCAGACGATGTTCTACAGCGCCACCATGGCGCCGGAAATCGAGCGGATCACCAAGACCTTCCTGAAGGACCCCGCCAAGATCGAGGTTGCCCGGCAGGCGACGGCATCGCTGACGATCACGCAAAGCCTGATCGAGGTGAAGCCCGTCCGCAAGGACCGCAGCTTTGGCGACAAGCGGTCCGTCCTGCGCGCCCTGATCCGCGCCGAGGGTGAGGCCTGCACGAATGCGATCATCTTCTGCAACCGCAAGATGGACGTGGACGTGGTGGCAAAGTCTCTGAAATCGCACGGCTTCAACGCGGCACCGATCCACGGCGACCTGGAACAGTCGATGCGGATGAAGACGCTGGACGCGTTCCGCGACGGATCCTTGCACCTTCTGGTCGCTTCGGACGTGGCGGCGCGCGGCCTGGACATTCCGGCGGTCAGCCATGTGTTCAACTTTGACGTCCCCTCGCACCCCGAGGATTACGTCCACCGCATCGGCCGCACCGGCCGCGCCGGGCGTTTGGGCAAGGCCTTGACCATTTCGGTGCCCTCGGACGAGAAGTACCTGAAGGCCATCGAAAGCCTGATCAAAACCGAGATCCCGCGCGGCGCGCTGCCCGAGGGCTTCGAACCCGACACCCGCGAAGGCAAGCCCGACCGCCCGCGCGAAGAGCGCAAGGGCCGCGAACGGGGCGGCCGCAGCCGTGATCGCGACCGTCCGGTCAAGGCGCATGACGAAAGCGCGCCGATGGAGCCGCTGGTGGCGACCCCGAAGCCCGAGGCCATCGAGGACACCCCACGTGAGGAACGTCGCGAAGACCGCCGCGAGCCGCGCGCCGACCGTCGCCGCGAAGACCGTGGGGAACGTCACGAGCGTGGGGAGACAAGAGTCGAAGCTCGGGGCGAGACCCGGAGCGATGTCCGCAGCGAAGCTCGGACCGAAGGCCGAAACGAAGGCCGGAGCGAAGGTCGGGGCGAACGGCGGGACGACCGCCGCGAGCCGCGCGAAGAGCGTCGGGATGACCGGCGGGACTATCGCCGGGACCGCGATCTGGGGCCGGCGGTGATCGGCATGGGCGACCATGTGCCGGACTTCATCCTGCGCAGCTTTGCGCTGAAACCATCCAGGACGGAAGAACTGGAAGACGCCACCGGCACCGAGGGTTGATCCACCCGCCAGACAAGCAAAAGGCCCCGTCCAGGACGGGGCCTTTTTTCGATTGCAGACGGTGGATTACTCGGCGACCAGGCGGCTGATCACCACATTGACCTCGGGCTTCTTGCCGATCTCTTCCATCGACACCTGGCGGACCACACGGCGGATTTCTTCCTCAAGCTTCACGTCATCGGCCAGCACCTTGCGGCCAAGGCGCCCCATCAGCTGATCAAGGTCGCCTTCCATCGTTTCGGCCAGCGGGCGGTCGCCGCGTCCAGTGGTGGCAAGGCCCATCAGTTCGACCCAGGGCTCGCCCATCGGGCTGTTCGTCTCATCCAGGATCACCGTCACGGTGACATGACCGTTCAGCGCCATGCGGATGCGGTCGCGGATCACGCCGTCCATCGCGCCGACCATCGCGGTGCCGTCCAGGTAGATGCGCCCGGTCTCGACATATTCCGCCACCACAGGAATATCGCCGGTCAGGTCCACCATCGTGCCGTTCACGGCCACCGCCGCAGCAATGCCGCTTTCGGTGGCGATGCGGACGTGTTCGGCGAGGTGCCGGTGCTCGCCGTGCATCGGGATCAGCATGTCGGGCAGGATCAGCCGGTGGACATGTTCCAGGTCCGGGCGGTTCGCGTGGCCCGAGACGTGGTAGCGGCCGCCCTGGTCATCGATCACCTGAACGCCTTGTTCGGAGAATGCATTCCAGACGCGCAGGACATCACGTTCGTTGCCCGGAATGGTCTTCGAGGAAAAGAGGAAGGTGTCACCCTCTTTCATCTCCAGCCCCAGGTATTTGCCACGGGAAAGCTGCGCGCTGGCCGCGCGGCGTTCGCCCTGGCTGCCGGTGACCAGCAGCATCAGGTTGCGGCGTGGCACCTCCAGTGCCTCTTCCGGCGTCACTGTCCGCGGGAAGCCCGTCATGACCGCCGCTTCTTCAGCTGCCGACAGCATCCGCTTCATCGACCGTCCCAGGACGCAGATCGTCCGGTCCGCGGCACGCCCTGCTTCGGCAAGTGTCTTCAGACGGGCGACGTTCGAGCCGAATGTGGTGGCGACAACCATGCCGGAGCAGCTGCGGATCAGTTCGGTCAGAGGTTCGGCGAGGGTCGCCTCGGACCGGCCCTCATGCGTCGAGAATACGTTGGTCGAATCGCAGGTCATCACCTTGACCGGGCGCTCGGCCACGATGTCGGTAAAGCGGGCGTCATCCCAACCCTCGCCCACCACGGGGGTATGGTCGATCTTGAAGTCGGCGGAATGGAAGATCCGGCCCGCGGGCGTGTCGATCACCAGGGCCGAGCTTTCCGGGATCGAATGTGAGACGGGGACAAACTGCACCTTGAAGGGGCCGACTTCCACAGTGGTGGGGCGCGGTTCCACGACGACGATCTGGTCGACAGGCAGGCCCGCCTCTTCGAACTTGAGCCGCCCAATGGTGGCGGTGAAGCGGCGGGCATAGACCTTCTTGCCCAGCTCGGGCCAGAGCGGCGCCAGCGCGCCGATGTGGTCTTCATGCGCATGGGTGATGAAGATCGCTTCCAGCCGGTCCAGCTTGTCGTGCAGCCAGCTGACGTCGGGCAGGATCAGGTCCACCCCGGGCGAGCCATCCATGTCGGGGAAGGTCACGCCGACGTCGACCAGGATCAGCCGCTCTTTCCCCTTCGGTCCATAGCCATAGACGTAGGAGTTCATGCCGATTTCGCCGGCACCGCCGAGAGGAAGATAGATCAGGCGGTTCGCGCTCATGTGTGTTCCTTGTTCAGGTCGTGGATCAGGACGAGGCCGTGCATGGTCAGGTCGTCCTCGATCGCATGAAATAGTTCGGTTCCCTGCGCAAACAGCGAGGCAAGGCCCCCCGTCGCAATCACTTTCATCGGACGGCTGCGTTCGCGCCGCACTTCGCGCACGATGACCTCGACCAGCCCGATGTAGCCCCAATACACGCCGGACTGCATGCAGGCCACCGTATTCGTGCCGATGGCCTTTGCGGGCCTGGCCACATCGACGTGAGGCAGGGCTGCGGCGGCCATGTGGAGCGCCTCGAGGCTGAGGTTCACGCCGGGCGCGATGACGCCGCCGATGTAGGCGCCATCGGTGTCGACGACGTCAAAGGTGGTTGCGGTGCCGAAGTCGACGACGATCAGGTCGCCCCCGTGCCGGTCAAAGCCCGCCACGGTGTTGACCAGGCGATCCGGGCCGACCGTGGTGCCCTGGTCGACCCTTGGGGCGACGGGAAGGCGACAGTCGGGCTTGCCCACGACCAGCGGGCGGCAACCGAAGTAGCGGTCGCAAAGGACCCGCAGGTTGAAGACCACGCGCGGCACGGTGGAGGAGATGATCGCCTCGGTGATCGTGGCTTCCGTGCTGGTCAGGGTCATCAGGCTGGAGAGCCAGACGAAATATTCGTCTGCCGTCCGCTTGTGGTCCGTGGCGATGCGCCAGGTGGCCAGGAAGCGCGCGCCGTTCCAGACCGAGAAGACGGTATTGGTGTTGCCGCAGTCGATGGCGAGAAGCATGGGCTGGGTCTCGAGGTTCAAGGGCGGACCGGGGGTTTCACACCCCCGGACCCCCGTGGGATATTTGGGCAAAGATGAAAGCAGCGGTCAGAAGAACACCTCGGCGGCGGGGATGGCAAGGGTGGCTTGCCCGGTGCGAAGGATGAGGTTGCCCTGGGCGTCGATGGTTTCGAAGGTGCCCTCGTGCGTCTCGCTGCCGGTGCGGGCGCGGATCGGTTGGCCCAGGCGCGCGGCGTGGGCGAGCCAGGCGGCCCGGAGGGGGGCGAAGCCTTGGGTGGTGAAGGTGACCTCCCAGCGGGAGCAGGCCGGGGCAAGGGCGTCGAGAAAGCCTTCGGGCGTGATCCCGAGGCCGGTCTCGACCAGAAGCGACACGGGGGGGACCGCCCCGGTTTCGACGACGGAGGCATCGGGAGCGGCGATCAGGTTGACCCCGATGCCGATGCAAAGGATCGGGTCGGGGCCGTTCAGGCCCTGGCTTTCCAGCAGGATGCCGGCAAGCTTGCCACCGTTGCACAGGACGTCGTTCGGCCATTTCAGCGTGAAGCTTTGCGGCAGGCCGGTCAGTTGCACCAGCGCATCGCGCAGAGCAAGCGCGGCGGCAAAGGACCGAAGTGCGACGGTCTCGGGCGGCTCGGTGGGTTTCAGGACCAGGGTGCCGTGGAAGTTTCCCGGCGGGCTGGACCAGGGCCGGGCCCGGCGACCCCGCCCTGCGGTCTGAACCCCGGCGAGGATCCAGGTCGGACCGGCAAGCGTCGCGGCCTGCCGGAAACCTTCGGCATTGGTGCTGTCGGTCTTGGGCAGGACGATCCGCCCTGCCCCGTCGCCCTTAGCGGACAAGCGCTTCGGCGGCCAGGGCCGCAGGCGCCTCGATCCCGAACAGGTTCACGATCCCAAGAAGCATGATCGCCGCCACCGCGACCAGCATGCCCCATTGCACCGGGGCCATGCGGCTGTCGACGGGCTCCTGTTCGGCCCCGAAGTACATGAAGTAGACGAGGCGCAGGTAGTAGAAGGCGCCGATCACCGAGGCCACGGCGCCTGCGACGGCCAGCCAGACCCAGCCCGCGTCCACCGCTGCCTTCAGCACGTAGAACTTGCCGAAAAACCCCACCATCGGCGGCACACCGGCCAGCGAGAAGAGGAGGACCAGCATCGCGAGTGCCTTCAGCGGTTCCTTCTTCGCGAACTGGTTCAGGCCGGCGATGTCGCTGACCGGCCGTCCGTCACGCTCCATCGACAGGATGAAGGCAAAGGTGCCGACGTTCATCGTGACGTAGATCGCCATGTAGATCATCGTCGCCTGCACCCCGTAGGCCGTGCCGACGCAAAGGCCGATCAACGCGTAGCCCATGTGGGCGATGGACGAATAGGCCATCAGTCGCTTGATGTCGCGCTGGCCGATCGCGGCCACGGCCCCCAGGAACATCGACGCCACCGCCAGCGCGGCAAGCACCTGGCCCCATTGGCCGGGGATGCCACCGAAGGCGTCCTGCACAAGGCGGGCAATCAGCGCCATCGCCGCAACCTTGGGCGCGGTGGCGAAGAAGGCGGTGACCGGGGTGGGCGAGCCTTCGTAGACGTCGGGGGTCCACATGTGGAACGGCGCGGCACTGACCTTGAACGCAAGGCCCGCCAGCATGAACACCAGCCCGAACAGCAACCCCAGCGGCACGCTGTCGCGCACGGTGGACAGGATGCCGACAAACTGCGTCGTGCCCGCATAACCGTAGACCAGCGATGCGCCATAGAGCAGCAAGCCAGAGGACAGCGCGCCGAGGACGAAGTATTTCAGGCCCGCTTCCGACGACTTGGCACTGTCACGGCGGATCGAGGCGATGACGTAAAGCGCCAGCGATTGCAGTTCCAGCCCCATGTAGAGGGTGATCAGATCGGCCGAGGAGACCATGACCATCATCCCGACCACCGAGAGCGTGACGAGGATCGGGTATTCAAAGCGCAAGAGCTCACGCCGGGTCATGTAGTCCTGGCTCATCACCAGAACGGCGGCGGCAGAGAGAAGGATCGTCACCTTGGCGAAGCGCGCGAAGGGGTCGTCGACGAAAAGCCCGCTGAAGACCAGCCGCTGCCCTGCCCCGCCTGCCCCGATGTAAAGCGCGAGCGCCACGAAAAGCCCTGCCGTCGCCCAGACCAGCGTGGCGGCCAGCTTGTCCTTGGTGGTGTAGACCGCCAGCATCAGCGCGGCCATCGCATAGCCCGCCAGCACGATCTCGGGCAACAGGGTCTGGAAATCGGCGGAAGTCATTCCGAATGTCCTTCATTCAGGGCCAGGCTGGTGCCGTCAGCGGGCAGCGCGGCCTGGTAGTCGGTGACAAGGGCCGTGACAGAGGGCCCGATGATGTCGGTCACGAGGCTGGGGTAGACGCCCAGGATCAGGGTCATCGCGATGAGGGGGGCGAAGATCGCCTTCTCGCGGCGGTCCATGTCGGTGATCGAACGCAAGGCCTCTTTGATCAGGTCGCCAAAGACGACCCGGCGGTAAAGCCAAAGCGCGTAGGCCGCCGAAAGGATCACGCCGGTCGCGGCGACGGCGGCGACCCAGGTGTTGACCTGGAAGATGCCCATCAGCGTCAGGAATTCACCGACGAACCCGCTGGTCCCCGGCAAGCCGACATTGGCCATCGTGAAGAACATGAACACCAGCGCATAGGTCGGCATCCGGTTCACGAGGCCGCCATAGGCGTCGATGTCGCGGGTGTGCATCCGGTCGTAGATCACGCCGACGCACAGGAACAGGGCGCCCGAGATGAAGCCGTGGCTGATCATCTGGAAGATCGCCCCGTCAACACCCTGCTGATTGGCGGCGAAGATGCCCATCGTCACAAAGCCCATATGCGCGACCGAGGAATAGGCGATCAGCTTCTTCATGTCGGTTTGCGCCAGGGCCACCAGCGACGTGTAGACGATGGCAATGGCAGACATCCACAGGACCAGCGGCGCCATGACATCGGACCCGACCGGGAACATCGGCAAGGAAAAGCGCAGGAAACCGTAGCCGCCCATCTTCAAGAGGATCGCCGCAAGCACGACGGACCCCGCAGTCGGGGCCTGCACGTGCGCGTCAGGCAGCCAGGTGTGCACCGGCCACATCGGCATCTTCACGGCGAAAGACGCGAAGAACGCAAGGAACAGCATCGTCTGCAGGCCGCCGACGACCTGGATGCCAAGGATGCTGAACGTCTCGGACCCGAAGTTGTGGACCAGAAGCTTGGTGATGTCGGTCGTGCCCGCTTCGAAATACATCGCGATCATCGCGACCAGCATCAGAACCGAGCCGAGGAAGGTATAAAGGAAGAACTTGAACGCGGCATAGATGCGTTCCTTGCCGCCCCAGATGCCGATGATCAGGAACATCGGGATCAGCCCTGCCTCGAAGAACAGGTAGAACAGCACCAGGTCCAGCGCCATGAACACGCCCAGCATCAGCGTCTCAAGCACCAGAAAGGCGATCATGTATTCCTTGACGCGGGTTTCCACGTTCCAGCAGGAATATATCGTGATCGGCATCAGGAACGTCGTGAGCATGACGAACAGGATCGAGATCCCGTCCACACCCATCTTGTAGGTCAGGCCCAGGATCCATGTCCGTTCCTCGACGAACTGGAAGCCGGTGTTCGAAGGATCGAACCGGAGCAGCACGAACAGCGAGATGACGAAGGTCGCCGAGGTGGTAAAGAGCGCAAGCCACTTTGCCCCAGCCCGCGCCGCCGCGTCGTCGCCGCGCATGAACAGCGCAAGGATCAGCGCCGCAACCAGCGGCAGGAAGGTGATGATCGAGAGAAGCTGGTTTTCCATTGTGCGCGCCCCTTACTTCGCGCCGCCGAAGAGCGTCATCCAGGTGACCAGGATCACGATCCCCAGCACCATCGCGAAGGCGTAGTGGAACAGGTAGCCGGACTGCGCGCGGCCTGCGAGACGGGTCAGCGCGGGGATGATCCCCATCGCGACCCCGTTGAGCGAGCCGTCGATGACATTGCCGTCGCCCTTCTTCCACAGGAAGCCCCCAAGCCATTTGGCCGGGCGGACGAAGATCACGTCATAAAGCTCGTCGAAGTACCACTTGTTCAGAAGGAACAGGTAAAGCGGGCGCTGCTGCGCGGCCAGGCGGCGCGGCAGGCTCGGGTCGCGGATGTAGAACAGCCAGGCCACCGCGAAACCGATCAGCATGGCGATGAAGGGCGAGACCTTGACCCAGGTCGGCACCACGTGCGCCGCGTTGATCATCGTGGTCGGCGCGTGTTCCGCCTTTGCGGCCTTGTCGGCGTCAAGGCGGGTGTCGACCACGGCCTGTTCTTCCGGCGTGAAGGGCAGCATCACCAGCGCGCCCTTGGGGGCGACGCCTGCGGCATGGCCCTCGGTCGCGGCGTGGGCTTCGGGCGGGACAGCCTCGGTCGGGACAGCCTCGGTCGGGGCGGGTTCGGCCAGGATGGTCTCACCCTCGGTCGAGGCCGCGGCAACTTCGCCGTGGCCGGCGTCGCCCTCCGCCTCGCCATGGGCGGCGGTTTCCATGCCGAACCAGTTCCGCACCGCGGTCTCGTCGCCGAAGAACACCTTGTACCACAGCATCCCCGAGAAGATCGCGCCCAGCGCCAGGACGCCCAGCGGGATCAGCATGACCATCGGGCTTTCGTGCGGCTCGTGATGGCCGTGCCCGTGATCGTCATGACCATGCCCATGCGCCGCGTGGCCATGGCCATTTGCCCGGCTTTCCCCGAAGAAGGTCAGGAACATCAGGCGCCAGGAATAGAAGCTGGTGAAGCAGGCGGCGACGACCAGAAGCCAGAAGGCAAAGCCTGATCCGACCCAGGCGCTTTCGATCACCGCGTCCTTCGACAGGAACCCGGCAAAGCCGTAATGCGTCAGCGGGATGCCCACGCCAGTGATGGCAAGCGTGCCGATCAGCATGGCGGCGAAGGTGTAGGGGATCTTCTTCCGCAGCCCGCCATAGTTGCGCATGTCCTGTTCGTGGTGGGTCGCATGGATCACCGACCCCGCACCCAGGAACAGCATCGCCTTGAAGAAGGCGTGGGTGAACAGGTGGAACATCGCCACCGAATAGACGCCCACCCCGGCAGCCACGAACATGTAGCCCAGCTGCGACATGGTCGAATAGGCGATCACGCGCTTGATGTCGTTCTGCACCAGGCCAATGGTCGCCGCGACAAAGGCGGTCAGCGCGCCAAGGACGGTGATGAAGGCCAGCGCCTGCGGTGCGTATTCATAGACCGGCGACATCCGGCAGACGAGGAAGACCCCCGCCGTCACCATGGTTGCTGCGTGGATCAGCGCCGACACCGGGGTCGGGCCTTCCATCGCGTCCGGCAGCCAGGTGTGCAGGAACAGCTGCGCCGATTTCCCCATCGCCCCGATGAACAGAAGGACGCCGATCAGGTTCGCGGCGTTCCCTTCGCCCCAGAGGAAGGTCAGGTTCGTCTCGGCCAGCGCGGGCGCGGCGGCGAAGACGTCATCGAAGCGGATGCTGTCGGTCAGGTAAAAGAGCGCGAAGATGCCCAGCGCAAAGCCGAAATCGCCGACGCGGTTGACGATGAAGGCCTTCATCGCCGCCGCGTTCGCGCTTGCCTTGCGGTAATAGAAGCCGATCAGAAGGTAGGATGCGACGCCCACGCCCTCCCAGCCGAAGAACATCTGGACCAGGTTGTCACTGGTCACCAGCATCAGCATCGAGAAGGTGAAGAACGACAGGTAAGCGAAGAAGCGGGCCTTGTAATGCTCGCCCTCGTGCCAGTTCTCGTCATGCGCCATGTAGCCGAAGCTGTAGAGATGGACGAGCGCGGACACGCTGTTCACCACGACCAGCATGATCGCGGTCAGCCGGTCCAGCCGGATCGCCCATTCGCTGCCCATCGTGCCGGATTCGATCCAGCGCATGATGACGATGCGCTGCGTCTCGCCGTCGAAGGTCAGGAAGATCTGCCAGGAAAGCGCGGCGGCCAGGAAGATCATCGCCGTGGTGATGACCTGTCCGGCCTTCTCGCCGATCAGGCGCCAGCCGAAGCCGCAGATCAAGGCCCCGATCAGGGGAGCGAAAAGGATGATCGTTGCCATTTACTCGGTCCTGCCTTGGCTGGATGCGCAGGCGGGCGACCCGCAGCGCGTAGATTGGAATTCGTTCGCCGGAACCGATCCGGCCGTGCGGCATGCCTCGCACTCCAGGTCAAGCATCCGGCCCTTCAGGGCCGTCACCCGCATCCCGAACACGTTGCGATCCCCGACCTGCATGGGGCTCAGCCCTTCATCACGTTGACGTCTTCCACCTCGATGGTGCCGCGGTTGCGGAAGAAGACGACAAGGATGGCCAGACCGATCGCGGCCTCGGCGGCGGCGACGGTCAGGACGAACATGGTGAAGACCTGCCCCACCAGATCGCCCGAATAGGACGAGAAGGCGACAAGGTTGATGTTCACGGCCAGAAGCATCAGTTCGATCGACATCAGGATGACGATCACGTTCTTCCGGTTCAGGAAGATCCCGAAGATCCCGATGACGAACAGCGCCGCGGCCACCGTCAGGTAATGTTCAAGTCCGATCATCTGTCCGTTCCCTCTTGGGCTCTATGCGGCCCGTTCGTTCCGTCGTTCGTTTCGTCAGTCCTGCCGGGCCAAGCCGCAGGCGCAATGGCCTCGGGCGATGCTGCCCCGGCTGGCCCGGTATCCCTTGGCGCGCAGGCTGGCCTGGATCTTGCCCAGCGTGTGCGGCACCTCGTCCCAGATCGCGTCGCGCAGGATCCCGGCGGCGCTGTCCAGGCTGTCCTCGGCCTTGCCCTGGCTCACCCGCAGTGCCCGTCCCGACCCACAGTCGGCCAGCACCATCTCGCCTGTCGGCTCGCGGTCCGACGCGGTCCAGAACAGCACGACATCGCCGCGCACGCCCTGGTCCTGCATCTCGACCACGCGCCCCTGATCGTCCTGGCACACCGGCAGCCCCGGAAGATCCGGGGTCCGCGCCCAGGCGGGCACGGCCAGCGCGGTGACCACCAGAAGGGGGGCGGCGGCGTGCATCACAACCCCTGCCCCGGTTTCACGTCCTTCAGCTCCATCGCCTTGGCCGGGTCGCGCCACATCTGCTGCAGCACGTTCTGGCGCTTGACGTCCTTGCGGTGGCGCAGCGTCAGAAGGATCGCGCCGATCATCGCGACCAGCAGGATCAGGCCGGACAGTTGGAACAGCAGGAAGTAACGGTCATACAGGATCATCCCCAGCGCCCGGGTGTTCTCCATTTCGGTCGGGGCGGGGGCCACGGCCTGACGCAGGCCCTCGGCCCCGTCCGCCGCCGTCCAGACGCCGACGCCGATGGCGACCTGCATCAGCAGGACCACGCCGATCAGAAGGCCCAGCGGCATGTAGCGCGCCAATTCGCCCTTCAGCGCGGCAAAGTCGATGTCCAGCATCATGACGACGAACAGGAACAGCACCGCCACCGCGCCGACGTAGACGATAACCAGAAGCATCGCCACGAACTCGGCCCCGAGCATCACGAAAAGGCCGGAAGTCGACAGGAACGCCAGGATCAGCCACAGCACCGAATGAACGGGGTTGCGGCTAAGCGTGACCATGAGGCCCGAGGCGACCGTGCTTACGGCGAACATGTAGAAGGCGAAACTGAAGACGGTCATGCGTCTTTCTCCTCAGGGGTCTCGGCGAAGACGGACTGGGCAATTTCCAGCGCCTTCTGCATGGCGGGGACGCCGCCGAACATCGACATCTGCCAGATCACTTCCGCGACCTCGCGCTTGGTGGCCCCGGCGGCCAGCCCGTTCTTGATCGTCATCCGCAGTTGCGGCTCGCCCACCGGGCCAAGCACCGTCAGGGCCGCGATGGTGACCAGAAACCGGGTCCGCGCGTCCAGACCTTCGGGGTTGAAGGTCTTGCCGAACCACATCTCCAAGAGTTCCTTCGGCATCGCCGGAAAGAACTTCTCGAACGCCTTCGCGTCGACGTTTTCCATGCCGGGCATGAAGGACTGGGCCATCTTCTGACCCTGCTCCATCATCGTGGCGAACATCTTGGCGAAATCGTCGGTCATGGGATCACCGGTATGGGGCGTCGATTTCAAGGTTGCGGGCGATCTCGGCTTCCCAGCGGGCGCCGTTCTCCAAGAGGCGGTCCTTGTTGTAGAACAGCTCTTCCCGCGTCTCGGTCGAGAATTCGAAGTTCGGGCCTTCGACGATGGCATCGACCGGGCAGGCTTCCTGGCAGAAGCCGCAGTAGATGCACTTGGTCATGTCGATGTCGTACCGAGTGGTCCGGCGGGAGCCATCCTCACGCGGTTCGGCGTCGATGGTGATCGCCTGCGCCGGGCAGACCGCTTCGCACAGCTTGCAGGCGATGCAGCGTTCCTCGCCGTTCGGATAGCGGCGCAGCGCATGTTCGCCGCGGAAGCGGGGCGACAGCGGCCCCTTTTCATGCGGGTAGTTCACCGTCGATTTCGGCGCGAAGAAGTACTTCATCCCCAGGCCGAAGCCCTTGATGAAGTCCATCAGCAGGAAATACTTCGTGGCGCGGGTCCAGTCGATGTTGGACATGTCAGCCTCCAATCGTCCAGCGGGCCCAGAAGCCGCCCAGCACTTCGAATTTCGCCAGGAACGCCACGATCACGACCCAGGCCAGCGACATCGGCAGGAAGACCTTCCAGCCGATCCGCATCAGCTGGTCATAGCGGTAGCGGGGGACGATCGCCTTCACCATGGCGAACATGAAGAAGAAGAGCCACATCTTCGCAACCATCCACCACCAGCCGTCGGGCAGGCCGGGGATCGGCGAGAGCCAGCCGCCGAAGAACAGAAGGCTGATCAGCGCGCACATCAGGAAGATGGCGATATATTCGCCGGCCATGAACAGAAGGTAGGGCGTGGACGAGTATTCCACCATGAACCCGGCGACGAGTTCGGATTCAGCCTCGGGCAGGTCGAAGGGTGGGCGGTTGGTCTCGGCCAGCGCCGAGATGAAGAACAGGAACACCATCGGGAAATGCGGCAGCCAGTACCAGTTGAACAGGCCCCAGTCCCCGTCCTGCGCGGCCACGATGGCCCCGAAGTTCATCGCACCCGTGGAGATGATCACCCCGATGATGATCAGGCCCAGCGACACTTCGTAGGAAATCATCTGTGCCGCCGACCGCAGCGAGCCAAGAAACGCGTATTTCGAGTTCGAGGCCCAGCCGCCCATGATCACGCCGTAAACCTCCAGACTGGAGACGGCAAAGACGAACAGGATCGCGACGTTGATGTTGGCCAGGACCCAGCCGTCATCGAAGGGGATCACCGCCCAGGCGAGGATCGCCAGCACGAACGACAGCATCGGCGCCAGGAAGAACACCGGGCGATCTACCCCGGCGGGGATCACGATCTCCTTGACCACGTATTTCAGCGCGTCGGCCACCGATTGCAGCAGGCCGAACGGCCCCACCACGTTCGGGCCGCGCCGCATCTGCACCGCCGCCCAGATCTTCCGGTCGCCGTAGACAAGGAACAGAAGGCTGATCATCACGAAGGCCACGATCAGCAGCGACTGCGCCGCGATCAGCACCGCCGTCCCGAACCCCGTGGCAAGAAACCCGTCCATGTCAGTCCCTCATCCTCAAATCGCCAGCCTTACTGGCCAGGTATTCCAAGCACTTCGCACTCTGCCACCGCCTGTGCGGTGTCGATGGTGCGAAGGCCCTCGGGCCTCTCGGCCGAGAGCAGATAGACCGCATCCCCGACCCATGTCCGCCCGTCCTTCTTCACGATGGTCCGCACCTGGCGTGCGAAGCCAAAGCCTTGATCCAGCGCATATTGCGCGGCAGCACAGCGGCCATAGGCCTCGACGTCCGACCCGTCCTTCGTCCCGGTCAGCGCGACCGTGAGACTGACCAGGTCCTTGTCGAGAAGGATCGTCGAGACCCCCTGATAGACCGGCGCTTGCCCGCGTTCCTCTGGCACCTCTCCGCCGGGCGCGCAAGCCCCCAGTGCCGCTGTCGCGGTGCCAAGGCTGGCCAGAAGCGAGAGGCGCTGCGCCATCCGGTTACTCCGCCGCAATCGGGGCTGCCGCGCGGGCCTTGGACATCGCCGACAGTTCGGCCATCACCGCCGAGGCACGCGCAATCGGGTTGGTCAGGTAGAAATCCCGGATCGCATTGCGGAACGTGGCCTTGGCCGGAGCCTTGACCGGCAGCGGCTGCCAGTCGTTCTGCGGCACCTCGTCGATCCGGCCCAGATGCGGATGCGCCTTGACCAGCGCCGCCCGCAGACCCGCCAGCGAATCCCATGGCAGTTGCTGGCCCACTTCCGCCGACAGCGCCCGCAGGATCGCCCAGTTTTCCTTGGCCTCGCCCGGCGCGAACCCGGCGCGGAAGGCAAGCTGCGGGCGGCCCTCGGTGTTGACGAACAACCCGTTCTCTTCGGTATAGGCCGCGCCCGGCAAAATGATGTCCGCCCGGTTGGCCCCCCGGTCGCCGTGGCTGCCCTGGTAGATCACGAACGGCCCCGCTGCGATTTCGACCTCATCGGCGCCGAGGTTGTAGATCACCTCGGCCCCCTCGGTCGCAGCCGCAAGTCCGCCCTCGGTGACTGCGCCCACATCCATCGCGCCGACGCGCCCCGCCGCCGTGTGCAGGACCATGAACTTCGCCCCCGCACCTTGCGCATAGGCCATCGCCTGCGACAGGACCGCCTCGCCGTCCGCCTCGTTGATCGCGCCCTGGCCGATGATGACCAGCGTGTTGTCCTTCTGGGTCACCCGGCCGACCAGATCGACCAGAGCCGCCCGGTCCGAGCCCATGTGCTTGTAGTCATAGGTCAGATCGACCTGTTCCCCGAACAGCCCCACCATCGCGCCATTGGTCCATGCCTTGCGGATGCGGGCGTTCAGGACCGGGGCCTCGACGCGCGGGTTGGTCCCGATCAGCAGGATCACCTTGGCCGTGTCGATGTCCTCGATCGTCGCCGTGCCCACGTAACCCGAGCGGTTGCCAGCGGGCAGCTTTGCCCCGTCTGTCCGACACTCGACATGGCCGCCCAGCGATTCCACCAGCGTTTTCAGGGAATAGGCCGCCTCGACCGGGGCCAGATCGCCGACCAGACCGGCGACCTTCTTGCCCTTGATGGCGGCAGCCGCCTTCTCCAGCGCCTCGCCCCAGGTGGCTTTCCGCAAGCGCCCGTTCTCACGCACATAGGGCGTGTCCAGCCGCTGCCGACGCAGCCCATCCCAGACAAAGCGGGTCTTGTCGCTGATCCATTCCTCGTTCACGCCGTCATGGTTGCGCGGCAGAAAGCGCATGACTTCGCGGCCCTTGGTGTCGACCCGGATGTTCGATCCCAGCGCATCCATCACGTCGATGGATTCCGTCTTGGTCAGTTCCCACGGACGGGCGGTGAAGGCATAGGGCTTAGAGGTCAGCGCCCCAACCGGGCAAAGGTCGATGATGTTGCCCTGCAGGTTCGAATCCAGCGTCATGTTCAGATAGCTGGTGATCTCGCTGTCTTCCCCACGGCCCGTCTGGCCCATCTGGGTGATCCCGGCGACCTCGGTGGTAAAGCGCACGCAGCGGGTGCAGGAAATGCAGCGCGTCATTGCCGTCTTGACCAGCGGGCCAAGGTTCAGGTCCTCGGTCGCCCGCTTCGGCTCGCGGTAGCGGCTGAAATCGACGCCGTAAGCCATCGCCTGATCCTGCAGGTCGCATTCGCCGCCCTGGTCGCAGATCGGGCAGTCGAGCGGGTGGTTGATCAGGAGGAACTCCATCACCCCTTCCCGCGCCTTCTTCACCATCGGCGACTTGGTCTTGACCACGGGTGCCTGCCCCTCCGGCCCCGGCCGCAAGTCACGCACCTGCATCGCGCAAGAGGCGGCAGGCTTCGGCGGGCCGCCGACCACCTCGACCAGGCACATCCGGCAGTTGCCGGCGATGGTCAGGCGTTCGTGGTAGCAAAAGCGCGGGATTTCCACCCCCGCGACTTCCGCCGCCTGGATGATGGTCATCGCACCATCGACCTCGACCTCGATCCCGTCGATGCTGATTTTCTTCAAGTTAGACATGCGCCCGGTCCTTCCGCAGCAGCCCCTTCACCGCGTCACGCAAGCGGGCCAGAAGCCCTTGCGCGACCGGGGCCGCCTGTTTCGTCGTATCCTGTTCAAACGACAGGTGTTTCACACGCGCCTCGATGTCGCGCATCATGTATTTCGGGTCCTGGCCGCCGTAGCACATCGCCTTTACTCCGCCGCCACTGGGGCACAACCGCGGCTTTGCCACAGCTGCGCTTCCTTGAGGTATTTCCAGCCGAAGGCATGGTCACTGTCACCATGTGCCTCCAGATGCGCCAGCCGCTCCAGCGCCTCGTCCAGCGTCGGCCGATGCCCCGCTGGCACCCACCACATGACGAAATGCATCCGGCCCAACACTTCGAACCATTCCTGCCGCCGCTCATAGAACGCCCGGTGGACGGTGTTGAAGACGAAATGCTCCAGCGTCTCGACGCTTTCCCAGACCGTGAGGTTCGAGACAAACTGCGCATCGCCCTCGATCTTGGCTTCGGTATTGCCGGTGCCGGGTTCGCCCGAACCTTCCATCATCCAGACGAAGCCGGGCATCCGCTTGCCCATCCCGTTCACCCGGTCCAGCGCGGCCATGAACTCGGCCACGCGCGGGTCGTCGGTGGGGGCCAAGAGGCGCCCCACGTTCAACTCGGCCAGGTGACGGGTTTCGGTCATTTCGTCGACCTCAACAGCGATCCGGCCAGCGTGCCCTTGGCGATCTCTTCCTCGCCGATGGTGCAATAGGCCGCCGTGTTGCCGGGCTCCGCTCCCTTGGCTTTCAGCCATTCGGCGGCCTCGACCTTGAACTTGGCCTTCTCGTCCTTCGAGGTGACGAAGGCGCGCACGACGCTGGCCTCATACCCCTGCTTCAGGGCGAAGTCGCGCAGGTTGTTGAGTTCCCCCAGCGCCTTCATCGTCCGCGCCTTGATCGTCGGGCAGTTGTCGGCAATGGCGTCACCGATGAAACCCTGCAAAAGCTTTGCGCGGATTTCCGGGTTTTCGTTGATCGGCACCAGCGCGTAGGCGGGGGTGGCGGCAAGGGTCAGGGCAATGATAAAGGTGCGAAGCATTTTGGCCTCCTTGGCTGCTCGTGCGCCGGAGATGGGGCCAAACCCCCTTGATATGCCATGACAAACCGCCGTTCTCAGCGCTTTGTGACCCCGGATGACGGCACTTGTCATGCGCAGCCCCCCGGATAGACCCATTCGCCCGTCGCCCGCTCGAACCGGTCGTAGATCGATACGTTGACGCGGCCGCCACAGGCCGCATCCGCCGCCTTGCGCGCCAATGCGCCGTCCCACATCGCGAAGGGCTGGCCGCCATTCGACACCCGCACAGGCTCACGCGAGGCGGGAACGGTCGCGGCCGTTCCCACGCAGGCTCCTTGAGCCAGGGTCACCGAAAGGGCCAGCGCCATCCGCATCATTCCGCCGCCATCGCGCCCATGCGCCCAGTGCGCTTGGCCTTGATGCGATCCTCGATCTCATCGCGGAAGGCGCGGATCAGGCCCTGGATCGGCCAGGCGGCGGCGTCGCCAAGGGCGCAGATCGTGTGGCCCTCGACCTGCTTGGTCACGCTGAGAAGCATGTCGATTTCCTCGACCTCGGCTTCGCCGCGGACCAGACGGTCCATGACGCGCATCATCCAGCCGGTGCCCTCACGGCAGGGGGTGCACTGGCCGCAGCTTTCGTGCTTGTAGAACTTGGACAGCCGCCAGATCGCCTTGATGACATCGGTCGACTGGTCCATCACGATCACCGCCGCCGTCCCCAGACCCGACCGCTGCTCGCGCAGCCAGTCGAAGTCCATGATCGCGTCGTCGCACTGTTCCTTGGTCAGCAAGGGGACCGACGACCCGCCCGGGATCACCGCCTTGATGTTGTCCCAGCCGCCCCGCACACCGCCGCAATGGCGTTCAAGCAGTTCCTTCAGCGGGATCGACATCGCCTCTTCCACGACGCAGGGCTGCATCACATGGCCCGAGATGCCAAAGAGCTTGGTCCCGGTGTTGTTCGGACGGCCAAAGGACGCGAACCAGTCCGACCCCCGGCGCAGGATCGTCGGCACCACGGCGATGGATTCGACGTTGTTCACCGTGGTCGGGCAGCCGTACAGGCCCGAGCCTGCCGGGAACGGCGGCTTCATCCGGGGCATGCCCTTCTTGCCTTCCAAGGACTCCAGCAGCGCGGTTTCCTCGCCGCAGATATAGGCCCCTGCCCCGTGGTGCAGATACAGGTCGAAGTCCCAGCCGGACTTGGCCGCGTTCTTGCCCAGCATGCCTGCGTCATAACATTCGTCGATCGCGGCCTGCAGCGCCTCACGCTCACGGATGTATTCGCCGCGGATGTCGATGTAGCAGGCGTTCGCGTTCATCGCGAAGCTTGCGATCAGCGCGCCCTCGATCAGCGTATGCGGGTCGTGCCGCATGATCTCGCGGTCCTTGCAGGTGCCAGGCTCGGATTCGTCGGCGTTGATGACCAGGTAGGACGGACGCCCGTCGGACTGCTTGGGCATGAACGACCACTTCAGACCCGTCGGAAAGCCCGCGCCACCCCGGCCGCGCAGGCCGGACGCCTTGACCTGCTCGATGATCGTGTCGCGTCCGCGCTTGATGATGTCCGCCGTGCCATTCCAATGCCCGCGCTTCATCGCACCCTTCAGGCTGCGGTCATGCATCCCGTAAAGGTTGGTGAAAATGCGGTCCTGATCCTTGAGCATCTTGGTCTTCCTAACCCCGGCGTCCGCGCCAGATCTGATACGTCACCACCAGGGCCCAGACGAAGGCCGCGATGGCGAGAAGGTCGACGAGGAACACATAGCGCACCTCCAACCCGAGTTGTCCGCCCAGCCATTGGGCCCCCATCCACAGGATGATCGTCACCGCCAGCACGATGCCCACCAGCCGCGCCTGTCGGGCGCGCTGAAGGTCAGTCGGATCGGGACGGGTCTGTGTCATGAGTCAGTAGCTGTTGGTCTTGGCGCGTTCCCGGAACGCCGCAAGCCCTTCGTTGACGATGATCTTTGCCTGCGCCACCCAGCGGTCGCGGGTCACGCGGCCCTTGAACCCCTTCAGATTGGCGTCGACCCAGGCGACATCGGACTCGGACCAGCCGGCGATCTGGTCGAAATGGTAAAAGCCCATCTCGTTCACCAGCTTTTCCATCGCGGGGCCCACGCCTTCAATTTCCTTCAGGTTGTCCGCCTTGCCCCCGCGCGGAGCCGCCAGCCGGGCCGGGCCGTCCGTGCTTGCCTCCGGGGATATCGCCACAGGCGTCGCGACGAAAGCGGCCGGCGCAGCAACAGGCTTGGCAGCGGTAGGCGCCACCGGGGCCACGCGCGCAGCCGAGCCACCCCAGGGCATCCCCATGATCAGCCCGGCAACCAGCGCAACCACAGCAGCCACCGCGACCGCAGGGGTCAGGTCGAACTCACCGATCACCGTCAGAACGCCGAAGGCCACCAGACCCATCGCCGCTGCGATGATCCAGCCACCAAGCGAGGGGGCATTCACATTCTCTGCTCTACGCATTCCATGTCACTCCCGTTGCTGCGGCCCGCTCCGGGCCACGGTTGGCTTCAATAGTCATTGGACCTGGCGCGTTCGCGGAACGCCTCAAGCCCGTCGCTGACGATGATCCTCGCCTGCTCCACCCATTTGTCGCGGGCGATCCGGCCCTTGAATGTCTTCATTTCGCCGTCGACCAGCGCCACATCGGCCTCGGTCCAGGCGGCGATCTGGTCGTAGTGGTAGAAGCCAAGGCTGTTCACCAGCTTCTCAAGCGCCGGGCCGATGCCCTCGATCTCTTGCAGGTCGTCGGCCTTGCCAATGCGAGGCGCCTTGAGCCGGACCAGGCCCTTCGGTTCGGCCTTGGCAGCCTTGGTCTTGGTCGTCTTCGCGGCCTTTGGCTTGGTCTCAGCGCCAGTGGAATCCTTGGCGTCGACCTTCGCTTTCGCGGCCTTCGGCTTCGGCTTCGGCTTCGGCTTCGGCTCGGCCTTGGGCTTTGCTCCACCCTTTGCAACAGCCTTGGTCGCAGCCTTCGCCGCCACTTTCGGCACCGGAACCTCGGCCGCCTCGGTCGGGGCTGGCGGCAGTATGGTCGGTGGAGCCTCGACGCGCGCAAGCGGCGTCACCACAGACGAGGGCCGTTGCGGCGCCACAACACCCTCGGGCCGCGCCGGCACGGCCCGGGCGACCGGCGCCGTCGCGCCGTCGGTCCCGCCGATCCGCACGCCGACATCCGATGTCGCCGGAACCAGCTTGCGCACCCGGCGCGCCTCCTCCTCGTCATCGTAGCGGTTCACCGTCACGGCAAGACGGTACAGCACCAGAAGCACGATCAGCGCTATGGCGACCGAAAACAGCCCCGCCGGGACAAAGTGGTAGTGCAGCCAGCCACGCAGCACGGCAAAGGTGACGATCCCGGAAAGAACCACCAGGACCCAGCCACCCGTGCCGATCGTCGTGTCGTCGTCGCCGACCTTCATTCCGCTTTACCCCGCAAGCATACCACCTTCCGACGCCGTTACGCCCTTGCCGCCGCTTCCGCCTCGGCCACCGTGCCGCCCGCCGCAAGGATCTTGGCCTGCGCCACCCACTTGTCGCGGGTCACCCGGCCCTTGAAGCCTTCCAGGTTGTCGTCGACCCAGGCGATCTCGCCTTCGGTCCAGTGCGCGATCTGGTCGAAGTGGAAAAAGCCCAGCCGGTTGCACAGGGCTTCCAGCTTGGGTCCGATCCCGACGATCAGCTTCAGGTCATCCGCCTTGCCGTCCTTCGGCGCGGACAGGCCGGCGGGCTTGACGCCCCCCGCCTGCCCCGATGCCTTGGCCTCGGGCGTCGCCAGCGGGGTTGCGTTCGGCGCATTGCCGTCCGACTTGGGCTTGCCGGGGGACGAGGCCTTGGCCTCCTGCACAGTCGCGCCGGTCGCATCGGCCACCGCACCCGCACCGGGCTTCGGCTCTGCCGCCCTGCCCTTCGCAGGCGTCGCCGCCGCTGGCTTGCCCAGCCAGGGCGTCGTCAGCGGCACTTCGGTCCCGTCGATCCGCTTGACGGTGTCCTTCAGGCCCACCGCCGCCTGAACGCTGGCATTGTACTGCTTGCGACCCGACTCGAATTCCTTGAGGCTGGTCAGCCCCCCGATCGGTTCTGCCGCATAGCGCCCGTTCTGCGGCCCGGGCACCGGGACCTCGCCCTTGGAAAACCGCCCGATCAGATCGCGCAGCTTTTCCGCAGTCAGGTCCTCGTAGTAGTCCTTGCCGATCTGGGCCATCGGCGCGTTGGCACAGGCCCCCAGACACTCGACCTCTTCCCAAGAGAACTTGCCATCGGCGCTTAGCGTGTGCGGCGTCTTTGCGATCAGCTCTTTCGCCACGGCCACCAGATCCTCGGCCCCGCAGATCATGCAGGACGTGGTGCCGCAGATCTGCACATGGGCCACGCTGCCCACCGGCTGCAACTGGAACATGAAGTAGAAGGTCGCCACTTCCAGCGCCCGGATATAGGCCATCCCCAGCATGTCCGCGACATGCTCGATGGCGGGGCGGGAAAGCCACCCCTCCTGCTCTTGCGCGCGCCACAGAAGCGGGATGATTGCCGATGCCTGACGGCCCTCGGGGTATTTGGAGATCTGGCCCTTTGCCCAGGCCAGGTTCGCCGGAGTGAAGGCGAACGAAGCGGGTTGGTCCTTGTGAAGACGACGCAGCATCAGAACATTCCAGCGATAAGAGCAGGGGCCGCAACCACGCCAATCGGCAGGATCACGAGACCCAGAAGAAGAAACGGAGCAACTCCAAGGGCGATCACGAGGCGCACCCTTCGGTCCTGAGTGTCAGGGTCGACTGATCCTGGTTCACCTCGGCCAGCCCCTGCGCCAGAAGCGCGTCGGTAATCAGGCCCGAGGTCTCGCGGTCGATCCCGGCGGCAGGCAGTTGCACTTCGGCTTCCGCCTCGGTCATCTGGCACCCATTGGCGGTGATGGCGGCGATGAAGGCTTTCCGCTGTGCTTCGGTCGGGCCACCCTCGGCCAGAGCCGGAGAGGCCAGCAGCACCAGGGCAAGGACGCGCGCGATGCTCACCGGTCGACCTCGCCGAAGACGATGTCCATCGTGCCGATGATGGCGCTGACGTCGGCCAGCTGGTGCCCCTTGCAGATGTAGTCCATCGACTGCAGGTGCAGATAGCCCGGCGCGCGGATCTTGGCGCGGTAGGGCTTGTTGGTGCCGTCGGCGACCAGGTAGACCCCGAACTCGCCTTTCGGAGCCTCGACCGCCGCGTAAACTTCGCCCGCAGGGACGTGGAAGCCCTCGGTGTAAAGCTTGAAGTGGTGGATCAAGGCCTCCATCGAGGTCTTCATCTCGCCCCGCTTCGGCGGCGTGATCTTGCCGCGCGCCAGGATATCGCCCTTTTCGACCCGCAGCTTGGCGCAGGCCTGGCGGATGATGTGGGTCGACTGGCGCATCTCCTCCATCCGGCAGAGGTAGCGGTCATAGCAGTCGCCGTTCTTTCCGACGGGGATCTGGAACTCGAACTCGTCGTAACATTCATAGGGCTGCGCGCGCCGCAGGTCCCAGGCCAGGCCCGACCCGCGCACCATCACGCCGGAATAACCCCATTTCTGGATATCCGCCTCGGTCACCACGCCGATATCGGCGTTGCGCTGCTTGAAGATGCGGTTTTCGGTCAGTAGCCCGTCGATGTCGTCCAGCACCCGGGGGAAGGCCAACGCCCAGGCGTCGATATCCTCGATCAGTTGCAACGGCAGGTCCTGGTGAACGCCACCGGGCCGGAAATAGGCCGCGTGCAGCCGCGCGCCCGAGGCCCGTTCGTAGAAGACCATCAGCTTCTCGCGTTCCTCAAAGCCCCAGAGCGGCGGCGTCAGCGCGCCCACGTCCATCGCCTGCGTGGTCACGTTCAGAAGATGGTTCAGCACCCGGCCGATTTCGCTGAACAGCACCCGGATCAGCGACGCCCGGCGCGGCACTTCGGTCCCGGTCAGCCGCTCGATCGCCAGGCACCAGGCATGCTCCTGGTTCATCGGCGCCACATAGTCGAGACGGTCGAAGTAGGGCAGGTTCTGCAGGTAGGTCCGGCTTTCCATCAGCTTTTCGGTGCCACGATGCAGCAGGCCGATATGCGGGTCGCAGCGTTCGACGATCTCGCCGTCCAGCTCCAGCACCAGCCGCAGCACGCCATGTGCTGCCGGGTGCTGCGGGCCGAAGTTTATGTTGAAGTTGCGGATGCGCTGCTCGCCGGTCTCGAAATCGGTCGAGCCGTCGTCATAGGTGTTCACGCGGATGTCGCCGTCCATCAAACAGCTCCCTTATGGTCGCGGGCCATCATTTGGCCCCCGCCTTCTGATCGCCGGGAAGGATGTATTCCGCACCCTCCCACGGGCTCATGAAATCGAACTGCCGGTACTCCTGCACCAGGTTCACGGGTTCATAGACGACGCGCTTCAACGCCTCATCGTAGCGGACTTCGGTGTAGCCGGTGGTCGGGAAATCCTTGCGCAGGGGATGGCCCCGGAAACCGTAGTCGGTCAGAAGGCGGCGCAGGTCCGGGTGACCGCTGAACAGGATCCCGAACATGTCGAAGACCTCGCGCTCGAACCAGTTGGCCGACGGGTGCAGCACATGGATCGAGGGCACCATTTCATCCTCGCGCACCGCGACCTTCACACGGATGCGCTGGTTCCGGTACATCGAGAGGAAGTGGTAGACCATGTCGAACCGCTGCGCGCGTTCCGGCAGATCGACGGCCGTGATGTCGACCAGCGACGAAAACCGGCACGAGGCGTCGTCGCGCAGGAATTCGACCAGGGCTTCCAGGTTCGCAAGGTTCGCCACCAGCGTCAGCTCGCCGAAGGCAACGGTCGACGAGACCACGGCCTCGGGCTGCTTCAGTTCGATAATTCCGGCCAATTCCCGCAGGGCTTCGGACATGGGGCTTACCTCACCAATGTGCCAGTGCGGCGGATCTTCCGCTGCAACTGCAGGATACCGTACAGAAGCGCCTCGGCTGTGGGCGGGCAGCCGGGGACATAGACGTCCACGGGCACGATCCGGTCACAACCGCGCACCACCGAATAGCTGTAGTGATAGTAGCCGCCGCCATTGGCGCAGGAGCCCATGCTGATCACATAGCGCGGCTCGGGCATCTGGTCATAGACCTTGCGCAGCGCCGGGGCCATCTTGTTGGTCAGCGTGCCCGCGACGATCATCAGGTCGGACTGACGCGGTGAAGCGCGCGGCGCTGTCCCGAAGCGTTCCAGGTCATAGCGCGGCATGCTGGTATGCATCATCTCGACCGCGCAGCACGCAAGACCAAAGGTCATCCAGTGCAAGCTGCCGATGCGCGCCCAGTTGATGATGTCTTCGGTCGAGGTCAGCAGGAACCCCTTGTCCGACAGCTCGCGGTTCAGCGCCTGGACGGCAACCTCGTGGTCGCCCCCGGCCGTGTTGGCACCCGCCATCACTCCCATTCCAAGGCTCCCTTCTTCCATTCATAGGCAAACCCGATGGTCAGCACCGCCAGGAACAGCATCATCGACCAGAAGGCCGCCATGCTGATCTCGCCGAAGGCCACCGCCCAGGGAAACAGGAACGCGACTTCCAGGTCGAAGATGATGAACAGGATCGACACCAGGTAGAAGCGCACGTCGAATTTCATCCGCGCGTCGTCAAAGGCGTTGAAGCCACATTCGTAGGCGCTGACCTTTTCGGGGTCCGGGTTGCGCACGGCCAGGACCGCGGCGGCCAGGATCAGGACCAGGCCCAGGCCGATTGCAATGGCCATGAGGATGAGGATGGGCAGATACTCTCGGAGAAGCAGGTCCACGAGGGGCTCCTTCAAATGCTGGCGGCGCGCGTGCATGCGGACGCATACCGCGCCCGCTTTGTCTTCCCGCCCGTTTACTCTGCGCCCATGCCGGGGTCAACCGAAGCCGGGTCAGATTCCGGGGTTTTGCAGGTGCAGAAATTCGGGCGTCCCAAGCGTTTTGGTAAGGAATAATCCGGGCATGTGGCAGGTCCCGGGGCCGGTTCCCCTTACCTTGACCGCCCCCCGGAACCGCCCTTTCCTGTGGCCACCACGAAAGGACCCTGCACCATGCGCCTTGCTCTTCTTCTTGTCCTTGCCGCCGGCCCTGCCGCCGCCCAGACCTGCGAGATCGACCTTTCCGCCGTCGAGACGCGCATCTCCCGGCTGGAGCCCGCTCACGGCATGGTCCTGTCCGACATCTCCTGCGACGCGCCCACCCTGCCCGCGCATATCCTGATGTGCGACGCGGCCGAGACTCCGAACGCAGCCCTTTGGCGCATGGGCCGTCTGGACGATCTGGCCTGGATCTACGCCCTGGAGAACGCAACCGGACAGGATGTGGACGAGACGAACCCGCCACGCGACCAGGATTTTCTCGCCCGCCGCGACGCCTGCACCGACGAGACCTGTCTCTGCGCAGCCCTGACCGAACACACCAACGCCAGCCTCGGCGGCACCTCGCCCTATCCGCAGTGAGGGGCATGCTGACGGGCTTTCAAACGGAGCGCTGACGCGCGAGCCTCTTGTCTCGTCGTCGGGCTTGCGCCCGTCTTCTCGGCGATGGGGGCGCTGCCCCCAAACCCCGGGATACTTGCAAACGGAGAATTTTCAGTCCGCCTCAGCGTGTGACGGGATGGAAGCTGTAACCCGCCCCGTCCCTTTCCAGCCGCCCGATACCGGGGTGCGGCAAATGCGCGCCCGCGACCAGCCAGCCCGCGGCCAGCGCCCGGTCGAACAGCGCCGCCCGCGTCGACCGCGCCATGTCCGGGTCCTCGTCGAACTTCCACGTCACCTCGGGCCGGGCGAACTGCAGCGGGTGATGCACCAGGTCGCCCCAGACCAGAAGCCGCCCCTCCACGAGAAACGCCATATGCCCCGGCGAATGACCCGGAGCGTTCACCGCCACCACCCCCGGCAGCGGCCCGTCCCCCTGCTCCAGCGGCACCAGGCGCGGCAGGACCGGGATCATCCGCGGCTCGGCCCGGAAGGCCATCAGCTCTTCGGTCGCGACGTAAATCCGATCAGCGTTCGGGAAAGCCAGCCCGCCGTCCTCGTCCACCAGTCCCGACAGATGATCAATGTGGGTATGCGTCAGCGCCACCACGTCCACCTCCTGCGGCCCCGACCCCGCCTCGGCCAAGGCCGCGCCAAGCTGGCCCAGCCCCTTGTGCCAGGCACGCCCAGCGCCGGTGTCGATCAGCATGCAGCCCTCGCGGCCTTGCACAAGGAAGGCGCGCACCGGCAGAGGCAACCGGCCGTCCACCAGGTCGCCCGGCCCCGGAGCGAACCCCTCGGGCCCCCGCAGGCAGTCCGGGACCATCACCGTATCGCCGTCCAGCAGCATGGTCACCGTCAGGTCCCCCAGTTCCACCGTCAGGCTGTGTTCTGTCTGCCGCACCACCCTCATCCGCACCAGCTCCCACGCAAACCGCCACCATACTGCCGCGCATGTCCCGCCCGGATCATCAGCCGCCCGACATCCACCCCGTCCAGTTCCAGCCGCACGAGGGACCGGCCATACTGGTCCGTGCCCTCCTGAGCCAGACTGATCCGGTCGGCCTTCTGGATCATCGTCCGCAAGGCCCAACTGGCCTGTTCCGCCGCCACGAACTCGGCCAGGCATTGCGGAGCATACTTTTCCGGAGTGTCGAATCCCAGGATGCGGGCGCTGACCATCCCGTCCTCGGGGCAGATCAGCGACACCGTATCCCCGTCCACCACCCGGATGATCCGGCAGTCGCCCTGGTCGCTGGCCACCGTCTTCATGCCCGCGTTCACAAGGTCGGCGATGGTCGGCACCAGCACCAACCCGCCCAGCCCCAGCACCATCACCCCTTTCAGGTAGAATCGCGGACTTGCCAGCCGCCGCAGGCCCCGAGTGACCGGACCCGCAGGGCGCGCCGGGCGGAACAGCCAGCGCATCAGTCCGCCTTCACGGCCGCGACCGGACCCAGAGCCTTGGCGCGCGCCGCACGCGCGACCTCTTCGCCGATGATCCGGGCGATCTGCGCCACATCCTCGGGCTGGAAGGTCAGGGGCAGGCGCATGTCGATCAACCCCGCCAGAACACGGTCTGTCTGCGGCAAAGGCGCAGGCTTGGCATACTGCCAATGCGCATAGCGGCTGGTGAATCCCTGCGGGTCCGCCGCGCCGAACCACTTCAGTTCCACCCCCCGCGCCGCCGCCGCCGCGACAAAACCCGCCACCCGCGCTGGTTCCCAACCCGGCAGCAGGAACTGGAACGACGACCCCACGTAATCCTCGACTTGAGGGCGCGGGATCAGCTTGACCCCCTCGACACCCGCCAGCCCCCGCTCCATCCCCTGATACAGGGTCCGCCACCGGGCCCGGCGGTCATCCAGCATCGCGATCTGCGGCCGCAGGATCGCCGCCCGCAGGTTGTCCATGCGGCTGGAGACGTTGGGCACCTCCAGCCGCAACGCCTCGAACACCTCCGGCCCCGGCGCCGCCCGATGCCGCGCATAAAGCATGTAGGACCCCGACAACAGCACCGCCCGCGCCGCCAGTTCCGCGTCATCGGTGACCAGAAACCCGCCCTCGCCGCTGTTCATGTGCTTGTAGGTCTGCGTCGAATAGCACCCCACCGCCCCGTGCCGGCCCGAGGGCACGCCCTTCCACGCAGCCCCCATCGTGTGCGCGCAATCCTCGATCACGCGCACGCCCAGCCGGTCGCACAGCGCCATCAGCGCGTCCATGTCGCAGACATGCCCCCGCATGTGGGACAGAAGCAGCACCCGCGCGCCCGACGCCTTCGCCTGCGCTTCCAGATGCCCAAGATCGATGGTCAGATCCTCGGTCACGTCGACGAAGACCGGCTGCGCTCCGATGGACGCAATCGCTCCCGGCACCGGGGCCAGAGTGAAGGCGTTCGACAGCACGGGTTCCCCCGGCTTGACCTGCAAGGCCCGCAATGCACAGGCCATCGCCGCCCCGCCCGAGGCCAGCGCCAGACAATACTTCGCACCAACATAGGCCGCGAACTCTTCCTCCAGAGCCGCCGTCTCGGCGACCTCCCCGGCCACGGTGTTATAGCGGTGCAGCCGCCCGTGCCGCAGCACCGCCATCGCCGCGTCGATCCCTGCCTCCGGGATCGGCTCCTGCTGGGTGAAACTGCCGGTGAAACGCTCGCTCATGCCTTCTCGGACCTCTTCAGCAACACGAACAGGAACGTGGTCAGCGCCAGGAACCCGGCCGCGACCCAATAGGCCACGTCGGTCGACCGCCACATCCGGTCCTCGGCCCAGAAATGGCCGAAGATGAAGGCGAAGAACACCGTGCCGAACAGCATCGCCACGTTGGTCACCGCCGAAATCCCGCCCTGCAATTCGCCCTGCGCATCCTCGGGCACCCGCTTGGTCAGCATCGAGGTCAGCAGGGGATGCACGAACCCCTCCGGCCCGTGCAGGATCATCAGCGCGATCACCGCGCCAAGCGACCCGACAAAACCATAGCCCAGCACCACCAGCGTCGAGCAGACCAGCCCGAACAGCGCCACCTGCCATTCGCCGAACCGCTTGGTTGCGGGGCCGGTAAGAAAGCCCTGGAAGGCCCCGGCGACCAGGCCGAAGACCGCCAGCGTCGCACCCACCATCGCTTCGGACCAGCCGAACTTGGCGATGCCCC
Source organism: Tabrizicola sp. (assembly GCF_030694085.1). Lineage (GTDB taxonomy): Bacteria > Pseudomonadota > Alphaproteobacteria > Rhodobacterales > Rhodobacteraceae > Tabrizicola. The sequence goes on along the minus strand of NZ_JAUXZE010000093.1, from coordinate 159,241 downwards.
AGAAGGTCCAGATCGCCGGGTAGACCGAGGTGGAAAAGAAGAACAGACCCATGACCATGACCATCGGCAAGACACCCCGATAGGTCGCAAAGACCCGGAACGCGCCGAACGGATTGGCCCGCCACAACTCGAACCTGCGGCGGTTTTCGGGGGCAAGAGACTCGGGCAGGACGATCATTCCATATACGAAATTCAACAGCGAGATGCCCGCCGCTACCCAGAAGGGCACGCGCGGCCCCAGCTCTCCCAGAAGTCCGCCGATCGCCGGGCCGATCACGAAGCCGACGCCGAAGGCCGCGCCCATGTAGCCGTAGGCCTTGGCGCGGTCGTCGGGCGCGGTGACGTCGGCGATGAACGCACTGGCGATGATCCAGCTTGCCCCGCAGATGCCCGCGATGACCCGGCCGACGAACAGCCACTCCAGCGTCGGCGCCAGCGCCATCAGGACGAAGTCCATCCCCAGCCCGAAGATCGCCAGCAGCAGAAGCGGCCTGCGCCCGAAGCGGTCCGACAGGTTGCCCATCAGCGGCGCAAAGACGAACTGCGCCAGGCTGAAGGCCGCGAACATCCAGCCGCCGATGATCGCGGCCTCAGCGATGTCGACATGGCCCACATCCTCGATCAGCTTCGGCAGCACCGGCATGATCAGGCCAAAGCCGACCATGTCCAGAAAGACCGTGATCAGCACGAAGGTCACCGCATGGCGGCTGACCGGCCTTTTGGCCCCGGTTGCGGGCAGAGAGGGGGGGGTGCTGGCCTGGCTCATGACGCGCGACCCTATGGGCGGCAGAGTCGACTGTCAAAGGGGGTGCGCGGCTCGATCCCGCATCCCCTGCTCCCGCCGCCCAGCCCTTTCACCTTGCCCCAAATATCCCCGCCGGAGGCCCTTCTCCCAACCGGTCGGCGCGCTGCGCCTAAGACGGGACAAAAGGCTTGCGCCTGCCAAGGCGCTCAGCATGACATCCGACCGCACCCAAGCGCGCGGGCCACCGACAGCAAGCGCCGCCCCGCGCCTTTCGTGGGGGGGGGGATGGGGGTGGGGGGCTGCCGCCGGAAAGCGCGGAACCCAGACGTTAAGAAATCCCTAACGTCCGCGACCAAACCATTGATTTCACTTGTGCATCAAAGAATGTCCACCGTGGACACCGTCAGCCGATCAGCCGCCCCGCCAGCCCGGGCAGGTCCTCGAACCGCTCCAGAAGTGCGGCCGGCTGGAACCGCGATACCCCGGCCCCTTCCGGCCCGAAGGCGACGAGGGCCACCGGCACCCCCGCCGCCACCCCCGTCTTCGCGTCCGTCTCGGTATCGCCCACCAGCATCGACCGGGAAACCAGCCCCCCGGCCCGCTCCACCGCCGCCCGGTAGGGGGTCGGGTCCGGCTTTCTCACCGGAAAGGTATCCGCGCCCACCAGCGCCCCGAAAGCCCCCCGCACCCCCAGCGCCACCAGCAACTGCTCAGCCAGCCCCTCCGGCTTGTTCGTGCAGATCGAGACCGCGAACCCCGCCGATTTCAGCGCCTCCACCGCCTCCATCGCCCCGGGGTAAAGCCGCGTGTGGGTCGCGATCCCGCTCCGGTACGCCTCCAGCACGATCGGATAGCCCGCGTCCACATCGGCCTCCGACCAAGTCATCCCCAGCCGCTGAAACCCCAGCCGCAGCATGGCCCGCCCGCCATGGAACGCCGTCAGCGCATCCTCCGGCCCCAGCACGGACCGCGGCAGCGCCGCATTGGCCGCCGCCAGGAGATCGGCGGAGGTATCCGCCAAAGTTCCGTCCAGATCGAACACTACACAGCGCATATTGGCAGTCCTGTAACCTGTCGTGAAGCACGGCCCCTTGCCAGCCCCCGCCACCGGGGTAAAACGGGCGCCGATACATTGGAAGGGGCAGAATGCAGGTTTCAGTCATCGTTTTGGCCGCGGGGCAAGGGACACGGATGAACTCCGACCTGCCCAAGGTCCTTCACCACGTCGCCGCCGCCCCTCTCCTTCATCACGCCCTTGCCACTGCCCAGGCCCTTGAACCCGCGCGCATCGTGACTGTGACTGGCCACGGCGGCGAGGCTGTCGCTGCCTCAGCCATCGCCTTCAACGAGGCGGTGGAAACCGTCGTCCAGGACCCGCAACTGGGCACCGCCCACGCCGTCGCACAGGCCGCTCCCCTCCTCTCCGACGCGCCGGGCGAGGCCTTCGTCCTTTACGCCGACACCCCCCTGATCCGCGAGGAAACGCTGCGCCGGATGCTCGATTCCCGCGCCCGGCACGCGGTCGTCGTCCTCGGCTTCCACGCCAGGGATCCGGGGCGCTACGGACGCTTGCTCACCGATGGTGACACCCTGCTGGCGATCCGCGAATTCAAGGATGCCTCAGTCGAGGAACGGGCGATCACTCTATGCAATTCCGGGGTCGTCTGCGCCGAGGCGCGGACGCTTTTCTCCCTCATCGCCGAAGTGAGGAATGACAACGCCGCCCAGGAATATTACCTGCCCGACATCGTGGAACTGGCCCGCAAACGCGGCCTTTCGGCCGGGGTCGTCCTCTGCGACGAGGCGGAGACCCTGGGCGTCAACACCCGCGCCCAGCTTGCCGAAGCCGAAGCCGCCTTCCAGGCCCGCGCCCGCGCCGAGGCGCTGGAGAACGGGGTCACGCTCACCGCACCGGAAACCGTGTTCTTCGCGCTGGACACCCACATCGGCCGCGACGCGATCATCGGCCCGAACGTGATCTTCGGGCCCGGCGTCACCGTCGAATCCGGGGCGGAGATCAAGGGCTTCTGCCATCTCGAAGGCTGCCACATCAGCCGCGGCGCAACGGTCGGCCCCTTCGCCCGCCTGCGCCCCGGCGCCGAACTGGCCGAGGATGTCCATGTCGGCAACTTCGTGGAAATCAAGAACGCCATCCTCGACGAGGGCGTGAAGGTCGGCCACCTGACCTACCTTGGCGATGCCCATGTCGGCGAGCATACCAACATCGGTGCGGGCACCGTGACCTGCAACTACGACGGGGTGATGAAACACCGCACCACCATCGGCAAGCGCGCCTTCATCGGGTCGGACACCATGCTGGTCGCCCCGGTGACCGTGGGCGACGGCGCGCTGACGGCCAGCGGGTCAGTCATCACCGAGGACGTCCCGGCAGAGGCTGTCGCCATCGGGCGGGCACGGCAGGTCACCAAGCCCGGACTTGCGACCAGAATGTTCGAAAAGTTGAAAGCCATTAAAGCTGCGAAGGCAAAGGGGAATTAAAATGTGCGGTATTGTAGGGGTATTGGGGAACCACGAGGCTGCGCCCTTGCTGGTAGAGGCATTGAAGCGACTGGAGTACCGCGGCTACGACAGTGCGGGAATCGCCACGGTCAACGCCGGCAAGCTGGACCGTCGGCGCGCCGTCGGCAAGCTGGTGAACCTTTCGGACCTTCTGGTGCATAACCCCTTGGCCGGAAAGGCCGGGATCGGGCACACCCGCTGGGCGACCCACGGTGCCGCGACGGTGACGAACGCCCACCCGCACCGCGCGGGAGGGGTGGCGGTCGTCCACAACGGCATCATCGAGAACTTCCGCGAGTTGCGCGCCGAACTTGCCGCCGACGGCTACACCCAGGAATCCGAGACCGACACCGAAACAGTCGTCCTCCTTGTCAACCGCGCGATGGACCAGGGTGCCTCTCCGGTCGAGGCCGCGAAAGAGACCCTGGCCCGCTTGCATGGAGCCTTCGCGCTTTGCTTCCTGTTCGACGGTCAGGACGACCTGATGTTTGCGGCCCGCAAGGGCTCTCCGCTGGCAATCGGCTGGGGCGACGGCGAAATGTTCGTGGGCAGTGACGCGATTGCGCTGGCCCCGATGACCGACCGGGTCACCTACCTGGAGGAAGGTGACTGGGCCGTCATCACCCGCCAGGGAGCCGAGATCTACGACGCCCAGAACCGCCGCGCCAACCGGGCCGAGACACGCATCCAGCTGGATGCGACACGGATCGAAAAGGCCGGCTACAAGCACTTCATGGCCAAGGAAATCGCAGAACAGCCAGTGGTGATCGCCGATGCGCTGAAGCACTACACATCGCCGCAAGGCACGTTGCAACTTCCGCAAGAACTTGATTTCAAGGGAATCGACCGCATCACTCTGGTCGCCTGTGGCACCGCCTCCTACGCCTGCCACGTCGCGAAATACTGGTTCGAGCAGATCGCGGGCCTGCCCGCCGACATAGATATCGCCAGTGAATTCCGCTACCGCGATCCGGTGCTGTCCCCGGCCTCGATGGCGATCTTCGTCAGCCAGTCGGGCGAGACGGCGGACACTCTCGCCGCGCTCCGCCACGTGAAGGACAAGGTCGCCAAGGTTGTCTCGGTGATCAACGTCCCCACCTCGTCCATCGCCCGCGAGTCGGACCTTGCCCTGCCGATCCTGGCGGGGGTGGAGGTGGGTGTCGCCTCGACCAAGGCCTTTACCTGCCAGCTGGCCGTGCTTGCCCTGATGGCCTTGAAGGCCGCGCAGGACCGGGGCCGGATCGACGCCACCACCCTGGGCGACCGACTGGAATCCTTGCGGTCGGTGCCCGGCCTGATGAACGCTGCACTGGGTCTGTCGGACCCGATCGCCAAGCTGGCCGAGGAACTGGGCACAGCGCAGGACATCCTGTTCCTGGGACGTGGGCCGATGTTCCCTCTGGCACTTGAGGGGGCGCTGAAGCTGAAGGAAATCAGCTACATACACGCCGAAGGTTATGCATCGGGTGAACTGAAACACGGCCCCATCGCCCTGATTGACGCCGCTGTGCCGGTCATCGTCCTGGCCCCGAAGGACGCGCTTTTCGACAAGACCGTCTCGAACATGCAAGAGGTGATGGCCCGCAGCGGCAAGGTGCTGCTGCTGTCGGACGCTGCGGGGGTCGAAGCTGCCGGTCAAGGGACCTGGAAGACCCTGACCCTGCCCGGCGTCGACCCACTTTGGGCGCCGATCCTTTACGCGGTTCCGGCGCAGCTTCTGGCCTATCACACGGCCATCGCCAAAGGCACCGACGTGGACCAGCCGCGCAACCTGGCCAAATCGGTGACGGTCGAATAGGGGGGCGATTTCTTCGGGGGAATCGCATCGGAGCATTCGAAGGCTCTGGTTCGGCGTTCTCAAAAACTCCGCGCCCCTGATCCACCTGCGCGCCGTCTTCGTATCTTCTGAAATAGAGGCGAACAATGCAGCGCAGATCCCTTCTTCTCGGCCTCGCCGCCCTTCCGCTGGCCGCCTGCGCCGCAACGCCCGCCCCGCCGGTCCAGCCCGGCCCGCCCATAACCCTCGTCTCGGCCTTTCAGGGCCGCACGACGGGCCGGGGCCACTTCCGCGTGTGGCTGACCGGAGACGAACGCCGCTTCACCGCGCGGCTAAATGGTACCGTGACGGGCCGCGCGGGCGCGCGCACCCTGACCGTGGTCGAGGATTTCCTGTATGACGACGGTCAGGAAGACCGCCTGACCTGGGTCTTCCGCGAGACCGGCCCTGGCCGCTGGACCGGCAAACGTGAAGACACGGTGGGCGAGGCCACCGTCATCGAGGAGGATGGCCAGATCCGTCTGTCCTACACCGCCGACTTCAAGTCGCCTTCTGGCGTGAACCGGCTGGGCTTTCAGGACATCCTCTACGCCGGCGCCGACGGCACCATCGTCAATGACGCAGTCGTCTCTCGCGCAGGCATCGCCGTCGCCTCGGTCCGTTTCCTGATCCGGCGCTGACTTGCCCTTGGGGCGCGGGGCTGGCAGGTAGGGCCTGACCACCAGAGAGGCTACGATGACCCCGCTTCAGGACCTGCAGGCGCTTGCCGACCCCGTCAAGGCCGCAGAAATGGCCACCTATCACAAGGCCGCACGCCCCTACCTGGGCATCACTGTGCCGCAGATCGCGGACCTTACCGACCGCTGGCGGACGGACCTGACACTCGACGGTCGCCTGGCGCTGGCGTCAGAGCTTTGGCGGACCAACATCCACGAGGCCCGCATCGCGGCCGCGAAACTTCTGACCCAGGCACGTATCCGGCCCGATCAGGCAGTCTGGGATCTGATCGTCTCGTGGGTGCCGGATTTCGACGGCTGGGCGCTGGCCGACCACGCCAGCATCGCCGGGCAGAAGCGACTGGTTGCGGACCCGTCGCGGCTTGATACGGTCGAGGCCTGGGTCGCCAGCCCGCACATGTGGACCCGGCGCGCCGCGCTGGTGATGGCGCTGCCCTGGACCAAGCAGAATTTTCCGAAGCCCCAGGACCTTGCCATCCGCAGCCGGGTGCTGGGCTGGTGCGCGACCCTCGCCCCGGACCGCGACTGGTTCATTCAGAAAGCCGTTGCCTGGTGGGTCAGGGATCTGTCGAAACATGATGCAAAGGCCGCGCTGTCCTTTTTATCCGAGCATGGCAACACGTTGGCACCCTTCGCGCGCAAGGAAGCCGCGCGGCTTTTGACCAAGCCATGAAAAATGGCGGCCGAAATGCGGCCGCCATTCATATGGCATGTGAAAGGTCCCGGGCTTAGCGCCCGTCAAACTTGCCTTCAAACTTGTCGATGCCCTTCCCGTTGATGGACTTGGTCACCGCAGTACCGCCGGAATCGCTGCCAGCATTGGTGCCGCCGACACCGTCCACTTCATCGGTGCCATTGCCCCAGCCGTTGTTGCCTTTGGGCTTCTTCGGCGGATCCGGTTCGTCGCACTCGGAAGATAGACAACCAATCGGATCATCCGGCTCATCCGGAACTTCTTCAGTGATTGCGAAACTGGACGTAGCGAAACTCGCAGCCACGACGAATACTGAGCAAGCAGACAGAAAATTTTTCATTTTCACTTCTTCCCTTCCCTAATTGTTGGGTGAGGCAAGAGTACACAGTTTCGATTAACCCAAAATTAACGCTGATTTTGCAAACTTAAGCTGATTGGTCATTCAGGGTAAACAGTTGGCCATCATCCCGCCCAATTGATGACCGCCTGGTGACACACTTTTGCCCTGAGTTGCAAAGGACGTCTCCTAAGCACCGCGATGCCGCCTCCAGCCGATTCTGTCCAAAAGCGGCCCATAGACCCCTGCGAGCGCCCTCAGGGCGGGGCCATCCGTGCGCCCGGCTGGCTCCCAGCCTTTGGTCGCAATCCCAAGGATCCGGGGGGCGATCATGCCCTCGGCCTGCCTGTCCTCGGTGGTGAACTCGCCCCAGAAGCAGGCCTCGACCCCCGCGATACGGGGTGCAATATCCTCGGCTCCTTTCGGCACCGGGTCCCAGGCCACGGTCTTTTCCAGGGGCACAAAGCCAGCCCAGGCGGCCCCCCAATCGTCGGCATCGTCCGAATGGGCCAGGTCGAAATAGGCGTTCTGTGCCGGGCACATCACCACGTCATGACCCCGCCGCGCGGCCTGGATCCCAGGACCCTGCCCGGTCCAGCTGAACAGCAGCGCGCCGTTGCCCACACCGCCCTGGCAGCCCTTCGCCGCCTCCTCCCAGGCCGCGACCCGCACCCCGGCGGCCCCCAGATCCCCCGCCAGCTTTGCCAGCATCCAGCCCTGCACGTCGTCCGAGGTCTGAAGCCCCTCCCGCGCCTTCAGGGCCGCTACGGCGGGCGATCCCCCCCAGGCCCCGTGGGGCGCTTCGTCGGCTCCAAGGTGCAGCATGCCGAATGGAAACAGCCCGGCAACTTCACGCGCCAGGGGCAGCAGAAGGTCCCAGGTCGCCGGAACGGCCGGGTTCACGATGTTGTCCAGATAGCCCTGGATCGAGACTTCCTCGCCGTTGTCGCCCGGATCGCGCAGGCCCGGCACCGCCTTGATCATCGCATGGGAATGGGCCGGGATCTCGATCTCGGGCAGCACTTCGATGTGCAGCGCCTTTGCCCGTGCCAGCACCCGCGCCACGTCCGCCCTGGAATAGCTGCCCCCCGCCCTTATGCCGCCGCCGAAGACGCCTGGCACCAGCTCGCCCTCGCCCCGGAACGCCGTGCGCTGCCAGAGCAGCGGCTGGCACCTAACCTCAAGCCGGAACGCTTCGTCATCGGCGAAATGCCAGTGGAAGCGGTTCAGCTTCAGCAGCGCCATCAGGTCCAGAAGCCGCAGGATGAAGTCGACGCCGAAGAAATGCCGCGCGCAATCAAGATGTTGGCCGCGCCAACCGAATCGGGGCCTGTCGGTGATGGTCCCGCAGGGCAACTGACCGCCGCACGTCTCGCGCAAGGTCAGGAGGCTGACGCCGGCGTAGTGCAGACCCGCCGCCCCCCCAACTGCAGCCGCCAGCCCGTCCGGGGCGATGGTCAACCGATACCCCTCCGGCCCCAGGTCCGCGTCCTCGGTCACCACCAGTGGGAGACCGCCCGGCGCAAGGATCGGGTCCAGGCCAAGGCGTTCGGCCAGCGTTGCCACCCCCTCCAGCCCCGTCGTCGGTGCCAGTGCCGCAAGGGCCACCCCCCCGCCCGAGGCGCGCCAATCGGTCGGCTGCGGCACCAGCGGCAAACGGTCAGGTGCAAGTTGCAGGGCGGGCGGCCCCTCGGTACGTCGCGGTCCCAGGTCCGTGCCTGGCGGCAACGGCAGACACTCCTTCCCTACGCGCAGATAGGCGCCAAGCGGCAACCAGGCCCGGTTGCGTGGCCCGAACTCTTTGTTCGCGTGCTCCAGCACCACCTCGTGCCGGGCGCCCGCCGCAAGATCGGGCAGCGCCACTTCGGCATACCCCGCGACCCGCCGCACCAGCGTTCCGCCCGAGATCACCTTTGGCGCGGCCATCAGCGAGAAGCAGAAGATCGGCGCGGTCAGGTGGCGGTCCGTGCTGATCAGGCAGCGGATCTGGTTCCCGTCGATGCGGGCCTGAAACGTCAGGGTCATGATGGTGCGTCCAGTCTCAGTTCGGCAATGAAGTCATAGATGTCGCTGCGGTAAAGCCCGCGAGTGAACTCGATCGGCCGGCCCGAGGGGACATAGGCCGTCCGGTCGATCCGCAGCACGGCCGCACCTTCCGGCAGCAGCAGCAGCTTGGCGTCAGCCGCTGTCAGGTTGACGGCCGTGATCCGCTGCACCGCCCGCGTCGGCGCCTTTCCCGAGGCGCGCAGCACATCGTAAAGCGAGGTCCCCACCGCTTCCGGGTCGGGTAGCACATCCGTCGGCAGCGAGGACCATTCCAATGCCAGGGGCGTGTCGTCGGCGAAGCGCAGCCGTTCGACCCGAGCGACCCGTTCGCCCGCCGAAAGGCCAAGCGACATGGTCTCGTCCGGCGTCGGCAGGAACAGCCCCCGGCGCAGGATCCGGCTGGACGAGGTCTTGCCGCGCTGACGCATGTAATCGGTGAAGGACAGAAGTGCGGAGAGCGACTGTTCGATCTTCGACCGCGCGGGTTTGACAAAGGTCCCCGCGCCCCGCCGCTGCTCAAGCACGCCATCCGCGACCAGCTGACTGACCGCCTTGCGCACCGTCACGCGACTCACATCGGCGATCAGCGCAAGGTCGCGTTCGGGCGGAAGCTGCGTCTCGGGCGGCAGTTCTCCAGCGGCGATGGCTGCGGACAGGTGGCGGTAAAGTTGCTCATACCTGGGCCCGCGCGCCTCACGGAACCAGGCTTCGGGGCGAAACAGCGCCTGATCGTCTTCCATCGGCAGCCCCCGAATTGGTATTACCATGATGGGACCAACTCCCTCGGTTCGACGAAAGATGGACCAAGAACCAGGACAGAAACAAGGGAAATTCGCAGTTGGTTCGATTTTTTGGCTAACTTGGTATTATGATGGTAGCGTAAGGTCAGTTTTTTGGTATCGTCATTCCAACGACATGATTCGACCCGCGCTGTCCCTGCCAGGGCGGCCCAAGGCTGAACAGGGGGAACTGCATGACGCTTGTCGCTGAAGGGGCCGCGCCAGAACGGATGCAGCGCCGCGAGATGTCCGAACGCGCCTTCGCCTGGCTTCTCATCTCGCCGGCCCTCCTCTTCATCCTGGTCATCGTCGTCTGGCCCCTGGCCGAGACGATCCGTCTGTCCTTCACCGATGCCACGCTGGGCGGGGAAAACTTCGTCGGGGTCGCCAACTACGCCGCGCTCTTTGCCGATCCGAAGTTCTGGCAGACCGTGGGCCGCACCTTCTACTGGATGGCGCTGGCCGTCAGCCTGAAGTTGATCGTCGGCCTGATCGGCGCTTCACTTCTCAACGCCGCAATCCCCGGCAAGGCCCTGTTCCGTGTCCTCGTGATGCCGCCCTGGGTGATCCCGGTTGCCATTGGTGTCATCGGCTGGAAGTGGATGTACAACGGCTACTTCGGCCTGATCTCGGGCCTGTTGCAGGAATTCGGGCTGGTGCAGGACCGTGTCGCCCTTCTCGCCACCAAGACCTCGGCCTTCTACTCCGCCATCGTTACCGACGTCTGGGTCGGCACGCCGATGGTGACGCTGTTCTTCCTCGCCGCCATGCAGGGCGTCTCGAAGGACCTGTACGAGGCCGCCTGGGTCGACGGGGCCAGCCGCTGGTATCGTTTCCGCCGCATCACCATTCCTCAGATCATGCCGGTGATTGTCTCGATGGCGCTGCTCTCCGCGATCTGGACCTTCAACAGCTTCGAGATCATCTGGATCCTGACCGAAGGCGGCCCGCGCGGGGCGACGACGACCCTGATCATCGACACCTACAAGGTTGCCATTTCGTCCCAGCGCTTCGGCGAGGGCGCGGCGCGGGCCGTGGTGATCGTGGTCCTGCTGGCGGTCTTCTCGCTCTTCTACCTGTGGTTCCTGAACCGCGTGAACCGGCATTACGGGGCCAAATAGATGATCGACCGCCTCACGCTCGTCCAGAAAGTCGGCGTCTACATCGCCACCTTCTTCTTCCTCCTCTTCATCCTGATGCCCTTCATCGAGATGATCCGGGTCTCCTTGCGCCCCATGAGTCACCTGATGACTGCCAAGTTCACCTGGTGGTCCGAGGATTTCAGCCTGCAGGCCTATCGCGACATGTGGAAGACTGTACCGCTTCTGGGGCGCTACATCTTCAACTCGATCTTCGTGGCCTCGTCGGTGACCGCGATCACCATGGTCGTGGTGATCCCCGCCGCATATGCCTATGCCCGGCTCGACTTTCCGTTCAAGGCGCTGTCGCTGGGCGGGTTCCTGGCCGTGAACATGTTCACCGGCGCGGTCCTTCTGATCCCGCTCTACCGGGTGCTGCGCAGCCTTGGCATGCTCAACACCTACTGGGCGATGATCATTCCGGGCGTGGCCTTCCTGATCCCCACCGGCATCTGGCTCTTGCGGTCCTACCTGGAAAAGATCCCCCGCGAATTGGAGGAGGCGGCTTACGTCGACGGCGCCTCGCGGCTTTACACCCTGCGCCGCGTGGTGATCCCGCTGGCGACCCCCGGCCTGATCGTCGTCGGCACCGCCGTCTTCATCGGCGCCTATGCCCAGCAGTTCCTGTTTGCCATCACCTTCAACAACGTCCGCGAGATCCAGCCACTTCCCGCGGGCCTTTACGAATTCATCGGTTACCAGGACGTCACCTGGAACGAGATGATGGCCGCTGCCCTGACCGGCATCACCCCGGTGATGATCGTGTTCCTCTTCCTGCAGAAATACCTCGTCGCGGGCCTGACCGCAGGCGCGGTGAAAGAATGACCACCCAAGACCACCAACAAGGGAGACTACCAATGACCCACTTCAAGACCCTGACAATCGCCGCTGGCCTGATGGCCGGAACGGCGCTGTCGGCCCAGGCGCAAGAGCTGCACTTCATCATGTGCGGCGGCGAAGTGCGCCCGGCCGACCAGGTCGTGATCGACAAGTTCCAGGCCGACAACGCCGGCGTCACCGTGAAGATGGAAGCGGTGGAATGGGGCACCTGCCAGGACAAGTCGATGCAGCTTGCCGCCGCCGGCGACCCGCCGGACGTGGCCTACATGGGCAGCCGCACCCTGCGCCAGCTTGCCAACAACGACCTCATCGTCCCCGTGACCTTCACGCCCGAGGAAGAGGCCGCCTACCAGCCCGGCGTCCTCAAGACAGTGACCAACGGCGGCCAGTATTGGGGCATCCCGCATGCCTTCTCGACCAAGGCCCTCTACATCAACTGCGCCGTGGTCGAGGCTGCCGGGGCCGAGTGCAAGGCCCCCGCCACCTGGGCCGAGCTTGTGACCCTGGCGAAGGCTGTGACCGACAACACCGACGCCGCAGGCATCGGCATCGCGGGCAAGGACTTCGACAACACGATGCACATGTTCCTCGACTTCCTCTATTCGAACGGCGGCAAGGTCTACAACGACGACGGCACCCCGGCGCTGGACAGCCCGCAAACGCGCGAGACGCTGCAGCTTTACGCGGACCTTCTGCCCTACATGCAATCCGGCCCGACCGAATGGGAACGCGACCAGATGCGCGACCTCTTCAACGACGGCCAGATCGCGATGTATGTCTCCGGTCCCTGGGGCGAAGGCCAGCACGCCGAGAAGGTGCCGACCCAGATCGTCGCCCCGATCCCGGCCGGTCCGTCCGGTCCCTCGGGCACCATCCTGATCACCGATTCGCTGGCGGTCTTCAAGGGCACCGGCAACGAGGAACTGGCGATCAAGCTGGCCAAGGCGCTGACCAGCGGAGAGGCGCAGTATGACCTCGATTCGTCCTGGGGCCTGACCCCGATCCTTGACTACGAAAAGATGGGCATGGCCGACGTCTACTACAAGAAAGGCAACTGGCCGATCTTCGTCGCCGGCATCTCGACCGGTGGCCCCGAGCCGATGGTCGAGGACTTCAAGGCGCTGCAGGCCGTCTTCACCAACATGATCCAGGGGATCATGCTGGGCGACGGCACCGTCGACGAACTGGTGACCGAGGCCGGCGTCGAGCTGGCAGCGGTTCGCTGATCCAATCGGGGGGCGCGGGTTGACCCGCGCCCCCCACGTCTCCGCAAAGGATACCCGCATGGCCACGCTCGACCTGCAAAGCATCACGAAATCCTTCGGATCGGCCCAGGTGCTGTCCGGTATCGACCTTGCGATCCGCGACAAGGAATTCGTCGTCTTCGTCGGTCCCTCGGGCTGCGGCAAGTCCACGCTTCTCCGTATCATCGCGGGCCTCGAGGCCTCGACCTCTGGCCGTATCCTGATCGATGGCGTCGATGTTTCAGCCGCCGCCCCGGTCGACCGCGGTATCGCGATGGTCTTCCAAAGCTATGCGCTGTACCCCCACCTCTCGGTCTACGAGAACATCGCCTTCCCCCTGCGCGTCGCCCGCCTGCCGGAACCCGAGGTCAAGCAGAAGGTCGGCCGCGCCGCAGACATCCTGCAACTGACCGAGAAGCTGCCGTTGAAACCCGGCCAGCTGTCGGGCGGCCAGCGCCAGCGCGTTGCCATCGGGCGGTCGATCGTGCGCAACCCCAAGGTCTTTCTCTTCGACGAACCACTCTCGAACCTCGACGCCGCCCTGCGCGGCGAGATGCGGGTCGAACTTTCCGCCCTGCAACGTGATCTCGACGCCACGATGGTCTACGTCACCCATGACCAGATCGAAGCGATGACGATGGCCCACCGCATCGTCGTCCTGAACAAGGGCCGCATCGAACAGTTTGGCACCCCGATGGAGCTTTACCACCACCCCGCGACCCGCTTCGTCGCCACCTTCATCGGCCAGCCCAACATGAACCTCTTGCCCGCCACGGTCGTTGGCACCGGACCCGAAGGCCTGACAGTCGAACTTCACGGCGGCACCCGGATGACCCTGCCTGTCGACACCGCCACCGCGCGCGCTGGCGACAGCGTCGAAGTCGGCATCCGGCCCGAAAGCCTGCAGCTTGGCACCGGCGTCACCATGCACCTCCGCGTCCTTGAACGCCTTGGCGGCACCGCCATCGCCTACGGTCAAATGGCTGACGGGCTGAAGCTTTGCGCCGCGCTGCCCGGCGACACCACCGTCCACGAAGGCGAGGATGTCGGCCTGACCTTCGCCCCCGCCGACGCCCATGTCTTTGACGCCAATGGCCGCGTGATGCGGCGACGGCAAGCCCCGGCCCTTGCAGCTTAAGGGACGGCTCGCCGCCTGAAAGGAGATTACCCATGCGCATTGTCACCTCAGGCATCGGCCTGCGGGCCGGTCATGTCCTGACCACGCTTCGCGAGGAAATGCCCGAAGCCCAGATCGTCGGCTACTACGACCCCCAGCCGACCCACCTTGAGATGATCGGCACCGACACCCCCCGCTACCCCTCGGTCGAGGCGATGCTCTCGGACGCCAATCCCGACCTCTACTGCGTCTTCTCGCCGAACGTCTTCCACCTCGACCAGATCCGCCTGGGGTTGGAGGCCGGGGTGCAGGTGTTTACCGAAAAGCCCGTCGTCGTCTCGATCGAGGAGACCCTGGAACTCGCCCGCCTTCTCGCCAAACACGGCGGCGTCAATCGCGCGATGGTCGGCCTCGTCCTGCGCTATTCGCAGCACATGGTCGACCTCCGCGCGGCCATGGCCCAAGGCTGGCTCGGCGACGTCACGTCGCTTGAGGCGAACGAACACATCGGCCCCTACCACGGCGCCTTCTTCATGCGCGACTGGCGCCGCCGCACCGACCTTGCCGGCGGCTTCATGCTGGAAAAATGCTGCCACGACCTCGACATCTACAACATGGTCACGGAGTCCCGACCGCAGCGCGTCGCCAGCTTCGGCGGCCGCAAATCCTTTGTCCCGCAGAACGCGCCAAAGTCGAACGCCGAGGCCGAAATCTTCCACGTCAAGAAGTCCGTCTGGGAATCCACCGATGATCCCTTCCTGTCGGATGGCGACATCATCGACTACCAGACCGCGATCCTGCAGTACGAGACCGGCGCCTCCCTCGCCTTCCACACCAACCTCAACGTCCCCGACGAACACCGCCGCTTCTGCGTCATGGGCACCCACGGCATGGCCGAGGGCGATTTCGTGCGCGGCTTCCTGAAGGTTACCGCCCGCGACGGAAGCCGCCTCGCGGACCATGACTACACGCAGGGCACCGCGATGAAAGGCGCGCATTACGGTGCCGACCAGCTCATGTGCCGCGACATGACCGCTTACCTGCGCGGTCAGGCGGACAGCCTCCCCGTCTCGATCCTCGACGCGATGGAGGCCGGCATCGCCGCCATCGCCCTCGACCAGGCCCGCACCACCGGACAGGTCGTCGACCTCACCGACACCTGGGCCAAACTCGACGCGCATGGGCTGCGCCAATGATCCGGCCCCTGAACCCTTCAGCCCCGGCGCCCGACCGCCCGTCCCGGACGCCAGGCATCGATGCTGGCTCAACCATTCCCGCCAGAGGATCTTCCCCGCTCTTGCGCCCGCCGACCACCCGTCGCCGCGCCGCGTCCCCGACCCAGCCCAGCGCCTTTCATCTTTGCCCAAATATCCCCGCCGGAGGCTCCGACAGCGCCACTCGCGCTGAACCGTACCTGCCCCGAGACCCTGCCCCCAAACGCCACCTCTCCCTTGTTGCGCCGACGTGGGGGGGATGGACGTGGGGGGACGCCACGACCCTGGACGCCCGATGACCGCCCTTCCTCCCGATGCCGGACAGCACATGTCGCGCGAGATCGCCGAGGCCCCTGCCGTCTTCGCGGCCTCCGTCGCACAATCCGTGACGCTTCCAGACCTGACCCAGCTCCGCGCGATCTACACCGTCGCCCGCGGCTCCTCCGACGCCGCCGCCAACATCCTGTCCTACGAGATCATGCGCGAGACCGGCCTGCCCGTGACCTCGCTCCCGCCCTCGATCTTCTCGCTGGGTCGGGGTGTCCGCCTCACCGATGCGGCCGTGCTCGTCGTCTCGCAGTCCGGTGCCTCGCCCGACCTTGTCGGCTCTGCCCGCGGCGCACGCGAAGCCGGGGCCACCGTCCTCGCCCTCACCAACGCCCCCGGCAGCCCGGTCGAGGCCGAAGCCCACGCCACCCTGTCGATCGGCGCCGGCCCCGAACTGGCCGTCCCCGCCACCAAATCCGTCGTCGGGGCCATCGCCGGGGGCATGGCGCTCCTCGCGGCCCTGGCCCCCGCCTACGCCCCCCGTGCGAAAGCCTCCGCCACAGCCCTCGCCGCGCTGCACGGCCGCGACCTGCCGCAGAAGAAAGCGCTCCTCGCCGCCCTCCTGCGCGCCTCACACGTCTATGTCATCGGGCGCGACACCGGCTTTGGCGCGGCGCAGGAACTGGCGCTGAAACTCAAGGAATGTTGCGCCCTTCACGCCGAGGCCTATTCCTCGTCCGAAGTCCTGCACGGCCCGCTGCAACTGGTGACGAACCCGCTCCTGATCCTGATCCTCGACACCGAACAGCCCGAGGTGCAACCCAGCCTCGACACGGCAGAACAGCGTTTCCGCGCCGCTGGCGGTACCGTCTTCCGCCTGCGTGCCTCCGACGCAGGTGCCACCGACCTCACCCCCGCCGCCGCCGCCGCCGCCCTTCTTTGCCTCACCTACCCGCTCGCGCATGATGCCGCCCTCGCGCTCGGCCACGACCCCGACCGCCCCACGACCCTCGCCAAAGTGACCCAGACCCGATGATAGGCAAAGCCGCCCCTGTCCGGTCTTGCCGCCTCCCGCCGAACGCGCCCCCAGGCTGCCCTTTCATCTTTGCACAAATATCCCCGCCGGAGGCATCGCAAAGCCGTTGCGCGTTCTTCACGCGCACAAGGCGACCGAAAAGACTTGCGCGGAACGCGCTCCGTCTGAAAGGCGCCCCGTCCACAAGGACCGCAGTCTGCCACCGCCGCGCGCTGACGCCCAGGCCAGGCCACTCCTGCCCCATCGCCAAGCGGACCACCCGGCCAATCCTGCCCGGCCAATCCTGGAAGTGACGACATGACCGACCTTTCCCGCCACGCCACCTTCCGCGAAATCCTCGCCCAACCCGCGATCTGGCGCGACTGGGGCGCGCGGCTCCAGGTGGCCGACCTCCGCCAGTGGATCGCCGAAACCGGCGTCAGCGAGGTCTGGTTCTGCGGCGCAGGCACCTCCGCCTATATCGGCGACATCCTCGCCTCTGGTCTCGAGGGCCAGCCGGGCCCGCGCTTCCGCTCGGTCCCCACCACCGACATCGTCGCCCGTCCCCGTGCCTATCTCACCGGCCAACCGAAACTCATCGTCAGCTTCGGCCGCTCCGGCAGCTCAACGGAATCCATCGGCCTCCTCGACGCACTCGACACCCTCGCCCCCGCCTGGCCACGGCTCAACATCACCTGCAATGCCAGGTCCGCCCTCGCCACCAGACCCGGCTCACACGTCATCACTCTGCCCGAAGCCACCCACGACCAGGGCTTCGCGATGACATCCAGCTTCTCCACCATGCTCCTCACCGCCGCAGCCCTCTTCGACGCAAGCCTCCCAGCCAGCCAAATGCCAAGCCGCTTCGCCTTCCTTGCCGACACCCTTCAGACCCTGCTCCCGGACTTCATCTCCCAAGCCACTGCCACCCGCCGCCCTGCCCGGGCCGTGTTCATCGGCTCTGGCCCCCTGGCCTTTGCCGCGCGCGAGGCCGCGCTGAAGGTGATGGAGCTCGCCGCAGGCCAGATCCCCGCCCTCTGGGACTCGACCCTCGGCTTCCGCCACGGCCCGAAAAGTTTCACTGTGGGCGACACCGACCTCTGGCTCTTCCGCTCGTCCGACCCCCACACCCGCGCCTATGACGAGGACCTCCTGGCCGAGCTTCGCACCCAGTTCCCGCAAAGCCGCATCACTGCACCCGACATCCCGCAACCCCACGGAGACCTCTGGTCCGTCCCGCTCTACGTCTCCCTCGCCCAGATCCTCGCGGTCATCTGGTCCGACGGCCTTGGCCTGAATGTCGACGACCCTTTCGCCGGGCAGGGCACCCTCACCCGCGTCGTCTCGGGCGTCCGCCTCCACCCGGTGCACCCATGATCGCGGCCCCGATCTCTGCGGGCATCGACCTCGGCGGCACCAAGATCGAGGCGCAGGTGTTCGCCCCGGACTGGTCGCTTGCCACCCGCAACCGCTGGCCCACGCCAAAAGACTATCCGACGCTGGTCACCGCGATGGCCGACGCGATCCGCTGGTGCGACGCCCATGCACCCGGCCTGCCCGTCGGGATCTCTGCCGCAGGTCTCATCAATCCCGGAACCGGTCTCGCCCTCACTTCGAACCTCCCCGCCACTGGCCTGCCCTTCCCGCAGGACATCGCCCAGGCCGCAGGGCGCCCGATCGCCTGGATCAACGACTGCCGCGCCCTGACGCTGTCCGAGGCGACGCTCGGCGTCGCCAAAGGCGCGGACCCCGCCGTCGGTCTTATCCTTGGCACCGGCGTTGCGGGTGGCGTCGTGACAGGTGGCAGACTCCTGCCGTCCCCTGCCCAAACCGGTGGGGAATTTGGCCACTTTCCCCTCGCCGCCGCCCCGATCGTCACGCACGGCCTACCCATCCTGACCTGCGGCTGTGGCCGCCAGGGCTGCAGCGAGACCTACCTCTCCGCCCCCGGCCTCGCCCGCATCGCCGCCCGCCTGACCGGCCAGCAGCACGCCCCCGAAACCATCGTCGCGGGCCGCGCCACCACCCCCGCCTTCGCCATGGCCTGGGACATCTGGCTTGACCTCGCGACCGAGTTTCTCGTCACCCTCTGCCTCACCCTCGACCCAGAGGTGATCGTGATCGGCGGTGGCCTCTCCCGCGCCCCCGGCCTGACCGACGACCTGACGAAACGTCTCGCAGATGCCACCCTCAAGGGCTTCCCGATCCCCGCCATTCACCTGGCTCAGGGCGGCGACGCCTCGGGCGCCCGCGGAGCCGCCCTCCACGCCCTGAACGAGGCGCACCATGCCTGACCTTGCCCGGATCATCGCCCGCAATCGCGCGGGGGAAGCCATCGCCATTCCCTCGGTCTGCACCGCGCACCCCGACGTGCTTGAGGCCTGCCTCACACTCGCCGAAACGCTTGACCAGCCAATCGTGGTCGAGGCCACCTCGAACCAGGTCAACCAGGATGGCGGCTACACCGGCCTGAAACCCGCCGATTTCATCGGCTTTGTCAAAGACATCGCAACCCGATCCGGGGTCTCGCACAACCGCATCCTCTTCGGCGGCGACCACCTCGGCCCGCAAGCCTGGCGCAAGCTTCCCGCCGATCAGGCCTTGCAGAAGGCGCACCAGATGGTCGCCGATTATGCCACCGCAGGCTTCACCAAGATGCACCTCGACTGCTCCGAGGGCTGCGCGGGCGAACCCGCCCAGCTTCCCGACGCCATCACCGCCACCCGATCGGCCGACCTCGCTGCGACGGTCCTCAAGCATGCGCCCGACCCGACGAAAATCCTTTTCGTCATCGGCACCGAAGTCCCTCCCCCCGGCGGAGCCCGCACCGACGACCACGGCGACATCCAGCCCACGACGCCCCAGGCTGCCCGGGCCACCCTCGACGCCCACCGCGAGGCTTTCACCGCGCTGAACCTGCCGCTCGACCAGATCGGCGGCCTTGTCGTCCAGCCGGGGGTGGAATTCTCGCCGATGGAGGTCCACCACCTCCCCCTCGCCCGCGACCCCGGCCTTCTCGCCGCCCTCGCCAAATGGCCGGGCCTCTGCCTTGAGGCCCATTCCACCGACTACCAGCGTCCCGAAGCCTACCCCCGCCTTGCCGAACTCGGCTTCGCCTTCCAGAAGGTCGGCCCCGCCCTCACCTTCGCCTGGCGTGAGGCGCTTTATGCACTGGACACCATCCGCGCCCAGAACGGCTGGGCCAGCGGCCCTTCCCTGCCCGACAGGATGGAAGAAGTGATGCTGGCGAACCCCGCCCACTGGCAGGCCCACATCCACGGCGACAGCGCTGCTCCGCGCACCGAACGCCACTTCGGCCTCGCTGACCGCATCCGCTACTACTGGCCCGAGCCAAAGGCGCAACAGGCCGTCCAGCACCTGTTGACCGACCTTCAGGACAAACGATTGCCCAACCCTCTCCTGGCGGCGCATTTCTGTGCCGCAGAGATTGCCATTGCCCGCGAAAGCCGCCATTCCCTGCCCCGCGCTCTGGCCCTGGCCCGGGTGCAATCCGCCCTTCGCCCCTATTTCTTCACGGGACCCCGGTCATGACCGCCACACCCGACCTCTGGCTTCTCCCCGATGCGATCTTCGACGGGACGCGGCTCCGCGGCGGCGCAGCCCTCGGCATCGCGCAAGGCCGCAGCCTGATGCTCGACATCCCCCCGCCCGGCGCACCGACCCGCCGCTTGAAAGGCACCCTGACCCCCGGCTTTCTGGACCTCCAGGTCAACGGCGGCGGTGATGCGCTTCTGAACAGCGACCAGTCGCCCGAGGCCCTGCACCGCATGGCCGCGGCCCACCGCAGGTTCGGCACCGTCGGCATCCTGCCCACCGTGATCACCGACGCGCCCGAGGTCCTCGCCCGGGCCGTCGAGGCGACGCTGGCCGCCCAGTCCGAGCCGCAGCCCGACCGCAGCCTGCTTGGACTTCACATCGAAGGCCCCCACCTGTCGGTCGCCCGCCGCGGCACCCACGCCGCCGCCTATGTTCGCCCCTTCGACGGCACCACCTTGACCCATGTCCAGCGCCTCCGTGCCGCGGGGGTCTTCGTCAAGATCACCGTCGCCCCGGAAAGCACCACACCGCAGGACGTCGCCCGGCTGGTCGGGACCGGGGCGGTCGTCTCCATCGGCCACTCCGATGCCACGGCGGACGAGGTCCGCGCCCTCCTCGACGCCGGAGCCAGCTGCTTCACCCATCTTTTCAACGCCATGTCGCCGATGCTGAACCGCGCGCCCGGCGTGACCGGCGCCTGCATCAACTCCACGGCTTTCGCGGGCATCATCTGTGACGGCATCCATGTCGCGGACGAGATGGTCGGCCTCGCCATCCGCGCCCGTCCCGTCCCCGGCCGGATGTTCCTTGTCTCGGACGCGATGAGCACGGTGGGCGGCTCCGACCACTTCCGGCTCTACGGCCAGGACGTCTGGCTGAAGGATGGCCGCCTCGTCAACGCCGAAGGCTCGCTGGCGGGGGCCCATGTCACGATGGCCGAGGGCCTCCGCCGTCTGATCACGGTCGTGGGAACCTCGCCCGAGACCGCTTTCGACATGGTCAGCGCCGCCCCCGCGCGCCTTCTTGATCGCCCCGACCTCGCCACGCCCGAATATCGCGACCTCGCCGACCTCCTCCTCCTCGATGCAGACTGGACCGTCACAGCCACCGTGGCCGACGTCCTGCACACCGAACCCGCCTAGCCGGAAAGCCGGCCAGCCTTTCATCTTTGCCCAAATATCCCCGCCGGAGGCTCCCGCGCCATCCAGGGGCACCAGCCTCAAAGGATCCATGCGACCCCAAGAGTGGGGGGCCAGTCCATACGACGCCAGAAGACCTGGTTGCGTCGCAGCGGCGCCCGGTTCAGGACGCCGCGCCTAGGGCCCGTAGACCGTGACCTGCGGCAACTCGGTCAGATTCAGCCCAAGCGCCTGGAACGCCGCCAGGGACAGCAGCGCCCCGCCGGTTCCGGGCCGCAGCTCCACCGCCAGGCTCTTGCCCGCCGCGGTCACGATCCGACCCTTGGCGACGGCCTTGACCAGCGCCGACGACAACCAGAGACCCTGTTCCGCCGGCGGACCCAGCGCGACGACGACGCGACCCAACTCGCGCTCCCCGCCCGAAGCCGGCGCCGCCAGCGCCGCGGCCCGCTCCTCTGCCGTCGTCTTGTCCAGCGCGGCCGCGCTCACCGCCCGCGCGCCCAGCACGCTGGTCGACACCGCCGGGGCGAATTCGGTCGCCGGCTGCGGCTCGGTCGGTCCGGTCACGCCCGACCGCTCTCCCTCTGGCTGGAACACGGCACAGCCCGACAGGGTCAGGGCCAGGGCGGAAATCATGGCAATCTGTCTCATGGTCGTAGCCTAACCCGCCGCTTCCCACCCCGCAATTGCCGCTCTCGCACTTGTGCGTCCCCCCGCGCAGGCCTACCTTTGCCCGATGACACCCCTGATCGACCCCTTCGCCCGCGCGATCAACTACCTGCGCGTCTCGGTCACTGACCGCTGCGACTTCCGCTGCACCTATTGCATGTCGGAACACATGACCTTCCTGCCGAAAGCCGACCTCCTGTCGCTTGAAGAACTGGACCGCCTCTGCTCCACCTTCGTCCGCCTCGGCGTCCAGAAGCTGCGCGTCACCGGCGGAGAACCCCTCGTCCGCAAGGGTATCCTCACCTTCTTCGAGGCAATGAGCCGCCACCTCCAGACCGGCGCCCTGAAGGAACTGACGCTCACCACCAACGGCAGCCAACTCGCCAAATTCGCCCAGCCCCTCGCCGATCTTGGGGTGAAACGCGTCAATGTCTCGCTTGACACGCTCGATCCGACGAAATTCGCCGAGATCACCCGCTGGGGTCGCCTGCCGCAGGTCCTTGACGGGATCGAGGCCGCCAAGGCCGCTGGCCTGAGGGTCAAGATCAACGCCGTCGCGCTCAAGGGCTTCAACGAGGACGAGCTTTTCCCCCTTCTCGACTGGTGCGCGGGGCAAGACCATGACCTCACCTTCATCGAGGTCATGCCGATGGGCGAGGACATGTCCCCCCTTCGCCTTGACCAGTACTGGCCGCTCAAGGACCTCCGCGCCCGACTGGCAGAACGCTTCACGCTCTGCGACCTTGCCGAACGCAGCGGCGGCCCTGCCCGCTATGTGCGCATCGAGGAAACCGGCCAGAAGGTCGGTTTCATCACGCCCCTCACCCACAATTTCTGCGAAAGCTGCAACCGTGTGCGGCTGACCTGCACGGGCGAGCTTTACATGTGCCTCGGCCAGGAAGACATGGCTGACCTCCGCGCCCCCCTGCGCGCCAGCCCCGACGATGCGCCGCTTGAACAGGCGATCCGTGCCGCCATCGCGCAGAAGCCCAAGGGGCACGACTTCGACTATTCGCGCCAGAAGGTCGCCGGCCAGATCACCCGCCACATGAGCCACACCGGGGGCTGATCAGGGGCCCGTTCGGGCGGCGGCTCCTTTGCGTTTCTCCTCGTCGGTGCGCCCGCGAGGAGTGACGCAGTCATCGACGAGCCTTTCAGACCAGGGCCTTCTGCTCGGTCACGTGCAAAAGCGCCTCCAGCAGCGCCAGTTCCACCATGCGTCCGGTTCCCAGACCGATCACCTCGACCTCGTCGCTGCCCCGCGTTTCGCGCAAGCTGCAGCGCCAATGCCCGTCGGGCTCGGTTGCCTTGCCGGTCAGCTGGATCGTCCAGCCCGGCAGGCAAAGATCGATCATGTGCAGAAGCTGGCCGACCACATCCGCCTGGCCCGCCACCTCTGGCGTCTTGGGAAACACCCGCCGGATCAGGACCGCCGCCTCATCCAGCAGCGCGGGCGTCACGGCAGGCTCGCTCTTGATGCGGCCAATCAGGATCAGGATTTCGCTCTTGCTCATCTCGCCTCTCCCCAGGTTCGGTCTCCACCAGATAAATCCACAGCGCCGCCCCCGCCTTGATCCGCATCAAGACACCGGCCGCGGCAATGGTCCATGCTTCGCGCAGAAAGCGACGTCACCCGGCAGGAGGCCCGCAATGCCGAAAAGATCCCCCAATGTCCTGTGGTTCGAAGACCTTTCGCGCGGCGATGTCGCGCTGGTCGGCGGCAAGAACAGCTCGCTCGGCGAAATGGTCCGGCAACTTGGCCGCAAGGGCATCAAGGTCCCCGGCGGCTTTGCCACGACTGCGGACGCCTATCGTGCCTACCTCGCGGCGAACGCGCTGCCCAACCGGATCGCCGAGACGATCCAGCGCTGGCAGGACCACCGGATCACCCTGCACGAGGCCGGCTCCCAGATTCGCGCCATGATCCTTGATGGCAGCTGGCCACAGGACATCGAGGCCGACATCCTGCTGGCCTACCGCGAGCTGTCGCGCCGCGCCGGGACCACCGACCTTCCCGTCGCCGTCCGCTCCTCCGCCACGGCCGAGGATCTGCCCGATGCAAGCTTCGCGGGCCAGCAGGAAACCTACCTCAACGTCCGCGGTGAAAAGGCCCTGCTGGCCGCCTGCCGCCGCTGCTACGCCTCGCTTTTCACCGACCGGGCGATCACCTACCGCACGCTCAAGGGCTTCGAGCATGCCAAGGTCGCGCTCTCCATTGGCGTGCAGCGCATGGTCCGGTCGGACACCGGAGGCGCGGGCGTGATGTTCTCGATCGACACCGAAAGCGGCTTTGACAAGGTTGCGCTCATCACTGCCGCCTGGGGCCTTGGCGAAAACGTCGTGCAGGGGGCCGTGAACCCCGACGAATACGAGGTCTACAAGCCCTTCCTGACGAAGAAATCGCTCACTCCCATCGTCAAGAAGTCACTTGGCGCGAAAGAGATCAAGATGGTCTATGCCGGGGCCGAGGGCGGCATGACGAAGAACGTCCCCACCTCCAGGGCCGAACGCGCGGCTTTTGTGCTGTCGGATGCCGAAATCCTGTCCCTCGCCCGCATGGCGGTGACCATTGAACAGCACTACGGCCTGCCGATGGACATGGAATGGGCCCGCGATGGTGACACGGGCGAATTGTTCATCGTCCAGGCCCGCCCCGAAACCGTGCAATCGCGCGCCAACACCGGGCTGATCCGCTCCTACACCGTCAAGAAGGCCGGAAAGCCGTTGATCAAGGGCCTCTCCGTCGGCTCTGCCGTCGCGACCGGCAAGGTCTCGATCCTTGAATCGGCCAAGGACATCGACCAGTTCATCGAGGGTTCGATCCTCGTCACCTCGACCACCGACCCCGACTGGGTGCCGATCATGAAGCGGGCCTCGGCCATCGTCACCGACCACGGTGGTCGGACCAGCCACGCCGCCATCGTCAGCCGCGAGCTTGGCCTGCCCGCCATCGTGGGCACCGGCCACGCCACCCACGTCCTGCACGACGAACAAGAGGTCACCGTCAACTGTTCGGGCGGCGACGAGGGTGTGATCCACGAAGGGCTGGCCGATTTCACCACAGAAGACCTCCGCCTCGACGACCTGCCAAAGACGAAGACCAAGGTCATGCTCAACATGGCCAATCCCTCCGCCGCCTTCCGCTGGTGGCGCCTGCCGTCAGACGGCGTCGGCCTTGCCCGGATGGAATTCGTGATCAACAACGCGCTCAAGGTGCACCCGATGGCGCTTGTCCACTTCGACACTCTCAAGGACCAGGCGGCAAAGGCGAAGATCGCCGAGCTGACAAAAGCCTTCCCCGACAAGACCGAATATTTCATCGACGGCCTTGCCCGCGGCCTGTCGCAGATCGCCGCCGTCGCTTATCCGCACCCGGTCATCGTTCGGATGAGCGACTTCAAGACCAACGAATACGCCGACCTCCTCGGCGGCCGCGAGTTCGAGCCGCATGAGGAGAACCCGATGATCGGCTTCCGCGGCGCCTCGCGCTATTACTCGCCGCGCTACGAGGCCGGCTTTGCGCTGGAATGTCGCGCCATCCAGCGCCTGCGCCGCGACATGGGCTTCGACAACGTCGTGGTCATGATCCCCTTCTGCCGCAGCCCCGCCGAAGCCGACCGCGTCCTCGCCACAATGGCGAAACACGGCCTGAAGCGCGGCAAGGACGGCTTGCAGGTCTATGTCATGGGCGAAATTCCGGCGAACGTCATCCTCGCCAAGGATTTCGCCACCCGCTTCGACGGCTTCTCCATCGGCTCGAACGACCTGACCCAGCTCACCCTCGGCGTCGACCGCGATGCCGAGGACCTGGCCGCGCTTTTCGACGAATCCGACCCCGCCGTCCTCTGGATGATCGAGACGCTGATCGCGCGCGCCCACCAGGCCCGCGCCAAGGTCGGCCTCTGCGGGCAGGCCCCATCGAACGACCCGGCCTTTGCCAGGCTGCTGGTGAAGGCCGGGATCGACTCGATCTCCGTCACCCCCGACAGCTTCATCGCCGTCAAACACAACATCGCCGCCGCCGAAAGCCCGGGCCGGACCGCAAAACCCCGAAAGCGGTCATGACCGCGCTTTCCCGCCTGGACGTATCCGGCATGTGGTTTCAAACGATACGAAACCCATCGCGGCCTTGCGTGGACCGAAGTCGCCCATCGGAACCCCGCGCAGGATGGGCTATCCGCCCACCGCCCGAACCAGAATCACTTGGTCAGGATCAGCTTCCCCGCCCGGGTGATCCGCAGGGAATAGACCTGCCCGTCCAGCAGGATCCGCGCCAGGCTGCCCCCCTCGGTCAAGGCCCGCGCATCATGCACCGGCGTCGCATCCGTCGTCAGCCAAGTATCGACCAGGGCGTTCATCTTCCCACCTCCAGCCGTGCGATCAGAGCCTCCAGAGCCGCGCAAGGGAAAACCCCCGCCGTGCTGAACAGCAATTCCAGGATATCGCCCCGCAGGGCGTTACGTTCGGGCATGATGACCTCCAGATGATCGACGCACCGGGCGGACCCGAACCGGGCTGGCTTGGCTTCGCATATATCCTTACTAAAATACTCAACCATGTCAACGCATATTCCGCTGGCCCCTCGCGAGCCAGCCGCTATCCTGCCGCCCGGACCTGATCATGACCCAAGACCCTGCTGGCAGCCTCCTTTCCCTCCCGCCGCCACAAGTGCCCCTCCCGGCACTTGCGCAACTTGCCGCAACCCATTGGGGCGTCACCGGCACCCTGCACCCCCTCACGTCCGAGCGTGACCAGAACCTCCGCCTCGACACGCCGCAAGGCAGCTTCACCCTGAAGCTTGCCAACCCTGCCGAGTCCGCCGATCTGACCGGGTTCCAGACCGAAGCCCTCCTCCACACTGCCCGGCACGCCCCCGACCTACCCATCCCTCGCGTCGTCCCGGCCCATGACGGGCGCACCATCGTCCCCACGCCTGACGGGGCGCTCCGCCTTCTGACCTGGCTTCCCGGCTCGCCGCTTGCCCATCTGCCCCGGACGCCCGCCCTGGCGGCCTCCATCGGCGACGCCCTCGGCCGTCTTGACGCCACGCTCGCCAGTTTCCAGCACCCCGCCGCCGACCACCACCTCCTCTGGGACATCCGCAACACCTCTGACCTCGCCCCCCTCACCGCCGCCCTTCCAGACGATCTGAAGCCGCGCATCACGGCCTTTCTCACCCGGTTCGCCACCCGGACCGCCCCGGTCCTGGCCCAACTTCCACGCCAGGTTGTCCACGGTGACTTCAACCCCCACAACCTGCTCGCCGACCCCACTTTGCCCTCAGATCTTGCCGGGATTCTGGACTTCGGAGACATGACACTCTCGCACCGCGTCTGTGACCTCGCCGTCGCCGCGTCCTACCTGATCGACCCGTCGGACCCCTCGGCCCTTCTGGCCCCCCTCACACGCGCCTATCACCAGGCCAACCCCCTGACGGACACCGAACTCCGCCTCCTGCCCGACCTCATCACCGCCCGCCTGGCGACGACGCTTACGATCTCGGCCTGGCGGGCCGCCCGCTACCCGGAGAATGCGCCCTATATCCTGCGCAATGCTCCCACCTCGCGCGCGGGCCTGGACGCCCTTGGCGACCCGGACGCCCTCGCCGACCACCTTCTCCACGCCTGCGAAAGCCCCCCGCAATGACCCGCCAAACCACCATGCTGAACGCCTACACCCCCGGCGCCGGGCACCTTTCACCAGAAGACGAGGTCTTGGCCGAACGCCGCGCCAAGGCCCTCGGCCCCGCCTACCGGCTGTTCTACGAAACCCCCGTCCACCTCGTCCGCGGCCAGGGCGTCCACCTCTACGATCCCCAGGGCAACGCCTATCTCGACTGCTACAACAATGTCGCCTCGGTCGGCCACTGCCACCCCCGCGTCGTTGACGCGATGACCCGGCAGGCCGCCACGCTCGCCACCCACACCCGCTATCTGCACGACGGCATCCTCGCCTATGCCGAGCGCCTCCTCGCCCACTTCCCGCCCGACCTCAGCCACGTGATGTTCACCTGCACCGGGTCCGAGGCGAACGACCTCGCTCTGCGCATCGCCCGCGCGGCCACGGGGGGGACAGGCGTCATCGTCACCGACAACGCCTACCACGGCGTCACGCTTGCCACCGCCGAGATGTCGATGTCGATCGGCCCCTCCGTCGCTCCGGGACCGACAGTCTTCCCGGTCCCCGCCCCGTCAGCGCAGACCTACCCGCAGGGCATCGCCGACGGCTTCGCCGCCGCCGTCACCGCCGCCTGCGACCGGATGGAGGCGCAAGGGATCAGGCCCGCCCTTCTGATCGTAGATACCATCTTCTCCTCGGACGGTGTCTACCCTGATCCGAAGGGCTTCCTCGCCCCCGCAGCTGCCGCGATCCGCGCTCGCGGCGGCCTGTTCCTCGCCGACGAAGTCCAGCCCGGATTCGGCCGCACCGGAGCGCAGTTCTGGGGCTTCCAGCGCCACGGCGTCATCCCGGACATGGTGTCGATGGGCAAGCCGATGGGCAACGGCTACCCGCTCGCCGGGTTGGTCCTGCAGCCGCAGACCATTGCCGAGTTCGGCGCAAGGGCGCGCTACTTCAACACCTTCGGCGGCAACGCCGTCGCCGCCGCCGTGGGTCTCGCCGTCCTGGATGTGATCCAGGACGAGGGCCTGCAACATAACGCCGCCACCGTCGGACAGGCCTTCGCGCAAGGTCTCAGGTCCCTCGCGCAACGCCATGAAACCCTTGGTGAAACGCGCGCCGCCGGCCTTTTCGTCGGCCAGACCATCCTCACCGACGGTCAGCCCGACCCCACCCGCACCGCGCGCCTCGTGAACGCCCTTCGGGACAACCGCATCCTGATCAGTTCGACCGGGCCGAAAGGCGACAGCCTGAAGATCCGCCCGCCGCTTCCCTTCAGCCTTGGGGATGTCGATCAGGTCCTGACCACCCTCGACCGCCTCCTGCCGACCCTCTAGGCCCCAGCCGACGTTTGGGCCCCTGCCGGCAGCCCCTGCCCGGCATGGACGTGATAGGCCTTGGTCACGATCTGCCAACGCCCCATCGCATCGGGCCGGTCCTTCACCATCACCAGGTAATCGGTGAAATCCGTGCCGAAACAGGTGTCGGTCAGCTTCGCAACCGCCACCGTCCCGGTCACTTCGATCGACAGCAGCTCGGCGATGATCGGGGAGCCCTCGGCCTCCGTCTCCGCACTCTTCAACCAGGCAATGAACTCCTCCAGCGGGAAGAATTCATAGGTCTCGCCGAAATGCCCGACCTGCAGGGCACCGGGATGAAACGCCCGCCGCAGCTTCGCCTCATCACCCCAGCACATCCCCTCCAGGTAGTCCACGACCACCGCCCGCACCGCGTCATGCTCTGCACCCCAGGCCATCCATCCCTCCGCCGTCACCCCGGCCCAAGACTGCGCCGAAACCCGCCAAACGCAAAGCCTTTCATCTTTGCCCAAATATCCCCGCCGGAGGCGCCCTTTGCCCGCCCCACAGCCTGAGATACTGCTGATACCGTCCGGGACGCTCGAGGGGCAGCGCCCCTCGTCAGCCGAGGAGGAGGGCGCAAGCCCCGACGACAAGACGGGGGACTTCGCGCGGCAGCGTTCCGAATGAAAGCCGACCCGGCCCGCGCAGCAGTCAATAGTTGACGGAAGCTTAACGTCCGCAATCAATATATTGATTTCAAAACGAAATCCAGATTTGTCCACCGTGGACAGATCACCCCAGGGCGTAGCCCGCGCCGCGCACCGTGCGCACCGGGTCGGCCCCACCATGCTGCATCAGGCTCTTGCGCAGCCGTCCCACATGCACGTCCACCGTCCGGGTATCGACATAGATGTCCCGACCCCAGACCAGGTCCAGAAGTTGCTCGCGACTGAACACCCGCCCCGGCCGCTCCATCAGCGTGACCAGAAGCTTGAATTCGGTCGGCCCCAGCTTCAGCACCTTCTCGCTCCGGTAGACCCGGTGGCTTTCGGGGTCCAGCCGGATATCCTCGTGCTCCAGCACCACCCCGGCAGTCGAGGGCCTGACGCGCCGCAGCTGCGCCCGGGCCCGCGCCATCAGTTCCAGCACCGAATAGGGCTTCACCACATAATCGTCCGCGCCTGTCTCCAGCCCGCGGATCCGGTCCACTTCCTCAGCCCGGGCCGAGAGCATGATGATCGGAATCCCCCGCGTCTCCGGCCGCATCTTCAGCCGGCGGCAGACCTCGATTCCGCTGACCTTCGGCATCATCCAATCCAGGATGATGATGTCCGGCTCTTCCTCGTCGACCAGGACCATTGCGTCCTCGCCGTTGTCGGCCTGGGTCACCGCAAAGCCCTCGGCTTCCAGGTTGTAGGCCAGCACCGTCCGCTGCGCCGGTTCATCCTCGACCAACAGGACCCGTGGCTGTCCGCCCTTTCCCATCGTCAGGCCCCCACCCCGGTGCTGTCGACCTTCGGCCGCTCATCCTCGGGCAGCGCGCCGGTCACGAGGTAGATCACCTGCTCGGCCACCGAGGTCGCATGGTCCCCGACACGTTCGATGTTCTTGGCGATGAAATGCAGGTGCATGCAAGGCCCGATGGTGCGCGGGTCCTCCATCATGTGGGTCAGGAACTCGCGGAAGATCGAGTTGTACATCTGGTCGATGTCGCGGTCGCGGGCGCGCACGTCCTCGGCCAGCTTCAGGTCGCGGCGGATATAAGCGTCCAACGCGTCGGTCAGCATCTGCACCACGGCCTTCGCCAGCCGCCGGATCGAGCCCGAGGCCCCCGGCACGGTCGTCATCTGCGACAAGGCGGCGGTTCGCTTGGCCAGGTTCTTGGCGTAATCCCCCGCCCGTTCCAGGGCCGCCGCGATCTTCATCACGGTCAGCACGGTCCGCAGGTCGCCAGCAGTCGGGCCACGCAGCGCCAGAAGCAGGGCGCAGCGGGTGTTGATCTCGTCCTCCAGCGCGTCGATGGCGGCGTCGCCGGCCCTGACCCGGGCGGCCATGTCCTCGTCGCGGGTGTCCAGTGCCTCGGCAGCATCCAAGAGCGCGGCCTCGACCAGCCCGCCCATGCGCATGACCAGCGCCTGAGCCGCTTCTAGATCGCGGTCGAAGGCCGTGAGGATATGTGCGGTGTTCATCGCCTGCTCCTTATCCGATCCGGCCGGTGATGTAGGCCTCGGTGCGGGGGTCCTTCGGGTTGGTGAAGATCTCGGTCGTGTCGGCGTATTCAACCAGGTTTCCCAGATGGAAGAACGCCGTCTTCTGGCTGACGCGCGCGGCCTGCTGCATCGAGTGGGTCACGATCACCACCGAGAACTGGTTGCGCAACTCGCTGATCAGCTCCTCGACCTGGGCCGTCGCGATCGGGTCCAGCGCCGAGCAGGGTTCGTCCATCAGCAGAACCTCCGGCCCGGTCGCTACGGCGCGCGCGATGCAAAGGCGCTGCTGCTGGCCGCCGGAAAGCCCGGTGCCGGCGGCGTCGAGACGATCCTTGACCTCGTTCCAGAGCGCGGCTTTCCGCAGCGAAGATTCGACGATCTCGTCCAGCTCGGCCTTGTTGCGGGTCAGGCCGTGGATCTTTGGCCCGTAGGCGACGTTGTCGTAGATCGACTTCGGGAAGGGGTTCGGCTTCTGGAACACCATGCCCACCTTGGCCCGCAGCTGCACCGGGTCGACGCGTGGGTCGTAGATATCCTCGCCGTCCAGCAGGATCGTGCCCGTCACGCGCGCCGAGGCGACAGTGTCGTTCATCCTGTTCAGGCAGCGCAGGAAGGTCGACTTGCCGCAGCCCGACGGGCCGATGAAGGCCGTCACCGCGCGGTCCTGGATATCGACCGACACATCCTTCAGTGCATGGTTCTGCCCGTAGTGGACCTGCACGTCCGAGGCGCTGATCTTCATGGTCGTGGACCTGATGTCCCTGACCGTTCCGCGCATGTCGTCCATCGCTCGCTCCATCACCGCCGCTACCTGCCGCCCACACTGCCGCTCTAGGACGGCATGATGAAGCCTATGCGACGGAAATGTAACAGTCCAATGACAGACAGCAACGGATGCCGGGATACGCTGCATTAGGCGCATGTGGTCTGCGCTGGCTCTTGCGGTGGCTCGAGGCCCGGCGCAGTCTGCCGGCACGCAGACTGGAGCCCGACGTGACCGACCGACCGCCCTATGGCTGGCCCGACCCGGACCGCGACTACGCGAACGGAGCCTTCATCGCGGGGGCCGCCGACTATCCGCCCCGCTGGACCGAGGCGGCGGCAGGTTTTCGGCGTGCGTTGGGCAAGCAGGCCGAGCTTGACCTTGCCTATGGCCCCTCGCCGCGCGAAAAGCTGGACCTCTTCCTGCCCGAGAGCACGCCCAAGGGGGTGGTGGTCTTTGTTCACGGTGGCTACTGGCACCTGTTTTCGAAGGCGCACTGGTCGCATCTGGCGGCGGGTCCCCTGGCGCGGGGCTATGCGGTGGCGATGCCAAGCTACACCCTGGCTCCCGCAGCCCGGATTGCCGAGATGACGGCCGAGATTGCGCGAGCCTGCTGGTTCGTCGGCACCCGCGTCGCGGGACCGATGGTGGTGACGGGACATTCCGCCGGGGGGCATCTGTCGGCCCGGATGGGCTGCGACGACATGCCGGTGCCGGTGACGCGGGTCGTGCCGATCTCTCCCCTGGCCGAGCTGGGGCCGCTGATCGCGACCGAAATGAACCGGACCCTGAAGATCGATGCGGCGGAGGCCGCGGCAGAAAGCCCGGCGCGGCACCGCTTGCGCGACGGGGTCAGCGCCCGCGTCTGGGTTGGAACCGAGGAGCGGCCGGCCTTTCTGATGCAGGCGCGACTTCTGTCCGAGGAATGGGGCTGCCCCTGGACTGCCGATCCGGGACACCACCATTTCAGCGTGATCGACGGGCTGCAGGACCCGACGTCTTCGCTGTGCGCCGCACTTCTGGAGGGGCTCTAGGCGGCTCTGTCCACGGTGGACAAAACCGGATATTCCTTTTTAATCAGAATCTTGCCTGTGAACGTTCAGGATTTCTTAACCCCTCCCAGCCCTGGCTCGTCGTGCGACTTCGTCTTCTCCTCGCAGAACCCCAGCGAGGAGTGACGAAGTCATCGACGAGCGGGAAGTCAGAGCAGCAGCGCCTCTTCGGCGCGACGCGCCTCGGCCTCGCGCTCGGCCTCGATCCGGGCGCGGCGGCGGCGGTTGATCTCGTAGACCAGGGCCATTACCAGGGTCACGCAGATCAAGAGGAACGCCAGTGCGTTGATCGTCGGCGTGATACCGGAGCGGACCTGGCTGAAGACATAGACGGTCAGCGTATCGGCGCCGCCCCGGGTGAACTGCGTGACGTTGAAGTTTTCGATAGACTGGAAGAAGGCCACCGCCGCCCCGGCCCCGATGGCCGGGTAAAGATGCGGTAGCAGAATCCGGCGCATGACCTGGGTATGTGACGCCCCAAGATCCAGCGCCGCTTCTTCCAGACCGGCATCAAAGCTTTGCAACCGCGCCAGAACCAGAAGCATCACCATCGCCGCAATATAGCTAACCTGGCCCAGGACGGACAGATGCAGCCCCGGGTTGAACAGGAAGAACTCGGTATCCAGCGCATTGCCCATCTTGGTCCAGAGGATCATCGTCGAAATGCCGATCACCACGCCGGGGATCAGGATGGTCGAGATCATCAGCCCGTAAAGCACGGTCCGCACCTTGCCCGAGACCGAGTTGATCAGGATCGCCGAGGCCGTGCCCACGATCACCGCCAGGATCGCCACCGCGACCGCAACCCAAAGCGTGTTCACGAAGGCCAGCATCATGCGCTGGTCCTGCACCATCGCGGAAAACCACATCGTCGTGAACCCGCGCCAGGGCACGATCGACGGCAGCTTCGAATCGTTGAAGGCCGCGCCGGACATCACCACCAGCGGCGCCAAAAGGAATACCAGGAACAGCACCATGTAGAGATGGGCAAGGTTCTGACGGAAACGATGCATGGTCGGCCTCCCCTACTTCGCGATGTCGGACAGCTTCACCCGGAAGACCCACATCGCCAGGCTGACGAAAAGGGTGCAGAGGAGAAGCAGCAGGAAGGCATAGGCCGAGGCCGTGTTCCAGTCGAGCGCGTCGTTGAACCACTGGTTGATCGTCTGGGTGAACCATTGCGAGGTGGTGGACCCCAGGATCGACGGCACCAGAAGCGAGCCGGCGGAAAGCATGAAGACCATCACCGACCCCGAAGCGATGCCGGGCTTCGAATGGGGCAGCACGATGCGCCAGTGGATCTTCCACCAGGGCGCACCCAGGTCCTCGGCCGCCTCGATCTGGTTGGTGTCCAGCGACTGGATCGCGTTGTAGATCGGGAAAAGCATGAAAAGGACATAGGTGTAGACCAGCCCGATCACGACGCCGGTGTAGCCCATGTTGGTCCAGCGGATCGGGTCCTCGATCAAACCCAGGTTCAGCAAAAGCCAGTTCAGCGGACCGCGGAACGCAAGGATGATCCACCAGGCGAAGGCGCGCAGCACCTCGGACACCCAGAGCGGGATGAACAAGAGCAGGATCAGCGTCGGCAGCGACCGGGGATTGACGATCTTGGCCATGTAATAGGCCAGCGGATAGGCCAGAAGGAAGCACATGACCGTCACGACCATCGAATACCAGATCGTCAGCCAGAAGGTCAGCACATGCACCGGGATCGTGAAGGTGAAGCCAAGGAAGCTGCGTTCGATGCTGCCATCGAAGACCTTGAGATAGTTGTTGAAGCTGTAGGTGTCCCTCGGGCCGCCGACCTCGGTCACCGGCAGGTAGGGTCGGAAGCTTTGCTCGAACAGCGTCATGTTCGGGATGATGACCAGCATCAAGAGCCAGAAGGCGACCATCAGCGCCATGATCAGGGTAAGGCCGGGGCCGTAGCGGCGGAGGAGGTCCTGCATCGTCAGCTCCGCACGTTCGCGTCGGGCAGGATCGCGGCCCGCGCGGGATCGAAGGACATGTAGGCTTTCGCACCCTTTTCCGGCATCGTGGCCGATCCGTCGTTGCGAAGTTCCGCGGAAAGCACCGCCCCGCTGTCGCTGACCGCGTGGACCGATATGAAGTTGCCCTCGAACGATATGTCGCTGATCGTGACGGGGACCGAGTTCTCGGCCGCCGCCGTGGCCGAGATCAATGTGTGTTCGGGGCGGACGTAAAGCTTGCCGTCGCGGCCAGCAAGGTCGCCCAGCCTGGCGCGGAACGTGCCTTGCGGGGTGGCGAAACTGGCCATGCCGTCGGCGACTTGCTGAACCTCGCCCTTGAAGATGTTGTTTTCGCCGACGAAACTGGCGACAAATCCGTTGACGGGGTTGTTGTAGATCTCGCGCGGGTCGGCGATCTGCTGGATGCGGCCCTGGGACATGACGCCCACCCGGTCCGACATCGCCAGCGCCTCGCCCTGGTCGTGGGTGATGTAGATGAAGGTGACCCCGGTGCGCTGCTGGATGGCGCGAAGCTCGGCGCGCATATGTTGGCGCAGCTTAAGGTCAAGCGCCGACAGGGGTTCGTCCAGCAGCATCACCTGCGGTTCCACCGCAAGCGCGCGGGCGATGGCGACGCGCTGCTTCTGCCCGCCGGAAAGCTGGCTGACCATCTTGTCGGCAGCGCCGTGCAGGTCGACCAGCTGCAACAGCTCTTCAGCACGTCTGCGGCGGGTGGCCTTGTCGACGCCGCGCACTTCCAGGCCGAATGTGATGTTCTCCCAGATCGGCATCAGCGGAAAGAGGGCGAGGTTCTGGAAGATCAGCGCGGTCGGGCGCTGGTTCGGGCGCTTGCCCCGCACATCCTCGCCCCCGATGCGGATCACGCCCTCGGTCGGCTCGATGAAGCCCGAGACCATGCGCAGGATCGTAGTCTTGCCGCAGCCCGAGGGCCCAAGGAACGAGAAGAACTCGCCCGGTTTTATCGACACGTTGGCGTTGTCGACGGCCCGGAAGGTGCCGAAGTCGCAGCAGACGTTTTCCAGATCAATTCCCGCGCTCATGGTCTGCGTGGTCCCCCTGAAGTGCATTATTTTCGTTGCAGGCTAGCAGGCAGCCCGGCCCCCGCAATGGGTATCGCCAGATTCTGCCCGACATTCGGTCCAGACCGACGCCGCGCTGCCCAAAAAAGTCACGCCGAGCCCTTTCGGACCCGGCGTGGGGATCGCCTGTCAGAGGCCCCGGATCAGGCCGCCTTGTACTTGTCGGCGTATTCCGACCGCTTGGCGATGAACTCGGCCGACTGTTCCGGCCACCACCACAACTTGCCCAGCGCCTCGTCGTTGAAGGTGCCGCCGTAGTAAGCCGCAACATCCGGGTCGATGAAGTCAGCCGAGCCCTTGCCGACCGCGTTCGACGAGAAGGCCGCCGCCCACATCGCCGAGCCTTCGGCGGTCGAGACGAACTTGGCAAACTCGTGTGCCTGGTCGACGTTGGCGGCGTTCTTCATCAGCACGAAGCCCTGGTGCCAGGCGAAGGCGCCTTCGGCGGGGGCCACGTACTTGTAGCCGTCATTGCGCAGGTTGTAGCCGGTCGAATCCCAGCACAGACCCACGGTCGCTCCGTTGGCGGTGAAGCCGGCGTTGGCCTCGTTCTCGCCCGACCACCACTGCACGACATTGCCCTTGGCCTTGATCGCCTCGGCCAGCGCGATGTCCCACAGCTCGACCATCGCCCCCATGTCGCTGTAGCCGTCCATCCACGGACGCGGCAGCTTGCCGGTCGCATCCAGCCAGCGGCCCATTGCGGCCAGGGTCGAGTGCGGACGCAGCACGACCGAGTTGTCGGGGCTGAAGAGATCGCCCAGCGACGGCGGCGAGGACAGCTTGGCTTCCGCCTCGTTCACGACCAGTGCTTCGGTGCCCCAGTTCGAGGGCACGTACATCAGCGCGTCGCCGGCACGCGAACGCTCGCCAGCCGAGCCGTCGGCCAGACCGGGCAGGTAGTTGTCCATTGCCAGCTTTGCCGGGTCCCAGGCACCAAGCAGGCCGTTCGAGTTCCAGCCGCCCCAGCGGTCGATCGTCGGCTCCAGAACGTCGACGCCACCGGCTTCCAGTGCGACCTTGCCTTCGGCAAACATCGTGTCCTGGTCGGGGAGTTCCTTGAAGTTGACCTTGATCCCGGTCGCGGCTTCGAAAGCCGGGAACACCTTTTCGGCCAGTGCCGGATAGCCGGCCCAGCCGATGAAATTGACTTCGCCCGACGAGGCAAGCGCCTTGGACGAGATGATTGCCGGTGCGGCAAGGATGCCAGCGCCCGCGGCGGAACCTTGCAGGAACCGGCGGCGGCTGAAGGCGGAGGTGGAGTGTTTCACGGTTAGTCTCCCTGAGTTGATGGCAGAGGCGCGGGCTGTCCCCGAGTTTTCTGGTTCTTGCGGACGCGCGCTGCCAGCCTGAGTGCAGCCTGAATGTAACAGGACCTTGTCAGACCGGAAGGAACGCCCCCTGCGGGCAAACCTTACTCCTTCAGCCGGTGGGCCTGTCAACGATGCAATGCGCGCATACAACCGAAGGTGAGCAGAGAGCCGCATCATGCCGGGTTTTCCAGCGCCCCGGCACTGCGCGGGTCGGCGCTCAGGCCGAATCAGGCGCGGGTCTGCCACCCACATCAGACTGCGCGACGGAGACGGATTTCAGCACCGCATGGACCGACAGCCCTGGCTGCAACTCCAGCATCTGAGCCGAGCGCCGCGTGACGCGCGCCAGCAGGAAC
This sequence comes from Tabrizicola sp., assembly GCF_030694085.1. Lineage (GTDB taxonomy): Bacteria > Pseudomonadota > Alphaproteobacteria > Rhodobacterales > Rhodobacteraceae > Tabrizicola. Next base: position 121,717 of record NZ_JAUXZE010000093.1, on the reverse strand, counting down.
TCGCCCCCAAGGTCAAGCCGCACCAGAACCCCCGGTCCCTGCCCCTCGTGCAGCGCCGCGATCCGGGCCGGAAGGATGTTCAGTGCCGACAGGCCCTTGGGCCGGTGCCGGGACAGGATCACATCCTGCGCCGCGATCCGCACCCGCAACGGCCGACCGACCGGCCCCGCGACATGCGGCAGCCACAGCGGCCCCGCCGCCGTCTGAAGCCGGGTCAGTCCGTCCGCCTCATGCGCGTCAATTCGTGCGGTCAGGACCGCCCCCGCATCGCGCAACCCCAGAAGCGCGGCCGTGCCAGGGTCAGACAGGATCTGGGCCGCTGGACCGACCGCCGCGATCCGCCCGGCCTCGACCAGGACGATTGTGGTCGCAAGCCGCGCCACCTCGGGCACGGAATGGCTGACATACAGGATCGGCAGGCCGGTCTCGTCGCGAAGCGCCTCGATGTAGGGCAGGATCTCGGCCTTCCGCGCCTCGTCCAGCGCGGCAAGCGGTTCGTCCATCAGCAAAAGCCGTGGCCGCGACAAGAGCGCCCGCCCGATGGCGACGCGCTGCCGTTCGCCCCCTGAAAGGGTGCCGGGTCGGCGATCAAGCAGGCCGCCGATGTCCAGAAGCGCGATGATCCGGTCCAGCCCCACGGGCGGATGCCGCCGGACGCGGGGGCCGTAGGTCAAGTTTTCTGCCACGGTGAGGTGCGGGAACAGTCTGGCGTCCTGAAAGACATAGCCCACTTCGCGCTTGTGCGGCGGCAGATCGTGCAACGCCGCCCCGTCCAGCATGATCCGCGCCTGATCGGGCCGCAGAAGGCCCGCCACCGCATTGACGATGCTGGTCTTGCCCGACCCCGACCGCCCGAACAGGCAGGTCAGCCCGCCCGGCAGGGTCAGGTCTACATCCAGCCCGAAATCGGGAAAGGCATGTGCCAGGCGGATCTCCAGCGTCATCGCCCGGCGATCCTTCTGGCCACCCGGCGCGAGAGCCATTCCGACACGGCCAGTGCCAGCATCGCCACCGCGACCGAGATCAGGACCAGCTGCAAGGCCGCGCCGTCGCCACCTGGCACCTGCAGGAAGCTGTAGATCGCTGTCGGCAGGGTCTGCGTCTCGCCGGGGATGTTGGCGACAAAGGTGATCGTCGCGCCAAACTCGCCCATCGCCTTGGCAAAGGCCAGAACTGCCCCGGCGATGACGCCGGGCAGGATCAGGGGCAGCGTTACCGTGGCAAAGACCACGACCCGCGAGGCACCAAGGGTCGCGGCGGCCTCTTCCAGTTTCGGGTCCACAGCCTCGATCGCCAGCCGGATCGCGCGGACGAGGAGCGGGAAGGCCATCACCCCGGCGGCCAGTGCCGCGCCGGTCCAGCGGAAGGCGAAGGTAAAGCCGAACCAGTCCCACAAGGCCGCCCCGACCCAGCCCTGCCGCCCGAAGGTCAGCAGGAGCAGGTAGCCCGTCACCACCGGAGGCAGGATCAGCGGCAGATGGACCAGACCGTTCAGCAGGCCATGCCCCGGAAAGCGCCAGCGGGCCAGCGCATAGGCGACCAGCACCCCCAGCGGCAAACTGACCAGCACCGCCACCAGCGACACGCGCAAGGACAGTGAAAGGGCGATCGCCGCCTCGGGGGGAAGCCAGTCAGTCATGCGCGGACGCTGCCATGCGGGTCCTGTTTACTGCAAGGGCAGGAAGCCGTTGGCCTGGAACACTGCTTGCGCAGCGGGGCCGGAGAGGTGGTCAAGGAAGTCCATCGCATCGGGTCCCGCCTCCAGGGTCAACGCGGCGGGATAGACGATGGGGGTGTGGCTCTCTGCCGGGAAACTGCCGATCACCGTCACGCTCGGCTCTGCCACCGCGTCCGAGGCGTAGACGATGCCCAGCGGCGCCTCGCCCAGGGCAACCAGGTGCAGGGCCGCGCGGACGTTCTCGGACTGCACGATGCTGGGTTCGGCCGCGACCCAAAGGCCCAGTGTCGCAAGCGCCTCCTTGCCGTATTGCCCGGCGGGCACCGCGTCGACCAGCGCCATCGCCAGCTTGCCGCCTTGCAGGAGGCCCGGAAGGTCAAGGCTGGCGTCAATGGTCACCGGAGCCGCCTGCCCATGCGCCACCAGCACCAGGCTGTTGCCAAGAAGGTCGCGGCGGGTCTCGGGCCGGATCAGCGCCTTGTCCTGAAGATCGTCCATCCAGGCCTTCGACGCGGAAAGGAACAGATCGGCTGGCGCGCCCTCGGCGATCTGCCGCGCCAGTGCCGGGGTGCCGCCATAGGAGAGGGTGACCCTGCTGCCGGTCCGAGCGGTCCAGTCCAGCGCGATCTGGTCCAGCGCCGTCTTCAGGCTGGCGGCGGCAAAGACCGTGACATCGGCCAGCGCGGTCTGGGCCGACAGGACCAGGGCAAGGACGGGAATGGCAAGGCGCATAGGGTCTCCGATATGTCTGGCGGACCATATGGACCGGGCCAAAGCCGGGCAAGCGTTATTTCCCACCAGACATATCGAGCATCGCCACCATCCGTGCGAGCTGCGGCGCCGCGGCAGTCTCGACCGCGTCAAGCATCGCCCGGTAGGCGGCCAGGACCTCCTGCCCCTCGGCAGTCAGCGTTGCCCCGCCACCACCCGCTCCGCCCCGGGCCGAAACCACCAGCGGGGCACGGAAGGCAGCGTTCATCTCTTCGACAAGTGCCCAGGCGCGCTTGTAGCTCATCCCCATCGCCCGGCCAGCGGCGGCGATCGAGCCGGACTCGGAAATGCGTGCCAGAAGTTCGCCCTTCCCCGGTCCGAAGACCAGCCGGTCGCCGAAGAGAAGCCGCAGACGCAGGGTGACAGTGTCGGACATGGACGCAGCATTGCGACGCAGGTCCGTCGTGGCAAGCCGCGCGGAAGATTTTGGTTGATTTTCCTATCCGAAATGTTTCGGATATGTTCCAAAGGGGTTTGACTCATGGCGACGCTGAAAGACATCGCGCGCGCGCTTGATCTGTCCATCACCCAGGTCAGCCGGGCGCTGAACGACCATTCCGACGTGAACGAGGAAACCCGGCTGCGCGTCAAGGCCACGGCGCGGGCGATGAACTATCACCCCAACGCCTCGGCCCGGAAACTGGTCTCGGGACGGTCGGGGATGGTCGGCCTGGTGGTGCCGCAGTATCGCAACATCGGCCAGGACCGCATCTTCATGGAGGTGGTGGCGGGGCTGTCCACCCAGTTTTCCGGTCGGGGCATGCAGTTCGTGCTGCACATGATGGCCGAGCAGGAAAACGCGCTGCCGGTCTACCAGAAGCTGATCGGCACCGCGATGCTGGACGGCTTCGTGCTGATCGACCCGATGGAACGGGACCCCCGGATCGACTTCCTGCGCAAGGCCGGGGTTTCGTTCGTGGTGCATGGCCGCAGCGGCAAGGTGATCGACTACCCGTATTTTGACATTGAAAATGAACAGCTTGCCTATGATCTGACCGCGCACCTTATCCAGCGCGGCCACCGGCGCATCGCCTTTCTGAACGGGATCGCTGATCGGTCCTACGTCACTGTGCGGGAACAGGGCTACATCCGGGCGTTGCGCGACGGGGGGGCCGAGGTCCTGCCGCACCTGCACTTGCATGGCGTCATGGACGAGGCGCACGGGTTGACCGACACGATCCGGCTTTTTTCGGGCGATGCGCCATGTCCCACCGCCATCGTCTGCGGCAACGTCCGTCTGGCGCGCGGGGTTTATCAGGGGTTGGAGGCGCTGGGGCTGTCGGTGCCCGGCGATGTTTCGGTCGTGGCGCATGATGACGAGCTGCCCGCGCTGCGCGCCTCGGCCTTCTTCCCGTCGCTGACGGTCACGAAATCCCCGCTGCGCGATAGCTGGGAGCCACTGGCCGACTGCCTGGCGGGGGCGATCGAGGGCAAGCCGCTTGGAACGCTCCAACGTCTGGGCAGCTACAGCTTCATCGAGCGGAACTCTGTCGCCAACCTCTGACGCCGGTGGCATCCACACGAATCGTTGACCGAAAGCGCTTTGGGGACTATGTTTTCCGAAACGTTTCGGGAAAACCGGGCGTTTTGCTACAGGAGATGGCACGCCACACCGGCGGCCTTTGGGAGGAAACCAAATGATCATCATGAAAGGCCGCGCACTCCGCGCGACCGCAACTGCCGCCATGCTTGCCGTCTTCGGCGCCCCGGTCGCGGCCGAAGAGCTGTTCTATGTCTCGGGCGCTGTCGGCAATGCGGTCGAGAACTTCAAGGCACTGGTCAAGCCGTGGGAAGAGGCGACCGGCAACACCGTGACGATGGTGCCGATGCCCGCGTCGACCACCGACCAGTTCGGCCAGTATCGCCTGTGGCTGGCCGCCGGTGCCGCCGACATCGACCTTTACCAGACCGACGTGATCTGGGCCCCGCAGCTGGCAGACCACTTCGTCGACCTGACCGAGGTCGCAAAGGATCTGGCACCGACCCACTTCCCGTCGATCATCGAATCGCAGACCGTGAACGGCAAGCTGGTCGCGCTGCCGATCTTCACCGACGCACCGGCGCTTTACTACCGCACCGACCTGCTGGAAAAGCACGGCAAGACCCCGCCGCAAACCTGGGCCGAGCTGACCGAGACCGCTCAGTTCATCCAGGATGCGGAACGCGCCGAGGGCAACGCCGACCTTTGGGGCTTTGTCTGGCAGGGCAACGCCTATGAAGGCCTGACCTGCAACGCGCTGGAATGGGTGAAATCCTTCGGCGGCGGACAGATTGTTGAAACTGACGGCACAATCAGCATCAACAACCCCAATGCCGTGGAAGCCCTTGAAACCGTCAAGGGCTGGGTCGGAACGATCAGCCCCGGGGGCGTTCTGGCCTATCAGGAAGAAGAGGCGCGCGGCGTCTGGCAGACCGGCAACGCCGTCTTCATGCGCAACTGGCCCTATGCCTACGGCCTGGGCAACGGCGACGATTCGGCCGTCAAGGGCAAGTTCGCCGTGACCACCCTGCCGATTGGCAAGGACGGCGACACCTCTGCGGCGACGCTGGGCGGCTGGAACGTTGCCGTGTCGAAGTATTCGACCAAGCAGGACGCCGCGATCAGCCTGGCGATGTATCTCGCCGGACCCGAGGCGCAGAAGCAGCGCGCGATCAACGAATCGAACCTGCCGACGATCGTCGCCCTTTATGACGACGCCGACATCGCCGCAGCGCAGCCGATCATCCCGCAATGGAAGGACGTGTTCCTGAACGCCGTTCCGCGCCCCTCGGCCCCGACGCTGGGCAAGTACAACGAGGTGTCGGCCAAGTTCTGGTCTGCCGTTCACAGCACCCTGTCGGGTGAAGGCTCGGCTGCCGAGAACCTGGAGCTTCTCGAAGTCGAACTGACGGACCTCAAGGGGTCGGGCTGGTAAGTCCTCCCGGACCTGACTGACCCCATCGGCGGGCGGCTTTCTTCACGGCGAGCCGCCCGCCTTTTCTAACCGGGTCTCGGAGGGGGACCCGAAAGGGGAGGGAATCATGGCAACAAATACCGGGGGGCTCAGCCTCTCGCAGCAACGGCAACGCGCGGCCTTCTGGTTTCTTGCGCCCATGCTGGCTGCACTGTTCTTCGTGGCCGCCTGGCCGCTGCTGCGCACGATCTGGTTTTCGCTGACCAACACCCTGTTGTCCGACCTTTACGGCGGCGAGTTCATCGGCTTTGACAACTATCTGTCCCTGCGCGTGCTGGAGAGCGGGCGCTGGATCTGGCGCGGGACGCTGGTCGATCCGGCCTGGTGGAACGCAGTCTGGAACACGGTGCGCTTCGCCTTCGTCTCGGTCCTGTTCGAGACGGTGCTGGGCCTGATCGTCGCCCTTGTCCTGAACGCCGAATTCAAGGGCCGTGGCTTTGTGCGCGCCGCCATCCTGATCCCCTGGGCCATCCCGACCATCGTGAGCGCGAAGATGTGGGCCTGGATGCTGAATGACCAGTTCGGGATCATCAACGACATCCTGCTGAGCCTGGGCCTGATCGACCAGAAGATCGCCTGGACCGCATCCGTCGACACCGCGATGTATGCCGTCCTGATGGTCGACATCTGGAAGACCACGCCCTTCATGGCGCTCTTGATCCTGGCTGGCCTGCAGATGGTCCCCCGCGACATCTACGAGGCGGCAAAGCTGGACGGCGTGAACCCGGTCAAGGTGTTCTTCAAGATCACCCTGCCCTTGATCCGCCCGGCCCTGGCCGTCGCGATCATCTTTCGCATGCTTGACGCGCTGCGCATCTTCGACCTGGTCTATGTGCTGACGCCCAACAGCGCCGCCACCAAGACCATGTCGGTGATCAGCCGCGAAAACATGATCGACTTCGACAAGTTCGCCTACGGTGCCGCGCAGTCGACCCTTCTTTTCGCGATAATCGCGGTCTTCGTCAGCCTCTACATCTGGCTGGGCAAGGTCGACCTTTCCGGGGAGGGCCAGAAATGAACGCCCGCAAGCTTCTGAACGACGTCGCCTTCTACGCGCTTGTCGTGGTGATCGTCGTCTTCTCGGTCTTCCCGTTCTACTATGCGATCGTCACTTCGTTCGCGACCGGGACCGAGCTTTTCAAGGTCAACTACTGGCCCAAGGCCTTCAGCTGGGCGAACTACGAATCCGTGCTGGGCGGGCGGAACTTCGTCCGCTCGATCTGGAACTCGGTCTTCATCGCGACGACCACCGTGGTCTTCGCGCTGTTCCTGGCCGTGACCGCATCCTACGCCCTGGCGCGGGTCCGGTTCAAAGGGCGGGGCCTTCTGCTGATGATGATCCTGGCGGTGTCGATGTTCCCGCAGATCGCCGTGCTGGCGGGCCTGTTCGAGCTTGTCCGCTTCCTGGGCATCTTCAACACGCCCTACGCGATGATCATGTCCTATGTGATCTTCACCTTGCCCTTCACGGTCTGGGTGCTGACCACCTTCATGCGGGACCTGCCGGTCGAGATCGAGGAAGCGGCCATCGTCGACGGCGCGACCCCCTGGATCATCATCACCAAGGTGTTCCTGCCGCTTCTCTGGCCCGCTTTGGTGACGACCGGCCTTCTGGCCTTCATCGGTGCCTGGAACGAATTCCTGTTCGCCCTGACCTTCACCAGTTCCGAGACGACCCGGACGGTTCCTGTGGCAATCGGCCTTCTGTCCGGCGCAAGCCAGCAGGAAATCCCCTGGGGTCCGATCATGGCGGCGAGCGTTATCGTGACCGTCCCGCTGATCATCCTCGTCCTCATTTTCCAACGCAAGATCGTCGCGGGTTTGACCGCGGGCGGCGTGAAGGGCTGACATCATGGCAAAGATCGAACTGAAGAACGTCACCAAGTCCTACGGCGCCGTGCAGGTGATCAAGGGCATCGACCTGACCATCGAGAAGGGCGAATTCATGGTCTTCGTCGGGCCTTCGGGCTGCGGCAAGTCCACGCTTCTGCGCCTGATCTCGGGCCTGGAAGAGATCACTACCGGCGACATGACCTTTGACGGAGAAAAGGTGAACAACCTGATCCCCTCCAAGCGTGGCATCGCGATGGTGTTCCAAAGCTACGCGCTTTATCCGCACATGAAGGTCTATGACAACATGGCCTTCGGGATGAAGCTGGACAAGACCAGCCCCGAGGAGATCCGCAAGCGCGTCGAATCCGCCGCGAAACTTCTGCAGATCGACCACCTGCTCGACCGCCTGCCAAAGCAGCTCTCGGGCGGCCAGCGCCAGCGTGTCGCCATCGGCCGCGCCATCGTGCGCGATCCGCGCGTGTTTCTTTTCGACGAACCCCTGTCGAACCTCGACGCCGCCCTGCGCGTCCAGACCCGTCTGGAAATCGCCAAGCTGCACCATTCGATGTCCAACGTCACGATGATCTACGTCACCCACGACCAGGTGGAAGCGATGACCCTGGCCGACCGGATCGCCGTGTTGCGGGACGGCAAGCTGGAACAGGCGGGCACCCCGGCCGAGCTTTACGAGAATCCGAACTCGCTCTTCGTGGCAGGTTTCATCGGCAGCCCGAAGATGAACTTCCTGACCGGGAAATTCGCCGCCGACCACGGCTGCACCACGCTGGGCGCGCGGTCCGAACACATCGAGGTCGTGGAGAACGGACCCTGGTCGGGCGAAGTCCTCCACGTTGAGGACCTGGGGTCCGACCACTTCCTCTTCGTGGAAATCGGCAGCGATGAGCCCGTCATCGTCCGCCGCCCCGGCAAGGCCAATATCGCGGTCGGCGCGAAAGTGTCGCTCGCGCCGCAGCCGGGCCACCTTTACCGCTTCGACGCCGACGGCATGCCCGTCCGCTGACCCCCTACCCCGCGCGCCCGGGACCGCCTGGGCGCGCATCCATCCTGAAGGAGACTACCCATGACCATCCGCGTCACCGTCTGGGGCGAGAACGTCCACGAACAGAAGAACAAGGTCGTGGCCGAGGTTTATCCCAAGACCATGCACGGCACGATTGCCGAGTTTCTGAACAAGGAAGACGGGATCACCGCGACGAGTGTCACCCTGCAAGACAAGGAGCATGGGATGACCGCGAAGAAGCTCGCGGAAACCGACGTCCTGATCTGGTGGGGCCATGCCGCCCACGGCGACGTCGATGACAAGATCGTCGAACGCGTGGCCGAGGCCGTCTGGTCCGGCATGGGCGTGATATTCCTGCACTCTGCCCACTTCTCCAAACCCTTCAAGCGCCTGATGGGCGCGCCCTGCAACCTGTCGTGGCGCGAAGCCGGGGAACGCGAACGGCTCTGGGTCACCAGTCGCCAGCACCCGATCGCCCGCGGCATCCCGGACCATTTCGACATCGAATACGAAGAGATGTATGGCGAGCCCTTCGGCGTGCCCGAACCGCTTGAAACCGTCTTCGTCAGCTGGTTCCAGGGCGGCGAGGTCTTCCGCTCGGGCCTGACCTACCGGCGTGGTGCGGGCAACATCTTCTACTTCCGCCCGGGGCATGAAACCTACCCGACCTACCATCAGCCGCTGGTGCAGAAGGTGATCTGCAACGGCGTCCGCTGGGCCTTCAACCCCGAGGCGCGACTGGCAAAACCCACCGATGCCCCGAACACCCCCATCGGCAAGACGCTGGAACCGCTGGAGGAACGCGGGCCGCGCCTGCACCATGACGGCGAGGAAGGGTACCGCTGATGCAGCCCGTCCGCGTCCTGATCCTTGGCACCGGCGGCATGGCGCGAAACCATGCCGAAGCCTTTGCGGCGATTCCGGGCGTCACCCTGGTCGCCGGGATCGACACCCGCTCCGAACAGCTGGGCGCCTTTCAGAAGGCGCACAACATCGCGCATGGCTTTGCCTCGGTGCAAGAGGCAATCGCCTGGGGGGAATTCGACGCGGTGACCAACGTCACCCCCGATGCCGCGCACTATGCGACCACCCTGCCCTTCCTGGCCTCAGGCAAGCATGTCCTGTGCGAAAAGCCGCTCGCGACCAACGCCAAGGACGCCGAAGAGATGACCACCGCGGCCGCCAAGGCGGGCGTGGTGAACATGGTCAACCTCAGCTACCGCAACGTGCCCGCGCTGCAACATGCCGCCCAGATGGTCCGCGACGGCGCCATCGGCACCATCCGGCATTTCGAGGCCTCCTACCTGCAAAGCTGGCTGACCCAGCCTGCCTGGGGCCATTGGGACCGCGAACCGCAATGGCTGTGGCGGCTGTCCACCAAGCATGGCTCCAAGGGCGTCTTGGGTGATGTCGGCATCCACATCCTCGACTTCGCCACCTTCATCGCCGGGATGGACGCGACGCAGGTCTCCTGCCTGTTGCAGACCTTCGACAAGGCGCCGGGCGGGCAGATCGGGGACTATGTGCTGGACGCCAACGACAGCGCGACCATGCAGGTCCGGCTGGCAAATGGCGCTCTGGGAACGGTCGCGGCGACACGCTTTGCGACCGGACATCTGAACGACCTGCGGCTTCGGCTTTACGGCCAGACCGGGGGTCTTGAAGTGACCTTCGAGAAGGCCGTCAGCCACCTGCGCGCCTGCCTGGGTGACGACATCCAGACCGGCACCTGGCATGACGTGGACTGCCCGCCCGTGCCGACGATCTATCAGCGGTTCATCGCCGCGATCCGTGGCGAAGGCCCCGCCGACCCGGACTTTGCGCGCGGTGCGGCCCTGCAACGGCTTCTGGACTGCGCGGTGGAGTCGGCCGACCAGGACGGAAAGCTGCTGGCGGTCTGACGGCCCGCTCTTCGATGCCCTTCGGGCACTCATCGCTGAGCTCACCCTCCGAGGAGTGCCCGAAGGGCTTAGACGAGGTGCGTCCTGGACCTAACCGATCAGCGCCTTGACCCGGGCGGTGAAATCCTCGCCGCGCTTCTCGAAGTTGGGATACTGGTCGAAACTTGCCGCGGCCGGGGCCAGTAGCACGACCTCCCCCGCCTGGGCCTCCTCGGCGGCGCGCGCCACCGCCCGCTCCATCGTCTCGCAGATCTCGTGCGGGGTGTCGCCGATCTGGAGCGCAAAGTCCCGCGCTGAATGGCCGATGAGATAGGCCTTCACCACCGATCCCAGCACCGGCCGCAACGCCGCGATCCCGCCGTCCTTGCCCAGCCCCCCGGCAATCCAGCGGATCTTCGGGAAGGCTTGCAAGGCCTTCGCCGCCGAATCCACGTTCGTCGCCTTCGAATCGTTCACGAACCGCACCCCGGCCCGCTCACCGACCAGCTGGCTTCTGTGCGGCAGGCCAGCAAACGACTGCAGTGCCCCCTCGATCAGCTTCGGTGCCAGCCCCAGCGACCGGCAGGCCGCATAGGCCGCGCAGGCGTTCTGGTGGTTGTGCGCGCCTGGCAACCCCTTGATCTCGCGCAGGTCGATGCTTGCCACCTGCCGACCCTTGCGCCACTCCGCCAGAAACCCTTTGCGGGCAAAGACCGCCCAGCCAAACTCGTCCAGCTTCTGGCCCGACGACACCCGGATTACCCGGTCATCCTGCGGCCCCTGCGCCAGCGCACCCGCCAGGAATCGACCCTCGACCTCGTCCACGCCGATCACGGCCCGGTCCGGCCCGCCCAGCGTGAAGAGCCGCGCCTTGGCCGCAAAATACCCGCCCATGCCGCCGTGCCGGTCCAGGTGGTCGGGCGACAGGTTGGTGAAGACCGCCACGTCCGGCGTCAGCGCGCGGGCAAGTTCGGTCTGGTACGAGGACAGCTCCAGCACCACCACCTCGCCATCCAACGGCGGATCGATGGCAAGAACCCCCGTGCCGATGTTCCCCGCCATCTGCGTCGGCTTGCCCGCCACGTCCAGAATGTGATGGATCAGCGCCGTCGTCGTCGACTTCCCGTTTGATCCCGTCACCGCCACGATCTTCGGCGGAGTCTCCATCTCGGCCCACTCGTCTCCGGCCGCGCTCTGGAAGAAAAGGCCGATGTCGTTGTCGACCGGGATCCCCAGCTCCAATGCCCGGGCGATGACCGGGTTCGGGGTGGGGTACAGATGCGGGATGCCGGGCGAGGTCACCAGGCAGGCCACCCCCTCCAGCGCTGCGTGCCGCGTCAGGTCGGTCAGGGCGAAGCCCTCCGCTTCGGCCTTGGCCCGCGCCTCGGGGCTGTCATCCCACAGGAGAGGCTCCGCACCCCCGGCGGCCAGGGCCGCTGCCGTCGCCAGACCCGACCGGCCCAGTCCCAGCACCGCAACCTTCTGCCCGTTGTAGCCCTTTACCGGGATCATGCGCCTGCCCCCAACCTGTTCGGGCACAGGGATAGGGGAGGATCGCGCAAAGGGAAAGAGGAGGCGGCTTCCGCTGACCGCCCCACCTGCTAATCTCTCCGTCAAAGCAAGGAGCCAAGAACGTGCAAACCATGCCGGTCTTTCCCCAGGCCGAGACCCGCTTCGGTCGGATGTTCACCCTGCAGGGCGATACCGTCATCGGCCGCGCGCTGCGGCTTTACGGCGAGTTCGCGGGGGACGAAGTCGACAGCATCCTCGCCCTCACCCGCGCCGGGGATCATGTGCTGGATCTGGGCGCGAACATCGGCTTTCACACGCTGGCGCTGGCCCGCACGGTGGGCCCGCAAGGCCGCGTTACCGCCATCGAGCCGCAGCGTTACTGCTTCCAGCTTCTGTGCGCCAATGTCACGCTGAACCAGGTGACCCATGTCCACTGCCTGCGCGCCGCTGTCGGCGACCAGCCGGGAACCTGCGCCGTACCGGTGAACGACCCCGCCACCCGCCACAACGCGGGCGCGACCGAGGTCTCGCTGACCCCCGGCAGCGGCGAGACGGACACGGTGCCACTGATCACCGTGGACAGCCTGGCCCTGCCGCGCTGCGACCTGATCAAGGTCGACACCGAGGGTTTCGAGGACCGCGTGGTCGCGGGCGGCCTGGGCACCCTCGCCCGGTTCCGGCCGGTCCTGTACATCGAGGTGCACGACCGCGAGAACCTTCAGCGCCTGGTTGGCCAGCTGAGGCCCCTCGGCTACGGCCTGACCCTGCACCACACCCGGTTCTACCGGGCGAAGAATCCGCATGGCGAAGCTGCGCAGATCTTCACCGCCACCGCCGGGGGAAGTGCCCTGATTGCCCTGCCGCAGGGCCGGACCCTGCCCCGGGGCCTGCCGGGAGAACTGCGGACAATCGGCTGAAGCGCAAGCGTAGGGTGGGCGATATCGCCCACCCTACCCACTCACCTGACTTTCAGTGTCGCAAGGCCGATCATCGCCAGGATCAGGCTGATGATCCAGAACCGGATCACGATCTGCGGCTCGGCCCAGCCCTTCTTTTCGAAGTGGTGGTGGATCGGCGCCATAAGGAAGATGCGTTTCTTGGTGCGCTTGTAGTAGAGGACCTGGATGATCACCGACAGCGCCTCGACGACGAACAACCCGCCGACGATGGCCAGCACGATCTCGTGCTTGGTGCAGACGGCGATGGCCCCCAGCGCACCGCCCAGGGCCAAGGACCCGGTATCGCCCATGAACACCGCCGCCGGGGGTGCGTTGTACCACAGGAACCCCAGGCCGCCGCCGAACAGGGCCGCCGAGAAGATCAGCAGTTCCGACGTCCCCGGCACATAGTGGACGTCCAGGTATTGCGTAAAGTCGACCCGGCCCACCGCATAGGCGATGATCCCCAGCGTGCCGCCCGCAATCATCACCGGCATGATCGCAAGACCATCCAGCCCGTCGGTCAGGTTGACTGCGTTCGCCGCTCCGACGATCACGATCATCCCGAAGGGCACGAAGAATATGCCAAGGTTCAGAAGCGCATCCTTGAAGAAGGGGAAGGCCAGTTCATTCGTCAGCTCGGGCGGGTGGAACATCGAGGCCGCATAGGCCGCCAGCGCCGCGATCAAAAGGCCCAGTCCCATCCGCACCTTGCCCGAGACGCCTTTGGTGTTCTGCTTTGTCACCTTCGCATAGTCGTCGGCAAAGCCGATCAGCCCGAAGGCCAGCGTGACCAGGATCACGATCCAGACGAAGGGATTGTCCAGACGTGCCCAGAGCAGCGTCGAGACCATCAGCGCCGACAGGATCAGAAGGCCGCCCATCGTCGGGGTCCCGGCCTTCGACAGATGCGACTGCGGGCCGTCGTCGCGGATTGGCTGGCCTTTGCCCTGTTTTCTGCGCAGAAGGTCGATCAGCGGGCGACCGAACAGGAACCCGAAGAGCAGAGCTGTGACAAAAGCTCCGCCCGCGCGGACGGTGATATAGCGGAAAAGGTTGAACACCCCACCGCCATCGGAAAACTCGGCAAGCCAGTAAAACATCTAGACGATCCCTTCTTTCGGGCTCGCGGCCTGCCCCATTTTCCGCAGAACGTCAACGACGAGGCTGACCTTTATCCCCTTCGAGCCCTTGACCAGCAGGATGTCCCCCGCGTCGATCAGGCTGCGCACCCGCGGCGCCAGTTCCGCCGCTGTCTCGACCCATTCCCCGCGCTGCAGGCGTGGCAGGGCCGCATGCAGCGCCTTCATCCTGGGACCGACGCAATGGATCACATGCACCTCCGACAGGCCCGGATGCCGGGCAATCGCCGCGTGCAACTCGCCCTCGGTCGGACCCAGTTCCAGCATGTCGCCCAGGATCGCGATCCGGCGGCCGCCACCGACGCGGCCGATCCCGTCGGTCGGCCGGGCCGCGATCAACACGTCCAGACTTGCGGCCATCGAGGCCGGGTTGGCGTTGAAGGCGTCATCGATCAGGTCGAAGAAGGTCTCCTCGACGATATCCAGCGTGATCCGCTCGCGCTGCCCGCGCCCTGGCGGAGGCGCCCAGCGCCCCAGGTCATGCGCCGCGATCATCGGGTCCGCCCCCAGCGCCTCGGCCACCGCCAGCGCACCCAGTGCATTCACCGCAAAGTGGCGGCCAGGGGACGAGACCTTGAACAGCACCGGCTCGCCGCGTCGCGTGGCCTGGCAGACGGTCGCCTCATCGGCGATCCGGGCCGACAGCAGGCGGTAATCCGCCCCCTCGACCGCGCCGAAGGCCACCGGCGTCGCTCTTACCGCTTCGGCCTGTGCCCGCAGGATCGGCGCTGTCGCGATATCGGCGTTGTAGACCGCCACACCGCCCGGCACCAACCCGTCGAAGATCGAGGCCTTTTCATGCGCGATACCCTCGACGCTGTCGAAGGCCTCCAGATGTGCCGGGGCGACCGTGGTCACCATCGCCACATCCAGCCGCGCCAGCCGCGCCAGGGGCGCGATCTCGCCCGGATGGTTCATCCCGATCTCGATCACCGCGAAATCCGCGTCCTGCGGCATCCGCGCCAAGGTCAGTGGCACCCCCCAGTGGTTGTTGTAGCTGGCTTCCGCGGCGTGGGTCCTGCCCTGCCCCGCCAGGATCGCCCGGAGCATCTCTTTGGTCGAGGTCTTCCCGACCGACCCGGTAACGCCGACCACGCGTGCCCTGGTCCGCGCACGCGCAAAGGCCCCCATCGCCTCCAGCGCCTTCAGCACGTCAGGCACCAGAAGAAGCGGCGCATCCGGCGCCACGCCCTCTGGCACGCGACTTACCAGCGCCGCCGCCGCACCCTTTTCCAGCGCCTGGGCCACGAACTCATGCCCGTCCCGCACGTCCTTCAGCGCCACGAACAGATCGCCCGGTTGCAGCGTCCGCGTGTCGATGGACACGCCCGAGGCCGCCCAGGCCTTCGTCACCTGCCCGCCTGTCGCCTGGGCCGCGTCGGAAGATGTCCACAGCATCAGATCACCCCATCCAGCGCGGCCACGGCGACCGAAGCCTGTTCCACATCGTCGAAGGGATAGATGTCCGTCCCGATCACCTGTCCGCTTTCATGCCCCTTGCCGGCGATCAAGAGAGCGTCTCCCGGCAGCAGCGCATCCACCGCCCGCAGGATCGCCTCGGCCCGGTCGCCGACCTCGTTGGCCTCGGGGCAGGCTTCCAGGATCGCCGCGCGGATCGATGCAGGGTCCTCGGTCCGGGGATTGTCGTCGGTCACGTAAAGCACATCGGCATGGGCCTGCGCCGCCGCCCCCATCAGGGGTCGCTTGGTGCGGTCCCTGTCGCCGCCCGCGCCGAAGACGACGATGATCCGCCCCATCACATGCGGCCGCAGCGCCCGCAACGCCGTCTCCAGCGCATCCGGCGTATGGGCATAGTCCACATAGACCGCCGCCCCGTTCCTGCGCGTCGCGGCCAGCTGCATCCGGCCCCGGACCCCGGTCAGGCGCGGCAGCACCGCCAGAACCGCTTCCGGCGCATCTCCCGCCGCAATCGCAAGCCCCGCGGCCACCGCCACGTTCTCGGCCTGAAACGCCCCGATCAGCGCCAGACGCGTCTGGAAGGCGCGGCCCTGCCACAGATAGCGCACCTCCTGTCCGGTCGGATCGGGCCGGGTCGCGGCAATCTGCAGATCCGCCCCCTGACCCTTGCCGACCGTCAGCACCCGCAGCCCCCGATCCAGCGCCAGTTCGGCCATCTCGGAGCCCTTGGCACCGTCCAGGTTCACCACGGCTACCCCATCCTCGGGCAGCAAACGGGTGAACAACTGCGCCTTGGCCTCGAAATAGGCCGCCATCGTGCCGTGATAATCCAGGTGATCCTGCGTCAGGTTGGTGAAGCCCGCAGCCCGCAGCCGCACCCCGTCCAGCCGCCGCTGGTCGATCCCGTGGCTTGAGGCCTCCATCGCCGCATGGGTCACCCCCCCGGAAGCCGCCGCTGCCAGAAGCTTCTGCAGGGTCACCGGGTCTGGCGTCGTGTGCCCGGACGGAGCCGACCAGGCCCCCTCGATCCCCGTGGTGCCGATGTTGATCGCCTCATGGCCCAGGGCGGTCCAGATCTGCCGGGTGAAGGTCGCGACGGAGGTCTTGCCGTTGGTCCCCGTCACCGCGACCATCACCTCGGGCTGCGCGCCGAACCACAGGGCCGCCGCACAGGCCAGCGCGGCGCGGGGGTCCTCGGCCACCACCAGCGCCACGTCGCTGTCGGCCAGCACCGCGCCCGCAAGCTTAACGCCTTCGGCATCGGTCAGCACTGCCGCCGCACCCTGCTCCAACGCCGCGCCGATGAACCTGGCTCCATGCACCGCTGTCCCCGGCAACGCGGCGAACAGCATCCCCGCCCGCACCGCCCGGCTGTCCGCCGTCACCCCCGACAGCGCCGGATCGCGCCCCGCCCGGGCCGTCAGGCCCAGATCGGATAGCCGAGTCGCGCGCGCTGTCATGGCAAACTCCCGTCAGTTGCTGGCGGCTGTTACCGCATCCACCGCGACAGGTTCAAGCTTGGGCCGCAACCCCATCAACGGAGCGACGCGCCGGATGATCTCGGAGGCGACCGGCACCGCGGTCCAGCCCGCAGTCCGCCGCGTCTGCGACAGGGTGTCGTCCTGCGGCTCGTCCAGGGTCACGATCAGCACATACTGGGGATTGCTGGCGGGGAAGATGGACGCAAAGGTGTTGACCACCTTGTCGTCATAGTAGCCGCCGGACTTCTTCGGCTTGTCCGCCGTCCCGGTCTTGCCCGCGACCTCATAGCCCGGCACCTCGCCCAGGGACGCCGTGCCCTCGGTCACCACGCGGCGCAGCATCGCGACCGAGTCGAACGCGGTCTTCTCGCTCATCACCCGGACGCCGGTCGTCGGCCCTTCGCGCTTCAGCAGGGTGGGCTTGATCGCAACCCCACCGTTGGCAATCGCGGCATAGGCCGCCGCCAGGTGCAGCGGGCTGGCCGACATGCCGTGGCCGTAAGAGGTGGTGATCGTCACGATCTCGGGCCATTTCTTCGGGATCAGCGGACGGGCGCCGGGGGCTTCGATCAGCTCGACCGGCGTCGGCTCGAAGAACCCGAGCGACTTCAGGAAAGCCTGCTGCCGCAAGGGACCGATCATCAGCGCGATATGCGCCGTCCCGACGTTCGAGGACTTGGAGATGACGTCGGTGACCGACAGCAGCGGGCCATAGTTCTTGCCCTCGAATTCCTTGATCTTGTGCCGGCCCCAGATCATCGGCGCATTGGCGTCGACCATCGTCTCGGGCCCGACAAGACCCAGGTCCATCGCCTGCGCGACAGCAAAGATCTTGAAGGTCGAGCCAAGCTCGTAAACCCCCTGGACCGCGCGGTTGAACAATGGGCTGTCGCCGGGTTCGGCGGTCTTGTCGACCAGGGGATTGGGCCGGTCGTTCGGATCAAAGGTGGGCAAGGACGCCATCGCCAGGATCTCGCCGGTGCGCGCATCCATCAGAATCGCCGCCGCGCCCTTGGCATTCAGCATCTTCATTCCGGCGACCAGCACTTCCTCGATGGTGGATTGCAGCGTCAGGTCGATCGACAGCGTCAAGGGCTTGCCGCCCTGCGCAGGGTCGCGAAGCCGCGCATCCATCGCCTTCTCGATCCCCGCCACGCCGATCACTTCGGCGGAATGAACACCTTCCGCGCCAAAGGAGGTTCCGCCAAGGATATGCGCCGCCAGCATCCCGTTCGGGTACAGCCGCATTTCGCGCGGGCCAAACAGCAGGCCCGGATCGCCGATCTCGTGGACCTTCTGCATCTGTTCGGGGCTTAGGACCTTTCTGATCCAGACAAAGCTGCGCCCATCGGTGAACCGCCGCTCCAGCGCCTTGGCATCCAGTTCGGGGAAAAGTTCGGCCAGATTCTGCGCGGTGCCTTTCGGATCGACCATCACCTTCGGATGCGCATAAAGCGCATGGGTCGTCATGTTGGTGGCCAGAACCCGACCGTTGCGGTCGGTGATGTCGGCCCGCTGGGCGATGATCTCGGCGCCCGGCGCACTTGCCCGGGGCTCCATCGGTTCCGTCGCCGCCATCAATCCCATCCGCGCGCCGATCGCCCCGAAGGCAATGACGAAGCTTGCACACAGTATCAGCAGGCGGAACTGCGCCCGCCCCCGTGCCTTTTCCCGCAGCGCCTCATGCCGAAGCTTCAGGTTCTCTTTTTCGATCGTGTCGGGGTTCAGACCCTCCTGCCGGGCCTGCAGGATGCGGGCAAGGGGACGCAGGGGTGTGCGCATCTAAAGTCCCTCCGCTTCGGAAGAGATCGTGCCCTGGACATCCTGCGTGAAGCTGATGTCGGGCAGTTTCGGGGTTGGATAGGCGACCTGAGCGGCGGTGCCGAACTGCGATGGCTCCATCGGCAACAGGCCCAGCCGGTCGAAGTTGACCGTCGCCAGGTCCCGCAGCCGGTCCGGGCGGTTCAAGTAGGCCCATTCCGCCTTCTGCACCGTCAAGGCCTCGTGCAGGCCGACGATCTGGCGTTGCAGCGCCTCGACCTCTTTCAGCGCGGCCTGGGTCGCATAGTTCTCGCGGTAGGCCCAGAAGCCAAGGGCGATCAGGGCCAGGAAGGAAAGCACATACAAAACGGGGCGCATCTAGCGGCGGCCTTTCTTCTGGATTTCCGGCAGGCCAAGCTCAGCCGGTGCAAGCGTCTTGGCGGGGGCCTGGGTCCGCCGACCGACCCGCAGCTTCGCCGATCGTGCGCGCGGGTTGCGGGCCACTTCGGCCTCGTCCGGGGCCACCGCCTTGCGGGTGACCATCTCGAACCGCGCGGTGGTGTCGGCCTTTGCGGGGGCATAGCGATTGGCGTTCGGGTCCTGTCCGCTGGCAAGCTGGAAGAACCGCTTCACGATCCGGTCCTCAAGGCTGTGGAACGTCACCACGGCCAGAAGCCCCCCCGGCTTCAGCGCGCGTTCGGCGGCGTTCAGGCCCTCGGCAAGCTCCTGGAATTCGGTGTTCACCGCGATGCGGATGGCCTGGAAGCTGCGCGTCGCGGGATGCGACTGCCCCGGCTTCGGTCGCGGCAGGCACTTCGACACGATCTCGGCCAGCTTCGCCGTGGTCTGGATCGGCTCGACCGCCCGCGCCGCGACGATGGCATGGGCGATCCGGCGCGAGGCGCGCTCCTCGCCGTAGTGATACAGGATATCGGCCAGCACACCCTCGTCCGAGGTGTTCACCAGGTCTGCCGCGCTTGGCCCGGACTGGCTCATCCGCATGTCGAGGGGTCCGTCCTTCATGAAGGAAAACCCGCGCTCGGCCAGGTCCAGCTGCATCGAGCTGACCCCAAGATCCAGGACGACCCCATCCAGCGGCTCCCCCGCCAGATCGTCAAGGTCCGAGAAGGTCCCCGCCACCAGCCGCACCCGGTCGCCGTAAGGCGCAGCCCAGTCGGCGGCCATCTTCAGCGCCAAGGGATCGCGGTCTACCCCGATCACCCGATCCGCGCCCGCCTTCAGCAATTCGCGGGTGTATCCACCGGCCCCCAGGGTCCCGTCCAGCCAGACGCCGGAAACGGGCGCACACTCCCGCACAATCGCCTCGATCAATACCGGAACATGGGGATCATCACTGGACGGGCGGCCAGTTTCGGGAGACCGGCGCAGCGGACCCTTCATCGGCCTACCCCGTCCGCTTGTGCTTCCCGACCAGCGTCAGCGGGTCGATCTCGTCGTCGTCTTCGGCTTCCAGCTCGGCCTCGTAGACCTCGCGGCGATAGAGGCGGAAGCGGTTGGTGAAGCCGGCGAAAGCCGCCTCGGCCTCGCCCGGCAGATCGCCCGCGAAACCCATCTTCTCGCGCACGCGCTGCGGCAGGACGATGCGGCCATCGGCGTCGATCTCGACCATCACCGACCGGCTGATCAGGTCACGCTCGGCCCGCACCCGTTCCGGCGAGCCCATGTCCATCGCCTCGATATCCTCGGCCAGCCGGTCCGCGCCCTGCTTGGAATAGCACTCGACGAAATTCCGCGACTTGCCGCCGTAGACCATGTACAGCCGCGCGCCGCCCTTTTCGCCCTTCTGGGGGTCATCCGCGTTCAGAACGGCACGAAAGGCCGCCGGGATCGAGACCCGCGCCTTCCCGTCTACCTTCTGGTAGAACTCGCCTCTGAACGCCTCTGCCATCGCCTGGCCTTTTCAATTCCACGTCAGTCCCGAAGCGATGAAATGAAAAAGGCGGACCGGGTTGCTGCCACTACCCGATCCGCCGCTGTCCCATCGCTGGGCGTCCAGCTACGCGCGCCACCTGGGGGAGATGTCTGCTCGCTCGCGCGCCGGATCTATACGTCCGATGAAAGGGGCTGCCTGTATGAAGCTGCCTTACGCCTGTTCGGGGTCTTTAGTCCGCCCCTGACTTTCACTTGCCCATCTCATCGTCGTGAGCTGAACTTGAATGGGATTGCATGGGAAAGCAAGGGAAAAGTTGGGACAGGGTGGGCCCGATCTTGTGTTAAGACGGCCTGAAACCCAGTATCTTGTGGTGCGAGATCGGTGGATTTCTCAACCAATAGGGAGTTTGCTGACTGAATTCCCCTACATCTTGTGAAGGCGTCACAGGCAATGACAGTCCCGTGATCTCCCGAGAAATTTCGCGATAGGCGCGTGAACTGCGGAAACCGCAGGGAAGTTCCGGCGAATCTGCCTGAATCACCTCGCGGAGAACAGCTTTGACCCGCCGTTTCCCACGATTTCCCGTGGCATGTGATTCGAAGTCCTCACGCAGCGACACGTCCCAGGGCTTTTGCCAACCCGCAAGGTCCCGGGTCAGGCCCGGGACGGGGTCACCGCTTGACGGGCCTGCCGAACAGAAGCCGCAGGTAGCGCTCCAGATGGTCAAAGGCGGCGCGCGCGGGGGCTGGGTCGTTCAGCGCCTTCGCCAGGATGATCCCGCCCTGGGTGGCGACCTGGAACTGCTGCGCCAGGCTTTCCGCCGTCACCCCCGGCACCGGTTGCGCGGCAAGAGCCTCCTGCAGGTGCGGCAGGACATGGGCAAAGCCAGACCGGATGCTGCGTTCGGCCGCCTCGCGCATCGGGGGTGAGCTTTCATAGGCCTCCTGCACCGTCGTGCCCGCCACGCAGGAAAACTCTGCCAGCGGCTGACCCAGAATCTCGCGCCGCAGGTCAAGGTAGGCCAGGACCCGATCCAGGGGATCGGGCAGCGTGTTATAGGGATGGGCGGCAAACATCGCCCCGGTCATCTGCGTCCAGTCCTCGACCAAAGCGACGCCCAGCGCCTCCTTGCTGGCGAAGTGGTGGAAGAAGGCCCCCTTCGTCACCCCCGCCGCCGCGCACAGCTCGTCCACCGAGGTCGCGGCAAAGCCCTTGTGGCGCACAAGGCTTCGCGCGGCCTCGATCAGCCGCGCGCGCGCCTCACCCCTGGGAACGCGAACGGGGGGAACGGGAACGGGAACGGGAACGGGGGACGCTGCGGTCACTCTGGCACCGGGGTAAACATCACCCCTTGTCCCAAAGAGCGGGATCAGGTGTCAACACCGCCCATTTCACCCCGAACGGATCGGAAAGCAGCCCCCAGGTATCGCCCCAGAACTGCCGCTCGAAGGGGGCCACCACCGCGCAGCCCGCCGCCACCGCCCGGTCCCACCAGGCCTGCCCGTCGGGCACCACCAGTTGCAGGTGGCCCTGCGGCATCGGGTTGCCCGTGGCATCGACACTGGACATGCCGCCCTCGTCGGTCAGCATCAGCGCGCCGCCGTTGATCGCGACCTGGACATGCATGAAGCCTGGCTTGTCTGGATAGGGCATCCGGCCGATGTCCTTGGCGCCGAAGGCCTTCACATAGAAGTCCGCCGCTTCGCCCGCCTTTCCGGGCATCGCGAAATAGGGGATCACGCCTTGCATGATCCGGTCGTCCGGGCAGTAACGCTGGTCGGCTGGTGTGTCGTTCATGATTTCCTCCCTTGGATGTGCTTCGCTTCAGAAACTTCCGGTGCGCATCGCGCCGGCGGGCTTGTAGGTCGAGACGACCACGCCCGAGGGCGTCGCCCTGCTGTCCGCCAGCTTCAATTCCGACGGCTGCACCAGATCCGAGAAGATGCGCTTGCCCCGCCCGATCAGCACCGGGAAGACCAGCAGCACCACCTCATCCGCCAGCCCCTCGGCAATCAGCAGCGGCGTCAGGGTCGAACTGCCCCAGACGATCAGGTCGGGGCCGCCCGCGCCCTTGACCCTGCGGATGCCTGCCACGATGTCCGCGCCCAGGCTCTCGACCGGCCCCCAGGCCAGACTGTCCGGCCGGTGGGTCGCCACGAACTTTCGTGCGCCGTTCAGGCTGTCGGCCATCGGGCCTGTCTGCTTCGGCCAGTAGCCCGCAAAGATGTCATAGGTCGTCCGGCCCAGCAGAAGATCGAAACCAACCCCCTGTGCCGCGTCGATCGCCCCGCCTGCCTCGTCGCCGTGATGGGGAAAGGCCCAGCCGCCATAGTCGAAGCCGTTGGTCAGATCCTCCTCCGGCCCGCCAGGGGCCTGGATGACCCCGTCCAGCGAGATATGCTCGATGATCCTGATCGTTCGCATCCGTCTTGTCCTTTCGATACCGCGTCGCGTCACGATGCCTGCGGCACCGGAAACGAGTGATGTTCGTGCTCGACCACCCAGCGCCCGTCGACGCGCCGAAGGCCCATCGTCAAGCGGCCCGCAGGCGCATCATCGGTCGTGCAGCGCAGGATGGCCCGGACCCAGCCCACGTCCTCGCCCGCGACGATGTGGGTTTCCAGCAGGTCGAACCGACGAGAGCCTTCGTCGCCGAAATAAAGCGTCCAGGTGTCGCGATAGGCGTCGATGCCCTTGGCTTGCAACGGCGCGGGCACGTCGAACATCACGATATCGGCGCTGCGGCCCTGGACCGCACCGTTCAGATCATGGGCGCGGACCGCTGCGGACCAGGCGCCCAGCATCTGTTCGATCTCTGCCCGGGCCGTCATGCCTGCACCGCCCGCACCGCCGCCTCGATCGCCGCGATGTCGATCTTCGACTGCTTCATCATCTCGCCCATCGCAGCCGCCGCGACCTTGGGGTCCTTGTTCATCGTCAATTCCGACAGCCGTCGCGGAAAGACCTGCCACGAGACGCCGAAACGGTCCTTGAGCCAGCCGCAGGCGCTTTCCTCGCCGCCTTCGGTCAGCGCATCCCACAGCCGGTCGGACTCAGCCTGATCGTCCGTCTCGACGCTGATCGACACGGCCTCGGTCAGCGTGAAGTGCGGACCCGCGTCAAGGATCTGGTAGGGCGTTCCGGCCAAGGTGAAGTCCGTCACCGAGAACGGCCCCATGCCGGCATCGGCACCAAAGCTGCGCTCGACCCGGCTGTTGGGAATAAGGTCGCAATAGAAGGCCGCCGCCTCGGGGCCGCGTCCGTCGCGGAACCACAGGCAGGTGCGAATGTTGTGGGCCATCTTCCCTTCCTCCTTCAGGACATGCGGTCGACCTGGCGACTCGCTGAGTATCGCCAAAGAATACCGACCAGTTGGTATGTAATCAACCAAAACCTGCCCCGAAAGCAAAAACCCGCCACGAGGGGCGGGTTTCCGGTCGATTGGGAAAGGGGTGGACGGGTCAGCCCATCCCGCCCGCGATCAGCCGGTCGGCCAGTGCCAGATAGGGCGCGGCCAGCGGACCGTCCGTCGCCGCGATCGGCGTGCCCGCATCGCCCGCCACCCGCACATCCAGCGCCAGCGGCAATTCGCCCAGGAACGGCAGGTCCAGCTTCGCCGCCTCGGCCGCCACCCCGCCGTGGCCGAAGATATGCGCCTCATGCCCGCAGTTCGGGCAGATGTAAGTCGACATGTTCTCGACCAGCCCCAGCACCGGCGTCTTCAGCTTCGAAAACATGTCCAGCGCCTTGCGCGCATCCAAAAGCGCCACGTCCTGCGGGGTGCTCACCACAATCGCCCCGGTCAACTGCGTCCGCTGGCACAGCGTCAGCTGCACATCCCCCGTCCCGGGCGGCAGGTCGATGATCAGGACATCCAGCTTGCCCCAGGCCACCTGCCCCAAAAGCTGCTGCAGCGCCCCCATCAACATCGGCCCGCGCCAGACCACGGCCTCGTCCTCCTTCAGCATCAGGCCGATCGACATCATCGTCACCCCATGCGCGACCAGCGGCTCGATGATCTTGCCATCGGGCGAGGACGGCCGCTTCGACACCCCCATCATCTTCGGCTGGCTTGGCCCATAGATATCAGCGTCCAAGAGCCCCACGCGTCGCCCCCGCCGCGCCAGAGCCACCGCCAGGTTCGACGCGACCGTGGATTTCCCCACGCCGCCCTTGCCACTTGCGACCGCGATGATCCGGTCGATCCCCGAGATCCTTTGCGGCCCGCCCGCTTGCGGCGTCGGATGCTGGCCGATCTTCAGACCGGGCGGGGCCGCCTTCGCCGCCGGCCCATGCGCCGTCATCACCACCTGCACCGAGGTCACCCCCGGCACCGCCTTCAGCTTCGCCTCTGCCTCGGCCTGCGCCGGGGCCAAAGCGCGCGCCTCGTCAGGCGTTGCCGCCTCGATCACAAAGCGCACGACACCCCCGTCGACGGTCAGCGCCCGAATCAGATCCCGACCGACAAGATCGCCGCCGCCAGGGTGCCCGACCCCCGCCAGGACCTGCATCACATCGTTCCGATCCACCGCCATCGTTTCAACTCCGCTGAAGATTTGCACTAAGGTCGTAGCGTTTCAGCGGAAGGGCAAGGTCCGTTGACCAAACGCTCAAAAATTCCGCGAAGACCTTAATAAATCATGACATTTCCGTGACCACAGCCATGCGTATACTGCATGGCAGCATTGCCGAGACCCAGTATTGTGCATCTGCAGCATGAGGTCCATGTTACCCCTAACAGCGCGACAGAACGTTGCTGACCAAACTGAAGAGGCTTGAGTGACATGGCTTATGTGAACACCACCCGCTACGCCCGCAAGGGTTTTGCCGACCGCCTGGCGTATCTGAAGGACGCTGTCCTGACCGCGATCACCCAGCGCCGCGTCTACGCGCAGACGGTTGCCGAACTGAACGCACTGACCGACCGCGAGCTGACCGATCTGGGCATCTCGCGCCTGCGGATCACCGAGATCGCCCGCGAGGCGGCCTACGGCAAGTAAGATTTCGTCCGGGTCCGTCCTCCTCCCTGGACCCTGACGATTGCGGCGATGCCCCTCCTCCTCCCTGGGCAAAGCCGCGCCTTCCTCGGACCTTGCGGTCCAACCTGATCTGACGCCTCTCCTCCTCCCTGGCGTCTGATACTGCGGCGGGACCAACCCTCCTCCCTGGTCCCGCCGCGCAAACCATCCCAAGGCCCCACCTCCTCCCGGGCCGACAGGACCAGCGACGGTGCCAACCCTCCTCCCCGGCACCGTCGCCCCCAATTCCGGGCCGCAAAGGCCCAACGACATCGGGCGCCCACCTCCTCCCGGGTTGCCTGGTACTGCGGCGGCGCCTCTCCTCCTCCCTGGCGTCGCCGCGCAAACCATCCCAAGGCCCCACCTCCTCCCGGGGCCGACAGGACCAGCGACGGTGCCAACCCTCCTCCCCGGCACCGTCGCCCCCAATTCCGGGCGAAAGCCCGCACGCCATCGGACGCCCCATCCTCCTCCCGGGGTGCGCCGATCTTCGGCGGCCCCCTCTCCTCCTCCCTGGGGGTCGCCGCCTTTCCCCCCTTGCAGCCCGCCGGTGCCCACGAAATAGTCCCGCCGTTCAAGGCGCTTGGAGTCTTCATGCGGGCCTCTGTCCTATCTGCCGCCACCGTGGCCGCCCTTGTGGGCTACGCAGCCTCGGTCGCGATCCTCCTCGCAGCCGCAACCGCGTTGGGAGCAACCCCCGAACAGACTGCAAGCTGGCTACTCGCCATCAGTCTGGGCAAGGCCCTTGGCTCCGCGCTCCTCTCGTGGACTTCGAAAGTCCCGGTTGTCCTTGCCTGGTCCACTCCCGGAGCCGCTCTCATCGCCGCCACCGACGGCATCAGTTTCGCCGAGGGCGTCGGCGCCTTCGTCGTGACCGGCCTCCTCATCGCCGCGACCGGAGCCCTGCGCCCGTTGGGAGCCCTGGTCGCCCGCATCCCCGATGGAATCGCCGCAGGAATGTTGGCCGGGGTCCTCCTTCCCTTCTGCCTGCAGGGCGCAACCGCCGCGCAGGCCCTCCCCGCGCTTGTCCTGCCGATGGTTGCAGTCTTCCTGATCGTCCGGCTCTGGAACCCCGCGATGGCGACCCTCGCCGCCTTCGCCACCGGAATCACGCTGGGCCTCCTGACCGGAACGGACCTTTCCGGCCTCCGACTGACAGTTCCGCTTCTGGAATTCACCACCCCCGACTTCCGCCCCGGCGTCATCCTCGGCCTCGCCCTGCCGCTGTACCTGGTGACGATGGCCTCGCAGAACCTGCCGGGCTTCGCCACCTTGCGCGCCGCAGGGTATGAGCCCCCGGTCTCGGCCGCGCTGACCACCACCGGCCTGATCTCCACCGTGACGGCTTTCTTCGGGGCCCATACCGTGAGCATGGCCGCCATCACCGCCGCGATCTGCCTTGGTCCCGACGTCCATCCCGACAAGGACCGCCGCTGGATCGTCGGTCTCGCCTATGCCGGGGTCTGGGTGCTGCTGGGCCTGCTCAGTCCCACTGTACTGCAACTCATCGCGGCCCTGCCCGCCCCCGTGGTCGCGGCCCTGGTGGCGCTGGCCCTGCTTGGCCCGCTGTTGGGAGCCTTGAGCGCCGCCTTCACCCACCCCGACCAGCGTCTCGCGGCCACGCTGACCCTGGTGACCACCGCTTCGGGCATGGCCGCCTTCGGGATCGGTGCGGCCTTCTGGGGACTGATGGTGGGCCTTGCTGCCTGGGGCCTCGAGCATGTGAAACCCCGCAAGGCCTGAGGGCGCCGCAAATCTTTTCGAAAAGATTTGCAAAATCCTTCGAAGGATTTTGCCTGCGCCCAAGTCCTAACGTTTCCCTAACGCCTGCGCCCAACCCCTTGAAATTCCAGCCATCGCCGCATCTGTCCACCGTGGACAGGATCACGCCGGCCCGTTATCCTCCGTCCCGTCCAGCCCCAGGGAGGCCCCCATGCAGACCATGCTCGGCGTGATCGGAGGATCGGGGGTCTACCAGATCGACGGTCTGGAAGGCGCCTCCTGGGTCAAGGTCAAGACCCCCTGGGGCAAGCCTTCCGACGAGGTCCTTGTGGGCCGCCTGAACGGCCTGCCCGTCGCCTTCCTGCCCCGCCACGGTCGCGGACATGTCCACACGCCGACCTCCGTCCCCTACCAGGCCAACATCGACGCCCTGAAGCGCCTCGGCTGCACCGACATCCTCGCCGTTTCCGCCGTGGGGTCCCTCCGTGAGGAGTACGAACCGGGCCACTTCGTCCTCGTCGACCAGTACATCGATCGCACCACCCAGCGGCCCCCGTCGTTCTTCGGCCCCGGCTGCGTCGCCCATGTCAGCCTTGCCGACCCGACCTGCCCCCGCCTCGGCGCGCTGGCTGCGCAGGCCGCCCGCGACGAAGGTCTGACCGTCCACGAGGGCGCGACATACCTGTCGATGGAAGGGCCCCAGTTCTCCACCCGCGCGGAAAGCCGGATGTACCGGACCTGGGGCGCCGACGTGATCGGGATGACCGGCTTCTCCGAAGCCCGCCTCGCCCGCGAGGCCGAGCTGTGCTACGCCTCCCTCGCGATGGTCACCGACTACGACTGCTGGCACGACAGCCACGGCGCAGTGGACGTGGCACAGGTGATTGCCGTGGTCCAGGCGAACGCCGCCGCCGCGCGTGGCCTGGTCACCCGCCTGCCCGCCCTGATGGACGCCGACCGGCAAGCCTGCGCCCACGGCTGCGACCGCGCCCTCTCCCACGCCATCATGACCGCCCCCGACAAGCGTGACCCCGATCTGCTGGCAAAACTCGACGCCGTCGCTGCCCGCGTTCTCTGAAAGGCCCGAAATGACCCCCCGCAAGACCGTCAAGGACTACATCCGCACCATCGTCGACTTTCCGCACGAAGGCATCCTCTTCCGCGACGTGACCACTCTTTTCGCCGATCCGCGCGGCTTTCGGATGTGCGTGGACCAGCTTCTCGCGCCCTATGCGGGACTGCGGATCGACAAGGTCGTGGGCCTGGAAGCGCGCGGCTTCATCCTCGGCGGGGCCGTGGCGCACCAGTTGTCGACCGGCTTCGTCCCGATCCGCAAGAAGGGAAAACTCCCCGGGCAGACCATCAGTCAAGCCTACAAGCTGGAATACGGCGAGGCGGTGGTCGAGGTGCATGACGACGCCATGCAGCCAGGGGAGAAAGTCCTCCTTGTCGATGACCTCCTTGCCGCCGGCGGCACCGCCGAGGCCGGCATCCGCCTGATCGAACGGCTGGGGGCCGAAGTCATCGGCTGCGCCTTCGTCGTTGATTTGCCCGACCTTGGCGGGCGGAAGAAGCTGGAAACGATGGGGATGGATGTCCACGCCCTGTGCGCGTTCGAGGGCCTCTGACACCGGCAAGATCTGGCGGCACAGGGATGTTCGAGAACCAAGGGCTGGTTTCTTCGACGAAATCAGCGCGCCGTTCGGCCAAGAGGGCTTCCGTTAACCGTCCTTAAAGAGAATCACCCTACACCGGTGCTTGTCAGGGCTACCCACCCTGACCGCGCTGCTACCCACAGCGTGACCCACACACCCCCAAAGCACCCCGTCGCAGGTTCCCTGCGGCGGGGATGTTTCATTCCCGCAGCCCCCTGACGATCCCACATTCACTTCGTGCGTTTCTCGGCGACTACGGCACCCCTTGCAAGGAGTGACGACGTTCATCGACGAGCGGCCCTGTCAGCCCAGCACTGCCCCGGGGTTCATGATCCCGACCGGGTCCAGCGCCGACTTGATCGCCCGCATCGCCGCCAGCTTGCCTGGGTCGGCGTAGCGCGCCAAGTCCGCGACCTTCAGCCGCCCCACCCCATGTTCCGCCGCGACCGACCCGCCCAGGGCGTGCACCATGTCATGCACCACCCGCTTCACCTCGTCGCGCACGGCCTCATGTTCGGACTTGGCATGCCCCCGCGCCGGGAAGACATTCCAGTGCAGGTTGCCGTCCCCCAGATGCCCAAAGCAGTTCACCCGAAACGCCCCCAGCCCCGCAATCGCCCGTGGCGCATCAAGAATGAAGCCCGGGATCGCCGACAGTGGCAACGAGATGTCATGGCTCGACACCGCCCCCACCTTCCGGTTCGCCAAAGGGATCGTCTCGCGCAAAGCCCAGATCGCCTCCGCCTGCGTCTCCGACGTCGCGATCACCCCGTCGGTCAGCAGCCCAGCCTCGGCCCCCGCCTCATAAAGCCCGGCCATCGTCACTTCTGGCTCGTGGCCCACGGGCAGTTCCAGTTCCAGAAGCACCAGCCATTCAGGCACTGGGTCGAAGGGCGCACGCAACGGGAAGCCGGTCTCGGCCAGGAAGTCAAACCCGATCCGATGGATCAGCTCGAAAGCCGAGATCATCCCCGCAGCCCGCTCGCCACACAGCGCCAGCAGCGCAAGCGCCGCCGCAG
Source organism: Tabrizicola sp. (assembly GCF_030694085.1). GTDB lineage: Bacteria > Pseudomonadota > Alphaproteobacteria > Rhodobacterales > Rhodobacteraceae > Tabrizicola. Next base: position 92,019 of record NZ_JAUXZE010000093.1, on the reverse strand, counting down.
GCGACGGCACCGCCAGCAGCGCCACCACCCTGGCCGCAGGCCGCGGATACAGCTTCAGGCTTGCTGCCGTGATCACGCCAAGTGTCCCTTCCGACCCGATCAAGAGGTGCCTCAGGTCATACCCCGCATTGTCCTTCCGCAGCCGCGTCAGGCCATTGAAGACACTTCCGTCCGGCAATACCGCCTCCAGCCCAAGGCACAGGTCGCGCGCATTGCCGTAGCGCAGAACCGCCGTCCCCCCGGCATTGGCCGCCAGGTTCCCGCCAATCCGGCAGCTTCCCTCCGACGCCAGGCTCAGCGGAAAGAGCCGTCCCACCTGCTCTGCCGCAGCCTGAACGTCGGCCAGCACCATCCCGGCCTCGACCACCAGCGCGTTCTCTTCGGGCCAGACCCCGCGCAGTGCCGTCATCCGCTCCAGCGACAGCAGGACCGGCGCCGGACCAGAGGTCATGATCTGCCCCCCTACCAGCCCCGTCCCGCCGCTGACCGGCACCACGCCCACCCGCCCAGCCGCCGAGGCCCGCACAACCGCCGCCACCTCTGCCGTGGTCCAGGGCCGCACAAGCACCCCGGCCTGGCCGGTCCAGCGTCCCCGTGGCTCCTCCAGATGCCGCGGTTCGGGTATGGACAGGGTGCCCTCGGGCAGAAGCGCCGACAGCGTTGCGACGAAACCGGGATCGCAGGGGTTCAGCATCGGCGTCTCCTTCCCGCCCTTCATATCAAGGGCAGCCGGAGAGGCTAGTCGAGATAGGCCGGTTCCAGCACCATGATCGTCGGCTGAGACGGCAGATCGTCCAGCGACAGTGCGATCTGCGCGCCGCCGGTCTCGACCACGGTGAACTCTGCCGCCATTTCGGCAAGGAACCGGTCCAGCGAGGACCGGCTGAACCAGTGCATCGGGATCACGACCGAGGACCGCAACCGCTTCACCACTCCTGCCATGTCCTGCATCCGCATGGTGTAGCCGCCATCCACCGGCACCATCACCACGTCCAGCCGCCCGATCGCCGCATATTGCTCGTCCGAGGGGATCTGGTGCAGGTGGCCCAGATGGCCGATGCAAAGCCCCCCGGCCTCGAAGATGAAGATCGAGTTGCCGTCGCGGCGCGCACCCTCTCCGAACGGGCCGCGGGTGTCGGTCGTGACATTCCGCACCAGCATCGACCCCAGATCCAGCCGGTGATCCGCCGCAGCCACCCCTTCGCCCCAACCAGACAGCACATGCGGGATGCGGGCGTCCGGCGCAGCGGTCCAATGCGTCGAATGGGCGTTGTTCATGGTGACCACGTCCGGCACCAGATCCGAGCTGCCAAGGTATCCGGTGTAGTCCGTCACCGCCACCGTTCCATCTGCCGTGACTATGGCAAAACTCGCATGGTCAATGTAGCGGATCAGGATGCTGTCAGGCTCCAGACCCTCCTCCAGCGCCACGGGAACCACCAAGGGCGCACCCGCCGCCACGGCAATGCAGTGCGACGGGATGCGGTCCTGTGCCACTCCGGGCGTGGCAAGCAGGACAAGGGCAGCTAGCAGGCGCATGGTCACCTCCAGTTTCATCGAAGGGTAACCCGGATTGTCCTTGCGTCACGCACAGGGGCGATCACGGATGCGCGATCACCCCACCAAGGCGGCCAAAGCGGCAATCGTGCGCAGATTCCGGGCAGTCATCGGCCCTTGCAGCGGAAGCTTCGCGGCCAACTGCGACCGGCCGATGCCCACTGGGGTGTGCAGAGTGAAACGGCGCGGCCCGACGTGCCAGCCATCCCCCGGCAGGGCCAGCGCGCGCAGCTTCGCCTCATCCGGGGTTGGCGTACCGCGCAGGAAGAAGACATGCACACGCGCGGGGTCCGCGTCGGCAAACGGATGATCAGCCAACGCATCGCGGATCTCATCGGCTGTCCGCAGAAAGGTTTCCGGCGCAAAACCGAACCGCGCGGCCACCGCGTCCTCGATCATTCTCTCCAGGACCGGCGCGGCAAGGTCGCTCTCGAAGACCGCGTTGCCGGACTGGATGTAGGTCTGCACCCCGCCGTATCCCAATTCCTCCAGCATCGCGCGAAACTCCGCCATCGGCAGTTTTCCCGCGCCCGATACATTCACTCCCCGCAGAAGTGCGACACGAACGGCCATCCGGGATGCCTTTCACATTTGCTCAAATATCCCCTGCGGAGCATCTCCGAGCGGTTTTGCGTCCTTCACGCAAAACCGCGAGACCAAGAGCCTTCGCGCCTGCCAAGGCGCTCAATTCGACCACCGCCCGAACCGTCAGCCGACGTCCGTCCGCCCGCGCCGGTCCCCCCGCAGGTTGGCGTAAAGCACATGGTTCCGCCAGCGCCCGTTGATCTGCAGGTAACTCTGCGCGACGCCTTCATACTTGAAGCCGCACTTCTCCAGCACCCCGCGCGAGGCCGCGTTTTCCGGCAGGCAGGCGGCCTCCAGCCGCGACAGGTCCATCCGGGTGAAGGCGTGGTGGGTCAAGGCCAGGATCGCCTCGCGCATATAGCCCTGTCGCGCGAAGGGCTCGCCGATCCAGTAGCCGAAGGTGCCGGTCTGCGACGGCCCCCGGCGAATATTGTCCAGCGTCAGCGCGCCCAGAAGCTGCTGGTCCGCGCGCCGGATAAGCAGCATCGGCAACGCCTGGCCCTGCGATTCTGCGCGCTGCGCCCAGTAGACGCGATTGGTGAAGGCCCGCCGCGTCAGGTGGTCGTTTGCCCAGACCGGCTCCCATTTCACCAGAAACTCCGCCGAGGCCTCTCGCAGGTCCGACCATTGCCGCCAATCGCCATGTTCGGGCAGCCGCAGCGTCATCCGCTCCGTCTCCACCCTCACACGGCGCTTGAGGCCCAGCATCAGGCGGCAAGTCCCGTGCGGACCTCGTCGATGCCCGGTGCGCGGGCGACCGGCCCGTAGATCGCCAGTGCTGCCTTCGCCGCCGTCAGCTCGGCCGCATAGCCGCGCACGGCGGCGGTGTCGACCGCGTCGATCTTCGCCACGGCCTCGGCCACGTCCGGCACCCGGCCCCAGATCGACAACAGTCGCGCATTGCGCTCGGCGCGGCTGGACGGGCTTTCCAGCCCCATCAGAAGCCCCGCCCGCAACTGTGCCCGCGCCCGCGCGACCTCGGCCTCGGTCATGTCGTCGGCGGCCCGCTTCAGCTCGGCAATGGTCAGTTGCGTCAACTCGCCGATCTCGGCCTCCGACGTGCCGGCATAGACGGTGATCTGCCCGGTGTCCTCATAGGCCGAAGACTGGGCATAGATCGAATAGCACAGCCCCCGATCCTCGCGGATCTTCTGGAACAGGCGGCTCGACATGCCGCCCCCCATCGCCGTCGAATAGACCTGAGCGGTGTAGACCTTGTCGTCGCGGTAGCCGGGCGCTTCGAACTGCAGCGCGAAATGCACCTGTTCCAGGTCCTTGACCTCGCGCCGCTCGCCCCCGACGAAGCGCGCGGCTTCGACCTTCGAGGCCCCCACCGGCTTCAGCCCGCCGAAGATGCGCTCTGCCGCGGCCACGATGGCGTCGTGCTCCACGCCCCCTGCCGCCGACAGGATCATCTGGTCGGGGCCGTAGTGCGCGCCGGTGAAGCCTTCGAAGTCGGCCTTGCGGAAGGACGACACCCGCTCTTCCGGGCCCAGGATGGTGCGGCCGAAGGGCTGGTCGGGGTAGCTGACTTCATGCAGCCAGTCGAAGATGATGTCGTCGGGCGTGTCCAGCGCCTGCCCGATCTCTTGCAGGATCACGTGACGCTCGGTCTCGATGTCGGCCTTGCGGAACACCGGGTTCAGCACGATGTCCGAAATCACGTCCAGCGCCATCACCACGTCCTGCGACAACACGCGGGCATAATAGGCGGTCATCTCGCGGCTGGTGTAGGCGTTGATGTAGCCCCCCACATCCTCGATTTCCTCGGCGATCCGCAGGGCGGACCGCCGCCGGGTACCCTTGAAGGCCATATGCTCAAGGAAATGCGCGATGCCGTTCTGTTCGGGCGTCTCGTGCCGCCCGCCGGCCTCGACCCAAACGCCGACCGAGGCGGATTGCAGCCCCGGCATCGCTTCGGTCACGATGCGGAACCCGTTGGGCAGGGTGTGCAGGCGCTGCATCAGTGGGCAATCCTTTCGCGAACTAGGGTCTGCAGGGCCGCAAGGTCGTTCGGCACCCGCGTCACCCGTTCCGGCTTGTCGAAAAGATCCGCCATATGCGGCGGCAGGCCGGGACGGTTGCCCGTGGCGCGCTGCACGGCGTCAGGGAACTTTGCGGGATGTGCGGTCGCCAGCGTGATCATCGGAGCGCCGCCAACATGCTCTTCGGCGACCTTCACCCCCACAGCGGTGTGCGGGCAGAGAAGTTCGCCGGTCGTTTTCCAGTGCCGCGCGATCACCGCCAACGTCTCGTCTTCGTCGCAACGGCCAGAGGCAAAGGTCGCGCGCAGACTGTCGATGGCCCCTTGGGAAATGGAGAATCCGCCCGCCTTCATCTCGCCCATCAGCGCCGCAATCGCCGCGCCGTCCCGATCATAGGCATCAAACAGCGCGCGTTCAAAGTTCGAGGACACCTGGATGTCCATCGACGGGCTGATCGAGGGTTTGACCCCGTTGGTTCGGTAGTCGCCCGACCGCAAGGCGCGGTCAAGGATGTCGTTCTGGTTGGTCGCGATCACCAGCTTGTCGATGGGCAGCCCCATCCGATTGGCGATGTAGCCCGCGAAGATGTCGCCGAAGTTGCCCGTGGGCACGGTGAAGCTGACCTCGCGGTGCGGCGCACCCAGGGCCGTGCCCGCGTAGAAGTAATAGACCACCTGCGCCAGCACCCGCGCCCAGTTGATGCTGTTCACTCCGGCCAGCCGCACCCCGTCGCGGAAAGCGAAGTCGTTGAACATGTCCTTCACGCGGGCCTGCGCCTCGTCGAAATCGCCGTCGATGGCCAAAGCATGACAGTTCGCCTCGGACGGCGTCGTCATCTGCCGCCGCTGTACCTCGCTGACGCGGCCATGCGGGAAGAGGATGAACACATCGACGTTCGCCAGCCCCCGGAACGCCTCCATCGCCGCCGAGCCGGTGTCTCCGCTGGTCGCGCCGACGATTGTGATCCGCTCGCCGGTCTTGGCCAGTGCCGCCTGCATCATCTGGCCGATCAGCTGCATGGCGAAGTCCTTGAAGGCCAGGGTCGGCCCGTGGAACAACTCCAGCAGGAAGTGGTTCGACCCCAGCTGCACCATCGGCGCACGGGCGGCGTGGTGGAAGCCCTGGTAGGCCTTGGCGATCAGGCCCCGGAACTCGTCGTCGGCGAAGAACCCGCCCAGATAGGGCCGCATCACCTTGAACGCGACCTCCTCGTAGGGCGCGCCTGCCAGCGCCGCAATCTCGGCCCTGGTCAGCACCGGGATGGTCTGGGGCACGTAAAGCCCACCATCGCGGGCCAGGCCCGTCATCATCGCTTCGCCAAAGCCCAGAACCGGCGCCGTGCCGCGGGTCGAGATGTACTGCATCGCTGTCGCCTTCAAACCTTCCGCGTCCTGATACGCCAGAGCAGGAACAGTGTCATCCCCGCCCAGGTCGCCGCCAAGAGGAACCACTGGATCGCATAGCCCCAATGGTTGTCGGGTATACCCGAGGTATCCACCGGCATCGGCGCGATCCCGTCACCGGTTGGCGCGCTGGCGACAATAAGTGTCGACTCTGTGCCCAGCCTGGCGGCCATCGCCGGGACGTCGCGGGCAAACCACAGTCCCGTCTTCTGATCCGGCGGCGGGGTGGAGCTGCTGCTGTCGTCCGGCCAGTGCAGGTTGCCTTCGACCTTCGCCTCGTGCGGTGGGCGCGGGACCCTACGCGCCTCCTCCTCGACGAAGCCGCGCTGGACCATGATCCGGCGGCCATCCGGCAGAGCGAAGGCCTCGATCACCATGACGCCGGGGCTGGCGCCCTTCTGGCCGGCCAGCACCTCCAGATACTCGCCCGTGAACTGCCCCTCGACCGTCACCGCCTGAAACTTGTGCGGCCCCTCCTCGGGCACTGCGGGCAGCGGGATCGGCGCATTGGCGATCCGTATCTCGATCTCGTCAAGGTAGACGCGCTTTTCCTCCGCCCGGTCCAGCTGCCAGAAACCCAGGCTCATCAGGACGACGACCCCGGAGACCCCCAGGATGACGGGAAAAAGATAGCGGCGCATGCATCCCCCGGAAATGACAGCGCAGGCCCGAAGGCCCGCGCTGGAGAGGCGTTCAGTTGCTGAGGATCAGCCCTGACCCCAGACGTAGATCGCGGCGAACAGGAACAGCCAGACCACATCGACGAAGTGCCAGTACCAGGCAGCGGCCTCGAAACCGACGTGTTTTTCCGGGGTGAAATGGCCCTTCAGCGCGCGGATCAGACAGACGGTCAGGAAGATCGTGCCGATGATGACGTGGAAGCCGTGGAAACCGGTCGCCATGAAGAAGGACGCGCCATAGATGTTCCCGGCAAAGCCGAAGGCGGCGTGGCTGTATTCGTAAGCCTGCATCGCGGTGAAGATCACGCCAAGACCGATGGCGATGATCAGACCGTTCACCAGGTCGCGGCGGTTGTTTTCGTGCACCAGGGCGTGGTGTGCCCAGGTCGCGGCACAACCCGACAGGAGCAGGATCAGCGTGTTGATGAAGGGCAGGTGCCAGGGATCGAAGGTCTCGATCCCGGCGGGCGGCCAGACACCGTCGATGGCCGGGCTGTCCGGCCCCATCGGATACAGGCGGTGCTTGAAGAAGGTCCAGAACCAGGCCGAGAAGAACATCACTTCCGACATGATGAACAGGATGAAGCCGTAGCGCAGGCCCAGGCGGACGACCGGGGTATGGTCCCCGACCTGGCTTTCATGCACCACTTCCGACCACCAGGCGTACATGACGTACAGCACCCCGGCGAGGCCGATCAGCCCCAGCCAGGGGCCGGAGCCATGCATCCACAGGACCGAACCGAACAGCATCACGAAGCCGGCGACCGCGCCGAAAAACGGCCAGATCGATGGGGGCAGGACGTGGTAATCGTGGTTCTTTGCGTGTGCCATGCCGGCGGTTCCCTCTTTGTCTTTTCTCAGTTCACTACGGATGCGTTGTCCGCAGCGGGCGTTTGCAGGGCTGCCTGTTCATCGGGCAGCGGAGTTTCGTGGAAGGTATAGCTCAGCACGATCTCGTGCACAAACTGCCCCTCGATATCCTCGACCATAGCGGGATCGACGTAGAAGCTGACCGGCATCTGCACCGTCTCGCCGGGTTGCAGCACCTGTTCGGTGAAGCAGAAACATTCGATCTTGGTGAAATAGCCGCCAGCCGCATAGGGATAGACGTTGAAGCTGGCCGTGCCCGCGACGGGGCGGTCGGTCGGGTTGTGCGCCTCATAGAAGGCCAGACCGGTTTCGCCGATCCGAACTTCCATCGAGCGGACGACCGGCTTGAAGGTCCAGGGCATCCCCTGTTCCAGCGAGGCGTCGAAGCGGACCTTCACCGTCTGGTCCAGCACCGTATCGGCCCCGGTTTCCGCGACTGCGGTCGTGCCGCCGAAACCGGTGACGCGGCAAAACCAGTCGTAAAAGGGCGGTATGATCACGATGGTGGTAAAGGTCAGCGTGACAACCATCGAGACCAGCAGGGCCAGCGTCCGGTTGTTGCCCTGAAGACGCGGGAAGATCATGGCTGGGTCTCCACCTTCGGCAGCAAGGCCGGTTGGTAGGTATGGTCGTATCCCTGCAGCGGATCGCCGCGCTGCACCTTGACCACGGTCAGCGCAAAGACCAACACCACAAAAGCCACCAGCGTCAGGCCGAGACCCAGGTTCCGGCTGAAGCGGCGTTTGTGAAGTTCGTGTTCGGGGCGGAAGGTCATCTCACCAGCCCCCAAGCCCTGCGGATTTCAACGCCAGCTCCACTAGGAAGGCCGCGAAATGCAGGAACAGATACAGGAGCGAGAAGCGGAAGAAGGCCTTTTCGACGGCATACTTGTCCGCCTCGGCCACTGCCTCGTCCCGCCGCCAGATGCGCCAGGCACCGACGACGAACCAGGCGTTCAGCACCACGGCGACGGCCAGCGTGAACGGCCCGCCGATCGAAGTCACCGCCGCGCCCAGCGCCACGGGGACCAACAGGAGCGTGTAGACCAGGATATGCGCCCGCGTCGCCTTGCGGCCATGCGTCACCGTCAGCATCGGCACGCCCGCCGTATGGTAGTCTTCCTTCATGAACAGCGCCAAAGCCCAGAAGTGCGGCGGGGTCCACATGAAGATCAAGGCAAACATCAGGAACGCCTCGACCGAGACGTTGCCCGTTGCCGCAACCCAGCCGATCATCGGCGGGAAGGCACCGGCCGCGCCACCGATCACGATGTTCTGCGGGGTCGAGCGTTTCAGCCACATCGAATAGACGACGGCGTAGAAGAAGATCGTGAAGGCAAGTAGCGCCGCCGCCAGCCAGTTCGTCGCCAGCCACAGCATCACGATGCTGATCCCGGACAGGGCCATTCCCAGTCCCAGCGCCTCGCCCCCGGCGACCTTGCCGGCGGGGACCGGACGGCGCGCCGTGCGCTTCATCACCGCGTCGATGTCGGCGTCCCACCACATGTTCAGCGCCCCCGAGGCCCCTGCCCCAAGTGCGATGAACAGAATGGCCGAGAAGGCTTCCACCGGGTGCAGATGGACGGGAGCAACCAGCAGGCCAACCAAAGCGGTGAAGACGACAAGCGACATCACGCGGGGCTTCAGAAGCTGCACATAATCGCCAAACCCCGGCTCATACGGGGTGGCGCCTGCGCCCTGATATGCTGTGGTATCGCTCATTACGGTTCCGTTTCAGACAGGAGGGGCCTGACCCACGCCAAGCCCCGTATCCTGCATTTTTGTTGACTGACCTCAGTCGTTCGAGGCCACTTCGACCGCAGCCGGGACTTCCACGCTGGAAAGCTGGACATCGCCCGCCTTGGCCTTCTCAAGCCACTGCGCGTAAGCCGCTTCCGACACGACCTTCACGGTGATCGGCATGTAGGCGTGCATCTGCCCGCAGATTTCCGAGCACTGACCGAAGAAGATCCCTTCCTGGTCCGCCTTGAACCACAGCGCGGCGGTGCGGCCGGGAACCGCATCCTGCATCACGCCGAAGGCCGGGATCTTCCAGGAATGGATCACGTCCGAGGCGGTGACCTGCACCACGACGACCTTGCCCACCGGCACGACGACGGCGGTGTCGGTGGCCAGCAGGAACTGTTCTTTGCCATAGCCCGCGGCCTTCAGCTGCGCCTCGACCTCGGGGGTCAACATGTTGCTGCCGCCGGTCGCGGGCGAGCCGATCATGTAGCTGTCGAAAGCGATGCCCTCGTCGACGTATTCGTAGGCCCAGTACCACTGGTTGCCGGTCGCCTTGATGGTGACCTCGCCCACTGGAATTTCTTGCTGCTTGAACAGGATCGGCAGCGAGAACGCGCCGATGAAGACCAGGATCACGATCGGGATGATCGTCCACGCCACTTCCAGAGGGCTGTTGTGGGTGAAGCGGGCCGGGGTCGGATTGGCGCGGCGGTTGAAGCGGACGATCGTGTAGATCAGAAGCGCGGTCACGAAGATCACGATTGCGCCGATGATGTAGTTGATCATCGTGTCCAGCCAGACGATGTCATGCTTCAGCTCGGTCGCCGAGGGCTGGAAGTCGATCCCACCCGGCACAGGCTGCCCAATGATTTCAAGAGCTTGCTGCGCAAGGGCCGGCCCTGCCACCAGCGTGGTCATCCCTGCTGCGGCGATCCCGCCGATCACTGTCGAAAGACGCATGCTTTTGTTCCCGTTCACGTCGCGGCTTTGCGCCGCTTTCAAGGGACCCGACGAAGGGTCAGAATCCCGCTGTTTCCCACGGCCCTCAAACCATATTAGCTTGACCGCGACAAGCAAAACCGTCGCGACAAATCGCGCCTTTGCCCCTTGGAGATACCTGCCCTGGCCATCCTAAAGCTGACCCTCGTCACCTTCGGCGTCCTCTACGCAACCCTGTTGTCCGGCATGTATCTGTGGCAGCGGGACCTGCAGTATTTCCCTACCCGCCGCGACCCCGCACCTCAGGCCGTGGGTCTTGCCGGCGTCGACCGGGTCGTCCTTGCCACCCCGGATGGCGAATCCATCGTTCTGTGGACCAGCCCGCCCCGCGCGGATCGGCCCACCGTGCTGTTCCTGCACGGCAACGGGGGCGAGATCGCAGACCGCGCCGACCGTTTCGCCTTCTACCAGTCGCGCGGGCTTGGCGTGGCCTTTCTGTCCTGGCGCGGCTACGGCGGCTCCAGCGGATCACCGAGCGAAACCGGGCTTCTGACGGACGCGAAGACCGCCTATGACCATCTGCGGACCCAGGGGCTTCAGCCCGGAAGGATCGTCCTGGTCGGAGAATCGCTCGGCACCGGCATCGCTGTTCAACTTGCAGCGGCGAACCCGGTCGGCGCCGTGGTGCTGGAGGCGCCCTACTCCGCCGCCGTCGACCTGGCCCGCGTGGCCTATCCCTGGCTGCCCGTGGGTCTCTTGATGAAGGACCAGTTCCGTTCGCGCGACCACATCGGTGCGGTCCGCGCGCCGATCCTGATCCTGCATGGCGAGGCCGACAAGGTGATCCCGCCGGGGTTCGGCCGCCGCCTCTTCGACGCCGCAGAGGATCCCAAGACCTTCCTCTCCCTCGGCCCGGTGGGGCATGAGGCCCTGTTTGATCCCGCCACCTGGGCGGAAGGGGCGGATTTCATCGACCGGGCCGTGACACCTTGACCCGGTCCCCGCCGCGGCCCATCTCTGCACCCTGCCCTTCCAGAAAGCCCTTTCCATGACCGACGCCCCCTTCCGCCCGTTCGAGACCCACCTTGACGAGGCCGCCGCCCTTGCCACCTTGCGCGCGGCGACCGAAGGGGCCGACGATGGCGAGTTGTTCCTCGAACGCCGCCGGGCCGAGTCCATTGTCCTTGACGATGGCCGCATCCGACAGGCGACCTATGACGCGTCGCAAGGCTTTGGTCTTCGCGCCGTCCGGGGCGAAGTTGCCGGCTACGCCCATTCGACCGAGATCACCGAAACCGCGCTCCGCCGCGCGGCCGAGACCGCCCGCCTTGCGGTGGGTGCAGGCGGCGGCACGCTTGCAGCCCCCCCGCGCGGCACCAACACCCGGCTTTACCGCGCCGACGACCCGATGGCCGACGCCGCCTTCCCGGTGAAGATCGAGCTTCTGCGCGAGATTGACGCCTATGCCCGCGCATTGGACCCCCGCGTCGTGCAGGTCTCCGCCACCCTCTCGGCCAGCCTGCAAGAGGTCGAGATCCTCCGCCCCGAGGGCACCCGGATCGCCGACATCCGCCCGATGGCCCGGATCAATGTCAGCGTGATGCTGGAAGAAAACGGTCGCCGCGAACAGGGCGGCATGGGTCAGGGCGGCCGCCACGGTCTTGCGCAGCTGATGTCGCCCGAAACCTGGAAGCCCATGATCGCCGAAGCCCTGCGCATCGCCCAGGTCAACCTTGGCGCAGTCGAGGCTCCGGCCGGTGTGATGGACGTCGTTCTCGGCCCCGGCTGGCCCGGCATCCTGTTGCATGAAGCCATCGGTCACGGGCTGGAAGGCGACTTCAACCGCAAGGAAACCTCGGCCTTCGCCGGTCTTCTAGGGAAACAGATCGCCTCAAGGGGCGTTACTGTCCTTGACGACGGCACAATTCCCGACCGGCGTGGCAGTATCTCCATCGATGACGAGGGCACGCCATCGGCCAGGAATGTGCTGATCGAGGACGGAGTGCTGGTGGGCTACATGCAGGACCGCCAGAACGCCCGCCTGATGGGCGTGGCCCCCACAGGCAACGGGCGGCGCGAAAGTTTTGCGCATATCCCCATGCCCCGGATGACCAATACGTATATGCTTTCAGGCAAGGACGACCCTGCCGGGATCGTGGCAAGCCTCAAGGACGGCCTTTATGCCGTGGGCTTCGGAGGCGGACAGGTCGACATCACGTCGGGCAAGTTCGTGTTCAGCTGCACCGAAGCCTACCGGGTTCGGAACGGCGTCGTGGGCGAGGCGGTGAAGGGTGCCACCCTGATCGGCGACGGCGCGACGGCGCTGAAAGGCATCCGCGCCATCGGCAACGACCTGAAGCTTGACCCCGGCATCGGCAACTGTGGCAAGGCCGGGCAATGGGTGCCGGTCGGCGTCGGCCAGCCGACGCTGCTGATCCAGGGGCTGACCGTCGGGGGCGCTGCGGCCTGACCGGGGCGCGACCCAAATTTCTTGAGGAAGAAATTTGCCAAAATCCTTACTTCAGGATTTTGCCCCCACTACCGCCCGAACTTGCCCTTCAACGCATCCGCGAAAGCATTTCCGCCAGTCGCAGGCCCCGACTGCATCGGCCCCCGCACCGGCTTTTGCGGCCCCGGCCCCCGCTCGCGCGCTTGATCCTTTGCGCTGGCGCCGCCATCCGACTTCATCGTCAGCCCGATCCTTTTGCGAGGCACGTCGACCTCGACCACCCGGACCTTGACCACATCCCCGGCCTTCACCACCGCATGCGGGTCCTTGACGAAGCTGTCCGACAGCTGGCTTACATGCACCAGCCCGTCCTGATGCACCCCGATGTCGACGAAGGCGCCGAAGGCCGCAACGTTCGTCACTGTTCCTTCCAGAACCATGCCGGGTTTCAGATCCCCGATCTCGTCCACCCCGTCGGCAAAGGTCGCCGTCTTGAAAGAGGGTCGAGGGTCCCGCCCCGGCTTTTCCAGCTCCGACAGGATGTCCTTCACCGTGGGCAGGCCGAACCGTTCGTCCACGAAACTCGCCGGGTTCAAGGATTTCAACGCCGACCCATCGCCCATGATTGCCCGGATGTCCCGTCCGCAGGCCGCAACGATCTTCCGTGCCACATCATAGGCTTCCGGGTGCACGGATGAGGCATCCAGCGGCTCCTTCCCCCCACTGATCCGCAGGAATCCCGCCGCCTGTTCAAACGCCTTCGGCCCCAGTCGAGCGACCTTCAAGAGGTCCTTCCGCGTGGCAAACGGCCCGTTCTGATCCCGATGCGCCACTATGGCCTCGGCCAGCCCCGGTCCCACCCCCGATACCCGCGCCAGCAAGGGGGCGGAGGCGGTGTTCAGGTCGACCCCCACCGCGTTCACCGCGTCTTCCACCACCGCCTCCAACGACTTGCCCAGCCGGTGCTGGTCCACATCATGCTGGTATTGGCCCACGCCAATGGCTTTCGGCTCGATCTTCACCAGTTCGGCAAGCGGGTCCTGCAAGCGCCGCGCAATCGACACCGCCCCGCGCAAGGACACGTCCAGATCGGGGAACTCCCGCGCAGCCAGTTCGGAGGCCGAATAGACCGAGGCCCCCGCCTCGGACACGATCACTTTCGTCGGCTTTTCCGCCCCCGCAGGCAGCAGCGCCAGAAGGTCCGCGACGAGCTTTTCCGTCTCGCGGCTGGCGGTGCCGTTGCCGATGGCGATCAACTTCACCCCGTGCTGCCCGATCGCCTTCGCAATGGCCATCTGTGCACCGCGCACGTCATTCTTCGGCTGGAACGGATAGACCGTATCCGTCGCCACGACCTTGCCTGTCGCATCCACGACGGCCACCTTCACCCCGGTGCGAATACCCGGATCGAGGCCCATCGTTGCCTTCCCCCCAGCCGGGGCCGCCAGCAGCAAGTCCTTCAGATTTCGCGCGAAGACCCGGATCGCCTCGGCCTCTGCTGCCTCGCGCAGGTCAGCCATCAGGTCCAGCATAAGGCTGGTCTTCAGCTTCACCCGCCAGGCCCAGGCCGCCGCATCGCGCAGCCACTTGTCTCCCGGACCCGACCCCGAGGCCCCCACCGCCGCCCCACAGGCCCGTTCGGGCGGGCTTTCGCCGCGGGGCGCATCGGCATCCACCTCCAGGTCCAGCGTCAGGAAATCCTCGTTCCGCCCCCGGAACATCGCCAGCGCGCGGTGGCTGGGCACGCGGGAAAACTCCTCGGTATGCGCGAAATAGTCCGAGAACTTTGCCCCCGCCGCCTCTTTCCCCGCCACGACCTTCGCCGCAAGCTTCCCCACCTTTCGCATGTGGTCGCGCAGACGTCCCAGCAGCGCGGCGTCCTCGCTCAACCCCTCGGCCACGATGTCGCGCGCGCCCTCCAGCGCCGCCTTGGCATCCGGGAAGCCTTCGGACAGGAACCCGCCCGCCAAAGCCACTGGGTCCGCTGATCGGTTCGCCAAGATCGCGTCGACCAGCCCCTGCAACCCCGCCTCGCGCGCGATCATCGCCTTGGTGCGGCGCTTGGGCTTGTAGGGCAGGTAGATGTCTTCCAGCTCGGCCTTCGTCACCGCCCCGGCGATGGATTTCGCCAAGGCATCCGTCAGCTTGCCCTGCTCGGTGATCGAGGACAGGATCGCCCCGCGCCGCGCCTCAAGCTCGCGCAGATAACCCAGCCGTTCCTCCAGCTTGCGCAGCTGGGTGTCGTCCAGGCCCCCCGTCACCTCCTTGCGGTAGCGCGCGATGAAGGGCACCGTGGCGCCCCCATCCAGAAGCTCCACCGCCGCCGTTACCTGTTGCGGCGTCGCGCTGATTTCCGTGGCAATCAGGCGGGGGATCTGGGTCAGGCTCATGCGAATCCTCGAAAGCTAGGGGTGGGCACCTTAGCTGTCGACCTGGTCCGGGTGAAGCCCGCCGCCGGTGTCGCGCAGGGCGGGCCTAGCGGTAACGGGCCGGGCTGGTGCCGAAACGCTTGCGGTAGGCTTTCGAAAAGCTGGACCGCGAGTTGAACCCGGTGGCGATTGCCACCTCAAGGATCGACAGGGTGGTGTCGGCCAGAAGGTTCCGCGCCTCTTCCAGCCGCAGGCCCAGGTAGTGACCCTTGGGGGTCTCTTGCAGGACCGACTGGAAGATGCGCTCCAGGTGCCGGGGCGAGCGGCCGAAGACCCCGGCCAGCTGCTCGCGGTCCAGCGGCGTGGCGATATTGGCCTTCATCGCGGCAATCACGCGCGCCACTGCGGGATGCCGCGCAGCCATCGGCGCGGGAAAGGCGGCCTTCTGCGTGGCGTTCGCCTCGCGCCGGCGGCTGTGCAGGCACATCTCGGCCACGGCATCCGCCAGCTTCTGCCCGTGGTCCTGGGCAATCAGCGCCAGCATCAGGTCGACCCCAGCCTCGCCGCCCGCGCACGAGAAATGCTTGCGGCCGATGACATAGATCTGTTGCAGCGGCTCCACGTCGAAAAGCTCGCGGAAGGCCGGGCGGTTCTCCCAGTGGACGGCCGGGCTGTCGTCGCCCAGAAGCCCCGCGCGTGCCAGCGTATAGGCCCCGGTGCAGATCGCGCCCAAGCCGCCGCCCTTCCTCGCATGATCACGCAGCCAACCCAGTACCTTGCGATCTGCCGCCTGGCTGGCGTCGGTGCCCGAACAGACGATGGCCGTCGTCTCGCGGCCCAGGGGCTGCAACCCCTGATCCACCTCGATCCGCACCCCGGCCGAACTTTCGACCGCCCCCCCGTCCATGCTGACCAGCCGCCAGCGGTACAACGGCTGCTGCGTCAGCTGATTGGCGATCCGCAACGGCTCGATGGCCGACGAGAAAGCCAGCAGCGTAAAGCGCGGCAAGGCGAGGAAGGCGAAGTCCCGGGTGGCGACTGGTCCTGACAGGTGGAAATGCGCCACGCCGCGCGGGATGACCGCCGAGGCACGCTGAAAGCTCTGGTCGTCGGCAGGACGGGTCATGGCGGCGAAATCCCGGTCGGCACGCAGAAGGCCCCGCGCTTCTGAGGCTGCGGGCAGATTCTGTCAACGGGCAGCGACAGGCGTCCACGACGTCTCGCTGCCAAGGACGGCGACAGGGGGCGGTCAGCACAGCGCCACCCCGCATCGCGGCTCCTCCTCGCAAGGTGAGAACACGCCACACGGCAGGTTGTTCAGCTGAAAGGGCTGGTTTGGCGCGTTCGCGCTTTCCACCCAGTATCCCCGGGGGTCGCCAGTGGTGCGCCATTGGTTCAAGAACCACTGGCGACAGGGCAGGTTCCCGGTCCGCCCTGCGTCACTTCACCCCCCGGCGTCCCGTCGAATTTCTTGTCCAGGCTCGCCCACCTTCGACCTGCAGGACGTCCTGTCCTATCGACCTCTTGCGGCGCATCATCGCGCTGCAACCAGCCAACGCCGGGACCGACTGACAGATGGAAGAAAGGAGAGAATGGTACAGCCTCCCCGGCTCGAACGGGGGACCCCCAGATCCACAATCTGGTGCTCTAACCAACTGAGCTAAGGCTGCACTCGCGGGGCGATTTAGCCCCCCTCCCCCCGAATTGCAAGCACCTTTGCCAGCCCGCCCGGACGGTTTTTCCTTGCGCCGCACCGCCTCGCCCGCTACCCCCGCCGCAAAGTTGGGAGCACGGATCATGGGCATCAACAACTCCAGCGAGATCGCGGCAAACCTGCAGATCGGGCCGACCGACGCCGGCATGGTCCGCATCTACGTCGAGGCCGAGGGCGGGATCGAACTGCCGCTCGACTTCGACCCCGAAGAAGCCGAGGAAATCGCCGAGGAATTGCGCGCCGCCGCCGAGGCTGCACGCGCCATCGGCCAGAAGCCCACGCCCAAGCCCAACAAGCGCTAGACGGAACCGACACACAGCCCGGCGGTTGACCCTGCCAACGCAGGCTTGCACGATGCCGCCGCAAGACCCCGGGGGATTCTTCTCATGGCCGCAGACGGAAAAGCCGCGCTTCCCGACGATGATGATGACGCGGGCGACTGGGGCCCCTTCGGCAAACCCTTGTTCGACGACCCTTCGGCCCGTGCCCTGTCGCGGGTCGGCGTGGTCGATGTCGGATCGAACTCAGTCCGCATGGTGGTCTTTGATGGCGCGGCCCGCAGCCCGGCCTACTTCTACAACGAAAAGATCATGTGCGGCCTGGGCAAGGGCCTCGCGCAGACCGGGCGGCTGAACCCGGAAGGCAAGGAACGCGCCGTAGCCGCCCTGAAGCGGTTTTCCCTGCTGGCCAAAGGCATGGACATCGCCCCGTTCACCGTCGTCGCCACCGCCGCCACGCGTGAGGCGGAAGATGGCCCCGAATTCCAGGCCCGTGTCCTGCGCGAGACCGGGCTGAAGCTGCACGTCATCGACGGCGACGAAGAGGCGCGGCTTTCGGCCCAGGGGGTCCTTCTGGGCTGGCCGGATGCCAAGGGCATCGTCTGCGACATCGGTGGCAACTCGATGGAACTGGCGCGCATCGGCAACGGCCGCGTCGGCAAGCGGGTTTCCACCCCGCTTGGCCCCTTCCGCCTGCAACAGATCTCGGCCGATCCGAAGAAGCGCAAGGCGCACATCGACACGATCCTGGAGGCCGCCGCCCGCGAGATCCGGCCCGAAGGCGACCGCATCTATCTGGTCGGCGGCAGTTGGCGGGTCATTGCACGGCTGGACATGGAGCGGCGGAATTACCCGCTGACCGTCCTGCACGAATACCGCATGACGCCCGAGGGGTTGCTGGCCACGCTCGACTGGCTGCAGACCACCGACCTGCCCGCACTGCGCGGCCGAACCGGCACCAGCGCCGAACGGATGGAACTGGTCCCGCTGGCCTGCGAGGTCCTGCGCGAGATGCTTCGATTGCTGAAACCGTCCGAAATCGACATATCGGCCTACGGCATCCGCGAGGGGCTTCTGTTCGAACAGATGCCCGAGCGCCTGCGCGCCCGCGATCCGCTGATCGAAGCCGCACGGATGACGGAACTCACCCAGGCCCGCATCCCCGGCTTCGGCAAGAAGCTCTTCGCCTTCCTCGAACCGATCTTCAAGGGTGCGGCCGAGGATCGCCTGCGCCTTATCAAGGCCGCATGCCTCTTGCACGACACCACCTGGCGCGCTCACCCCGACTACCGCGCCGAAGCCTGCTTCGACAATGCGACCCGCGCGAACCTTGGCGGCCTTGACCACCCCGGTCGGGTATTTCTGGGCCTCGCCCTGCTGCACCGCTACAAGAACAGCCGCTCCGGCAGCCGGATGGAGCCGCTGTTCCGCCTGCTCAGCGAAACCGACATCCAGGAGGCCGAGGCCCTGGGCAAAGCCATGCGCTTCGGCGCGATGTTCTCGATCGGCGATCCGTCGCAGGCGGGGGAACTGCGCTGGAACCAGAAGAAGCGCCAGCTGACCCTGGCCCTGACCGAGGACGGCCTTGGCCTCTTCGGCGAGGTGGCCCAGGCCCGCTTTGCCGCACTGGCCCTGGCCCTGAAGGGGCAGACCAAGGTTGTCCTGAAGGCGTCCGAGTGATGCTGCGCCTTGATCATCTGGCGGTTTCCGCCGCCACGCTGGAAGACGGCGCAGCCTGGGTCGAGATGGCGCTTGGCGTGCCGCTGGCCGGCGGGGGCAAGCATCCCCAGATGGGCACGCACAACCGCCTCCTCAGCCTTGGCGACCTTTACCTCGAAGTCATCGCCACCGACCCCGCGTCTGCACGGCCCGCTCATCCCCGCTGGTTCGACCTTGACCATTTCCAGGGTGCCGCGCGCCTGACCAACTGGATCTGCCGCACCGACGATCTTGACGCGGCCCTGGCCAAGGCGCCCTCCGGCACCGGCGCTGCGACCGACCTTGCCCGCGGCGACTACCGCTGGCGCTTTGCCGTGCCGGACACCGGCAAGCTGCCCTTCGACAACTGCTTCCCCGCGCTGATCCAGTGGCAGGGCGACCTTCACCCCGCGCGGACCCTGCGTGACCACGGCATCCGCCTTGCGCGGCTGGAGATCACCCACCCCGACGCGCCCGCCCTGCAAAACGCCCTGACCAGCCTTGCCGACCCCAGACTGCATATCCAGCTTGGCCCCTACCGCTCGCTCCGCGCGACGTTCGACACGCCGCACGGCCCCCGCGTCCTGACATGATCCGCCCCGCCGAACCCGCCGACGCCAAAGCCATCGCCGCGCTTCTCAACCCCTGGATCGAGACCACCGCCGTCACCTTCAACCCGGTGCCGAAGTCCGAGGACGACATTCTGGGCATGATCGCCAGCAAGGCCGCAGCCGGCCACGCCTTCCTGGTCGCAGTGCAGGACGGCGATCTGCTCGGACAGGCCAGCTACGGCCAGTTCCGCGGCGGCGAGGGCTACCGGACTTGCATGGAACACTCCATCACTTTGGCCCCCCAGGCCAAGGGCCGGGGGATCGGCCGGGCGCTGATGGCTGCGATCGAGGACCACGCCCGCGTGCAGGGCGCCCACCAGATGATCGCCGCCGTCTCGGGCGAAAATCCCGACGGCCGCGCCTTCCACGAACGGGTCGGCTACCGCCACATCGCCACCATCCCCGAAGCGGGCTTCAAGTTCGGCCGCCACATCGACCTTGTGCTCATGCAGAAAATCCTCTGACATCCGCCACTGACCGCGATAAAGTCGCAGCCATGTCGATCTGGACCCGCATCACCGAGGCCCTCGCCGCCCTTGCCAAGGGCGAGCCGCTGTCCGTCGTCTTCGACCGCTTGCTCAACGACCCTGCGCCGGAACAGTCCATCGGCTTCACCATCGCCGTCCTTGCCCTTGGCGCCAAGATGGCCAAGGCCGACGGCACCGTGACCCGCGACGAGGTCACCGCCTTCCGCCGGATCTTCACCTTCCCCGAGGGCGAGGAGCAGCACGCCGCCCGGGTCTTCGACCTCGCCCGCCAGGACGTCGCGGGTTTTGACGCCTATGCCCGCAAGATCGCCCGGCTCTTCAACCCCGATGGCCACCGGATCTGCGCCGACGATCACCATGTCCTTGTCGACATCCTCGAGGCCCTGTTCCAGATCGCCATCGCCGACGGCTCCTACCATTCGGGCGAGGACGCCTTCCTTGCCCACGTCGCCGATGAATTCGGCCTGGACGACCGCTGCTTCAACATCGTCCGCTCGCGTCTTGTCGAAGGCGCGCCCCGCGACCCCTTCGACGTCCTCGGCTTGCCACGCGATGCCAGCAAGACCGAGGCCCGCAAGGCCTGGCGCGACCTTGTCCGCGACACCCACCCCGACGTCCTGCAATCCCGCGGCGTCCCGCCCGAGGCGATGAAACTGGCCGAACGCCGGTTGCAGCTTATCAACGAAGCCTGGCGCGAAATCTCGGCAAGGGAGGCCGCATGACCCCCCGGCCCCTGCGGCTTGCGACCTACAACGTCGAATGGTTCAACGCACTTTTCGACGATCGCGGACGGCTCTTGGAAGACGGGGCACCGTCAAGCCGCTACAAGCTTAGCCGCGGCGAACAGCTTGGCGCCCTGGGCATCGTCTTCGCGGCCCTTGACGCCGACGGCATCGTCATCATCGAAGCCCCCGACACCAACGGCAGACGCTCGACGGTGCGGGCGCTGGAAAACTTCGCCCGGACCTACGGGCTGCGGGCGCACAAGGCCCTCATCGGGTTTCCCTCGGAAACCGAACAGGAAATTGCCTTCCTTTACGACCCCGACCGCCTGTCCGCCCACCACGACCCGCAAGGCACGCCCTCGACCAGCCACGGCTCGCACGAGGCGCCGCGCTTCGACACCACCTTCCGCTACGACCTTGACGCCGACAACGTCTCGGAATCCATCCGCTTTTCGAAGCCCCCTCTCGAACTGGCCGTGACCACCGCCAGCGGAACGAAACTGCGGCTGATCGGCGTCCATGCCAAGTCGAAGAACCCCTACGGTGCGGTCGGGCGCGAAGCACAGATCCGCCTCTCGATCGAGAACCGCCGCAAGCAGCTTGCGCAGTGCCTCTGGCTGCGCCAGCGGGTCGAGGCGCACCTTGCCGCCCAGGAAAGCCTGATCGTGATGGGCGATTTCAACGACGGTCCCGGCATCGACGAATTCGAAAAACTTTTCGGACATTCCGGGGTCGAGATCGTCCTTGGCACCACGCCCGACCCCAAGCTGCAGCTGACCGATCCTCATGCCGCGATGGCGCTGCAAAGCCGCGTCGGCGTGACGCCCACCACCGCCCGCTTCTACCTTGCGCCGCAGAAACGGTTCTTCGAGGCGCTGCTGGATTTCGTCATGGTCTCGCCGGACCTGGCCGTCCGGCAGCCAGAGTGGCGGATATGGCATCCGTTCGACGATCCCCACATCATGCAGATCCCCGAACTAAGCGAGGCGCTGTTGCAGGCCTCGGACCATTTTCCCGTAACCGTGGACTTGCCACCGGGGGTTTGAAACGGGCAAAGGGGCTTCCCATATGCAAGCCATGAAACTCGCACTCGCCCTGATCCTTGCCGCCGCCCCCGCGCTTGCGCAGGAGGCCGACACCACCCCTGCCCCGCTGGCCGATGAAGACGGCTTCAGCCTGATGGAAGAAGGGATGAAGCTTCTCTTCCGCGGTCTCATGACCGAAGCGCAGCCTGCGCTTGACGAGATGAGCCAGGCGCTGGAAGAGATGAAACCTGCGCTTGATGCGCTTGGCAAAGAGATCGGCCCGAAGATCACCGAGCTTTTCGCCATCGTCGACGATTTCACCAACTACGACATGCCCGTCATTCTGCCGAACGGCGACATCCTGATCCGCCGCAACGCGCCGCCGTCGCCCAAGACCAATCCCAGGTCGGAACCGGAACCCAAGGCCGAACCCCAACCCGGCCCGAACGGCGAGATCGAGCTTTAGGGCATAGGGTCGGGCCGCTTGTCCCGACCGCCGACCTTGCGCAGCGTCCCGTCTGACTGGTTCCTCTCCAACCACTGGCCTTTGCCTTGAAAACACGACGGCATCACCCCACGTGATCCTATGAAGGGCCTGGGTCGCCATCGCGGCACGGGGAAGGGAACAGAAGACCAGCAAGCACCAGTCTCAGGGGCCTCAGCCATGACAGCCAAGGCAGATCACTGCCCGCTTTGCGGCACACCGACACCCCGTCTCCGGCCTTGGCTGACCATGCCGGTCGATGCCAAGAAGCGCGCGCCGGTTGGGACGGGATCGCTGGTCTGGTGCGACGCCTGCGACCTTGGCACGACCCTTCGCCAGCCGGACGACGCGGCGCTGATTGGGGCCTATGACCTCTCTGCCTACTATACCAGCGGCACCTCGCACATGCCGGACGTCAAGCCGGGCCTGATGGACCGGGTGCTGCAAAAATGCGCCTATCTCAACGACAGCGGCACCTTGATGGACGCACAGGGCCTCCTTGGGCGGGCACCGGGGGCGCAGTCGGTTCTCGACATCGGTTGCGGCAATGGTGACTTCCTTGCGGCGCTGGCGGGTGGCGGGCGTCGGCTGGTTGCGGTCGAGCCTGACCCGAAGGCGCGCGCCGTTGCGGCCTCGAAGGGGCTTGATGTGCTGCCTGGCACCGCCGAGGATTTGCCCGACGCCCTGGCGGGCCAGCGCTTCGACCTGGTCACCCTGACGCATGTGCTGGAACATTGCCGCGACCCGCTGAAGGCCCTGACGTCAATCCGCAACCTCCTGTCGCCGACTGGCATCCTTTACTGTGAGGTGCCGAACTGCGGTTCGGTCTACTTCCAGAGCCTCGCGCCGATTTCCGAGATGCTGGATGTACCCCGGCACCTGCATTTCTTCACCAGGTCCTCGCTGACCGGCCTGTGCAAGGCCGCCGGACTGACGGTCTTCGACCTGAACCACCACGGCTACACCCGGCACTTCAGCACCGGCTGGCGCGCCTGGGAGAACCAGATCCACGCCATGCTGGCTGAACAGGGCGTCGCCAGTCCGCGCCGCAGCCTGTTGAACTCCCTCGCGCTTATCGCCCGCTCGGCGCGGGTGCCGCCGGACCGCAAGTACGACTGCATCGGCATCTTCGCCCGGGTGGCCCCGGCCTGATCGCGACGGGACAACCCGTCGGCTTGGCCACCGAATTCAGGTTAACGATCCCTGAATGTCCACAGGCAAGCCATTGATTCCGCGGCGTTCGCATGCCCTGTCCTGCGTGGACAGATCACGCCCTTGCCGCGCGGATCAGATCCAGGATCTCTTTCGCGGCCGCCGGAATGTTGGTCCCCGGCCCGAAGATCGCCTTCACCCCGGCCCCCTTCAGGAAATCATAGTCCTGCTGCGGAATGACCCCCCCGCAGATGACCAGAATATCCCCCGCCCCGCGGCGTTTCAGCTCCTCGATCAGCACCGGGGCCAGCGTCTTGTGCCCCGCTGCCTGGGATGAAATCCCGATCACATGCACATCATTGTCGATGGCATCCTGAGCCGCTTCCTCGGGCGTCTGGAACAGCGGCCCCACATCCACATCGAACCCGATGTCGGCAAAAGCCGTGGCGATCACCTTGGCCCCCCGGTCGTGCCCGTCCTGCCCCATCTTGACGACCAGCATGCGCGGCCGCCGCCCCTCTGCCTCGGCAAAGGCCTCCACGTCCCGCTGGATCGCCTCGAACCCCGCGTCGCCCTCATAGGCCGCGCCATAGACCCCGGCCAGCGTCTTCACCTCGGCCCGATGCCGCCCGAACACCTTTTCCATCGCGTCAGAAATCTCCCCGACCGAGGCCCTGGCACGGGCCGCCTCCACCGCCGCTTCCAGAAGGTTGCCACCCTCACCCGCCCGCCGCGTCAACTCCACCAGCGCCGCTTGCACCCGCACCTCATCGCGGCCAGCCCGCACCGTCTTCAGCCGCGCGACCTGAGCCTCACGCACCGCGCCGTTGTCGATGTCGCGGATGTCGATCGGATCTTCCTTGTCCTTGCGGTACTTGTTGACCCCGACAATCACCTCGTCGCCCCGGTCGATCATCGCCTGCCGCCGCGCCGCCGACTCCTCGATCCGCAGCTTTGGCATGCCCGAGGCCACCGCCTTGGTCATGCCCCCCATCGCCTCGACTTCCTCGATCAGCTTCCAGGCCTCCTCGGCCAACTGGTTGGTCAGGCTCTCGACGTAATAGGACCCCGCCAGCGGATCGACGACATGGGTGATCCCCGTCTCCTCTTGCAGCACCAGCTGAGTATTCCGTGCAATCCGCGCCGCAAACTCGGTCGGCAGCGCAATCGCCTCGTCCAGAGCGTTGGTGTGCAGCGACTGTGTGCCGCCCAAGACAGCCGCCATCGCCTCATAGGCCGTGCGGATGACGTTGTTGTAGGGGTCCTGCTCCTGCAAGCTGACGCCGGAAGTCTGGCAATGCGTCCGCAGCATCAGGCTGGAGGTCTTTTTCGCCCCGAACCCGTCCATGATCCGGTGCCACAGCATCCGCGCGGCGCGCAGCTTGGCGACCTCCATGAAGAAGTTCATCCCGATGGCAAAGAAGAACGACAGCCGCCCCGCAAAGTCATCCACGTCCATCCCGCGCTCGATGGCGGTGCGGACGTATTCCTTCCCGTCCGCCAGCGTGAAGGCCAGTTCCTGCACCAGGTTCGCGCCCGCCTCCTGCATGTGGTAGCCAGAGATCGAGATCGAGTTGAACTTCGGCATCTCGGCGGACGTAAACTCGATGATATCCGCGATGATCCGCATCGAAGGCTCGGGCGGATAGATATAGGTGTTCCGCACCATGAATTCCTTCAGGATGTCGTTCTGGATCGTCCCCGACAGGTCCGCCCGGCTGACCCCCTGCTCTTCCCCCGCCACGATGAAGTTCGCCAGGATCGGGATCACCGCCCCGTTCATCGTCATGGAAACGCTGATCTTTTCCAACGGGATGCCGTCGAACAGGATCTTCATGTCCTCGACGCTGTCGATGGCGACCCCGGCCTTGCCCACATCCCCCACCACTCTGGGATGGTCCGAGTCATAGCCCCGATGCGTCGCCAGGTCGAAGGCCACCGACACCCCCTGCTGGCCCCCAGCCAAGGCCTTCCGGTAAAACGCGTTCGACTCCTCAGCGGTCGAGAACCCGGCATACTGCCGGATCGTCCAGGGCCGCCCGGCATACATCGTCGCCCGCACCCCCCGCGTGAAGGGTGCCACGCCCGGCAACTCGCCCATCTGCGGCAGGCCCTGCACGTCCGCCGCCGTATACAGCGGCTTGACCGTGATCCCCTCCAGCGTCTGCCAGTTCAGGGTCTCCGCACCCTTGCCCTTCAACTCTTTCGAGGCCAGCGCCTCCCATGCCTTCAGGTCCGTCATCACTTTCTCCAATCCGCGACGCTTCCGCGCGCTTGGGCTTTTGCCGAAAGCCCCCTATATCAGGGCCATGCAGCTTATCGCCCGTCGTCCGTTCCTCGCCGTCCTGGCCCTTTGCCTTCCGGCGCTTGCCTTTCCTGCGGGGGCCGATGAGGCCCCTGCAGTCCCTTCCACCTTCGCCCCGGTCCCTGCCCTGGAGGTGGTCGAAACCGACCTTCTCTTCCTTCGCCGTCCGGTCGTCGTCTTCGCCGACAGCGCCAATGACCCTGCCTTCGTGCGGCAGATGGAGCTATTGAAGCGCTATTACGCCGAGTTGGACGCTCGCGACGTTATCCTGATCACCGACACCGACCCCGCGAACCCCAGCGACTTGCGAAAGAAGCTGCGGCCTCGGGGCTTCTCGTTGGTCCTGATGGACAAGGACTGGAAGCCGATGATCCGCAAACCCCTGCCCTGGGACGGGCGCGAGATCGTCAACTCCATCGACAAGATGCCGATTGCCCGGTCCGAGTCGCTGGAGAAAAGCCCGGCTGGGCGATAGGGCGGAGTTTTCGAAAACTCCGCACCCCAGCCGGACCCGCCCGGCATCATTCGAACTCCATGATGACATCGTCGACCTTCAGGCTCGCCCCGGCGCTGGCCTTGATGGTCTTGACCACGCCCCGGCGCTCGGCTTTCAGGATGTTCTCCATCTTCATCGCCTCGACCGTCGCAAGGGCCTGGCCTTCCTGCACCTCGTCCCCTTCCGCGACCGCGATCTTCACCACCAGACCCGGCATCGGACACAGCAGATACTTCGAGGTGTCCGGCGGGGCCTTTTCCAGCATCAGTCCAGTCAGCGCCTTCTGACGCGGCGACTGGACATGAACCTTCAGGTCCGCGCCGCGCAGCCGCATGCGAAAGCCCATCGGCACCTTTGCCGTCTTGATGACCAGGGGCTCTCCGCCCACGGTCAGGCGGGCCAGGGGCTGCCCAGGGGTCCAGTCGCTTTCCACCCGCAGGTCGGTCCCGTCCTCGAAGACCACGGTGGACCCGGCCGGATCAGCCTTGATCGTCACCGGCCAGTTGATCCCCTGGAGCGTGACGACCCAATCGTCGCCCACCCGGCGCGTATGGTTGTCCATAGTCCCCGAAATCCGCGTGCGCCGGATTTCCGCCACCCGGTTCATCGCCGCCGCCGCCGCCGCGACCCGGCGCAGAAGGCTGGAGTCCAGCGTGGCCCCGGCGAAACCGCCCTCGTATTCCTCGGCGATGAAGGCGGTGGTAATGTTGCCGCTGGCAAAGCGCGGGTGGTCCATCACGGCAGAACAGAACGGCAGGTTGTGGCCGATCCCCTCCACCTCGAAGGTGTCCAGCGCCAGCCGCATCTCTTCGATGGCATCGGCGCGGGTCGGACCCCAGGTGCACAGCTTGGCGATCATCGGGTCGTAGAACATGCTGATCTCGCCGCCCTCGTAGACGCCGGTATCGTTGCGCACGATCCCGCCGCGCGCGGTCTTGCCCTCGACCGGGGGCCGGTAGCGGGTCAGCCGCCCGATGGAGGGCAGGAAGTTGCGATACGGGTCCTCGGCGTACAGCCGGCTTTCCATCGCCCAGCCGTGGATCTTGAGGTCGGACTGCTTGAAGGGCAGCGGTTCGCCATTGGCGACCCGGATCATCTGTTCGACCAGATCGACCCCGGTGATAAGCTCCGTCACCGGGTGTTCAACCTGCAAACGGGTATTCATTTCAAGGAAATAGAAGTTGCGGTTGCCATCGACGATGAACTCCACCGTCCCGGCGCTGGTGTAGCCCACGGCCTTGGCCAGCGCGCAGGCCTGTTCGCCCATCGCCTTCCGCGTCGCCTCGTCCAGGAACGGCGAGGGTGCCTCTTCGATGACCTTCTGGTTCCGGCGCTGGATCGAACATTCGCGTTCATGCAGGTAGACGCAGTTGCCGTGCTTGTCGGCCAGGACCTGAATTTCGATGTGACGCGGCTGGGTCACGAACTTTTCGATGAAGATCCGGTCATCGCCAAACGAAGCGGCCGCCTCGTTCTTCGACGACTGGAAGCCCTCGGCCACCTCACCCTCGTTCCAGGCGATCCGCATCCCCTTGCCGCCGCCACCCGCCGACGCCTTGATCATCACCGGATAGCCGATCTGGCCCGAGATCTTCACCGCCTCGTCGGCATCCGCGATCAGGCCCATATAGCCGGGAACCGTGGACACCCCCGCCTCCATCGCCAGTTTCTTCGAGGTGATCTTGTCCCCCATCGCCTCGATGGCAGGGGACGGTGGGCCGACGAAGACCACGCCCTCCGCCTCCAGCGCAGCGGCGAAGTTCATGTTCTCGGAGAGGAAACCATAACCGGGATGCACCGCCTGCGCGCCGGTCTTGCGAATGGCGTCCATGATCTTGTCGATCACGATATAGGACTGCGCGGCGGGGGGCGGCCCGATATGCACCGCCTCGTCCGCCATCTGCACATGCAGTGCATTGCGGTCGGCGTCGGAATAGACCGCCACCGTCTTGATCCCCATCTTCCGGGCCGTCTTGATCACACGGCAGGCAATTTCGCCCCGGTTGGCGATCAGGATCTTGTCAAACATCGGCTCCCCCCATCAGGCACAAAGAAAAAGGACCACCCGGGCGGGCGGCCCGGATGGTCCTTGTGTCGGTTTGAACCCGCCCGAAAGCGGTTAGCTTAATAGCCCGAGCGGCAGGGCGGCAGGCCAAGTTCGATGCCGCAGGTGGCAAGACCCGCCATCCCGCCAAGCGCCGCGCCGGCCAGCATGTTTTCGTCCAGAGCATCGGCGACCAGAGCGCCAGCCGCCGCGCCGGCCATGCCGCGCGTTGCCGGGTCCTGCATGCAGCCGGCCAGGGACGTGGAAAGTATAGCAAAGACGATAAGCGACTTGCGCATGGGGTACTGCCTCGTTGGTTTGTTGTTATTGCGCCGGATTCTACCGCAACATCACGGATTTGGAAGCAGTTTCTAAGGCGGCCCACGCAATCGTCACCCTGCACCGAGGACCGGCGCATAAGGATCGGTCCGGCCTGGGACGGGCCGGACCGAAGGGAAGGGGAAGGGTAACAACGTTGACTGCGCGTGCCATGACCTGACTGCCATTGACCCGCACAGAAACAATGGCGCGGCAAAGCCGTCATTGCAAACACGTTGCAAACGACGCCAAGGCCGTGGGCAAAACCATGCCAAAACGAAAGGGGCGTCGGCAATTTCATGCCTAGTCCTCCTCCTCGTCCCAGTCATCGGTCAGTGCGTCGGGGGCATCCGGCGCAAAGACCTGCGGAAAGGCCGCCTCGGCGCGCTTTGCGTCGATCTTCAGCAGCGCCTCATAGGAACAGGGATCGAACGGATCCTCGGCCGCTACCACTTCGCGTCCGAAAAGCCAGGACAGCCGACCGGCGTCCAGATTGCCCCGCTCGAACGGTTCTTCCCCGAAATACTGCCAGAGCGCCGCCATGAACGCCGCATCCGCCAGCCGGTCCACGTGCTTGCGGTCCTTGTAGCGTTCGCGCTTGATGATCTTGGTCGCACCCTCTTTCACGTTGGCGCGGCGGATGGTGAACTGGAAATCGGTGCCCGGCATCCGGCCGGGAAAACCGCGGTGCTTCAGCATCTGGTCTGTCTCCTGTCATGGCAGTCGACAGCACGGATAGGCGAAAGCAGCGGCGCGGCCCAGAGGGACCGGATGAGAGTTTCAAAGTGGGGAATGTTTTGCCTGCAAACCGCGCTTGGGCGCAGGAGGCGGAAGATTGGCGCGGGCCTACCCTGCCGAAGCAGGCAGGCCCGCTCCGAAAGATTATTTGTACTTGCCGGTGTAAGCCGGTTCGACCGAAACCGGCTCGACGACTGCAACTTCTTTCTTGGCGCAGGCGGCGATTGCCGAAACCATAGCCAGAACCAGAACGAGACGTGCGCTCTTCGACATCCTCTACTCCATCTTTCTTGGGGTGCTTCGGATCCCTGACGGGTACCCGGCACCTGTTCGCTGTTAAAGGCCAGTTTGGCCCGGCCCGTCGTCACCCTAACCGAAACAAATCCGGTTTGGTATGTCGGCCAGACCAAGTTCCCGACCTGTGGCGTTCCTACATCAGCCCCTTGTGCAAGGCCAGCAAGAAAATCTGCATGTTGCGGCATCAGAAGACCTCCCAGACGCAGACGCCGTTCTCGACCCGGAAGGATTCGAAGAACTGCACGACATCGGGGGCGGCCTCGCCGAAGGGAACGGCGGCATTGGCGAAGGATATGATGATCTGCTGCGGCTCTGGGACCATCCCCTCGGTCCGCTCCAGCGCGAAGAGGTCACAAAGCGCCTGCATGTCCGCGGCTGCCACTTCGGCGTCTTCGGACGTCAGATCCGGCGCCAGGAACCGGAAGCGCGCCGCAGCGCCCTTCGGTCCCGGAGCGTTGGTGATCACGTCGATCAGCGAAAGCGTGCGGCCCGAAGGCACCTCGACCCCTGGTCCCGCTGCTGTGTCGTCTTGGCAGCCCGAAGCAAACGCCAAGGCGACCAGAACCAGCACGGGATGGGAAATGGCTCGCCGCATTGGCATTACAGCGGGATGTTGTCGTGCTTTTTCCACGGCATCACGGCTTTCTTGCCCCGAAGTGCCGCGAAGGCCCGCGCTACCCGGCGACGGGTAGAATGAGGCATGATCACCTCGTCGATGAACCCCTTTTCGGCCGCCACGAAGGGGTTGGCAAAGCGGTCCTCGTAATCCTTGACCCGCGCCGCGATCTTTTCGGGTTCGCCCAGCTCGCTGCGATACAGGATCTCGACCGCCCCCTTGGCCCCCATCACCGCAACCTCGGCGGTAGGCCAGGCATAGTTGAAATCGGCCTTAAGATGCTTGGACGCCATGACGACGTAGGCCCCGCCATAGGTCTTGCGGGTCAGTACAGTGACCTTTGGCACCGTCGCTTCGCCATAGGCGAACAGCAGTTTTGCCCCGTGCTTGATGACGCCGCCATACTCCTGCCCTGTCCCCGGCAGAAAGCCCGGCACGTCGACGAAGGTCAGGATCGGGATCTCGAACGCATCGCAGAACCGCACGAACCGCGCTGCCTTTCGACTGGCGTCGATGTCCAGGCACCCGGCCAACACCATCGGCTGATTGGCCACCACCCCCACCGTCTGCCCTTCCAGCCGGATGAAGCCGATGATGATGTTGCCGGCAAAGTCCTTCTGCACCTCGAAGAAATCGCCTTCGTCCGCGATCTTCGTGATCAGTTCCTTCATGTCGTAGGGCTGGTTCGGGTTGTCGGGGACCAGGGTATCAAGGCTGGTCTCGATCCGCGACGGATCGTCGAAGAACGGCCGAACCGGAGCCTTCTGGCGGTTGTTGAGCGGCAGGAAGTCGAACAGGCGGCGAACCTCGGCCAGCGCCTCGACGTCGTTCTCGAACGCGCCATCCGCAACGCTGGACTTGCGGGTGTGGGTCGACGCCCCGCCCAGTTCCTCGGCGGTCACCACCTCGTTCGTCACGGTCTTCACCACGTCGGGGCCGGTGACGAACATGTAGCTGGAATCCTTCACCATGAAGATGAAGTCGGTCATCGCCGGAGAATAGACCGCGCCCCCCGCGCATGGCCCCATGATCAGGCTGATCTGCGGCACCACGCCACTGGCTTCGATGTTCCGCTGGAACACTTCACCATAGGCCGCCAGCGAGGCGACGCCTTCCTGAATCCGCGCCCCACCCGAGTCATTGATCCCGATCACCGGCGCGCCGTTCTGCATCGCCATGTCCATGATCTTGCAGATCTTGGCGCCATGCGTCTCGCTGACCGAGCCGCCCATGACCGTGAAGTCCTGGCTGAAGACATAGACCTGCCGGCCGTTGATCGTGCCCCAGCCGGTCACCACGCCGTCACCCGCGGGCCGGTCCTTCTCCATCCCGAAGTCGGTGCAGCGGTGGGCGACGAACATGTCGAACTCTTCGAACGACCCTTCGTCCAGCAAAAGCTCGATCCGTTCGCGTGCCGTCAGCTTGCCCTTGGCATGCTGCGCTTCGACCCGGCGCTCACCTCCGCCCGCCCGCGCAGCGGCGCGACGGGTTTCCAGCTCTCCCAGGATATCCTTCATCGCGCGCTCCCCCACGGTTGATGGCTGGCGGCACTCTATTGGAACGCTGCGGATGCGAGAAGCACGAATGAGAAAATTTGCAAACCTGTTTGAAAGCCCGCCCGTCAAATCGCAAATCCGCAAAGCATTGGCCCTGCGCGAGGGCCGGGCTATGCCACCCGGACCCTGAACCCCGAGGACTTCATGACCCTGCCCGTCCCCTTCGTCACCATCGGCCTGCTCCTGGCCTCGAACATTTTCATGACCTTTGCCTGGTATGGACATCTCAAGTTCAAGGAAAGCGCGCTGGTCACGGTGATCCTGGTTTCCTGGGGGATCGCCTTCTTCGAATACGTGCTGCAGGTCCCCGCCAACCGCATCGGCCATGGCCATTTCAGCGCGGCCGAACTGAAGACCATCCAGGAAGTCATAACGCTATCGGTCTTTGCCGTCTTTTCCGTCCTCTACCTGAAAGAGCCGCTGTCGTGGAACCATCTGGTCGGCTTTGCGTTCATCGCGGCGGGGGCGTTCTTCATCTTCCACAAATGGGCGTGACGCCGGATTTCCCCACCCGGCGGCCTGTGGACAAAGCGGACTCGCAGGCGTAGCCCTATCCCGATGCAAGACGCGGTGTTTCTCGACCGGACGACTCCCCCGAAGATCGTCACGCTGATCCTCATGGCGGGTCTTTCGGCCCTGACGATGAACATCTTTCTGCCGTCGCTGCCCGGCATGGCGACCTGGTTCGGCGTGCCCTATGGCGTGATGCAGCAGTCCGTCGCGCTTTACCTCCTGCTCTCCGCGCTCTTGCAGGTCGTCATCGGCCCGATTTCCGACCGCTACGGCCGCCGCGCCGTGCTGATCTGGTCGCTGGTCCTGTTCCTTCTGGCCACCGTTGGCACGCTGCTTGCGCCCAACGCCACCTGG
This sequence comes from Tabrizicola sp., assembly GCF_030694085.1. Classification (GTDB taxonomy): domain Bacteria; phylum Pseudomonadota; class Alphaproteobacteria; order Rhodobacterales; family Rhodobacteraceae; genus Tabrizicola. Next base: position 60,025 of record NZ_JAUXZE010000093.1, on the reverse strand, counting down.
TTCCTGATCTTCCGCATGGCCCAGGCCGTGATTGCCGCCGGCATGGTCCTTTCGCGCGCGGTCGTCCGCGACATGGTCGCTGATGCCCAGGCTGCCAGCATGATCGGCTATGTCACCATGGGCATGAGCCTGGTGCCGATGATCGGACCCGTCATCGGCGGTGTGCTGGACGATCTTTACGGCTGGCAGGCAAACTTCGCCCTCCTGCTGATCCTCGGGCTTGCCACACTTGCCCTCGTCTGGGCCGACCTGGGCGAGACCGCCACCCTGCGCCGCGTCAGCCTGGCCGACCAGGTACGGACCTACCCCGGCCTCTTCGCCTCACGCCGGTTCTGGGGCTACACCCTGGCTGCCGCCTTCGCCTCGGGCTGCTTCTTCGCCTACCTGGGCGGCGCGCCCTATGTCGGCGACAAGATCTTCGGCCTCTCCTCCACCTATGTCGGCGCGCTGTTCGCCCTCACCGCCATCGGCTACGCCCTCGGCAACTTCTTCGCCGGGCGCTACTCCGTGCGGATCGGCATGAACCGGATGATCCTTCTGGGCTGCATGGTCACCTCCTTCGGCCTTGCCCTCCTCCTCCTGCTCACCCTGCTCGGCCTCTCCGGGCCCGTGGTGTTCTTCGGCCTCACCATCTTCATGGGCCTCGGCAACGGCATCTGCCTGCCGAACGCCAACGCCGGCATGCTCTCGGTCCGCCCCGAGCTTGCGGGCACCGCATCCGGCCTCGGCGGAGCGATCATGATCGGCGGTGGCGCGGCGCTTGCGGCTTTCGCTGGCATCCTCCTCGGCCCCGGTTCGTCGGAAATGCCGCTGATCCTCCTGATGCTCGCCTCCTCGGTGGCCTCGGTCATCGCCATCCTCTTCGTCATCCGCCGTGCCCGGCAGATCGGCGCCCCCTGATCGACACTTGACGCACCGGCTTTGCAAAGCCATCACTCGCTTTGCAAACGGGGGACGACATGGCCACCCAGAAACTTTACGCTGGCGTCAAATTGCGCGAGATCCGCGGCCGCCTGGCGCTGACCCAGAAGTCCTTTGCCGACAAGCTGTCCGTGTCGCTGCCCTATCTGAACCAGATGGAAAACAACCACCGGCCGGTCAGCGCCGCTGTGGTCCTTGCCCTGGCGCAGGAGTTCGGTCTTGACGTGACCGAACTGACGGTCGGCGAAAGCGAGCGCCTGGTGACCGACATGCGCGAGGCGCTTGCCGATCCGGTCTTCACCACCGCGACCCCGCCGCTGGCCGACCTGCGCCTCGCGGCCTCGAACGCCCCGGCGCTGGCGCGCGCCTTCCTCGACCTGCACCGCGCCTACCGCCAGACCCACGAACGCCTCGCCTCGCTGGATGAGGCCCTGGGGCGCGAGGACGCCTCCCTTCGCCCCTCTCCCTGGGAAGAGGTTCGCGACTTTTTCCACTATTGCGACAACTACCTTGATGCGATCGACCGCGCGGCCGAACATTTCGCGACCTCGGCAACCAACGGAAAATCCATCGAGACCTTGGCTCAGGACCTGTTCAAGCGTGCAGGGATCAGTCTGCACTTTTCGAACACCGCGCCCTTGCGGCATTACGACCCCAGTGCAAAGCGTCTGGACATCTCGGCCCGTGCTTCCGGTCCATCGCAGCGCTTCCAGCTTCTGCACCAGATCGCGCTACTGACCCAGAATGACCTGCTGGAAGCCACCCTAGACCTTGCCCGGTTCTCGACGCCCGAAGCCCGCGACATCGCCAAGATCGGGCTGGCGAACTATTTCGCCGGGGCCGCGCTGCTGCCCTACCGCGCCTTCCTGACCGCCGCACAAGAGGTGCGCCACGACCTTGAACGTCTGGCCGACATCTTCGGTGCCAGTATCGAGCAGGTCGGCCACCGGCTGTCCACGCTGCAACGCCCCGGCGCGAAGGGCATCCCCTTCTTCTTCGTCCGCGTCGATCAGGCCGGCACGATCACCAAGCGCCACTCCTCCACGCGCCTGCAATTTGCCCGCTTCGGCGGCGCCTGCCCCTTGTGGAACGTTCACCAGGCCTTTGAAACGCCGGGACAATTCCTGCGCCAGCTTGCAGAAACACCGGACGGCGTCCGCTATCTTTGCCTTGCCCGCGATGTGTCAAAACCCGCCGGGGCCTTCCTTGCCCCGGTCCGCCGCTATGCCATCGGCCTTGGCTGCGAGGTGCAGCACGCACAGCAGCTCGTCTATTCCGATGGACTCGACCTGAAAGGCCGGTTCGAACCGATCGGGATTTCCTGCCGAATCTGCGAGCGGATCAACTGCCACCAGCGCAGCGTTCCGCCGCTGGAAGGGCGCCTGAAGATCAACCCCAACGCCCGCGACGTCCTGCCCTACGAGATCGGCTGACCCCTCCTGCCGTAGCGCGAGGAGGGGCCGAAGACGAAGGATACGCTGCTATTTCCGCAGTGCCGTGGCGATCTGGTCCTTCAGCCGCGACCGAACCCGGCGCAGCGTCTCTTCCTCGTGCTCGGGCATCAGGTCCAGCCGCGTCTCGGCCCGGTGCACCTTGTCGTTGATCACATCATATTCGATCAGCAGCTTCGCGAAATGCGCGTCCGAAACCTTCAGCGCGCTGATCTTCTGTGCATCTGCCGGGAATTCCTCGTGCAGCGTGTGCGGGGTATTCGACATGCCTGTCTCCTTCTTGACTGTCCCGCGCAGTCTAGAGGCCAGCGCCGGCCCCGGCCTTGACCGGGATCAAACGCCTGAAATTTCAGCGTTGCGCTGTCTTCCAGTTCGGATGGATCCAGGGCTCCTGGTTCGAGGCGGGCAGCGGCGTCCGGCCAAGAATGTGATCCGCCGCCTTCTCGCCTATCATGATCGAGGGTGCGTTCAGGTTACCGTTCGTGACCTGCGGGAAGATGGACGAATCGGCCAGCCGCAACCCCTCGACGCCGATCACCCGACATTCCGGGTCGACCACCGCCATCGGGTCCGACGCCCGTCCCATCCGCGCCGTGCCGCAAGGGTGATAGGCGCTTTCGACGTGTTCGCGCAGGAAATCGTCCAACTCGATGTCGTTCTGCACCTGTGGACCCGGCTGCAATTCCCCCTTGAGATAGGGCTTGAAGGCCTCTTGCCCGAAGATCTCGCGCGTCAGGCGGATGCACCTGCGGAAATCCTCCCAATCCTCGGGATGCGACATGTAGTTGAAGCGGATCACCGGGGCATCGGTCGGGTTGGCCGACCGCAGGGTGACCGATCCGCGCGACTTTGACCGCATCGGGCCGACATGGGCCTGGAACCCGTGGCCTTCCGCCACCGCCTTGCCATCGTAGCGCACGGCGATCGGCAGGAAGTGGTACTGGATGTCGGGATATTCCACGCCCGCCTTCGACCGGATGAAGGCGCAAGCCTCGAACTGGTTCGACGCGCCAAGGCCCTTCCCGGTCAGAAGCCACTGCGCCCCCACCCAGGCCTTGCCCCAGAGATTCCAGTATTTGTAAAGGGTTATCGGCTGGCTTGCCGCGAACTGCATGTAGATTTCCAGATGGTCCTGCAGGTTCGCGCCCACGCCTGGCCGGTCGGCCACGACCTCGATCCCGTGGTCGCGCAGATGCGCCGCAGGCCCGATCCCCGACAGCATCAGAAGCTTGGGCGAGTTGATCGACGAGGCTGCCAGAATCACCTCCCTGCCCGCCCGGATCACCTGCCGCCCGGCACGGGTGTCGATCTCGACCCCCACCGCGCGCTTGCCTTCCATGACCACCTTGCGGGCGAAACCGCGGACGATCTGCACATTCCCGCCAGCCATCGCAGGTTTCAGATAGGCGTTCGCCGCCGACCAGCGCCGCCCCTTGTGGATCGTCGCCTCGAAGGGGCCGAATCCCTCCTGCTGCTGGCCGTTGTAGTCCTGCGTCACCGGATAGCCCGCCTGCCGCCCCGCCTCGATGAAGGCGTCGAACAGCGGGTTGACCCGTGTCCCGCGCGAGACATGCAGCGGGCCGTCCGTGCCCCGGAACTCTGCCCCGGACCCGCCGTGCGACTGCTCCATCCGCTTGAAATAGGGCAGCACGTCGGCATAGGACCAGCCATCCGCGCCCATATCGGCCCAGGTGTCGAAATCCCGTGCGTGGCCGCGGACATAGACCATCCCGTTGATGCTGGAGGACCCCCCGATCACCTTGCCGCGCGGCGTCGCCAGCACCCGGCCGCCCAGATGCGGCTCTGGTTCCGTCGCAAAGCCCCAGTCATAAAGCCCCATGTTCATCGGATAGGACAGCGCACCCGGCATCTGGATGAACGGCCCCGCGTCTGAGCCGCCATGCTCGATCACCGTAACTCGCTTGCCCGCCTCGGCCAGCCGGTAGGCCATCGCACATCCCGCCGAGCCTGCCCCCACGATCACGTAATCTGCATGCATCCCTCAAGCCCCCCGCTGCAATTCGGCTTCGAGGTGGCGCAGCGCCAGCCCCACCGCCATCGCCCCGTCCGGGGCCCCCGATTTCAATACCTCGCGCAGGTACAGTCCGTCGATCAGCGCCCCCAGCGATTCGGCGATCTCTTCCGCCCGAGCCCCCGCCAAGGGCCGCAATCCCGCCACCAGGTTCGACCGCAACCGACGCTGATAGACCGCAAGCAATCGCTTCGCCTCGGGCACCGATTGCGCCAGGACCCAGAAGTTCAGCCAGGCGCCCACTGCCTCGCGCCGGAAGTTGCCGGGGCTGAACGAGGCCCGCAGCACCGCCCGAATCCGCCCCTCCGGCCCCTCTGCCACCGCCAGCGCGCCCCGCACCTCTGCCCCATAAAGCGTCATGATGTGGCGCATGGCGGCCAGGAACATCTCTTCCTTCGACCCGAAATAGTGATGCGCCAGCGCGCTGGACATCCCCGCCCGCTTGGCGATCTGGCTGACCGTCACGTCCAGCGACCCCACCCTGCCGATCTCGACAATGGTGGCTTTTACCAGCGCTTCCTTGCGGATAGGCTCCATTCCAAGCTTCGGCATTTCGGTCTGGCCTCAGAAAACCCTTGCCAAACTGAATAAGGGCGAAGTTTATTGACTCGTCAATCAACAAAAATACGGGGAGCCTGCCATGACCATCCGATCCACCCTCCTCACGAGTGTCGTGACCTTCGCATTGGCCGGATCGGCCTTTGCCGAAGGCTGCGACAAGATCGTCTTCTCAGACGTCGGCTGGACCGACATCACCGCAACCACCGCAGCCACCGCAGTCATCGCGGAAGCTTTGGGCTATGACACCGAGATCAAGGTCCTGTCCGTACCCGTGACCTACACCGGCCTTGCCGAAGGCGATGTCGACGTCTTCCTTGGCAACTGGATGCCCACGATGGAGGCCGATCTCGCCCCGCACCGCGACGCCGGCAAGGTCGAGACCGTCCGCACCAACCTGGAAGGCGCCAAGTACACGCTGGCCACCAATGAAGTCGGGGCCGCGCTTGGCATCGCCGACTTCAAGGACATTGCCACGCACAAGGATGCGCTGGGGGCTGAAATCTACGGCATCGAACCTGGCAACGACGGCAACCGCATCCTGCTGGAAATGATCGAAGGCGGACCCTTTGGTCTGGACGGCTTCGAGCTGGTCGAAAGCTCGGAACAGGGCATGCTGGCCCAGGTCGCCAAGAAGACCGACGCCGGTAAACCGATCATCTTCCTCGGCTGGGAACCCCACCCGATGAACGCCAACTTCAAGATGACCTACCTGACCGGCGGCGACGACTACTTCGGCCCGAACTTCGGCGGCGCCGTGGTCGACACCAACGTCCGCGCGGGCTATGTCGCGGAATGTCCAAACCAGGGCAAGCTCCTGCAGAACCTGACCTTCTCGCTGCCGATGGAGAACGAGATCATGGGCGCGATCCTGAACGAAGGCGAAGACCCGGAGGATGCTGCGAAGGCCTGGCTCGCGGCCAATCCCGACGCCTGGAAGCCCTGGCTCGATGGGGTGACCACCAAGGACGGCGGCGACGCCGTTGCGGCAGTCGAGGCCGCGCTCTCGTAACCACCAAGGCCCCGGGACCAAACCCGGGGCCATTTTTCTGGCCGGGGGGACAGAATGGACTGGCTGACGGATACCAAGATCCCGGTCGGCAAGGTGGCGAAGTCCATCTTCGACTGGATGAAGAACAACCTTTCACCGCTGTTTGACGCCATATCGGCGGTCATGGAGGCGATGATCGAGGGCATCCTCTGGGTGCTGCAGACCCCGCATCCGCTGGTGATCGTAGGCTTTTTCATCGCCCTGACCTGGTATCTGCAACGCAGCTGGAAGGTCTGCCTCGGCGTTCTGCTCGGCTTTCTCTTCATCCTGAACCAGGGCTACTGGGAAGAGACGACGGAAAGCCTGACTCTCATCCTCTCCGCCTGCGTCGTCTGCATGGGGATTGGCGTTCCGGTCGGCATCGCTGCGGCACATCGGCCCCGGCTTTACACGGCGATGGTCCCGATCCTTGACCTGATGCAGACGCTGCCGACCTTCGTCTACCTGATCCCGGCCATCGTATTCTTCGGTCTTGGCATGGTGCCCGGCCTGATCGCCACGGTGATCTTCGTCCTGCCCGCGCCGATCCGCCTGACGCATCTCGGCGTCTCCTCGACCCCCACGGCCCTTTTGGAGGCCGCAACCGCCTTTGGCGCCACCCCGCGCCAGCGGCTGTGGAAGGTGGAACTGCCCTGGGCCATGCCGCAGATCATGGCGGGGCTGAACCAGACCATCATGCTTTCGCTGTCGATGGTCGTGATCGCGGCGCTTGTCGGAGCGAACGGCTTGGGCGTTCCAGTGGTTCGCGCCCTGAACAGCGTGAACACCGCGCTTGGTTTTGAATCGGGCTTCATCATCGTCGTGGTGGCCATCCTACTGGACCGCATGCTGAGGGTGTCGAAATGACCAGGGCAGCCGTTGAATTCGACCAGGTGAGCATCGTCTTCGGCGACCATCCCCAGCGCGCCCTGCCCTTGATGGACGAAGGCAAGACCCGTCAAGAGGTGCAACAGGCCACCGGCCAGGTCCTTGGCGTGCATGATTGCTCGCTGACTGTGGCCGAAGGCGAAATCCTTGTTCTCATGGGGCTTTCCGGGTCCGGGAAGTCCACACTCCTGCGCGGGGTGAACGCGCTGAACCCGGTGGTCCGGGGCGAGGTCAGGGTGCTTGAGAACGACAGGATGGTCTCGGTCACCAAGGCTGACCCGAACACCCTTCGCCGCCTGCGCGCCACGCGGATCGCGATGGTTTTTCAGCAGTTCGGCCTTCTGCCCTGGCGCACGGTGCGCGAAAACGTCGGCCTGGGGCTGGAGCTTGCCGGGATGACACCGGACCAGCGCAAGCCCAAGGTCGACGCCCAGCTGGAGCTGGTGAACCTAAGCCAATGGGCCGAACGCAAGGTCGGCGACCTCTCCGGCGGGATGCAGCAGCGCGTGGGCCTGGCCCGCGCCTTCGTCACCGACGCCCCGATCCTTTTGATGGACGAACCCTTTTCGGCACTGGATCCGCTGATCCGGTCCAAGCTGCAGGACGAGCTTCTGGACCTGCAAGCCAAGCTCAAGCGCACCATCGTCTTCGTCAGCCACGACCTTGATGAGGCGTTCAAGATCGGCAACCGCATCGCGCTGATGGAGGGCGGGCGGATCGTCCAGTGCGGCACCGCGCGCGAGATCATCGCCAATCCGGTCTCGGAATATGTCGCCGATTTCGTGGCGCACATGAACCCGCTTGGCGTCCTGACCGCGCGCGATGTGATGGAGCCGGGCGAGGCTTCGGTCCATGCCCATGAGTTGCCCGCCGAGACCCCGGTCAAGCACATCATGGACCTGATGGCAAAGGGCGTGGCCGAGCTGGTGGTCACAGAGAACGGTCGCAACCTCGGCATGATCCGCACGGCGGGCCTGATGGCCAAACTGATCAACCCGCGGGGCTAGCAACACCTCCTCGAGCACTTCGTGCCCTCTTCGGGAAGCTTCGCGAGGAGTGCACGAAGTGCTCGACGAACCGCTGTTTCAGGCCGGTCCCAAAAGTTAAGACCAGGTAAACAGGAAAACCCAAGCCTTTGGATTCAAAAGGATTCCAGAAAGTGTCCACCGTGGACACTTACTCCGCCGCCGCAGCCTTCTTCTTCGCCGGGGCCTTCTTCGCCGCCGCCTTCTTCGGGGCCGCCTTCTTGGCAGCCGGGGCCTTCGCTGCCGCCGCCTTCTTCGGCGCGGCCTTCTTCTTGCCCCCCGACTTGCCCGCCTTCTCGGCGATCAGGACCAGAGCCTCCTCCAGTGTGACCGCCTCCGGCTCCACGCCCTTGGGCAGGGTCGCGTTGACCTTCTCCCACTTCACATAGGGCCCGTATTTGCCCGGCATGACCTGGACCTCGCCCCCGTCAGGATGCGCCCCGAGAACCTTCAACGGCCCGGCCTTCGCCGCCCCTCCGCGCCGCCCGGCCAGCTTCTGGGCCAGCACTTCGACAGCCCGGTTCATCCCGATGGTGAAGACCTCCTCCACGTCCGGAATGTTGGCATAGACAGACCCATGCTTCACATAGGGCCCGAACCGCCCGATCCCCGCCTCGACCAGCACGCCATCCTCGGGATGCTTGCCCACCTCGCGCGGCAGGGACAGAAGCTGCAAGGCCCGCTCCAGCGTCAGCCCGTCCGGCGTCCAGCCCTTCGGCAGGCTGGCCCGGTCTGGCTTCGGATGAGCCTCCGACGCCTCACCGCGCTGCACATACGGCCCGAACCGCCCGGCGCGCAGGCTGATCTCCACGCCATTCTCGTCCTGACCCAGGATCCGTCCATCCGAGGCGACCGACTCCGCATCCCCCGCCAAAGGACGTGTATAACGGCACTCAGGATAGTTGCCGCAGCCGATGAAGGCGCCTCCCGACCGCGCCGTCTTGAGATGCAGCCGCCCCGTCCCGCAGGTCGGGCAGACACGCGGGTCGCTGCCATCGGCCCGCGCGGGGTAGAGATGCGGGGCAAGGAACTCGTCCAGCTTCTCCAGGACCTCACCGATCCGCAGGTCCGCAGTTTCGGCCACGGCTGCCGAGAAATCGCGCCAGAAGCGGGCCAGAACATCCTTGTAATCGCGCTCGCCGGCCGAGACGTCATCAAGCTGCGCCTCCAGGTCCGCAGTGAAATCGTACTCGACATAGCGGTGGAAGAAGTTCGACAGGAAGGCCGTGACCAGCCGCCCCTTGTCCTCGGGGAAAAGGCGGTTCTTGTCCTTCCGCACGTATTCGCGATCAACGATCGTGGTCAGGATCGAGGCATAGGTCGAGGGCCGCCCGATCCCCAGCTCTTCCATCCGCTTGACCAGCGTCGCCTCGGTGTAGCGGGGCGGCGGCTGGGTAAAATGCTGCTCGGGCGTGACGCCGCCCTTGTCGAGCCTCTCGCCCTGCATGACCTGCGGCAGGCGGCCTTCCTCGTCATCCTCGTCATCGCGGCCCTGGTCGTAGACCTTGAGGTAGCCGTCGAACAGCACCACCTGCCCGTTCGCGCGGAACGCCACCTCACCATCCGGCGAGGCGACATCGACGGCCGTCCGCTCCAGCCGGGCGGCGGCCATCTGCGAAGAAATCGTCCGCTTCCAGATCAGGTCGTAAAGCTTGCGCTGGTCATCCTCGACCCGGATCTTTTCCGGCCCGAGCCCCATGTCCGTCGGCCGGATACATTCGTGGGCTTCCTGCGCGTTCTTTGCCTTGTTCTTGTACATGCGCGGGCTGTCGGGGACGTAATCCGCCCCGAAGCGCCGCTTGATCTCGTCTCGGGTGGCCATCACCGCTTCGGGGGCCATGTCGATGCCGTCGGTCCGCATGTAGGTAATGTACCCCGCCTCATACAGGCGTTGCGCGGCATTCATGCATTGCTTGGCACCCATGCCGTACTTGCGGGAGGCCTCCTGCTGAAGGGTGGAGGTCATGAAGGGCGGCCAGGGGTTGCGAGTGGCAGGCTTCGATTCGACCGCCATCACCTTGAAATCGCGGTGCTTTGCGGCCTGAACAGCCAGTTCGGCTGCCGTGGCGGTGGGGATGTCGAACTTGGTCAGCTTCTTGCCCCCAAGAGTGACCATCCCGGCCTCGAACTCCTGGCCGCGGGGGGTGCGGAAGATGGCCTTGACGGTCCAGTATTCCTGGGCCTTGAAGGCCTCGACTTCCATCTCGCGCTCGACGATCAGGCGGAGGCAGACGGATTGCACGCGACCGGCCGATTTGGCACCCGGAAGCTTGCGCCAGAGGACGGGAGAGAGGGTGAAGCCGACAAGGTAGTCCAGCGCGCGACGGGCAAGGTAAGCCTCGACAAGCGGTGTATCGATGTCGCGGGGTTCCTTCATTGCCTTGGTCACCGCGTCCTTGGTGATGGCGTTGAAGGTGACGCGGGCGACTTTTTTCCCTTTCTTCAGGCTGCTTTGCAGGGCTTCCTTCAGGTGCCAGCTGATTGCCTCCCCCTCGCGGTCGGGGTCGGTGGCGAGGATCAGGGTGTCGTCGGTCTTCAGTGCCTCGGTGATCGCACGGATGTGCTTTTTCGACTCGGGCGCGACTTCCCACAGCATCTCGAATCCCTGGTCGGGGTCGACTGAGCCGTCCTTCGCCGGCAGGTCCCGCACGTGGCCGTAGGAAGCAAGGACCACGAAGTCCGGGCCGAGATATTTGTTGATTGTCTTGGCCTTGGCGGGGGATTCGACGACGACGACTGGCATATTTCCTGAAACTCCCGCGCCCGGCAAATGGCGGGGCAACATGGGGGTGTCGGACCGGCGTTGTCAACCGGGGGGGTTGGGAAGGCTTGGAGCGGGAAGGTGGGCGGCGATGGTTTCGCAATGGTGAAGGCGGAACGGCGCAACACCGGGACGGGGAGAGGGGCGGGCGATGCAAATGCCTGGGAACGCAGGATTAAACCGGGCTTTCCTGAGAAAATCTCAGGTATGGCAGGCGTATGGTTTCCGTCTGTATTCCATACATACGCGCGTCTGGCACGGGCAGCGTTAACCAAAACTGCCGAATCGGCTTTTCGATCGGGCGGTGGGCGGATCGCCCACCCTACTCCACCCGCGCCAGAAGGCCCCCTGGTTGGCGCGCGATGCGGCCGTCAAGTTCCAGCGTCAGAAGTTCGGGCGCAAGTTGGGCCGGGGTAACATTCAGGTCGCGCATGAGCTGATCTTCGGCCAAGGGACTGGGGCCGAGGCGATCGAGGATCATCGAATGAAGAAGCGCCACCTCTTTCAGCGGACGCCGGGGCGCGGCGGGACCGGGAATCGGGGGCAGACGAATCTCGGGTTCGGGTGCGCCATCGCTGGGAGCGCCAAGGGCCTCCAGCACGTCCTGCGGGCTGCGGATCAGCAGCGCACCGTCCCGGATCAGGATATTGCAGCCCGAGGCACGGGCGTCGAAGGGATGGCCGGGGACGGACATGACCTCGCGCCCATAATCGAGCGCGGCGCGGGCGGTGATCAGACTGCCGGATTTCGCGGCGGCTTCGACGACCACGACGGCACGTGACAGGCCTGCGACGATCCTGTTGCGCATCGGGAAGTGGCGGGCCTGCGGTTCCAATCCGGGGGGGTGTTCACTGACCCGGCAGCCGGCAGCGTCAATGGCAGCCGCGAGGGCAGCATTTTCGGGCGGATAGATCACGTCGATCCCGCCAGCCATGACGGCGATGGTGCGACCCGGACCCTCCAATGCGGCTTCATGGGCTGCGGAATCGATGCCGCGGGCAAGACCGGAGACGACGGTAAAGCGCGCATCTGATAGCCCGGTTCCCAGACGGCGAGCCATGCGGACGCCGAGGGAAGAGGCGTTGCGGGCGCCGACCATTCCGATGGCGGGCCGGTTCAACAGGGAGATGTCGCCCAAGGCCCAAAGCACGGGGGGCGCATCGGGGATGTCCATGAGCGCGTGCGGATAATCGGGTTCGCCATGCACCAGAAGCGTCGCCCCAAGCGCCCGGCCCTGTTTCAGCTCGGCCTGGATGACGCCCATCGGGCAGATTTCATAGTCCTCGACACCGGCGGCCCTGGCGATGCCCGGCAGAGCCGCAAGCGCCGCGCGGGCATCCCCATATTCGGCCATGAGCCGATGAAAGGTCACGGCCCCCACGCGACGGGAGCGAACGAGGCGGAGCCGGTCCAGACGCTCATCCTTCGTTGGGGGTGTGGGGTGTGTGGGGTTCGAAAGCTGCCCGTCCGCCATCCGTTGCCTCGCCTCGTTCGCCTGGGCACTCTGCCACTGGACTGGTTAATGAAGTCTGAACGCGGTCTGACGTCGCTCAGCCTTGAAAGCGCGCCGGTTATTTGATCAAATGGCCACAACGTGACCCTGGGGCCAGACAAACGACTCGGGCGGGGTCCTTCAGGGAGCCGGAACCATGCTGAACGCCGAAGTAGCCAAGCGCCGCGACGATGCCATCTCGCGCGGGGTGGGGATGATGACGCAGATCTACGCGGATCGGGCGCTGAATTCCGAAGTCTGGGACATCGAGGGCAACCGCTACATCGACTTCGCCGCCGGGATCGCCGTGGTGAACACCGGGCATTGCCACCCGAAGGTGATGGCGGCGGTGGCGAACCAGATGACCAAGTTCACCCACACCTGCCACCAGGTCATGCCCTACGAGAACTACATCCGCCTTGCGGAACGGCTGAATGAGAAGGTGCCTGGCCCCTGGAAGAAGAAGACGATCTTCGTCACCACCGGCGCAGAAGCCTGCGAGAACGCGATCAAGATTGCCCGCATCGCCACGGGGCGCAACGCCGTCATCGCCTTCGGCGGCGGTTTCCACGGCCGGACCTTCATGGGGATGAGCCTGACCGGCAAGGTCGAGCCCTACAAGAAGGGCTTCGGCGCGATGATGCCTGATGTCTTCCACGTGCCCTTCCCGATGGACGTCCACGGGATTTCGACCAAGGACGCGATGGCGGGGATCGAAAAGCTGTTCAAGGCCGACCTCGACCCGGCCCGGGTGGCGGCGATCATCTTCGAACCCGTGCAGGGCGAAGGCGGGTTCTACCCGGCCCCGACAGACCTGGTGAAGGCGATCCGCAGCTTGTGCGACCAGCATGGTATCGTGATGATCGCCGACGAGGTGCAGACGGGCTTTGCGCGGACCGGGGCGCTGTTCGCGATGGAGGCACATGGCGTGGCAGCGGACCTGACGACGATGGCCAAGGGTCTTGCGGGGGGCCTGCCACTGGCCGCCGTCACCGGCCGCGCCGAGCTGATGGATGCCGCCAACCCGGGCGGGCTGGGCGGGACCTATGCCGGCAACCCACTGGGGATCGCGGCGGCGAACGCCGTGCTGGACGTGATCGAGGAGGAAGACCTCTGTGCCCGGGCAAACGAGCTTGGCTCCAGGCTGAAGCAAAGGCTGGAGGCGATCCGGGCGACGGCGCCGGAGATCGTCGACATCCGCGGGCCGGGCTTCATGGTGGCGGTGGAATTCGCAAATCCGGGCACCAAGGAACCGGATGCAGGCTTCACCGGCCGGGTCCGACTGGAGGCGCTGAAGCGTGGGCTTCTGCTGCTGACCTGCGGGGTATACGGCAACGTTGTTCGCTTTTTGGCGCCAATCACCATTCCTGACGCCCATTTTGCCGAAGCGATGGACATTCTGGAAGCTTCCGTCACCGCGGCACGGCAATAGAGGCCAAGGCGGAACCGTTTGGCCCGTCGCGGGTTGTAGGCACAGCAACGGATCGGTCGGTTTCCGCGCATTGCGCCAATTTCCTGGAGCAAGGCGGGGGTCAGACAGATACTGTCCGTCCGCAGACTCAGCTTTGGAGCAAAAGACCATGAAACGTTTCCTTCTGACCCTTCCCCTTCTGGCCCTGCCGATCGCGGCCTGCACGCCTGCCGAGCAGAATGCGGCGCTGGGTGCCGTGGGCGGCGCTGCCGTCGGCGCGGCGGTGTCGTCGGGTGACGACCGCGAAAAGGGCGCCATCGTCGGCGCCGTGGTCGGTGTGGCCGCCTCGCAGCTGCTTGGCCCCGTGCCGCAGCGCACCGGCAAGTGCTACTACCGCGACCAGTATGGCAATCGCTTCATCGCGGACTGCCGCTAAGACCTTCGCCCCGGCCCCCTTTTGTGGGCCGGGGCAGACCCCTTTCGGACAAGGGGTGAAGCGGCTAGAAGGCGGGTAATCCGCATCCAGGCCGCATATGTCCGACCTTTCCCCAGGCATCGAGCTTTCCTCTGTCCGCGTCACCCTTGGCGGTCGCCCGGTGCTGGACGGTCTGAGCCTGCGGCTGACGGAAGCCCGGATCGGGGTCCTTGGCCGGAACGGATCGGGCAAGACCACCCTTCTGCGCCTGATCGCCGGGCTGATCGCGCCGGATGCGGGGACTGTCCGGGTGAACGGCGCTGACCCATTCACCGACCGAAAGGCCGCATTGGCCTTGCTGGGCATCCTGTTCCAGAATCCCGATCACCAGATCCTGTTCCCCACTGTCGAGGAGGAACTTGCCTTCGGCCTGCGGCAGCAGGGCGCAAGTGCGCTCGAAGCTGACAAGCGAGTGGCCGCACTTCTGCGGACCGAGGGCCGCGCCCATTGGGCGAAGGCTCCGGTCACGAGCCTGAGCCAGGGGCAAAGGCATTACCTGTGTCTTCTGTCGGTGCTTCTGATGCAGCCCGAAACGGTCCTGCTTGACGAGCCGCTGGCGGGTCTGGACCTGCCAACGCAAGCCCGGCTGGCCCGCCGCTTTGCCGCGCTGCCGCAGCGGCTGATCACCATCACTCATGACCCGGCCAATCTGGTCGGGGCGGACCGGGTCATCTGGCTGGAAGCCGGGCGCATCGTGGCGGACGCTCCTCCGACCGAGGTTCTGCCTGCCTTCACGGCCGAAATGGCCCGTATCGGAGAGCGCGATGCTGACGCTGACCTCGCCGGTTGAGACCTGGGCGCACCGGCTGCCGGCTGGGGGAAAGCTGGCAGTTGTTGCCGTCGGGACAACGGCGCTTTTCCTGGTGGGATCACCCTGGCTGCTGGGCGGGGCCCTGGCGGGGACGGCCTTGCTTTATCTGACCGGCGGTGTTGCGTTTTCGGGATCCGCGTTACGTCAGCTTTGGCCGCTTTGGCCCTTTGTGCTGATCGTGGGCCTTTGGCATATCTGGACCGCGGAGGTCGCACAGGGTGCGGCGATCCTGTTGCGGATGGTGTCTGCGGTAGCCTTGGCGAATTTCGTCACGATGACCACCCGGCTGTCGGACATGCTGGGCGTGTTCGAGCGGATCGCGAAGCCACTGTCGCCGATCCTGCCACCACGGCGGCTGGCGCTGGCCTTCGCGCTGGTCATAAGGTTCATTCCCGTGATGCTGGACCGGATGGGCCTGATCCGGCAATCCTGGACCGCCCGTTCCCCACGCGCGCCGCGCTGGCGGATCATGGTTCCGGCAACGCTGGCCGCCTTGGACGATGCGGATCGGGTGGCGGAAGCCTTGCGGGCGCGTGGCGGAGCAGGTTAAAGGGCAGGACCTTCGGAGGACCATATGGAACGCACCCTGACGCACGTCGCCCTTTTCGCAGCCCTGATTGCAGTTCTGGGACTGGTGCCGAAGCTTGACCTTGCGGCGGGGGTCCCGATCACGGCGCAGTCTCTGGGCATCATGCTGTGCGGCACGGTGCTTGGCGCCAAGCGCGGTGCCCTGGCGGTGCTGCTGTTTCTGGCGCTGGTCGCGGCTGGCCTGCCCCTTCTGTCGGGCGGGCGCGGCGGGATCGGAGTCTTTGCCGGGCCGTCCGTCGGGTTCCTGGTCGGCTTTCCTGTCGCCGCCTTCGTCGCGGGCTGGGTGATGGAGCGGACGACGCTTTCCCCCGCCGTGGCGGCCACCGCAGCTTCGGTCATCGGCGGGATCGGGGTGCTTTATGTCTTCGGGATCACCGGCATGGCGATGATGCTGGACAAGACCCTGTCCGAAGCCGCCTTCCTGTCCTTTGCCTTCCTGCCGGGCGATGCGGTCAAGGCGGTGATCGCGGGACTGGTGACGCAAAGCCTGGCCCGGATGCGCCCCGCATCGCTTTTGTCACGCGCCTGAGGCGTCCACCAGAAGCGCCGTCCCGATCCCCCCCGCTGCCGCGATGGCGGCAAGGCCCCTGCCCTGCGTCAACCCGTGAAAGAGCCGGACCGCGAGGATCGCGCCCGACGCGCCGATGGGGTGGCCGCGCGCCAGACCGCCGCCGCCCGGGTTGACGATCTGCGGGTCGAGACCCGCCGCGTCGATCACGGCAAGGGCCTGAACGGCATAGGCTTCCATGATCTCGGCTTGCTGAAGCGCGCTTCCGTCCCAGATGCGGCGAATGGCGGCGACGGGGGCGAGACCGGGTTCCTCCGGGTTGCCGCCGACGGTCGCGCCGCCAAGAAGCGCAAGACCCCTGCCCTGCGCGATCCGGTCCGAAACGACAAGGCAGACGGCGGCGGCATCGGCGGCGACCGCGGCGGTCGCGGCGGTGATGCTGCCGGTCAGGATCGGGGCACGGGCAAGAAGCCCCGGGCCAAGCGCGCGCGGGAAGGCATCGCGGGCGACCCCGTTCAGGACCACGATTTCGGCGGCAAGATCAGCGACCAAGGCCTTGGCGTGGCTTTGCGCGGCCCACGCCTCTTGCCGATTGCGCGGGATCGACAGGCGGCGGGCAAGGGCTTCGGCGGCCTGGCCCATGTCGGGGTCGCGGTCGGGCCAGGGGGTAAAGGGGGCCTGGTCATAGGCGGCGGGCGGGCCGCCCCCCGGGTCGGTCGCAAGGCGAAGCGGACGACGGGAATAGCTTTCGACACCCCCCGCCAGGACAACGTCGGCGGCGCCGCAGTCGACAAGGGCTTTTGCCAGCAGGATCGCGTCCAGCCCCCCCGCGCATTGCCGGTCGATCGTCAGGCCCGCCACGGTTTCGGGCAATCCGGCGGCAAGCGCCACGCGCCGGGCGGGGTTGCCGCCTGCGCCCAGGGCGTTGGACAGGATGACCTCGTCAACCTGGGCCGCCCCGATGCCTGCATCGACGAGGCAGGATTGCAGAACCGGGGTGGCAAGGTCCTCGATCCGAAGACGCGAAAAGGCCCCGTTGCGCGGGACGACAGCGGTACGGCGGGCGGCGATCAGGCGCGCCACAGACTTGCCTCCAGCGCCTTGAGGTCTGTCTTGCCAGAGGGCAGCGTCGGCCAGTCCTGTCGCCAGACCAGCGCCTTGGGGCATTTCAGGGGACCAAGGTCGCGGCGCAGGCGGGTGAGGATGGTGGCCTCTTGCGCAGGGTCGCCTTGCAGGACCGCGACAAGGGCGTGTCCGCGTTTGACATCCGGGACGGGCAGAACGGCTGCACGCGCAACGCCGGGCAGGGTTTCGAGGAGCGTCTCGATCTCTTCGGGAAAGACGTTCTGGTCGGCCACGGTGACCATCCGTCCCGCGCGGCCTTTCAGAAACAGGAACCCGTCTTGCAGTTCGCCGATCTCTCCGACCGAGAGCCAGCCGTCGCGCCAGCGGGGTATGACGGGAGTTGAACGGAGCGCTGGCGCGCACGCCTGTGTCTCGCCCATTGCGCGCGAAGGGCGCGCAACAGGCTCGGTCATGCCTCCGGCGGGGATATTTGGGCAAAGATGAAAATCGCAGACGTCACGGAGGAAGAGGTAGGGGCTGCGGACCCAGACCTCTCCGCTGGGGTCCAGTTGGAGATCCACGCCGGGATAGGGGCGACCGACGGACGTGATCGGGGTCGCCTCGTCCGCCAGGGTGATGAAGCTGGTCTCGGCGGCCCCGTAGAACTCGCGGATCCGGGCGTTGGGGGCGAGGATGGCGAGGGCCGTGCGCAGGGCGGGGTCGAGCTTGGAGCCGCCGACAAGGATCAGGCGGAGATCGGGAAGCGGGCCGGGGCCAAGGATCAGGCGCAACTGGGCGGGGGTGGCGTAGAGATGGGTGATCTGGCGGTCGCGCAGGGCGACGCGCTGGCGGTCGGGGCGAAGGTCCGCGAGCAGGTGGACATCGGCGCCAAGGTGCAGACCCTCGATGGCACCGTAGAGCGAAAGGGAGTGGATCAGGCGACCCAGGACCGCAACGCGCGCGCCGGGGCCGATGCGCAGGTTGGCGTTGATGACGAAGCTTGCGATCCACGAGGCTTGGGTGCGGCGGATGCGGCGCGGCTGGTCGGTTGAGCCGGAGGTGAGGGTTTCGAGGATCGGCTGGTCATGGGCGTCTGGCGGCGGCTGATCGGGCGCGCCGATGCGGAAGGCGGCGCTGGTCATGGCCATGGCCAGCCCCGTTGGGCTGTCAGGCAGGATCGCCCCCGCCGCTGGTGCAGCGCGCGACCGCTCACCGTCCTGGGGATGCGATGGAGGAGGGGAGCCGGCCGTGGCAACCTCTGTCCCTGCACTGTCGTACAGCCGGGCCCCGGGGTGCCAGCGGAAGCGTTCGGTCATGCCTGCAGAAGCGTGGCGATCCGGCGAAGGGCCAGCAGGTAGCCCTCGGTCCCGCAGCCCGCGATCACCCCGTCGGCGCGGGCCGAGACGTAGGAATGGTGCCGGAACGCCTCGCGCTTGTGGATGTTGGAGATGTGAACCTCCAGCACCGGGCCGTCATAGGCGTTCAGCGCGTCCAGGATCGCGACCGAAGTGTGCGAATAGGCACCGGGGTTGATGATGATCGCGGCGGAGGCGCCGCGAGCCTCGTGGATCCAGTCGACAAGCTGGCCTTCGTGGTTCGATTGCCTGGCGCGGATCGTCAGGCCCAGTTCCTCGGCAAGGTCTGCGACCCGGGCGATCACATCGTCCAGCGTCTCGCGCCCGTAGATCTCGGGCTGGCGGAGGCCAAGGAGATTGAGGTTCGGGCCGTTCAACAGGGTGACAAGCTTGGGCATATCGGGGTCCGCCGGTAAGGTGGCGCGAGATTAGCCGATATGGCCGGAGCGGCAACGGGCAAAAAAGGTGGCGGCTTTCCGGGCGCTGCTGGGGACAGACCGGAAAGCCGCCCAGGGAGACGACGTTTGCCCTTGGGGGCTGATCTCAGGCCACTTTCTCCAGAACGACCTCGGGCAGGATGCCAAGGGCGCGGACGACTTCGCGGGTCAGGTGCGGGCGGTTCAGGGTGTAGAAATGCAGGTCCTCGACCCCGCCCTGGAGGAGCTTGTCGCAAAGCGCGGTGCATTGGGTCAGCGCCAGAAGCTCCTCGCGACCGTCGCGGGCGGCGGTGGCAAAGGCTTCGTCCAGCTTCTGCGGCACGCTGGTCCCGCAGCGGCGGGCGAATTTCTTGGCACCGTCCCACGAGGTGATCGGCAGGATGCCGGGGATGATCGGGGCGGTGATCCCGGCCTTGGCGCAGGCGTCGCGGAACCGAAAGAAGGTATCGGCGTCGAAGAAGAACTGGGTGATGGCACTGAAAGCCCCGGCGTCGATCTTGCGCTTCAGCCAGGTCACGTCGGCAGTGCTGTCGGCGGCATCCGGGTGCGGCTCGGGATAGGCCCCGACGCGGATCTTGAACTTGCCGGTGCGGGCCAGCTTTTCCACCAGTTCCACCGAGTTGGCGAAGCCCAACGGGTGCGGGACAAAGCGTTGCGCGCCTTTCGGGGCGTCCCCGCGCAGGGCCACGATCTCGGTCACTCCGGCGGCGGCGTAGGATTCGGCGATGGCCAGCGTCTCGGTCCGGGTCGCATCGACGCAGGTCAGATGCGCCGCGACCGGCAGGCCATAGTTGCGGTGGATGGTCGAGACCGCTTCATGCGTGAGAGTGCGGGTCGTGCCGCCCGCGCCGTAGGTGACCGACACGAAGGAGGGCTGCATCGGGGCCAGCGCCTGCACCGTTTCCCACAGGCGGAACGAGGCGTCCAGCGACTGCGGCGGGAAGAATTCAAAGCTGATGCGGGGCGTGGTCATGATGGTCTCCTTCAATGACCCTCTTGTCGCAGATCGCGGCATGTGAGACCAATTCATAATTCTCACCATCTTGATGAGGTTCATTCATGTACGTCGAGCTGCGCCACTTGCGGACGATACGCGCCATCCAGCAGGCCGGGGGCCTCGCGCGGGCTGCGGACATGCTGAACATGACGCAGTCCGCCCTGAGCCATCAGGTGAAGGGGCTGGAGGATCAGGCGGGGATGGAGCTGTTCGTGCGGCGGTCGAAACCGATGCGCCTGTCGGCGGCGGGGGTCAGGATGCTGCGAGCGGCGGAGCGTATCCTGCCCGAAATCGACGCGATGGAGGAGGAGTTCCGCGCGCTTCGGGCGGGCCGGACAGGCCGCCTGCACATCGCCATCGAATGTCACGCCTGCTTCGACTGGCTGTTTCCGGTGTTGGAAATGTTCCGCCACGCCTGGCCCGAGATCGACGTGGACATTAGGGCGGGCCTGGCCTTCGAGGCGCTGCCGGCGCTGAACCGCGAGGACGTGGATCTGGTGATCAGTTCCGACCGCGAACCGCCACCGGGGATCGTGTTCAACCCCCTTTTCGATTATCACCCGACCTTTGTCGGATCAGCCCAGAACCCCTTGGCGGCGAAGGAGTTCATCACGGCCGAGGATTTCCGCGACCAGGTGCTGATCACCTATCCGGTCAGCCGCGACAAGCTGGATGTGTTCGCCGAGGTGCTGACGCCCGCCAAGGTGGAACCCCGCGCGCAGCGGACGGCGGAACTGACGGCGGTGATCCTGATGCTGGTCGGGTCGAACCGGGGGGTGGCGGTGCTGCCGGACTGGGTGATGCGCGAGGTCAAGACCAACGCGGATTACATCACGCGGCCCCTTGGGCCGGAGGTGGTGACGAAGCGGATGTATGCGGCAACGCGGGAAGAGGATGCGGGAAAGCCCTACATGGCGCATTTCCTGCGGCTGGCGCGGAGCGAGCCGGTGAAGCTGCAGCGCGGGTAACGCTCGTCGATGACTTCGTCACTCCTCGCTGGGCGCTCTCCCGACGAGAAGCCGAAGGCGCACGAGGAGGTTTACGCGCGGATCGTGTCGGCCATCGCCTTGAAAAGCCCGTCGTTCGCCGCGATCAGTGCGCCATCCAGCGGGTCGGTGCCGGTCCGCAGGCCCTCGACCAGGCCACCGGCTTCCTTGACCAGCAGCACGCCGGCCGCAATGTCCCAGACCGACAACTCACGCTCCCAGTAGCCATCGAAGCGGCCCGCCGCGACGTAGGCGAGGTCCAGCGAGGCGGCCCCCCAGCGGCGCACACCGGCGCAAGCTGGCATCAGGCGGCCCAGGTCCTTCAGCATCGCGGGCAGGGTCGACTTGGCACCGAACGGCACGCCGGTCGCAAACACCGCCTCGTGCATCGCGCGGCGGCCCGACACCCGCAGACGGCGGTTGTCGTTCAGCCAGCAGCCGGCACCCTTTTCGGCCCAGAACATCTCGTCCTTGGCCGGGTCATAGACCACCGCCGAGACGATCTCGCCCTTGTGCTCCAGCGCGATGGACACCGCCCAGTGCGGCATGCCGTGCAGGAAGTTCGTGGTCCCGTCCAGGGGATCGACGATCCAGCGCCGGGTCGGGTCGGCCCCCGGCGTCACGCCGGTTTCCTCGCCGATCCAGCCATAGGTCGGGCGACCGCCAAGGAGTTCTTCCTTGATCAGCCGCTCGGCCTCACGATCCGCCTTCGAGACGAAATCCCCCGGCCCCTTGGTCGAGACCTGCAGATTCTCGACTTCGCGGAAGTCCTTTACCAGGCTGCGGCCCGCCTTGCGGGCAGCCTTGATCATCAGGTTGAGGTTGGCCGAGCCCTGCATTGTCCGCTCCCGCAGCATTTCAAGCCCGGCGCTATAGCGGGTCGGGGCGCGGAAAGGAAGGGGCCCGGTTTCGAGGCCCGAGCTACTGGACGATCACCACGCGCATGTTCTCCATCCCCTCGGCCTTGACCATGTTGAACAGGATCTTCGCGTTGTCGGGATGCAGGCGCACGCAACCGCGGCTGGCCGGCGCACCAAGATGCTTGATCTGGTCGGTGCCGTGGATCGCATAGTGCCCGTCATAG
The DNA here is from genome assembly GCF_030694085.1 of Tabrizicola sp. Lineage (GTDB taxonomy): Bacteria > Pseudomonadota > Alphaproteobacteria > Rhodobacterales > Rhodobacteraceae > Tabrizicola. The sequence goes on along the minus strand of NZ_JAUXZE010000093.1, from coordinate 38,150 downwards.
AAGATCGCAAAGGGCATCGGCGCGTTGTTGTAGCGGCGTGACCGATGGTTCTTTGACAGGAACTCGGGCGCGTAGGTGCCGGTCGGCGTGATCTTGCCCCGCTTCGCGGTCGAGACGGGCCAGGTAAAGAGCAGCCGACCCTCGTGGTAGACCTTCATGGTCTGCGATGCGATCGAGACATGGGCCACGACCCTTTCGGCCAGGGCGGGACCGGGCAGGAGCAGGGCCAGCAGAAGCGCGGCAAAATGGCGGCGCATGGTTACCTCCGAATTTATCGAACAATCCCGGGAAGAATTCCCGTGTGGTCTTATCAGTCAATGAAAAACTGGCGAAATTCGGGTCAGTATTTCCGCATCTGTGGCGGTTTGAAGGTCAGCCGCGGGACGGAGTGACCGAAATCTGGCCGATCATCGGTCCCTGAAGTTCGCGCAGAAGCTTGCGTCGCAGCGCGTCGGGATAGTCTGACTGGCGCGGCGCAAGTTCCACGAAGGCGCCCGGGCCACGGATCACTTCGGTCTGGTAGTATCGGACGATGTCAGCCTCGTGCTCTCCCACCGCCAGGCCATTGACGGTGATCCCGGTGAAATCCTCGCGCTCGTAGGTGCGGGCAACCGAAATGCCGTCGTTGTTGCGCCCGTCGCCCGCCACGTCGATCACCCGTCGGTCACATTCGGGCGCGTCGCCCATCAGGTCCAGCCCGTAGCTCAGCGCGTCGCCCAGTGCGGTGGCCAAGGGGGCCTTGGGGCGCGGGGTGCGGCGGACCTTCCAGATTGCTGCATCAAGGGCTTCGGGGCTGTCCAGGACGACCCAGGGCTGAACGAGATCCTGGAAGCCGCGCCCGGACCAGTAGTAGATCGCCAGCGCCACATCGCCCTCTGGCCGGAAGATCGCGGCGCGGACGTCCTTGTCCTGAAGCGCCAGGGCCAACCCCTCGGTCTGGATCGCGTAATCCTGCGAATCGATGGAGCGCGAGACATCGACCGCCAGCGCCAGGGCGAGACGGCAGTCGGCCTCGGCGGATGTGGTCAGACAGAGGCAGGCGCAGGCAAGGCGGAGCATCGGGAGACCCTCCCCGCCCGTGACCTTACGCCAGCCCGCGCGGGACGCAAAGTCTTCAGCGCTTGCGGCGGACCAGGGGAACGTTCGACCGCGCGGCGTCGAACTGCGTCTCGGGGTGCGGCGGGTGACCGGCGGTCTGCTGCCAGTAGGCCTGCGCCCCGCGCCGCAACCAGACGGGCACCGTCAGCACGAGACCCGCGCCGAAACCCCCGACATGCGCCCAATAGGCGACGCCACCCAGATCGCCGGGCGTAGAGACACCCGAGAAGATCTGGATCGCCAGCCAGATGCCCAGAACGATCCAGGCGGGAATGGCGAAGATGCGGAAGAAGATGATGAAGATGAACAGGACATCGACCTTTGCCCTGGGAAACAGAAGCAGGTAGCCCCCCATCACCCCCGCGATCGCCCCTGACGCCCCGACCATCGGCACTATGGACCCCGGATCGGGCAGCGCCTGCGCCAGACCCGCAGCCACCCCGGCGGCAAGGTAGAACAGAAGGAAGCCCATGTGCCCCATCTCTTCTTCCAGGTTGTCGCCGTAAATCCACAGGAACAGCATGTTCCCGGCCAGGTGGAACCAGCCGCCGTGCAGGAACATCGAGGTGAAGATGGTCTCCAGCCCCTCGCCCGACAGGAAGCGGGCCGGGATCAGCCCCCAGGTCCAGAAGAACTCGCCCAGTTGGTATTCGTTCATCGAGACGAAATAGCCAAGGAATACCAGTATGTTGATCGCAATCAGCGCGATGGTGACATAAGGGGTCTGGCCCGAGGGGTTGTGATCGCGGATCGGAAACATGGGCGCAGACTTTCCGATCCGCGAAGGGGCGTCAAGCGTCGGCCACGGCGGCCAGAAGCTGCGCGTTGCCGCCCGAGGCCGTGGTGTCGATGCAGAGATGCCGTTCCAGATGCGTGTGACCCATGTCCGGTGCGGCGATCAGCGGCAGGATCGGACCCGGGCGCGTTGCCAGTGCCTGAGCATAGGGACGGCCGGCCTCGGCCCCGCCCCACCAAAGCGCGCCGGAAAAGCCGGGCAGCTTTGCCAGAGCCTCGGGCGGCAGGCCCGGGGCCTCGACCGCGTGGCCGCCCAGCTTGCGGACAGCCTCGGCCTGAGCCAGCGCCGTCGCCCGTCCGGGGCCGAGGCAAAGGAGCGGCGCGCGCGGCGTCAGCGTCAGGCGGTTCGATTCGCCGGTCGGACCGGGCATGTCCTCGGCCTGTGGGGCGGATGCAGGCCAGGGGGCGGACAGGGCCTTGGCAACCTCGGCGGCTGCGGTGACGGCATCGTCGGGGGTGGCGCGCGGGGTCTCGGCCCTGGTGAACCGCGTCAGGTAGTGCGGGCCGCCCGCCTTGGGTCCGGTGCCCGAAAGCCCCTCGCCGCCGAAGGGCTGCGACCCCACAACCGCACCGATCTGGTTGCGGTTGACGTAGGTATTGCCGACCCGCATGCCGTCGACGATGTGCTGCACCCGGTCGTCGATGCGCGAGTGCAGGCCGAAGGTCAGGCCGTAGCCCGTGGCGTTGATGGCGGCGATGACCCGGTCGATCTCGGACGCCTTGAAGGTGGCGATGTGCAGGACCGGGCCGAAGATCTCGCGCGGCATGTCCTGGATGCCGTTCACCGACAGGACGGTGGGGGCGATGAAGGTGCCCTGCCCCGGCGCCATCAGTTCCTTCAGCACCCGCCCCTCGGTCCGGGCCGCATCGACATAGGCGCGGATGCCCGCCTGGGCCTCGGCGTCGATCACCGGGCCGACATCGGTGGCCAAGGCCCATGGATCGCCCAGCGCAAGGTCCTCCATCGCGCCGAACAGCATCTCGGTGACGGTTTCGGCCACGTCCTCCTGCACATAAAGGCAGCGGAGCGCCGAGCACCTTTGTCCAGCCGACTGGAAGGAAGACGCGATGATGTCGCGCACCGCCTGTTCGGGCAGCGCGGTGGAATCGACCAGCATGGCGTTGAGGCCGCCGGTTTCGGCGATGAGCGGCGCCGTGGGGTCAAGATGGTCGGCCATGCTGCGGCGGATTGCCTGCGCCGTCTCGGTCGAGCCGGTGAAGGCCACGCCGTTGACCCTTGGGTCACGGGTCAGAGCCGCACCGACAGAGCCGTCGCCGGGAAGAAGTTGCAGCGCCGTCGCGGGCACCCCGGCCGCCAGAAGGTGATCGACGGCGATGCAGGCGATCAGCGGGGTCTGTTCGGCGGGCTTGGCCAGGACCGCGTTCCCGGCGGCAAGCGCCGCGCCGATCTGGCCGCAGAAGATCGCCAGCGGAAAGTTCCACGGGCTGATGCAGGCAAAGACGCCCCGCGCGGGGTGGGACTGCTGCGCCTGGCTGCCGTAGTAGCGAAGGAAATCCACCGCCTCGCGCAGTTCGGCCACGGCGTCGGAAAGGGTCTTTCCCGCCTCGCGCGCAAGAACCGCGAAGATGCGCCCCATATCCGCCTCCATCCGGTCGGCGGCGCGGTTCAGGACCGTCGCGCGTTCCTGCGGTGCGGCGGACCAGGGTTCGGCCAGGCGAAGGGCCGTGTCCACGTCCGGCAGGCCCGCCGTGGTGACATGGCCGACCAGCGCGCCCGTGGCCGGGTTCAGGACCGCAAGCTGCGGGCCGCCGACCACGCGACCGGCAAGGCGCGGCGCGGCGTCGATGCGGGCGTCGGCAAAGGGCGCGCGGGCGGCTTCGATGGCCGCAAGGTCGGCGGCATCCGTCAGGTCCCAGCCCTGGGAGTTCTTCCGCGCGCCGAACAGCGCCGGGCCGGTCGCCAGCGCGGGGCTGGGAATGGCAGACAGCGCCTCGATCGCCGTCAGCGGGCAGGCCGCGACGGTTTCCGGGGGCACGTCCTCGTCGACGATCTGGTTGACGAAGCTGGAGTTCGCGCCGTTTTCCAGCAGGCGACGGACGAGATAGGCCAGAAGATCGCGGTGCGCGCCGACCGGGGCGTAGATGCGGCAGCGGGTGGCGTTGTCCGTGAGGACGATGTCGTGCAGCCGCTCGCCCATGCCGTGCAGGCGCTGGAATTCGTAGTCCATCGGCGTCAGCCCCTGCTGACCTGCAATATGCAGGATCGCGGCGACGGTATGGGCGTTGTGGGTGGCGAATTGCGGATAGATGCGGTCGGTCAGAGACAAAAGCTTGCGGGCATTGGCGACGTAGCTGACGTCGGTCGATTGCTTGCGGGTGAAGACCGGGAAGCTTTCCAGCCCCAGGACCTGCGCGCGCTTCACCTCGGCGTCCCAATAGGCGCCTTTGACCAGCCGCACCATGATCTTGCGGTCCAGCCGGACGGCCAGCGCGTGCAGCCAGTCGATCACCGCGCCGGCGCGGCGACCGTAGGCCTGCACCACCACCCCGAACCCGTCCCAGCCCTTCAGCGCCGGATCGGACAGCGTGGCCTCGATCACCTCCAGCGACAGGGCCAGGCGGTCGGCTTCCTCGGCGTCGATGTTGAAGCCAAGGCCCGCCGCCTTTGCCAGCGACGCCAAAGCGCGGACGCGGGGGACCAGCTCCTCCATCACCCTTTCGCGCTTGGCGACCTCATAGCGCGGATGCAGCGCCGAAAGCTTGACCGAAATTCCGGGATTGGTGCGGATTTCATTGCCCTTGGCGGCGCGGGCGATGGCGGTGATCGCGCGGGAATAGGACAGGTGATAGCGCCGCGCGTCGGCTTCGGTCCGCGCCGCCTCGCCCAGCATGTCGTAGCTGTAGGTATAGCCCTTGGCCTCCAGCTCCTCGGCCCGGTCCATCGCCTTGTCGATGGTTTCACCCAGGACGAAGTTGCGCCCCATTTCCTTCATCGCGCGGGAGACGGCGGTGCGGATCACCGGCTCGCCAAGCCTGCGGACCGCGCCACGCAGCGCCCCGGCGATGCCACCCTCGCGGTCATCCAGCACCTTGCCGGTCAGCATCAAGGCCCAGGTGGATGCATTGACGAGAGAGGACGCAGATTTGCCAAGATGGCGGCCCCAGTCCGAGGGTGCGATCTTGTCCTCGATCAGCGCATCCATCGTCTCGGCGTCCGGAACCCGCAAAAGCGCCTCGGCCAGGCACATCAGCGCGATGCCTTCGTCGGTGGAGAGACCGTATTCGGCCAGGAACACCTCCATCAGCCCCGGCTTGGCACTTGCCCGGATGCGGCGCACAAGGTCGGCCCCTTGCGCCACGATGGCGGCACGGGCGGGTGCCTCCAGCGCGGCCTCGGCCACCAGGCGCTGCACCAGCGCGGTTTCGTCGGTGAGGGTGCCGGTGGTGATGACAGACCAGGCAGGGGCGGAATCAGCGGGCATGGGGGCACCTTTCTTTCCGCCCAGCATATCGCGAAATCGGCAGGCTGTTTTCCTGAAAACGATATGATAGGCAGGCCAGAGTCTGAGAACTCAGGAATTACGCCATGCCAAATGACCGCGCCGATCTGGATCGTTTCGACCTGGCGATCCTGCGGGTCCTGCAGACCGAGGGCCGCATCGCTGCGGTCGAGCTTGCCCGGCGGATCGGTCTGTCCAAGTCTCCGACCCAGGCCCGGATGAAGCGGCTGGAGGAGACGGGGATCATCACCGGCTACCGCGCGATCCTGGACCCGATCAAGATGGGTCAGGCCCATGTCGCCTTTGTCGAGGTCCGCCTGTCGGACACGCGCGAGGCGGCGCTGACCGCGTTCAACCGGGCGGTCCTTCTGGTGCCCGAGGTCGAGCAGTGCCACATGATGGCATCCAGCTTTGACTACCTGCTGAAGGTGCGCACGTCGGACATCCAGTCCTATCGCCGGGTTCTGGGCGAGGTGATCAGCGCCCTGCCCCATGTCGCCAGCACCTCGACCTATGTGGCGATGGAGGCGGTGAAGGAGGTCTTCTAAGGTAAGGTGGGCGATCCGCCCACCCTACTTGGCGCAAGACCGCGGCAAGGCCGGTGCAACTTCCCGTCCCGCCCTGCGTAGCTGCAGGAAACGGAGGCGAAGATGGACCTTGTCGGACGTATCCTGTTGGCCGCGCTTTTCCTGACAGGAGCGATCCAGAAGGCACTGGCACCACAGGTCGCGGCGGGGCTCTTGACCGGGGTCGGCGCGCCGGGGTGGCTGGTCTGGCCCGCCTTGGCACTGAACCTAGCCCTGGCCCTCGGCCTACTGGTGCCGCGCACCGTCTGGCCCGCCGCTCTGGCAGCCGCCCTCTACTGCGCCGTCACCAGCCTCTTTCACTTTCAGCCGCAGGACGGCTGGCAGATGTCGATCTTCGTCAAGAACTGGGCGATTGCGGGCGGCCTCGTGGCGATGGCCGCCGCCCACAAGCCCGCCTAGTCCTTCGGTTTGCCCGGCGATATCGTGACCTTCGCACTGGACGAGGCCACCGAGACCGGAGCCTTCGCCGCCTCTTTCTTCGGCTTCTTCACTTCCTTGCGCTTGTTCATGCCCTTGGCCATCGTCGTATCTCCTGCCGACAGTGTCTGTCTTGCCCGAACGTAAGCCTGCGGATCAGCGATTGCACGGGGCAAATGCGCCCGGACTTGCCAGCCCGCGACCCGCGCCGCAAACTGGCCGGAACGGGAAACCGGGAGTGACCGATGAGCCTTGACCGCGCCGAGATCGCAGCCGCCACCCAACCCCTGAACCGCGCGCGATCCATGCCGGCCGGGTTCTACACCGACCCCGCGATCTTCAAGGCGGAACGCGACCAGGTGTTCCTGAAGCACTGGTTCTTCCTGACCCGCGCCGAAGAGCTGCCGACCCCCGGCGACTACCGCGCCTTCGACAGCCCCGGCGGGCCGATCGTGCTGATCCGCGGCAATGACGGTCAGCTGCGCTGTTTTGCCAATTATTGCCGCCATCGCGGGTCCATCCTCTTGGAAGGGTCGGGCAACGTCGGCGGCCGTATCACCTGCCCCTACCACGCCTGGAGCTATCTGAACGACGGCCGCCTCTATGGCTGCCCGGACATGAAGGACGCCGAGGGATTCGACAAGGTCGAGAACGGGATGGTAGGTCTGGACCTGGACCAGTGGGAGGGCTTCGTCTTCGCCCGCTTCACCAAGGACGGGCCATCGCTCCGCGAACACCTCGGCGATTTCCCCGACCGGATGGCCAGCCACAAGCTGGGGGACATGCGCTGCACCTGGCGCGTCACGCTGGACGTCGCCTGCAACTGGAAACTGATCCTGGAAAACGCGGTCGAGACCTATCACACCGGCATCGTCCACCGCGACACGGTGGGGGCGCAGCAGTCGCGGTCCCCGGCGACCAAGGGCAACTGGATCACGATCCAGGTGATCTCGGGCCGCTCCATCGCCACGCTTGGCAGCGACCAGCCGCCGTTCCCGCCGATCGACGGCTTGGATGAGGATGCAAAGCTGGGCACCTATTTCACCGTGGTTTTCCCCACCGTCCAGTTCGCCGTGGCGCAGGATTGCCTGTGGTGGCTGAACACCCGGCCCGTCAATGAGACCCGCACAGTGCTGGAGGTCGGCGGCTGCTTCCCGAAGGATCGGCTGTCGCTGCCCGACTTCCAGGCCCGGGCCGAGCCCTATTACGACCGCTGGGAGCGGGTGGCGAAGGAAGATGTGGGCATCCTGGAAAAACAGCAGCGCGCCCTGGGATCGGCGCTGTACAAGCCCGGCCCGCTCTCGTGGCGCGACGACATGGTGCAGGCGATGGGCGTCTGGGTGGTGGACAGGCTGGGTCTGTAGGGCTGCTCGTCGTTCGCCTCCGGCTTCTCCTCGCGGGGGTCGACCGACGAGAGACCGAAGGGATCGAGGAGGCTATCCCTGCGGCGTCATCGCCTTGCGTTGGCGGGCGCGTTCGAGGCCCAGCTTGTGTTCGCGCCAGATGATCAGGATACCCGCCGTCACGATCAGTGCGGCCCCCCCAAGCATGGTCCAGGTCGGCACTTCGGAGAATATGAAGTAGCCGATCGCCAGAGCGAAGATCATCGAGGCATAGTCGAAAGGCGCCACGAGCGAGGCATCCGCCTCGCGGTAACTGGAGGTCAGAAGGATCTGCCCGACCCCGCCCAGCAGCCCAGCAAGAACCAGCAGGCTGGCTTCCAGCGGCGTGGGCCAGACCCAGCCGAAGGGCAACGTGACCAGTGACAGGGTCGTCGCCGTGACCGAGAAGTAGAAGACGATGGCCGCAGTGCCTTCAGTGTTCACCAGTTTTCGCACGAAGACCTGGGCCAGGGCCGCAAAGACCGCGCTGCCCAGCACCAGCGTCGCACCAAACGCCTCGGCCACGCTGGCAGTGCCCGGTGCCAGCGACAGGCGCGGTGTCAGCACGATCAGCACGCCGATCATACCCAGGATGACGCAGGTAATGCGGAAGAGCCGGACTTCCTCGCCCAGGAACATCGCGGCGAAGATCACGGTCAGAAGCGGGGCGGCGTAGCCTATGGCAGTGACCTCGGGCAGCGGCAGGTAGCCAAGACCAGCAAAGCCAAGGCCCATCGACACGGTCCCGACCACGCCCCGCCAGAGATGCCCCATCGGGTTCGCGGTGCGCAGGCCGGTGCCCAGTTCGCGGCGCCAGGCAAGCCACAGCATGATCACCGGGATCGCGAAGGCCGAGCGGAAGAACACCGCCTGTCCCGCCGGCACATGCGCTGAGGTCGCCTTGATGAGCGAGGCCATGACAATGAACACCATGACCGAGCACAGCTTGAAGGTGATCCCGCGCAGGGGGCGCGTCGGGCGAGGCGCGGCAGGTTCCATCGAAAGGTTCCGCAAGGTCGGTAAGGCTGGACGCCGGAGACGGTTTCAGGTTCCCTTATCGGAAAGGAGAACGCCATGCCGAAAGCGCCGTTGACCGACAGAATTGATCAGGGCCGGGGTCTGGTGGCTGCCGACCTGGTGCTGAAAGGGGGCCGGGTCTTCGACCTGATCACCGGCGATCTGGTGGAATCCGACGTGGCGATCTGCGGCGATACCATCGTGGGAGTGTTCGCGAGTTACTCGGGCAAACGGGAGATCGACGTCTCGGGCCGCGTGCTGGTTCCAGGGTTCATCGACACGCACCTGCATGTGGAAAGCTCGCTTGTCACCCCGCACGAGTTTGATCGATGCGTGACGCCGCGGGGCGTGACGACCGCGATCTGTGACCCGCACGAGATCGCGAATGTCTGCGGGATCAAGGGTATCCGGTATTTTCTTGAATCCGCGTCTCAACTGGTGATGGACCTGCGGGTGCAGCTGTCGTCCTGCGTGCCCTCGACCCACATGGAGACGACAGGCGCACGGCTGTCGGCCTTGGACCTGATCCCCTTCATGGACCACCCCAAGGTCATCGGCCTGGCCGAGTTCATGAATTACCCCGGCGTGCTGATGAAGGACCCGGGCTGTCTGGAGAAGCTTCAGGCCTTCCAGGGCCGCCACATCGACGGGCACGCGCCGCTGCTGCGGGGGACCGACCTGAACGGCTATATCAGCGCTGGCATCCGAACCGAGCACGAGGCGACCAGCTACGACGAGGGGCTGGAAAAGCTGCGCAAGGGGATGCGGGTGCTGATCCGCGAGGGCTCTGTCTCGAAGGACCTGCACGCGCTGGCGGGGCTGCTGACGGAGAGATTTGCGCCCTACCTTGCCTTCTGCACCGACGACCGGAACCCGCTGGATATCGGTGAACATGGGCATCTGGACTACATGATCCGCACTGCCATCGAACTGGGGGCCCCCGCGCTGGCGGTCTACCGGGCGGCCTCGCTGTCGGCGGCAGAGACATTCGGGCTGAAGGACCGCGGGCTGATTGCACCGGGAAAGCGGGCGGATATCGTGGTGATCGACAGTCTGGAGGGCTGCAATGCCAGCCTGGTGCTGGCGGGGGGCGTGGTGGCAGACGACGCGGCCTTTGCCGGCCGCGCGACGACCGAGCCCGTCGCGCGCCATTCGGTGAGGTCGGCGAAGATCGAGGCGACGCACTTCCGTACCGGCGGCAACCGGGTCCAGACGTCGGTGATCGGTATCCTGCCGGGCAAGATCATCACCGAACATCTGACCTTCGACATCGCCCCGCAGGATGGGGACAAACGGCCGGATCTGACCCGTGACCTGGTGAAGATCGCGGTGATCGAGCGGCATGGGGTGAACGGAAACCGGGCGACGGGGTTTGTGAAGGGATTCGGGTTGGGGAAGGGCGCAATCGGCTCGACGGTCTGTCACGATCACCACAACATCGCGGTGGTGGGGGCGGACTATGCGGACATGGCCCTGGCCGCGAACCGGCTGGTCGAGATCGAGGGCGGCTTCGTGGTCGTCGAGGGCGGCCGGGTGCTGGCCGAGCTGCCTCTGCCCGTCGCCGGGCTGATGAGCCTGCAGAGCTTTGAGGCGGTCCGGGAGGATCTGGTGAAGCTGCGGGCGGCGGCGAAGTCGCTGGGCGTGGTGCTGGAGGAACCTTTCCTGCAGCTCGCCTTCCTGGCGCTGCCGGTGATCCCGCATCTGAAGATCACGGACCTGGGGATGGTCGACGTGGACCGTTTCGAGGTCATGCCCTGAGTCTGTCCACGGTGGACATTCCTGGTATTTCTATTTATATCAGATACTTGCTTTCGATCGTTAGAGATTTGTTAGTCATTGGCCAATGGCGTCCAATGCGGGAAGGCAGTGGGAGCCTCGGGGGGCGGGCCATGTGCCATCCGGGGGCGCCGGGTGATTGCGGACGGTTTTCTCAAGGAGCGCTGACGCGCAAGCCCGTGTCTCGCCAGATGCGCGCGAAGGGCGCGCACATGGCTCGGACATTGGGGGTTTTTCACCCCCAAACCCCCGAAGGATACTTGGGCAAATGTGAAAGACTGGCGGCGGGAACGCGGGCGGACTCAAGAGCGCGGAGGCACCAGCATGCTTTGCGAAGCGGGTGGCGACAGGCCGGAACGGCTTGAGTTGCGGCAGAACCTCTCGACCGGATTGCCCCGCCGAGAATTGCCCCGCCGAGAGGGGGCGACCGGGACTTTCTGTCGTGTACACCTGCGGCTTTGGTCGGAACTTGCGCCTTCTGCTGCGCGCATTGGGCGTCCATTCGACGGCCCGCCCGCGCGACCGCCCGATCGGCGACCAGAATCCGGGCAGGCGGCGCAGTCCGCCGCGCGGGTGTTGTCGTCTTGTCCGACGCCGGCCCCTGGGTGCAGGCGAACCGCGGGCCGGTCCTGATCACCCCCCTAGAGCCAGCGCAGTTCGGCCAGGAGGGGAAGGTGGTCGCTGGCCTGCGGGCCTGTGGTGCGCGGGTGGGACAGCGGGACCAGCTCGAGGTCCAGCGAGTGGACGATCCGGTCGAGCGGCAGGAAGGGACGCCGCGAGGGGAAGGTAGGCGCGGTGGGCAGGATCACGAAGGAGCCCGCAATCCGTCCAAGGCCGACGCGCTGCGAGCGTTCGTTGAAATCGCCAAGGATCACCGTCGGTCGCAGCGAGTGGCGTTGCAGGGCGCTGCGGATCGCGTCGAGCTGGCGGCGGCGAGCCGCCCGCAGAAGGCCGAGGTGGACCGCGACCACGCGCAGCGGTGCAGGCGTATCGAGATCGACGATCACCGCGCCGCGCGGCTCGTGGCCCGGCAGGTCGAGGTGTTCCAGCCCGCAGACGTGGATGCCAGGCCGGGCCAGAAGCGCGTTGCCGTGCCAGCCAAGGCTGACGGCATTGCGGCCGATCGGCAGCGGCTCCAGCCCCGTGGCGGCACCGATGCGGTCGCGCGGCAGGGCCGAGGGCCGGTCGCCAAGACGGAAGTCGGCCTCCTGCAGGGCCACGATGTCCGCCTGCAGCGCCGCGATCCCCGCCAGCACCCGGTCGGCGTCGCGGCGCAGGTCGGTGCCAAGGCCCTTGCGGATGTTCCACGAGGCCACACGCAGGCTGGGCTTTGAATCGGCGCTCATCCCCCCAATATAGGAGACAGGACCCGCAGCGGGAGAGGGGAAGTGCCAGCGCCATCGGCCATCGTCCTGAACGGCATCCGCCTGTTGCTGGCAGTCGAGGCGCTGGTGGCGACCGCGCGCGGGGTCTGGCCCGCCGTCTTTGTGACGCTGGCAGCCCTGGTGCTGACCCTGCTGCCAGGACTGGTGGCCAGTCGCGTGGGCCTGCGTTTCCCGCCAAGCTTCCTGGCCGCTATCGCGCTGTTCGTTCTGGCGACGCTGTACCTGGGCGAGGTCTACGACTTCTACAACCGCTTCTGGTGGTGGGACCTGGTGCTGCATTTCGGATCCGCAATGGGCTTCGGCATCCTGGGATTCCTTCTGGTCTTCATGCTGTTCCAGGGCGACCGCTATGCCGCCCCGCCCTGGGCGCTGGGGGCCTTGTCCTTCTGCCTGGCGATGACTGTGGGCGTGCTGTGGGAGCTGTTCGAATATGCGATGGATTCGCTTTTCGGCTTCAACATGATGAAGTCGGGGCTGCCGGACACGATGGGGGATTTCATCGTCAACATGCTGGGGGCGGCGCTGGCCGCAGTGGCGGGAGTGATCTACCTGCTGGACCGGGCGGGGCGGCTGGGCGCGCCCTTCGATCTGTTCATCCAGACCAACCGGGCGCGATTCCGCAAGGTCTTTGCCCGCAAGAAGCGGTGGTGAGGGGCTTCGCGCCCCCCTGCCCGTTCAAAGTGCCGCAGTGATGGTTTCGGCGATAGGCGTTGTCGGGCGGCCGATCAGGCGGCTGAGGCTGCGGCTGTTGTCGGCTAGCGCCCCCTCTCCGGCCCGGGCGTCGCTGTCGGCGAGGACATGGGCGAAGCCTTCGGGCAGGCCGAAACCGATCAGGGCCTGGGCGTAGTCCTTCTGGGTCATCGGCACGTAGGCCACGGGCTTCCCGGCGGCCCTGGCGACGGCAGCGGCGAAGTCGGCCCCGGAATGTGCGATGTCGCCTGCCAGTTCGTAGGTCCGTCCCGTGTGGGCATCGTCCAGAGCGGTGACCGTGATGGCCTCGGCATAGTCCTTGCGGGCGGCGGAGTTCACCTTCCCCTCGCCCGCCGCGCCGATGATCGCCCCGTGCTGGAGGGCGGCGCCAAGCGCGCCGGTGTAGTTCTCGGTATACCAGCCGTTGCGCAGCAGGGTGGCGGGGATGCCGGCGTCGCGGATCGCTGTTTCGGTGGCGACATGGTCCTGGGCCAGGAGCATCGGGCTGGCGTCGCCCTTCAGGATCGAGGTGTAGACCAGCCGCTTGACGCCCGCGGCCCTGGCGGCGGCGATCACGTTGCGGTGCTGACCGGCGCGGTCGTTGAAGTCGTTGGACGAGATGAGGACAAGGGTATCGATCCCTTGCAGCGCGGCGGGATCGGCGCTGGTGTAGTCGAAGGCGCGAGTCTCGACGTTCAGGTCGGCGGCCTTGGCAGGATCGCGGGCCAAGGCGATGGGCAGCGCCCCGCGCGCCTTCAGGGCGGCAATGGCAAGGCGACCGAGGTGGCCGGTGGCTCCGGTAATGGCGATGGTCATTGGTCTCTCCTTTTGGGTGACAAGGGGAGAGATACGGCTTTACTTACGAAAGAGAAGTACGCACAAATTTGTTAGTATACCGAAGGGGCGCACAGGATGACGGGCGGAGTTGCACAGGAACTGCTGGACGGGTGGCAGTCGGGGAACGTGCTGGCGGCGGATTGTCCGTCACGCGGGATCCTGAGCCATCTGACGAACCGATGGGGGACGCTGGTGATGGTGGCGCTGGCAACGGGGCCGCACCGGTTTGCCGAGTTGCGGCGGAAGGTGGGGGGCGTGAGCGAGCGGATGTTGTCGCAGACGCTGAAGGATCTGGAAGCGGATGGGTTCGTGCTGCGCACAGCGCATCAGGTGGTGCCGCCGCATGTGGACTATGAGCTGACGGCGTTGGGCCAGGAGGCGGCGGCGCATGTGGTGGCGCTGGTCGGCTGGATCGAGGGCGCGCTTGCCCGGATCGTGGCCGGGAGAGCTGCTTTGGCGGCAGAGTAGGGTGGGCGATACCGCCCACCCTACGCTTGCGCGCTGCGGTCAGGGGCTTTCCGTAGGGGGGCCGAAACGATCCAGCATCCGGGTCCGTATCTGGTCCCGCGCCTGGCGATAGGCCGCAAGCTTCGCTTCACGCGTCTCGCCCAGGCCGGTCGGATCGAGGATCGGCCAGTATTCGATGTCGAGATGGTGGAAGCGGGTCAGTTCCAACGCCATGCGCTGGCTGGCGGGGCTGAGCGCGATGATCAGGTCGAACTGGCTGAGATCGTCGCCCCAGTTCTGCATCTCGTCGAAGGACCGCGAGCGGTGGCGGGAAAGTTCGATCCCAAGCTCCTGGCAGACCGCGACGGAAAAGCCGTCGATTTCCATGTCGTTCTTCACGCCGGCGGACTGCACATAGGCGCGCTGGCCATACATCTGCTTCATCAGCCCTTCTGCCATCGGGGAGCGCACGGCATTGTGGTCGCAGCAGAATAGCACCGACTGAGGGAAATCGCTCAATGCGTCAGCCCCAGTGCAGGACGCAGAGCAAGGTGAAAAGTCGCCGCGCGGTGTCGGTGTCGACTTCGGCCTTGCCCCCCAGCCTTTCGCGCAGGATCGAGGCGCCCTCGTTGTGGATGCCGCGCCGGGCCATGTCGATCGCCTCGATCTGGGAGGGCGGCAGGCGCTTCACGGCGTCGAAGTAGCTTTCGCAGATCTGGAAGTAGTCCTTGACCACCTGGCGGAAGGGACCGAGCGAGAGGTGAAACTCGGCGGCCTTCTCGCCGGTTTCGGTGGCGATGTCGAAAACGAGCCGCCCGTCGCGGATCGCCAGCAGCACGCGGTAGGGGCCTTCCGGCATTTCACGGTCGGGGCGGCGGGCGGGGATGAAGGAATTTTCTTCGAGAAGGTCGAAGATGGCGACGCGGCGTTCCTGTTCGATCTCGGGCGTGGGCCGGGCCAGGCCCTTTTCGTCGATGTCGATCTGGCAGATGCGGTTCATTTGAGGTCCCCGGACGTTCCGCCCGTGATGCAATGGCGATGCGGCCTGGGTCAAGCGGGGATCGGGGGCAGTTCCGGCGCGTCGAGGCCGGCAAACGGGTCCGACCAGGCGGGGATGGCTTCAAGGCGGGCATACCAGGCGGCGACGGCGGGGTAGTCGTGAAGCGGCAGGCGCATGACGAGGTTGAAGGGCAGAAAGCTTGCCATGCGGAAGTCGGCGTGGCTGGGCGTGGCTCCGGTCAGCCAGTCACGGGTTTCCAGATGCCGGTCCAGGATCGCTGCAGAGACATGAAAGAGCGCCGTGCCGACTGCAACAGCGGCTGCGTCGCAGGGGCCGATCCCGTAACGCCGCTTGGTCCCCAGCTCGAACTGGACCATGTCGCAGGCCCGAACGAAATTCTCCTTTCCCCAGCTTAACCAGCGGATCATGTCGGGCTGCGCGCTGCCCTGCCGCCAGAAGTCCGACCCGACCATTTGCGACAGATGGCAGGCGATGGCGTCGGCTTCCCAAAGAGGGTTGCCGTCCGCCTCGACCAGGATCGGGATGCGCTGGGTCGGATTCAGCTTCAGGAAGCGCTCGGCCTGGTCGGGCGCGAAAGGGGCGGCCCATTTCAGCGTCACGGGCGCATTGAGGTAGCGCGCCACGGCAACCGCCAGCCGGGGATTCGGATTGCGGGAATAGTAGAGCGTGGGCATGCGGCCTCCTACCGTTCGCCCCACCCTGCCCCACAGACCCACGGCCCGGCAAGCCGTGGGGTACGCCAATGCGCACCGATACGCAGATCACCCATTCAGCCGGTCAAGCCGCGCGCGGACGCTTAACCCGTGCGCTTGCAGGCTTTCCGACTGCGCCAGCCGTTCGGCGGCCGGGCCGATGGCCTTCAGCGCCTCGGGGGTCATCTTCGCCAGCGTCGTGCGCTTCATGAAGTCGAGAACCGAGAGACCCGAAGAGAATCGGGCCGACCGCGCCGTGGGCAGCACATGGTTCGGGCCGCCGATATAGTCGCCGATGGCCTCGGGCGTGTATTGGCCCAGGAAGATCGCGCCGGCGTGGGTGATGTCCCGGGCCAAACCGTCAGGGTCGGCAACGCAAAGCTCCAGGTGTTCGGGGGCGATGCGGTTCGAGAGATCAGCGGCTTCAGAGAGGTCACGGGCGACGATCACCGCACCGTTCTGCGCCCAGGAGATCCCGGCGATGCCGCGGCGGTCCAGCGTTTTCAGGCGTTCGGCCACGGCTGCCGCAACGGCCTGGCCGAAGGCGGCGCTGGTCGTGATCAGGATCGACTGGGCACTTTCGTCGTGTTCGGCCTGAGAAAGCAGGTCGAGGGCGATCCAGTCCGGGTCGTTGTCGGCATCGGCAATGACAAGGATCTCGGACGGCCCGGCGATCATGTCGATGCCGACGCGGCCAAAGACCCGGCGCTTGGCGGCGGCAACGAAGGCGTTGCCGGGGCCCGTGATCTTGTCGACCGGGTCGATGGTCTGGGTGCCATAGGCCAGCGCCGCAATCGCCTGCGCCCCACCGATCCGGTAGACCTGGTCCACGCCCGCAATCCGGGCGGCAAGAAGGACAAGCGGGTTCACCACGCCGCCGGGCGTCGGGCAGACGATGACCAGCCGCTCGACGCCCGCGACCTTGGCGGGGATGGCGTTCATCAACACGCTGGACGGATAGGACGCCAGCCCGCCCGGCACATAAAGCCCGGCCGCCGACACCGGCGTCCAGCGCCAGCCGAGCGTCGCGCCGATGGCGTCGGTCCAGCTTTCGTCCTGCGGCTTCTGTCGTTCGTGGTAGGCGCGGATGCGGGTGGCGGCCAACTCCAGCGCGGCGCGGTCTTCGCGGCCGACCTTGGCAATTTCGGCGGCGATCTCGGCCGGAGTGAAGGCAAGCGTCCGCGGCGTCAGCGTCAGCCGGTCGAAGCGGGCGGTCAGGTCGATGACCGCAGCATCGCCCCGGGCGCGGACATCGGCGATGATCTGCGCGACGGCCAGATCGACGTCTTCGGCTTCCTCGCGCTTCTGGCCAAGGAGGGCCTGGAAGGCGGCGTCGAAGTCCGGGTCTGCGGTGTTGAGGAAGACGGGCATCGGGGCCTCCGGCTGGTCGGGGAGCAGATAGCGCGGGCCGAGGCCGGGCTCAAGGCTGGAGGCGCGGGTCAAATGCCTTCGAAGACTTCTGCAAATTCCTTCGAAGGAATTTGGCCCCGAGTCACTCGTGTCGCGGAACCTTGCCCGAGGGCGCCCGGTAGGGCCTGGTCACGTCGTCCAGCCGGACCTCCAGCGCCTCGACGTCAAGCGCGATGGCCCCGTCGCCGGCCAGCACCAGCGTCAGGCGGCCAGTGCCATCCTCGCCCGGTTCGAATGACATGGATAAAAGCGACAAAACAAGGTCCTTGTTGGCGCGATCAAAGCCAGAGGATTGCACTTTTCGCACATCCCCGACCACCATGACCGAGCGGACCCTTTCATAGGCGCGGCCCACCCGCTCGGCCTCGACCCGGTCTTCCCACCGAAAACGGTTAAGGAGAATCGCGAAGCGGCGCCGTTTGGCGTCGTATTTCAGTTCAGTCACCGGCAGGACGGCGTCCTGCACCAGCGTCGAGATGACGTTCAAGTCATCCGCATCCTGGGCCACCAGCCGCAACGGCTCTTCGCCGCCGTCCTGAAACCGGGCGTCGGTCATGCGCTGATCCGTTCGATATGGGCCCCGCAGGCGCGAAGCTTTTCTTCCACCCGCTCATAGCCGCGATCCAGATGATAGACGCGCGAGACGACGGTTTCACCTTCCGCCGCAAGACCGGCAAGGATCAGCGATACGCTGGCGCGAAGGTCGGTTGCCATGACCGGTGCGCCCTTCAGCCTTTCGACGCCGGTCACGGTGGCCGTCCCGCCGTGGACGTCGATCTTCGCGCCCATTCGGATCAGTTCGGGCGCATGCATGAAGCGGTTCTCGAAGATCTTCTCCTCCAGGACGGATGTCCCCTCGGCGGTGCACAGAAGCGCCATCATCTGCGCCTGCAGGTCGGTGGGGAAGCCGGGGAAGGGTTCGGTCATCACATCCACGGCCCTCACCCGACCATTCTTGCGGGCAACCTTCAGGCCCCGATTGGTCTGCGTGACCGAGACCCCTGCAGCATCCAGCTTTTCGGCAAAACTTGCGACCAGGTCCAGCGTGCCGCCGATACATTCCACCTCGCCGCCGCAGATTGCGGGAACCAGCATGTAGGTGCCCAGTTCAATCCGGTCGGTGACGACCTGATGCGTGGCCCCGCCCAGCCTGTCGGTGCCTTCAATGGTGATGGTCGAGGTGCCCTCGCCTTCGATCTTCGCGCCCATCTTCTTAAGGCAGCGGGCCAGATCGACGATCTCGGGCTCGCGCGCGGCGTTGCGCAGTTCGGTGGTGCCCCGGGCCAGCGTGGCGGCCATCAGCGCGTTTTCCGTGGCCCCGACCGAGACGAAGGGGAATTCGACTACGGCACCCTTCAGCCGGCCCCCAGGGGCCTTGGCGTGGACGTAGCCGTCGCGCAGGTCGAGGTCCGCGCCCATCGCCTCCAGCGCCTTGAGGTGCAGGTCCACCGGCCGCGCACCTATGGCACAGCCGCCCGGCAGCGACACGACGGCATGGCCATAGCGGGCCAGCATCGGGCCCAGAACCAGGATCGAGGCGCGCATCTTGCGGACGATGTCGTAGTCGGCCTTGAAATTGGTGATCGAGTGGCTGGACAGCGCCAGCACCAGCCCGTCCTGCAGGCTGGCGACCTCCGCCCCGAGTGACTGCAGCAGCTGCGTCATCGTGCGGATGTCGGAGAGGCGGGGAGCGTTGGTCAGCGTCAGCGGCTCGTCGCTGAGAAGCGTCGCGGGCATGAGCGTGAGGCAGGCGTTCTTCGCCCCCGCGATCGGGATCGCCCCCGACAAGGCCCCGTTGCCG
Source organism: Tabrizicola sp. (assembly GCF_030694085.1). GTDB lineage: Bacteria > Pseudomonadota > Alphaproteobacteria > Rhodobacterales > Rhodobacteraceae > Tabrizicola. The sequence goes on along the minus strand of NZ_JAUXZE010000093.1, from coordinate 19,334 downwards.
CGCACCAGAATCGAATCCATCCGCCCTACTCCTCGTTCTCGGTTTTCCCGGCCGCGTCTTCGGCGGTCCGAGCCCTTGCCTGTGCCTTCCGCCGCGCCATGTTGGCCTTGAGCGCCGCCTTCAGCCGGTCTTCCCGGGACAAGGCGCGTTCAGGTTTCCGGGCCTTTTCGTTAACGGGCGGGTCCGAGGGGCTGCGCATGGGGATGGCTTCTACCCCAAGGGCGCGGATGGGTCCAGAGACGGTCGGAATTCCCGCCCTTACCCCCTTGCGCGCCGTTTCGATTGCGTCTAATCACCCGCCCATCAACGGCGCTGCAGTAGCTCAGTGGTAGAGCACTCCCTTGGTAAGGGAGAGGTCGAGAGTTCAATCCTCTCTTGCAGCACCATTTCACTCTTCAGACCCGAAAATCCCCCTAAGAACTTGAAGGGGAACGAGAATTCTCGAGTTCCATACACTCCATTTTGGCTGTACCTCAGAGGCTCTGCGAAAGCCAATCTGAGCACTGTTTGGCGCATCGCATGATCTCCATTTTGGTATAGATTCCAAGGGTTTGCTAAGAACCCAAGCGCGAGTTCAATACAATCCTCTAGGCGTCCCTTCGGAGGGATGGTTTTGTCGAGACGCTCTTGAAGAACGATCTTTTGGCGTTCGAGCTTGTCGATCCTTGCTTCATAGGCATGCACGACCGAGGAGTTGCTCGCTTCAACGATCCTGTCGAGAAGGCCTTCGATCTGACCCGCAACGTCATGTAGCTGCTTCTGAAGTGCTTCCTTCTCTTGATGCGCGAACGAGAGGCGCATGCTCCAAGCATCGCGCAGCATCGCTTTCGCCAACTCGAAGAGTCCTTTGGCCGGTTGCAGGCCTTGCAGAATTTCCGCCAGGCCAGCTTCCATCTTTGCGCGCGGCACCGACTTGCTCTTTGCCTCGCAGCCGCGTGTCTCACACCTGTAGTAAGCGTAGTGCCGGTACTTTCCTTTCGACCAGGCAGCCGTCATAGCGTTGCCGCAGCAATCGCATGCGACAAACCCACGGAGAGGAAAGTCTTCATTGAAATCGGCGCGGGCCGCAGGACGACGCTTACGGCCTTCGAGGCGGTCTTGAATCTGTTGGTGCGTCTCAAAGCTGATCAGGCCTTCGTGGTGACCCTTCCGAACGCTGACACCCCATCCGTCGGCTTCAACGTATCCTGCATAGACCGGCTTCTTTAGCAGCCGAGTAACTGTCATCGGACGCAGCGTCCCGTCCTTCTTATCCTTCGGGAAGTGCGGATTCCGTTCGAGGAAGCGCTGCACTTCAGCCTGCGATGCAAAATGCCCCGTCGCATACCCTTCAAGTGCGGCCTGCACGATCGGGCCGAGAACCACATCGGGAACAAGAACCTTGCCGCCCCCACTTGGTGCAGACACGTAGCGATAACCAACAGGTGCGCGGAAAACCCAAAACCCGCTCTCAACACGCGCCTTCATCTTCTGGACAACCTGACGCCGGTTCTGTTCGCGCTCAAGTTCTCCTTGAGCAGCGATCACCGTCTCAATGAACTTGCCTTCGGGTGTATCCTCGATGCGGAAGTTCAGACACTCAATGGTAGCGCCGCACTTCACGAACTCGCGGCGCAGCTTCAGGTGAAACTCTGTGTCACGCGCGAAGCGTTTCAGATCGTCGAATATGACGACGTAAGGCTTGCCCCTCTGTGCATCGAGATAGCTGAGCAGCGCGACCATGCCAGGACGTTGCATGAAGTCACCGCCGCCGCTCACATCATCAGGGAACACCGCTTCAACCGTGTACCCTTTTTCGATGGCATAAGCACGGCAGCGTTGTTCCTGACTTTCAAGACCGCTACCTTCGATACGCTGCTTAGTCGAAGATACACGGCAGTAAATTACTGCCACCGTCGTCATTGAATTCCTATTGTACTCATCCTTCATTGTATCTCCAGTCCGCAATTATGGGCGCGGCTCCTGATCTCTTTCATCTTTATGGGATTCCGTGAAGCTTACTTTATCAAGCTCTCTGGTGGAAGACCCATTGCCAATCGATGAGGCTTTTCCACAGACGTGTTGGATAGGGTGAACTTCAAAACCCATCTCAACGAAGCTCATCATAACCAACCACATCGCTTGCAGGAAATCTTTCCTCTGCTGATCAGTCATGCCCGTGTCATCGAGGTAAGACTGATACCGCTCAACATCCACCTTGATGATGCGTCTGGCAGCAGCTTCGAACGTCACTCGCAGGTCCTCTTGACCTGCCGAAATCTTTAACCCGTCATCCATGCGCCCCTCCCTTCGGAGCGAGGTGTCTCCACCTCCTTAAATCTTACCACAGATTGCCAAAAACACCAAGCATTCTGCGGGTTTCAGCGTGATACACAGTCCACCGATGTTCTGCTGACGATGCATCAATCCGATCGGACCATGCTCTGAGAGCGTGCGTTCTTCCGCTCAACTCTTGCTTCTTCCGCCTTCGGTTTGTGGTGTTGCTCTTCGAGGGCCTTGCCGATCTCGTAGAGCTCCCGACCTTCAATCGCTCTGTAGCTTTCCACCATTATTTTCTTCGCGCCACTTTCGGTGATATTCAGCGCTTGTGCGAGTTTGTTGCTTTCACGGTCATAGGACTTGAAGAACGGCTCCGTTTCACCCTGGGCAATCGAATCCAAGGTTTGCCTTGCGGATTGCATTGCACTCTCACGGGCACTTTCGGAGAGGTTCTTTTCGTTATTCAGTAGGGTTTCTCGCAGGGCATTCATCGTTTGACCATACTGTGCAGAAAAGACGTCCCGGATAATGACTTCGCCCTTTGCCGCATCGAACTTTTCAGATCGCGAGAATGCGTGAGCATAATCAGTCAGCGCTTCGCGGAACGAGCCGGTCTTTTGGATTTGACGATTGATAATACTCGCCACATCTGCAGCGATATCCCATTGGGATTTAGTGAGCGTCTTGGCAATGTAGCTGTTACGCGCGTTCGCGTCGGGCTTTTGCGTTGCTTGGACTTGATGTTCACTCATTCTTTCTTCACTCCAGCTAGGTGGTGGTCATCAAGTGAGAGATCGATTTCTCTCGCTTAAAGGGATTGGATGCGTTGCCTTTCGCCCCCCGATGCTCTCCTGAAGGCGTCTCGCAAGACGCTTGGCGTCCGGTTGCGATTGAGAGCCTGTTGGAGGAGGTCATCCATCTCTTGCCGTGCAGTGGTGCGTACCGAGGCAACATCAGCCGCATGCATCCGCTGAACTATGCGCCTTGCATCGGCGACCGTCTGCGCTGCAGGCTTTGCAGCAACCCCTCGTGGGGCAGGATGTTCGAGGTGATGCTGAGCGGCTTTCTTGGCGAGCTCTTGCATCACTGTTGCCAACCGTTCTGAGTGATCGCGTTCATACGCGTCTTGCAGCGACTGTATCTTTTCGGTTGAGCGCCGCTCAATCTCTCTCGCCGCCGCCCAGTCGTCTGCATTTCCTCCAGCGCGGGATAGATATTGCATCGTGGCTGCCTCGAAGGTCCGGCTGAGCTCGCTTGCGATGCCTTCGCTATCGGTCATCGTGGTGTCCTTGCTTGCAGATTTGCTTTCGGAGGCCCCGATCTGGCACGATCGGAAGATGATGATTTTTCAGGACATTCAGGACCTAGAAGACTGGTTACGGCCCTTGGACTATGTGCAGTTCTGGCATGCTGTTGAGCCTTACCGGTTCAGCATGCAGGAACGTGACCATTGCGATGAGCTGATAGCGGGCGGAAAAGTTGACCCCGCACTGATCCTTAGCGGCCTGAAGTTCATGGCCGTCTTGGAGTTGAGCGCGTCCCTCAATTTGAAGAACCGGATACGTGAACCGGTCACAGCGCAGTACCTTACAAACATTCACTGATTGCCCGTCATCTTGAAGAAGCGGACCCAAGGACATTGTCCCGCCACGGCAGGTACCATGACCACTCCCGTCCAACCGACGAAAGTGCAGGAGGTGTACCAACGGGGCGCAACGGGATTGTAGGGATCACCGTTGTCGCGAAACTCGTACTCCCAGATCGCATGCGGCGTTCCCCACGCTTCATAGGCAAACCAAACACCCACTGGCACGGCAAGCCAAAGGAATAGGGCTGCGTATCTCATGCTGTCCTCCCTTTTGGAGTGGTCAGTGCGAGAATGGGATCAGGCGTTAGCCGCCCGCCCTCGATTGGGTTCTCCGCCACTAGGTGACAGTAGGGCGCAACTTGCTGCTGACCGATCTTGCGCGCGACGATGAAGCCCAGGCCCTTAACATGGATCAGCTGTTGATCTGCTGGCATCGCCATCAGTTCGGCAGGCGACATCCAGCGCATTCACTCGTGAATCTCCGCGCGAAATCTCTTGGTCGAGATCACTTCGGAATGACTTCGAGCGGCAACGACGAATCGACTTTGACGAAGGTCAGATCGTCACTGCAACCTACCGACCGCTATACAGGCAATGGCTCTACTTCGGCCGTCGACTGAACAATGTCATCGGGCAGATTCCGCTTATGTTCCCAGACCAGTCCTGGCAGAATCGGGTGATCTGCATTCCCGGTCGTGGGGGAGACAAAGGGTTCTCAGCGCTCTTGCTGGATTCGATACCCGATCTTAATCTCGCACCAGCGATGGGTGGCTACCAGTGCTTCCCGTTGTCCGTCTATGACCGCGTCGATACCGACGCAGGCGAGGACCTCTTCTCGGTGGTCGACGACGACAAGCCCACCTACCGCACCCGCCACGGTATCACCGACGCGGGCCTCGCCCACTTCCAGGCGGCCTATCCGGGCGAGACGATCACCAAGGACGACATCTTCTACTACACCTACGGCCTCCTGCACTCCGAGGACTACCGCCGCCGCTTCGCCGACAACCTGACCAAGGAGCTGCCCCGCATCCCCTGCGTTAAGCAGGCCGCCGACTTCTGGGCCTTCGTCCGGGCCGGCCGCGCCCTGGGTGATCTCCACGTCGGCTACGAGACCGTTGAGCCCTACCCGGTGACCCTGAAGCAGGGCGATCTGTCCCTTGCTTCCATCGACGACCCGGAGAAATTCTTCAGGGTGGAGAAGATGGCCTTCGGCAAGGGCAAGGACCGCTCGGTCATCCACTACAACCCGAACATCACCCTAATCGACGTGCCGCTGGACGCCTACGACTACGTCGTGAACGGCAAGCCCGCGATCGACTGGGTGATGGAGCGCCAGGCGGTGAAGGAGGACAAGGACAGCGGCATCGTGAACGACGCAAACGACTACGCAAACGAAACCGTCGGCGACCCACGCTACCCTTTCGACCTCCTACGCCGGGTGATCACCGTAAGCCTGGAGACGATGAAGATCGTCAGGGAGCTGCCGCCGCTGGACATCTAGAGACGGCCCGAACCCCAGCCGACTCTTCAGGACAACGAGAGCCTACGCTTCAGGTAGAATTTCTACGCAGCCTTCAGGATGACGCCAATGACCAAGTCGGTCCAGATCCGTTCCAACAAATATTACCTCGATCGCCTTCGCAAAGAGCACCCGACGGTATTCGCCGACTACAAGGCTGGAAAATACAGGAACCCTTCCGAGGCTTTCGTGGCTGCTGGGGTGCGCAAGAAGCGCTCACCACTGGACGCACTAAGGTCAGCTTGGGACAAGACGACGCCAGCACAGAGGGCTGCGTTCAAAGCGGAGATCGGGTGCACCTCGGTGGTCGGCCCTAGCCCACCAACGGTCGTCCAAAGGGTCAGGATCGGATCAGCCGCCAAGAGACTTCCACCCGTTTCAGGCACGTCAGCTATTCACGTGAAAGGCTACCTGACTCCAGATGCGATTGAGCGCATCAAGGATGTTATAGCACGACGGAAAATCCGGACAGGTGCAGTTATGAGGGAGATCGGGCAGAAACCACTCAACCCGAGCTTGGGCAGGGCGATGAACCAGGGGCACCGGATAAACGACCCGGCGATCTTGGAGCAGCTCGCAACGTGGTTGGATGAAAACTCCGACGGGAAGTAGAATTTCTACACCCGCTGGATTGGTCCTGCACGGGGGGCGAAAACCGCCCAATAGCGTGATGTGGGGAAATCGCAGCACTCTCAGACTCGGTGCGCGTTTCGCGGATGTGGCCGCTATAATGGAGCGTTCGCAATCGAGAGCCCCAACCATGCACTCTGTCCCGCTGCGTTATTCCAATACATCCACCGTCACCGGCCACCTCCACTTCCGTGAAGAGCCCGGCGCCGGGTCACAAGCACGGCACCAGAACCGTTTCATGCTTATCCCCGATGTCGATCTCAAGCGTCGCAGATGTCATTTCCTGAGCAGTTTCGCGCGTCCGGACGTCCGGCTTTCGCTTTCCCGGCAGCCGTCGCACCAACACAGTTGACTCGTGGCATCGCTACATGCTGATCTTGTAAAGCGGTTTAGTAAACCGATTCACTTGGCAGGATCGACCCATGTCAGTGGCAAGCCTTAGGGATGTAGCGCAGGCGGCGGGGGTGTCGGTGACAACCGTCTCGCGATTCCTGAACGGAACGCTTGATCTGCCCGAACGCACGCGGACAGCGGTCGAAGCCGCAATCCTTCAGTTGAACTACCAGCCCAACCCTCATGCGCGCAGACTTAGCCGCGGCAGGTCGGATACGATTGGACTGGTCATTCCCGACATCGCGACCCCGTTCTTCGGCACCCTTGTCGCGGCAGTCGAGGCCGAGGCGGACCGGCGCGGTCTGGGCTTGACCCTGCATGCGACCCTGAACCGGAGAGAGCGAGAACTGTCCTACCTTCAAGCGGTGCGCCGCAATCAGGTGGACGGCTTGATCTTCGTTACCAACCACCCGGATGACGGCTCTCTTGCCTCGGCGATCAACGCCAGCAGCCAGGTGGTTGTCCTTGACGAAGACGTGGCGGGAACTGCGGTGCCAAAACTGTTCTGCGACAATGAACAGGGCGGCTATCTGGCAGGGCGGCACCTCGCCGAGGCTGGACACCGCCAGGTGCTGTTTATCGGCGGCGTCGACGCCATGCTCAGCGGCGCGCGGCGCTTCAACGGCTTCCGGCGCGCCATGGCGGAAATCTGGGGGACCGATGCCCGGATCGAGCGCTACGAAGGCGAGTATTCGATAGAGTTCGGACGGTCGGCGGCGAAGCGCATGCTGGCGGCAGGGCTGGACGTCAGTGCTGTCTTTGCGACTTCGGACGAAATCACCACCGGAGTCCTGGAGGTGCTGAACGCCGCAGGCATTCAAGTGCCCCGGGATATGTCTCTTGTCGGGTTCGACGATGTCGGCCCGCTGCACCTTTTCGCACCGGCTGTGACAGCGGTGCGCCAGCCGGTCCGGGACCTAGGCATTCGGGCCATTTCCTTGCTTCTGGATACCGACTGGACCGACCCGACCAAGCTCCCGCCAGAGGAGATCATGCCTGTCACCCTGATCACGCGGAACTCCGTTGCGCCGGTGATGAGGTCATGAATTGCAACGTCCAACATAGGAACACGAAAATGAACGCTACAAGAATGACTACCCTTTCGCGTCGGGGACTTGGGGTGCTCCTTGGCACGGCCGTCATGTTGGCGGCGGTGCCGGGTGTGGCTCAGGACAAGAAGAAGTTCGCCCTGGTGCAGATCAACCAGCAGGCGCTGTTCTTCAACCAAATGAACGAAGGCGCACAGAAGGCGGCCGATGCGGCTGGGGTCGAACTGGTGATCTTCAACGCCAACAATGATCCGGCTGCGCAGAACAGCGCCATCGAGACCTATATCCAGGAAGGTGTGGACGGCATCGCCATCGTCGCAATTGACGTGAACGGGATCATGCCAGCGGTCGATCAGGCGGCGGCGGCGGGTATCCCCGTCGTAGCCATCGACGCGATCCTGCCCGAGGACGGCAAGCAATCGGCGGTGATCGGCGTCGACAACGGCAAGGCCGGCGCGGACCTGGGTGCCTATTTCGTAGAATATGCCAAGGGAGCGGGCGGGGCCAAGCTGGGGATCGTGGGAGCGCTGAACTCATTCATCCAGAACCTGCGGATGGACGGCTTCACCGGCGTTCTGACGGGCGTTGATGGGATCACCATTGCCGGCACCGTTGACGGCCAGAACGTGCAGGATACCGCGCTGGCGGCTGCCGAAAACCTGATGACGGCAAACCCTGACATGACGGCGATCTATGCCACCGGCGAACCCGCGCTTCTGGGGGCAGTGGCGGCAGTGGAAAGCCAGGGCCGGCAGGCTGACGTCAAAGTGTTTGGCTGGGACCTGACCGCCTCGGCCGTTGCGGGCATTGATGCGGGCTATGTCGAGGCTGTCATCCAGCAAGACCCCGCGGGCATGGGTGCCGCTGCGGTTGATGCGCTGAAGACGCTCAGCGAAGGCGGCACGGTCGAGCGCAATATCTCGGTCCCCATCACGATCGTCACCAAGGCGAACGTCGACGACTTCCGGTCCATGTTCGAATGACCGAGCTGGCGCTTCATCCCGAAGCGTCCGATGCGGAAGGGGGTCACCCCCTTCCGCAAATCGTGCCGCTGGTGTCGTTGCGGGGGATCTCGCTGACCTTCGGGTCGCATCAGGCGCTGCGGGGCGTCGATCTGGACGTCCTGCCGGGCGAGTGTCTGGGCCTGATCGGCGACAATGCCGCGGGAAAATCAACCCTGTCGAAGGTGATTTCGGGCACCTACATCCCTGATGCAGGGACGATAAGCGTCGAAGGCGAGCCTGTCCGGTTCACCGGCCCCTCCGACGCGCGCGCCCGGCATATCGAGATGGTGTTCCAAGACCTCAGCCTCTGTGACCATGTCGACGTCGTGGGCAACCTTTTTCTCGGGCGCGAACTGACCCGCGGCCCGTTCCTCGACCAGAAGCGGATGCTGACCGAGGGTCGGCAGATGCTGGATGCGCTGGAAATCCGCATACCGCGCCTGACGGCCAAGGTGGAAAAGCTGTCAGGTGGGCAGCGTCAGGCCATCGCCATCGCCCGTGCGGCGAGTTTTCAGCCCAAGGTGTTGATCATGGACGAGCCGACCTCGGCGCTGGCCGTGGCCGAGGTCGAGGCGGTGCTGGCTCTGATCAACCGGGTCAAGGCCAAGGGAGTGGGCGTGGTCCTAATCACCCACCGTCTGCAAGACCTCTTCCGCGTCTGCGACCGGATTGCCGTGATGTATGAAGGCACAAAAGTTGCCGAACGGATGATCGGCGAGACCAACCTGCAGGAACTAGTCGATCTGATCGTCGGGAAGGGGTCGCACTGATGTCTGCTTATTCCGAACGCGCAAAGGGCTCACCGGTGGCGGATTTCGTGGCCGAGAACGCTCAGGTCTTGTCGATTGCAGTGTTCTTTCTGGCCTGTATGCTGCTGTTCAGTCTGCTCACGCCCACGTTCCTGACAGCGGGTAACCTGTTGAACATCGTGCGCCAGGCGGCGCCGGTCCTTATCGTGGCGGTGGCGATGACGCTGGTGATCACAACGGCGGGGATCGACCTTTCGGTCGGCTCAACGGTGGCCCTTGTGAACGCCGTAGCTGCCATAGCACTGGCGGCGGGACTGGACTGGATCACCGTGGTTATGCTGATGTTGGTGCTGGGCGGGGTGATCGGGGCTGTGCAAGGCTGGTTCATCGCCTATCAGGGCATTCCCGCCTTTATCGTGACGCTTGCCGGGCTATCGATCCTGCGCGGCTATGCGCTGTATCTGACCGAGGGCTATTCGATCCCGATCAAGGACGTGCCCGACTTCTTCTGGCTGGGGCGCGGAACGCTTGCGGGCTTTCCGGTGCCGGCGCTGATCTCGATCCTGGTGGCGGTCCTTGGGTTCGTCGTGATGCTGCGAACGCGCTACGGGCGGCAGGTCGTCGCCGTCGGATCGAACATGGAAGCGGCGCGACGTGTGGGGATGCCTGCACGCTGGACGGTGGCGTCGGTCTATGTGGTGTCGGGCGTGGCCTGTGCGATGGCGGGTCTGCTGATCGCAGCACGGTTGGGCTCTGGCTCGTCCAACGCGGCGGTCGGATTCGAGCTGCAGGTGATCGCCGCCGTGGTCCTTGGCGGCACCTCGCTGATGGGGGGCAAAGCCAGCATGCTGGGCACAGTCCTCGGCACCATGACCATCGCCGTCATCGGCAACGGGCTGATCCTGGTCCATATCTCTCCTTTCTTTACGCAGATCGTCACGGGGACGATCATCCTGCTGGCGATCTGGATGAACACGAAGCTCTTCAGCGGTGGCTTACGGCTTGGAAGGAAATCGAAATGACGGACGAGCGGTCGGTGGCCCACATCGGGTCGGGTCTGGTGATGACCGTGAATGGCCCGATCATGAGCGCCGATCTGGGCGTGACCTTGATGCACGAGCATCTGCAGAACGACTGTTCCTGCTGGTGGAACCCGCCGCAGGACCCTTCCCGGCAGCATCTGGCCGAAGGCCCGGTGCGGATCGAGATCCTGTCGGAACTGCGGCAGGATCCCTTCGTCAACAAGCACAACATCGCGCTGGACGAGCTGGACCTGTGCATCGAGGAGGTCGGAGCCTTTGCGAAGGCCGGCGGTCGCACGGTGGTTGACCCGACCTGCCGCGGGATCGGGCGCGATCCAGCCAAGCTCCGGCGGATCGCAGCAGAAAGCGGTCTGAACATCGTGATGGGGGCGGGATACTACCTCGCGTCCTCGATGCCCGACGAGGTGGCGCAGTTGTCGGTGGACGATATCGCCGACCAGATCGTGACCGAGGCGCTGCATGGCACCGACGGCACCGATGCAAAGATCGGGCTGATCGGCGAGATCGGTGTGTCGTCCGATTTCACCCCCGACGAAGAGAAATCCCTGCGCGGAGCGGCCCGTGCGCAAGTGCGGACCGGACTGCCCCTGATGGTGCATCTGCCGGGATGGTTCCGCCTTGGTCACCGCGTGCTGGACATCGTGGAGGCGGAGGGTGGCGATCTTTCTCACACGGTCCTTTGCCACATGAACCCCTCGCACGACGACTGGGACTACCAGCGCACCATCGCCGAACGCGGTGCTTTCGTCGAGTTCGACATGATCGGCATGGATTACTTCTACGCCGACCAGCAGGTGCAATGTCCCAGCGACGACGAGGTTGCGCGGGCCATCCTCCGGCTTGCCGATGCCGGGCATCTGGACCGGGTTCTTCTGTCGCAGGACGTGTTCATCAAGATGATGCTTACGCGCTATGGGGGGAACGGCTACGCCTTTGTGCAACGGCACTTCCTGCCGCGGCTTGCGCGCCACGGGATGGACGCACCCTCGCGTGACGTGCTGATGACAACCAATCCACGGCGCGTTTTTGACGCGTCCATCTGATGAGGGCTCTATGACAACCAAGGTGCTTCTGGTCGGCGAAAGCTGGGTCTCGTCGGCCACCCATTACAAGGGTTTCGATCAATTCGGCAGCGTCACGTTCCATCTGGGGGCCGAGCCGCTGGTGGATGCCCTGAAAGGCTCTGACTTCGAGCTGACCTACATGACGGCGCATGACGCGGTAGAGAAGTTTCCTTTCGAGATGGAGGGGCTGTACGCCTACGACGTGATCATTCTGTCAGACATCGGCGCCAACTCGTTTCTGCTGCCGCCCGCCGTTTGGCTGCGGTCGCAGACCGTGCCGAACAGGCTGCGGCTCATAAAGGCGTGGGTGGAACGCGGCGGCGGGCTTCTGATGGTGGGCGGATACTTCAGCTTTCAGGGCATCGACGGCAAGGCGCGCTGGCGCAAGACCCCGGTCGAAGATGTGTTGCCGGTCACCTGCCACCCGTGGGACGACCGGGTCGAGATGCCCGAAGGAGCGGTTGCCGAGGTGATGCAACCCGACCATCCGGTCATGGCGGGGCTGGACGGTGCCTGGCCCTTCGTCCTTGGCGTCAACGAGGTCGAGGTTCGGCAGGACGCCCAGGTTCTGGCGCGCATTCCGGACGCTCAGGGTGGCCATCCGCTGCTGGTTCTCGGTGGGTTTGGCAAGGGCCGCACGGCAGCCTGGACATCGGACATCGGGCCACACTGGCTGTCACCCGCGTTCTGCAGTTGGGACGGCTATGGCCGTCTATGGAAGAACCTTTTGGGTTGGCTTGCGCATGACCGGGACTAAGGGGCGTCCTTATGGCTGCTGCAGAATTTCCGCCAGTTCGACCTTGGTCGGGAACGCGGCTCCTGTGCCGGGACGCGACACGGTGATCGCCGCCGCCGCCGCCGCATGGCGCAGGGCGCGCGGATCCAGCGCCACACGCCGAAGGGCCGCCGAGGCCAGCGCGTTCGCCATGAAGCAATCGCCTGCCCCTGTCGTGTCCACGACCTCACAGAGCTGCGCCGGGACGAAGGCGTCCCCCGTCATCGTAACAAGGCGCGCACCTTTCGATCCCAGCGTCAGCACGACTTGCGGCACGCCCGCAGCCAATAGCGCGGCAGTGCCACCCAGCGCGGCAGCCTCGCTTTCGTTCAGAAAGGCGATGTCCACCAGCGGCCAGAGATCACCGAAGAATGGGCGCAGCGGAGACGGATTGAGTGCCGTCTGCATCCCCGTCCGCCGGGCTTGCCGAAGCGCGGCTGCTGTGGTTTCTGCTGTTAGATTGCCCTGCAAAACCAGCAGATCCCCGGGCTTTGCTCCGGCAAGCGTCGCGCAAGCGGCTTCGGGAGTCAGCCCTGACGCTGCCGCATTGGTAGTGATGATCGCATTGTCACCCGACGGGGTCCGCAGGATGATCGAGAAATCACTGGCGACCCCTGCGATGCGGACAAGGTCCGTCTCAAGTGGTTCCGTGGCCAGCCGCGTCCGGATGTCATCGGCCCTGCTGTCTTCTCCAACGGCGGCACAGAACCGGCAGGGCAGTCCGGACCGGCCCAGCATGATCGCCTGGTTTGCGCCCTTTCCGCCCAGATCGATCTGTCCGGCGTGGCCGTGGATAGATGCGCCGAAAGCGGGCAGGTCCGCGACCGTAACGGCCTCATCCAACGCCACGTTGCCAATCACGAAGGCGCGCATGTCGTCGCCACTTTCCATTTAAGGGTCTTCCGATGCAAACCATATCCAACCGCAGCTCAGGCGCGATAGGCGAAATCTTCGGGCGAGACAAAGTCTTGATCGGAATGATCCATTGCCCGCCCTTTCCGGGCTCCCCCCGCTATCGGGGCGCGACGATGGACGGCCTTTATGACGCCTGCCTCCGCGATGCCGAGGCGTTGATCGCAGGCGGAATGCATGGGCTGATCGTGGAGAACCACGGCGACATTCCGTTTTCCAAACCCGAGGATATCGGGCCCGAGACGCCGGCCTTCCTGTCGGTCGTCACCGACCGGGTGCGGCGTGCCACGGGCGCCCCTGTCGGCATCAACGTGCTCGCAAACGCTCCGCTGCCGGCAATTGCCACGGCGGTTGCGGGCGGGGCCGACTTTGTCCGGGTCAACCAATGGGCCAACGCCTATGTCGCCAACGAAGGGTTCATGGAAGGCCGGGCCGGCGAGGCGCTGCGGTATCGCTCGCTGCTCCGGGCCGAAAACGTGCGCATCTTTGCCGATGCCCACGTGAAGCATGGCAGCCACGCCATCGTGGCGGACCGATCTGTCACGGAGTTGACCCGTGACCTTGCGTTCTTCGACGCCGATTGCGTGATCGCAACCGGCCAGCGCACGGGCCACGCGGCAAGCCCCGAAGAGATCGCAGAAATCGCAGCTGCGACGCATCTTCCGGTTCTGGTGGGATCGGGTGTCACGGAAGACAACATCGCGACCATCCTGTCGCGCACCAATGGCGTCATCGTCGCATCATCCTTGAAAGTCGGCGGGGTGTGGTGGAACCCAGTGGAGCCGGAACGCGTAAAGCGGTTCGTCGAACGTTCGGCAGCAGGACTCTGACGGTATCATGCTGGCGGGGCGACGCAGCCTCAACGATCGAGGACATGGTTGTTGAGCCTAGACGACTTCCAGGTCGGCTTGCTCGAAGACGCCGGAGCATCTCTTGCCGATCGGCGCGTTCGCCTTGCAGCTGGTCCCACCTGTCCCACTGGGACGACGGGACCACAGACAGAGGGATACAGAGCAAAATTGCACGGACCCTCACATCGCGGCCAAGTAGGGCGAGCGCACGGTGTTGGGATTGGCAACATCTCATAAGTTCCATCCGACGATGATCCATCAATGGAAGAAGGCGTTGCTGGACGGAGCTGGGAACATCTCCGAGCGAGGCGGCAAGAAGGCCCGCGAGGTCGATGAGGACACAGTGCGGTCACTGTATGCCAAGACCGGGGAACTACCAACCGGTTTAAGCGCATCGGCACCCGGATCTCGATGGATGGCTAGGGACGCTGCCTCGACAACGTCTTCATGGAGCGACTGGCGGTGCCTGAAGGATGACGTGTCCATCTGCCCGCCTGGGCGTCCGGGTCGCAGGCAAGGACCGGCATCGGGCGCGGGATCACCTTCTGCACCATCAGAAGCCCAACGCCGCCATAGCGGCGACTGCCCGCCGTGGCCCACTTCAACCCAATTGAAACCTATCATCAGGTGCAAGCAGTAGCTTAAATCACCCGGAAAACTGTCCAAAGATTCTGGGAGTAGCTCAGAATAGAGGCACTGAAAGACTGCTCTTCAGCCAACTTGTAAAGGCGGTTGCCGCAACGCGGCTTTCTGTATCGCGGGCAACCACAAGGCAGTAGGAGTTCTCAGTCTCCAACGCGTGACTTCCAAGTCGGACCAGCCGCCCCTCGCGAAGATGATTTGCAAGCAGCATGGACCACCCGAGCGCCACCCCTTCGCCGTTCAGCGCCGCTTCTATCGTATCGGTGTAGTGGTTGAACCGTAGGGAGCTGCGGTCCGATGCTCTGCCGATGCTTGAGCCCAGCCCAACGGCCTGCGCCCAGGTGCCCCAAGTCAACCATGATGGTGCCACGATGTCCGACGCTATCAGAGGCAGCGCCGCAAGGTCAGCGCGTTCGGGGTCGATGTGCAGTCGGGCGATCAGCTGCGAGCTGCAGACCGGAAACACCGTGTCTGGGCGGCTGGCGATGCAGTGCCCATCTAAAAAAGGCGGTCGTCCAAAGCGCACAACTGCATCAAGGCGGTCGCGCCGAAGGTCAGTCGGCCCATCATCCGAAAGGAGCTTGAGTGTAATCTCCGGATGTGCGGCACGAAATTCTGATAGACGCGGCAATATCCAGAAGTGGCTGAAAGCGAGGGTAGCGCCCAGGGTTACGGTGTTTTGCTGTTGTGGTCGGCGGATCGTATCGATCATTTCTGCCATACTGGAGAAGGCTGTCCCCACCGATCCGGATAGTGCGGTGCCAGCTTGAGTCAGTGAAACCCTGCGATGTGCGCGAACAAAGAGCGCCAGATTTAGATCGTCCTCTAGAAGCTTGATCTGACGGCTGACGGCGGCCTGAGTCACCCCCAGTTCGGCGGCGGCAAGTGTGAAGCTACCCAGCCGGGCTGCCGCCTCAAATGTTGCAAGTGCGCTCATCGATGGAACGCTGCGGCGAAGGCTGGGCATGCGGCACCTCGGGGTTGATCTTTCATAACTTCAAGTAATGCAATTGTCGAGGATTTGTGCCGTTGAGCATAATCCCGAACCTGTCAAATCTGCAGGCTTGAACCGCCTGCGCACTAGGACCTCCAGATGACCGATCAGCCCCGGATTGCCGCCCTTTTGGCCGCTCAGCCGAAGAACCACTCCTTGGCTCAACCGTTCTACACGGATCATGGTTTGTATCAGGCAGACCTTGATCGCATCTGGTATCGCGACTGGATTTTCGCCGCCTCGACAGCAGAGCTGCCGAAGCCGGGGGCCTATGTGACCCTACAGCTGGGCGCCTATCCTGTCGTCGTAGTGCGTGGGGCGGATGGCGAAGTGCGGGCGTTCCACAACGTCTGTCGGCACCGGGGGCAGCGGCTTTGCTCGAAGCCATCTGGTCAGGCGGCGAAGCTGGTTTGTCCCTATCACCAGTGGACCTATGAAACCGACGGCCGGTTGCTGTGGGCGCGCGACATGGGGCCGGATTTTGATACTTCGAATCACGGGTTGAAACCGCTGCATTGCGCCACGACGGCCGGAATGGTGTTCATATGCCTTGCCGACGTTGCGCCAGACTTTGCGCCGGTGCGGACGGCCGCCGACCGCTACACCGCACCGCACCGGCCCGAAGACCTGAAGATCGCGCACCAGTCGCGCATCGTGGAAAACGGCAACTGGAAGCTGGTGCTGGAAAATAACCGGGAATGCTATCACTGCGCTGGGGCCCACCCTGCGCTGTGCCGGACGTTCAACGACGATCCCGACCTTGTCGGGTCGGATGACAGTCTGTCGTCGCCCGTGGGAGCCGCCCACGTGAACCGATGTGAGGACGCGGGCTTGCCGTCGCGGTATGTCATCTCACCGGACGAGAACTGGCGGCTGGTGCGGATTCCCTTCGTCGGCGATGCGGTCAGCTACACGATGGACGGAAAAGCTGCCGCCCCGCTGCTGCCGGGGATGCCTTTCGCCAACGCCGGGTCGCTCCTGTTCTTCCATTACCCGAACACATGGAATCACTTCCTGTCAGACCATGTCCTGACCTTCCGCGTCTTGCCGATCAGTCCGACCGAGACCGAGGTCGTCACCACCTGGCTGGTCCACAAAGACGCGGTCGAAGGGCGCGACTACGACCTGAACCGTCTGACCGAGGTCTGGCTTGCGACCAACGACGAAGACCGCCGCGTGGTCGAGGAAAACCAGGCAGGCATCAACTCTCCGGCCTATGAGCCCGGCCCCTATTCGGCTAAGCAGGAAAGCGGCGTGATCCAGTTCATCGACTGGTATCTGGCGGCTCTTGCCCGGGAAACCGCCGGTCCGGCCAGGATCGCGGCGGAGTAGGGCAATGGGACAGATCCGGCAGAACTGGACTGCGGAACCCTGGAAGGACGGCGAGCTTCTGGAATGCGCGATGGTCATCCCGGAAAGCGACGGCTGTGCAACCTTCGCCTTCCGCGCGCCCTCGGGGGCCTGGTTTGATTATCAGCCCGGCCAATTCCTGACGCTGGAACTTCCGGTGCCCGGCGGCCCGCTGGCGCGGACCTACACCATCTCCTCCAGCCCGTCGCGGCCGCTGTCGATCTCGGTCACGGTCAAGGCGCAGGTCGGCAGCCTTGGCACGCGCTGGATGTTGGATCACCTGAAACCCGGAATGCGGATCAAGGCCTACGGACCGACAGGCGCCTTCAGCTTTCACCGCCATCCTGCGCCGAAGTATCTGTTCATCTCGGCCGGCTCTGGCATCACCCCGATGATGTCGATGACCACCTGGGCGTGGGATTCAGGGGAGATGCCTGACATCACCTTCGTCCACGCCGCCCGCCGCCCCACGGACATCGTCTTCCGCCAGCGCCTTGAAGGCTTCGCCGCCCGTGTTCCTGGCCTGCAGCTGCGCTTCACGGTCGAAGAGGTCGAACCCTTTACCGTCTGGCCCGGCTTCAAGGGCCGCCTCAACCAGATCATGCTGGGTCTGATGGCTCCAGATTATCTGGAGCGCGAGGTCTTCTGCTGTGGTCCTGCCCCCTTCATGCAGGGCGTGCGCGAGATGTTGCAGAGCCTTGGCTACGACATGGCTCGGTATCACGAGGAAAGCTTCGCCACCCCACAAGCTGAAGAAATTCCTGTCGATCTGGTCGCTCCTCCTGCTGCAGCCGAGATCACCTTCTCTGCCTCCGGCAAGACGGTCGCGACGGATGGGACGGAAACGGTGCTGGCCGTGGCGAAACGCGCGGGGCTGAACATCCCGTCCAGCTGCAACTTCGGACTCTGCGGAACCTGCAAGGTGCAAAAGCTGTCTGGTGAAGTGGCTATGGTCCACAACGGCGGCATCTCGGACGAAGAGGTTGCTTCAGGGATGATCCTGGCTTGTTGCGCCCGTCCGCAAGGCCAGGTGGAGATCGGGCTTTGATGTCGCAAAATCATCCGTCCGCTTCGCAGCCGCTACTGTGACCCACCCCGATTCCGCGCCTGAAGGCGCATCGGCAGCTTCAGGAGGGAAAGCCATGAACGAAGTCCTCATCAAGGCCAGCCGTGCTGGTGGACGGGGCGCCCGCCGCGCGTTGCGGTCGGCGCCGGACTTCCAGATGCTTCCGTCCCTCAAGCGCGGAATCCCCGAGTGCGAGGTCATGGACCCGTCTCGGGTGGAACAGATCGACAATGCCTCGATGTCGATCCTGGAAGAAGTCGGCGTGATCTTTCGCGACGAGATAGCCCTGGCTGACTGGAAACGTGCCGGGGCCAAGGTGGTGGGCGACCGAGTCTATCTGGACCGCGGTCTGGTGCGTGAATTGATCTCGACCATCCCTTCCCAATGGACCTACCGTGCCCGGAACCCTGAGAAGAGCCTGCCCTTCGGCGGCAAGCATTCGATCTTTGTGCCGATGACCGGCGCGCCGTTCATCCGCGACCTTGACGACGTGCGCCGCTGGCCGACGATCGCTGACCTGAACACCTTCCACAAGCTATCCCACATGTCGCCCGCGCTGCACTCCACTGCGCACCACATCGTGGAACCGATGGACATGAAGGTCAGCCACCGGCACCTGCACATCACCTATTCGTCGATGAAGTATTCCGACAAGACCTTCATGGGCATGACCACGTCCGGCAAGAACGCCGAAGACGTCATGGCGATGTGCGAGATCCTGTTCGGCAAGGACGTGATGGAGGAAACCCCTGTCACCACTGGCAACTGCAACGGTAACTCTCCGCTGGTCTGGGACGAGACGATGCTGTCGGCCATGCGCGCCTTCGTGAAGCGCAACCAGCCGGTCCTCTGCTCGCCCTTCGTGCTGGGCGGGGCGAACACCCCCGCGTCCGTCGCCCCAGCGGTCGCGCAGCTGAACGCCGAGGCGCTGAGCGCGCTGGCCTACACTCAAGTGATCCGCAAAGGCGCGCCGGCGATCTATGGGCACTACCTGTCGACCGTCAGCATGAAGTCCGGCGCGCCGATGGCTGGAACGCCAGAGATCAGCCTGATGAACTTCATGATCGGCCAGATGGCGCGCTACTACAACGTGCCGTGGCGGACCTCGAACCTGCTGGGCGGGGCCAAGACCTTCGACGCGCAGGCGGGCTACGAAAGCGCGATGACGATGAACGCGGTCCTCCATGCCGGGGCCAACTACATCTGGCACTCCGCCGGCTGGAACGAGGCCGGGATGCACTGCTCCATCGCAAAGTTCGTGGTCGACGCCGAGATGTGCCAGATGGGCTACCGCATGGCGGAATGAGCTAGTCCCCGAAAATCGGGCAGTGACGGAAGCTACGATCTGACGTCTGCTGGTCTCCAAGAACGAGGAGATCAGGATATGAAGAAACGCAGGAACCATGACGCTGGTTTCAAGGCCCGTGTGGCGCTGGAGGCCGT
>NZ_JAUXZE010000091.1 GCF_030694085.1 Tabrizicola sp. | reverse complement strand
GGCGGAGACAGCGGAACGGCCCCGGCCGATGACGTTGTAGACGGTCTTGGGCGAAACCTTCAGCGCCGCGCTGATCGCACCAACCGAGACGCCTTTCGCCCGTTCCCGGACGATCTGACGGCGCTCCTGATCGGTCAGTCTCCGACTGCTGCCCATGTGAAGTATACGTTCCTATTTCTTGCCAACTTCGTACAAGCCCGCCTTCTCCCAGCACAAGCGGAGAAGGCACCAAGGGCTTGTACTCAATGTAGAAAATCGGCCTCGGAGGCCGATTTGACGTCCTTTGGCAAATGCAGCGCGCATCGCGCTCCATGCAACGCGTCCCGCGTTCTCTGCACTGCGCATCGCGTCCTTTGGACCGCGTTATGCGCGCCCCGCAGCACGTCGTCTGGCAGGCGTCAAATGGTAGATGCTGCCCGCATCCCGCCTGGCGCCAGATGGCTCACGTCCTGCGCGGGATGCATTGCGTTTCGTGCATCCGGAGCTATGGCCGATGTCGAGTGTTGCACGGCATCTGCAGGCTGCATCGCGCCAACTGGAGGACGCCCTCTGTCGCACGTACGGTGCCTTCCGCCATATGTGCGAAGCACCGTGCGCCCCGCATCCCGCCTCTGGGACCACGCATCCCGCCTTCTGCTTGACGCCGTCGCATGCGGAGGTTAGCGACGACACAACATCTTTGCTGCATATAACCACTTTTGCGAGAGGTCCGTCCCCATGCCGAACGACAATCTCGTGGTGATCGCCGCGATGGCCCGGAAAGGGGGGAGTGGAAAGACCACGCTTTCGCGCGCCCTGATCAGTGCGGCCGTTGCCGCCGGGCGTCGGGTCCTGCTCATCGACACAGACAGCACTGGCGTGCTCGGTACATGGCACAAGCGGGCAGAGGCTGCGGGTCTAGGATCACCTCTCCTGCGCTCTGCGACCGTCGAGAGCGTGGGCGCTGTGGATCGCCGGATCGAGCAGGTCTATGCAGCGGACTCGGCGGATTTCATCTTCATCGACACCGCGGGCGTCGGGGCCGAGTGGTCAGACGGGATCGCCGTTCTGGCCGACCACATCGTCACCCCGGTCATGCTTTCAACCTCAGATCTCGATGTCGGCGCGCAAACCGCCGACTGGTTCGAAAAGCTCCGCGCCCGCGTCGATGATCCTGCAAGCCTGCCCCGTCACCATGTCGTTCTGAACATGGTCGACCCTAAAACCACACGCGCCGATGCCGCTCTCATCGAAGCGGCAATCGCGCGATTTCCGGTAGTCGAGACTGTGATGATGCGCCGCAACGTCTACAAGGAGATGGACGAAAAGGGCCTCCTGCACGCTGTGGCCCTGCAGAAGCAGGCCGATCCCAACCCTCTCATGCGCCCGCATCTGCGCCACGTAGTCGAGGCTCTGGAAGAGGCGACCGACATCCTCAACAACATCCTGGCCGCGTGAGGGCAGGGCGGTGAGAAAGAAGATACCGACGATCACTCGGCCCGACCCGGCTTATGCTGCATCCCTGCGGCCAGAGGTGGGAGAAGACCCGGGAAGGGAAGAGGTTCTGCGAGCTGAGACGATGCCAGAAGCTGCAAACGTCGAGCCTGTGGTCTTGGACAGTCACGCTGTTTCGCCGCCAAGTACGCGGCCCGCGCCCGCTACTCAGCCCAGTCAGGAGACAGCCGGGCGAGCAGCATCCGCGGCCATGGTATCTCCCACCCGCCCGCGACGCAGTCCGGCGACGCGCAAGATCGACATCCGGGTGAACGCGCTGGAACGGCAGGAGGAAGCCCTGATCGACTGCGGCGTCGATCCCGCCCATGTCGTACGCGCCGCCCTGCGCCGCGCGGTGAAGAACTGGGAGCTTGGGCCAGACTTTGTCGCACCGTCAGAAGAGCAGCGTACGCGGATCACCGACTGGCGCGCACGCACCTCGCTGGCAGTCGATGCAGGCGCAGTAACCGCTCTCCTTCGCGCCCACGACCCGCTCGACGTGCTGAGCAAATGGACCCTGATCCGCGGGCAGTTAGAGCCCCGCGTATGGGCCGAAATCGACGCAATTCTGGACGAGATTGCGAAGCGAGCCACGTATTCGGCTTGAACTCTTATGAATCCGACACACTGCAAATGCTCGGCCGTTTACACTCGAAATGGCATCGGGCGGCGTGGCAGGGGAGAGCTAACCGCTTAGGCGGCTGTTCAGAAGGTCGGGTCAGTAAAGATCAGCCCGCGACGTGTGGCAATGGCAACGGCATGTACTGCATTACGCGCCCCGAGCACCTCCCGCGCACGCTCCAAGCGTTTCTTGATCGTTGCGGGGCTCACGCCACGCTGATCAGCGATTTCGTTATGCGTCATTCCTGCAGCCAGATCCCGCAAGGCCTCCAGTTCGACTTCCGTTAGGCCAGCATGTTCTCCAACCGCGTCGACGATCTCGTCGAGTATTTCTGCCAGGCTCTGCAGCTCAATCGCTCGCAACTCACGGTCTTCGCGTGCGCCAGACAGGACACAGAGGCAGTGACCCCCGGAAGGTCCTCTCGACGAGACAACGCCACCATAGTTCAGCCCGAACTGGCTGGCATGCTCCAAAATGTGTAGCCCTGGACCGCGGGAAAACCCAGCAGGGATCTCGCTCCATCGCGTCGAACCAACTGAGAAGCGGGCCCAAGCAACAATTGGATCGAACATGACATAACGGCGTTCCGTGTAGATGTTGACCCAGTCTGGAGGATAGGTCGACTGAAAGAACTCCGGTGTCAGATGCCGAATGTTCAGGGCCAGCATGTGACCGACCGGCACGATCTGACCCAGACGCGCTTCGAGGTTTTCGATGTTTGGCAAGATATTGTGCAGCATGGCGCCTCCTGCGGGTCAATAGCGCGGGCAAGATGCGGTTGGGAGTGGATTACCAGATTTGGTAACCGTCTGGAACAACCTAAGCGTGCATGTCACACCCCCGGCCAAGCAAGGCCGACTGTCCGATGGCTGCAGCTCCTAGGCTAATCCAATCCGGAGGGAACAGACGTGATCCATCATAGAACCATGCCACGCTCGACGACCGACACTGCTGGGTCTTCTGCGGCCGATTTGGTGGCGACGTTCTTGGTAGCCTGGGAAAATGCCGCGATTTCCTACGAGCGGTTGCTCGCAACTGGACTTGCGCAAGGCGATCATGAGCTCGCCAAAGACCAGAACTATGCGCGGCTCCTGAAGGCGGGACAGTGCATCCTATGGATCGGTGGCCATCGGGCGACCATACATGCTGCTCGCCTAATCGCGAGACAGGTTCCTGGCGGATCGGCCGAGCACTTCGACAGGCTCTGGTGCGGTCTCATGCGGCATGGAATTGCCTGAACCGTCCGACCGCCGGCCATGGTCGCCATACGCAGGGCTGAGAACGCCCTGCTATCAATTTCACAACGGAAAGCATCATGAAGAAAGAGCCGCGCCTTTCTGCGCGTCCCGTCGCACGATTGATCTGCGCAGAGACGGAAATGACCGTCGGATACACGTACGAATGGAACAACGGCGACAGACAGCCGGCATGGCTTGGACCACGCGTGAAGACCGTGCGCTCCGTACCAATCGCAGAAATGCAGAACGAGCATGTAGGCATTGACCCTGTCATCGGGCCAACCCGTGACCGTGCAGTAGGTTAGAGAACAGGCTTGCGACCCGGATCAGTGGCACTCGACGAGTGTGGTCCTGCATTGAAGCCAAGGAGCTCATCAGGTTTCGGAATCGGATCCTGCAGATAGATTCAGAAACCTGATTGGACTTGGTTCCGCCGGGAGGGCATCCTTTCTGTTGGAGGTCCTATGCAGCCAATCCATCTCCACCGCGTAATCGCCGAAGCCAACATGGCCCGGTTCTATCACGTTGACATCGCACCAACGCTTTTCGGTGAAGTCTCCGTGTTGCGTAGCTGGGGCCGCATCGGGTCGCACGGACGGACAAGCGTCGAGACCTGGGTGACGTCTGAGGAGGCGGAGACCGCCGCAACCCGAACCCTGCGTCAGAAGGCGCAACGCGGCTACTTCGCGGTGCTCTGAATGCGCTTGTCTGACCTGCCAGGCTGAAGTCCTTTAGGCTCTGCTCTGCAGCCGGCCTTCAAGCTCCGCACCTGCCTCGACTGCAATCCGTTCATGGCTAACGTCGGCATGAACAACAGCGCTAGGCGAGAGTTGGACGTTGCGCGCCGAGATCATGCCGGAAACCGCTCCGAGCACTGAGAGGTCGTTTGCGACGACGGAGCCTTCAACCCGACCGGAACCGGCGATGACGATATCGGGCGCGCGCATCGAGCCAATGATCTTGCCGTGCATGTCGATTGGACCGCTGGAGGTGACATCCCCCTCGACGACAAGGTCCTGGGCAAGAACACTCCGGCGCGCGTTTGCGCCGGCCGGGTCAGGCCAACGGTCGAGGTCGCCATGTGGTATCTTCATCTGGGTGCCGCCTCAGCTCAACTTCGTGCCGCCAGATTGGACCAGAAGCGAAATGAAAGAGCAACTTGCGGCGCCGAGATCGGCAACGAAGCGCGGCAGCCCTCGGCATTGCACAACTCGTCCGGCAAGGATCGTCTGCCTGTCGTCCCTCACGAGCTATAGATTCTACGTCTATCGCTCATCCGTGGCCTTCAGACCGTTGGTTGGTGTGGTCCACCGTTGGAACCACGACAATGAACGGCTAGGGTATTCCGGTGAACTTCAGGCGAGCGTAGTGATGATGGAACACGAAGAGCGTGGTAGCTTGACCGATACCGACTTCAACTTCAGGCATGAGCAATTCGCAGGCGAGATGCAGCGGCGCCTCGCTCTTCCCTTTGATGCCTGGGAAACCATCGGCAGGGGAGACCCTATAACAACCGGAGCCCGGGCTCATCTTGCCCGCCTTGCCGAATCCGGCAATGGAGACATGGCCTGAAACACTCGGGTCGTGTTCACTGTTCGACCGCGACCTTTTCGTCTCCGCTGTCCAGATCCCATGCGTGACCGGTAGGTCCCACAGCTAATCGGGTGTAATTGGGTGCAGAAACGGGTTGCAAGAAACTTGTGTTTCCGAAGCGCCTGCTTGAAATCGCGGCGACGTACATGTATATGTTCATGCATATGCAACGGAGGTCGCCATGCCGCAAGCTCACACCCATGACCACTTGCCGGGCCGGGAAGCCAAGCTTTTCCGCAACAACAAGAGCCAGGCTGTGCGCATCCCGGCCGACTTCGAAATGCCGGGCGATCGTGTGATGATCCACCGCGACGGGGACCGCCTTATCCTCGAACCCGTTCGACGCCGGAGCCTTCTGGCCGTGTTGGCCGATCTTGAGCCTCTTGGTCCGGAAGACCAATTTCCCGACGTCGACGAGACACTCTTGCCCCCACGCGAGGTCGACTTGTGAGCCGACTTTACATGCTGGACACGAACATCGTGTCCGATCTGGTACGCAACCCGCAGGGCCCGGTCACGCTGCACATCGTAAGGGTCGGGTCCGAGGCAGTCTGCATCAGCATCATCACCGCCGCTGAGCTTCGCTACGGCTGCGCGCGGAAGGGGTCAGCCAAGCTGCTCGCCAATGTCGAGGCCATTCTGAGCAGCATCCAGGTCGTGGCCTTCGATGTCCCGGCCGATGCGGAATATGGTGGGATCCGGGCCGAGCTTGAAACCGCTGGCAAGCCGATCGGCCCAAACGATCTCCTGATCGCGGCCCATGCCTACGCGTTCGGGGCAGTCTTGGTCACAGCCAATACAGGTGAATTTTCTCGTGTGCGGGGCCTGCAGGTCGAAAACTGGCTGAACCCACCTTGAGGCACGACGACGGATACCGAAGAAGAGGTCACTATTTGTTTTTCTGTCAGTGTGTTACATTAAAACTGATAATAGTAGTTATGCAATCTAACCAACGATGACCCATGATCGGCCATAGGTCGATCGGCTACTGCGACCCTTGGTCTCAGTGGATCATCACCTTGGTCTTGGGTTTGCGTCGCCAGGCTGCAGCCAGGTTGATCATCATGAGGAGCTGGGCGGACCAGCCGCGGTGGCGCGCCAATGGCTTCTCTCACTGGGACTCGCGCGCGAAGTACGCCGTTGTGTGTCTTAGAATGTCGAACTCCTCGGTGACCCGAGCAACCTCCCGCTTCAGTCGTCGATTCTCCGCTTCGCGGTCAATGCCACTCACCTTCGGCGCAGGCTCCGCGAAAAGTCTAAGCCACTGGTAGAACGAGTGCGAACTAACCCCCAAACGTCGAGAAACCTCCCAAACCGGATACCCACGCACTGTAATCTGCTGCACCGCATCACGCTTGAACTCGTCGCTGTAGTTGCTCGTCCCCGTCTCGGCCTCCTTGCCTCAAAGTAAAGGGGCAAAGCGTCTACAAATCTAGGGGCACCTCAGACCGGCTTCGGCCGTCAGGGTGAAGCGGACAGGGTGCTCGCCACCTTCGAGCGGTGGGCCGACCTGCACATCGCCCGCCAGCACGGGATCGGTCGGGGACAAGGACGCACCGAGAAGCACTGCACCTGCGACGGTCATTCCAGCCAGAGCCCAGCCCAGAAAGGCCACAGCGGCAATCGTCAGCGGCATGGCGATCAACAGAAGATGTACGGTCGGCCTCCAGCGGCTCCAGTTGTTGATCCTGTCGATCCGCAAGCCGGTCGCGAAGAGGACGACGATCACCACGATCTCGCTGGTCGTCTCCCAGATGCGGGGCGAAACCGTCGGATCGAGGGCAGCAGGCATGCCGGGCACGAAGGTGAAGGCCAATAAACCGAGGATCATCAGGATCGCCGACGATGACGTAAATCGCAGAAAGTAGATACGCGGCAGAAGATACGCATTGAACACCGCTGCGCCCAACGCCGCCATGAGCACATGGATAGGGGAAAAACCGAAGAAGGTCTCAGCATCTGACATGGCGTTGCTATCTCCTAGATCGGCGCGTGAACGACGGCAGGAGGCCGCTCGACCTTGAAGCAGCGATATGTTGGTGATCACTGCGATACAACCGGAGAACGGGTGAAGGGAGGCACAGTTAAGGGAAAGGACCCTCCGTTACGGATAACTGGCTAGCTGCTCGGAGGAGCTCCAACGCGGTGCACCGATCGGGACGACCGGCAGCTATGGGCCGAAGGCATCCGCATGGACGCAAAGGGCGGAAAGCAGACGCTCGCAGGTCTGGCAAGGATTATTGGGCTCATTGTACCAGCGATTGGACCCACACTCTTCCCAACTCATTTAGAGATGTCCTTCCGTCAAGCAAAAGGCTTATCTCGGCAGCATTTCTGGTGGAAGGCGCCGGGCCTTGATATTCTATGCCGGATCAAAATCGCCGTTACCAGTTGCATGAAATGGTACGCCATCGCTTGATCCATCAATCTTCTTTCGCGCAGATGGTTGAGCCGCGCGAAATGTGCGTTCGCCACAGCTTCGATTGGGCCGCTGCCCCTCTGCCGCGCGAACCGTAGGGACAGGGTGCTTGCAGGGGTCGGGATCGTCAGCGCACCGGCAAAGCGGGGCCGGGAAGGCTTACGCCGCCGCTCATCCTTTCAGGGTCGGGCCCGTCGATCAGCACATCGGGCGGACAGGCCGCCATCAGTCGGGCCCGATCGGTGATCGTCACTGTCTGCCCCTTTAGCGAAACCCCGTCTGCCTCCAGCGCCTTGATCGCACGTGACAGGTTTTCTGGCGTCATCCCGAGGTATGAGGCGACCAGCCGCTTTTCCACCAGCAGCACGAAACGGTCCACACCCCCGGCGAGTTGTGACTGCTTCAGCAGGTAACAGGCGATCCGCTCGCGCGAATTGCGCAACTTCAGGTTCTTGGCGTGCCGCGCCATCGACCGGAAGGCCCCAGCGAGTTCGCCGACGATCGAGACGGCAAACTCCGGGTCGTTGCGGAAGATCGCCCGCAGGTCGGACGCGGGGACCAGCAGCAGACGCGAGGGTTCCAGCGTGCGGGCAGACATCAGATAGGGCAAGTCGCGCACGCAGGCGGCCAGGATGAAGGTTCCGACCGGCTGGACGACCGCCATGGTCGTCTCTCGGCCCTGCCAACCGGCATAAAGCTCGACGCTGCCTTCCACGACGACATGAAGGAAATCCGCCCGTTCTCCTTGCCGGATCAGCTCAAGGCCAGCGGGGAAGCGCTGCGCATAGGCCCCCTGCATCAGCGCCGCGAAATTGGCTTGTAGCATGTTGCGAAAGAGGGGGAGCTGCCGGGTTTCCGCCAGGTCTTCGGGACGCATTCGGCCTCCATTCTGGATTGATGCAGTTCAGGTCCATGGGCGAAGAAAGTCAATCCTTGGACCGAAAGCAGCGGCACCTGCGGTCCTGTTCGCAGCCAATAAAGTCAAGACAGCGACCGGCTCTGTCAGCGCAAAGGCACGGGGTAAGTCGGACAGAAGAAATGTGCCGCCTGTCCAGCTATGACTTGATCTATATCAATCAATCGCAGGCCACGCTCCGCTATCAAAACGCCATGCAACGCATCGCGCACAGCCTTTCCTGCCTTGTACTTGCGTTCGCCCTAATCCTGACCGGACCGGGCGGGGCAGGTCCTGCCAAAGGTGAAATGCTGGTAGAGCTTTGTGCCGATGGCGCGACCAGCCTCCTGTGGATCGATGCCGAGGGAAACCCTGTGACGCCCGGCCCTGCTCACATCAAGTGTCTGGATTGCCTTCTTTTTTCTGCCCCATTGCCCAACCTTGCCGATGGTCTGTTGAGCATCGATCCGCTGCCGTTAGCTCCCGGCATGTCCCTGTCGGTGGCGCGACCAACCCACCCCGTCGCCCATCTTCATCCCATTCCCCGCGGCCCGCCTGCCGTGAAAGGTGACATCTTGCGCCTTGGGAGCCTGCGCCACGATTTCAGGTCCTTTGAGCCTCTGGCCACATTGTCGCTTGAGTTCCATCAAGCCGTGCTCATGGCCAAGGTTACCGACCCTCGGGCTATCCTCTGAAAGCGCCCGAACATGATCCTTCCCCGCCTCCTCTCCCTCCTCTTGCCGCTGATGCTGGCCGCCATTCCTCTTAGGGCCGAGCCGGTCTTGCCGCAGTTCCTGGACAAGGTTCCTGCAAGCGAGCTTGTCGCGGGGGCTGATGCATATGGCCCTGTGCAGGTCGACCCCCCGGTCGCCCCAGTCCTGAAGGGCGGCGAGACGGTAGGCTATGCCTTTATCACCAGTGATTTCGTCACGACCACCGGCTATTCCGGCAAACCCATCCATACGCTGGTTGCGGTAGACCTTGACGCGCATGTGACCGGGGTGAAGCTCGTCAAGCACTCCGAACCCATTGTCCTGATCGGCATCCCCCAGGCCAAGATCGACGCACTGGCCGCGGCCTATATCGGCCTCGATCTGGTGGCCGAGGCGCAGTCGGGCGGCACGTCGCATGAGGTCGACATCATCTCCGGCGCGACCGTGACAGTGATGGTGATCGACGACAGCATCGTGCGCGCAGGCCTGAAGGTGGCGCGGGCGCTGGGGCTGGGGGGGCTTGCGGTGGATGCAGCACCTACCGGGCCGGTGTTCGAGCTGAACGCCGATGCGCCGGCCGCAACGGATTGGATGACGCTGGAAGGCGACGGCACGCTGCGCCGCCTGTCGCTGGATGTGGGGCAGGTGAATGCGGCCTTCGCGGCACTTGGTGACGAACGCGCCACCGCCCGCGCCCTGACCGAGGCGCCGGAGACGACCTTCATCGAGATGCAGGCGGCCCTGGTCTCGCATCCTGCCGTTGCCAAGGCGATCCTGGGCGAAGGCGAGGCCGCGAACCTGCCCAACTGGCTTGCACCAGGGGAGCATGCGCTGGTGATCGTCGGCCGCGGGATCTACAGCTTCAAGGGCTCGGGCTATGTCCGGGGCGGGATCTTCGACCGGATCGTGCTGATCCAGGACGATGTGTCCGTCCGCTTCCGCGACAAGATGCACAAGCGGCTGGGGGCGGTCGCGGTCGAGGGCGCGCCAGAGTTCACCGAGACCGACCTGTTCAAGATCCCGGCCGATGTGGGCTTTGACCCGACGAAGCCGTTCCGGCTTCAACTTCTGGTCCACCGCGAGGTCGGGCCGATCGAGAAGGTCTTCACCACCTTCGACCTGGGCTACCAGCTGCCGCCGCAATACCTGCGCGCCGTGGCCCCCCCGCCGCTGCCCGAGGCCGTGGCCGAGGTCACCACCCGGGACGAAGCCGCCGCGCATCAGGCCCTGTGGAAGCGGATCTGGGCCGACAAGCAGGTCGAGATCGCCATCACCGCCGCGATGCTGGCCGTGCTGACGCTGGTCTTCTTCTTCCAGGGCCTCGCCACCCGCAATGCACGTGCCTTCTGGTGGTTCCGCATGGGCTTCCTGACCGTGACGCTGGTGTTCCTGGGCTGGTATGCCAATGCGCAGCTTTCGGTCGTGAACCTGATGGCGCTGTTCGGCGCGCTGGTCAGCGGATTCAGCTGGCAGGCGTTTCTTCTGGACCCGCTGACCTTCATCCTGTGGTTCAGCGTGGCCGCCGCGCTGCTGTTCTGGGGCCGGGGGGCCTATTGCGGCTGGCTGTGCCCCTTTGGCGCGCTGCAAGAGATCACCAACCAGATCGCGCGGACGCTGCGCATCCCGCAATGGACGCTGCCCTGGGGCCTGCACGAAAGGCTTTGGCCGGTCAAGTACATGATCTTCCTTGGCCTTTTCGGCGTCAGCCTGATGAGCATCGAACAGGCCGAAGCCTATGCCGAGGTCGAGCCGTTCAAGACCGCCATCGTGCTGAAGTTCGTCCGCGCCTGGCCCTTCGTCGCCTATGCTCTGGCGCTTTTGGCCGCCGGGCTGTTCGTCGAACGCTTCTACTGCCGCTACCTGTGCCCGCTTGGCGCGGCGCTGGCGATCCCGGCGCGGATGCGGATGTTCGACTGGCTGAAGCGGTACAAGGAATGTGGCAACCCCTGCCAGACCTGCGCCCACCAGTGCCCGGTCCAGGCGATCCATCCGACCGGGGAGATCAACCCGAACGAGTGCGTCAACTGCCTGCACTGCCAGGTCCTGTACCAGTCCAAGACCATCTGCCCCGTCGTCATCAAGCGCGACAAGCGGCGCGAGGCCGCTGCCGCCTCAACCGCGCGCGACCTCTCAGGGCACCCCAACACACCCAAACTCAACCCCCTCCATTGAAAGGAGTTCCGACCATGACACAGGAACAGAAATCCGGCCTCTCTCGCCGCGCGCTTTTGGGCGCGACGGCCGGAGGCGCCGCCCTTGCCGGAGCGGTCGGCGGCGGTCGCCTGGCCCTGACCGGCGGCGCTGTCGGCGTCGGCGCGCTTGCCCTGACCAGCGGCGCGGCCCTGGCCGCCGGTGACGGCAGCGTCCCCCCAGGCCAGCTTGATACGCATTACGGCTTCTGGTCCTCGGGCCAGACCGGCGAGATGCGGATCCTTGGCATCCCGTCCATGCGCGAACTGATGCGCGTCCCGGTCTTCAACCGCTGCTCGGCGACGGGCTGGGGCCAGACCAATGAATCGCTGCGCATCCACCAGCGCACGATGACCGACAAGACGAAGAAATACCTGGAAGCCAACGGCAAGAAGATCCACGACAACGGCGACCTGCACCACGTCCACATGTCGTTCACCGACGGCAAGTATGACGGCAAGTACCTGTTCATGAACGACAAGGCGAACACCCGCGTCGCCCGGGTCCGCGTCGACGTGATGAAATGCGACGCGATCCTGGAAATCCCGAACGCCAAGGCGATCCACGGGATGCGCCCGCAAAAGTTCCCCGGCACCAAGTACATCTTCTGCAACGGCGAGGATGAGGCGCCGCTGGTCAACGACGGCTCGACGATGCAGGACGTGTCGACCTATGTGAACCTCTTCACCGCCGTCGACGCCGAAGCGATGCTGCCCGCCTGGCAGGTCATGGTTTCCGGCAACCTGGACAACTGCGACGCGGATTACGAGGGCAAGTGGGCCTTCTCGACCAGCTACAACAGCGAAATGGGCATGACGCTGGCCGACATGACCGCCTCCGAGATGGACCACGTCGTGATCTTCAACATCGCCGCCATCGAGGCCGCCGTTGCGGCGGGCGAGGGGCAGGAGCTGAACGGCGTGCGCATCCTGGACGGCCGCAAGGACGCGAAAAGCCAGTTCACCCGCTATATCCCGATCGCCAACAACCCGCACGGCTGCAACATGGCGCCGGACAAGAAGCACCTCTGCATCGGCGGCAAGCTTTCGCCCACCGTCACCGTGCTGGACGTGACGAAATTCGACACCCTCTTTGACTCCGAAGTCGACCCGCGCAGCGTCGTGGTGGCGGAACCCGAACTTGGCCTTGGCCCCCTGCACACCGCCTTCGACGGGCGGGGCAATGCCTATACCTCGCTGTTCCTGGACAGCCAGGTGGTGAAGTGGAACATCGAGGACGCGATCCGCGCCTATGCCGGAGAGGCGGTGGACCCGATCAAGGACAAGGTCGACGTGCAGTATCAGCCCGGCCACCTTAAGACGGTGATGGGCGAGACGTCGGAGGCCGAGTCGAACTGGCTGGTCTGCCTGTGCAAGTTCAGCAAGGACCGCTTCCTGAACGTCGGCCCCCTGAAGCCGGAAAACGATCAGCTGATCGACATCTCGGGCGACAAGATGGTGGTGGTGCATGACGGCCCGAACTTCGCCGAACCGCATGACGCCATTGCGGTGGCCGCGTCGAAGGTGAACCCGCTGTCGGCCTGGGACCGGAACGACCCGATGTGGGCCGAAACCCGCCGGCAGGCCGAGGCGGACGGGGTGGACCTGGACGACTGGCAGGACACGGTGATCCGCGACAAGGACGACCCGAAGAAGGTCCGCGTCTACATGTCCAGCCAGGCGCCCAGCTTTGCGCTGGAAAGCTTCACGGTCAAGGAAGGCGACGAGGTCACGGTGATCGTCACCAACCTGGACGACATCGACGACCTGACCCACGGCTTCACCATGGGCAACCACGGCGTCGCGATGGAGGTCGGGCCGCTGGCCACCTCGTCCGTCACCTTCACCGCGGCCAACGCCGGGGTCTACTGGTACTATTGCCAGTGGTTCTGCCACGCGCTGCACATGGAGATGCGCGGCCGGATGTTCGTGGAACCCACGGGGGCCTGACCGATGCGCGCCCTTGCCCTTTTCATGCTGCTTGCCGCGCCCGTCTGGGCGGCGGAGGTGCATGTCCAGCCGGGCACGGGCACGCTGGCCGCAGCCATTGCCGGGGCCGACCCCGGCGATGTGCTGATCCTCTCTGGCGGGGCCTATCTTGGCCCCGTCACCATCGACCGCCCTCTGACGCTGCGGGGCGACGGTCTGGCCACCGTGGAGGGCCAGGGCCGGGGCAGCGTGATCACCGTCACGGCGGCTGACGTGGTGCTGACCGGCCTGCACGTCACCGGGTCGGGCAGCGACAACCAGGCCATCGACTCGGGCATCAAGATCGCAAAGGGCGCCGACCGCGCCCGGATTCAGGGCAACCGGCTGACCGACAACATGCATGGCGTGGACGTGCACGGGGGCGTTGACACGCTGGTCACTGGCAACAGCATCGAAGGCCGCCAGAATCACCGGATGAACGAACGCGGCAACGGCATCTATATCTGGAACAGCCCCGGCACGGTGATCGAGGGCAACACGGTGCGCTGGGGCCGCGACGGGATCTTCTCCAACGCCTCGAAGAAGGGCACCTACCGCAACAACACCTTCCGCGACCTGCGCTTTGGCGTTCATTACATGTACACGCATGACAGCGAGGTGTCGGGCAACGTCAGCATCGGCAACCACCTGGGGTTCGCGATCATGTTCTCGGACCGCGTGGTGGTAAGGGACAACCTGTCGCTGGGCGACCGCGAACACGGGGTGATGCTGAACTTTGCCAACGGCGCCGATGTGGCCGGAAACCTGGTGCGCGGCGGCACGAAGAAATGCCTGTTCATCTACAACGCCCACAAGAACCTGATCTTCGGCAACCGCTTCGAAGGCTGCGGCATCGGCATCCACTTCACCGCCGGATCGGAACGTAACCTGCTGACCGGAAACGCGTTCCTGGGCAATCAGGAACAGGTGAAATACGTCGGCACCCGCTTCATGGAATGGAGCTATGAGGGGCGCGGCAACTTCTGGTCCGATCATCCCGCCTTTGACCTGAATGGCGACGGCATCGCCGATGGCGTCTTTCGCCCCAACGACCTGATGGACCATATCCTGTGGTCCCAACCCGCCGCGAGCCTTCTGACTGGCTCGCCCGCCGTGCAACTGGTGCGCTGGTCGCAGTCTTCCTTTCCGGCGATCATGCCGGGCGGGGTGACCGACAGCCACCCGCTGATGCAACCCCACACCATTCCCGTCCCGTCCGACATCGCGGCCTTTGGAGCCGAAGTCGAGGGGCGCTGGACCGAAGGCACATTCGATGACATCGACGTTGACGATCTCGGATCTCACTAAGCGCTTTGGCGAGATCGCGGCCCTGACCGGGGTCAGCCTTTCTGTTGCCCCCGGCGAACGGGTGGCTTTGCTTGGCCATAACGGCGCAGGCAAGTCGACGCTGATGAAGATCATCCTGGGCCTGATCCCGATGACCAGCGGACAGGTCACCATCTGCGACGCCGCCCCCGGGTCCGCCGCGGCCCGGTCCGCCGTGGCCTACCTGCCCGAAAACGCGGCGTTCCATCCGGCGCTGACGGGCCTAGAACAGATTCGCCACTACCTGCGCCTGCGGGGCGAAAGCCCGTCGCTCGCCATGGGCCTGCTGGAGAAAGTCGGCCTTGCGCAGGCCGCCCGCCGCCGGATCGGCACCTATTCCAAGGGCATGCGCCAGCGTGTGGGGTTGGCCCAGACCCTGATCGGCCATCCGCGCCTTCTGGTGCTTGACGAACCCACCTCCGGCCTCGACCCCGTGTCCCGGCGTGAGTTCTATGCGCTTCTTGATGACCTGGCCGCGCAGGGTGCTTCGATCCTTTTGTCGTCGCATGCCTTGACAGAGGTTGAGGCGCGGACCGACCGGATCCTTATCCTGTCCAAGGGCCGCCTTGTCGCCGAGGGCAGCTTGGCTGACCTCCGCCGCCGCGCCAACCTGCCGGTTACGCTGCATGTGACGGCGCGAAATGGGTATGCGTCGGATATTTGTGCCCATTTGCCGGAGTCGATCCTGGTTGACGGTGCTTTGCACCTGACTTGCCCGCAGTCCGAAAAGCTGGAAACCCTTGGCCGGATCACTGGCCTTGGCGACAAGGTGGCCGACCTCGACGTGCTTCCCCCCAGCCTTGAGGACCTTTACGCCCATTTCAGCCGGGGGCCGCAGCCATGACCCGCATCCTGTCCACCGCCGGGACCGAGTTCCGCATCGCGCTGCGCAACCGCTGGGTCGCCATCGCGCTTGTCCTCATGGCGGTCTTTTCGCTGGTTCTTTCGCTTGCCGGGTCCGCCCCAACGGGGGGCCTTGGCGTCGACCGCCTATCAGTGATCGTCGCATCGCTGACCTCGCTGTCGGTCTACCTGATTCCGCTTCTGGCCCTTCTCATGAGCTTCGACGCCATCGCCGGCGAAGCCGAGCGCGGGACGCTGCCCCTCCTTCTCGCCTATCCGACTGCGCGGGAAGAGGTACTTATCGGCAAGCTCCTCGCCCACCTTGCCATTCTGACCCTTGCCGTCCTTCTTGGCCACGGCCTGGCCGCAAGCGTCGCCTTCTGGACCGACGAGAACGCCCTCGACGGCCTTCCCGCCCTTGCCCGGCTGAGCTGGTCCTCGATCCT
Source organism: Tabrizicola sp. (assembly GCF_030694085.1). Taxonomy (GTDB): domain Bacteria; phylum Pseudomonadota; class Alphaproteobacteria; order Rhodobacterales; family Rhodobacteraceae; genus Tabrizicola. The sequence goes on along the minus strand of NZ_JAUXZE010000091.1, from coordinate 33,181 downwards.
GCTGGGGGCCACTTTCCTTGGCGCGGGCTATGCGCTGTCGTCCCTGTCCCGCCGCCCCTCGGGCGCAGCCGGCCTTGCCATCGGCCTCTGGCTTGGCCTGGTCGTCCTCTATGACCTCGCCCTCCTTTCGGCCATCGTCGCCGACAATGGCGGCTGGTTCACGACCGAAGCCTTTCCCATCGCGCTAATCGCCAACCCCGCCGATGCCTTCCGCCTCTTCAACCTCACTGCCTCTGGTGCCACTGCCGCTGCAGCCGGGGTAGCGGGTGCCGCTGACGCCATTCCCCTGTGGCAGTCGCTCACCTCTGTCCTGCTCTGGCCCCTCGTGGCACTGGCGCTTGCCGCTGCCGCCTTCCGAAAGGTCACCCCATGAAACGCGCGCTTCTTTTCGCCCTGTTGCTTTCTGCCTGCCAGGAAGAGCTGGCCCAGAACACCGACCCGCTGCCGCTGACCCCGGAAACCGTAGGTCATTTCTGCCAGATGAACCTTCTGGAGCATGAGGGCCCCAAAGGTCAGGTGCATCTCGACGGTCTGCCCGGCATGCCATTGTTCTTCAGCCAGGTCAGCGATCTGGTCGTCTACCTGCGCCTGCCTGAACGGAGCAACCCGGTTCTGGCGATCTACGTCAGCGACATGGGTGCCGAGGGCGCGACTTGGGCCGCGCCGGGCGTCGCCAACTGGACGGATGCCAGAACCGCGCATTACGTCGTGGGCTCCGGCGTCGAGGGCGGCATGGGCGCGCCGGAGGTTGTGCCCTTCGCCGATCCCGCCGAGGCTCAGGCCTTTGCCGCCGAGCGGGGCGGCGTCGTGATGGCGCTGGACGACATCCCCGACAGCGCCGTTGCTGCACCGCCTTCGGCAGCCGCGACGGGCGAGGATGATTATGCGCGCCGCCTGAAGGCGCTTGCCGACAAACCCGAGGGCTAAGACATGCTGACTCGCCGCCGCTTCATCGCCATTTCCGCCGCAGTTGCACCTTCCATGGCCCTGGCAAACACTGGGCCCTATGTCGAAACCGGCATCGCGCTGGGGGCCAGGGTGACCCTGCGCCTGCACCATCCCGACGCCCCCCACCTGGCGACCATGGCAATGGAGGAGATCCGGCGGCTGGAAGGCATCTTCTCGATATACCTGCCGACGTCCGACCTCAGCCGCCTGAACCGGGATGGCACACTGCCCGCGCCGCCCTTCGAACTCCTTGAGTGCCTCAGCCTTGCCGGGGCCATCCATGCGGCCAGCGACGGGCGGTTTGATCCGACTGTCCAGCCCCTGTGGGCTGCCGAAGCCAAGGCAACCCAACGCGGGCATCCTCTGACCGACTCCGAACGTGCAGCGGCCAAGGGCCTGACCGGTTGGGCTGGCATTACCCTGTCGCCCGATGCGATAAGCCTGCGACCAGGCATGGCGTTGACGCTGAACGGTATCGCGCAAGGCTACATCGCCGACCGGGTGGCGGCACTTCTTTCCAGCCATGGTCTGACCCGTGCGCTGATCGATACCGGAGAACTGCGCGCCCTGCCGGAAGGCCGCTGGACCGTCCATCTGCCCGACCGCGAACTCCCGCTGGAAGGCCGTGCCCTTGCGACCTCTTCCCCGCTTGGCTTGACTTTCGGCGGCGATGGGCGTACCAGCCACCTCATTGATCCCTCCCTCGGTCGCCCGATCCAGCCCAAATGGCGATCCATCTCGGTCTCGGCCCCATCGGCCGGGTTGGCGGATGCGCTGTCGACCGCCGCGTGCATGATGGACCTCAAGGAACGCATCATCGCCCTCTGCGACCAGGTGCGCGGTGCTACCCTCGAATCCGCTATCTCGATCTAGAGGGGAAGCTCGCGACCGAACAGGAAGCCTGCATCATCGCCGTCACCCATGACGAAAAGATCTTCGACCGCCTGATCCATCTGCGCGATGGTAGCCTCGTGGAGCGCTGAACAAAGGAGGAGGCCATGCCTACCCGCTCTCGTTCCGTCACTGCTGCCGCCATCGTTGCCGTCATTTTCGGGCTGCTGACGATCTTCTCCGGCGGGCGCGCTCTGTTCGGGGGGGCCGACATGGGCGCTGTTGTGCCCTTCGTGCTGTGGTTCAACTTCCTGGCCGGTTTCGCCTATGTCGTCGCGGGTCTGGGTCTTTGGTATCGCACCAGCTGGGCGGCCAGCCTCTCGATCTTCATCGCACTGGCAACCGCAGCCGTGATCGCCACCTTCCTCTGGAAGGTCTGGAGCGGGACGGCATACGAGGCGCGGACCATGGGTGCCATGGGGCTTCGCCTTGCCACCTGGGTAGTAATCTCGATCGTCGCGGCCAGAGGCGGTCGGGCAAGCTGACAGTCTCGCCGGTGAAGCTCTCACGGCCACTGATCGAGACCGCCTGACCTATACGACGCATTACGGGTCTGTGCAGGTTCCGGAAAGTTTCACCCGCCAACTGCGTCGCGCAATTCAGCGCGAAACACAACCTCGTTCAGCCCGTATTCTTCACAGGCGTCAATAACCGTGTGAAAAGATACGATTGGGCAGCCGAAACAGAGCATGCGATTTGATAGAAACACGCTCACTGTTGCCGGCCAGTGCCGGAACAGCAAGACGAGTGGTAAATCTGGGTCGTCAATCCTTGGCTCGCACATGATGCATCCCAATCAATAAGAATACAGTTCTGGAATTCTGAATATTATAGCGGCTACGTCATTGCGCTGGGACAACGTTCACCTGAGGTTGCGTGCATAATATGAACCGCTCCTAGATGTCGTTTTGGTAGCTTCTGGATCCGCGGTAGCTGGGCGCGAGTCCCGAATGTTCGCCTTGGCTCCGACTATGATGACCGGCAGCTATGGGCCGAGATCAACTGAGCCCGGCGGGTTTCCCCGCCGGGCCTAAGGGGGAGACCCCGTTCTTTTCAGAACGGGATCTCGTCGTCGCGGTCGACCAGCTCGGGGTTTTCGCTCTCGGCCGACTTCGGGCGGCTCAGGAAGTCGACCTTCTCGGCGATGATCTCGCAGCCGTAGCGGTCGGTGCCGGTTGCGTCGGTCCACTTCGTATAGTGGATGCGACCGTGGACGAGGACCTTCATGCCCTTCTCGCAGTGCTCTGCGACGGTCTTGCCGAGACCATTGAAGCATGTGATGCGGTGCCATTCGGTGTCCATGACCCGGTAGCCGTTCTCGTCGCGCATCACGCGACCTTCCGAGAGGCACGGCCGCGAGGTGACCAGGGTGAAGTTGGTGATCTTCGTGCCGTTTTGGGTCGAGCGCACTTCGGGCTTCTGACCGATGTTGCCGGCGAGGATGACGATGTTCTGCATGGTAAGCTCCTGTGTTTTCTGTCCCTGGGACCGTCCCTTCGACAAGACCCGGAAAAAGCCTGTCGGCTGAGGCGTGCACGGGCGACGGAACGGCGACCGGAAACCTCCACAGGGCCGGGGTGGTGCGGGCAGCCCCGAAGGGGCAACACGGCACGGACTGACGCGGGGTTGCGCGCCAGAGGCCGAACAGGCTTTGGGGACTGTCAGTCGAAGGGAGGGCACCGGGGATGGAGGCGACCTGGCTCTTGCAGAACTCGTGCTTCCTTGCCTAGGCAACGGGGTGAAAGCGCTTGCGAACCGGACGACCCTGCGGACCAAGCCAACTTCATCCCCCTTCTATGGTTGCCGCCCGTGATGCAAGTTGCTTTTGACGCTTCCTGAGGTGTGATCGAGTGCGGTCTTCTATCAGGCCTTTTGTGCGGCATTTCAGAAGCCGCTGGCCGGTATGGAGATCAGCGGATCGGGTCCAAATCTACCCTGCGAGCTATCATACTCATGGGGGCGCACTGGTTTCCCCGACCCAGATCTGTTCGATCATTTGCCCATTCAGGTCATCGGCTTCCTACACCTCCCGTTGGCCGGCCTCAGGTTTAACTGCGAAACATGAACTTCACGCTGCAGTCATCGTCGCCGGTTCCCGGTAGTCTTCTTGTTTCATGAGCAGCGCCCAGATTTGCCGGGCCATTTTGTTTGCCAGCGCGATCGCCACCAACATCTTTGGCTTTCGTTCGAGCATCCGCGCCAGCCAGCTGCCCTCAGGAATACCGCGACGACCTCGAGGCGTGAGCCGTGTCATGGCGCCCATGATCAGCAGGCGCCTTATGTCCCCCTGCCCCGCTTTCGAGATTTTTCCAAGCCGCTGTTTGCCGCCCGAGGAATGCTGCCGCGGCACAATTCCAAGCCAGGCCGCAAAAGCTCGACCTGACTCAAAGGTCTCCATGGGTGGTGCGAAGGTTTCAACAGCCAGTGCAGTAAGCGGCCCCACACCCGGTATGGTCTGCAGCCTACGCGTCACACTCGCCTGCGCTGACAGGGCGGTCGTCGTCCTCGTTCGGGCCTCGATACGGCCTGATTTTTCCGAGATCTGATCCAGCAGGTCGAGGCAATCCGCTAGAACCAGGGGATGCAGCCCATTGTCCGGATCAAGCAGCAAGGCCTCGATGCGCCCGACGTGCGCGGCACCCGTGGGGAAAACATGCCCATGCTCATAGAGCACGCCACGCAGCGCATTGATCAGTTCAGTGCGTTGGCGGACAAGACGGTCGCGAGAGCGGAAAATTGCCGCGCGCGCCTGCTGTTCTTCGGTCTTCGGCTCGACAAACCGCATCTCAGGTCGCTGCGCCGCAACGACAATCGCCTCAGCATCGGCAGCGTCGTTCTTTTGTCTTTTCACGAACGGGCGCACGTACTGAGGCGCAATCAGTTGGACTTGATGCCCAAGTTCAGCCATCACACGTGCCCAATAGTGCGCTCCCCCACAGGCTTCCATAACAACGACTGCAGGAGCATGGTCCGACATGAACTTAAGGAACTGTGATCGGGTCAACTTCTTCCGAAACAGCACCTCGCCGGTCATCGCCGCTCCGTGGAGCTGAAAGACAGACTTTGCCAAATCCACGCCAATCATAGTATCCATTATATGCCGTCCTCTCCGTTTTGTGGCTCTGAACACCACAATCTTGGCACATCGCGATGCCGTTTGGGGAGGGCGGCAACCATTCCATCTGCCCTATCTGCTTCAGTTTTTTGCCACCGTCTTCTTTGGATTTCGGAATGCCGACAAGACGTCGGCGCAGTGGGCCTGTCAGGCTCTTGAGGGCAGACAGGCGAAAGGCCCGGAGACGCGTTCGCGCCGAGCCCGGGCCTTATTAAAGACCGTGGGCACTACGCCCACGGGTCGTGCTCAGCCTTATGGAGACATCGCCATAACGCTGAGTATGATCCCTTCGCGATTATGGCCCGCTGAGGGCCATCTTCTTGGCAAGCGGCTGAGGTGCCGGGCTTTTCGCCCGGCACCCTGCCCTTGGCAGTGCACATAATCAGGGGCTTCACTTCGATCTTTGGAACAAAGGAGATCGAAGATGCGAACCAGACTATGCATGCGCAAGCTGACGGACGATCCGGGCAACCTACTTGCGCCGGTATTCTCGGCCTACCGACAAACCCTAATCGAAGGGCGATATGTCCCGGATATTCAGGGCCGCTACTTTGCCGCCGTTTTCCATTTTGGAGACTGGCTTCGATCCTCTGGGATCGGCATCCGGGTGGTCCGGCATGAGCACATCTGTGACTTTCTGCAAAGCCATTTGCCAACATGCACCTCTAAGCGCCATACACACAGCGATCCAAAACATTACCGGTCTGCGCTGCAGCTGCTTGAGCGGGTGATGCAGACCCACGGCTTCGCGGTCCCAAAGCCTACGACAGCAATCGACGCCGAACTGCAGGCCTTTGACGTCAAGATGAAGCAGGTCTGGGGTTATGCTGACAGTACACGGGCGGCGCGGTGTCTTACCATCAAGAGGTTCCTCAGTAAGCGGTTCAATAATCAAGATATTGATTTAGCCAATATTTCAGCCGATGACTTGGAGCGCTTTATCTTTGGGGATGGCAATCGGGGCAGCAGCAGCGCGCGTTGGATTTCAGGGTCGATCCGATGTTACCTGCGATACCGACAACTCTTGGGTGATGACGTCTCGCATCTGATGAGGGCCATGCCAACGCTTGCGCGTGCCAACCCGTCTGCGCTTCCAGAAGTTCTAAACGATGCAGAAGTCGCTGCGCTGTTGAACGCCTTTCGCGGCGACTTTCCAAGGCGGCGGCGTGCATTTGCCATTGCACGATGTCTGATCGACCTCGGCCTTCGCTCAAGCGAGGTTGCGGGCCTAACTCTCGATGATATCGATTGGGATCTTGGGACCATTCGTGTCGCCAATCGCAAGGGGCGAAGAGCAGATGTCATGCCCTTGCTCGCACCGACTGGCGAGGCAATCGCCAATTATGTTCAAAAGGAACGTCCATCGACGACTTGTCGTAACATCTTCGTCAGAACATCGGCGCCGGTTGGACAACCTGTCGGGCGGCGGGCTGTCCAAGCCACAATGCTGGCCGCTTATGACCGTCTTGGCTGGGATCGCAGTCGGGTCCATGTGTTGAGGCACACGTTGGCGACACGGCTGCTGTCCGCCGGGACACCAATGCCAATTATCGCTGATGTGATGCGCCATAGAAGCCTCAGCACAACAGTCATCTACACAAGACTAGATACAGCCTGGCTGACAGCGGTTTCCTTGGCCTGGCCGGGAGATATCCAATGAACCAGCCCTTTAGCTTGATCGAAGCGGCCGTTGCCTTTCTCGATGATCGATATCGCCGGGGTTTCGTAAGGGTGAGTTCTGACAATCGGGTATCTGCTTTTGCCCGGTATGCAGCAGACCGTGGACACACCTGGCCCATGACTGTCGAGCTTTGCCTTGGGTGGGCTCGAGATGGAGCTGAGATAGCTGACCCCTACACTTGGGCCAGACGCCTCGATTCACTCCGGCCATTCTCGCGATTTTTGGCCAATCGCGATTTTTGGCCAATATCGATCCAGCGACACGATTTCCGTTCGGAAGTCCGTTCGGACAGGCGGCAAGGCGCCTCGCGCCGCACATTTACACCAGCGCAGAGATCCAGAGGATCATTGAAGAAGCAACAAAACTGCAGCCGACCGTGCCTTTGCGGCCGGCGACTTACACAACAATGTTCGGCCTCCTCGCGGCAACGGGCTTGCGGATATCAGAGGCATTGTCGTTACGACTCGCAGATACCGACCTCAGCCTCGGGCTACTTACAATAAGGGCGAGCAAATTCGGAGGCAGCAGGATTGTTCCGCTTCATCCAACCACTGTACGAGCGCTGGACCGATATCTGGCGCGCCGCCGCCATTTCGCTGACAGAGGTGAGGCAAGCCATTTTTTCACAGGCCACCTAGATGGTCGGGCAATCGAATACGCAACGGCGTTTCACGCGTTCACCCGACTGCCGGCACGCAATGACATTCGGCCGAGGGGCGGTCACCCTTGGGTCAGACTCCATGATCTGCGACACACCTTCGTCTGCCGCAGGCTGATGCTCTGGTTGGAACACGGTGTTGATATCGATAACGCCATCTTGGCTCTGTCTACCTATGTCGGGCACGCCGAGCCTAAAAGCACCTACTGGTACATGGAGGCGGTGCCAGAATTAATGGCGCTGACCAGCTTAAGGTTCGAACGCAGCGTGCAAAAGATGGAGGTCATCGATCATGCGTGACCCAGCCATGCGCCCTTCATTTCCACATCTGCTTCAGCAGTTTTTTGTCGAATACCTCGGCCAACAGAAGGCTGTTAGCCGACACACGGTTGCCGCCTATCGGGACACATTTCAGCTTCTCCTGCGATTTGCACAGAAGACGATTGGCAAGAGTCCGACCGACCTTCACTTAGAGGACCTGAATGCAGCACTGGTGCTCGACTTTCTGGACCATCTGGAGAAGGAGCGGGGCAACTCAGTTCGCAGCAGAAACGCCAGATTGGCAGCCATCCGAGCGTTCCTTAAATATGCAGCTCATAAAGACTTTGCGGCGATGGCCTCAATCGAGCAGGTCTTGGCTGTGCCTGCGAAGCGGTGCGACAAACCAGTCTTGGACTTCCTGACCAAAGCCGAGATAGATGCGATCGTCGCAGCACCGGATCCTGCAACATGGGTCGGCCAACGTGACCGCGCAATGTTGGCATTGATGTACAACACCGGGGCCCGCGTTTCAGAAGTTGCCGGTTTGACACTGAACGATATCGTGCTTGGGCCAACTTCTGTTGCACATCTCAAGGGAAAAGGTCGCAAACAGCGGAGCGTCCCCCTGTGGCAACAGACAGCATCAACTCTGCGCAAGTGGATCAGACGGCTGGATGATCCGAGTTCAAGTAGCGCATTGTTCCCCAGCACCTTCGGTCAACCAATGACGCGGTCTAGCATCGCGCGTCGACTTGCCGTCGCAGTCGCTTGCGCCAGTAGGGCTGAACCGAGACTCAGCAACCGCGTCGTGTCACCGCACATCATTCGGCACACAACCGCCATGCACCTGCTGCAGTCTGGGGTCGACATCTCTGTCATAGCCTTGTGGCTAGGGCACGAAAGCCCGGCGACAACCTTTATCTACCTGTCAGCCGACATGAAGATGAAGGAGGAAGCTCTGCTTCGACTTCAACCAACTGTCATCAGCATGAAGAGGTTCAAGGCATCGGATGACCTGTTGGCTTTCCTGAAAGGCCTCTGATTATGTGCACTGCAAAGGGCAGGGTGCCGGGCGAAAAGCCCGGCACCTCAGCCGCTTGCCGAGAAGATGGCCCTCAGCGGGCCATAATCGCGAAGGGATCATACTCAGCCACAACCAAAACCTCGTCACCGTCGATTTCGTCGGCGGGGACGGCACCAAAGGTTCCATCCCCTGCCTGGAAGACGACGATCGAAACCATGAGCGTGGCGGCGAGGCTGGCGGCGAAGGCGTGTGCATCTTTGCGGGACATCTGTTTTGGCTCCTGTTTGGAGGCGAGGGACCATCCCCCGCGCTGACAGGAACCCGCAGGCCCAAAGACGGGCTGACATCACCGGGTGCGTTCGGGCTTGCCCCGAATCCGGCCGGCGGCACGGGCTTGCCCCGTAGTCCGAGCCCTTGTGGCTTGATCTCGAAGACTGGATTTGGGCCAAGGAAGGGACTGGCAAGCGGGGGATGGTAGTTTGACACAAGGAGCCTAATTGTCCCGCCGATGCTCACCCCGCCAGCCTTGTAGACAAGCTTTTGGTTGACCGAGGCCTTACTGGGGATGGAGCCTTTAGTGCCCCGCGCAGATGCGCGGGACAGGTTGGTGCTGGATGAGAGGCCCGCGTGCGGCAGGCCCCCTTGGTCTATGAGAAGGCTCAGGCGGCAATACCCGCCTCCCCTGCCCTATCGACTTCGTCGCCGACGACTTGAAGCCGCGCGTTGCGATAGCCCTCTTTGGCGATCCAAAGCTCTGCCGCTGTGACGGACGACGCCAGATGCAAAAGCTCGGTATTGCCTCCAAAATCCAACAGCACGCAGACCTGCCCCACCTTTGGCTCCTCGATGACTTCGAAAATCAGCGAACTGTCGGCCGAATGACTACGCATGATGGTAACGAGGATGACCCCCTCCGAGGAGAAGTTGCCTTCATGCAACGTGAAGGACGCCGGGGCCGTCCAGGTCGGAAAGGGTCGCTGCGGTTCTTTCTTCACCAGGCGGCCAACACCGTTGGACCTTTCCCAGGCTGCCAGCTTTTTGGTGAAGCGCGCGGGCGGTTTGGGACTGCCATCAGTGTAGCGAATGAGCGCGCCCAAAGGCGCTTGGTCGATGATTGAGTTTGCGGACATGATTCCTCATTCTGAATGCGAACACTCGCATTCATCATATTGATATTGTTGTGTTTTATGGTGAATGAGGGCGGGTTTCCCCGCCCTCAGGGGCTCAGATCACTCTGCAGCCATCATTGCCGTGCTTTCCACGGGAAGATCGGCCATCAGGAAGGCGGGCAAGTCGAGCTCAGCGTCAATGTCAGCAGCGCCCAAGGGTTCTTCGCTCAAAGCCCCCTGCCCTTCTGCAGCGCCATCGCCGTCCAGAGCGGCAAGATCACTGCGCCGCAGAACCTCCGGCAACCAACCGCTGCCCTTGAGCAAGCGCTCGGCTTCCGTCGCCATCTCACCCTTCTTCAGATGGTCGAGCAGCTGCGCGGTGCCCTCCCCCTTTGCCTCACGCACCGCCTCAAGGATACGTGCCTTGGGAACCCGGTTCAGGTAATTGTCCGCCGTCGGCTCCCAACCAGCAGCGACCATGTCGAGATCGACGGCTTGGGCCACGATCTCCGACTGCGCCATGCGGCGGGTCAACCCGCTGGCCGAGATGCCCGCGCCGTAAGGGTTCACCTTCTCATGCAGCGCGTTGATCCCTAAGCTCAGGCAATGCGCCAACAGTGCCAGACGGCTGGCCTTATCGAGGGCCGAGAGATAGTCCCAAAGCACGGCATCGTCGCCAAGCGGCAGATCGGCCTCCCACGCAGAATGACGATCGTCCACCGCCTTGGCCACCGGACTGTCCTTCAGATCAGGCGCCTGAGCCGACATGTAGACGGGGCGCAAAGAAGCCTCCAAGCAACTGCCCGAAGCCCCGGAACTGCGGAAGGTGTCATTGACCAGCTTCATCAGCAGCAGCGTCAGGGCGACGTCGGGCGAACGCCCAATCGCCTCGCGCAACGCGAGGGTGCGATGCGCGGTCAGCTCCATGATCAGACGCTCCGGCAAAGGCTTCAATGCGCCATCATCTTCGTCATCTGAAAGACCGCCACCGAACGGCTGGCCCCCGGAAGTGATGACGGTGGCAGCAGACGTGCCAGCGGGAAGCTGATAGGCGGAGACACCGACATCAACCCCCTGCCCTTCCGCGTCCGACTCATCGCCGAAGTTGGCCACGGTCTCTTCGCGAGGCTCATCCTCCGGCCGGACATAGCCGCGATAGACAGCCAGGTTGCCATCTCGATCCAGCGTTACGAAAACCCCGGCGCGACCAACCTCGGCCACATCGAAGATCAGCGGACGCTGCTCGAAGGCTTCCATCGCAGCTTCCAGCTCGCCAAGCCGGGTGTCGATCTCCTCGGGGTATTCGTCCTGACCAGAGTATTCATCTTCCAGAGCGTGATACTCCGCGAGAAGCTTGGCATGCTCTGCAACTTCATCCGCGCTCAGGGGCGAGGGATCGCCAAGCAGACGCCGCAGACCGTGGCTGTAGCCGTAGGCCAGATCAGTGGACACCTCGATCCACTTCCAACCCTCAGCCGCAATTGCCTGCGCCTCGGCTTGCAGCTTGTCCGTGACCAAACGGTCGAGCAGGGCAGGGTCCTCCAACCAGCCGCCATCATCGCCTTGGAAGAGATCACGCAAGACAACGCCGCCCGCGGCCTCATAGACATCAATACCGACAAACACTGCACGCCGATCCGAGGCCCGCACAGAAGTTTCGGTCAACATGCGGCGGATCGAATAGGGCTCCTTGTTCCAGGAGTTCTGCACCGCTTCCCAAACCTGCACCTGGCGCGCGTGATCCGGGTTCACCGTGAAGGCCATCAGCTGTTCCAGCGTCATGCCACCCTCGGCATAGACCTCGAGTAGGACAGGGGCCACGGACGCAAGTTTCAACCGCTGCTTCACGATCTGCGGGGTGACAAAGAAGGCCGCTGCGATGGCTTCCTCACCCTGACCCTTGTCGCGCAAAGCAACAAAGGCGCGGAACTGATCGAGCGGGTGCAAGGCAACGCGCTGCATGTTCTCAGCTAAGGAGTCGTCCTCGGCCAGAATATCTGATGTCACATCACGCAACACACAAGGCACAGGTGCGGTCTTTGCCAATCGCTTCTGCTTCACCAGCAACGACAGCGCCTGAAAGCGGCGACCGCCAGCCGGGATCTCAAACTTGCCGGTCTCGACGCCATCGGCATCCAACACGGGCCGCACGCTCAGGCCTTGCAACAAACCACGACGGGCGATGTCCTCGGCCAACTCTTCGACCGACACACCGGCCTTGATACGTCGGACGTTGGACTGGCTCAGCACCAGCTTATCAAAGGGGATGTCCCGCGAGGACGACAGGGTGATCTTCTGGGCAGCTTGGGCCATCAGGTTTTCTCCACGACGGGCGCCGGGAGCCACTCTCCCGATCTCACTTCCCATCACCCTCAAACCAACCATTCTCTTACTTTCCTACTGGACATAGGTGGCAACGACAGCGCGCCAGACCGGCAGGGCGGCGCGTTTTAGGTTGGCAATCTATGTACCAACGCGAAGTTGGCCATGGCCAACTCTTGTCTTGGTGCAACCGGCTAGGATCCTCGAAAGGTAGCTATCAGGGTTTTTGACTTGGTCGATCTTGCAGGCCATTTGATCTGCCACCTGAATCGCCTCTGCCAGGCCAAGCAAAGACACCGCCTTACCCAGCAGAGCGCTGTCTATTCTCAGCATCTTACCAAATTCAAATAGCAGCTGTAGGAGGCCGTGTTCTGTGGTGGGGTGGTCTGGATAAAAGGCCGGGATTTCGGTCAAGCAAGCCCACAGCTCTGTCATCGAGCGCGGTAAGGCTTTTTTTGTATATGATTTTTGAGTCTCTTTGTGCCGGACATTTTGTCCGTCTGAGGCGGTCGTTTTGTTCGAGTTAGAAGACGGTGCTTGTTCTTGGCGTTGTTCGTGTTCCGGATCGTTGGCCGTGGCCAACTCTTCAAAATGCGGTACGCTTGGAGCGACTACCTTACTCTGCAGAATGCATTTAAGTCTGCTGATGACGCTGCTTGCTTGAAGTACAGTTACTCCGGTTCGACGCATAAAGTTGCGGGCAGCTTCGACGAACTCTAAGGCCTCGCCTTGCAGGCAAAGGGAGAGGCATTCACCGCGCAGTTTTTGGATGTAGGCTTTCATGCCTCGAAGTTCGTCGGCTTCCTGACGATGTTTCTGAGACAGTGCAAGGATTTCGCCAGACCGTACGAGCAGGGGCGACAGGTCGATGCCAAACGCGCCGATGACTTTACCGTTGCGCATAATTGGGAATCGTTTGCCGTTGGAGCTGTCACGCCGTTGGATCAGATTTGCAGCTTCAAGTTTCTCAAGGTGCCGCCGAAGTTGCCTGTCCGTTATGCCTTTCGTGCGAAAACATAAAGTGTCGTTGCAAGCGAACACGGTCAGCAGGGTGAGTGGCGTGATTGGGCTGTCATTCCCGGTTTTCGGATCGTTGCAGGGAAGGCAGCTCAAGAGTGCGTCAAGCACAACGACTGAAGACGGTCGCAAGCCGAGTGCGCGACTTGTGGTGTTGACGGCCGCCATGAGCGCGCGCCGCGTTACAGGTGCGAAGTTTGGCTGCTGTTCGATCGTGCCAATACCGGCGAAAGAATCGAAGATTGAAGGCGCACAACTCAGCTGTGCCTCGACCTCGATGGTCGTGACTGCTTCTTGTTCCATCTGTTTTCAGACAGCAAAAGGATACCGGTCACCGAAATCGGTGTTGCAGTGATTCGATTTTTTGGGTACCAATAGATTGCGAGTAAATCGGGACCCTCTGGAGTGCTTCACCGCCTTCGGGGGGTTTCTTTTTGCGCTACGTCTGCCTCCTTTTTGATTGTTTCTTGTCTGTTTGAACAGGGTTGACCATGGCCAACCCTATAAAGATCAATCACTTAACCGTTTCGGCTTCATGATTTTTCTTTCCACTCCTTGTAGAGGCGCTCAAGCTGTGCCTCCACGAAGTTGATGAACCCGCGCTCCTTTTTGTCGGAAACTTCGATCAAAAGACGCTGGCCTTTGGACCTGAAAGCCACCGAAGTTGCGGGCATCTTGTTGAGCGGGGCAGGAGAGGGGCCCTTAGCGGCAGACTCCGCTGCGTTCTGCTCTGCATCCGCGACTTTCTGCAGCGCATCGATGACAGCGCTGAGCTTCTCGGCCGCAGTGCCTTCTTCAGGAACAAGCAAGAGGACAGAACTGTCGGAAGGTGCGTGTTCCGTTTTGACCAGACGACGCAGTTCCAGCCATGGGCGACGGCCTGCTTCATGCGCGGCGCCAATTTTGTAGATCACTGCGTCGGGCACGTCTCGGGCAACGCCAATCAGCTTGCTTAGCGTTCCCTTGTCGACAGCTAGCACATCGCCGATCTCGGCCCGGGTGAAGCCCTGGTCCTCCAGCTTGGTGGCAAAAATGGCTTGTTCGATGAAGCTGCGCTCTAGGCGCGCAGAGTTTTCCAGGGCTTGCGAGACAAGAGCCTCGCGGTGGTCCATTTCCTTGACATAAGCCTTGACCTTGATCCCAAGCACTCGGCACGCGGCAATTCTGCGGCGTCCGTAAACCACCTCATAGCGAGGGCCAGGGCCGCGGCGATAGCGGAGCAGAGCAGGGAGCTGTTGTCCTGATGTCCTGATGGACTCGATCAGATCATCGAGCCCTTCTGATACGTCAAAACGATCCGCGATTTCAGAATTGCCGATCTCATTGACATCCACGTCCTGGGCCGCCTGTGCCGAGACCTGAGAAAGGACGTCTGACATGCTCTTCAGGGAACGAGGCGAGCTTTCGTCCACCTTCGACCCGGCCTCGGCAGCAATCAAAGGCTTTGAGCCCATTTGTGCTAGGCTCTTGGCAAGAAGATCACGCTTCATTTGTGCCCCCTCGACCCCATGCTGACTGAATCATCTTTTCAATGTCATTTGAAAAGCTCATCACCGACTCTAGGGCTCGCTCATAAGTCTTTCGGTTCTTGGTCGTAGCGAGGTCCACTTCGAAGATTGTCTTCTGCGAAAGGCCGGCCTCGCTAACCGCCGAAGACTTCACGAAGGGCGTCTTGATCACACTGTCGCCCAACAATTGCCTGAGCCATTCAGACAAGTCCTGCTGCGTGCTGATAGCGGTGTCGAAGCGCGTCAGGAGGTAGGCGAAATTGTCATACGCGCCGATGCCACCGTTCGAGTACAGGACTTCCAACACGCCCGACGCCATCGTCAGGAACTGGCTGGCCGAGGCCAGGTCGACACGCTCAGGGATGATGGTCATGAGAAGCGACGTCGATGCACAGACCGCCGCCATCGTAAGATAGCCAAGCTGAGGCGGGCAGTCGATTAAAACGATGTCATAATCGTCTTCAACCTGTCGTAGCGAGTCGCGGATCCGATTGAAGAAGACGGGTTGTTCGCCACGGCTCAGCGCAGTTGGAGTTTCGGTTTCGAATTCCGAGAGCATGATCCCGCCGGGCACTAGATCCAGGTTCGGGAAGTAGGTCTTGCGCAAAACGTCCACGATAGGCACCCGGGACGTTTCGCCATCGTTGTAGCGAATTGCATCATACAGCGTGCCGCCGTGACGGAAGTCGATCTCTGGCTGGTATCCAAAGAAGGTCGTCAGTGAGGCCTGAGGGTCTGCATCGACCAAACACACACGGTATCCACGCAGGGCGAGCCTCATCCCGAGAGTCACGGTGGTCGTAGTTTTGCTGGATCCGCCCTTGAAGTTGACGGTTGACCAGATCTGAAGCTTGTCACCTTGTCGCCGACCGGGAAGGAACTGAAACGGATCCTTTGCATTCTGAGCCAGAATGTTGCGGATCTGGAGAATGTTCTCGGCGGAATAAAGGCGCTTGTTACCCGGTCCCTGTTCGACTTCTGGAATTCTGCCGTCGAAATGCGCCTTGCGCAGATAGCCGTCGCTCACCCGCAACAACTCTCCGACCTCTGCGCTTGTGAAGGCGCGGAGTGTCTTTTCTTCCTTCGGTGCCAGAAAAAGCTTCGACATATGTTCAAGGGCTTCAGAAAGCCGCCCTGCGTCTGCCTTGAGCTTGTCATGCAACACTTGGTGCATCATCATTCGCCTGTCTCGAGACATCTCTTAAGCGTTACCCGTGATCTGCAGTCGATCGGTGCCAGCAGGAACGCAGTGGACGTCGTTTTCTTAGTTTTCGCGTTACAGATATGACGCCCGTCGGGAAGAAACTCAAGGCAAATCTTGTGCAGCTATCTTGTGCTTTCTGCCGTTCATGGCACCATATGATGCGAAAAGGCTAAAGTGACCTGTTAAAAGTTGGGTGTAAGATATTGTAAAGATTACAGAAAATGTCGCGATACTTATCCACAGGACCCGACGCCCTTGAACCCACGCGTGATGCTTGGAAAATCTCTGACCAGGCTCAGTAACGCTGTAGCAGACCTGACCACGGCAATCGTGTTCGCGAGAGCATCGCAAGCGATTCTTCGTCTGAGCCCGTCGGTAGAATGCCTTTTGGCCTCATGGGCACCGAAAAGCGTTACCTACTACAAGAGTCCCAACTTCTTAGCCCGCTCCAAGATCATCTTGACCGATGACGGCTCCCACTTGCTGCGGCCCCTAGGTGTCCGTTCGCGCATGGTTTCTAGCCGGTCGCAGATGGCTTGAAGAGTCATCGTGGGATCTGCGCCTTTGATGCCCGCGACGATGGCGGGCAGGCGATCATCCTTGTCGGACGCGGAGGCGCGGGAAAGGATGGTGTCCGGCAGCAGGCCTTCGCGGACGAAGGTTTTGGCAGCACGGATCAGGCGGGGCAGGGACCAAGGCTGCGCCTCGCTCGGCAGACCTGAATTGACGATGCGCAGCACGTCTTCCCAAGGCAGGCCCGGTCTCAGACGGCGCACTTCCGGCACCCACTGTCGCGTTTAATTACCGATTTCAATTGAAGCGGTTAGTTGAAACCTAAACGGTCACATTTGAGCTTGTCACTTCACCAAAGGTGCAGCGGTGGGGCAGGGGGGTCAAAGCCCGGCCGCCTTGGTCAGGTTTACGCGGAACCGGTCGCGCCGACGCTGGTAGCGCCGGGTCATCTCGGCCGAGGCGTGGCCGAGCTGCTTCTGGACATAGCGCTCATCAACCTCGGCGGATGAGGCAAGGCCCGCGCGCAGGGAGTGGCCCGAGAAAAGGGCGATACGGTCCTTTTCAGGGAGATCAGGGCGCCGGCCCGCCTCTCGGGCGCAGGACTTGATGAGCCGAGCGACGTGCTTATCGGAGAGGCGTTCGTCCGTGGCCTTCAGACCGTTACGCGAGACAGCCACGAAAAGTGGGCCGAAGTCGATCCTTGCGTAATGCAGCCACTGCGTCAGGGCATGGACCGGGCAGGTCTGATCGGATGAGCCGCGGGCGATTTCGACCTCGCGCCAACCGGTCTTGCCGCGCAGGGTGAGGAGCACGCCGTCCTCCAAGATCTCGACCCAGCCGCCTGAGTCAGGCGTGTCATCCTTGCCGTGGTCGAGGCTGACGATTTCAGAGCGACGTAAGCCCCCGGCAAAGCCGATGAGCAGGATGGCGCGGTCACGCAGGCCACGCAGATCGTGGGGCAGGGTGGCCAGCATGTCGCGCAGGTCTTCGGGCAGGATCGCCTCTTTCTGCGTCGGTGGCCGAGCGTGCTTGCGGCGGATGCCGGCCAGTACAGAGGCGATGTGGCGGTCCTTGCGGTCCAGCCGTTCCCCACGCTGTGCGTAGCCCCAGGCCAGGCCCGAGAGGCGGCGTTCGATGGAGGCCACCGAAAGGGGTCGGGACGCCGACTGCGACGGGGTCTTTCCTCCCGGCGCCGCCAGATCGGTGATGTAAAGGCCGATCAGTTGCGCAGACGAGGGCAGGGGATCGGCCCCGCGCATCCGGCACCAACGGGCGAAATGGCTCCAGTCTTTGGCATAGGCTTTAAGCGTGTTCTCCGACGCCGCCTGACGCGCATAGTCGCGCGCAGTGTCGACTAGGCGGTCGAGCGTACCCGAGCCAGCGACATGGGAGGGCAGGGCGATCGTGTCGCGCTCCAGATCAGTGCTGTCGTCCCGTTCATGGCGATCGGGACGTTTCGGGGGTTCTGAAGGTGATTTCTCGGGTGTTTCGGTCATGCTGGTGAGCATACTCTTCTTGTGTCCGATAATGCAAACTTATTGGACATTGTGACGATCCCAAAGCTGCGGCGCTATGCGCACATTTCACTGGCAGAAAGCGCCGCCGCGCTTTATGTTGCTGGCATGGGAAAACCGCGTACCGAGCCTTTGGAAACCTTGCCGATGCTGCCCCCTCTGCCGGGCTGGATCGTCTCTGCGCCGACAGAAACCCTTGAGGCCGCGGCCTTCCGGTCCGGGGCCGCTCTGGCGCATCTGAGCTTGGCGACCGCGACCGAAGACCTGCCCATGGCGCTGTGGCGCGACCGGCTGGCGCTGGCAGCGGCCGATCGCTGCGCCGCGATGGCGGGACGAAGGGAAGGGGAGAGCGCTTTGCGCGATGCGCTGCACCTGACGGGACCGGGCGACGACCCCGGTCCGGCGGGGCGGATCGCACGGCAATGGTCACGCGCGGCGGCGCGGCCGGTTTCGGTCGCGCATCTGGCCAATGCGTTGGAAGGGATAGCGGCAGAGCGGATCGCTCTTTGCCTTGATGCCACCGGACCGACCCCAGTGGACCGCGCGGCGCAGGTCGTCGAGGCGGTGCTAACCGATAGTCCGCGAGCCGAGGTCGCTGCCCTGATCCTGGCCGATGCCGCGTTGGCAAGAGCGTTGGGGGCAACGCATGTGCTGCCGTTTCTGGCGCTGACGCTCAAGCCCCGCGATCTGCGCCTGCGGGGCGATGATCTGCGGCTGGCCTGTCACCGCGCCGTTGTCTCTTCCGTCGGGCAGGCGCTGCCGCTGGCCGGCGATCTGGCCCGGGCGGCGGCCCGCCGTTGGACGGTGGCCCCGAAACTGCGGGCCAAGTCGGCGGGCCGGGCGGTAGATCTGTTCCTATCGCGCGATGCGCTGGCGCCTGCAGCCTTGACCTTCATGTCGGATCGGGCCGCGCGACGGCTCTGCGACCGATTGGTTGCGCTTGGCGCCGTGCGCGAACTGACCGGGCGGGACACGTTTCGCCTGTACGGGGTCTGAGCATGGGGCGGCGCGAGGACACAGACCTTGACCGCGAACTGGCCGACCTGCCGCCCAAGCTGCGCTGGCGGGAATGGATGCGCCGGATCGAGGCGGTGCTGTTTGCAAGCAGCGCCCCGGTGGCGCGGGATGATCTGGCGCGGATCGTGGGGCAAGGGGCCTCGGTCGATCTGTTGATCGAGGATCTGGCGGTCGATCTGGAAGGCCGACCCTATGAGGTGGCGCGGGTGGGCGCAGGCTGGTTGCTGCGCACGAGGCCCGCCTATGCCCCGGCGATCCGCGCGGCGGCGGATGTGGGGGGGCAGGCGCTGAACCTGGCGGAGTTCGATCTGGCCGTGCTGGCGGCGATTGCGTTTCATCAGCCGATCAGCCGCGACGGGTTGAAGGACATCTTCGGACGCGAGATCAGCCGTGACCTGATCGGCAGGCTGGCCGAGCGTGACCTGATCGGCACCGGCCCCCGCGAACCCCGGCGCGGCGCGCCTTATACCTTCGTCACGACGGAAACCTTTCTGGCGGCCTTCGGGATGGAGTCCTTGCGCGATCTGCCGGACCTCGAGCAACTGGACGATGCGGGACTTGCCGCGAAATAAAGGCAGGTCGAGCAGATTCAAAGCCAGTCGCATCAGGTTTGTGCAGTCGTGTTCAGGTCGACATTACCGTTTCAGAAATTGACCGGGAAGCGGCTCTTGACGGGGCGCAGGTGCCTGCTTACAAAATCTGCACTGTCAGGGGAGTCCCGCCAAAGGGACTGAGAGGCTGATGGGGGGCAACCCCGGTGAAGCGACCCTTTGAACCTGACCCAGTTGATACTGGCGTAGGAAGCACAAGCGGTCGCTCTTCTTGTCGGGTTTCCGGCGGGGCGGTTTCGGGATAATCCCGGCTTCTTTCCCTTTATGACGGGTCATCAATGCAAAGAGGCTTTGATGAACCAGACCGACCAGACCACCGCGCTCGCAACTGCACCTGCGTTGCCCGCCGTCACCACCGGGCCGCTGCCCGCCTCTTCCAAACGCTATGAGGCGGGGGTGATTCATCCCGACATTCGCGTGCCGATGCGCGAAATTGCCGTACATCCATCGGCTGGCGAGCCTCCGTTAACCATTTATGATGCCTCCGGCCCCTATACCGACCCGGCGGTGCAAACCGATATTGCCGAGGGGCTGGCCCCCGTTCGCAGCGCGTGGACGGCGGCGCGAGGTGATTGCGAGGGATATGCCGCGCGTAGTGTCCAGCCCGCCGACAACGGCTTTGCAACCGGCACGCGGCTGGTGCCTGGCTTTCCGGTGAAGACCACCCCGCTGCGCGCCATGGGCGGCAAGGCGGTCACGCAACTGGCCTACGCCCGCGCAGGCATCATCACGGCCGAGATGGAATATGTGGCGATCCGCGAGAATTTGGGCCGCCCCGCCGCCCTGCCCACCCCGCGCGACGGCGAGGATTTCGGGGCATCGATCCCGGATCATGTGACCGCCGAATTCGTGCGTCAGGAAATCGCCGCCGGGCGCGCGATTATCCCGGCCAATATCAACCATCCCGAACTGGAACCAATGATCATCGGGCGCAATTTCGCGGTCAAGATCAATGCCAACATGGGCACCAGTGCCGTCACTTCGTCGATGGCCGAGGAGGTGGACAAGATGGTCTGGTCGATCCGTTGGGGCGCCGATACGGTGATGGATCTGTCGACCGGGCGTAACATTCACAACACCCGCGAATGGATACTGCGCAATGCGCCAGTCCCAATTGGCACAGTGCCTCTGTATCAGGCGCTGGAAAAGGTCGATGGTATGGCCGAAAATCTGACATGGGAGATCTACCGCGATACGCTGATCGAACAGGCCGAACAGGGGGTGGACTACTTCACCATCCATGCGGGCGTGCGGCTGCACCACATTCCTCTGACGGTGAACCGGGTGACCGGGATCGTCAGCCGGGGCGGGTCGATCATGGCCAAATGGTGTTTGCACCACCACCGCGAGAGCTTCCTGTATGAGCATTTCGACGAGATCTGCGATATCATGCGGGCCTATGACGTGAGCTTCAGCCTCGGTGACGGGCTGCGCCCCGGTTCAATCGCCGACGCCAACGACGCCGCCCAATTCGCCGAATTGGAAACGCTGGGCGAACTGACCAAAATCGCCTGGGCTAAGGATTGTCAGGTGATGATCGAGGGGCCAGGCCATGTGGCCATGCACAAGATCAAGGCGAACATGGACAAGCAGCTGGCCACCTGCGGCGAGGCGCCGTTTTACACTTTGGGGCCGCTGACCACCGACATTGCGCCGGGCTATGACCACATCACCAGTGCCATCGGTGCCGCGATGATCGGCTGGTTCGGCACCGCAATGCTTTGCTACGTGACACCCAAGGAGCACCTTGGCCTGCCAGACCGCGCCGATGTCAAGGTGGGCGTGATCACCTACAAGATCGCCGCGCATGCGGCCGATCTGGCCAAGGGTCTGCCGGGGGCGCAGGCGCGGGATGATGCCCTGTCGCGTGCGCGGTTCGAATTCCGCTGGGAGGATCAGTTCAACCTGTCGCTCGATCCAGAAACTGCGCGCAGCATGCACGACGAAACCCTGCCGAAAGAGGCGCACAAGACCGCGCATTTCTGTTCGATGTGCGGCCCGAAATTCTGCTCGATGCGGATCAGCCATGACATCCGGGCCGAGGCGCAGAAGAACGGCATGGCAGCCATGGCAGCGAAATTTCGCGAAAAGGGCGAGGTTTATCTGCCAACAGCAGAGGTCGCGGAATGATCACCATTCTGGGGGCGGGGGTCGCGGGGCTGTGCGCCGCGACCGTGCTGGCCGAACGCGGCTATCGCGTGCAGGTGATGGACAGCGGCCCGCAAGCCGCTGGGGCAAGTTGGCTGGCAGGAGGGATGCTGGCCCCCTTCGTCGAGGCAGAAAGTGCCCCGCCCGAGGTGGCGCGTCTGGGTGCCACTGCCGCCGATTGGTGGGCGGCACGCGTACCGGGGGTGGTGCGGCGCGGCACGCTGGTGGTGGCCTTGGCCCGCGACCAGGCCGAGCTTGACCGGTTCGCTGCCCGTACCACTGGCCACGAACGCATCGGTCCAGACCGGATCGCCGGGCTTGAACCCGATCTTGCGGGCCGCTTTGGCAGTGCGCTTTACTACCCCGACGAGGCGCATCTGGATCCCCGCGTCGCTCTCAAGGCGCTGGCGGAGGGATTGCGCAATCGCGGTGTCACGATCACCTATGACACCCATTTTCCGCCAGAACAGGCGGATATCGACTGCCGGGGCATCGCCGCCCGCGATAACCTGTTGGATCTGCGCGCGGTGCGGGGCGAAATGTTGATGCTGCACTGCCGGGACGTGGCGCTGTCGCGTCCGGTGCGCCTGCTGCACCCGCGCTTTCCGGTCTATGTGGTGCCGCGCGACAATGGTCTTTTCATGGTCGGGGCCACGATGATCGAAACTGACGCGACCGGGCCGATGACCCTGCGCAGCGCCAGCGAACTGATGTCGGCGGCCTTTGCCCTGCATCCCGGCTTTGCCGAGGCCGCCATTTTGGAAATGGGCAGCGGGTTGCGCCCGGCCTGGCCCGACAATCTGCCCCGGCTGACGCAAGCGGCGGGGCGCTGGCATCTGAACGGATTGTATCGCCACGGTTTTCTGACCGCCCCGGCGCTGGCCGGGCAGTTGGCTGACATGCTTGCCCCGACCCGACAGGAGGCCGCCCTTGCGTATTGATCTCAACGGCACCGCAACCGAGGTCGCCGCCCGCACACTTGCCGAGGCTCTGGCCGAACTCGGCTACGCAGGCGCGCTTGCCACGGCGCTGAATGGCAGCTTTGTGGCTGCCACCGCCCGCGCCGAAACGTCGCTGCACGATGGCGACCGGGTCGAAGTGCTGGCCCCGATGCAGGGGGGATAGGATGCAGCTTTTTGACATTGAGCTGACCTCGCGGCTGCTGCTGGGCACGGCGCAGTATCCCTCGCCGCAGGTGTTGACCGAAGCGATTTCCGCCTCGGGTTGCGGCGTCATCACTGTCTCATTGCGCCGGGAAACCGCAGGCTCCGGCAAAGCAAACGGCTTTTGGCCGCTGTTGAAGGCCACAGGCGCGCGCATTCTGCCCAACACCGCCGGATGCCATTCGGCGCGTGAGGCGATCACCACCGCGCAGATGGCGCGCGAGGTTTTTAGCACCAACTGGATCAAGCTGGAGGTAATCGGCAATGCCGACACCCTGCAACCCGATCCGTTCGCGCTGCTCGAAGCTGCGCGCATCCTTTGCGCCGAGGGTTTCGCGGTGTTCCCCTATACCACCGAGGATATAATCGTCGCCGAACGTCTGCTCGACGCCGGGTGCCGGGTGTTGATGCCTTGGGGTGCGCCGATCGGAACGGGCCGCGGTCTGCGGAATGTGGACGCGCTGATCAGAATGCGCGGGCATTTTCCCGGCGTCCCGTTGATTGTTGATGCGGGGATCGGCGCGCCAAGTCAGGCGGCCAAGGCGATGGAAATCGGGTTTGACGCAGTGCTTTTGAACACCGCCGTCGCCAAGGCGGGCGATCCTGTAGCCATGGCGCGGGCCTTCGGGCAGGCGGTCGCGGCGGGGCGGTTGGCGTTTGAGGCGGGGCTGATGCCACCGCGCGACATGGCGGTGCCCTCAACCCCGGTGTTGGGCATGGCTGATCTGGGGTTGGGGGGGATGCGATGATCCTGCCCCGCTTTTACCCGGTGTTGCCCGATGCCGCGATGATCGCCCGGCTGGTGCCTTTGGGCGTGCGTCTGGTCCAGCTGCGCTTCAAGGGTGATGCTTGCGATATCAATGCACAGATCGCGGCCTCGTTGGCTATCTGTGCCCAGTATGGCGCACAGTTGGTCGTAAACGACTATTGGCAGGAGGCGTTAGATCAGGGCGCGGATTTCATCCACCTGGGGCAAGGTGATCTGGGCAGCGCAGATTTCGTCGCCATCGCCCGCGCCGGGGCGAGGCTGGGGATTTCCACCCATGACAGGGTGGAACTGGACAGAGCACTTGCCCTGTCGCCCGCTTATATCGCGTTGGGTCCGATTTGGGCCACGCTGCTCAAACAGATGCCATGGCGGCCGCAGGGGCCTGACAAGCTGACGCGCTGGAAAACGCGGATAGGTGAGATTCCGCTGGTGGCCATCGGCGGACTCACGCCCGCACGTCTGCCCGAGGTTTTTGCAGCAGGGGCAGATGTCGCGGCCGTCGTCACTGATCTGGTCACGGCATCCGACCCTGAGGCACAGACCCGCCTCTGGATAAACTCCGTCGGTGCCAGACCATGAGCCGTTACGCGCGTCAGATGCAAGTGTGTGGTGTTGGGGCCAAGGGCCAAACCCTTTTGAACGCGTCGCATGCTTTGATCGTTGGCGCTGGCGGCCTCGGCTGCACCGCGATTCCCGCACTGGCAGCGGCGGGGGTGGGGCGGTTGACGATCATCGACCCCGATTGCGTGGAGCTGACCAACTTGCACCGGCAATTGCTTTACGACGCGTCCGATATCGGCCAACCCAAGGCGATGGTGGCTGCCAGTCGCGCCCGCAAGTTGAACGCCGCCTGCGAGGCCGGGGCGCTGATGGTGCGTCTTGATCCGGGCAATGCTCCCGATCTTATCGCATCGGTGGACGTGGTTGTGGACGCCGCAGATAGCTTTGCCGTTACATACACTCTGTCCGACCTTTGCAGGGCTACGGGCAAGCCGATGATTTCGGCTTCGGTGATTGGGCGGACAGGCTATGCGGGGGGCTTTTGCGGACCGGCCCCCGGCTACCGTGCAGTTTTTCCCGACCTTCCCAACCAAGCAGCAAGCTGTGCCAGTGCCGGGGTAATGGGTCCTGCCGTGGCCGCCCTCGGCGCGGTACAGGCGCAGATGGTGCTTTCGGTGCTGATCGGGCTTGAGCCAAGCCCGCTCGGTCGGATTGTTACGTTGGACATGGAAAGTTGGCGTTTTGGCGGTTTTGGGTTTGAGAACGCCACCGAGGCCCCCGGTTTTGGTTTTGTTTCCGCACAGCAGATTACCGCCACCGATACGGTGATCGACCTGCGCCCGGCGGGGTCCGTGCGCGTTTTCCAAGGTGCCCAGATATTGGCTCCGGGGGATCTCGTCGACTGGCCAATCCCCTTTGGCCGGGTCGTGCTGTGCTGTGCAACTGGCTTGCGGGCTTGGCGCGGCGCACAGGTTTTGGCGGAAAGGGGGGCGGTGAAGCTGGCCTTGCTGGCAGACGGACAATGACTGTGCTTCTTATCGGAGGATTGGACAGTTCAACCGGCGCGGGCCTTGCGCGGGATCTCGCGGTGATGTGCGATCATGATATGACAGCACGTGTGGCGGCAACGGCGGTGACGGCACAGGATTCCGCAGGGGGCTGTAGCATTCACCCGATTCCTGCAACGCTTGTTGCTGCTCAGATTCGTGCGGCCGGTCAGGTGCGAGCGGCCAAGACGGGGATGCTGGCCAATGCAGACATCGTCCACGCCATCGCCGAGACTCTGCCCGAGGTGCCATTTGTCATTGACCCGGTTCTGGCGACAAGTGCTGGCGCGAAACTGCTGGAAAGGGCTGGCTGCGCGGCAATGATCGCTCGGTTGATCCCGCGCGCAACTTTGGTGACACCAAACTTGCTTGAAGCCGCCCAGCTGACCGGTCTCAAAAGCGATGCGGAAATTGCCACCTTAGCTGCGGGTTTCTTCGCCATGGGCGCACGGGCGGTTCTGATCAAAGGAGGTCATGCAGACGGCCCGGAAGCGGTCGATTGGCTGCTTCGTCCCGGTTCAGCCCCACTTCGATTTGCTTCGTCACGAAAACCCGGCAGTCGCCGCGGTACGGGTTGCACGCTTGCCAGCGCAATTGCTGTGCACTTGGCCAGGGGGCATGATTTGGCGACAGCATGCGAATATGCGAAGCGCTATCTTTCAGACTGGCTATGACGCTGACATGCCGCGCGCAGCTGAGGTTCGGGCAGCTCAGAGGGACTTTCGTGCAAATCCACACGCTTGCATGGCAGTTGGAATCCGGATCACTTGTAGATAAACTAAACTTATGTCTGTCAGCCCTGATCCCACACTTGTCGATCGCATCGTGTCTGTCCTTGCCGCCGAGATTGAGACTGGCGAACTGTCTGCCGGATCGCGCCTGCTGCAGAACGATTTGGCATCACGGTTTTCTGCAAGTCATGTGCCTGTGCGAGAAGCGTTCCGGCGACTCGAAGCCATGGGACTGGTGCAATCCCTGCCGCGGCGAGGTGCGCGGGTAGCTGCCGTTGACGCACAATTGTATTTCGAAGCTATAGAAATGCGGGCCGTTCTTGAAAGTCTCGCGCTTGTACACGCGCGAGCCCACTACGCGCCTGGGCATCTCGCCAAGATCGCCGAGGCTGATCTTGTCTGCAATAGTGCCATGACCGCCGGTGACTGGGAAAAGGCAAATAGGAATTTCCATCAGTTGCTGATCGATCCCTGTCCGATGCCCGGACTTCTGGCAGAGATAGGGCGATTGCACTCAGTGCTCCGTCGAGGCGTTGCGCATTTGGGTGGACGACAGACCCTGTCCTTTCCCCGTGAGGATCGCGATCATAAGATCATCCTGTCGTCCTTACGCGAAGCCCAGATCGATCGGGCCGCCGGAATTTTGGCTTCACATATCCGCAAGGGTCATCTTAGAAAGATTTTATAGATAATTTTTATGGATGTGCGATTCCTGTGGATAAAAAATAGATATTTTGGCATTCCTTAGCCGTTCGGAGCGCCGAAAAAGGGAACAGACGATGCCGAGGGACACGCAACCTGCTGAAATTAATACTGGATGGACCCGCGCAGAAGCTGAGGCAATCTACAACCAACCCTTTGTGGACCTGCTGTTTCAGGCCCAGACCGTGCATCGTGCACATTTCGATCCCAACAAAATTCAAATGAGCCGTCTCCTTTCGGTGAAGACCGGCGGCTGCCCGGAAGATTGCAGCTATTGCAGCCAGTCGGCGCGCAACGGCTCTGCCCTGAGCGCTTCCAAGCTGATGGAGGTGGAGCGTGTGATCGCCGAGGCGCGCAAGGCGAAAGCAGCAGGTGCCACACGTTATTGCATGGGCGCAGCCTGGCGCAGCCCAAAGGAGCGCGACATGCCGGCCATCGAGGCCATGGTGCGCGGCGTGCGAAAGCTGGGCATGGAGACCTGCATGACGCTGGGCATGCTGGATGACAGCCAGGTGCTGAGGCTGAAAGATGCGGGGCTTGATTACTATAATCACAACATCGACACGTCAGAGGCATTTTACCCAAAGATCATTACCACCCGCAGTTTTGCCGATCGCATTGACACTCTTTCCCGCGTGCGCGAGGCCGGGATCAGTGTGTGTTCAGGTGGTATCGTCGGCATGGGCGAAACCGCGGGCGACCGGATCGACATGCTGGTGGCTCTGGCCACGCTTCCGGAACACCCTGAAAGCGTGCCGATCAACATGCTGATCCCGATTGCGGACACGCCTTTGGCCAATGCCGCGCCGGTGGACCCGCTTGACTTTGTGCGCGTGATAGCGCTTGGCCGTATCCTTATGCCGAAAAGCCATATGCGGCTTTCGGCGGGTCGGACCGGTATGAGTGACGAGATGCAAGCATTGTGTTTCTTTGCAGGTGCCAATTCGCTATTTATGGGTGATACGCTGCTGACCGCCGCCAATCCCGGAGAAGACCGGGATCGGAAACTGTTCGACAGGCTCGGCCTGCAGCCACAGGCACTGCAAGACTCTACAGACATTGGTGCATGAACTTGCTTGCGCAACAGCGCGGCTTGCTCGAGAGCTTGACGCAGCGAGACCGGCGACGCACGTTGCGGCCTGTCGCGGGCTTTGACTTTGCCTCGAACGATTATCTCGGGCTGGCGGGATCCACCCTTGTACGCCGTCTGACAAAAGCTGCGTTGGAACGGGGCATTTCTCCCGGATCGGGCGCAGCGCGCCTGTTGCGCGGCAATCATCACAGCTTTTCGGCGCTGGAATATCACGCCGCACGTCACTTTGGCAGTGGCTCTTCGCTGTTTTTCGGGTCGGGCTACGCAGCCAATCTGGCGATTTTCGCGGCTCTTCCGGCGGCGCGCGACCTGGTACTGCACGATGCATTGATCCATGCCAGTGCGCTGGACGGGATGCGGCTTGGAGCAGCAGAAACCCGCAACTTCCGCCACAATGACGTTCAATCGGCCCGGGACACGCTTCAGAACTGGCGCGCAGGCGGTGGCAAGGGCCAGATTTGGCTGGCGGTCGAAAGCCTTTATTCCATGGACGGCGATTTCGCACCGCTGGCCGACCTTGCAACGCTGGCAACCGAAGAATCCGCGTTCCTGATCGTGGACGAGGCCCATGCGACGGGTATCTGGGGGCCGGAAGGCCGGGGCCTTGCCGCACCCTTCGCGCATCTGGAAAACGTGGTGACCCTGCACACCTGCGGCAAGGCGCTCGGGCTCCAGGGCGCTCTGGTCTGCGCCGATCCGGTTCTAGTTGATTTGCTGGTGAACCGCGCCCGCAGCTTCATCTATTCTACGGCGCCCTCGCCTCTCTTGGCCGAAGTGCTGCGCGATGTGCTGACCCATCTGGAAAACGATCCCTCGCGCCGTATTGACTTGTTGTCGCGTGTAGCACGGGCGAGAGGTTTGGCGCGTGATATCGGCATTCCCCCATCGCGCAGTCAGATTCTGCCGGTCATTCTGCCGGGCGATGCCGCATGCCTTGCCGTTGCGGCTCGGCTGCAGGGGCTGGGTTTTGATGTCTGTGCCATCCGTTCCCCGACCGTCCCAAAAGGGGCGGAACGGCTGCGCCTGTCGCTGACCCTCAACCCTGATGATGCAGCACTGGTGGCTGTCTTCGCAGCGCTGCAGGAGACTACTCAATGACGGCTTTTGTAGTGACCGGCACTGATACCGGCATCGGCAAGACGGTGTTTGCTGCCGGACTGGCCAAGCGGCTTAACGCTACCTATTGGAAGCCCGTGCAATCGGGACTGGAAGAAGAGACCGACAGCCAGATCGTCTCGCGCCTGTCCGGCCAGCCTGTTCATGCTGAGACTTACCGGCTCCAACTGCCTGCGTCGCCCCATATTGCGGCTGCACGAGAGGGCGTGACCATCGATGACCGCGTCCTGACCTTGCCGTCTCAACGCCCGCTCGTGATCGAGGGCGCGGGCGGATTGATGGTGCCGCTGAATGACCAGGTCACTTTTCTTGATATGTTCGCGCGCTGGCAGTTGCCGATAATTCTCTGCGCGCGCACATCACTTGGGACCATCAACCATAGCTTGCTCTCTATCGCCGCGCTGCGGTGGGCGGGCGTGGCTCTTCATGGTGTCGCTTTCATCGGCAAGCCCGAGCCGCATGTCGAAGCCACCATTTGTCGCATAGGTGAAGCCCGCCATCTGGGCCGATTGCCTTGGTTGGACGCCGTCACCGTAGACAGTCTGAGCGCGGGATTTGATGCGGCCTTCGCTGTCGATGTATTTGCCACGATGGCCCCCAATTCCGGGTCGCGCTCATGAACCCGCCAAAGGCCTCGCCAATCTGGCACCCCTTCACACAGCACGCGTTGTTCCCACAAATGCGCGCCATCGCTTCCGCATCTGGTGCTTGGTTGACCGATGTGTCGGGACAGCGGGTATTTGATGCGGTGTCTTCGTGGTGGGTGGTGACGCATGGCCACTGCGACCCGCATATCGTAGAGGCAATCCGCGATCAGGCTGGAAAGCTGGATCAGGTCATTTTTGCCGGGCATACCCACGAACCGGCGGAACGATTTGCACAAAAGCTGCTGAACCGTTTGCCCGCCGGACTGACACGCTTGTTCTTTTCCGACAGTGGGTCCACCGCGGTTGAGGTGGCAATCAAGATGGCGCTTGGCCATTTCCGCCATCGGGGCGAGGCACGACATCGCATTCTAGTGATGGAAAACGGCTATCACGGCGACACCGTCGGCACCATGTCGGTGGGCGAACGCGGTGCCTTCACCCAGCCCTATGATCCGCTTCTGTATGCGGTGGACCGCCTGCCTTTCCCCGCACCGGGACGGGAACAGGCGACCCTCGATGCCCTGGAACACCTCGCCCGCGACCCTCTGACCGCCGCGCTGCTGGTCGAGCCGCTGGCGCTTGGCGCCGGGGGCATGCTGTTCTATCCGCCCGCCATTCTGACCGAAATGGCGGCGATCTGCGCCCGCAATAGCGTGCTGCTGATCGCGGATGAGGTGATGACCGGCTGGGGCCGCACCGGGCGCTTCCTGGCCTGCGACCATGCGGGCGTGGTGCCGGATATCCTGTGCCTGTCGAAAGGCATTACAGGGGGGCATCTGCCACTGGCAGCAACACTTTGCCGCGAGGAAATATTCCAGTCGCACTGGTCAACCGACCGGCGGCGCACCTTTTTCCACTCTTCCAGTTACACAGCCAATCCCATCGCCTGTGCCGCGGCATTGGCCAATCTGGAACTCTGGGAGCGTGAGCCTGTGCAGGCGCGCATCGACGCGGTTTCGGTCATGCAGGCGGCAGGGCAGACCAAGCTGGCAGCGCATCCGAAGATCAGCGGAGCGCGACAGTTGGGTACAATTCTTGCGGTTGAGATTGGCGAAGGTGGCTATCTTTCTGAGTGTGGGCCCGACCTCCTCCGTTTTTTCAGTACACGAAATCTGCTGATCCGACCGCTGGGCAATACTGTCTATCTGTTGCCACCCTATTGCAGCACGGCGGCCGAACTTACTGCCTGCCATGATGCGATTTTGGACGCCGCCGATGCGTTTGGTTGAGCGCGGCGTTGTCATGGCAGGATTCGGCCACTATCTGCCCGAGCGCCGGGTTGCGAATGTCGAGATCGAGGCCGAGTTGGATCTGCCGCCTGGCTGGATTGAAGCGCGCAGCGGTATCCGCGCCCGCCACTATGCAACACCCGATCAGGCGGTGAGCGATCTGGCCATCCCGGCTGGGAAAATGGCACTGGAAGTAGCGGGCGCTATGCGCGATGAAGTAGGGCTGCTGCTGCTTGCAACTTCCACGCCGGATCACTTGCTTCCTCCTACCGCACCTTTGGTCGCGCATCGTTTGGGGTTGGGCTGCGGCGCGGTTGATTTGGCAGGGGCCTGCGCCGGTTTCCTGCACGCGCTTGTACTGGCTGCAGCTCATGTGCGGACCACCGGACAGTCGGTTCTGGTTATCGCGGCCAATCTGCTGTCGCGACGTATTGAGCCGACAGAAGTTGCAAGCCGCGTTCTGTTTGGCGATGCGGCGGGGGCGGTCCTGTTACGTCCAGTTGCGGACCCGGCGCTTGGGCTGCGATCAGTAGTCTTGAGATCGGACGGCTCTGGATATGATATGATCCGCATTGACCGCGGTGGTTCTCGCTTGCCTTTCTCCGCGACCGGCGTTGATGGGCTTTCCATGCGAATGCCTGATGGCAAGGCGGTATTCGAACGCGCAGTGGATGGAATGGTCAGGTCTGCCAATGAGGCCTTGAGCTCTGCCGGGCTTGTCGCAGCAGACATTTCAACCTGGGCTCCGCATCAGGCAAACCAACGTATCATCGACAAAGTTAGGCAACGGCTTTGCCTGCACACGGCGAATTGCCTCGGGACATTGGCCGAGCACGGCAACTCCTCGGCAGCGACAATTCCGCTGGCCCTATCTATACACGTCGCAGCAAACGGCTCTCTGGATTCAGGACGGATGCTGTTCTCAGCCTTCGGAGCTGGGACACTTTGGGGGTCGGCTATTTGGGTGCACGCCAACAAACAGCGATGAGCTCTCAGATTTGCCGGCATGCGGGGTGTCATTTTTTGAGTGTCAGTCCCCATCCATCGCGAAAAACGAGATCGTCAAGTGGCAAACGCTGTCCCCATCCTTTCACAGCAAGTTCAGGCATGTCGTAAAGTACGTCAACATAGCCGAGGCACAGATATGCCACTGGAATTACTTCAGGCGGCAAGTTGAGGACCTGCCGTACATCTGCTTCTCGAAAAATGCTGACCCAACCAACACCAATTCCTTCGGCGCGCGCGGCGAGCCAGAGATTCTGCACGGCGCAAACTGTTGAGTACAGGTCCATATCCGGTGCATGCGTACGACCCAACACCACCGGGCCGCCCCGGCTACGGTCGCAAGTGATACAGAGATTGACTGGGGCCTCGGTGATACCTTGCAACTTTAAAGCTGAATAAGGCGTGCGGCGGTCTTCGGGAAACATTTTAACAGCTTCGGCGTTGGCGCGGTCAAAGGCAGTGCGCATTCTGCCCTTTATGTCTCGGTCTGCGATCACAATAAAATTCCACGGTTGCATGAAGCCGACCGACGGTGCGTGATGTGCAGCGGTCAAGAGGCGCATTAGAATATGCTCTTCAATATGTCGTTCGGTGAATTGGCTGCGTACATCCCGTCGGGAAAAGATCGCACGATACACTGCTTCGCGCTCGGTCTCTGAGAAGGGTGCGGCTGATTTCAGATGGTCGTTCAAATTTGACATGTGTCCCCTGCAGGCTGAAAGCGAGAGCAACCGCCGGCCTTCGGCACTCTCGGTTTCGTCTGGCCGGTCTTCTGACTTGGCTTCGCTCCGAACAGCGCCTTCCCGGCTTTGCGCCAGTGGCATTTGCGGTTCGGTCCACCTTACAGCGTTGGGCACGTTGCGGATTTACACCGCATTCCCGATTATCCTTCCGCGTCTGCGGGGAGGCACCAGACTTTTCAAGTATGCAGGGACTGGCATAAGCTTGCAACCTACTCAGCGAAGAATGTTGACCCCGGACCAAGGCGCCCGGATAGGGCAATCTGCCCGTAAGTCAGATTTACTCCAGAACCATGACTGAAGGCGCATACCGGGGGTTTCACCATATGTTTCCGATGGTTAGCCCCTCTTTTGCGCCCTTGCGATTAATTCCTGACTATTTTAATCTACATTGACAGATTCAAGGCTCATCCTTATGAACACGGTCAAGCCAGCATCCCGCAAGCCCTATGAATTCAACCCGCGCCTGGCGCGAAGGAGGGGCGATGCTGCTCACAAAACCGAAAACTTTCCTCACGGCCCTAGTGACGGGCGGACTTGTCTGGGCGACCGCCTCATTTGCCGAAAACATCACAGTAACCGACATGGCTGGCCGCACAGTCGACGTGCCACACGGCGCAGAGCGGATCATTCTGGGCGAGGGCCGCATGATGTATGCGGTCGCCCCCTTGATGACGAAAGATCCGTTCAAACGCATCCTGGGCTGGTGTCGCGTAGCCCTTAAATGCGGTATACGAAAGTCAACGAAATCAATGGGGGGAGTGGACAAAACATGGGGGTCATGCCGCGCGTTTTCTGTTTGCGACGGTCAGCCGACCATCGAGAACTGCGGCCCTTGTGACGGCTACTCGGTGAGCCCCTTTGGGCGACCACCGCATCCTTCTGCGCTTTCCCATGC
>NZ_JAUXZE010000089.1 GCF_030694085.1 Tabrizicola sp. | reverse complement strand
CGATCCCGACATCCGTGTGCTGGTGGCCACCGATGCCGCCGGTGAAGGCATCAATCTCCAGAATGCCAACCTGATGGTGAACTACGATTTGCCGTGGAACCCCAACCGCCTCGAACAACGTTTCGGGCGTATCCACCGCATTAACCAACAGGAGGTCTGCCACCTTTGGAATCTTGTCGCCAAAGAAACCCGCGAAGGCGATGTCTATTTCCGCCTACTGGAAAAGCTCCAGGTCGTCAGTGACGCCCTCCAAGGTCAGGTTTTCAACGTCCTTGGCGAAGTCTTTGAAGGCAATAGCCTCAAGGACATGCTGCTAGAAGCCATTCGTTACGGTGACCAACCGGAGGTACGCGCTCGTCTTAATCAGACCATCGATAACGCCCTCGACCGTGAACACTTGATGACCATACTCAACCGCGACGCGCTGGCTCAAGAAAGTCTCAGCCCGGAGCATCTCTTTGCAGTGAAGGAAGAAATGGAAAAAGCTGAGGCTCGCCGCCTCCAGCCGTACTTTGTCCGCTCCTTTTTCATGAAAGGCTTCGAGTCGCTCGGCGGCTCAATTTATCCCCGCGAATCTGATCGCTTCGAGATAACACACGTCCCTGCCGAGTTGCGCGAACGTGACCGCCTCATCACCGGGCGCAATCGCCGCGACCTCGCTCCCGTCCTCAAACGCTATGAACGTGTTTGCTTCACCAAGGGTGCTGTGCGGCCGGTGGACCGCCCTGGGCTGGCTTTTGCTAGTATGATCCACCCTGGCCACCCACTCATGCTCGCTCTCAGCGATGTGTTGCTGGAGCAGAACGCTAATCTCCTGCGCCAGGGCACCATCCTCGTGGACACAGCTGACGACGGCGACCAGCTTTCGTTGCTCTTCCTGCTCACCCACGAAGTGAAATCCGGCGATGATCAGGTCATTTCCAAGCGCCTACAATTTGTTCGTGTCCTGCCCGACGGCAGCGTTACCTTTGCCGGTTGGGCACCACACTTGGACCTCGAACCGCTCGCGCTTGCTGATCGCCCGCTACTGGCCGAAACGCTCGCCGCACCTTGGCTTACCGCTGGACTGGAAAATCGCGCCCTCGCTCTCGCTGCTTCAACGCTTGTCCCGGAACACTTCAGTGAAATCGCCGGACGTCGCATCGCCCATGTGGACAAGACGCTCGCCGCCGTCCACGAACGCCTGACCAAGGAGATTGATTACCAGTCAGACCGATTCATCAAGCTGACGGATGACAGGGCTGCTGGAATAGACGTGCGGCTCAATCTCGAAAACGTCCGCCGCACTCTCAGCGATCTCGAAGCCCGGCTGGAGAGTCGCAAGAAAGAACTTCAGTCCATGCGCCACGTCACCTCCGCCACGCCGGTCGTACTCAGTGGTGCGCTTGTTGTTCCGGCAGGATTGCTTCGCACCCTGCGCGGCGAACCCGTCCCCGCTGGCTCCGCCTTTTCCATCGACCCAGAAGCTCGCTCGCGCATCGAGTTGCTCGCCATGGACGCCGTCTGCCGCGCCGAAGAAGCCCGTGGCTGCCGTGTCGTGGATGTCTCCGCCCAGAAGTGCGGCTGGGACATCACCTCCTACGCGCCTGCCGTGGATGGCAAGTTGCCCGAGTCCCGCCACATCGAAGTCAAAGGCCGCATCCAAGGCGCGACAACCGTCACCGTGACCAAGAATGAAATCTTCGAGAGCTGGAATCAGGGCGTCAAATACCACCTCGCCATCGTGCTTGTCGGTGAAGACGACACCATCGACGGCCCGCACTATGTGCCGCATCCCTTCAAGGAAGAACCCGGCTGGGGCGTGTCCTCCGTCAACTACGACCTCAAATCGTTGCTCGCACGCGCCCAAGGAATTTAACGCATGACCGACTACCCCATCAAATCACCCCGCAAGCTCATCGAAGTCGCGCTACCGCTGGACGCGATCAATGCGGCTTGTGCGCGGGAAAAATCCATCCGGCATGGGCATCCTTCCACGCTGCATCTGTGGTGGGCGCGACGACCGCTGGCGGCGGCTCGGGCGGTCATCTTTGCGCAGTTGGTCAATGACCCCGGCTACCAGCAGGGCGGCGGGTTCAAATACGGGACGAACAAGAAGGAGGCCGCCATCGAGCGGAAGCGCCTGTTCAAAATCATCGAAGACCTAGTGCTGTGGGAGAACACCACCAACGAGGTCGTGCTGGAGCGTGCCCGCGCCGAGATTCGACGCTCGTGGCGGGAGGTGTGCGAGCTGAACAAGGACCACCCGCAGGCCGCCGAGCTGTTCAATCCCGACAAGCTGCCCGCCCTGCATGATCCGTTTGCCGGTGGCGGAGCCATCCCGCTGGAGGCGCAGCGGCTGGGGCTGGAGGCTTACGCTTCCGATCTCAACCCCGTGGCCGTGCTCATCAACAAGGCGATGATCGAGATCCCGCCCAAGTTCGCGGGCAGGCCGCCGGTCAGCCTGCTGCAAAGCCGCCAAGGCGCGAAGAAGAAGGAACTGGATTTGGAACGGGAATGGCCCGGTGCCACCGGTCTGGCGGAAGACGTGCGCTACTACGGCGCTTGGATGCGCGAGGAAGCGCAGAAGCGCATCGGCCACCTCTATCCGCCGGTGGAGATCACGGCGGAGATGGCGAAGGAACGGCCCGACCTCAAACCGCTCGTTGGCCAGAAGCTCACCGTCATCGCTTGGCTCTGGGCGCGGACGGTGAAGAGTCCCAACCCAGCGTTTTCGCATGTGGATGTGCCGCTGGCGTCAACCTTTGTGCTTTCCAGCAATGCAAACGCCTATGTCGAGCCAGTCATTGATGGTGATCACTATCGCTTCAAGGTCAAAATTGGAACTCCAACACCGGGAGCCGAGAAAGGAACAAAGCTCGCTCGTGGTGCAAATTTTCGCTGCCTGATGTCCAACACGCCTATGTCGCACGATTACGCTCGTGGAGAATTTCAGGCAAAGCGTGATGGCGTTCGACTTATGGCGATTGTCGCTGAGGGCACGCGTGGACGTATCTACTTGGCACCAACAATCGAGCAGGAAACTAAAGCCAAAAGTGCGAATCCGGCTTGGCGTCCCGAACAAGAGATGAACCAAGAAACTAGTAATCTCGTCAGCGGCCGCGGCTATGGCATCACGCATTGGCATGAAATTTTTACGCGGCGGCAGTTGGTGGCGTTGACTACGTTTAGCGATTTGGTTGGGGAGGCCCGTGAGCGCGTCCGAAAAGATGCGCTATCGGTCGGGTTTTCCGATGCCAATGAAGGCGTAGACCATGGGGGCGGTGGTGCTACCGCCTATGCAGCAGCTGTTAGCGTGTATTTGGCTTTCGCTCTCGATAAGATGGCGGATTACAGCAGCTCCATCGTCGTCTGGAGTCCAACCCGAGACCAAGCGAAGACGACTTTCGGACGCCAAGCGCTTCCGATGACGTGGGACTTTGCAGAGGTTAATGTATTTGCCACTGCCGCTGGTGACTTTGGTGTATCCCTCGATGGCGTGTGCAGGTCTATTCGCGCACCGGACGGGCAGGCTCTCGGCTTTGCCGTTCAGGCTGATGCTCAGACGCAATCGATCTCGATAAACAAAACCATCTCCACCGACCCGCCTTACTACGACAACATTGGTTATGCCGACCTTTCAGATTTTTTCTATCTCTGGCTTCGGAAGTCGCTGCGGCCCGTTTTTCCAAGTTTGCTCGCCAGCATCGCTGTGCCGAAAGCCGAGGAGTTGGTTGCCACGCCATATCGGCACGGTTCAAAAGAGAAAGCTGAGAGTTTCTTTCTTAACGGCATGACGCAGGCGATGCATAGTCTGGCTTCACAGTCCCACCCGGCCAACCCAGTCACAATTTACTATGCATTTAAGCAATCGGAGACAGAAGAGACTGACGGCACTAGCTCTACCGGCTGGGTGACCTTCCTTGAAGCAGTGAATCGGGCCGGGCTCCAGCTTTCGGGGACTTGGCCGATGCGCACTGAACGTGGTGCTCGGTCAATCAGCATAGGCACAAACGCACTCGCCTCCAGCATCATCCTCGTCTGCCGCAAACGCCCCGCCGACGCGCCCTCCATTTCCCGCCGCGAGTTCATCCGCGAGTTGAACGGCGTGCTGCCCGAGGCGCTCGACGAGATGACAAAAGGTTCCGGCGACGAGCGTTCGCCCGTGGCCCCGGTGGACCTTTCGCAGGCCATCATCGGGCCGGGCATGGCGGTCTTTTCCAAATACGCCGCCGTGCTGGAGGCCGACGGCTCGCCCATGAGCGTGCGCACCGCCCTCCAGCTCATCAACCGCTTCCTCGCCGAGGACGATTTCGACGCCGACACCCAGTTCTGCCTGCACTGGTTCGAGCAACACGGTTGGAACGAAGGTATCTTCGGCACCGCGGACACGCTTGCACGTGGGAAAGGCACCAGCGTGGATGGGATAAGAGACGCCGGTGTCATCCAAAGCGGCGGTGGCAAAGTGCGCCTGCTCAAGTGGGCAGAATACCCAACAGAATGGGATCCGCGCACCGACAGCCGTATGCCTATCTGGGAAGCTCTGCACCACCTTATCCGCACTCTGAAACAAGGTGGCGAATCAGCCTCCGGCGCATTGCTCGCCGCCCTTGGTGGCAAAGCCGAAGCCGTGCGTCAACTCGCCTACCGCCTCTACACCCTCTGCGAACGTCTCGGCCAAGCCGAAGACGCCCGCGCCTACAACGATCTGATCACCAGTTGGACCGGCATCGAATCCGCCGCCAACCGCGTGCCCAAACCTGCCGACCGGCAAGGATCACTTTTTTGAAAGCCTAAGGATCCAATAAATGAAACCCATATCTGAAACCATTCGTAAAATCGTTGGTTTCCTCAACAATCCCGCTCATGAGGGCGGCATTTGGTTGCCAAACATACAGCGCAATTTTGTTTGGAATAAAGATCAGATCACCCGACTATTTGATTCAATTTTGCGAGAATATCCAATAAGCACGCTACTGATTTGGAAAACCATGAGTGATACACCACGCCGACGATTTATTGATCACTACCGGCGCGCACACGATCACGGCGACTTCGTTCCTGGCGATCAGACACCAAAGCTATTAGTTCTAGATGGGCAACAACGGTTGCAAAGTCTCTATATTGGACTCAAGGGCAGTCTCGAAGGTCGCGAGTTGTACTTCGACCTGCTCAGTGGTTTCGATGCGCCACCTGATGACATCAAGTATCGCTTTGCCTTCCACGTTCCTGCAACTGCGCCTACTGGCCACATCAAGTTCAAAGAGCTTGTTTTTAGTGATGAGACCCAGAGTGAAGCTCGTGAGAGGATCATTGAAATGATGGGTAAAGCAGGCCGCACATTGCAATCTAGCGAAGTGAAACAGCTTGAGTCGAATGTAGAACGCACTTTCCATACATTCCGTGACCGAGAGATGATCTTTTATCAGCTGCTCGACAGCATCGACCGCCCCCGCCTGTATCGAGAGGACGACGTAGTGGAGATATTCATCCGCGCTAATTCAGGTGGCACCAAGCTGGGCAAATCCGAACTGCTCTACTCCTTGCTTAAAGCCAGTTGGGAGGAGGCCCGTGAAAAGCTCGATGAACTTATTACTGAACTCAATCGCACTGGTTTCGCCTACACACAAGACTTCGTGCTTAAGACTTGCCTGACACTGCTGGAAAAGGGTGCGCGTTATGAAGTGGAGAAATTCCGTGTTTCGGGAGTTCGCGAATCGATTGAAGAACGGTGGGAGAAAATTGCAGCAGCGATTAGTGAGGTGGCTGATTTTGTTCAAGGTTCCACTTTCATCTGCACCGACAAAGCATTGCCTTCATATCTGGCGCTGATTCCACTCATCTATGCTCACTACCATTTTCCTGAGAAATCGAAGCAGGCAAAGGAGCGTGATCTCTATCTAATTCGCACATCACTATGCGGCTCATTCGGCGGCTCGCCGGATAGCTTGATTGATGCAGCAGTGAAGCAGATTCGTCAGGATCAGGGTTTTGATTGCCAACAGCAGTTTGCGATTGTTCTAGATCAAAACCGCACGCTCCATATTACACAGGATCGTTTCTTTGGCATGGGTTACGGCTCCGCACACATCCATCTGCTGCTGAACTGGTGGTATCGTAATTTTAATTACACACCGGTTTACAAGGGCGGCCTGCCACAAGTAGATCACATTTTCCCTGATTCTCGTTTAAGGAGTATCAAGATGCTTAACCCTGAGAATGGTCGTATGTCCCTCCAGAAGTATCGGGCTGCAGAACGCAACCAGCTTGCCAACTGTATGCTCCTTACGCGTGACGAGAACGGTTCTGGCCAAAAGACCGACCAACCTCCAGAACAGTGGTTTGCAGACAAGGATGATGATTACCTTGAACGTCACATTATTCCACGGGACCGTTCACTATTAAGAATGGATCGCTTTGATGACTTCGTGGAAGCGCGCAAGTTGCTCCTATTGGAGAAATTTCAGCCGCTACTAGTCAACAAAACCTAATTGGAACTTTTATGAAACCTTGGCGCGAAGTTATTGTACCCCATCCAGATGTGCTGAATGGCACGTTCCAGCAATCCGAGTTTGCTGCTGACCTGACCGCCGTGCGCACGGGCAGAGCAACCCCGGAATATGGTGACGCAAAGTCCTTTTACGAACGCACCTTCATCACCGAGGGCATGGGAAAACTACTC
>NZ_JAUXZE010000084.1 GCF_030694085.1 Tabrizicola sp. | reverse complement strand
GCAGGGAGGTGGAGTCACGGTTGAAGTGCAACACGGTTGATGATGTCTGAGAAGACCTCGGTGGGGGTTCGGAAGGCAAGGCATTTTCTGGGGGTGTCGTTGTAGGCGGCGACGAGGCGGTCGAGCTGATCCTGAGTGATGGCCGCGAGATCGGACTTTCGCGGCAGGGTGCGTCGCATGCGGCCGATGGCGTTCTCGATGCCGCCCTTCTGCCAGGGCGCGTGCGGATCGCAGAAGAAGGTGCCGTGGCTGAGCTTGCAACTGAGCTTGTAGTGCAGGGCGAACTCGGTGCCGTTGTCGAAGGTCAGGCTGCGGCGCAATGGCTTTGGAAGGGTCGTGAGCCAATCCGAGAGCCTGGTTCTCACGCTCATGGCGGTCTTGTCGGGGAGGCGTTCGACCCTGAGCAGGCGCGAGCTGCGTTCGTGGGTGACCAGCACATACTGGCCATACTTGGAAAAGCCCATCAGATCGGCCTCCCAGTGGCCCGGAATGGTCCGATCGCTGGCCTCGGCGGGACGAGCCGCGAGGGCGCGACGCCGGCTCATCCGGCTGGCCGGCGAGCCTCCGCGCTTGCCCAGTTGCCCCCGCCGGCTCTTGGCGCGCGGCAGCAGCCGGTGCCAGTAGTCCTTCTGGGCCGAGCGGTGATAAACGAACCGATAGATGGACTCGTGGCTGATCACTGGCCTACCGTGCTCGCGCGCCAGCCGGCCGGCGATCTGTTCGGGTGATCGTCCCATCGCAAGGCCGTCCCTGACCAGGCCGCACAGGTCCGGCTGGCGTGCCAGCTTGAACCGTGCATCCCAACGCCGCCGCCGCCGCGCCAGATCATGCGCCCGCTCCCCCTCATAGGGTCCGCACCATTGCTTGGTCGGCCGCGCATTGCGCGCCAGTTCCCGGCTGATCGTCGACGCCGACCGACCCAGCGCCCTGCCGATCTGCCGCATCGAGATCCCCGAATGCCGCAATATCTCGATCTCCACCCGCTCACGCAGGCTCACCTGTTCATAGCATTG
>NZ_JAUXZE010000079.1 GCF_030694085.1 Tabrizicola sp. | reverse complement strand
GCGCCGTTCCCTGCAGGGCGGCGCGGGCGTGAAGCTCTACCTCACCCCGTCCGAGCAGAAGACCATCGAAGAGTTAAGCCAGGCCGTGGGCAAGACCACCAAGCGCGTGGTCACGCGGTCCCGCGCCGTTGGTCGCAATCCATTCGAGGGGCGCAGTGTTTCCGAGCGGACAGAGGACACGCCGCTGCTGACCGAGGATCAGGCCCGGCGCATGGACCTGGACGAAGTGATCCTCGTGATTGACGCACAGATGCCGATCCGGGCGCGGCGGATCAAGTATTTCGAGGACCCGGCCTTGAAGGTTCTGCATGCGGGTCAGGCGGGGAGTTTCCCATACCCAGATGAGGACGGGCTGCGGCGAGATCGGCAGATGACCGAGACACGGGAGACCGTGGAAAAGCTGAAACAGGAACTCCAAGAGGTGCGGGCGGCTGCGGGGGCTAGGGATTCTGGAGCAGAAGGCGCATCCAAGGCAGTTGAGGCACCGACGACGGACACACAGGTTCCGAGTGTAGCCGTGTCAAATCGCACGCGGGGCCGAGCGGCAAGCGCTGCGGCAGGTGGTGCTGGGACAAGTCAGTTGTCGTTCGATCCGGCTCGACTGGGGCTGAGTGAAGCAGATAGAATGGGGCTGGTGGCGGCTGTTCAGACGACGAGAGCAATCATCTCAGAGCATAGCTGATCATTTGAAAACAAACGCGCGTTTCGGGTTTTCGACCATAAACTTGTGCACCAGCGCCTTGCCGTCAAAGCCGGCCTCGCCCGCCTCCTCGATGAAACGCGGCACCCATTTTTCCAGGATGAAGCCCATACCAAGGCCCCCCTCGCCGTAACTCGCGAACATGCTGCGGCGGGCGATGTCACCGCCGATCATCACCTGATCCGCATGGCCCCACCGCACAAGGTCGAGGATGCAACGCGTCCGCACATCCTCGGAATAGTATTTCGCACGCGTGATCCCGTCGAAGCTGAAGAATGCCCCCGTCTCGGCGACCTTGCGGTGCATCCAAGGGTCGGGATTGCGGTCTAGATGGGCAATCGTCAACCGCGTCATGTCCACACCCTCGCGCCGAACGAGGTCGAGCTGTTCCAGCGCCATCGTGCCCATCTCGGTGTGCGAATGGATCGGCGCACCAGTTTCCTTATGTGCGTCGAGCACGGCCAGCAGAACCTTGATCTCAGCCTCCGACATCGCGTTATAGCCGGTCCCGAACTTAACCACGCCCCCCCGGATCGTGGTTCCGTCCATGCCATCTGTGACCTCGCCCACCACATGCGCGCACAACTCGGCGCGGCTTAGCGAGGCGATCCACTGGCCAAAGGTTATCCCTTTGCCAGGCATGGTGCCGGGCCACATGATCGCCTTGTTGAACCCAGCAGTTGCGATGATCTGCACACCGGCTGCGTTTGCGATACGCTTGACCGTGCCAACGTCCCGGCCGTAGTCGATGGCCGTCGCGTCATAGATCGTCCGCCCACCCGCGCGGGCAAAGATCGCAAGCTCCGCCTGCGACGCCTCGTGACTGTCGAGCAGCAGGTCGGAGTCACCCTTTTCCTTCCACAGCGCTGGGATGCAATAGATGTGGTCGTGGGCATAGGTCACGCCCAGATCTTCAGGGCTAATGTCGCCGTCGACTGTCCGGACAAAGGCCATGGGCCACTCTCTCAGAGAAATAATTTCCTTGACAAGGATAACCATAAAACCAGTAAGAAGCGCAAGAGGTGGGTGTTATCGCGAAAATTTTTGCAACGCCGGGTCGCCCCGCCAAGGCGTTGACGAGGAATAGGCATGTCACGGATCCGCACCGTCCTCGGCGACATCGAAACACCGGGCCTCGGCCTGGTCTACACGCACGAACATCTGATCACGAACCCGCCTGCGCACCAAAAGGATCGCGACCTCGAGCTGTCGAGCTACGAATGTTCATTGCTCGAGCTGATCCTGTTCCGCCAAGCTGGCGGCACGCTGCTGGTCGAGGCGACGACGCTGGATTATGGCCGCAACCCCGCCGCCATGGCCCGAATGTCGGCCGAGGCGGGCGTCCCAGTTGTCGCCGTCAGCGGCTTCAACAAGGCAGCATACTTTCCGCTCTGGGTCGAGACCACGCCCGTCAATGCCATCGCCGACAAGTTGGTGCGCGACGTAGTCGAGGGGATGGACGGCGGCAAGCACAAGGCCGGGCATCTGAAATCAGGAGGCTCCTACAACGTTATCCACCCCGCCGAGGACAAGACAACCCGCGCGGTGGCCCGCGCGCACCGCGAAACCGGCGCGCCGATCTGGCTGCATACCGAGGCGGGGACGATGGGCCTCGAGATGCTCGACATCCTTGAGTCCGAGGGTGTTGATCTCGGGATCGTGGTCGTGGGCCACTCAGACCGCAACCCCGACCCATGGTATCACGCCGAGATCGCGCAGCGGGGCGCCACGGTGCATTTTGACGGCGTGGGAAAGGTCAAATACCACCCCGACAGCACCCGTATCGCTTGCATCAAGGCGCTGATCGCCGCCGGCCACACCGACCGGTTGATGATCTCGGGCGACATGGGGCGCGCCTCCTACCTAACAGGCTATGGCGGCGGGCCGGGCTTTGCCTTCATCGCTACCAAGTTCATACCGCGGATGCTGGCCGAGGGCATCGCGCCTGAGGCGATCGACAGCATCTTCAAGGCCAACCCTGTGCGCTGGCTCGCGCGGTTCTGAACCGCCCCGGCCGCACAATCTGATTGCGAGCATTCATGACTGTCGAAGCGAGATACCTCAGCCGTGATGACTTTGCCCGGCGGATCGCGGACCTGCCGGCGGTCATTCTGCCGCTTGGCGCGACCGAGCAGCATGGGCGTCACTTACCGCTCGGCGTCGATACGATCCTCGCTGAGGCGCTGGCCCTGCGCGTGGCCGAGGCTACTGGCGCGACCGTCATGCCCGCGATGCCCTTCGGCTATTCGTGGGTGTGGCGTGACGCGCCGGGGTCTGTGACAATCGAGCAGAGAACGCTCGAGGATGTGTTGTGCCAGATCGCCGAAAGCCTTGCTGTGCAGGGCGTGCGCCATGTGTTCCTGATCAACGGCCACGAGGCCAATAGCGCAACGATGAAATACGCCTCGCGCCGGCTGTGGGACAGCCCGAACGTCAAAATCTGGCGACTGTTCTACCCCGATCTGTCCGCCGTTATGGCCAAGCATTGCGAAAGCCCGACCTGGCACGGCATCGTGCACGCCTGCGAGTTCGAGACCTCGCTGATGCTCGCCGTCGCGCCGCATCTGGTGGACATGACAAAGGCGGTGCGCGAATACCCCGACCTCGACCGTGGCTATTTCCAGGGCGGCCGCCCGATGGGGGAGCTTAGCGAAAGCGGCGTGTTCGGTGATGCGACCCTAGGGACAGCCGAAAAGGGTAACGCGATGCTTCAGGTTTTCACAGACAGCATGGCCCAGGCCGTCCGAGAGATTTGCGCCGGGGGCTGACCTGCTCCATACCCGGGCAATCGCACCGCGCAGTCGATGGACCGGACCATGAACGATATCTTTAGCCGCATAACAAAGGCCTATCCGACCCTGCAAAAGGCCGAAAGGCGCATCGCCGACCTGATTATGGCGGACGTGGACTTCTTCCTGCGCGCCTCGATCACCGATGTGGCGCAGGCGGCGGGGGTCTCGGCCTCGTCGATCACCCGCTTCAGCCGATTGCTCGTCGGCGACGGATTTCGCGCGCTGAAACTGTCGGTGGCGCAGGCAAAGAGCGCGCAGAGCCCCTATTTCCACCAGTCCGTGCAGGCGCTGAACGAGATCGACAT
This sequence comes from Tabrizicola sp., assembly GCF_030694085.1. Lineage (GTDB taxonomy): Bacteria > Pseudomonadota > Alphaproteobacteria > Rhodobacterales > Rhodobacteraceae > Tabrizicola. The sequence continues at coordinate 34,162 of NZ_JAUXZE010000079.1, read as the reverse complement.
TGCCGGCGGACAACTGGAATTCCTGTATCTGCAGCAGATCGTCGCCTCGCTGACATCGACTTTCTACCGCCTGGATGCCGAGGCGCTGGTGGACGCGATCCGCGCCCTACGGTCCGCGCGCCGCATCCGAACCTTCGGAGTCGCCGTTTCTGGCCTGATTGCGGCAGAGGCCGCTATGCGCCTGATGCGGCTGGGGCTCGAGGCCACGTTTGTCGCGGACGCGCATTTCATGCGCATCGCTTCCAGTCTTCTTGCCCCCGGCGACGTAGCGCTGTGCATCTCGCACACAGGGCGGTCGCAAGAGGTGCTGGACGCCGCCGACATGGCGCGCAAACAGGGCGCGATCGTGTTGGGCCTGACTGCGCCTCATACGCCGCTTTCTCGCAAGGCCGACATCATCCTTGAACTGTCGGTTTTCGAGGAGATCGACATTTACACGCCTTCAATCTCGCATTTTGCATATCATTACGTCATCGGTCTGCTGGCCTTTCACATCGGTCAGTCGGCGGGGCTTGACCGAGATGACCTGCTCGCGAAAATCAAGCTCGGCCTCGCACCGGGCCTGAGCGTTGATCTCCCACAATGAAAATTTTTGCGCCACAATTTTAGACTATATATCAGCCCCTTGGCGGCTCTCAAGATTCAAAAGAAAATCTTTACATTGGGTGCCGCGCTGGTAAAGTCAAAAACATAGATGCCTTTTGCAGCCCTGTCCGGAGTGTCCTGGCTGGCCTGCTCACGGGCGAAAAATGGGGGAGAACGGGTTATGAGATTTCTTGGCACCTGCACCGCGCTTGCAGCCACGCTTGCTGCGTCCAGCGTCGGCGCTCAAACCACTGTGGTCTTAAACTCGGGCCTCGGAGCCGCCGAAGGCGCGACCCTCGTCGATGGGTCCCGCTACGAGGCGCGGCGTGACGGCAAATACACGATCGGCTTTTCCAACGTATTCACCGGGAACAGCTGGGTCATCCAGCTGCTGGAAGAGGCGCAGTGGCGAGCGGACCAATTTCCCGAGATTGAGCGCTATATCGTCACTGACGCCAATTTCGACCCCGCCAAGCAGGTCGCCGACATCGAGGACATGCTTGCTCAAGGCGTGGATGCCATCGTGATCAACCCGACCTCTCCTGTCGCCGTCGTACCGGTGTTGGAAAAGGCCTATGACGCAGGGGTTGCGATCATCATCGTGGCCGCTGACGCGGAGACCGAAAAAGCGACCGTTCGTATCCTCGCCGATCAGGTGAAGTTCGGCCGTGACGGCGGTGAATTTCTTGCCGCGGCCATGGGCGGCAAAGGCAAGGTGATCGCCTTGCGCGGCATCGCCGGCATTTCTGTTGACACAGACCGTTGGGCAGGCGCGGCAGAGGCCTTCGCCAAGAACCCCGAGATCGAGGTGGTGGGCGAGGTATATGCCCAGTGGTCCTACGATCAGGGGCGTCAGGCCTGCGAAAGCCTCGCCTTGGCCCATCCGCAGATCGATGGAGTGTGGTCCTCGGGCGGCGCGATGACGCAGGCCTGCATAGAGGTGTTCAGCGAGCTCGGTCGGGACCTGGTGCCGATGACCGGGGAGGCCAACAACGGCTTCTTCGGTGCCTGGCAGAAGAACCGGGACAGCGGTTTTGACTCAATCGCGCCGCAGAATCCGACTTGGATGGTAGCCGAGGGGATCGCGGCGGCGGTGGGCGTCTTGAACGGTCAGGACATCTACACCGAGTATCAGGTGGTGTCAGAGCCATTCACGTCGGCGGATCTCGACAAACTCTATCGCCCGGACCTGAACGACTCTTACTGGGTCGGCTCGATCCTGCCGGATGACAAGCTCAAGGAACTTTACGGGAATTGAACGGCGCGGCCCCGGCCCAGCGGCAGGGCGCACCGCTGCTTGAGGTGCGCGGCTTAAGCAAATCCTTCGGTGCAGTCTGCGCGCTGCAGGATATGCAACTGGCTGGGCATGAGGGCCGTATCCACGCAGTTATGGGCGAAAACGGTGCTGGCAAATCGACCCTGATGAAGCTCTTGTCGGGCGTCCACCGTCCCGACACGGGCACCATCCGTCTGCGCGGCCGCGACGTCGCATTTGATCAACCGCGCGACGCGCAAAAGGCCGGCATTTCGACGGTTTTTCAGGAGTTTTCCCTGCTGGCGAACCTGTCCGTGGCGGAAAACCTTTTTTTGGGGCGCGAACGCGACCGGACCCACCGGCTTAGCCGCGCCGAGATCCGCCGCCACACTGCGCGGGCGCTGGCTGCGCTCGATCTGCAGATCGACCCGGACATCCGAGTCGGCGCCCTGTCGGTCGGGGAACAGCAGATGGTCGAGATCGCCAAGGGTGTCCTCGCCGACGCCTCGGTCTTCATCTTCGACGAGCCGACCGCGGCGCTCGCCAGCCACGAGGTTGAAATCCTTTTCGCTCTGATCCGGCGGCTCGCATCTCAAGGCAAGGTGATCTTCTATATCTCGCATCGGCTAAGCGAGGTGTTCACGCTGTGCGATGACATCACCATCCTGAAGGACGGACGTTTCGTCACTTGCGTGGACACCGCCACAACCACGGTCGATGCGGTGATCCAGGGCATGGTCGGCCGCCCGATCGAAGAGCTTTTCGAGCCCCGCACGGGCTTATTCGGCCCAGTCCTCCTGCGCGCCGATGTGTTGGCGGGCGACGCCTCCCCGCATCCCGTCTCGCTCGAGCTCCGGGAGGGTGAGATCGTCGGGATCGCGGGTCTCGAAGGTCAAGGCCAGCAAGCTCTGATGCGCCTGCTTGCGGGGTTCCAGCCGGCCCTCGCGGGCTCCCTGACGCTGGGTGCCGACCGCATCGAGGCGGCATCGGCGCGCGCGCGCATGGCGAAAGGGATCGGCTTTGTGCCGGAAAGCCGCAAGGACGACGGTCTGTTCCTGTCGCTGGATATCAGCGCCAACATGGCCTCAGCCGAATTGGCTCGCCGCCCGCTGCTGTCGTGGGTGCCGCACATGGGCGCGCAGATCGACGCGGTGATGCACCAGCTTGGGGTCAAGGCCCCGGATGCGTGGACACGGGTGATCGACCTGTCGGGCGGCAACCAGCAAAAGGTGGTACTCGGCCGCTGGCTTCACGCCGGTGCGAGCGTTCTGCTCTGCGAAGAGCCGACGCGCGGAGTCGATGTCGGGGCGAAGCGCGAGATCTACCGCCAGCTGCGCTCGTTTGCGGCACAGGGGCGCAGCATCCTAGTGACCTCGCGTGAGTTGCCGGAACTGATCGGCCTGTGCGACCGGCTGCTTGTGATCCGCAGCGGCCGGATCGTGGCAGAAATGGCGGCCGAGATCGCCACCGAGGACGCCCTTTTGCGCGCTGCCCTGCCCAGTTTTGAAAGCGATGCCGCATGAAAGGCAAGCCCGAAGTCCCCCCGCGTCGCGGGCTGATTGCCCGGTTTCGGGTTGATGCATTCTGGTTTCGCCAACGGGGGGCCGCATTATCTTTTGCGACGCTGACGTTGATGGTGGCCCTGCTGGGCGTCACGGTGCCGGGCACGTTCTTTTCCGCCGTCAACCTGTCCAACTTGGCCGCACAACTCGCGCCGCTGTTCCTAGTGTCCCTTGGCCAGACCTTCGTTCTCTTAGGCGCGGGGTTCGATCTGTCGGTCGGCGCAGTGATCTCGCTGTCCTCGGCTATCCTGACGCTGGACATGGCCGATCCTGTCAAGATCCCGATAGCCTTCGCGGCTGCGGCGGCCGTCGGTTTGGTCAACGGCTGGGGCTGCGTCCACCTGCGTGTGCACCCGATCATCATGACGCTGGCGACCAGCTCGATCGTGCAGGGCTTCGCGCTGTTGCTGCTGCCCACGCCGGGCGGTGTTGCGCCGCAGGTGCTTGTGCAGATGGCGTCGGGCACATTCCTCGGCCTCCCAGTTGGTCTATACTGGATCATTGCGGCCACGGCGGCGGCGATCTGGCTGGTGCATGGAACAACCTTTGGCGTGCAGCTTTACGCGACCGGACAGAACCCGCAGGCTGCGTGGATGACCGGGATCAAGGCCCCTCGCATCCGCGTCATGGCCTATGTGATCTCTTCGCTGATGGCGGCGCTGGCGGGAGCATATCTGACCGGCCGGCTCGCATCGGGTGATCCGAACGTCGGCAGTGCGCTTGGCCTCGACAGTGTTCTGGGGGCGGTTCTGGGGGGCACACTGTTGTCGGGCGGCGTGGGCGGGCCCATAGGCACCGTGGCGGGCGTTCTGATCATCGGCCTGATGAATAACGGGCTGAACCTCGCCAACGTGTCGCCGTACTATCAGTTCGTGGTCAAGGGGGTGCTGCTGGTAACCGCCGTCAGCTTGTTTCGCCGCAAGGAGGCCGGCCTGTGAGCGCGGTCCTGCGTATGCTGCCGCCCGCCTTCTGGGGCCTGAGTTTGGTCTGCGTCTTTGCGGCTTTTACCCAGCCACAATTTCTCTCGCTGTCGTTCCTTATGATTCTGCTGCGCCAAGCCGCCCCGCTGGGCCTCGTGGCGTTGGGGCAAACCTTCGTCATCGCCAACCGCTCGCTCGATCTGTCAGTGGGGGCGACGATTGCGCTCGTCAACCTCATCGTCGCGCATGCTATGTGGAAGGGGTATCCGCCGTCGATCCTGATCTTCCTCGCCCTTGGTACCGGGGTGGTGATCGGTCTCACCAACGGCGTGCTTGTCACTGTCCTGCGCGGCTCTGCGGTCGTGGTGACGTTGGGCACGGCGGCGATCATCACCGGGCTGGGGTTCCTATACTCCGGCGGCGCGCCGGGGAGTTCCGTGCCCGAAGTGATCAAGTGGCTGGGGCGCGGGCGGATCGGGGTTGTGCCGGTGTCGGGCCTCGTGTGGCTGACCTTTGGCATCGTGGCCTGGGTGCTCTTGCGCAGGCTGGCGCTTGGCCGTTATATCTTTGCGGCGGGCGACAATCCCTCGGCGGCCACATATTCAGGCATCCCGGTCAACCGGACGCTGCTGGTGTCGCATGTCCTCTCCGGATTTTTCGCAGCGCTCGGCGGGTTGGTGCTGACCGGCCTTGTCGGCACCGGCGCGCTCAATCTCGGGGCGGATTATGTGCTCAGCTCCATCGTGGCAGTGATCCTGGGCGGAGCGGTCTTTGGCGGAGGGGCGGGCGGGGCGGTCGGCACAATGCTCGGCACGGCGCTGCTCGTGATGGTGCTGAATCTGCTGACAGTGTTCGGTGTCGATGAACCCGGCAAGCTGATCGTGCAGGGCCTCGTTATCGCGGCGGCTGCAATTCTTTATCAGCAGGGCCGCCGGGGTGGCTGAGGGTCTGACCATTGGCCTCGATTTTGGCACCTCGGCGGTCAAGGCGGTCGCGATGGACAGTCAGGGCCGCGTGCACGCCCGTGCGACCGCCAGCTACCCGACCGCCAGACCCGCCCCCGACCGGGCCGAACAGGACCCGCGCGACTGGTGGGATGCAACGATCACGACCTGCCGGGCGATTACGCGCGAGGTCGGCACGCAGTCGATCGACTCGATAGGTCTGTCGGGTCAGCTAAACGGCCTCGTACTGGTGGACAACGGTGGTGCGGTCATCAGACCTGGCCTGATCTGGCTCGACCAGCGCGCCGGGGTCGAGACGGCGGCCCTTCAGACGCACCACGCGCGCCGTCTTGTGCAGACGGCGTCGTCCCCGATATCGCCCATCGCGGTCCTGCCCAAACTGCAGTGGCTGAACACCCACGAGCCCGATGCGATTGCCCGCACGGCCCGCATCTTTCAAGTCAAGGACTACATCTTGTGGCGGCTCACCGGCTGCTTTGCCACGGAGCCAAACGAGGCTTCGGCCACCCTGATGATGGACCTGGAACAACGCGCGTGGGCTCCGGATCTTGCAGGGCACGCCGGCGATAGGCTTGCCCCCATCATTCCATCCGTAGCCATTGCAGGCCGTGTCCTCCCTGCGGTGGCCGAGGAGACCGGGCTGCGCCGAGGCACTCCGGTCGTTCCTGGTTCCGGCGATACCGGCGCGCTCGCCATCGGCTGCGGGGCCTTTGCGCCCGGCACGGTCGCCGTGACGCTTGGCACCGCAGGCCATGTCGTCGCCGCCGTTCCGAACCGTGGCATGGGTCTAGTTGCGGGCCTTTGGCGCATGGCCCATGTGGTTCCAGACCGCGAGCTGTGGCTGGGACTGATCCCGGCGGGCGGGCTGTCGATCGCCTGGCTGAGGGAGTTGATCGAGGGGTTTACCGGTGGCCAGGTCAGCTTTGCCGATCTGGAGCGTTTGGTGCACCGCTCCCGCCCCGGCGCGGAGGACCTTACGTTCCTGCCGTTCCTCGCCGGTGCCGGGACACCTTGGAACGATGCGACCCGCAAGGCTGCCTTTGCCGGTCTGACCACCAGCCATGGGTCCCCCGACATCGTTCGCGCAGTCTACGAAGGCGTCGCCTTCAACATCCGCGCCTGCATCGACGCCTTTGCAGCGGCGGGCGTGCCGATCATCCGCATCCACCTCGCCGAAGGCGGCGCGCGCTCGGCCGCGTGGTGCCAGATCATCGCCAACGCACTGCAGCGGGATGTGCATGTGGTGGCCGAAGGCGATACCTCGGCCGTTGGAGCCGCGATCCTCGCCCGCGCGGGCCTAGGGACGGCCGATCTGGCCGCGCTGATCGCCACTTGCGTCCGCATCGAGCGCACGCACGCCCCAGACCCCGCGACCGCCCCAGCGATGGCGGCGGCGTGGCAGCGCTTTGTCACCCATGCGGGCACGCCCGCATGACCGACCGACTGTTCATCGGCCTCGATGCAGGAACCTCGGTCACCAAGGCGGCGGTGTTCGACACAAGCGGCCGCCAGCTGGCGGTCGCGCAAAGGTCGACCACCATACACCGCCCTCAGGAGGGGTGGAGCGAGCTGGACCCCGGCGCATGCTGGCAAGCTGCGCTTGAGGTTATCACCGAGGTTGTCGCGGGTCTCGGCGCAGATCGCCGCGCCATCGCGGGCATCGGCCTGTCGGCGGCCATGGTCGGGGCCTGGGTGCTCGATGCGCAGGGTACCCCCCTGCGCCCCGCCATCACCTGGGAGGACAGCCGCGCTCAAGGCCTTATTGCCGCGCACATCGCCCGCGACCCGCAGTTTCTGCAGCGTATCTTTGCCGCTTCGGGATCAGTGATGCAGCAGGGCTGCACCCTGCCGGTGATGGCGTGGCTAGCGCGTCATGAGCCTGCGGTTCTGGCGCGGGCCGCGCATGTCGTCAGCTACAAGGATTATTTGCATTTCCGCCTGACAGGCCGCATCGCGACTGACCGTAGCGAGGCGGCGGTCCTTCCGGGTTCCACCATTGCGCGCGATCGATCAGCAGCGATGATCGACCTATTCGGCCTCAAGCGTCACACGCACCTCCTTCCGCCGGTCCTGGAGTCGGAAACCGTGCTCGCGGGCCTCTTGCCCGAAATCGCCGCACGTCTGGGCCTGCCGGCAGGTCTGCCCGTCACCGTCGGCACGGGCGATGTGGCTGCCACCATCATCGGCGCGGGCGGGCTGGCCCTCGGAACCGCCACCGTCGTGCTTGGCACCGCCTGCATGGTCGGGGTAACGTCAGCCCATCCGGTGTTTAAGCCCGCAGACATCGGCCTTCTCTTCACGCTGCCTGGTCGCCGCTGGTATCGCGCGATGCTGAATGTCGCGGGTACGTCGAACCTCGACTGGGCCTTCGCCACGCTGGCACCGGATCTTGCGCAGCGGCTCGACCGCTTTGCCGAGCTCGACCGCATGCTCGACGCGACGCCCCCCGGCGCGCAGGGTCTGACCTACCTGCCCTATCTGTCCGACAGCGGCATTATCGCGCCCCGCGTCAATCCGCATGCACGTGCGCAGTTCGACGGCCTGTCGCCCCGCCACGACCGCGCCTGTCTGTTCCGTGCCGTGGTCGAGGGCGTTGCCTTCGCCATCCGCGACCTGCTCGATGCGCTGTTATTCAAGGGAGACCGGCTGCTGCTGGTCGGTGGTGGCGCGCAGAATGAGCGATGGGTGCAGATGATCTGCGATGTCGTGGGCAAACCGGTCATCGTGCCCGAAGGATCGCAATTCGGCGCGCGTGGTGCGGCCCTGTTGGCCGCGACGGCGGCTGGCATCTTTGCCGACATCATCCAAGCCGCCGCCTCGGTGTCCAGCAACGGGCGCATTTACCAGCCTGACTCGACGCGGGCCACAGAGTTCGCCCCTGCTATTGCGCGCTATGGTCACGCCCGTGATCGTCTGGGGCAAACTGATCGCTGATGCATAGAACTTCTATGGCTTGTCTTGCTCGTGCCGCCTTGCCGACCCCGTTCAGGTAGCAAGATCCGCTTCGATCGGACTTGCTACCTGAACGGTTATCATTATTTTGCGGACCTTGACCCTCAGCAGGCAATCGATGCGGCGCGCCTTCAAGACGGGTCGGTAGTTCACTCCTCAAGCAGCGTACGCAATGCGGCGTCGATCGTCGGCGAATCGCTTGGATTCATCGGGGCCATATGGCCCCAGTCTGAACGAATGACGCGGCATTCGGCGTTTGGGATATGCTCTGCTTCGAACTGCGCATCCTGGGGCGGAAAATACCGGTCAAGGTCCACCGGCATGATGATCGTGCGTGCCTTGATTGCCTTCAGCGCCGCAACGTAATCCCCCCGGTAAACCGGGTTATCGCTGATATCGCCCTTTTCCCAAGTCCAGAGTTGCGACAGCAGGTCGTTCGCATCGCATTTTTGAAAGAACGGCTCCCAGAAATAGGCAACGAATTCTTCATGATCATGCGCGCTGAAGTCGGCAAAGGCGGCATTCCGGTAGAACGGCTCGGACAGTCCCCAGCCTGCATAGATCGAAGCAAAGGCACGCAGTCCGCCGATCGGAGGCCGGTCGTAAAACCCGGCGTTGAAGGCCGCGTCCAGCTCGAGCGCGCGGCGCAAGGACAGCAGGAACACCTTGTTGTAGGAGGCGGTCTTGGCCGATCCCGCAATCGGCGCGCAGGCCCGCACCATGTCGGGATATTGGGCCGCCCATTGATAGGCCTGACACGCGCCCATCGACCAGCCGGTCACCAGCCGCAGCGAATCCAGCCCCAGCGTTTCGGTCACCAGCTTGTGCTGCAAGCTCACGTTGTCATGCAGGGTGATCTTGGGAAACCGGCCCATTTCGAAGGGTGCTGCGGTGTTTGACGGCGACGACGACACGCCGTTAGCCAGAAGGTTGGTCAGGATAATGAAATACTTTGCCGGGTCCAGCGCGCGGTCCTTGCCGGTCAGGTATGCCTCGCTGTCGGCTTCGGTGCCGGTATACCATGACGGCACCAAAACGGCGTTGTCTCGTGCGGCGTTCAACGTGCCGATGGTGCGGTAGGCCATGCGCACATGCGGCAGGAAACCGCCCTTTTGCAGCATGAAGTTCGGGACATCCAGATAAGAGAGTTCAGTCATGATCGGCCTTCCAGACGGTTTGACGGTGCTGGGATCGCTGTCGCACGTGATCGTTGTGCGCCCTCAGAAGGCTAGTTGCCGTCGCAAAGTCTGGCAACCGGCTTTCGCATCGCGCGCGACCAAAACGTGCTGAGCGGCTTCAGAACGGAGGACACAGCAAGATAGACAACAAAGGACGCGCTCGTTACTCACCTGTGCAGCAGCGAGAGGATCGGCGGATGGAAGCCAAGGCAAACGAGTTCAGCGGGCCGGTCGTGTCGTCGGCCCATCTTGCGGCCGGGGCGATGCCTGCGCTGTCAGAGTTCGAATTCAGCGCCATAATGATCTCGCATGCGTTCGACCGCTGGATCGTGCGCTGCATGGCCGCCGCCGGAGTTTCGGACATGTCGCCGATCGATGTCATGGTGCTGCACACCGTCCATCACCGCAGCAAGGCCAAGCGACTGGCGGACATCTGCCTTGTCCTGAACATCGAGGACACGCATGTGGTCAGCTATGCCATCAAAAAACTGGCGCGGCTGCAACTGGTGTCGAGCCACATGCAGGGCAAAGAAAAACTGATCGTGACCACCGAACAGGGCGCCAACGTCTGCCAGCGCTATCACGAAATCCGCGAGGCGCTGCTGGTGCGATCGGTCGAAACGCTGGGGCTGGACCAACTGGCCCTATCCAGGATCGCCGCCCAGATGCGGGTGATTTCGGGGCATTACGATCAGGCCGCGCGGGCGGCAGCGTCGCTTTAGACCACACCAATCGACCGTCGCACGGGTGCGGGTGGTTCGTCCGCCCGGTTCTGCACAAGATTTAATCGCTGACTATTTGGCGACGATTCGTTGACGACTTGTCGATGAAACCCGTGGACTCGCATCACGCCGGTGTTATCGTGACAGGGCACGCGCTGTTGCTGAGCCCCGCGAACGCGGATTTCGGCGCGGTCCGGTGCGATGTTTGGATTGCGTAGGTGCGTTCGTGACAGGGCGCAGGGTGATGGGCAACAATCCGAAGCCAATGCCGCTTCGGCGTTTTGGGAGAACGCGATGACAAGATACAAGCTTGCGGGATGTCTGGCGCTGGCAATGGCCGCCGTTGGATTCATTCCAGCGGGAATGGGGGTTGCCCAGGCGGCCGGGACGCTGATTTGGGGCATGCCGGCAGAAACCGACATCCTCGATCCGCATGCGACGGGCGGGTGGAGCACCTATCAGATCACCTACCAGATCTTCGAGGGACTGGTGAAAGAGGATCTGACCGACCCCACCGCCGCGACCCCGGCGCTGATCCCCGGTCTGGCCAAATCCTGGACGATTTCGGATGACGGGCTGGTCTACACGTTCTCGTTGCGCGAGGGTGTCAAGTTTCACGACGGCACACCGTTCGATGCCGAGGCAGTCAAGTTCAACTTCGAGCGGTTCTGGGACGAAAGCTCCCCCAACTTCTACCCCAAGGCCAAGGCCTTTGTGATTGCCTATACCAAGTGGATCAAGAGCGTCGAAGCCGTCGATCCGATGACCGTCAGGATCACCCTGACCGCCCCGAACTATCAGTGGTTGCGGCAGGGACTGCAAAGCTATGGCCAGCCGCTGATGATCAGCCCGGCTTCGGTCAAGGAATACGGCAACGACGGCGTTGCGGCACATCCCGTCGGCACCGGTCCGTTCAAGTTCGTCGAACGCGATCAGGGCGTGAAGACCGTGATCGAGAACTTCCCGGATTACTGGGGCAAGAAGGCTCTGCTGGACAAGGTCATCTTCCGCCCGCTGCAGGATCCCGCAACCCGGGTGAACGCGCTGGAAAGCGGCGAGATTCACATGATGTCCCCGCCCTGGGATGAGATCGAGCGTCTGGTCAGCGAAGGCTTTGTGCTGACGACCAACGAAAACGTGCCGTTCATCAACTACATCCACCTTAACTACAACTTCCCGCCGATGCAGGACATCCGGGTGCGGCAGGCGATCAACATGGCGATCGACCGCGAGGGGATTGCGAAGGAAATCTACGCTGGCACCGCGCGCGCAGAATACGGGATGCTGTCGCCCGGAACGGACGCCTATGATCCGAACTTCAAAAGCTACAGCTATGATCCCGAAGGCGCCAAGAAACTGCTGGCCGAGGCCGGGTATGCGGACGGGTTGAAGATGGTGTTTGAAATTCCGCAATACGGCACGGGCGAGATCGTCGAAACCTGGATCCAGCGCGATCTGGCCAAGGTCGGCATCGATCTGGAGCTACGAAAGTATGAATGGGTGACCTACCTTGGCAAATGGGCCGGGGGCATGACGCCCGACATCGCGATGAACGAAATCGGTTGGGGCATGTCGACGCCAGCTTGGATCGGAATCGTGGCGCGCTGTGACACCATTGCGCCGAACGGACAGAACTCGGGCGCCTACTGCAACGAAAAGGTCGACGCTCTGCTGGACGAGGCCATTGTCACTGCGGACCCCGAGGCGGCGGCGGCCCTGTATCAGCAGGCCAACCGGATCATCATGGATGACGCGGCCTTTGTGCCCGTGGTCGATGACATGCAGCCGATGATGCTTGCCCCGAACGTCAAGGGCTTTGTCAATCCGCCGGAAGACTGGTTCGATCTGTCGATCGTTTCAATCGAATGAGCCAAGGATAAAGACGGCACGATGGGCGCGTTTCTTGCCAAAAGGTTTCTCGGGGTTCTGCCGGTGATCTTCGGCGTGTCCATCGTGATCTTTCTGCTGGTCCAACTGGCCCCGGGTGATACGGCCACCGTATTGCTCGGGCCCCAGGCGACCGAGGCCGCCAAGGAAGAACTGCGCCGCGCCCTCGGTCTTGATCGTCCGCTGGCGGTTCAGTATTTCCAATGGCTTGGCCGAGTCTTGACGGGGGACTTCGGCACCTCGATCGCGACGCAGATCCCGGTTCTGGATCTGGTTCTACCGCGCTTCGTCAACACCCTGATCCTGACAGCGGCCAGCCTGTTGCTGGCCATCGTCCTGGGATACGGGATCGGCTTTTTCACCGCGCTGCGGGCCAATTCGCTGTTCGACCGGATCGCCACATCCTGCATGCTGATGGCGGGCAGCGCACCGCCCTTCTGGCTTGGGCTCGTGCTGGTTCTGGTGTTCGCCATCGACCTTGGCTGGTTCCCGGTGTCGGGGATGGAGGATTTTGCGGGAGACGGCGGCACGATGGATCTGCTGCACCATCTGGTTCTGCCCGCCGTCACGACGGCCCTGGGTCCGGCGGCGATCATTGCGCGGATCGTGCGATCCGGCATCCTTGATGTGCTGGGCCGTGCCCATGTGCGCGTCGCGCGCTCCAAGGGGCTGCAACGCCGTGACCTGCTGCGGCGCCATGTGATCCTGAACGCCCTGCCGCCGATCGTGACGATCACCGGCCTGCAACTGGGCTACCTGCTGGGCGGCGCGCTGCTGACCGAGGTGGTGTTCGCCTGGCCGGGTCTGGGGTCGCTGCTGTACGACTCGATCACCGCGCGCGACCTGCCGGTGTTGCAGGCGGCAACGCTGCTGATTGCGCTGGCCTTCGTGTTGGCGAACATCGCGGTTGACGCGATCAACGCGATGCTGGACCCGAGGTTGCGCGAGATATGACGGCCCCCGACCTGCACCCGCACACCGACCGGCCCCGCCCTGCATCCGTGACGCCGATGTCTTTACAAGGGGGGGTGCCGCCCGCCCAGAGGGCTTGGCGGCTGAAATCCTTCGCCCGCGACCGCGCTGCACTGGCTGCGGCCATTTTCCTTGTGGTGATAGCGGTCGCGGTGGTGTTTGCGCCTGTCCTATCCGCCTACACGCCTGACGAGGCTGACAATCTGGCCCGCAACGCCCCGATGGGAACGGCGGGTCACCTGCTGGGCACCGATCAGCAGGGGCGCGACATGCTTGCGCGGCTGCTCTACGGTGGCCGTGTGTCGTTGATCGTCGGAGTCGTGCCGACCATCGTGGCGGGCCTGATCGGCCTGTTGCTGGGCGTGCTTGCGGGGTTCTTTCGCGGGCTTGCCGATCAGATCATCATGCGCTGCCTTGATGTGATCTTTGCCTTTCCGATGGTGTTGCTAGCGATTGCCATCGCGGGGGCGATGCGGCCCGGCGTTCTGACAGAAGTCATCGCGATCACGGTGGTGCTGATCCCATACTTCGCGCGGCTGGCGCGCACGGCGACCGACGGGGTGATGCCCATGCCGTTCATCGAGGCGGCGCGAGCAGCCGGCGGATCGTCCTTCACCATCCTGACGCGCTATGTGCTGCCCAACGTGTTCAGCCCGGTCGTCGTCTATGCCACGACCCTGATGGGGTTAATGATTGTCGTCGGTTCGGGGCTCAGCTTTCTGGGGCTAGGCGTGCAGCCACCCACGGCGGACTGGGGGGCCATGGTCGCCGACGGCCGCGTGGTGCTGCGCAAGGCCCCGCATGTGACCGTCTTGCCGGGTCTCCTGATCCTTGTCGTGTCGCTGGCCTTCAATTTCATCGGAGATGGCATCCGCGATGCGCTTGACCCGCGGACGATCCGGCGATGAGCGCGGCCCAAATCCCCAGCCTTGTCGTCGAAAACCTGACCACGCGGTTTGGCAGCGATCGTGACGGCGCAACCGTGGTGGACGGCGTCAGCTTCGTCCTGACGCCCGGCCAAACGATGGCGTTGGTTGGCGAGTCGGGGTCGGGGAAATCCGCGACCGCCCTTTCCCTGATGCGCCTGATCGAGCCGCCGGGCCGGATCATTGCAGGCCGTGTCCTGCTGGACGGTCGCGATCTGCTGACGATGCCCGAACGCGGGATGGAGGATGTGCGCGGCGGGCAGATCGGCATGGTGTTTCAGGACCCGCTTACGTCGTTGAACCCGGCGCTGACCATCGGACGACAGATCACCGAAACCATCCTTGCCCACCGCGACATCACCCCGGCCGAGGCCGAACGGCAGGCGATCGACCTGCTGGTGCGGGTGGGCGTCAGCGATGCGGCCCGGCGCATCCACGACTATCCCCATCATTTCAGCGGCGGGATGCGGCAGCGCGTGCTAATCGCGTCGGCCATCAGTTGTGCGCCAGCCATCATCATTGCCGACGAACCCACGACGGCCCTTGATGTGACGGTGCAGGCCAAGATCCTGCGCCTGCTGCATGATCTGCAACAAGAGATGCACGCCTCAATGCTCCTGATCACACATGATCTGGGCGTGGTGGCCGCCATGGCCGATACAGTGATGGTCATGTATGCGGGCCGCATCGTCGAGCAGACCGATGTCGATACGCTGTTCCACGCCCCCCGGCACCCATACACCAAGGCGCTGCTGGCCTGCGTCGCGGGCATCGAGGATGACCGATCGGTTCCGCTGCAACCTATCAGCGGCATGGCCCCTGACCTCAAGGACCTGCCAAGGGGCTGCCGCTTTGCGCCGCGCTGTCCACTGGTGCAGGACGTCTGCCGGACCACCGACCCTGCGCTGCGGGCCGTGTCGCGCAGCCATTCCGTGGCCTGCCTGCTGGTGCAAGAGGAGACCGCCGTTGTCTGACGTTGTGATGCAGGTCGCTGGACTGACCAAATCCTTTGCCGCGCGGGGCGGTTCCTCCGGGTCGGTCAAGGCCGTGGCGGATGTCGGGTTTTCCCTGGCGCGGGGTGAAACGCTGGGGCTGGTGGGCGAAAGCGGGTGCGGGAAATCGACCCTGTCGCGGCTGATCCTGTCCCTGCTGGACGCCGATCAGGGCACGGTCGAGATCGACGGCGTTGATTTCATCACGGCGCCGGCAGCACGCAAACGCAACCTGCGGCGGCGCATACAGATCGTGTTTCAGGACGCGCTGTCGTCACTGAACCCGCGCATGACGGTCGGGGTCAACATCACCGAACCGATGCGCCTGCAAGGTCTGGGAACGGCACGCGACCGCCGGGCCGAGGCCCGCCGCCTGCTGGCGCTGGTGGGGTTGCGGCCCGAGGACGAGGACCGCTATCCGCACGAGTTTTCCGGGGGCCAATGTCAAAGGATCGCCATCGCCCGCGCGCTGGTCCTGAACCCCGAGATCATCGTCTTTGACGAGGCGGTGTCGGCGCTGGACGTGTCGATCCGCGCGCAGGTTCTGAAGCTGATCCTTGATCTGCAACAGCAGTTCGGGCTTTCCTACATCTTCATTTCGCACGATCTGGGGGTGATCAAGCGGATCTGTGACCGGATCGCGGTCATGTATCTCGGGCGGATCGTCGAGATCGGTTCGGCAGAGGCGGTCTGTGGCTCGCCCGCGCACCCCTATACCAAGGCCCTGCTCGGCGCGATTCCGATCCCGGATCCGAGGCGGATGCGGATCGAGAATCTTGGTCTGATCGAGGGGGACGCCGTCGGTGTGCCGCAGGAAGACGCCTGTGCCTTTGCCCCGCGGTGCCCGATGCGGTTCGATCGCTGTCTGGCAGAACGCCCCTTGCTGGCCGCCGCATCGCCCCGCCACGACGCCGCCTGTTTTCTGCTGAACTCTGGCAAACAAGGAAATCCGCCATGACCGAAGTCCCAAGAATTGTCATCACCGGGTTCGAGCCCTTTGCACATGGCACAGAAAACCCGACACTCGATGTTCTGGCCCAGTTACGCAGCGCAAATGACCTGCCGGGCGATCTGACGACCGTTCGGTTGCCCGTGGATTCTGACAAGTTGGCCGAAATCGTGTCGGAACGTCTAGATGCCCTGAAGCCGCATGTCTGGATCAGCCTCGGCGTGGCACCAGGTCTGTCGGTCATAGCGGTGGAACGGATCGCCGCCAACGTGATGGATTTTCCGATCCCCGACAACGTCGGCCGACAATACGGCGGCGAGCCGGTGTTTGCCCACGGACCCGCCGCCCAGATGGCGACTCTACCGGTCAAATCCATCGCGACCGCACTGCGGGCAAACGGCATTCCGGCCAAGGTTTCGAACTCGCCCTCGACCTATCTGTGCAACCAGATGATGTATACAGTGCTGCACCTGATTGCCGAGAAAGGCATGACGACCCGCGCCGGTTTCATCCATGTGCCCGCGCATCCGGCGCTGGTGGCGCAGCAGGTCTATCCCTTCGTGGAAATGCCGTCGATGAGCGTCGACATGATGTCGAGCGCGGTCAAGCGTGCGGTGCAGACAACGCTGGACACCGCAGTCGATCCGATGGTCCCAACGTTCAATTACTGAAGGCTCCAAACTCCGGCACCGGGTCGGAGCGGGTCTTGGAAAGGTTTCCCATGCGAATCGGAGCGGTCCGCTCGCTTGCAGATACGGCGGTGACGCTGGAAATGGCGACCAGCGTGGGCCTCGAAGCTTCGGCCAAGGTCTCGGCCGCGCTGGGGGCGATCGAGCAGGCCATGGCGTCGGGAGCGTTACCCGGCGTGTCCGAAGTGGCGGCGGCCTTTTGTTCGGTCACCGTGCATTACGACTGCCTGCAGATCACACAGTCCGACCTCGCCGACCGGTTGACCGGCCTTCTGGGCAAGGTCGCCCCGACAGAGCGGCCAGAGGGGCGGTCTTGGCTGTTGCCCTGCTGCTATCACCCCGAACTGGGACTCGATCTCGCCAGCCTGTCCGAGGCGCTTTCCCTTGACCCCGACCGGATTGTCGCCCTCCATCAGGCGACGACTTTCCATGTCTACGCATTGGGATTTCTGCCAGGCCTGCCGTTTCTGGGGGACCTCCCGCCCGACCTTGCCCGACCGCGCCGCACTGAACCTCGGCTTCGGGTGCCGGCAGGGTCGGTGGCGATCGCGAACCGGATGTGCGTGATCTATCCGTGGAACAGCCCCGGCGGCTGGCATATAGTCGGCCGCTGCCCCGTGCCGCTGTTCGACATCACCTGCGATGTGCCCGCCCTGCTCGCAGCGGGCGACAGCATCCGGTTCAAACCGATCACACGGGAAGAGTTCCGGGATCTTGACCGCGACCTGCGTGCCTCTGGCGGCAGCCGCGATGCCTTTCGGGTTGCGTGCTGACATGGCCGCCGCGCTGCTCGTAAAGTCGCCCGGCGCCCGCACCCTGGTGCAGGACACCGGGTTTCGCAACGGGCGCTGCCAAGGCGTTCCGGCCTGCGGCGTGCTGGATCGCAGCGCTCTGCGGCTGGTCAATGCGCTGCTGGGAAATGCGCCGGGGACGGAGGTGCTGGAGGTGGCGCTGTCCTCGCCGGTTCTGGTGGCGACGGAGGGGCCGGTGCGGGTGGCAATCAGCGGGACCCTCCGCGGTACCGTGCAGCGCCCCGATGGCAGCAGCCGGCCTATCGGCGTTTGGACAGCGACGACGCTTGCGCCAGGCGACGCGTTGCACTTGCAACCGCCGGAACGCTTTGCGATCGGGCTGATCGGCATTCGCGGCGGGCTCGATCTTCCCCTGTGCCTCGACAGCCGATCGACCTGTCTTGCCGCCGGTTTTGGCGGGGTAATGGGTCGCAGCCTGCAGGCTGGCGACCTGCTTCGGCTGCGTGACCTTGCCGGGCCCGTTCTGGACCACGACCTGTGCGTGACAGAGGATATCGACTCGGCAACCGGACCGATCCGCGTGGTTGCGGGGCCGCAGCATGAATGGCTGGACCCGGACGGGGCAGCAGCGTTCTTTGGTTCGTCTTATACGGTGACCCCCCAACTTGATCGCATGGGGATGCGACTGGACGGGCAGAAGCTGAGCTTTCTTCCGGGCAAGACAGCCGACATCATCTCCGACGGGGCAGCTCCGGGCGCGATTCAGGTTCCGGGTAGCGGACAGCCTATCATCCTTCTGGCGGATGCGCAGACGACCGGCGGATATCCGAAGGTCGCCACAGTTATCCGCAGCGACCTGCCGCGCCTTTCGGCTTGCGTTCCCGGCGACCGCTTGACGTTCCGCTCTGTGTCGATCGCCGAGGCTGAAGGCATCGCTGCGGCACACGAGGCCAGGATCAAGGCCGCCATCGACAGCATAGGCCCCGCATTCGACCCCGGCATGATCGAGGGACGGCTGCGGTCAGTCAGCCTGATCGGCGGGGCCGTCGACATGGCGCGGCCCGACCATTTTCCCGGCCACCTGTATTCCGGCAAAGAGGAGTCCAACCCATGCGACTGAACGTAAATGCAGACCTGGGCGAAAGTTATGGCAGTTTCGTAATGGGCAACGACGCGGCGCTGCTGGGCATTGTCGGCACGGCCAATGTGGCCTGCGGCATGCACGGCGGTGACCCGCTGGTCATGCGTGATACGATCCTGCGCGCCCGCGAGGCCGGAGTTAGCATCGGGGCGCACCCGGGCTATGCCGATTTGCACGGCTTTGGCCGGCGCGCAATGCACCTTTCGGACGCTGAACTTGAGGCGTTGCTGATCTATCAGATCGGCGCTATCGCCAAGATGGGCTGCGTGCTCGGCTGGCCGATCACCCATGTCAAACCGCACGGCGCGCTGAACAATCAGGCCTGCGCTGACGCGCGGATGGCGGGCGTGATCGCCCGCATTATTGCTCGCTGCGATGCGTCACTGATCCTGCTGGCCCCGGTGCTGTCGGAACTGGCTTCTGCGGGGACCGAGGCCGGCCTGCGCGTGGCGCTCGAAGTGTTCGCCGACCGGACTTACGAGCCGGACGGACAGTTGACCCCGCGCAGCATTGACGGTGCGGTGCTGCACGATCCAATGCAGGCGCGCGACCATGTGATGCGGATGGTGGAGGCAGGCGGGATCGTGACGCGGCAAGGAAACGTCATCGCGACGGCGTTCCATAGCATCTGCCTCCATGGTGACGGATGCGCAGCGCTGGAGACAGCACGCGCCGTTACGGATACCCTGCGCAGCCATGGACATCTGGTCGAGCCTCTTGACCGGCTGTTTGCGTGACCAGGGCCCGGAGCAGCGTCGCTTTAAAGTTCTCTGCTGTGCTTTGCACGTCCCATTGTCCGCGGTACGAGGGCCGAGGTTCCTTAACGGATGCGATCATCAGTTTACTAACTGCAGCAGGGGCGCATGGCCTTGTATCGTTTTTGGAGATGCCGCCAGATTGCACCCCAGCAGGGGCCCTGATGGATCAGGCGGGGCTGAGGCGACGTTTCATTAGTTCACCCTGAACAAAGTGTTCGGGCTGGAACGACGGTCTGACGGCGCCATTGCAGCGCGCTTTTTGCAGCCCACAGGGTGACGACAAAACAGGAAAGCCAAGCCCGCAGGTGGGCCAGGATCTTGCGGATGTTGTGGCCGCAGGCGCAGAGCACGGCGGAGAGGGCGTCGCCGATATGGCCTTTCAACGGGCATCGTGACAGGCGGCCGTCGGTTTTCATGTGGCCGATCTCGGCCTCGATGGCGCTGCGGCGGCGGAGGTCTGCGATCACTTTTGGCGTCAAGCCGCGCCTTGTGCCGCTGATAAGAACGCGGGTCCTGTTTTCACCGTGACCACGATAGCCGCGGTCGACCACAGCGAGGTCGGGGCGCTGGTCGGTCAGGATTTCCACCTGCTCCAGTGCCGGACGGTGAGTGTGGCCGTCGTAGGGATTGCCCGGAAAGCTGCGCATGCCGACGATGAAGCCTTCGTCCAGCGTGGTGGCCATGCTGACCTTGCAGCCGAACTCGTATCGGACACGTGCCTTGCCCTTGGAGATGCAGTCGACCTCGGGCTCATGCAGGGCGTAGATCTTGTCAGCCCCCTTGGGCTACTGGTGCAGGAGCTGCGAGACCAGAGCAAGCCTGGCGATGATCCTGTCGCGCAGGCCACCATCGGGGATGCCATCGAGCTGGCGGCGCAGGTCGCGCATGACACGACCGGCATAGCCCTTCTGCCTTTTCAACGCTTTACGCATGCGCTTGAACTGCTTGGCATGGGCGTAGCGGCCGTCCTGCAGCGCCAGCCTAGGCGCAAGGCGGGCATAGGATTGCCGCAGCTCCACCCCGGCCTCCTGCGCCAGCGCCACAAGCTGGTCCCGCGCCCGCTCGTAAAGCCGGGCATCCGTCGGATGGGCGATGTTCTTTTCCATCACGGTCGTGTCGACTGCCACGCGCTTCGCGCTGTCCTCGTTGATGGTGCCAGATTTCTGCCCCGCACGGATTGTCTGGGTCAGCAGCCATTCGACATCTTCCTCGCCAATGCGACCACGCCAGCGGGTCAGCGAGGACGGGTCGATAGGCAGCTTGTGCTGGAAAAAGACCTCGCCGGTGAAGTGCTGGTAATACGGGTTCTCCACCCAACGCGCGACGACCGCCTCATCCGACAGCCGATAGGCATGCTGGAGATAGAGCAGCCCCGCCACCAACCGCGGCTCTGTCGCCGGCCGCCCCTTGGCAGACGGAAAGAAACCCGCCCACTCCCGCTCGAACACCTCCCAGTCGATCAGCGCTGCCAGTTTCGCCAACTCGTGCCGCCCGTCGATAATGTCGATCAGACGTGGACGCAGCAGGTCATCCTGATCTTCAGGGCGCGGACGGTGCTTCATGGCAGAACCGAAATTGCAGGGTTTCGCCCAAAATCATACAAAACCCGGCAGGTCACGGCGACACAATTCACCACCTTTCAGTGCAAAATCAACGGTATGGCTGTTGTTCAGGCCGAACTCATTAGCGCACGATAGACCGTCTCGGCCTCGTAGATCCGAGCTAGGTCGCAAGTTTCGTCTGTCTTGTGCGCTAGAGCAGGATCCCCCGGACCTAGTATCATGACCGGCGTGGACTTGTCTTTACCCTGCAGGAATGCGCCATCGGTAAAATAGCTTGCTGCGGTGGGCGGCGGCAAACCTTGCCCGGTCACCTGTTGCCATACCGACGTCACCTTGCGCGCAAATGCAGTTTCCGGTGCAGTCCAGACGCTCGGGATGTCAATCAGTTTGGTCAGCGCTAGGTCGGTGCTGCAGAACGCCTGCAGCGTCGCAAGCAGCACCTGATGCTCGATATGTTCATTGGTGCGCACGTCCAGCGTGAACCGGCAGCGGTCCGGAACGGAGTTGACATTCAACCCGCCTTCGATGCGTCCGATGTTCAACGTCATGTGGCCAAGCGCGGCATCACCCTTTACGGGCATCGCAAATCCTTGCAAACGACGAATCTGATCGACCGCCTTAAGAATGGCGTTCACGCCCAGATGGGGCATTGAGCCGTGTGCCGTCACGCCAGTAGCTTCGGCCTCTAGCCAGAATGCCCCCTTGTGGCCATAGTAGGGTGCATTCAGGCTCGGCTCTGCCACGATGATGCCTTCGAGCGGGCCCAGATCCATAGTCCGAACCAATGCGGCCGCCCCTTCGCAGCCGGTCTCTTCGGCGGTTGTGATCACCAGCACGACGCCCGGGCCTTGGCTTAGCCGGTCCCGTTCGGCGATGCAGGCGGTCACCATTGCGGCGATACCCGCTTTCATATCCGAAGTGCCCCGCCCCAGTACTTTCCCGCCGCGCACCTCGCCTGCGAGCGGATCGAAGGACCAGGGTTTCTCACCCAACGGTACAGTATCTACATGCCCGCTAAAGCACAGCGGAGGCGTAGAGGCGCAGCCGGACCCCAACCGTGCCACGAGGTTCGGCCGGCCCGGCGCGAATTGCACGAGTTCCGTATCGAACCCAGCATCGGAAAGGATGTTGGCAATATCGTCGATGCAAGCCTGTTCGTTGCCGGGCGGATTGACCGTATTGTGCCGGACGAGGCGCGTTGTGAGTTGTACCGGATCAAGGGCCGTCATGACGCAGTTTTCCAGCTGGAGCGCAATTCAGATGGCAAGGTATTCACGCATGGCGTCGGTCGCTTCAAGGTCGGCACGCGTCCCCTCGGCCACGACCGATCCATTTTCGATGATCACGCAGCGGTCAGTCATGCGGAATACCATGGGCACATTCTGCTCGACGATAAGGATTGTGAGTTTGTGCATTCGGTTGATCTCGACCAGAATCTCGGCAATCTGGTGAACGAGTACTGGCATGATCCCGTCTGAAGGCTCGTCCAGCAGCATGACCTGCGGATGCGTCATGAGCCCGCGGCCGATGGCCAGCATCTGTTGTTCGCCGCCGCTCATGGTGCCGGCTTTCTGGTCCAACCGCTCGCCCAGCCTGACGAAATAGCCGAGAACCTCGTTCAGTCGGGACGGCTTGTCTGCTGGCGCACCCAAACGACCCATCTCAAGGTTTTCTCGCACAGTCAGTTGCGGGAAGATGCCCCGCCCCTGGACGATCGTCGCGATCCCTAGGCGTGATCGCTGGTGGGGCGGCAGACGGGTAATGTCCCGCCCGCCAGCGAGTATAGAGCCTGCCGTAGGGATGTTTAAACCGGAAATGGTGCGGACGAGCGTGCTCTTACCCATCCCGTTCCGCCCGAGAACACCCAATATTGAGCCGGACTCGACCTTCATGGACAACCCGCGAAGTACTTTTGAACCACCGTAACCGGCCGATACCTGATCGAGGATGATGTCCATCTTATTCGTTGCCCAAGTAGATGTTGCGCACATGAGCGTTCGACGACACCTCCTCGAAACTGCCTTCGCAGAAGACCTTGCCAAGGTGTAGCACGGTGATGGGCGCCTGCAGATCGCGGATGAAGTTGATGTCATGCTCGATGATGATAGCCGACAGCCGCAGCCTTTGCGTCAGATCCCGGATCAGTGTGCCAGTTGCATGTGTCTCTTCCGCGGTCATTCCCGCCGTAGGTTCGTCCAGCAGCAGAAGTTGCGCCTTGGCACCCAGCAACAGCCCGATCTCCAGCCACTGGCGTTGACCATGTGACAAGACAGACGCCTCCCGATCCGCAAAAGCCGTCATTCGCACCAGATCCAATACTTCGTCGAGGCGGGTCTGGCGTTGGCCCCGGGGTGTGCCAGCCGCAATGACAGCAAGCTCTATGTTTTCTCGCGCTGTCAGTCCCAAGAACACTGAAGGAGTCTGAAATTTGCGAATGATGCCGAGTCGGGCGCGTTGTTGCACCTTCAGCGCCGTAATGTCGGTGCCGCGGAAGAAGATGCGCCCTTCTGTTGGACGCAGATGCCCGGAAATCATACTGATAAAGGTCGTCTTTCCTGCCCCATTCGGACCGATCACCGATCGGATTTCACCCTCTGCTACGGAGAAGTTTACGTCCTCGTTGGCTACCAGACCCTCGAAGCGTTTGGTTAATTTCTCGACCGACAAAAGTTGGTTCACGGCTGTGCGCTCCGTCTGTTGGCCACGAAGCGCTCCAGTGTGCCGGCAACACCGCCACGAAAGAAGGCGATGGTCAAAATGAAGACCAGCCCCAAGGCAAGTTGCCAATAGGTCGGGGTGATCGCGCTGAGATAGTTCGACAGAGACGAGACGATTATCCCTCCCAATAGCGCACCGATGAGAGATGAGCGTCCGGCAATGGCAACCCAGACCACCACCTCGGTCGAGAAGAGTACACCTCCGATCGACGGAGAAACAAACCCGGAATGCAGTCCGTACAATGCCCCGGCAAGTGCAGCGACGGCGCCAGACAAGGCAAAGGCTGCTGTCTTGTGCAGGGCCGCCGGCACACCCAAAGAGACCAGCCGCATCTCGTTTTCCCTAATGCCGGTCAGAACCTTGCCGAAACGCGACCGGGTAAAGGCGTAGAGACCTGCGTAAATCAGGGCGACGGCTGCAAGAACGACATAATAGACCGGAATATCTGCAAAAAGTTCGATGCGGGTGAACCCAAGATCGATCGTCGGGCGCATGATAAACATGCCGTTCCACCCCCCGGTCAACTGCGACTGGCTGACTGATAGCTGCTCGACGACAATCGAAAGTGCCAGCGTAACGAGAACAAAATAGGCATCGCGCACACCTGCGCTGAACAGAAAATATCCGATCAGAGCCGCCACCAGATAGCCCAGCAAAACCGCCGCAATGAGACCAAGGAACAGTCCGCCGAAAGGCAACGATCCGTTTGTCATCAGGCCAATTGCATAGCCGCCGATCGCGAAAAAGCCAGCTTGGCCAAAGCTAAGGATGCCAGTCACTCCCCACAGCAACGCAAGTGACATCGCGAGAACGCCGAAGATCATGTACTGCGGCAGGATGTAGACGATGTACCCAGACACAAAGAGCGGGAACAGCGCGAGGCAGGCGAATACGGCAATCGCAACTTTGGCTTCGCCCCCGAAACGGGTGCGGTGGCTGTGTGCGGAAACGGGCACGCGGGGTTCTATCATGTTCAGTTTTCCTCAGTCGCGGCCGGCCAGCAGGCCGCGTGGGAAAAACCGCAGCAGGACTACTGCGAGTACGAAAACTATGGTCTGGGCGAAGACTTGGCTGGTTGCCAGAGCAAAGATTGTTTCACTGCCGCCGATCACGAAACTGCCGATAATCGTTCCCTCGACCAGCAGACCCAAGCCCCCAAGCGTGACGACGAAGAATGAGCGAACCAGATAGACGTTACCGATATAGGGGTCGATGGACAGCATTGGACTGATCAACGCACCGGCAAGACCCGATAGAAAAGCCCCAGCCACGAACACCTGCTTGTAAAGCATTGAAGCATCCTGACCAAGCAGACTTGCCACCTCCTGATTTTGGACCAGGGCGCGGATCCGCAGGCCGAAGGTCGTTTTCTTGTAAATGAAACCGATGGTCAGAAGGATCAGCAGTGAAAGGACCGCCACGACAGCTCGGTAGGCCGGGATTTGCAGGGCGCCAATTTCAATCGTTCCGGGCAAGGGGTTCGACACCGCCCGAAAGTCCGTTCCAAACACGATCTTGATGACTTCAGTTGACACCATGAAAAACCCCCAGGTGAGAAGCAGGGTCTCGAAAGGTTTGGAATAGAAGTGCCGGATCAACACATGTTCCAGCAGCAGACCGACGATGGCCACGCCAAACGCCGCCAACGGGACTGCCAGAATGAAGGGCAGGCCCGCCGTGGTGGTGGCCCAGGTCAGATAGGCCCCCAGCGTCAGCATCGCACCGTGGCCCATATTGATGACGCCGATCAGGCCGAAAACGACAGCCAATCCGGACGCGGCAAGGGAAAGGACGAGGGTGATCAGAACCGAGTCGATGGCTACGCCGATAATGTCTGACACACTCTGCCTCCAAGCGTTTCTTGTCGTTGGTGTCCGCCAGCCTGACAGGGCTGGCGGGCCTTGTTTGGGCTCGGATCAGAGCGGCAGGGTGCAGCGGGCCGGGGCCGGCGTCACCTTGTCGAAAAACTGCACCTGTTCAAACATGTCATTCACAGAGGTCCAGCCTTCGCGCACTTTCATCAGATAGGACGGAAGGATCGCCTGATGATCTTCGGCCTGCAAGGTGATCGACCCTTGTGGCGCACCTGCAAAGGACGACCCGCGCAAGGCGTCACGCACCTTGTCGGTGTCGGTAGAACCCGCAGCCGTGATCGCTTGCGCCAGCAAATGTGCCGCATTGTACATACCGACGCCCACCGTGTTCATCAGGGTGTCGTTGCCGAACTTCTTGAACAGCTTTTCGAGGAACACCTTGTTGTTCTCGGTTTCGATGGTCATGAAATAATCGAAGCTGACATAGGTTCCAGCCGACACCTCTGCGCCCAGACCTGAGGTCACCACCTCTTCATCATCCACCGTCCAGATTATGATGTCCTTGCTCATGCCGGCCGCATGGAACTGACGACGGAAGTTCACCGTGTCGCTGCCGGTCAACGAATGGAATATCACCTCCGCACCCGAGTCGCGAATTTCGCGCAGCACGGATTCGTACTCTGGCGTGTTGAACGGGATGTAGGACTCGCCCACGACCTCGCCGCCAAACTCGGCGAATTTTTCCTTGAACATCTTGTTCGTCTCACGCGGCCAAGCGTAGTCGGAACCGATCAGGAAAAACTTCTTGCCGTGGTTTTTGACGATGTACTCGACATGCGGCCAAACCTGCTGTGATGGCTCCGGTCCGCACATGAACATGTTCTTGTTGCACACACCGGGGAAGAATTCCTGACTCTGGCCCTCATAGAACGTGGGGTAAAGCATCAGCTTGTTGGCCTGCTGCACCACCGGCCCCGCCGCGTTGCGCTCGGCACTCGAGAACGTACCCGCGAGGAATTCGACATTTTCCTGCCGCAGCAGACGGTTGGCCTGCTCGACCACGATGCGTGGCTCGGTCTTGGAGTCGCCCACGACGATTTCCAGAGGGCGGCCGTTCGCACCACCGGCGGCGTTGATCTCTTCCACGGCGAGCTCGAAGCCCGCCATGTGGGCCGCGCCATATACCGTCCAGGCTCCGGTCAGCGGCGAGATGACACCGATGCGGATGGCATCGGCAGCATGGGCCGCGTTGCTGAGGAAAGGCGTGGCAAGCGGCGCCGCCGCCATCGCGCTCATCCCCTTCAGGATCGACCGGCGGCTGATCCCGCTTTGCGCCGGCGCTTCTCGTAGATTCCTGTTCATTGCAATCACTCCTGTTGGATTCGGTTTCTTTTTCTTCAGGCCGCGAAAGTCAGCCCGGGCCTAGTACCAGCCGGGCTCGACCGGTGCCCCAAGCATTTCTTCGTAAACATCGCTGCGGCGGTCGCGCAGGATCTGGTTGTATTCGTTCCAGTTCCGCTTGCGCCGTGCGTCCGATAAGTTCACCTCGGCATAGATGATTTCTTCGTCCTTGTCGCTTGCTGGGCCAGCGATCGGCCAGCCTGTGTAGCTTGTGATCAGGCTCTGGCCGACGAAAGGCTGACCGCGCTCCGTGCCAACCCGATCTGCGGCAGCAACGAAAACCGAGTTTGAATGAGCAGACCCCATAACCAGAATGTTGGCCATAGCCTCGCGCTTCGGATCCTGACCGGGAATAGGCACCCAGTTGGTGGGGATGCAGATTATATCCGCCCCTTGCAAGGCACACAGCCTGTAGCTTTCTGGGAACCATCCGTCGTAGCAGATGAAGGTTCCGATCCGGCCAATCGGTGTATTGAAGACCGGGAAGCCAAGGTTTCCGGGCTCGAAATACAGCGCCTCCTCGTTCCAAAGATGGACCTTCCGGAATGTGCCGATATACCCGTCGGGCCCGATGACCACGGCAGAATTGTAGAGTTCATCGCCGTCGCGCTCGGCGATCCCAGCTACTATGTAAAGGCCGCGCGCCTTGGCGACGTCCATCCAGGCATCACAGGTCGGGCCGCCAGGCACAGCTTCCGAAAGCTCGAAGGCCTCTTCACGTGACCGAAAGACGTATCCGGAATTTGCAAGCTCCGGGAGCACGAGCAACCTTGCCCCTGCGTCGGCCGCCTTTTCAATCATGGTCAGGCTGTGCCGGATGTTGCGATCCTTTTCGCCAACAATCGGCTCCATCTGGATGCAGGCAATTTTCACAAGCGCCTCACGACGTGGCTTCGGATCGGCCATCAGCATCTCCCTGTCACAATTTGCCCGACCCAAAGGTCACCGGGCGAAGCTTCCATCCAGAAAATGGATAACTACACTTGACTGCTTGTCAAGTCGCTTGAATTACTGCGTGTTAACCTACGTAGGTGTTCGGAAGCGGGTTTCCGACACTGCAGGAAATTGATACCCGCCTAGTGGCGAAGTGGACTTTTTTGGTCTCGGGGGGGACGAGCGGATGATTGACAAAGGAGCGCTGGCAGCCTCCGAGGCGACGTCGGTTGGTCAAGCGTTTCGCGGCGTCGACTTTTTCGGGCCACGTCTGCGGCATGCCCGCCGCGTGAAGAAATTGCGCCTGCGTGACGTCGCCGATGCTGTCGGCTGTTCAGAAAGTATGATGTCAAAAATCGAGTGTGGCAAAGTTATGCCGTCCCTAAAAATGCTGCATCGCGTAGCTGCGGCGTTGGATACGAGCATCGCCGCCCTGTTCAACACCGAGGAGGAGCAGGATGTGGTGGTCTACAAGGCGGGCGAGCGACAATCGGTGATGATCAATGACGGTAAGACCGACGCGGGGATCTGCTTGGAGCGGCTGATTCCATACACCGCGGACCGCACCCTAGAAGGCAACATTCACGTCATAGGGCCCGGTGCGAGTAACGGCGGGACGATCCGCCACAAAGGGGAGGAAGTGGGATACGTCATCAGCGGAGAGATCAATCTTACTGTCGCGGACAGGCGCCATGTCCTAGCCGCAGGAGATTCCTTTTTCTTCCGTTCCGATCTGGAGCACAGCTATCACAACTCTACTGACCAACCGGCCTTAGTGCTCTGGGTGAATTCTCCACCCACATTCTGATCTGCTCCCGCCGTCCTACCTCGAACATCTAACCTGGCGAACGTGGAGCAGACAGTGCGCGCAATTGCTTGCCGATTGTGAGCGCAGGTATAATCATTCCGGAAACCCAGGGAGGCTCACCATGCCAGATGGCACAAACACACCGTCGCGCCGCAGCATCGTGGTGTCGGAGTTCACCAACAGCGTTCTGGACCCGGATGCACCGATGCTGGGGCCCGTCGAAAACGGCGGCACCATCATCGCCAACACCGCGCCAGGCTGCTGGGGGCCGATGATCACGCCGTCCCTGCGCGGTGGCCACGAGGTGACGCGCCCGGTGTTCGTCGAAGGCGCCGAGGTTGGCGACGGGGTGGTGCTCCGCATCCGCGACATAACCGTGACCTCTATTGCTACTGCGTCCGGGCATGACAGCTCGCCCGACGGGTTCTGCCTTGGCGACCCCTATGTGGCGGCACGCTGCCCGGTCTGCGATACGGTCTGGCCCGAGACGCATGTCGAAGGCATCGGGCAGGAGGCAGTGAAGTGCAACACCTGCGGTAACCCGGTGACGCCCTTTGCCATCGTGCATGGCTACACGGTGACCTTTGATGAAACCCGTTCGGTCGGCTTGACGCTGCCACGGGCTGCAGCTGAAACCATTGCACATGACGCGAACCATTATGCTGCCCTGCCGGATCAAAGCCGCCAGCACTCGATCCTCACCTTCGCGCCGTCCGACATGCCCGGAACGCTGGTGCGGATGCGTCCCTTCATGGGCCAGCTTGGCACCTGCCCGTCGATGGCGATGCCCGACAGTCACAATGCCGGCGATTTCGGGTCGTTCCTCGTCGGTGCACCGCATGAATATGCGATCACCGCCGAGCAGCTGGCGCAGCACAAGACCGATGGCCACATGGATATCGACGCGGTGCGGGCGGGGGCGATCATCGTCTGCCCGGTCAAGGTGCGCGGGGCCGGCGTTTACATGGGCGACATGCACGCGGGCCAGGGCGATGGCGAGATTGCGGGGCACACGATGGACGTCGCGGGTAGCGTGACGCTGCAGATCGAGGTCGTGAAGAACTATCCGCTGGATGGTCCCGTCCTGTTCCCGCTGGAGGAAGACCTTCCGCCGATGGCCCGCCCGTTCACCGCCGCCGAGCAGGCCAAGGGGCAGCGGCTGGCCACAAAGTGGGGGGTGGCGGCGATCGAGCCGCTGGCCCCGATCAGCGTGGTCGGCACGGCGGCCAACCTGAACCTCGCCATCGAGAACGGCCTGGCGCGGGCGGCAAAACTGCTGGGCATGACCGTGGCCGAGGTGCGCAACCGCGCGACGGTCAACGGCGCCATCGAGATCGGGCGTGCTCCGGGCGTGATCCAGGTGACTTTCCTCGCCCCACTCGCCCGGCTGGATGTCGTGGGTTTGGGCGACTACGCGCGCGAGCAATATAACCTCTAGAGTCCCAGGTAGAAGGACGTGCCGCTGAACTATTGATCTTGGCTGAAAGCGCGTGGCCGTCCGACAACCGGCGTGCTGCCTTTGGTTGCAGCGTTCGCTTGGGGGACGGCCGTCCCTAAAGCGTTTTCTGGCGGTTAATGCGCGGACGTTTACAGTGCCGATTTATTCAGCAGATCTCCTTGTGGACGCCTTGACCGTGTGAAACTCTTGTTCCGGCGTATTCCCGCTCCGATACCTGCAAGACGACCGACATGACAGCCAGTACTCGCACCGGAACCCATCTGTCCGTGCTCGCCATTTTGGGCCTGACCCATCTGTTGAACGACCTCCTGCAATCGCTGATCCCGGCCGCCTATCCGATCCTGAAACAGGCTTATACGCTTGATTTCGCTCAGATCGGCATCATCACGCTGACCTTCCAGATCGCCGGGGCACTGCTGCAGCCCGTCATCGGTGCAGTGACCGACCGGCATCCGGCCCCCTATTCGCCTGTTGCCGGCATGATGTTCACGTTGTCCGGTCTGGTGTGCCTCGCCTATGCCCCGAGCTACGCGATGATCCTTGCGTCCGTTGCCCTGATCGGCATCGGATCGTCGATTTTCCACCCCGAGGCGACGCGGATGGCACGCTATGCCAGCGGCGGGCGTCAGGGACTAGCGCAGGGGATGTTTCAGGTGGGGGGTCAGGCGGGCGGGGCGCTTGGGCCGGTGTTCGCCGCGCTGATCATCGTCCCGTGGGGCCAGCCGAGCTTGGCTTGGTTCGCGGTCCTCGCTCTGTTGGCAATGCTGCTACTGGTATGGATCGGCAGCAAACAGAGCCAGATCAGCACCGAATTCGCCGCGATGCGGGCGCGCAACAAGCAGGACAAGGCGACAGTCCGTCACGCACCGCTGACGATCGGTGTCGGACTTTTGGTGCTTACACTGCTGATGTTCGCCAAGAATGCCTATGGCGAAAGTTTCCGATCATTCTACACCTTTTACCTGATTGAACGGTTCGGACTGTCTATCCCGGCAGCCCAGTTCATGCTGTTCATCTTTCTGATCGCGGCGGCCGTAGGCGTCCTCATCGGCGGGATCGTTGGCGACCGTGTCGGCCGCTACCGGATCATCTGGATTTCCGTGTTGGGGCCGCTGCCGCTGACGGTGATGCTGCCTTACGCCGACCTGTTCTGGACAGGTGTTCTGACCATTCTCATCAACCTGGTCATGGCGAGTGCCTTCGCGTCGATATTGATCTATGCAATGGACCTTCTGCCGGACAGGATAGGACTGATCGGCGGCCTGTTCTACGGGCTGAACTTCGGTCTCGGAGGGATCGCAGCCGCGTTTTTGGGCAGTCTTGCAGACACCTACGGCGTCGAGGCGATTTACTGGTTCTGCTCGTTCTTGCCACTTGCGGGCCTGCTGGCGTGGTTCCTGCCCCGAATCGAGAACACCTGACGCCGCGCCTGCAGACGCAAGGCTGCATCATGAAGCGGCTGGGCCACCTCCTTGCTGACGGCTGGGACACCGAAGGCGCCTAGAGATCATCGAGTGTGCAAGGAGTTGGATTCAGTTTCGCCCGCTCCGGGTGAAGCGAGGGCCTTTCAGCGCAGCCCACCGCGACTGAAGGACCGCGCTTTTTGCAGCTTTGTTTAATCTGGCCGCTGTGGCCATTTCGGATCGGTAAAACCGCACAGATAGTCATCACCGACGTCGAGTTGCGGCTGCTGTAGTTCTGAAAAGGTGCGCGCAGCCTTGGGGTTTTAACGATTGAATTGAACGTCCGCTGGATATCGATGCTGCACAAGCGATGCCGCAACCGTGACAGACCGTTTTCCGCCCTTCGCGTCAACGAGAACGCATCGTTGTGACGGCGCGTTGGGTTTCACCGCCCCAACCGCTTCGCCCTCTCGGCCATCCTGACCACCTGCGCGCTGGCCGTCGCCGCAGCGCCACGCACGGCGGCGGGCGCCTGCACCGCCCCCCGACCGATCGCTTCACCCGTCGTAAGCGCCCCGATCCTTGCCCTGCCCTGCACGCCTGAAGTGTTCACCAGCCCCCGCAGGACCCCTGCTGACCCACTGACGATCGCAGGTGCCGCAGCCACCATCAGGTTCCCCGAAATCCCCCGCACAATCAGTGGCGTCGCCGCGACGAACCCCTTGGCCAGGAACACCATCACGAAGAATGGGACCAGTGAGCCGATGTTGGTCGCCGAGTTCGGGTCGCCGAGCTGGGCCAGCAGCGAATTCGCCATGCCGACCACGGTCGAGAACATGGCGGCGATGACGATGGGGTAGAAGGCGTAGCTGATCGTCGTCGAGACCCATCTGTGGAAGAAATCCTTGGTCGCATCGAAAAGAGACAGCGCGATCATGATCGGGGCGAGGCCGAGCATCAGGGTCAGCATCATCTTGGCGAAGATGAGGACGATGCCGGTCATGAAGCCGAGGAGGCTCAACATGACAAGGCCGATCCCGCCCAGGATCGCGCCAGTCATCCAGTTCAGATTGCTGCCGATCGCGTTCAGGTACTGGCTGAACTTTTCGATCAGAATATCGAATTCGCCCGCGAAATGCGTTGCCCCGGCACTGCCACCACCGACCGATGAGATCAGGGCTCCGGCGACGTAGTCGAGACCCCCGATGATGGCGGTCGCAACCGCGTTGAAGTTGGCCCAGTTGAAGGCGAACAACCCGATCAGGGTCAGCTTGATGAGGTACCAAAAGAAGCTGGCGCCATCCATGCTGCGGAACTGGAAGGCCATGTTGATGCAGACGCCGATCAACGAGAGCGTGACCATCAGCAAGACGACAGTGCCGGTATTGCTTGCCACAGCCCCGAACTGGGACTGGGCCGCATCGGCCAGGAAGCCGTCAGCTGTTCCGACCATCCAGCTGACAACACCCATCACCAGTTGCCTGGTGCTTCGCAGATTTCCCGGACGGTGGGCTCGAGTTGCTTGCGATTTTCAATCAACTCCCGCCGAAGCGCCGAGTGTTCGGCTTGGGTCAGGCCAGAATAACCCTGCTGATACTCGTTATTGCTGGTGTCCCAAGCCGGGAACCTGACGTCGCAGCCACAGTCTCCACTTGCTGCGATCGTTTGCCATGCGCGGATTTCATAGAGCTCCATCACAGTATTTGCCTTGTAAGCCTCGCGTGGGTGGACCTCGTCCATCCAGGTCGGACGCGCGGGCCGGTCGCTGCAGATCCGGTATTGCTGGGGGGTCATGGTCACGGTGAGATCGTTCGTCACCTGAGGGGAGGTCTGGGCTGCGAGGGGCGCGGCCAACATGACCACGGCTGCGGCGAGGGTGATTTTGCGCATGGGGATTTCCTTTCGGTTCATTCGGCCGCGACAGAGGGGCGTTTTGCCTCCCCGCTACTGTCCCGGCTCGGGTTTGGATGTCTTGCCTGTCCCGGCAGGAAGAATTCGGTGATGCCGCGCGCGCCATTGTGGCGGCCAGCCTGGATGATCACGTCGATCGAGCCCTCGATGTATTCGACCATGTCCGCATAGGTCATCGGCACCTGCGCTTTCAGGGCGGCGATGGCGAGGCGGCGGATGGCAAGTTGCGGGGTCTCGGCATGCAGGGTGGTGAGCGAGCCACCATGCCCGGTGTTGATCGCCTCGAGGAAGGTCATGGCCTCGCGCCCACGGACCTCCCCCAGCACGATCCTGTCGGGCCGCATGCGCAGGGTCGAGGCCAGAAGCACATCCGCGCTGCGGGTCTCGGTGTCGCGGTCGGCGATCAGCGTCACGGCGTTTGGCTGCTCGGGGCGCAGTTCTGCCGCCTCCTCGATGGTGATGATCCGCTCCTCGGGTGGGATCAGAGAGAGGATCTTGCGCGCCGCGACGGTCTTGCCGGTCGATGTGCCGCCCGAGACGATCATGTTGAGCTTGTTTTCGACGCAAAAGCGCAGCGCGGCGTTGATGTCACCCGAAGCCACCACATCTCGCAGCGCGGCGTTCCGTTCGCGGCGCAGGCCTTCGAGGCTGCGTTCTTTGCCAAAGAGGAAGCCGAGCCGGATCGCCTCCAGTGGCAGGGAGGAGAAGAACCGCAGCGAGATGGAAAACCCCCCTTCCACTGCCGGCGGCTGGATCACCTGCGCCCGGATCGGGCGGTCGCGGTAGAGGATTGAGACCGATACGATGGGCTTCTTGGTGCTGAGCGTGGTCGAGGCGGCCGAGGCGATCTGGTTGCCGAGGTCCTTGATCTCAGTCTGGGTCAGCGGCATGCCGAGGCTCCGCATGAAGTGATCGCCTTGGAATTCGCCCCAGACCTGCCCGTCGGGG
>NZ_JAUXZE010000077.1 GCF_030694085.1 Tabrizicola sp. | reverse complement strand
GCGCCGTTCCCTGCAGGGCGGCGCGGGCGTGAAGCTCTACCTCACCCCGTCCGAGCAGAAGACCATCGAAGAGTTAAGCCAGGCCGTGGGCAAGACCACCAAGCGCGTGGTCACGCGGTCCCGCGCCGTTGGTCGCAATCCCTTTGAGGGGCGCAGCGTTTCCGAGCGGACAGAGGACACTCAGCTCCTGACCGAGGATCAGGCCCGGCGCATGGACCTCGACGAGGTGATCCTTGTGATCGACGCGCAGATGCCGATTCGGGCGCGGCGAATCAAGTATTTCGAGGATCCAGCGCTACGGGTGCTGCACGCAGGTCAGGCGGGGAGTTTCCCATACCCTGACGAGGACGGGCTGCGGCGAGATCGCCAGATGTCTGAGACAAGGGAGGCCATGGAAAAGCTGAAACTGGAACTGCAAGAGGTGCGGGCGGCTGCGGGAGCGCAGGGAGCTGCAAAGGCACCAGCTGAAGAGCCCCTCACGGAGCCACATGTTCCAAAGCCTGAAATCCCAGGTCGGGCGCGTGGCCGAGCGGCTCGGGCTGCTGCGGGTAGTGCCGGAGCAAGTCAATTATCCTTCGATCCGGTGGGGCTGGGACTCAGAGAAGCTGACCGAGCGGAACTGGCGGCAGCGGTTCAGACGACACGGGCGATCATTGCAGAATATGCGTGATACGGAGACGCAGGTCTTGCGGTTCAGGAGATGGGATGGATCACGCGTTTGATGGTGCTTCTTTCGCCGCAGCCACAGAATGCGAACATCTTCCCAGGAGTTGCGGCAATCCGCACGGACGCTATGGTTTTCCATCTTCTGGCACCATGGCCTCCCACTCAGTGGTAAAGATCGCCAGTTTAATCAATTGCACTGCTTCAGCTCGCAATTTCGTCGATGACGGCTTGGCGTTCCACCAGAGAAGGTTGAGCAACTCTGTCCACTCATTCTGATGGAAGCATGGACCGTGCGCGATACAGTGACATTCCGTCTGCAAACCTCACAACTTGCACTGGACGCGGGCGATGTGTTGCGCTTCTAACGGTAAGATCAAGACTTTCGGGCACCGCGGAAGCGTGGCCTTATCGAATAAGGTAAGTGCCCAATAGGAGCCCAACGGTTAATTTGTACGGGATTAATGTCCACGAAGTGCGTGTCGATGCGCATCAGTGCACGACTTCGAGCAAAGTCAATTATCCTTTTGGGTTCCGATGTGACGCTCAAGGACACTCATTCGGGTGTTGATGTGGCGTTGAGGTAAGCAGGCATCCATAAATGAAGATACAATCTCGATCATAATCATATTAAGCTTACATTCGCAAAGATAAAGAATTATTTTGAATTCTCTTGTAAATTTGCATTATTGGACGCTCAAAAGTTGCGTAATACAGAACCCCAACAAAAGTGCAAACAATCACAGATGCAATGATGGCGATCAACCATTCAGAACCCAAAAGACCAAAAGCACGCGACGTCAGGGAAAGAAGTGGATTGTGCGTCAGATAAATCGCGTACGATGCGGCTCCACCGAACACGAGCCAGGACGGTACAAAGAACCGCCCTGCCTCCTCGAATCTACAAAGACATGGCAACAAGGAAGCTATGGAAAGCCCAATCAACGCACTTTCATCTCGGTCAGCGCCCAAGACCAGAAAAGCAAAAAGAAACAAAGAAGATAAGCTTACTGACCAAGCTGTAGATGTCTTGTGCTTTGAGAGGAAAAATGACGCGGCCGCCACGCCCGCTATGAATTCAAGGTTTATCGGAGCAAGGGCAATCTTCAGAACTGGCAGTTCCGGGGCCAACCAGATGGGGCCTAGAATGATCGCCAAACCCCACAGAGCCAATCCTGAAGATATCTGGCTTGTGAAGAAGAGCGTTGCGTAGATGAGGTAAAAAACCAGCTCGTGCTGCAATGTCCACGCCACGCTGAGTGCGGGGGGTGCTTCAGTCGGGATTAACGTGAGAGTTGAAAGCCAGCTCCAGCTCCGTCCACTGTCACTCAGGGCAGGTAGCAGAGTGTAAGCAACTGCAAGAGCCACACCAACCGGCCAATACGGTAAAAGTATCCGCCCAAGACGATCGAGTGCAAATTGAGGTGCAGGCCTTGGCTTGAGTGACATCGTGTAGTGAATGATGAACCCGGATAGAACAAAAAAGAAATCAACGCCAAGGTAGCCATACTCAAGAAGGCTGTACACAAACCAAGGTGGAGTTTCGACGAACGCCGCCACACTGATAACCGCATGATGCAAAACGACAGCCATTGCCGCCATGAATCGACCAGCTTGTAGCGTGTTTATCATCAACAATCCCTGCACCCAGGGCCGTAGCCAAGACGAAGACGTTTTATGCCTTCACCAGCCCGACCACAACTGAAGGCTCGCCTTGGAGGCAGTGTTTTGGCCTACACAAGCCAACATGCACCGCGTCTCGAGCCGCTGACTTATGGCAACAAACCCACCGGACGCATTACGTTGGCTCTACGTCAACGCAGCGCGACCAAATGCGATAGCTCTTACAAACCAAAGAAGATTGATTTGCTCTTTTGGTATGGCGGCAAGGGGCCGCCGGTAACGACGTGGCCGCCCTAAGCCGGTGGACTTGTCCAGAAACAGCCCATGGACATCCTGCCGATATTCCGGCGTGCGGGACGGGGCCGCCATCAGCACATCAGCGCACCAGGCCGCTGGAAGAAACCGAATGGCTCTACATCACCGCGCCGGTCGAGGGCGTCTTGATATCCGTCGGGGATGTGTTGCTGCTGGGCGAAGATGTGCAGCGCTTCGAGGACACGCATGATCTTTTCGGCAGGATAGCAGTGGGCGGTGGGCTCAGCGAAGAGTGCGACTACGATTGGCCAGGAATGAATGCCGAAATCACGCGTCGCGTCTTCGAAGAAGGCCTGCTGCCTTCGCAATCCGCCTGGATCCGAGAACTTCAGGATTGGTTCGATGCCCGATCCGAAGATGGCGCTTCCCAGATGAGAACGTCATCGGTAGGCGGCTTAAACCCATTCTTGCGGCTCTGAAATTCAAGAAACCGAAGCGCTAGAACGCTTCCGTCTGCTCTGGGATAACGGCGTCGCAGACGTTGGGTCAGCACTGTGGACGAGGCGTGGCTTTGGCGTGAAGGCACTCGCCACAGCATTCACGCCTGCGCGCAGGGGTGTGTCCATCAGATGCGCATAACGCTGGGTCGTTTGCATCTGGCTGTGACCAAGCAGCTTGCCGATCATCTCAAGCGATGCGCCGCCGCTTACCAGCAGAGAGGCAAAGGTATGGCGCAAATCATGGATGCGCACGTCCTCGATACCGGCGTCGGCCTGAATTCGGCGCCAGAACCGCCGGACCTCCTGCACAGGTTGGCCCAGCGTGTCTCCCGGAAAATGCCAAGGGCAGTCTGGAAAGACATTCTGACGGCGTAGCCGTACTATCGTTGCTGCCTCGTCGGAGATCGGCACACGGTGCACGCGGCGCTGCTTCGTCGTGGTCGCAGGCTTTGTCCATGTCGGGCGCTCGAGATTGAAGCCCTCGAACTTCGCCTGTCGCACCTCCCCAACGCGGGCACCTGTCAGCACGCACAGTAGGATGACATATGCAGCACGCATGTCGTCGGCCGCATCGAGCGCCGCGGCAAGACGTGGGATTTCTTCTTGTGAGAGAAATCTTTCGCGCGGCGTTTCCATTCGACGAAGAAAGCCCATGGCGGGATTGTCATCACGCCAGCCCCACTTTGCGGCATAGGCGAACATCTTCCGGACAACCTCGCCAACAGGATTTGCGCGCACGGGCGTGGGCTTGGCACCCTGCAACTTCCGGACCCGGTTCTTGGGTTTTGCTTTCGAGGGTCTTTCGTGCCCATCCGCAATCTTCGTCAGCAGCAGTTTCACGTCATAAGCGCTGACTTCGGCGACCAGCATCTTGCCCCAAGCGGGTGCAATGAGCCTTTCCATCATTGAGCGCTGATCTGCGGCGCTCACCTTCGCCAGATGCGGCACGTGTACCTCGATGTATCGGTCGATCAGATCGGTGATACGAACTGGCGGCAGCGCTTGGGCGCCTTCATCGGCGGCTTCGATGCGGGTCAGCACCACCGACGGCTGCGAGGGTTCCAGGCGACGCGGGCCCATGTGAATGCGCTGATTGCAGCATCCGGTCCGGACATTACCGCCCGCGCGCGCTGGCTCGTGCGCAACCGGCCGAGACACCCGATCCCGCCAATTATGCCATTTCCTGCGGCATTGACTGGCTGGGGCCCGACAAGGTGCGGATTTCCATTACGGCGATCACCACCGACACTACTTTGACACTCGCCTCCGACCGCCGCACGATCCGCACCTCGGTCGCCCCGCCCGGCGCAGGCCCCGCCGAGGTGATCGTGCCCACCGGCGCGCGCTATGCCCTGCCTTGGGTCGAGGTGTTCGGCACGGGGCACCAGACCGATATCGAGATCGCCAGCCTCGAACGCCTGCCGCTGGCCTCCGTCCCCGTCGCCCGCACCTTCTATGTCACCATGGAAGGCCGCGACAGCAATGCCGGAACTTCGCTTACCGTGCCGCTGGCCACCGTCGCCGAAGGCCTCGCCCGTGCAGCCGCCCTCGGTCAGGCCGCCGTCACCATCATTCAGCCCGGCGAATACACCGTCCCGCGCGAGACCGTGATTCCCGCCAATTGCGCACTCTATGGATATGACCTCCGCGTCACGAAGCTGCGCCTGCTCTCGGGCAGCAGTCAGGAACGCCAAGGCGTTTGTTGCAAACTGGGCGCCCAAGGGTGGGCACGAGGTCTGAAGACGTCGGTGAACAAAAACTAATGCGCGGGCTGGATACCGCCGGCTTTTTTCTATCCATCTCAACAAGAGGGCGTCATGCCTGAATCGATCCGAACGTTCCGCCATTTCCGCGAAGTGCCGGAGAGCGCCTGGCGCTGGGGGAACTTTTCACCAGCGGAGATTGCCTGTCGCGGCACCGGGCAATTAAAGCTCCACCCTGAGGCCATGGACAAGCTGCCGGCCCTGCGCGATCGGCTGGGCAAGCCGCTGATCGTCCGCTCTGCTTATCGTTCGCCCGAACACAACCGTGCAGTGGGCGGCGCGAAGGGGTCGAAGCATACGGACGGCACGGCCTTCGACATTGCAATGGCGAACCACGATCCAGTCGCCTTCGAGAAAGCCGCGCGGGAGGTGGGATTCCTCGGCATTGGGTATTATCCCCGGTCCGGTTTCATGCACATCGACCTTGGGCCAGCGCGGACTTGGGGCGAGGAGTTCCCAGCACGGGCGGTGCCCTTTGCACGGGAACTACCGCCCGCCCGCGAAGTTTGGCCGAAAGCCGGAAATTGCGGGGCGCAGGGTCAGCAGGGGTTGCGACCATGGGCGCGGCGGCTGTCGATGTCGCGCAGGAATTCCTCGCAGAGGTGCAGGGGGGCGGTGCTGCCGCTTGTACCCCATCTCGAAAGCTTGCGCTGGATCTTCATCGCGCTCGCGCTGTCAGGCATTAGCGTGGCGATCTGGGCCCGGGTCGATGACTGGCGCAGGGGGATGCGGTGATGCTGGGCACCATGCTGGCCGCGCTATTCACCCGACCTTGGGCGCGGCGGATCATCGGAGCGGCGCTCGCCGCTCTGACCGCCGTGCTGTTCCTCTTCAACCTGCGCCGTGCTGGCGAGCGCGCTGGTCGCGCAGCCGAACGGTTCGAAACCCTGAAGGCTGTCACTCATGCTCAACGCCAGATGCTCGAAGAAGCGGCACGCCGTCCTCGCAGTCGGGATGATCTTCTTGACCGGCCACGCGACGGGGAGTTCTGAGCACGGCGCACGAACATACTGCCCGCCTGTAGTCGAATACAGCCGTGAAGAGCAGCGGCGGGTGGCGGATGAAGTTGAGGCTCTGCCCGAAGACGCAGTCATCATCGGCTGGCTTGCGGATTATGCCATGCTCAGGGGGCAGCTTGAACCTTGCAGATAAATGTTCGTGTTATGCTCTAATTCGGCTTCTTCAATTCCGCTTCGTCACCGAATTAGGCTGGCCAAGTAAGCACCATAGGCGGTTTTCCCGAACAGATCTGCACGGGCGACCAACTGCGATCCGTCAATCCAGCCTGCCCGAAAGGCAACTTCATCAGGAGACCCGACCTGCAACCCCTGCCGCTCCGTGAGGGTTCGGACGAAGTTTCCAGCGTCCAGCAAGCTGCCATGCGTGCCCGTGTCCAGCCAGGCAAAGCCCCGACCCATTTTCTGCACGCTGAGCATGCTATCCTGAAGGTAGCTTTCCAGCAGGCTTGTGATTTCCAGCTCACCGCGTGGTGAAGGACGCACGTCCCTAGCACGTTCGGCAGCGCTACCATCCACGAAGTAAAGACCGGTGACCGCATAGTTCGAAGGGGGCACGGGCGGCTTTTCAACGATGCTTTTCACCTTACCGTCGACATCGAAATCCACCACACCATAGCGCTCGGGATCGGCAACACGATAGCCAAAGACTGTTGCGCCCATTGTGGTTTTTCCTGCCTCTTGCAGCAACTCCGGCAGGCCGTGCCCAAAGAAGATGTTGTCACCCAACACCATGGCGGCGGGGGCGCCCGCCAGAAACTCCTCGGCCAGAATGAAGGCCTGAGCCAGTCCATCAGGGCTTGGTTGCACCTTATACTGCAGTGCGATGCCCCATTGGCTGCCGTCACCCAAGGTACGGATGAATTGGTCTTGGTCATGGGGCGTGGTGATGACCATGATGTCGCGAATGCCGGCTAGCATCAGCACCGTCAGCGGGTAATAGATCATGGGCTTGTCATAGATCGGCAGGAGCTGCTTCGAGACACCCATCGTGATAGGGTAAAGTCTCGTGCCTGACCCACCGGCCAGTATGATCCCTCTGCGCTCGGTCATGTGGTAAACCCCAGTTCTGTCAATGTGTCGGTCAGCCCTGTGCGCCAGTCAGGGCGGGTGATGCTGAACGTCGTTTCCATGGTGCTGCAATCCAGCCGTGAATTCAGCGGTCGGGAGGCAGGCGTGGGATAGTCCCGCGTCGGAATGCCCTGAACGCGTGTCGAACGGCCTGCCGCCCCGAAGATAGCGCGCGCAAAATCGCACCAGCTTACATCGGGTGCGCCACTGAAATGGTAGGTGCCCGATTTCCCCGGATCGACCTGAAGCTGCCGGGCGAGTTCAAGACAAGCGGCTGCAATGGCCCGTGCAGGCGTGGGCCCGCCGATCTGGTCGTCGACCACGCGCAGTTGGTGATGGGTTTCTGACAGGCGGAGCATGGTCTTGACGAAGTTGGTGCCATGGGCGGAAAACACCCAGGATGTGCGCAAGATTGCGTGGGACGCACCCGTGGCGCGAATACCCTGTTCACCCGCGAGCTTGCCTCGGCCATAGGCATTTTGCGGCGCGGTCGCATCGTTCGGGGCAAACGGGCGCGTGCCACCGCCGTCAAACACGTAATCCGTGGAGATATGCACCAAAGGAATGCGCAGCGCGGCACAGGCTTCGGCCATTGCAGCAGGGGCCGCGCCGTTGATTGCGGTGGCAAGAGCCTCCTCTGCCTCGGCCCGGTCAACGGCCGTGTAGGCGGCGGCGTTGATCACAGCAGTGGGCCGGTGGACACGGATGGCTTCAGCACAGGCAGAAGGTTTGGCAAGATCAACCGTGTCCCGGCCCAAGGCCTGCACAGGCGCGAGACGCCGCAACTCGGTGGCCACTTGGCCGCTGGTGCCGAAGACGAGAATCCTGTTCATGCCCTGCCGAGCCGCTGCCCCACACCCTGGCGCCCCAAGAGCGGGCGCCACCAATCTTCGTTTTCGAGATACCAGCGCACCGAGCGTTCCAGACCTTCTTCCACGCTCACAGAGGGGCGCCAGCCCAGTTCCGTACGAATGCGCGACGGGTCGATGGCATAGCGCGCATCATGACCGGGCCGATCGGTGACGAAGGTGATCAGATCGGCATAGGCGCCGGTTTCCAGCGGTCGCAGCCGATCTAGGATGCCACAGATGGTTTGGACCA
This sequence comes from Tabrizicola sp., assembly GCF_030694085.1. Classification (GTDB taxonomy): domain Bacteria; phylum Pseudomonadota; class Alphaproteobacteria; order Rhodobacterales; family Rhodobacteraceae; genus Tabrizicola. The sequence goes on along the minus strand of NZ_JAUXZE010000077.1, from coordinate 32,561 downwards.
GTTGCAGGTTTGTGCGCTCATTCTCGCCGCCGATGTTATAGCTGCGCCCGACTTGGCCCTGGCTGACCACCAGTAGCAGCGCATCGGCATGGTCTTCGACATAGAGCCAATCGCGAACATTGCTGCCATCGCCATAGATCGGCAACGGCTTGCCGGCGAGTGCGTTCAGAATGACGACCGGGATCAGTTTTTCGGGGAAATGGTAGGGGCCGTAATTGTTCGAACAGTTGCTCAGCACCACGGGCAGGCCATAGGTTTCGTGCCAGGCGCGCACCAGATGATCTGACGCGGCCTTGGAGGCGGAATACGGGCTGCGCGGGTCATAGGCCGTGGTTTCGGTGAACTTTACTGACGGGTCTGAAGGCAATGAGCCGAACACCTCGTCTGTCGAGATGTGATGAAAGCGAAACCCCTGGGGCCTGCCTTGCGCCATCCAATATTTGCGCGCTGCTTCCAGCATGTTGAACGTGCCGGTGATGTTCGTGTCGATAAAGTCGCCCGGACCGTCAATCGACCTGTCCACATGGGATTCGGCTGCCAGATGCATCACCGCGTCAGGGCGATGCGCGGCAAAAATGCGATCAAGCGCTGCTCGGTCACGAATATCCGCAGGTTCGAAAGCATAAAGCGGGCTGTCTGCAATAGCGGCCACGTTTTGCAGGCAAGCCGCATAGGTCAGCGCATCAAGGTTCACCACATGATGACCTCGCGCCACCGCCAGCCGCACCACAGCAGAACCGATGAAGCCAGCACCGCCTGTGACAATAAGTTTCATCGCTTATCCTTCGAACTCAAACGGGCTACAAAGATCGGCCAGAAGCGGGGCGTTGGCGTCTTTCTCGCTCAGAATAGCATCTTCGATGATCGGCCATTTGATACCTATAGCCGGATCATCCCAGCGCAGTCCGCCCTCGGCTTCAGGCGCAAAGTAATCACTGCATTTGTAGACGATTTCGCTGTCAGCCTCGAGCGTGACAAAGCCGTGGGCAAAACCCGCCGGAATGTAAAGCTGCGCACCATTCTCAGCACTCAACGTGAAACCCGCCCATTTGCCATAGGTTGGGCTGCCACAACGGATATCGACTACCACGTCGAAAATCGCGCCGCGCCCACAGCGCACCAACTTCGCCTGCGCTTGCGGAGGCGCTTGGAAATGCAATCCTCGCACGGTGCCAACTGCCGCAGAGAGCGAGTGGTTGTCCTGGACAAACGCAACATCAACGCCGAGCGAGGCATAGGTTCGGCAGCTGTAGGTTTCCGCAAAAAACCCACGATGGTCGCCGAACCGCTTCGGCTCAATTAGGATGACGCCCATTAGACGCGTGCTGTGCACTCTCATAGCAGAGGTCTTATCTGAGAAAACTGGGCAATAACATCAGAAACCGACCGGATCGCCACCAGGGAAACCAAAGATCCAAGTCTGATAAGGGATGTAGCACTGCTGGAAATGGTAGGACAATTGCGACCAGACTGTGAAGACCAGAAGCAACCCGAGGTAAGGCACGGCAGAATGGAAGGCCGCGTTCCGGCGGAACGGCAGGAACGGGAGACGGGCGAAGATCATCGTTTGGATGGGGATGAGATAGTATCCGAACCTGTCACCGATGACGGTCGAGATCGGAACGAGGAGAAACGCCAGCGCCATGCCGATCGCGCCGATACTTGCGAGGCTGTAATCTTTCGGAGACGCACCCATCCACGTCTTACGCACAAACATAAAAAAATACAAAGCTGAGAGACCGAGGATTCCGACCCTGAAAGCCGCGCCGGCAGCGTCGATACCACTATCGATATAGCGGCTTGTCGCCACCTCCGCGGCTTCGCTCGAGGCAAGAAAATAAGCGCCAGGAAGCGCAAGAATTGCTGCCAGCATCAAGCGGCCGCGTGTGTAGCGGCCCGTAGCAACAGTGAGCAGTAACATGAAAATCAGAGCGCTGGAATGGAACCCAGCGGCGAGCACGATCAAGATTGCATATTTCAACGGACGCCGATCAATGAACGCCGTGAAGGCAATACATATTAGCCCAATGGCTGCCCCCTGACGAATGCCTGACATCGGCATGTTGATGATCAGGATCGGAAACAAAAGCACGAGAAACCCGAGAGGGTCCGGCTGCCGGCGGGCAAGAACGTGTACACCGGCAAAGAAAACCGCACTCGAGATGACGTTTGCCACTGGATACGGCAAACCGCTTTCGTTGATCCAGGCAAGAATGGCCCACCAGATCGGCTCCTGAATACGTGTCAGGATCGACCAGTCAAAATTGGCAGTACCAGCATACTGAAAGTAGTATCCCGACCAATCGCAGCCAACCTGATAACGAAATGCGGAGAACAGGAAGAGGCTGAAAAGAACAACAGCATAGATCTGCTTGCGTGCGCCGCCCTGCTTTGCGAGGGCATATCGCAACAGAAACAGAAAATTCGTGAGGCCAAGATACAGCATCAGCGGCTTTTGCCCGTACTGGCCACATCTCGCAACATCTGCGCCACGCGCGGCCCCCAGACCTGAAGGGAATAGTCGCGCTCGACCTTCCGACGCCCTGCTTCGCCCATCCGCGCCCGCAAGTTGGCATCGCGCAATAGAGTCTGCAGCGCCTCTGCCCATTCTGCGTCCGAAGAGGCGAGGAGCCCGTTCACCCCATGCTCAACGATCTCGGCATTGACGCCCACGGGCGAGGCGATAACGGGAATGCCGCAGGCCATATACTGGATGAGCTTGTAGCCGCATTTCCCGCGCGCCCAGGGCGTGTCGGTCAGGGGCATGATGCCGATATCCATCTCATGGATCCGCATGACCTCGGACTCCTCGGTCCAAGGCAGGTTATCGAGCAGGGGATACGCCGCGGCTGCGCGGCCTGCGCCGACGGCGGCAATCCGACCCCCGGCAGCCTCGGCCGCCTGTGTCAGAAGCGGCAACTTCGGAGCCATGTATTCGGTCCAGGTGCTGGGGGTGCCGATCCAGCCGATCGTTGGGCCGCTTGCCGAGAAGGTGTCGGGCCGTAGGGTGTAGGCCGTCAGATCCACAACGGTGGGGACGATCTCTACCTGTTGCGCTCCGGCCATCTTGGCACGGTCCGCCAAGTAGCAGTTCCCCGCCGTGACAAGCGAAGCAGACGCCATGAGTCTGTCGAGCTTTCTGCCCAGCAGCCGCCGAACAGCTGCGGATGGATGCAGGTCATAGCGATGAAAGACCGCATCGTCGTAGTCGACCACGAGCGGAACAACCCGCGGCAACATGGCGCATTCTAAGGCCCATGGCAGCCAGGGCAGCGCCTCCTTTTCCAGCCACATGATATCGGCGTGACCTGCACGGATCAGCTGCCCGGCCCGACGCGCATAGGCGACCAATGTTGTGGCGAGGGTCGGGCTACCCGAATAGAGGCGGCGAAGGTAGTTGTCATCAAAGAACGGCTGGAGCGATGAGCTCATGCCCTGCAAGCCCAAAGGCCCTGCATATTGTATCAGCCGCAAGCGACTGGAGGCCCCTGACCTTTCATAGCGGGTGAGCATCAGGGCTTTCACGCGACGTGGGCCCTCCACGCCATCAGCATCAGCACGATCCAGAGCCGGTGGCTCCAGTCCCGTCGGCCTGACAGATGTTCGGCCCAGGTCTGGCGGACTGGTGCGGGATCAATCAGACCATCGCGCCGCAGATTTTCTTCCGATAGCAGATCCTCGGTCCAGCCGCGCAACGGCCCGCGCAGCCAATCCCCCAACGGGATCCCGAAGCCGGTCTTCGGCCGTTCGATCAAATCGCGCGGGACGTGCCGATAGAGGATCTGTCGCAGCGCCCATTTGCCCTGACCGTCGCGGATCTTCATCTGCGATGGCAGCCGTGCCGATGCTGCGAGCACATCAGGATCGAGGAAGGGAACGCGGGTCTCAAGGCTCACAGCCATGGCAGCCCGGTCAACCTTGCAGAGGATATCGTCAGGCAAATAGCTCCGCATGTCCTGCGACATCATGCGGCCCGCTGCGTCATCGGCCATGGATGCAGGAAGTGGGTCATCCAGCAAGGTGTGACCCGCCCCTCTCAACCCGCTTACCATCCTCTCCCCCGGCCATTCCGACACAAGACTGCGATAGAGATCGTCCACCGTCCGTACATCGCGCAGCCTTGCGGCGAGCCTGTGTGCTTTGTCACCCGGCCTTGTCACCCGACCCCCGGTCAAAGTTCCGATGCTGTCCCAGGCGGCAACCGGAACGGTAGCAATTGCACGGCCCAAGCCTTGGCGCAGCGGATGTGGCATCCAGTCCAGACGACGCCAGATGCGTGGACCCCAGAAATAGCGACAGTATCCGCCGAAGAGTTCGTCCCCCGCGTCGCCGGACAGAGCCACGGTCACATTGCTGCGGGCTGCCTTGCAGACAAGGTGAGTCGGAATCTGCGACGAATCCGCAAAGGGCTCGTCATACATCTCGGGCAGCAGTGGAATGACCTGACGCGCCTCGGTTTCGGTGACGGTCAGTTCGGTGTGATCGGTACCCAGATGCCGCGCGACGGCTGCGGCAAAGGGCGCTTCGTTGAAGGCCGGGTTCTCGAAGCCGATGGTGAAGGTGCGCACCGGGCGAGGCGATTGTGCCTGCATCAGCGCTACGATCAGGGAACTGTCGATCCCGCCCGAAAGAAACGCCCCCAGCGGGACATCGGCGATCATCTGGCAGCTGACGGCCCGGCGCAGCGCCTCATCGACTGTCGCCAGCGCCTCGGCCTCGGTCGCAAACCGGGTTCGCGCGCCGCTTTCGATCATCTCGTTCAGAGACCAGTAGCGCCGGATCGACAACGACCCGTGGCTTTCACCAGGGCGCAGGGGGGCATTCGGCGCAGCCGCGGGCAGCGCGCCGTCAACGGTCAGGATGCAGCCGGGTTCGAGCTTGTAGACCCCGGGATGGATGCTGCGCGGCGCGGGGACATAGGCAAAGCGCAGATACTGGGCCAGGGCCTGGCGACAGACGTCGTGCGGAAAATCGGGATGCTGGCGCAGCGCCTTGAGTTCCGATCCGAACACCAAGTCCCGGCCCGCCCACCCCCAGTAGAGCGGCTTCTCTCCGATCCGGTCGCGGGCGAGCGATAACCGCCTATCCCGCCGTTCCCAGAGCGCGATGGCGAACATGCCCGCGCTGCGGCGCAGCGTATCATCCAACCCCCAATGCGCGATCCCCGCCAGAAGGGTTTCGGTATCCGAATGCCCCCGCCAGTCAGGCGCCGCCCCCGCGGCCGCAAGATCGCGGCGCAGGTCGAGGTGGTTGTAGATCTCGCCGTTGAAAGCCATGACAAAGCGGCCGCAGACAGACCGCATTGGTTGGGCGCCGGCGGGACTGAGATCAAGGATCGACAGCCGCCGATGGCCAAGGGCAATGCCGTCTTCCGCCCAAATCCCGTCCGCATCCGGCCCGCGGTGAACGAGGGCCGTAGTCATCTTCTGAACACGGCCATGCAGGGAGTCTGTCGCCCGCTCCCGAGGGGCAAGGATCCCTGTCAGTCCGCACATGAGAGGTCTCCATCGGTCAAATGATGATACAGCCGCGCATAGGAGGCTGTGCCGGCCTCCAGTGAGAAGACCTCTTCTGCCGCCTTGCGGCAGCGGGAGGCAAGATCGGGATCCTCCAGCAATGCCAACAGTTCCGACCAAGCCGCCGACATGGCCTGCGGGTCAGGCCCTTGGGCCAGGACACCCACCCGGTAGTCGCGGATAACGCGGGCCACATCCCCCACGCCGTCATTGGCCACGACGGGCAGGCCGCAGCCGAGGATTTCGGCCATCCGGGTGGGCGAACGGCCCAGTTCAGAGACCTGCCCACCGGCATAGAACATCACCGACGCCGTCTGCCCCTGCAGCACACGCTGCACATCCTCGGAGGCCGAGGCTGCGATCCGCAGCCGTTCGCCCAAACGCCCATCCGGGTCAAGCGCTGCCCGCACATCAGCAGGATCGTCTCGCGTCGTCAGCTCAAAGACGACATCCGGATCGCCTGCGGCTACAACGGAGATGAACGAGGCCAACCAATCCAGCCGGAACCAGCCACTTAGCACCGTACCAAGGCAACCGATGATCTGGCGCGGCGGGCGCTGAACGGCCGGCACGAAGCGATCAAGGTCAGCGCAGGTCGGGATCACGGCGACCCTCTGCCCGGCCATTTCTGCGGGATAGGTGCGATTGAGGTGATCGACCGCTGCATGAGTCAGCGAAACCACCGCGCCCGCCCGCCGAAGACAAGCGCGTTCCGCCGCGACGATGGCGCGGTGTAGCAGCGATCCGCGCCGCAGCCGCGCGGCGGTGATGAGTTCCTCAGGCCAGAGAGCGCGCATGTCAAAGATGAAGGGCGCAAGGGTCAACCATGATACGATCATCGCCACAGATGCGGGAATATAGGATCGCGCATGGATCAGCTGAGCCCCTTGGCCCCGCACCTCGCGGCGCACGAGCCAGATCATCCGCAGCATCGACAGCGCCGGGGCGATCATCTTCGGCCGCGGCCGGAACCGCTGTGGCAGCCAACGAATGCGCAATCCTTCGCATTCAGCGCGCACTCGAGAAAATCTTGTCAAATCAAGAAGATCTTCATTTTTCTCATAAGTAATGAGGGTAATGTGAAAATTTTGAGAAAGTCCTCGCAAGTAAGAAAAAACTTGACTTTGGCCAAGCGGCTCAAGAAGACCGTTTCTTGTTAAGTATATCACCTGCGGCATACTTGGGAAATTCCCTGCATCGTGCACGATTTCTTCGACTATAATCATTTTCGAGTTCCGAAAACTTCACTTGCCAAAAGCGCAATAAACGCCTTGAAATTCCACTTTTGTTTGAGCGAAAGACGGAGGAAGTCATTGTAAAATTTGCCTCCATCAGCCCACCGAAGACTCAAGTAAATACGAGATTTTCGAAATTGAATTAGAGAAGCTTTCTTCGGGTATTTCGACACAATAATTTCTGATGACATCAAATGGTCTTGAATTTCTCGGAGTGACGGCGTGCGGATATCGAAGGAAGTAACATTACTTGAGTGTCTTCTGTGCCGAGCCAGCACCTCGTTTATAAAATTTATTCGCCCTCCACCTGCAAGCGTTTCAACCCAAAAAAGCCAATCCGACGCTATCGGAATGCGTTCATCAAAGCCGCCCGTCGGTGCGGCAGATCGACGAACCATACTTGATACTCCGCCGTTAAAACATCCATACTTAATAGCCAAATTCACATTTCCCTCAAGAGGACGGTCCACTTCACTCTTAAGGTAGATCTTGACATAATCCTCTGTGCGGAAGTACTCTAAATCATGATAGCATATAACACAGTCTGGATGACACTCCATAAAGCGAACTTGCTTGAAGATCTTCTCGGGCAACATAATATCATCACCGGACATCCAAGAAATGTATTTTCCAGAGCATCCCTTGAATGCTCGATTGTGGTTTTTAGTCACCCCTAAGTTTTCGGTCGCATGGCATAGCTTAATTTTATTTGGAAACCGCGAAACGTATTGCTCAACAATTTCTCTCGTGCCATCTGTTGAAAAATCGTCCGCCACGACTATCTCTAAATTCTCATAAGTCTGTGCAAGGACCGATTCTATCGCCTCTGCGACGAATGCAGAATGATTGTAGGTGATTAATGCAACGCTTACCAAAGGCTGCGCATGATAGTCCGCAAGGTTTGAAGCTAGTTCAGCGGTTGTCTGCATCATCTCAGGTGTCCTTTTCAGCACTTCGGGCGAGAGCGGCAATGTCAGAAATATCTAACTCATAGTGATCAAGCACTATGGTCCTAGCGCCAAAGCCTTCTTTTTGAAATACAAGGCCTTCATTTATAGACTGTCCGTCGCGGCCACTTGATGAGCCAAAACTCATAAATTGGAATTCGGGCGCGCTTCTATCAATTATTTCAGAGATTACGAAATCTAGCGCACCAAGATTACGACCCTCTTCTGAGCAGGCTAAATATTGCGTATGCAGTACATCACCAAACTTGAACAGCCAAGTTCCTGCCAGAAGCCGGTCTTCTCGTCTTGCCACAGCTAGCTTTATGTTGTCTGGGAATCTAGACTGTAGCAGGCGCATTTCCTGCAATGAATGAACCGGAGTCGCATTATGCCGGACGAGAACCGAAGATAGAAGTTCATGAAAATCCGATAAAAAATCGCCTTCCTTCATCTCCAAGCCCGCACGAAATGCTTTCTTAACACCGGACAGCCGCTTCTTCGACATTTGCGGCCGATTTCTAAACTTAATCACAGACGATAAATCCCTTCGTACTAAACGAGCTCCAAGGGAAAACAACACATGCAAATCATCTTCAGATGGGTACTTCTGGAAAATATGCGGAACAGGCTTGTAATAAATCTTCGAAATATTGCGCTGTTGGTAGAACTCAACCAACGCTATCATTGCGTCACGTACGTCACTTAAACGCTGCTCGAAACCATAAATTAGCCCTCCGTAGGTCAAGCCGGCATGGCTGAACACGGTGTCACCGACTCGATTCGCGGGAAAGACTGCAATTATTTCATTTCCCTTCCTAATAACGGTTGAAAAGTCCTGATAACGATGGCGGTGATACGACATAAAATCCATCAAGTGCATGAATGTTCCATTGCGGGATCGCAAAATGAACTCATTCCACTCCTTAACAACCTCTTCCGCAAAGAAATGGACACTCATTTCAAGCATTTCAAACCCCATTCGATTGATTTTGTGCTGCAGCTGCCCACAAGATACGCATATTCTATCCAGCGGGCGTCATTACAGTACGCTCGGAACATTCTGATTCGCTTTTCAATTATCTTGCGCCGCAAGCTTTAGTTCCAAACCCTGAACAAGCAAAAGAGAGATATCGTTTAGGATCATCTGATCAACGCACTCGGCAGCGCCGGGATCGCGGCTTGATCGCTTCCGGGACCGCAAGAAGGGTCGTTGGATTTTGCGGCTTCGGGACCGCTGTTTGGGCGTCTTGACGGTTTTAGGGCAGCCTCGTCCTCATGCCATGAGCCTGAGTCGTACCAGGAACTGGTTGCCGAGCGCGAACAGCGTGGACAGTAGCGCGTTGTTTTTGGTGAGACCTCGGTAGTGTTCGCCGCCTGACGGAGGATTCCCATTTGCGGGTGTGTCAGTGTCGAGGTGTGACACGCGAGGACATCTGCATTTATCCTGGCCCCGCCGAGCGTGCGCAGCTGGAAGCGCTGCTCACCGACCGCAACACGTCCCGGAAGGTTGTCTGGCGCGCCGGCATCATATTGGCGACAGCCGACCGCTGGGGCACCAACGAGATCATGCGGCGCGCAGGAACGTCCAAGCCCACCGTCTGGCGCTGGCAGGCGCGCTATCTTGGCGAGGGTGTGGCCGGGCTCAGGCGCGACAAGACCCGGCCGTCCCGGGTGCCTCCGTTGCCCCGGGAGACGCACCTCAAGGTGATCGCAAAGACTGTGCAGGAAAGCCCGCCCAATGCCACGCACTGGAGCCGATCCCTGATGGCCGAGGCGGTGGGCATCTCGCCGTCGAGCGTCGGCCGCATTTGGGCGGAAGCCGGTCTCAAGCCGCACCTGGCAAAAGGTTTCAAGGTGTCGAACGACCCGATGTTCGAGGAGAAGGTCACCGAGATCGTCGGCCTCTACCTCGATCCGCCTGACCGGGCGGTGGTGCTCTGCGTCGACGAGAAGTCGCAGATCCAGGCGCTCGACCGGACCCAGCCGGGGCTGCCGCTCAAGAAGTGCCGCGGCGCCACCATGACGCACGATTACAAGCGGAAAGGCACGACGACGCTGTTCGCGGCGCTCGTTGTGAAGTCGGGCATGGTCATCGGTGAATGCATGCCGCGCCACCGGGCGAAAGAGTTCCTGGCCTTCCTGCGCCGCACCGTCCTCAAGTCGCGCGACGTGCATCTGGTGCTCGACAACTACGCGACCCACAAGACGCCCGAAGTGCAGGCGTGGCTCACGAAGCATCCGCGGTTCAAGCTGCATTTCACGCCAACCAGCGCATCGTGGATGAACCTGGTTGAACGCTTCTTCGCGCAGATCACGGCCCGACGCATACGCCGGGGCAGTTACTCCAGCGTCGACGATCTGGAGGATGCGATCTACGACTACCTGCTGCAACACAAAGCCGAAGCCCTTCATCTGGAGCAAGTCCGCCGAGGATATCGTCTCCCGGGAACATCGCGCCCTGGACGCCCTCGATGCGATCCGCGGAAATCGGTAAAAAGCGTTAGACTCAGAACAGTAGCAAGTTTTCACGTTGCCGAACTGACGCTTTATCATCCGGAAGGGATGTTCTACCATCGCGATCACACGGCTGATCTGCGCGTCGACTAGATGCAGATCGCTGCCCTTCAGCGCCTGCGCACAACCTCCAAGGCAATATCCTCCGGGTAAGCGGCAGGAATTTTTCATGGCGCCGATTGCGTAATGATTTGCCTGCAGAAGCAAATTAAATTCGCATTCATTCTATCGCCATTTTTTTGCTGCACCTAGGAAAAATTTATAATAGCGCGAAGATTTAAATCCGCATGCTATTAGTGAAAACTTTACTCGACGCAAAATTGATGCATTTATTGGATAGAAAATCACCAGATTGATACAAAATTTAATACATTCAAAATTGGACATATTTCGGTGCTCTGGGATAATGAATCTTCCCAGCACAGCGATGCGCCTCCGGAGAAACTTTTCCAGCTTCTTTTTATTCTTGGCGCTTTCGTCGATCCGTATTAAATCATGCAAGGAATTGCAAGAGGCAACAATTCTGCTTCGAACGAGGCGGTTCCATCGGGCGGGCGTATGCACCTGTAAATCATTACTGGAGCTACTTTCATATCGTCCCTGGCGAACAAGCGGAATAGGAATGTATTCTATCGAACCAGAGAGAATAGCCCTCACGGATAAAACCCCATCCTCAATTATGCTGCCTCCAAATAGCGGATCATAATCCTTGAACAGTTCTATCGCATAAGCACAGGTAGGAGCAAAGAACGCAACATTCGGCCCTTTCAAGAGCAAGTCGATCGCTCCACTTTCGTGATCAGCTAATGGCGGCGTTAAACGCTCAACTCCATTACTAGTCATCACTTCCATATCACTATGAACTAACACGGCCGTCTGCCCCGCCTTTGTCCATCTTTCGACGATGGCTTCGCAGCGATTAGGAAGGGAAGTATCGTCTCCAGCCGCGACGACAATTAATGCCCCTTTGGCAATCGAAGCGACGGCGGAGACATGCAGTGCTGTGCCAAGATTTACTTCACTTCTTCTGATTAATATCTTATGCGGTCCGTGATAATCTTTCGCGATAGTTTCCATGAGTTGGAATGTTTTATCGGTTGAACAATCATCAGACATGATGATCTCTAACGGCGAATAATTTTGCGCGAGCCCGGCTGCTAAAGCGTCACGGATACAGTGTTCTTGCATATATCCAAATACAGCGAAGGTCACGAGGGGGAGTTCCGCCGTGCCGTCGGGCAGGTTCGTGTTGCCGTAGGTGCGTATCACAGCGTCCATCTATTCATCCTTTCCCCCAAACGTGTGATGCGGCCTAGGCGGCCGCCTGCTCCCGCCATAGTTGACAGGCGCAGCAGCGCCCAGATGCCCGTGGCCAGCGCCAGCCCCAGGCCCAAGACCGCGCCCAGCAGCTCGGACGAGCGCGACGCGATGTCCACCGCCACCGCGGCGCCGATCACAGCCAGCGCCTGCGCCTTGACCGCTCGGGTCCAACGAAACCCGATCATCCGCCCGCCCAGCAACCAAACCAGTGGCAGATACGCAACATAGAGCGCGAGGAAGGCCACTCCTGTGGCAGTGACGCCCATCAGCGGCAAGCCGATCAGCACACCAAGGACAAAGACGCCCATCCCCAGTGACTCGGTCAGGATGAAGGTCTTGCCTGCCCCCACCGCGAGAAGAACGAAACCCAGCGGCCAACTCATCACCTTGAGGATGTCACCCAGAAGCTGCCAGCGCAGGATCTCGACGGCAGGGGCGAATTCGGCGGAATAGAGCAAATGGATGACCCAGGGCGCCAGGCCGAGCATCGCCAGCAGCACCGGCGCGCACAGCAGCAGCGCGACCTCTGTCTGTTCGTTGACAAGACGGGTGGCGGTGGTGCGGTCGCCGATCGCAGCCGTCAGGCGCGGGTAGTAGTCGGTTCCCATCGCACTGAGGACAAAGCCGAGATAGGTCATCCCGATCGCCGAGGCTGCCTGGAACTGCCCTAGAGCTTCGGTGCCCAACTCTCTCTGCACCAGGGTTCGCGCCGCGAGGTGACCCAGCGTCGTGACAAGCCCGCTGAACATGAACGCAAAGCCCAGCGTCAGCATTGTTTTCCACTCGCGCGCCATCTCAGGCAGGCGGATCGGAGGCCCGGCGGGGGCGCCAAGGCGCGCAACATAGAGGTGTCCGAGCATGAACGTGACAACCGGCGCGATCAGGACCATTGCGATCAGTCCCTGCGCGCCCCAGAGCCACAGTGCCAGAATGCCGAGAGCGGCTCCGATGACCCCAGCACCGGCATTGATCCGCGCGATATCGCCGATCCGGCGCAAACCGGTCAGCAGTGCGCCCTGCGACCCAGCGGCGACAGTGAGCGCAACGCCAAGCGATAGCCAGGCCACATCGTTCGCGCGAGTCTCATCAGCCAAAATCACCCGCGCGATCCAGCCGCTGGCCAGCCAGAACAGGGCCGCCCCGGTCAGGGCAAGAAGCATCGTTCCCCAGAACAATGCGCGGCGCGTGCGGCCTACTGCAACGTCTCCCCCCGCGGCATGGGCTACCGCGATCTGCCGGGTGCCGACGTTGCCTAGCCCCATCGCAGCAACAGACGAGGACGTCTGGATCAGGCTCAGATACAGTCCGATCAGGCCAACGCCCGCAGGCCCGAGCAGCAACGCCACGACCTTCATCTTCACAAGGCCCACAGCAATGTTTATGACCTGTGCCCCCCCGATGATCGAGGAGGAGCGCAGGATCGTGCGGTACGATGATCCGCTCAAACCGCCGCCCTGACTGCGTCGATCACCTGCGCGGCATCTGCCAGCGGGAACTGCGGCCCTATCGGCATGCTCAGCACTTCGCCCGCCAGTTGCCGGGCCAGCGGCAGGGCATCGGGGGCAAGACCCAGATCCGCATAGGCCGCCTGCATATGTGGCGGGATAGGGTAGTGGATCAGCGTGCCAACCCCTCCTTCGGCTAGCCGTTTCTGCAACCCGTCACGGTCAGGCGAGCGGACGACGTAAAGGTGCCAAGCAGGCTCGGCCCAGTCGGGAACATGTGGCAGTATCAGCCCGCTGTCCCGCAGCCCCTCGGCATAAGCACCGGCAATCGCACGGCGGCGGTCTGTCCAGGCATCCAGATGCGGCAGCTTGGCCTGCAGTACGGCGGCCTGGATCGGGTCAAGGCGCGAGTTAACGCCCTGCACCTCGTTCACGTATTTCACCCGGCTGCCATAGTTGCGCAGCACGCGGATGCGGTCGGCCAGATCGGCGCGGTTCGTAGTGATGGCCCCGCCATCGCCCAGAGCACCCAGGTTCTTGCCGGGATAAAAGCTCCAGCACACCACATCGCCATGCGCGCCGATACGCCGCCCCTTGTAGCGCGCGCCATGAGCTTGGGCCGCATCCTCGATCACCGAAAGGCCGTGCTGGTGGGCCAACGCAAGGATCGGGTCAAGGTCGGCAGGCTGGCCATAAAGATGAACGGGCAACAGCGCCCGCGTGGCCGGGGTGATCGCGGCGGCGATGCGGGCGGTGTCGATGTTGTGCGTCGCGGGGTTGGGTTCCACCGGAACTGGCCGCGCACCGACTGCCGTTACCGCCAGCCAGGTGGCGATATAGGTGTTCGACGGCACGATCACCTCGTCGCCCGGGCCGACATCAAGCGCCCGGAGGGCGAGGATCAACGCATCAAGCCCGTTGGCAAGACCCACCGCATAATCTGCCCCGCAATAGGCCGACCATTCGACCTCGAACGCGTCGACCTCGGGCCCGAGGATATACCAGCCGCTGTCGAGGACACGATGGATGGCCGCGTCTATATCGGTCTTGAGCGCACGGTAGGAAGCGCCGATGTCGAGAAATGGGATCATCGAGTTTTATCTTTCAGAGCTTGGAGGAAATCGTCATAGTTTCGAAGATAGTCCGACTCGTCATAGCGATGAGATGCTAGGACCATGCAGACAGCACCTTGGCTGAAGGAATCCATTTCACGCCAGATCAGCTTGCTGAGATAGAGTCCCCTGCGTGGGTCACGCAACCAATATTCGGATCTGGCACTTCCGTCGTCAATCTTCATGCGGAAACTTCCGGACAAAGCAAAAACAACCTGTTCCAACTCTCGATGCGCGTGCCCTCCACGGTTGGAGTCCACCGGTACGTTGTAAAGGTAGTATGCACGCGCGATTTGAAACGGTATGTGAATGCCCCCCTCTACGAAGGTCAGGTCTCCGCGGGGATCATGGATCTGCGGAAGTTGGATTTCAGTGACCGTTCCTCGTTTCATTCGATCTTCTATCATTATTTCCCCATAGTTTGATTCTGTGTTGATGCCGACCTATACCCGCGCAAATAGTAATAGTGGCAAGCATACAGATCTTCTTTCATCACTACGACAGAGTTTAGGCCGATGCAGGCACGGAGACTTCGAGATATTTTGTCTTCGCCCGTCTAACGACCTGTGCCTCAAGCGGAACAAGTATATTTACTTCCTGCTGCCCTTACGAGTCATGTCTTGATTGAAAATGCAGTCCAGCATCAAACGTAACTTGTCGACAAAGGCGGAATTCCTGCGTTGTCCATTAAATTTTACCATAGCAGAGGTCGGGTCGGTCATAATTGACTAGGTTCCGGGTCGCTCTATGGCCATTTCCATGCGAATTACTTCAGACTCGTCCTTACAAACGGCCGAAAAGCCCCAGCGTTCGTAACACTTCACTGCGATTTTGTTTTCGACACTTACGCGCAACCAGATTGTTTGAATCTCCCTATCGACAGCTTTCGATGCCACAAAATCAAACATTTGTCGTCCCACCCCCCGTCCACGAAGCTCTGTAGGGTAGATATACCCCCAGTACTCCGCAGTATGCAAAGACGGATCAATATGCTTCAAACCACAAGCACCAACCCACCCCTCAAATGATTTTACACCCAAGATGTAATAGTCTGTACGCTGACTTAGCGAAGCAAACCAAGCTTCTTGAGCATCTTTTTCAATCTGTTCAGCCATTATGAGGCGCCGGAAATCAGCGTTACTGAACCATTTTCGGGAAACTTCAAGGAATGAGCGGTCAATTTTTTCAAAATTAATCATTAAAGTTTTCTCCTTAGAAAATCGGTTTGTATGCTTACGTGCCAGATACGCGTCGCGTTCAGTCTGCTCAAGATGGCGGGCTTGGATTGGGCGGTGCCAGACTACACCATACTGTACGGGCGGCAGAAAACGCTGTCCTAAACAGAGAGCCCCTGACCGCCGAAATCCGCATCCCGCTGATGAACCGTTTTTCTGGTATTGAAACGGTCGAGATCGTCCTCGGTGCCTGAGCCAGAGGGGTAAATCATGCCTCAGGTCTGACCTGCGCAACGACGCTCAGCACGATCAGTGCAGAGGGCGTAGAGATAGTCCGCACCCTCGGTCCAGATCTGGAGCAGCGTCGGGTTCCGACCCTCGACCTGGTCTAGGCTTTTGGGAACCATCACAACCTCAGGTCACTCTGGTCGCGCGCAAACACGCTTTTAATATCACAAAACATGGCCCCGTCGCGACCATAGCTCCTCAATGCGTCCGGTCCTGACACGCGGAATGCGTCATGTGCCACCGCCAGCACGATACCGTCGTAAGCACCAGCCTCAGGCGTGCCGATCAGGTGCAGCCCGTATTCGTGCCGCGCCTCTTCGACATCGGCCCAGGGGTCGTGGACATCGACCTGCACGCCGTAGTCGCGCAGCTCTGCAATCACATCGACCACGCGGGTGTTGCGCAAGTCGGGGCAGTTTTCCTTGAAGGTCAGCCCCAGCACTAGCACCCGCGCCCCCTTGATCGCGATCCCCTTGCGGATCATCGTCTTTACCATCTGGCCCGCTACATAGGCGCTCATCCCGTCGTTGATCCGCCGCCCGGCAAGGATCACCTGGGGATGATACCCCAGCGCCTCGGCCTTGTGGGTCAGGTAATAGGGGTCCACGCCGATGCAGTGGCCGCCGACCAGACCGGGGCGGAAGGGCAGGAAGTTCCACTTCGTCCCTGCGGCCTTCAGCACGGCCTCGGTATCGATGCCTATCCGGTTGAAGATGATGGCGAGTTCGTTGACGAGCGCGATGTTGAGGTCGCGCTGGGTGTTCTCGATCACCTTCGCGGCCTCGGCCACGCGGATCGACTCGGCCTTGTAGGTGCCAGCCGTGATGATGCTGGCATAAAGCGCGTCGACCTTGTCGGCGATCTCGGGGGTGGAGCCCGAGGTGACCTTGCAGATCGTGGTCAGGCGGTGCGCCTTGTCGCCGGGGTTGATGCGTTCGGGGCTGTAGCCGCAGAAGAAATCGAGATTGTATGTCAGGCCCGAGACGCGTTCGAGGACGGGCACGCAATCTTCTTCAGTCGCACCGGGATAGACGGTCGATTCATAGATGACGATGTCGCCCTTCTTCAGCGCCCGGCCCACGGTTTCGGACGCCTTGATGAGCGGCGTCAGATCGGGCCGCTTGTGCGCGTCGATGGGCGTGGGGACAGTGACGATGAAGATCGTGGCGGCGTTCAGGTCGGCCGGATCTGCGGTCAGGGTCAGGTGCCGCGCCTCGGCCAGTTCCTCGGGTGGAACCTCGCGCGTGTGATCGCGGCCCGCGCGCAGTTCGGCGATGCGGTCGGGCTTGATGTCGAAGCCGATGACCGGGCGGTGCTTGCCGAATTCCACGGCAAGCGGCAGCCCGACGTAGCCGAGGCCGATAATGGCAAGAGTGCCGTCAGGAATGTTCATTCAATCACTTCCCCCAATATTCCCTGAACCATTCGACAAACCGCGCGATCCCGTCGCGGAAATCGGTTTGCGGGCGATATCCGGTCAGCCGCTGCAAGAGGCTCGCATCCGCCCAGGTGGCGGGCACATCGCCCATCTGCATCGGCATGCAATTGCGGATCGCCTTCTTCCCGAGGCACTCCTCGATCGCGTCAATGAAATCGAGCAGCCGCACCTTGTCCGAATTGCCGATGTTGACGATGCGGAAGGGGGCCACGGGCGATAGGCTGTCGCCTTCCAGCACGACCCCATCGGCCGGCCGTTCTGGCACTGCATCTATCAGCAGGCGGATGGCGCGAACCAGATCGTCGACATAGGTAAAGTCGCGATACATGTCGCCTTGGTTGTAGATGTCGATCGCGCGGTCATCGAGGATCGCATCGACGAACTTGTAAAGCGCGAGATCAGGCCGCCCCCAGGTGCCATAGACGGTGAAGAACCGGAACATCGTGGTGGGCAGGTTCCACAGATGCGCATAGGCATGGGCCATGCTTTCATTGGCCTTTTTCGTCGCGGCATAGATGGTCAGCTGTGTGTCGGCCTTTTCCGTCTCGGTGAACGGCATCTCGGTATTGGCGCCGTAGACCGATGAGGTCGAGGCCATCAGCAGGTGTTTGACCTCGAGGCGCCGCGCGGCCTCCATCACGTTGAATGTGCCGATCACATTGCTGTCGAGATAGGCGCGCGGGTTTTCGAGGCTGTATCGAACGCCTGCCTGCGCTGCGAGGTGGACAATCACATCAGGCATGAATTCATCGGCCATCGCATCGAAACGCGCCTGATCCTCCAGCATACCCTCCATAGCTGAAAAATGCGGGTTCTGCAGGAGCATTGCATGACGACGCTGCTTGAGCGTGACGTCATAGTAGTCCGTCATCCCATCGTAGCCCTGCACCCGAAAGCCCTCGACCAAAAGCAGCTTGGCAAGATGAAACCCGATGAACCCTGCGGTTCCAGTGATCAGCACACGACGTGGGTTGCTCTCATTGTTGTTCATCGGCCCACCCCATCGTAAGCTACAAATCCGGCGCCAAGTGCCGTTTCTCGATCATAGATGTTTCGAAAATCGGCCATTCTGGGCGTTTTCATGGCCACTGCGAGACGCGCCAGATCGAGTGCACGAAACTCATTCCATTCCGTCAAGACGATCAGGAGATCTGCACCGGCTGCTGCTGAATAGGCATCATCTTCCCAAGATACTCCCGGCAAAAGCGCTTCGCCCTCACGGCGCCCCTGCGGATCAACTACATGCACCTTCGCGCCGGCGCCGATCAGCCCCGGAACAATGGTCAGCGAAGGAGCCTCCCGCATGTCATCTGTGTTCGGCTTGAACGTAACACCCAACACGGCGACCTTGCTGCCTGCGACGCTCCCACCGCAAAGGTCCACGGCTTTTGCGATCATACGCCGCTTGACGCTGTCATTCACGGCGATGACGGTTTCGGTGATCCTCTGCGGCACGGCATGCTCTTGCCCGATGCGGGCTAAAGCCAGTGTATCCTTCGGGAAACAGGATCCCCCGTAGCCGGGGCCAGCGTGCAGGAACTTGGCTCCGATCCGACCATCCAGACCGATGCCTTTCGCA
The DNA here is from genome assembly GCF_030694085.1 of Tabrizicola sp. Lineage (GTDB taxonomy): Bacteria > Pseudomonadota > Alphaproteobacteria > Rhodobacterales > Rhodobacteraceae > Tabrizicola. The sequence continues at coordinate 13,992 of NZ_JAUXZE010000077.1, read as the reverse complement.
ACGGCTTTGACATCTGCGCCCACCCGTTCACAGAGCGCAGCGATTTCGTTGATGAAGCTGATCTTGGTCGCAAGGAAGGCGTTCGCCGCGTATTTGATCAGTTCAGCGCTTTCGAGCCCGGTGTAAACGATCGGGAAATCTCGCAGAAAAAGCGGACGGTAGATCTGCCCCATTACCTCTTTGGCGCGCTCGGTCTCGACACCCACGACCACACGATCCGGTCGCATGAAGTCCTCGATTGCCGCCCCCTCGCGCAGAAACTCAGGGTTGGACGCCACATCAAAATCAGCGTCAGGACGAGCTTTTCGTATGACCTCGGCAACGCCTCGGTTCGTACCAACAGGAACCGTCGATTTGGTGACCACCACGGCATAGTCGGTCAGGGCGGCCGCAACCTCAGCTGCCGCTGCGTAGACATAGGTGAGATCTGCGTGGCCATCCCCTCTGCGCGAGGGTGTCCCGACGGCTATGAAGATCGCGTCAGCGCCATCGACAGCCTCAGCAACCTGCGTCGTAAACGACAAACGCCCCGCGGCAGCATTCTTGGCCAGAAGAACGTTGAGGCCGGGTTCGTAGATGGGAACCTGGCCCGCATTCAATTGGTTGATTTTCGTTGCAGATTTATCGACACAAACGACATTGTGCCCGAAGTCAGACAGGCACACGCCGGACACAAGCCCGACGTATCCCGTTCCAATGATGGCGATCTTCAAATCAGTCGAGCCTATTCTGTCGTGAGGCGGTCATCAGAGGCCAGATTTGTCTGACACAACCGAGTCACCCAGTTCGTCCTTGAGCGCCTCGATCTCAGCTTTCAGGGCGTCGTATTCCTCGATTTTCCGCTCGAGGAAGCGCTTGGTGATGGCAGCCTTCTCGGCGATGCCTTTTGGCGTCAGGATGTAGGCATAGCGCCGCTTGTCTTGGGCAGCGGTGAAATTCCCGAGCTTGATGAGACCTTTGTCCAGAAGCGCGCTGAGCAAGTAGTGCGCACTGCCATTGCTTATGCCAACGGCTTCGGCGAGGTCGCGCTGGGACAACTCCGGATTGTCATGCAGAAGCCGCAAAACGCGGAACCGCACATCTTCCTGGACCTTGTCGCGCTGGCCTGCCACTATGATTTCTCAGGCTGCCGCAGGAGGACTGCCCGCAGGGCGCCTCAGGATACTCGCTGAATGAACTGATGCTGAATCATCGTCATTGCTCTGATTTGAGCGTTACCAGAATGCCGCAGCCACGGAAAGCCCCTTTCTGATGCTCTTTCGATCATAGTCTTGCACCTAATGATCCGGACGTCCTGCGGAATTTCCATTGCAGCAATGACGCGCGCCCAGACCGCTGGCCAGCGCCCTCAGCATGGATGTGGCCTTGGATCTACCCAACAGAAGGAAAGCTGCGCCAGCCCAGAGACGTCGGCCACCGATGCGAAACCCACGCCCCCCATCCCCGCCACTGGCTGTGGTCAAAGCCCCGTGATCGCTTGCCGGTGCCGCACTTTGAGCCCGCCAGCGAGTCCGCACTGGACCTGCTAAGATCGACCCGCCCTGCCAGCGTCACAAATCCTGAGTGCTCTCGTCTGGACCCTCGGCCATAGAGTCTCCTTCGGCAGCGTTTGTATTCTCGACCCGATCCCAAACGGAACCGTCGCCGCGCTCGGCCTGCTCAACAGCCTCTTCCATGCTGACGGTGTTCAGCACCAGTTCGAACTGATCGAGGATTTCACGCGCGTTTCGATCGACATAGGCGCGAACAGCGTCATTCTAGAGAACATTCTTCGGGTATCCCTTGGCTACGACCAGGTTCAGGAGTTCCGAGCCATAGCTTTCCTCGGCGCGTTTGTATTTCTCCTGAACCTGCCTCATCTTGCGCTCGAGTTTGACGATCTGCTGCAGCGGGTCGCCTTTGGGCTCATCGGGCTTCGGCGGCGCATAATCCGTACGCTGTTCCGGCGGCGTTGCCTTCAGAAGCGCGTCGGCATGGGCGGCCGTGATCGTGTTCGCAGCGATCATCAGTTCCACCGCCTCGACGTCGAAAACCGGTTGATCCGGTGGTTGTAGGTGTAGGTTTCAAAATCCTTGGCGATCAAACAGGGCGCCGTAGCCCGAGCTCTTTCAGCGCCAGAACACGCAGGTTCCCATCGAGCAGCAAAAAGCTTGTGGCGTTCTCAGCCGGCTTGATGACCGACAAGGGCTCAATCAGCCCGATCTCGCGGATGGATGACACGATCTGGCGGAACGTCCGCGTTGTAATCACGCCGTTCGGTACCTTCTTCGAGGGCAACAACTCCTCTAGCGGGATCTGCCAGGTCTCAAGATCAAAACCGAGCGTCAGGTTCAGCGGCGCCTTTGGATAGGGCGCATCGTCCTCTTCGGGCGTAGGCGGGGGAAAAGCTCAGGGAGAGAGCGGCTTGACGGTGCTGTATTGGTTCATGGTGGCCTCCTATGGCTCAGGCAGTTTCGATGCGGTCGGCATGCTTTGCGCGGGCGATCTCGAGTGCCGTGGTCAGTGGGATAGTGCCGTTTTGCACCGCCTCAATCAGGCGCTCCTTCCCCTTTTCAAGCAGGAAGACGATGTCCCGGACGTATTTTTCCGACAAACCCGTTCGCTGGATGATGTCGTCGTTGCTATAATCGCTGGCCAGCAGACGTTCGATGTCGGCAAGGATCTCCAGAAGGCGGTGACCGCGCCGGGCGATGTTTTCCTTCAGCGACATGATGAAGGCGTCTGCGTCGGTCACGTTGACCACCAGACAGATCCTCCTCAATCAGGCAGCGATACATCTTGTTGACCCAGGCCACCTCCTCCTCGGGCCCGGGCATCAGGATGACGTGGTCGGTCTGCAGGGACTTGTGCTCGCCACGCTTCAGCTCGGCCTTGATGTTCCCGCGCCCGTCAATCAGCACCCGGCGCAGGCCATAACCCGCGGGCCCGCCCTGCGATAGCCCAATTCGATCAATCGGCACTGGCCGGTGAAGACCTTGACCGACAATTCCCGGCTGATCTCCCGGCCATGGCGCGCTTGACGCTTGACGATGGTCGAGACGGGGGAGACGTCGTTCTTGAATTGCTCGGCACAATAGGCGACCTGGATGCCCGCGCGCTTGCAGATGTATTCGTAAAAGGCACTTTCGTCCGCATCCTGGAAACGGCCCCAGCGGCTGACATCATAGACGAGGATCACGTTGAAGTCGGCTGCGCCAGCTTCCACATCCGCGATGAGACGCTGCAGGGACGCCCGTCCACCGATGGAGAGCCCACTCTTGCCGTCGTCTGCATAGGTGCGGACGATCTCGATGCCACGCTTTTCGGCATATTCGCGGATCTTGTCGGACTGGTTGTGCGTCGAACACTGCTGATGCTCGGTCGACATGTGCACATATTGCCCTGCGCGGAACTCCGTTACTGCGCCACTCCCGTCCAACTCACCCTCCATCGCTGCCCATTTCGAGGTAGACGTTTGCGTGACGTGCGGGAGCTATCAAGTCATGACTGGCCAAGTTCCAAGCGAATACAATAGCTTGGTGAGATAGCGGCTCCATGACTTTACTTTTGATACCTTTGCATTCCAAAGAGCATTTGCCTCAGGACGCCAAGTGACGCCACACGCTCAGAGATGAGCGGGGAATCGCGATGACGTTTCACGATCGAGGGGCGAGTTGGTTTCTGGCGCAGTTGAAGCCGAACTGCGGTCACATTGCTGAGCGCAATCTGAAGTTGCAAGGGTTTCGGACTTTCCTGCCGACAGAAGACAATACGAAGCAGGTGCGAGGCAAGTTCATTACCGCGCCGCGGCCGCTGTTTCCTGGATACATCTTCGTGGCGTTCAACACGGGCGCCGGGCATTGGCGCACGATCAACTCGACGAACGGGATCACGCGACTGGTGAGCTTCGGCAAGGAGCCGGCAGCCGTGCCACTCGATGTCGTCAGCCAGCTGCTGCTGCGATGCGATGCAGACGGCAAGCTGTTGCCGCCGAAGGTTCTGAGGCCGGGCGATCAGGTGCGGCTGACTTCGGGCCCCTTTGCGGATTTCGTGGGGACGATCGAGACGATCGCACCAGAACGGCGCGTATGGGTCCTGATGGAGATCATGGGCGGGCAGACCCGCGTGGCGGTGGCCGCTGACCAGTTGCGAAACGTCTGAAACTGTTACTACATAGAAGTGCCTATTTCGCGTAACTCATGAATTTTCGGCTGTGCAGCACCATCCAAAGCCTGGTTTTCAGCTTAACATGGCGTCCTGAAAGGCCCCAATATGAAACCTGTTCGCAAAGCTGTCTTTCCGGTTGCTGGCTTTGGCACGCGTTTCCTGCCGGCAACAAAGGCGATGCCGAAGGAATTGCTGCCAATCGTCGACAAGCCCTTGATCCAATATGCGGCAGAAGAAGCAATCGCGGCTGGAATTGATACGCTGATTTTTGTGACAGGGCGCAACAAGCGGGCGATCGAGGATCATTTCGACAGCAACCAGGAGCTTGAGGCCGCGCTGCGGGCCAAAGGCAAAATCGAACAAGCAGACATGGTGCACAGTATCCTGCCACAGGGCGTCGAATGCATCTTTGTACGCCAACCGGAACAGCTGGGTCTTGGCCACGCTGTGCTCTGCGCTGAGCGGGCTGTGGGTGATGATCCCTTTGCCGTGCTCCTGGCAGACGATTTCTTGACCTACGATGGCGCCGGCGTGACCGCTGATCTGGTCAAAGGTTATCACTCGACAGGACGGACGCAATTGTCCGTTATGCAGGTAGATGGGCCTGATATTTCAAAGTATGGCGTGGTTCGGCCTGGCGCAGTCACGGGCAGTGTTGCAGGTCTCGTTGAAAAACCTCCCTATGAACAGGCACCGTCAAATCTCGCGTCGATCGGCCGTTACGTGCTGACACCTGATATCTTCAACATCTTGCGCGGACAGGCTCCTGGAGCAGGTTGTGAAATTCAGCTCGCAGATGCAATCAACACCCAAGCGGCAGCCGGTCAAGTTGACGCTGTGAGGTTAAAGGGGCGGCGCTTTGACTGCGGGTCGGTGAAAGGTTTTCTCGAAGGGATTTTGTACGTGGCGGAGCGTGACGGTTTGGTGTGAACGTGGTTTAGCGTCCAGAGAGGCGATAAGCGATTTGCGCAACCTGTTCGCGGATCCCTGTATTCAGCACAAGCAGGTTGCGGATGAGGTTCCAACCCATACCGTCAACGAAGGCCGAGGTCCGGTAATCGACGGGCCACGGAACGAGGTCCGTCCAACCGGCCGTCTCGAAACTGCGCATGGCACGCGGCATGTGGAACGCGCTGGTCACAAGCACCCAGGTTTCGTCTGGCCCAGGAGCGGCCAGAGCAAAGCTGAGCCGCGCATTTTCGGCCGTGTTGCGGGACTGGCCCTCAAGCAGCAGGCGCTCGGGCGAGACGCCTTGATCGCGGAAGAAGCGTCCCGCCATGTCTGCCTCTGAAGTCTCTGCCCCAGCCAAGTCTCTCAGCGCACCACTGCCGCCGGTGAAGAGAAGCCTCGCTTCCGGAAAGCGCCTGGCCAGTGCCAGGGCCGCCGTGTACCGCTCGCCGCCCTCATTCAGTTGCATCTGATTCCAGAAGGCGCTGGCGCGCGCGTCCTCGCCACCTCCCAGCACGATAATCCCGTCGACCTGTTCCAGTGCTGGCTCCACAGGGTAGGTCCGCTCGATCGGCTGCAGAATCATATCGCCGAGGGGAAGGATCGCTAGGGCGACCAGAAGGCTCAACGTGATGCTTCCGACCCAAAGCGCAAGGCGCCTGCGGTTCAACAGCAGCGCCAACACCACGACAGCCAGTGCCAGGACGATCCAAGTATCTGGCCGCAGCAAAGTGCCGATCAGTTTCGAGGCGATGAAGAAGATGGTGTCCATCAGCGCGCGCCCCGCCGCCCGCGTGCGATGATATCCAGTGCTGCGCGATAGGCGTCGACAACAAGCGCCTGATCGTATTCGTTTTCCATCTTGGCGCGACCGGCAGCGCCCATGGCTTGCTGCGCCTCATAAGAAAGGGTCAAAAATCGCTCCATTGCAGCAGCGAGGCTTTCAGCATCGCGCACGTCGCAGAGAAAGCCCGAAACATCCCGATCGACCACGGCCCGGCACCCTGGCACGTCTGTTGCGATCAGCGGCCGCGACATGGCGGCGGCTTCAATCAAAGTCCGCGGCGCACCTTCTCGGTAGGAGGGCAGAACCACGCAGGACGCCGCCGCGATCGCAGGACGCACGTCGGCTGTCGTGCCGAGATATTCGACCACGCCCTCTGCCACCCAAGCGTCGACGGTCGGGCGATCGATGGCGCTTCGGTTTTCAGATCCAACAGCGCCTAACAGCTGGAAGCGCACCTGCGGATGGCGCGCTTTCACTAGGCGCGCGGCCTCGACGAATTCCAGCACGCCCTTGTCGCGCAACAGCCTCGCGATCATCAAGAACACAGGCGGCTCCTGGGGCGCGGGCAAGGGGGCGGGCGCAAAACGCTCCAAATCGATGCCAGAGCCGGGCAGAAGCCGCACCTGATCCGCTCGCACCAGGCGGCGGTTCAGAAACAGATCTCGATCGTCCTCGTTCTGGAAAAACACAACAGGCAAGGCGGCAAAGGATCGGCTGTAGAGTTGCTCTGTGACCGTCTGCAAGAACTTGCCAGACAGGAAGGCCGTCCCCAGCCCGGTCACATTGGGCAGGAAGGGAACATCACATGATATTGCTGCTCGAGCGCCGAAGATATTGTTCTTGATGGTATAGCTCAGTACGGCATCAGGCCGTTCCTCGCGGAAAATCCGGCCAAACCGCCGCTGTAGTTTCAGATCCTCGATCGGGTTAAGCCCCTTCACGCTCATCTCGAGCGGGCGAACGCGGCAACCCAGACGTTCCAGCTCAGGGACCGCCTCATCAGGCGGCGCCAACACCGTGATCTGGTGGCCATCGCCCGAAAGCGCCTCAACCAGCGGGCGGCGGAAGTTCCAGATGTTCCAGGCGGCATTCACCGTCATCAGAATGTGCATGGCGGTCGCCCCACGAGAATCGCATCAGTACGCCCGCTGCCCTTAGCAGAGATCACAGCGGAACAAAATTCGAGGCTATCGCTTTCAGTGCGACGCAACGGCCCGGACCTCAGAACCGAATGACGGCGATCGCTTGATGGACTTGGTCGACTTGCAGCTGTAGGCATTTCCGGCTTGAACGCCTATTTGTGTGTCGCCTTCGCTACCATCTACAGCCTCCCCGCCATGCGCAGCGCATTGTCTTCAACGGCTTCGGCGGTCTGCACGACATATCCCTCAGCGGCACTCAGCAGCGCGGCCACTTCATCGGTGATCTTCGCTCTATTCGCCACCATCGCGTCGACGATCTGCTGGACGCGGTTTTTCACATCGGTGGGGCGATAGCCGATTTCGCGCGCGATGGCTTCCCAGTGCCGACCCGCGATCATGTCCGGGCGCCGCCTCTTGCCATCGATGGATTGAGCGTAAGTCTTCGCGACATGAGGCCAGGACAGTACCGTCGAGACATCGTAAAGCGGCGCCAGGCGCGGCGCGGCGCCCACCGGCAGGATCAGGGAATAGTTCTTGGCATGCGCATCAGTATTGGCGACGAGTATGTTGAAGATCACCTGGTCCAGCAGCGCCAACGCATCTGTTGCGCTGACATGACGACCGGTCTCGAGAAGGGTTTTGAGGTCGAGCCCGGGCCGAGTGCCGCGTTCGTATTTCCGGCCGGGCGGCAGGCCATTGGCCTGGGCAAAGTCTTCCTGATGAAGGCGCAAAAGCTGACCGCTGCGCCCGATCCTGCGATCATAGCGAAGCACACCGATGGCAGTTCGCTTTGACGACTGGAGGATGGTCGCTTGCGCAGCGTCGATCCCGATGGCTTGAGCCATCCGCAGACACCAGACCTCGTTCTCGGTGATGCCGGGCAGGTTGGGATTGTCGGGCTTCACCACCATAGTGGACGGTGCCCCGTTCAGGGGGATGGCAAGGACGTCACCCCCTTGCGGCAGACGCAGCACTGGCTTGCCCGTCTCGTCCAGCACAGCCAAGGCTGATTTTTTCTGGCCGCCTGCCAGGGACTGTCGAACGCCCTCCTCGCCAACGAGAAACGGCCTGAGACCGAGATCTTCGAAGTGGCGCTCGAGCGCCAGAAGCGGATCGGCGGTGTCGTAGAAGCTGGTGAGCGGTGCATAGGCCCAAAGCGCCCGATCCGTCACTGCGCCGAAGGACAGGGCGCCGGCCGTATCCCCCCCAATCTCTGCCAGCACGGCCAGAACATCTGCCTGGTCGAGACCGAGAGACCGGGTCAGCACCTGAAGCTGTTCTTCCTCTGGCAAGAGGTTTGCCAGCCAGGGGGAGATGACATCAGAGGGATAGTGCTCGGCTCGGAGCGGCATGGTGACTGACAGAGGGAACGCCCCGGCCGTCTGCAGCCATCGCTCGGCGTATCGCAAAGAGAGAGACCCATCCGTCGCAACGTCGACCTGCCCTACCGTAAGGTCATCAAACCAGATGGGGACGGAAGCTTTCACTGATACTCTCCGAGATCATACCCTACAGAGGAAGGCGAAGCGTTGGGCTGGTTTAGTCCAGAGCCGTCTGCGATCAACGTTGCGAGGGAGACACGTAACGCATCAGAGATCCGCTTGATCGTCGTCAGCCGTGGATCGCGTTTGCCGGTTTCGATCAAGGACAGCGCAGGCGCGCTGATCCCGGTGAGGCGTGCCAGTTGCTCAAGGCTCAAGCCCTGCTCCGCCCGGGCCTCGCGGATCCGTTTTCCGGCATCCGCCAGCAGCTTCTTTTCGGTATCATCGACCATCTCCGCCACCTTACCTTTTTCAGTAAAGATAGGGACGAAATGGGCTTCGCTCAAGGGGATTTATCTTTAACGGTAAGAGCAGTACTGTGCGCCATCGCAGCAGCCAGCGCTTACCGAATAAGGTAAAGATCTTAGACGTGCCCGACGGCCATTTTGGAGGGCTGAATTCCGGCGAATGCAGGCCGATGCACATCAGTGCACCCGATTGCGTGCGGATGCGTTATTTTCTGTTGGGGTATCGGGCTGCCTGAGGGGGAAATGACACACAGACAGGAAACGCCTATGAAACGGTCAACGTTCCGCCACGCCATCGATCCCCTCGCGCCGCGCCGCCTTGATGAACTTTCTGATCGAAGGTCACGAATTTCTCAGTCCCCCCGGACTTTCCCAGATGCAGCGCATTTGCGAAATCCATGCCGCGTTCGACCCTGTCCAAGGCCTCGGCCACGATCAGGGCATCGTCATAGGTCACGCTGGGCAGGCCACCAAATGCGCGCAATGCACGCGCGACGTCTGGTGCCCGCTGACCGTACGCGCTGCGCAGGACCTATTCCGCCTCCCACAGAACCCTCACCGGAACGAAAACGGGTTTGGCATCCACCAAGGCACGCGCCCGGCTGGATTGGTACGGGTGAGCGCCCGTCAGGTAGCGACGACGATATTCGTATCAATCGCGCTTGCGGGCCTCGGCCAGAACAGCGGCGTCCATGCCTTCAAGCGACACCGGCCGGCGACCTGTCGCAAGGAGCCCAAAGACCTGATCCGGCGCCGTGGGCGCGAAAGCTGGGGACCCGAACGCCTGCGCCAGGCCCGATCATGCCCCTTTCACCGCCCGGATCAATTGCGTCAGCGCGGCCATCTCCAGCGTCGGATCAAAGCGCAGGCAGCGCCCATTCGCCAACAATAACTCGCAACCGCATCGAGATCATGTTCGCCAGGTTGAAGGACTGGCGCCGCATCGCAACCCGTTACAACAGATGTGGGAAGACCTGCCTCTCCGCCGGCGCACTTGCCGCAACCGTCATGTTCTGGATTTGACGATTAATGAGCCTGGAGCCTAGCCAGTGGTGGTCTCCGATCAAGCGGGCCAGTTGTTAAAAGACCTCGTGCGGAGAATAGCTGCGCCAATCTCCGCATAACTTACGGCGTTAAATCTTGCAGAAGCGGCGAATAGGATGCATTATCACCGCATCTGGCGCGGAGTTTACGATGTGCATCTGGGAGAGGCCAGACTGGCCGACACTGACCTGGCGCGCTGGCAGCATCGTGACACCTCTTGCGGCAGTGCGGCACGATCAGGGTCGACTGATCGGCCGGATGGAATCCCTTGGGTTCAAGCTGCGCGAAGAAGCGGTGCTGCAGACACTCACACAGGATGTGCTCAAGACCAGCGAGATAGAAGGCGAGGCGCTGGACGCCACACAGGTCCACTCATCGCTTGCAAGACGCCTTGGCATCGATATCGGCGCCCTGCCCCCGACCGACCGCAACGTTGAGGGCATCGTCGAGGTGATGCTGGATGCGACCCGGAACTACACCGCACCCCTGACGGCGGAGCGTCTGTTCGGCTGGCATGCCGCCCTGTTCCCCACCGGGCGCAGCGGCATGACACGCATCCGCGTCGGCGGCTGGCGCGACGACAGTTCGGGGCCCATGCAGGTGGTGTCGGGACCGGTCGGCCGAGAGCGCGTGCATTTTGCGGCCCCTCCAGCTGATGGGGTCGCCGCGGAGATGGGCGCATTCCTGACATGGTTCAACGCACCCCTTTCCACCGATCCGGTGATCAAGGCGGCTCTGGCGCATCTGTGGTTCGTAACGATCCACCCGTTCGAGGATGGCAACGGCCGCATCGCCCGCGCCATCGCCGATCTGGCGCTTGCGCGATCCGAGGCAAGCCCGCAGCGGTTCTACAGCATGTCGGCGCAGATCCGGATCGAGCGGTCAGACTATTATGATGAGCTGGAGCGCACCCAGAAAGGCGCGACGGATGTGACGGAGTGGCTGACGTGGTTCCTTGCCTGCCTTGGTCGGGCAATCCGCGGCGCCGATGGCGTCTTGGCAACAGTCATCGCCAAGGCCCAGTTCTGGGAACGCGCCGCGGCGCTGGCGCTGAACGAACGCCAAATAAAGATCCTGAACCGATTACTTGACGGTTTCGAGGGCAAGATGACATCGTCCAAATGGGCGACCATCGCGAAGTGCTCTCAAGACACCGCGAACCGCGATATCGCGGGATTGCTGGATCTGGGGCTGCTTCGCAAAGGGGAAGCTGGTGGCCGCAGCACAAGCTACGAGCTCACCCTGTAAGCGTTTCTGCGCATAGCCAGCCTTGACAGCAGCCCGCCCGTTTGGGCTCAATTATCTGGCAATGACCACACGGATAAGAAGCTTTGGAATATGCACTTATGGGAGGCGAAAGAACGACTCCGCAAGCTGGTCTTATCGGGCAATGTCCTATTTGCGGCGCTTCGGTAACCGCAAAATGTGGTGAAGTCAGGATTGGGCGCATAAGGGCAGGAAGCACTGCGATCTCTGGCAGGAGAATGAAACCGAATGGCACAGATCTTGGAAGCATCAGTTGCCCGCAGCATGGCGCGAAACGATGGTGCAATCAGTAGACGGCACGCGCCATGTGGCCGACATAAAAACGGACACAGGATTGGTCGTCGAGTTCCAACATTCCCATCTTTCAACAGTCGAGCGGCTAGGTCATGTTCTACCTATTTTGGTTGCGGTGACAGGATTCGAACCTGTGACCTTCAGCTTATGAGCTTGAATAGCCTATCTGCCCAACCGCTTCGCCCTATCAGCCATCCTGACCACCTGCGCGCTTGCCGTCGCCGCGGCGCTGCGAACGACCGCGGGTGCCTGCACCGCCCCGCGCCCGATCGCTTCACCCGTCGTGAGCGCCCCGATCCGCGCCCTGCCCTGCGCACCGGACGTGTTCAACATTCCCCGCAGTACCCCTGCAGATCCGCTGACGATCGCAGGTGCCGCGGCCACCATAAGGTTCCCCGAGATACCCCGCACGATCAGGGGCGTTGCCGCGACGAAGCCCTTGGCCAGAAACACCATGACGAAGAACGGCACCAACGAGCCGATATTGGTGGCCGAGTTCGGATCGCCAAGCTGGGCCAAGAGTGAATTCGCCATGCCGACGACGGTCGAGAACATGGCGGCGATGACGATGGGGTAGAAGGCATAGCTAATCGTCGTCGAGACCCATCTGTGGAAGAAATCCTTCGTCGCATCGAAGAGCGACAACGCAATCATGATCGGGGCGAGGCCGAGCATGAGGGTCAGCATCATCTTGGCGAAGATGAGGACGATGCCGGTCATGAAGCCAAGCAGGCTGAGGAGCACCAGGCCGATGCCGCCAAGGATCGCGCCAGTCATCCAGTTCAGGTTGCTGCCGATCGCATTCAGGTATGTGGCGAAGCGTTCAATCAGATTGTCGAACTCTCCCGCGAAGTGGCTGGCGCCTGCGCCACCGCCGCCGACCGACGACACCAGTGCGCCGGCGACATAGTCGAGCCCCCCGATGACGGCGTTGGAAACTGCATTGAAGTTGGCCCAGTTGAAGGCAAAGAGCCCTATCAGCGTCAACTTGACGAGGTACCAGAAGAAGCTGGCCCCATCCATGCTTCGGAACTGGAAGGCCATGTTGATGCAGACGCCGATCAACGAGATGGTGACCATCAGCAGGACGATCGTGCCGGTATTGCTCGCCACAGCCCCAAACTGGGACTCGGCGGCATCGACAAGGAACCCGTCAGCAGTTTCGACCATCCAGCTGACGACGCTCATTACCAGTTGCCTTGTGCTTCGCAGAGGTCCTGTACTGCGTGGCGAAGATCATTGCGCTGCTGCCTGATGTCCCGCTGCGCTGCCGTGTGTTCCGCAGCTGAGGCCATGAGGTAGATTTCATCGAATTCGCCGGAGGCATCTTCCCATTCCGGGAAGCGGACGTCGCAGCCGCAGCTGCCTGTCTCGACGATCTGTTCCCATGCCCGCAATTCGTAGAGGTCCATCAGCGTCAGCGCCTTGTAGGACTCGCGCGGGTGGACCTCATCCATCCAGGTCGGCCGCGTCGGCCGATCATTGCAGATCCGGTATTGCTGGGGAGACATGGTCACGGTTAGATCGTTCGTGACCTGAGGCGAGGTCTGGGCCGCGAGCGGAGCGGCGAGCAGGGTGACAGCTGCGGCGAGGATGGTCTTGTGCATTGGGTTTTCCTTTCGGTTCATTCGGCCGCGACAGCGGGGCGCTTAGTGCCCTCGATCCCGGCAGCGTTCTGATCTGGATTTCTTGTCTGGCCGGGCAGGAAGAACTCGGTGATGCCGCGAGCACCGTCATGGCGACCGGCCTGGATGATCACGTCGATGGAACCTTCGATGTAATCGACCATGTCGGCATAGGTCATCGGCACATCTGTCTTGAGGGCTGCGATGGCGAGACGGCGGACGGCCAGTTGCGGGGTCTCGGCATGCAGCGTGGTCAGCGAGCCGCCGTGGCCGGTGTTGATCGCCTCGAGGAAGGTCATGGCCTCGCACCCCCGGACCTCGCCCAGCACAATCCGGTCGGGCCGCATGCGCAAGGTCGAGGCCAAAAGCACATCAGCACTGCGAGCCTCGGTGTCACGGTCGGCGATCAGCGTCACGGCATTTGGCTGCTCGGGGCGGAGTTCGGCCGCCTCCTCGATGGTGATAATCCTTTCCACGGGCGAGATCAGTGAGAGGATCTTACGGGCCGCGACCGTCTTGCCGGTGGATGTGCCGCCCGAGACGATCATGTTGAGCTTGTTTTCGACGCAAAGACGCAGCGCAGCGTCGATATCGCCTGAGGCCACGACATCACGCAGCGCGGCATTCCGTTCGCGGCGGAGGCCTTCGAGGCTGCGCTCCTTGCCATAGAGGAACCCGAGCTTGATTGCCTCCAGAGGCAGGGAAGAGAAGAACCGCAGCGAGATGGAAAACCCCCCTTCCACTGCCGGTGGCTGGATCACCTGCGCCCGGATCGGGCGGTCGCGGTATAGGATTGAGACCGATACGATAGGCTTCTTGGTGCTGAGCGTGGTCGAGGCGGCCGAGGCGATCTGGTTGCCGAGGTCCTTGATCTCAGTCTGGGTCAGCGGCATGCCGAGGCTCCGCATGAAGTGATCGCCTTGGAATTCGCCCCAGACCTGCCCGTCGGGG
>NZ_JAUXZE010000073.1 GCF_030694085.1 Tabrizicola sp. | reverse complement strand
GCCCGAGTTCAAGACCTACCAGGCCCAGGTCGTCAAGAACGCCCAGGCCCTCGCGGATGAGCTGATGAAGGGCGGTCTCGACATCGTCACCGGCGGCACCGACACCCACCTGATGCTGGTCGACCTGCGCCCCAAGGGCGTCAAGGGCAACGCCACGGAAAAGGCCCTCGGTCGTGCCCACATCACCTGCAACAAGAACGGCATCCCGTTTGACACCGAAAAGCCGACGATCACCTCCGGCGTCCGCCTCGGCACCCCGGCAGGCACCACCCGCGGCTTCGGCGAACCCGAATTCCGCCAGATCGGCCGCTGGATCATCGAGGTGACCGAAGGCCTCGCCGCCAACGGTGAAGACGGCAACGGCGCGGTGGAAGCCAAGGTGAAAGCCGAAGTCGAGGCCCTGTGCCAGGCCTTCCCGATCTATCCGGGGCTGTGAAAGCTGGTAGGCCCGGAGGGACTCGAACCCCCAACCAAGGCGTTATGAGCGCCCTGCTCTAACCAATTGAGCTACAGGCCCGTAGCATGGCCTTGCCTACCAGAACCGGGCGAGGGGTCAAGCGGGCCTCGTTGCACCCTTGCGGGCAATCGTCTATGCGGGCCGCAAGATCGAATCCGCGCGGGGGACAGGCAGATGACCAAGGGCCACAACGGGCTGACCTATGCCGATGCAGGCGTGGACATCGACGCCGGGAACCGGCTGGTCGACCGGATCAAGCCCGCCGCAAAGTCCACCAGCCGTTCGGGCGTGATGGGCGGCCTTGGCGGGTTCGGAGCGCTGTTCGATCTCAAGGCCGCAGGCTACCAGGACCCGATCCTGGTGGCCGCGACCGACGGGGTGGGCACCAAGCTGCGCATTGCCATCGACACCGGCCACGTCGACACGATCGGGATCGACCTGGTCGCCATGTGCGTCAACGACCTTGTCTGCCAGGGGGCCGAACCCCTGTTCTTCCTTGACTACTTTGCCACCGGCAAGCTTGAGGTCGAGGAAGCCACCCGCATCATCACCGGCATCGCCAAGGGCTGCGCCGACAGCGGTTGCGCGCTGATCGGCGGCGAGACGGCGGAAATGCCCGGCATGTATCACAAGGGCGACTTCGACCTTGCGGGCTTTGCCGTAGGCGCGATGGAACGCGGTCAGGACCTGCCACGCGACGTGCAGCAGGGCGATGTCCTCCTCGGCCTTGCATCCAGCGGCGTCCATTCCAACGGCTACAGCTTCGTGCGCAAGGTCGTGGAACTGAGCGGCCTTTCCTGGGACGCCGCCTCACCCTTCTGCGAAGGCACGCTCGGGGAAGCCCTGCTTGCGCCGACGCGGCTTTACGTGAAACAAGCCCTCGCCGCCGTTCGCGCCGGGGGGGTCCACGGCCTTGCCCATATCACCGGCGGCGGCCTGACCGAGAACCCGCCCCGTGTCCTGCCCGAAGGCCTTGCCTGCGAGATCGACCTTGGTGCCTGGATGCTGCCCCCGGTGTTCCGCTGGCTGGCCCAGACCGCCAACATGTCGGAACCTGAACTTCTCAAGACCTTCAACTGCGGCATCGGCATGATCCTTGTCGTGGCGGAAGACCGCGCCGAGGCGCTGACCGAACTATTGACCCAGGAAGGCGAGACGGTGACCCGCCTTGGCCGCATCGTGGAAGGGCAGGGGGTTGTCTACCAGGGCCGCCTTCTATGAAACGCGTCGCCATCCTGATTTCCGGGGGTGGCTCGAACATGCTGGCGCTGGTGCGGGACATGGTCGAGGGCCGTTACGCGCGCCCGGTCCTCGTCGTCTCCAACGACCCGCAGGCAAAGGGCCTGGAGAAAGCCGCAGACCTTGGTGTGACCATCGCCGCCGTCGATCACCGCCCCTTCGGCAAGAACCGTGAGGCGTTCGAGACCGCGCTCGCCAAAGAAATCGATGCCGCAAACCCCGACATCCTGTGTCTCGCGGGCTTCATGCGCATCCTGACCCCCGGCTTCATCCGCCGTTATCAGGGGAAGATGCTGAACATCCATCCCTCGCTGCTGCCGAAATATCCGGGCCTGCACACCCATGCCCGCGCCCTTGCTGCCGGGGACAGCGAAGCCGGCTGCACCGTCCACGAAGTCACCGCCGAGCTTGACGCCGGTCCCCTGATCGGCCAGGCCCGCGTTCCCGTCCTGCCCGGAGATACCGAAGACACCCTCGCGGCCCGCGTCCTGACGCAGGAGCATCGTCTTTACCCGCAGGTCCTGCGCCGCTTTGCGACCGGAGACCGCACCCCGCTCTTACTTCCCTGACGGCCCGTCCGGCCGCGTCAGGATGAAGGCTGATCCCACCGCAATCAGCAGCGATTGCGCCAGCAGTACCTTCCAGGTCAGCCCCAGCATCATCGACACGACCAGCACCCCAGCCATGCTTCCCACGGCCAGCCACTTGGCCCTGCGCGAGATTGCGCCGTTCTCCTCCCAGTTCCGTATCGGCGGCCCGAAGACCGGATGGCCCAGCAGCCAGCCATGCAATCGGGGTGAGGACCGGGCAAAGCACCCCGCAGCCAGTAGCAGAAACGGCGTCGTCGGCAGCACCGGCAGCACTACGCCCAAGAGGCCCATCCCCAGGCAAAGCCCTCCCGCCGCAAGCCAGAAACCCCGCATCCGTGCCTCCGAAAGGGCCACCAAGCCACGCCAACCCCGCCGCGACAACCCCGCTCTTCCCTTTTCCCCCCGATCCGCCTATAGCGGCCCGTAAAATGGGCGGGATGACCCCGCAAGCGAAAGGCAAGTCAAATGCGCACGATCACCACGACCGAAGACCTCGCCGCCTACTGCGCGCTTGCCAAGTCCCAGCCCTTCGTCACCATCGACACCGAATTCCTGCGCGAACGCACCTACTGGTCCAAGCTCTGCCTGATCCAGATGGCACTTCCCGGCGCGGGAGAGGCGGTCCTGATCGATCCGATCGAGGGCTACGAGATGTCGATGGAACCACTCTACGACCTTTTCCGGCACGAGGCGACCGTCAAGGTCTTCCACGCCGCCCGGCAGGACCTTGAAATCTTCTTCGTCGAAGGTGGCGTATTTCCCAAACCCCTGTTCGACACGCAAGTCGCCGCGATGGTTTGCGGCTTCGGCGAACAGGTCGGCTACGAGACGCTGGTCAAGCGCATCGCCAAGGCGAACCTCGACAAGACCTCGCGCTTCACCGACTGGTCGCGCCGCCCGCTGTCCGATGCCCAGAAGGACTATGCCCTTGCCGATGTCACGCACCTGCGGGTGATCTACGAATTTCTCGCCGCCCAGCTGAAGAAAAACGGCCGCGCCGACTGGGTGGCCGAGGAGCTGTCCCTTCTCACCGATCCCGCGACCTACACCGTCAACCCGGAAGAGGCCTGGCAGCGCATCAAGACCCGCACTACGTCGGGCCGCTTCCTGGCGGTGGTGAAGGCGCTGGCGAAGTTCCGCGAAGCCTATGCGCAAGGCCAGAACGTCCCCCGCTCCCGCGTGATGAAGGACGATGCGCTTCTGGAACTCGCCTCCACCCGGCCGACGACGGTCGAAGAACTGGGCCGCTCCCGCCTCCTCCTGCGCGAGGGCCGCAAGCCCGAGATCGCCGACGGAATTCTGGCTGCGGTGAAGGAGGGCCTGGAAATGAAGCCCGAGGACATGCCGAAGATCGACGCCTCGCGCGAACAGATGCAGGTGAACCCCGCACTTGCCGACCTTCTGCGGGTCCTCCTCAAGGCCAAGTCCGAGTCCCTTGGCGTTGCCCCGCGGCTCATCGCCTCGTCGGCTGAGCTTGACCAGATTGCAGCCGGCGACCGCGAGGTCCCGGCCCTGAATGGCTGGCGGCGCGAAGCCTTCGGGGATGATGCGATCCGGCTCTGCAAGGGCGAAATCGCCCTTTCGGCCAGGGGCAGCGAGGTTCGCGTCGTCCAGCTCTGACGGCGCGTTGCGGATTTCGTCACGCCGCGCTTGCGACGAGAAGACGCAGTCGCACGAGGAGCGCCCCTCTAGCGCCGCGCCGAACGTGCGTTGGTTGCGCCCTGCACCACGATTTCGCTGACGTTCTGCAGCTTTACGTCCGATATGTAGATCGCGACGTCTATCTCGCGTGACCGCTGGGTGTTGACGTCCGTCTGGCCGGTCGGGGGCAGAAGCCGGAATTCGTAGACCAGAACGCCGTCGTCGCCCAGATCGCGCGCTACCAGCTCGGCATTCCACCAACCCTGGGTCGGCGTCAGTCCGCGCGCGCGGATCACCGCACCGCCGGGGATCGGTTCGACCTCCATCGACAGCACCGTCTGGACCAGACCCCGCGGATCGGTTTCCTTACCGGGCAGCACGATCGTCTCGCGCGGCTCGGACCGTCGGAACCAGTTGAAGGGGTTCAGCCTGCTGTCTCGCAACCCGCCACAGCCCGCAAGGGTCAGGCCAAGGCCAAGAACGACAAGACGGCGGGAAAGAGGCATGGGTGAGTATCCTGAACAACTGCCTCTTGGGTAGCCGATGGGACCGCATTTGAAAAGCGCTTCTCTGGACTGGACCTTTGGCCTCGGCGGGCTTACCTCACCCCGGACAGAAGGAGCAGCGCATGGCCACCGAAGCCTTCGAAGAGATCGCGGAAACCTTCGACTTCCTGGATGATTGGGAAGACCGCTACCGCCATGTCATCGAACTGGGCAAGGCGATGCCTCCCTTGGACGACAGCTTCAAGGTCCCGGCGCTGAAGGTGCAGGGTTGTGCCAGCCAGGTCTGGCTGCGACCGATGGTCGACGGGGGCAAATTCGACTTCCAGGGCGACTCGGATGCGATGATCGTCCGCGGCCTGATCGCGGTCCTCCACGCGCTTTATTCAGGCGTTCCGCTGGCCGAGGTCGGCAGGATCGACGCCACGGCCGAACTTGGCCGCCTGGGCCTGAACGAACACCTGTCCAGCCAGCGCTCGAACGGGGTGCGCGCGATGGTCCAGCGCATCCGCGAAGAGGCCGCTAGCCGCGCCTGACGGTGACCCGGTCGGTATAGAAGGCCAGGTGCCCTGCAATCGGGGCCACATCCGCGAGCGGCTCCTCGTAGGTCCAGACGGCGTTTTCAAGCACCGCGTCCTCGCCCCGGACCGAATAGTAATTGGCTCGACCCTTCCATGGGCAGGTGGTCGACTTCTCGGTCCGCTTCAGAAGCGACATGTCGATATCTTCGCGCGGGACATAGGTGACGGGGGGATAGCTCCCCTCCTTCAGCTCCAGCGCCTTGTGGCTTTCGCCAAGGGTTACGCCGCCAACGCTGACCGTGACTGGCTCGGCGATTGCGGTAATTGTGATGTGTTCGGCCATTGGTGCCTCCTTCAGATCGGGGCGCAGGCGTGCCTCAACCAGGCAAGGGTAGCGCCCGCGACCCGAGGGGCAAGCTTTTCCAGCACCATCGAATGATAAGCATCAAGCCACCGAACCTCGCCTGGCGACAGTTCCTCGCGCAGGATCAGGCGGCGGTCGAAGGGGACAAAGGTCAGGGTCTCGAAAGACAATTGTGCCCGGTTGTCGCCAAGGGCAGGGGCCTCCTCGACCACGATCAGGTTCTCCAGCCGGATGCCGAAGGCCCCTTCGCGATAGTAACCCGGTTCATTTGACAGAATCATGCCGGGCTCCAGCGGCACCTCCGAGACGCGCGAAATCCGCTGCGGCCCCTCGTGTACCGACAGGAAGGCCCCCACGCCATGCCCCGTCCCGTGATCATAGTCCTGTCCCGCTACCCACAGGTTGAACCTCGCCAGCGCGTCGATGTCCCGGCCCGGCAAGCCTTTCGGGAACCGCACCCGGCTGATCGCGATCAGGCCTTGCAGGACCCGCGTATAGCACTCCCGCGCTTCCTGGCCTGGATCACCCACCGCCACGGTGCGGGTGATGTCCGTCGTCCCGTCCAGATACTGCGCCCCCGAATCGACAAGAAGCAGTTCGTTCTGCCCGACGGGCCGGTTCGTTTCCTCCGTCACCCGGTAGTGCATGATCGCGCCGTGCGGACCCGCGCCGCAGATCGTGTCAAAGCTGATATCATGCAGCGCATTGGTGGCGCGCCGGAAGCCCTCCAGCGCCTGCACCACCGAGATCTCGGTCAGCCCGCCACTGGGCGCAGCTTCGTCCAGCCAGCGCAGGAACTCCACCATAGCCGCCCCGTCGCGCAGATGCGCTTCGCGCGTGGCGGCGATCTCGGCGGTATTCTTGCAGGCCTTGGGCAGACGGCAGGGATCATCCCCCCAGACAACGTCCAGACCCGCGCCTTTCAGAATGTCCGAAACCGCCAGCGGAGCCGTCCCCTTGTCCACCCGCACCGATCCGGTCAGGCTTTTCAGCGCCTGGGCAAAGCCCTCTGTCGGATGCACCCGGACCGCGGGCCCCAGATGCGCCCGCACGTCCGCATCCAGCTTTGCAGAGTTGACGAACAGGTCCACCTGCCCGTCATCATGCAGCACAAGAAAACCCTGCAGCACCGGGTTCTTTGGCACGTCGGCCCCCCGGAGGTTCAGCAGCCAGCACAGCGAATCCGGCAGCGTCACCACCGCTGCCCTCTGCCCGGCCTTCCGCAGTCCCTCGGCCAGCCGGGCGCGCTTGGCGTCATGGTGTTCCCCGGCCAGTTCCACCGGATGCACGAAAGCCTTGCCGCAGGGCGCATCAGGCTGGTCGGGCCAGATCGCGTCCACAAGGTTTTCATCGATTGCAGAGAGGCTTACGCCGATTCCCTCAAGCGATTTCTCAAGCTTGTCGATCTCGTCCGCCGTGTGCAGCCAGGGATCGAACCCCACCACGCCCGCCGACAGCTTCTCCCGTATCCAGTCGCCCGCCTTCACTTCAGGCCAAGGCACCGGAGTGTAGGCCGCAAGATCCACCTGAGCCTTCACCTGTGTGCGATACCGCCCGTCGATGAACACACCGGCTTCTTCGGGCAACACGATGCAGAACCCGGCAGACCCGGTGAACCCTGTCAGCCACTGCAGCCGCTCGTCCCGGGCGGCCACATATTCGCCCTGATGCACATCCGCCCTGGGAACCATGAACCCGGCAATTCCCATCGCCCCCAGCTTCGCCCGCAAAGCGGCCAACCGCGGCGGGCCTTGATCCGGCGAGGCATGGCTCTCGAAGCTCTGGAACATCCCGCAGGCCTTTCTATCTTTGACCAAATATCCTCGGGGGTGAGGAGCGTCAGCTCCGAGGGGGTCGACGGCCCCCTTTACCCCGCCCGCCGCATCCCCAGCGCCCGGGCGCGCTTCTTCGGGTCCACCTCGAAAAGGCCTGCCAGCTGCTCGGTCATCGCGCCGGCCAGCTGCTCGACATCGGTGATCGTTACCGCGCGCTGGTAGTAGCGGGTCACGTCATGCCCGATCCCGATGGCGATCAGCTCCACCGCGCGGCGGCGTTCGACCATCGAAATCACGTCGCGCAGATGTTTCTCCAGGTAATTCGCGGGGTTGACCGACAAAGTTGAATCGTCGACCGGCGCCCCGTCGCTGATCACCATCATGATCTTGCGCGCTTCAGGTCGGGCCAGCATCCGCCGATGTGCCCATTCCAGCGCCTCGCCGTCGATGTTCTCCTTCAGAAGACCCTCTTTCATCATCAGCCCAAGGTTCGGCCGCACCCGCCGCCACGGAGCATCCGCCGACTTGTAGATGATGTGCCGCAGGTCGTTCAGCCGCCCCGGCATCTGTGGCCGGCCCTGTGCCAGCCACCGCTCGCGCGACTGCCCGCCCTTCCAGGCACGTGTGGTAAAGCCCAGGATTTCCACCTTCACCGAACACCGCTCCAGCGTCCGCGCCAGCACATCGGCACAGATCGCCGCGATGGAAATCGGCCGCCCCCGCATCGAGCCCGAGTTGTCCAGAAGCAGCGTCACGCAGGTATCGCGAAACTCGGTGTCCTTCTCCTGCTTGAAGCTCAAGGGGGTCGTCGGGTTCGCCACCACGCGCGCCAGACGGCCTGCGTCCAGCGTGCCTTCCTCCAGATCGAACAGCCACGACCGGTTCTGCTGTGCCTGCAACCGGCGCTGCAACTTGTTCGCCAGCCGCGATACCGCGCCCTTCAGGGGTTCAAGCTGTTGGTCCAGATAGGCGCGCAGCCGTTCCAGCTCGGCCGGTTCAGCCAACTCCTCCGCCTTGATTTCTTCATCGAAGTCCGTCGTATAGACGGAATAGTTCGGGTCCGCATCCGAATAGGGCGCCGGAGGAGGCGGCTCCAGCGGCGCCTCGCCCTCGGGCAATTCCGCCTCGTCGCCCTGCTCCATGTCGGCGCTGTCTTCCATCGTGACCTGCGCCTGGGACTGGTCCTGCTGTTCTTCCTGGCTCCGCTCGGGCGAGGCTTCGGAGTCCTCGCTCTCCTCCTGCTCATCCCCCGCCGAATCCGGGCTGTCCTGATCTTCCTCCGCCTGGTCGTCGCCCGCATCCTCGGGCGCGTCCGGGTCATCGCCCAGCTGGTCGCCATACCCAAGATCCGCGATGACTTTCCGCGCCAGCCGGGCAAAGGCCGCCTGGTCGGCCAGAACATCGTCCAGGCTCGACAGCGTTGCCCCCGCCTGTTCCTCGACAAAGCCGCGCCAGAGGTCTGCGGCATGCTCCGCCGATTTCGGCAGGGCCCGCCCCGTCGCCATCTGACGCACGAGGTACCCGGCCGCCACCGGGAGCGGCACCTCCGACGCCTGAGTCACCTGACCATAGCCTTTGCGGTCCGCCTCATGCGCGATCTTCGCGTCGATGTTGCCTGCCGTCCCAGGCATGTCACGCGCGCCAACCGCCTCGCAGCGGGCGTTCTCCATTGCTTCGTAGATGTCCCGCGCCAGGGGACCTGTCGGCGCATAGCGCGCGGCCACGCCGTCGTCGTGATACCGACGCCGCAGCGCGAAGGCATCCGCCGTCCCGCGGGCCAGCAGCACCTCGTCCCGCGTCATCCGGCGCGACACCTGCGGCAGGCGCACGCCCTCCTTGTTCATGCCCGCCGGGTCGACCGAATAGGTCACCGACATTTCCGGGTCATCCGCCATCGTGCGGGTGGCCTCGGCCAGGGCCTTCTTGAAGGGATCGGCGGGATTGTCGGTGGGCTTGTTCATAGCGAAGATAAAGCACCCCCTCCCGGCATCGGCAAGCCCGACCGAAAGCCTGTGGGCAGGAAAAGCCGACCGAGCATCAGACCCGGGGCTGCGCAGGGGCCGACAGACACCCTAAGGCAATCCCACATGCCTCACGTGCGCCATTGCACAGACCCGGCGCGGCCCTGAGGAGTTGGCAGAGGACCCCCAGGCCCCAGATAACAGCGCACAGAATTCAATTCCAGCCGAGGAGCCTGATCAATGGCCAATCCGAAAATCGCGATCATCGTGTCGTCGACCCGCCCGACCCGTTTTGCCGACATCCCGACCGCCTGGATCAAGGCTCAGGCCGATGCCCGTGGCGACATCGATGTCGAGGTCGTGGACCTCCGCGACCACCCGCTTCCCTTCTTCGCCGAAGTCGCCTCGAACGCCTGGGCGCCCTCGCAGGACCCGGCAGCCGTTGCCTGGCAGAAGAAAGTCGGTGAATTCGACGGCTACATCTTCGTCGTGGCCGAATACAACCGCTCGATCACTGCGGTCCTGAAGAACGCCCTGGACCAGGCCTATGTCGAATGGGCGAAAAAGCCGATGGGCGCTGTCGCCTATGGCTCGATGGGCGGCGCCAACGCGCTGGGTCACCTGCAGAACATTGGCGTCGAGCTGCAGATGGTTCCCACCCGCAACAATGTCCGCATCGGCGGCGGTGACTTCTTCAAGGTGCACCCCGGTTTCGGTGGCTCGGGCAACCTCGCGGACATCGAAGGTTCGATCGCTCCGTCGGCGACGGCCATGCTGGATGACGTGATCTGGTGGGCCAAGGCGACCAAAGCCGCCAAGGCCTAAGCTTCTCGCGGAAGTTTCAAGATTGACCAATCAGGTCGGCGCAGGCTTGCAAAAGCTGCGCCGACCTTTTTTCTGCCGCCGCGTCACGTGCAAAATACGCCCGGTCCAGAAGCCCCCGCTGCGCCACCTTGGCATCGATGCGCCACCCCATCGCGGCTGCGGCTTCGGCCGGCCCTGCGACCGCCTCAGCCAGCGTCCAAAGACTGTCCCGCACCCCGGCCGAGCCTTCGGAGGCCGGGCCATCCACAAGCCACTGATGCTCCACCAGCGCCGAATAGCGCCCGGTGCAGATGGCGAACTGTCGCAAAAGCGGGTCGGCCGTTGCGGGGCTGTCAGCCACAAACCCCACAGCGAGAGCAGCCAGAAAAGTTTCCAAACCGCGCGCCATTTCAGCATTGGGCGCTGAAAGCCGCACGTTTTCAAGGCAGAATGAGAACGAAAATCTACAGAGGCTGCGGATCGCTCAGGGCGGTTCCAGCCTTCGCCCTCACAGCATGCGGCACCAGATCGGGCTGGCGCCGCCAGAGTATGGCACGGCATAACCCGTCGAGATCATCTGTCGCGCGACATCCCGTCCACCGACTTCCAGCCGGACCAATGAACGACCATAGCGGTCCAGCCCCTGAAAACGTGCGTCCGTGATGGGTCCCGACTGGATGATCTGGCGCAGGATGGCCGTGGCTTGCCGACCTGCTGCAAGCTCAGCACCGCAGCCTGGAGAATGGACCTCGGGCGTATCGTATCCCAGAAGCCGCGCCTTCACTTCACCCGCGCCGGAGCAGGCCATGTGCACAGTGTCGCCGTCGGCGATATAGGTGACCCGGCAACCATTGCCCTCGGCAGGTGAAGGGCTGGCGGTGATCCCATCGGTCGACGGAACGCATCCTGCAACAAGGTAGACCCCGAGAAGCGAGGCGAGGGCCCGGCTCTGCCAAACCCTCCGCACTTACCTCATCGCCATGCTGGCCGCCGACTCCGGCAGCTCCTCGGCAAAGCAGCGCTGGTAGAACTCGGCCACGGTCTGGCGCTCCAGCTCGTCGCACTTGTTCAGGAAGGTCAGCCGGAAGGCATAGCCCACGTTGCGGAAGATTTCGGCGTTCTGGGCCCAGTTGAGGACCGTCCGGGGCGACATCACCGTCGACAGGTCCCCGTTCATGAAGGCAGTCCGGGTCAGATCCGCGACGGTGACCATCTGGCTGATGACCTTGCGGCCCTTGTCGGTGTTGTAATGCGCGTTCTTCGCCAGCACGATTGCGGTTTCCGCGTCATGGCTCAGATAGTTCAGCGTCGCGACCAGGGACCAGCGGTCCATCTGGGCCTGGTTGATCTGCTGGACCCCGTGGTAAAGTCCCGTGGTATCGCCAAGACCCACCGTGTTGGACGTCGCGAACAGCCGGAAATAGGGGTTCGGCGTGATGATCTCGTTCTGGTCCAGCAGCGTCAGCTTTCCGTCATGCTCCAGCACCCGCTGGATCACGAACATCACGTCCGCCCGCCCCGCATCGTATTCGTCGAACACGATGGCCACCGCGTTGCGCAACGCCCACGGAAGAATCCCCTCATGGAACTCGGTCACCTGCTTGCCGTCGCGCAGTTTGATCGCGTCCTTGCCGATCAGGTCGATCCGGCTGATGTGGCTGTCCAGGTTCACCCGCACGCAAGGCCAGTTCAGCCGCGCCGCCACTTGCTCGATGTGGGTCGATTTCCCCGTCCCGTGATAACCCTGGATCATGACCCGGCGGTTATAGGCAAAGCCCGCCAGGATCGCCAAAGTCGTATCCGGGTCGAACTTGTAGGTCGTGTCGATCTCCGGCACCCGATCGGTCCGCTCGGCGAAGCCTTTCACACGCATGTCGGTGTCGATCCCGAACACATCGCGGACCGAGATTTCCTCGGTCGGTTTCATCGCCTGATCCAGCATCGTGAAGGTCCATCTTTCGCCGGCAGCGCCCCATTGCACCGCACCCGGTCATCCTTGGAACATAACGCCGGGGGGTTCAAGGGGAAGGGCCGTCTTCCCGTTTGCGTGACCCTGAAACTTGCGACTTCGTGCCGGCGTAGCTTGGGCATACCCTGCAAGACGAAAGGACCCCGCATGCACCGCCGCCTCTTTCTTCTCACCATCCTCGCCGCCCCGATGGCCCGGGCCGACACCTTCGAATTCACCCTGACCCAGGCCGAATGGCGTGCCCGCCTCTCCGATACGGCCTACGAGGTGTTGCGTGAGGAAGCGACCGAACGCCCGCACACCAGCCCGCTCAACCTGGAAAAGCGCCCCGGCACCTACCACTGTGCGGGCTGCGACCTTGCCGCCTTTTCGTCCAGGACGAAATATGACAGCGGCACTGGCTGGCCTTCGTTCTGGCAACCGCTCCCGGATGCGATCCGCACCCGAGAAGACGGCGGCCTTTTCGGCGCGCGGACCGAAGTCCATTGCCGCCGCTGCGGCGGCCATTTCGGTCATGTGTTCGAGGATGGGCCCAAGCCCACCGGACTGCGCTACTGCATGAACGGTGCCGCGCTGACCTTCCGACCCGCCTAGTCCCGGAAGTACCGGCTGTCCTTGATCTGCTCCCAGGCCCATACGACCTCTTGCAGCTGCTCCTCGTGGCTGCGGTCGCCGCCGTTCATGTCGGGGTGCAGCACCTTGATCAACCCCTTGTAGACCTTGCGGATATCGGTCTTGGACATCGTGTCGCGGGCATCCAGGATCTCGATCGCCTTCCGCTCGGTCGGCGGCAGTTTCCGCGTCGCGGCCGAACTCGGCCGCCCTGGGTTCTGCGTCGCCTTCTCGCCCAAAAGCGCCATCGGGTCATTCACCCCCAGCCGCGCCCAGGCATTGCCGTCACCGATCCGGCTGAAGGGTTTGGTCTCCCGCTCCCAGACCCGGTCCTTGTCCAGGAACTTCTGGAACTCTTCGTCCGTGGTGCCCTGGAAGAAGTTCCATTTCAGATTGTACTCGCGGATATGGTCCTTGCAGAACCAGAAGAACTCATCCAGCAGGTCCGGCGATTTCGGCGCGCGGAACGCCGCCTTCTCCTTGCAACCCGGGTAATCGCAGGGCTTGTCCGCGGTATCGAACGCCCCGGACATCCCGCGCCGCCCGGTTTTCTTGCGCTTCTTGTCAGCGGCGGCGCTGATGTTGAACTCGAATGGCGGGCGACTGGACATGCGAACTGGGCCTTTCCGACTCGGGGGCATGAGTTTAGGGCTTTTCCCGGAAGTTAGAAGGGGGCTGGCCTGACATGACGGTGAAAGACGAAATCGAGGACCGCCTGACCGCCGCGTTCCAGCCCTCGGTCCTAAAGGTGGAAAACGAAAGCCACAAGCACGCAGGCCACGCCGGCGACGACGGCTCTGGCGCCAGCCACTTCCACATCACCATTCGCGCCGAAGCTTTCGCGCCGATGTCCCGCGTCGCCCGGCACCGCGCTGTGCAAAAGGCATTGGGGGACCTCAACCAGCGCATCCACGCGATTGCACTCGATATCGGCTAGGGTAGGAACCCGACCGCATGGAACGGGTTTACCCTGCGACCACCCATCGCAGGAGAACCGCCATGTTCCCCCATCTCCGTATCTGGCTCCTCGCCCTCTGGACCTCATCCATTGCGGGGGCCGTCGTCATCGCCGGGCTTGCGCTGGGCCAGTACCATTGGTCCACCTTCCTCTGGGCCGCGCTTGCAGGCCTGGTGATCGGCGTTCCGGCCGCGCTCCTCAACTGGGCCTACCTCCGCCCGAGACGTTCGCGCGAGGTCGGCCTGATGGGGCAGGCGCCGCCTGACCGGCGCTGACCCCGGCACCGCCTGCTCACTGGAAACTGGCCTGAAAGGTCGTTGCAGCCAGAGACACATGCGCGTCCAGCGGTGGGCGCAATTCGAAGGCCTGCGGGGCACGCCCGAAGTTCAACAGACGGAAGAGACTCCAGTCCGACCGCCGCTCTTCCGCGACCGCCAATTCGTTCCGACTGATATGGAACGGCGTCCGCTCCCAGCCGTTCGTGGTCTTCACTTCTATCAGCCGCGTCCGGCCCTCGGGGGTGAAACTGGCGATGTCGTATCCCGCGCCGTCGCCATCCGCCTCGGACACCCAGCGCACCCTGCGCGCCAGATCGTCGCGACCCGACGCCCGCAGAACCGCCCGCTCATGACGCAGGACACGGTCCTCTCCCGCACGCCCCAGCGCCCGATTGCGCGCATCGCGGCCCGCCACGTCGAACTTCCGCGCGATCCGCAGCATCTGCTCCAGCTCCTTCGGCTGCGGCTGGTTCGACAACGTCGGCGAGGGACCGATCCAGATCGTCGCTTCATCCTGAAAGACAGTCTCGGGAAGCGGGGCGGGTGTGCGGTCCAGCCACACGCTGTTCTGCCCAAGCCAGCGTAGAACAGCATCTTCCAGGGAGGATTGAAAGTTGAAGGCAGGCTTGTAGCCGGTGATCCACGTCTCCCCCAGCCCCTTCAGGACGGCGCTGATGTTCTGGTGCTTGAACTCCACCGATCCGTCCGAGCGCCCATTCAGCCCCTGCCGCAGCCTGCGCCGATGCTCGGCCTTGCTGTAAGGCCGCTGTGCAATATCCTCGGCCAGCATCGCGAAGTAATCCGCGACGATCCGGTCGTTCTCCTCGGCTGACCAGTCTTCGAATGGCATTGGCGGGCAAGCTACAGAAGGCGGAAACACCTGTCACCCGCCCCGCCAGACGGAAAGCCTGCATGCCATTCACCTGTTCGCAAATATCCTCCGGGGGTTTGGGGGGTCAAACCCCCCCAATGCCCGAGCCGGTTGGCGCTTGCGCCAGAGGCGAGACAAAGGCTGGCGCGCCAGCGCTCCGCTTGAAAACCGCCCCGATCCGCGCTGTGGGCAGGTGTTAAGAAACCCCTAACGCCCGCGACCAAGCCATTGATTACAAACGATCAACCAGAAATGTCCACCGTGGACACTACCTTGCCTTCACCCGCAACCGCCAGGCGTGGAGGAGGGGTTCGGTGTACCCCGAAGGCTGCTCCCGGCCCTTGAAGACCAGATCACAGGCCGCCTGGAAAGCCGCCCCCTGGAAGGCCGGGGCCATCGGCCGATACAAGGGATCGCCCGCGTTCTGCCGGTCCACCACGGCGGCCATCTTTTTCATCGCCTCCATCACCTCGGTCTCGCTGACGACCCCATGATGCAGCCAGTTCGCGACATGCTGGGCCGAGATCCGGCAGGTCGCCCGGTCCTCCATCAGCCCGACATCACTCACGTCCGGCACCTTCGAACAGCCCACCCCCTGATCGATCCAGCGCACGACGTAGCCCAGAATCCCCTGCGCGTTATTCTCGACCTCGCGCAGCACCTGCGCCCGGTTCCAGGCCTGAAAGCTGGCCAGCGGAATGTCCAGGATCCCGTCCACATGCGCCCGCCGCCCGCCCTTCGCCAGCCGCGCCTGCACCGCGAAGACATCGACCTTGTGATAGTGCAGGGCATGCAAGGTGGCAGCCGTCGGCGACGGAACCCAGGCCGTGTTCGCCCCCGCGCGGGGGTGGGCGATCTTCTCGTCCAGCATCGCCGCCATCAGGTCCGGCATCGCCCACATCCCCTTGCCGATCTGGGCGCGACCCGACAACCCGCACTCCAGCCCGATGTCGACGTTCAGGTTCTCATAGGCCGTGATCCAGGACTTCCGCTTGATGAAGTCCTTCCGGCTGAACGCCCCGGCTTCCATCGAGGTGTGAATCTCGTCCCCGGTCCGGTCGAGAAAGCCGGTATTGATGAACGCAACCCGCCCCTTCGCCGCGCGGATGCACTCCTTGAGGTTCACGGACGTCTGCCGTTCCTCATCCATGATCCCCAGCTTCACCGTCGCCTTGGGCAGCCCCAGCACCTCCTCCACCCGCGCCATCACCGCGTCTGCAAAAGCCACTTCCTCCGGCCCGTGCATCTTGGGCTTCACCACATAGACCGAGCCTTGGACCGAGTTCCGCATCCCCTCGGTCTTCCGCAGGTCATGCAGCGCGATGGCCACCGTCATCATCGCATCCATCAGACCCTCGGGCACCTCGGTCCCATCCGGCAGCAGGATCGCCGGATTGGTCATCAGGTGACCCACGTTCCTGACCCACATCAGCGCGCGGCCCTTCAGCGTGAACGGGCTGCCGTTCGGATCCAGATACTCCCGGTCCGCCGCCAGCCGACGCTCTACCGGGCGGCCGCCCTTTTCAAAGACCTCGGACAGGGTTCCCTTCATCAGCCCCAGCCAGTTCCGGTAGGCCCCGACCTTGTCGCCGGCATCGACGCAGGCGACCGAATCCTCGCAGTCCATGATCGCCGTCAACGCGCTTTCCAGTTGCACGTCGGCCAAAAGCGCCTGATCCCGCGAGCCGATGAAATGCGCGCGGTCGAAGACCAGTTCCACATGCAACCCGTTGTTGCGCAACAGAACCGCGTCCGGGGCTTTCGGATTGCCCCGGTAGCCCGCGAACTTCGACGGGTCCACTAGCGGCAGATCGTCCACCAGCAGCGCCCCGTCCTTCACGACGTAGCGCCGCACGTCCGCATGGCTTGTGCCGGCAATCGGGAAAGCCTCGTCCAGGAACACCCGCGCCCGGGCGATCACCCGCGCGCCGCGGCCCCGCACATAGCCGCCCGCAGGGGGCAACGAGCCCATCGCGTCGGTGCCATAAAGGCAGTCGTAAAGGCTGCCCCAGCGGGCATTGGCGGCATTCAGGGCATAGCGGGCATTGGTCACCGGAACCACCAGTTGAGGGCCCGGAACCTTGGCAACTTCGGGGTCGACGTTGGTCGTCTCGATGCTGAAGGCCGGACCTTCGGGCAAGAGATAGCCGATCTCGGCCAGGAACGCCTTGTAGGCGCCATGGTCATGCGGCTGGCCGCGCCGGGCCACGTGCCAGACATCGATCTTTGCCTGCAGGTCGTCCCGCTTGGCCAAGAGCGCCCGGTTCTGCGGGGCGAAGTTGGCCAGCATCCCGGCCAGGCCTGACCAGAACTTCGCAGCCTCGAGTCCGGTGCCGGGCAGCGCCTCGTCCTCGACAAAGCGGGCCAGCACCGCATCCACCTGAAGCCCCGAACGATCCAGACGTTCCGCCATCGCTTGTTCTCCCTGGGCCTTCGGGCCGCTCTGTATGCTGTGGCACACAATAGGCGAGAGGGACAGGCCGGGCAAAGGAAAGCAGGGGGGCAATTCCAAGCCGGGCCGAAAATCACTTGTCGGAAAATCGCGAAGGTAAAAAACTTTGCCAACTTGCTAAGTTTTTCTTTCCTCACGCTGCAATGGGTGTATAGTTAGCAACATGGCTAAGCATGATCCACACCTCGACCTCCTGTTCCATGCGCTGTCGGATCCGACCCGACGCATGATGTTGAACCGACTGGCGCGCGGTCCGGCGCCGGTGACTGAACTGGCCGGCCCGACCGGGTTCAAGTTGCCAACCATCCTGCGCCATCTCTCGGTGCTGGAAGAGGCGGGGCTGGTCTCGACCCAGAAGGACGGGCGCGTCCGGTCCTGCGTCTTCCAGCCCAAGGCCATGGAGCCGATGACCGACTGGCTCGACGCGCAGCGCAAGGTCTGGGAGGCGCGGCTGGATCGGCTGGACGACTACGTGATGAACCTCATGAAGGAGCGTGAGAAATGAAACCCGACCTTGACCCGGAACTTGACCTCGTCCTGACCCGCGAAGTGAACGCCCCGCGCGACATCCTCTACATGTGCTGGACGACGCCCGAGCATCTGGTCCACTGGTTCGTCCCGAAACCGCACAAGGTGACGGCCTGCGACCTGGACGTCCGCGTCGGCGGCAAGTGCAACACGACCTTTCTGGTCGAAGGCAACGAGATGCAGAACAACGGCGTCTATCTTGAGGTCGTGCCGAACGAGCGTCTCGTCTTCACCGACGCCTACACCGAAGGCTGGAAGCCCGCGCCCGAACCCTTCATGACCGCGATCCTGACCTTCGAGGACATCGGGGGCGGCCGCACCAAGTATACCGCCATCGCCCGGCACCGGAACGCGGATACTGCGAAGGCGCACAAGGACATGGGGTTCTATGATGGCTGGGGCACGGTGGTCACGCAGCTTGAGGAATATGCACAAGGATTGATGAAATGAGCCGCGATCAGGTGTCAGACCGTTTCGCAACCCTGACCTTCGAGCGCAGCATCGCGGCCCCGGTGGCCACGCTTTACGCCGCCTGGATCTCACCTGCCGCGCGGGCGGTCTGGGCCGCGACGGCCCCCTCGGTCACGGTGGAGTTCCTTGAAGCCGACAGCAGGGTTGGCGGGCGTGAGGTTTCGCTTTGCAAGGTGGCCGGAGAGCCGGACCTAAGGGTCGAGGGCGGTTGGCTTGACCTCGTGCCCGAGGCGCGGACCGTCGGCTATGAGGTTGTCTCGAAGGAAGGGGACCGACAGTCCGCGGCCCTTGTCACCGCCGATTTCGCGGCCGAGGGCGAGACCAGCCGGATCAAGGTCACGGTCCAGCTGGCCTCATTGGCCGCGGACATGGCCGACGGGTATCGCCAAGGCTTCAACGCGGGCATCGACAACCTGCGCGCGGTTGCGGAACGGACCTTGCTGTTGCAGCGGGTCATCAAGGCCCCGGTTCCGGTGGTCTGGGGGGCGTGGATGAACTCCGAATCCTTGCCGAAATGGTGGGGGCCGGACGGGTTTTCGTGCCGCACCTCCCGCATCGACCTGCGGGCCGGGGGCGAGTGGGTGTTCGACATGATCGGGCCGGACGGCACGGTCTTCCCGAACCACCACAAATACGGCGCGATGATTCCCGAAGCGCGCCTCGACTACACGCTGCACTGGGGCGAGAACGGGCCGAAACATGCCGATGCCTGGGCAACGTTCGAGGATCAGGACGGGGCGACGAAGGTGACGCTGGGCATGGTGATGGCGACGGCCAAGGAGTACCACGACGCCAAGGGCTTTGGCGCGGTGGAACTGGGTCTTCAGACGCTCGGCAAGCTGGCGAAGATCATCGGGGCCGAGTGACCCTAGCCGAGATGGGGCGCAAGGAGGTCCCTGCATGCGGCTTTCGCGGCCTCGGCGCTGATCACGTCGGGGTCCATGCAGCGTTGCAGGCATAACCCGTCGATCAGGCAGACAAGTGAGCTGGCAAGGCGGTCGGCCTCGACCTTCCGCCCCCGTGCTTCCGCCATTGCCGCAATCGCGTCACGAACCTGCGCCTGGTAGACGCGGAATTGCCGCTGGTGTTCCGCCTGCAGGGCAGGGGTGACCGCGACCTGGCCCCATAGCGTCAGCCAGGCGGCCAGCGTGTCGCGGCTGAAGGCCGTCGGGGCGAAGATCCCGTCGAGCAGCGCCTCCAGCCGGGCCTCGGGCGGAAGCAAGCCCAGATCGGGGACGGTATCGCGGTAGATGCGCGCGTAGACGGCCGCCAGCATCTCGGCCATCGAACCGAAATGGTGCAGCACCAGCCCGCGCGACACTCCCGCCCGCTGGCAGATGCGGTCGACAGTGAAATGCAGGATGCCGCCTTCGGACAGACAGGCCAACCCCACGTCGATCAATTGCGCGCGGCGTTCCTCGCTGGAAAGTCTGGTGAACTTGGCCATCAGTTCGTCGCCATCAGTTCGTCGGGGCCCCGCCCTCGGCCTTGCGGCGGGCGACGAAATCCTCCAGCGCCGCGCGGATGCCGGGGTCGAGGGGTGGCTCCTCATGGTTCGTCAGCAACTCCTTCCAGATCCGGTTGGCCCGCTGCGGAGCCTCCTCCGACCCCCGCGCCTGCCAGTTCGGATAGCTGTCCCAGTTCGACAGCATCGGCGGGTGAAAAGCGGTTTCATACATCGCCATCGTCTGCGCCGTGCCGAAGAAATGACCGCCGACCCCGGCCTCGGCGATGGCGTCCAGCGACAGCGCCTCGTCGCTGACTGCGATGGGCCGGAAATAGCTCTGCATCATCCCCAAGAGTTCGGCGTCCAGGATCAGCTTCTCGAAGCTTGCCGTCAGCCCGCCATGCATCCAGCCCGCGCCGTGGATCACCAGATGCGCGCCGCCCATCAGGCAGCCCCAGAGCGACATCATCGATTCGTAAGCCGCCTGGGCATCCAGCGCATTGGCCGCCGTGGTGTTCGAGGACCGGAACGGCACCCCGATCCGGCGTGCAAGTTGACCCGATGCCTGCGCCGCCTTGGCATATTCCGGCGTGCCAAAGGCGGGCGCGCCGGTCTTCATGTCGACATTGCTGGTGAACCCGCCATACATCACCGGCACCCCGGGCCGCACGATCTGCGTCAACGCCACCCCGAACATCGCCTCGGCATGCTGCAGGACAAGCGCCCCCGCCAGTGAAACCGGGGCCATCGCCCCTGCCAGCGTGAAAGGCGTCACGATCGCCACCTGCCCATGTTCCGCCAGCGCGATCAGCCCCTCCGCCATCGGCACGTCCAGCTGCCGGGGCGAGTTGGTGTTGATCACCCCCATCATCATCGGCTGGCGCGCCAGATCATCCAGCGACCAGCCCATCGAGATCGCTGCCATCTCGATCCCGTCCATCGTCCGCTCGCGACCAAGGGCGTTCAACTGCCAGCTTTTGTCCAGTAGGGTGCATTGCGACAGATAAAGGTCCAGATGCCGGGTCGCGGCGGGCAGGTCCATCGGCTCCAGCGGGCCGCCAGATTCCTGCTGGATCACGTTCAGGCTTTGGCAGAGGCGCAGGAAGTCCTGCAGGTCCTGCAAGGTCCCGTCGCGGCGACCCCGGTCAAGGTCCATCACATAGGCCGGCCCGCCGACACTGGCAAAAACCATGTCAGTGCCGCCAAAGCGCAGGTCCCTCGCCCGGTTCCGCGCCGCGATGCGAAACGTCGGCGGGACCGTGGCCAGAAGCCCTTCGATCAGGCCCGGCTCGGGGTAGACCATCTGCCCGTCGATCCGCGCGCCCGCGCCCCGGAACAGGTCCAGCGCCCGCCCGTTCAGGACCCGCATCCCTTGGGTAGCCAGCAATCGCAGCGCCGCCTGATGGATCGCCTCGACCTGATCGTCGCTGATCACCCTGATCGGATCATAGACCCTGGGCACCTGGCCGAAGGGCGGCTGCGGGATGGCGTTCGGGGTCCGGGCGGGGCGACGCTGGCGCATCAAAGGCTCCTTATGGGCGCGCGTTCCCGGCGCGGGGGCAAGTCGGGCTCGCCCAGCAGCCGGGCGTAGCGGTGGGCGGAATGGACGGCATCCGCGATGGAGGACGGCGCGAGGCAGTCGCCAATCCGGGAGGCGGGGATGCCATGCCCGATCATCTCGTCGTGCAGGGCGGTGTCGGGCAGCCGCCCGGTGCACAGGATCAGCGTGCCGCAGGGCAGGGGCTCTTCCCGACCCGTGTAGACGCAAGAAATTGTGACTTCCCCATTCCCCTGCGCTTTCAAGGACTTGAGAGGATGCAGGCGCACCCCCGCCTTGATCAGCCGGGCCTGCAGGAAATCCTGCTCGTTGGTCAGCACCGTCCAGGACGACGCCACCGGGGCCGTTGTCACATAATGCACCTCATGCCCCGCCCCGGCCAACCTCTCGGCCAGCGCCCCGCCCATGAAGTAATGCTCGTCGTCGTAGATCACGATCGGCCCGGCGATCCCGGCCCCGGCAAGCACATCATCCGGCGTCAGCGCCTTGGGCAGGGACAAGGGCCGGATCGCGTAGACCCCGACCCCATCCCGCCGCCAGTGCGACCCGGTCGCCAGCACCACATGATCCGCCCCGAACGCGGCCACATCCTGCGCGCCCATCCGGCTTGCGGGATAGAGCGTCACGTTGGACAGTTTGCCGATCATGTGCAGCCGCCAGTCGCGCACCCGCATCCAGGTCGCCAGCCCCGGCAGGGTCGCCTCGCGCAGGAGCCGCCCGCCAAATGCCTCGGACGCCTCGGCCAGCGTGACCTCCAGCCCCCGCCGCCCCAGCGTCAGCGCCGCCTCCAGCCCCGCCGGGCCGCCGCCGATCACCAGCGCCTTTTCCCGGCGCGGATGGACGGCGATCCGCTCGGGATGCCAGCCACGCCGCCATTCTTCGCCCATCGTCGGGTTCTGCGTGCAGCGGAGCCCAACGCCCTCATTGTTCGCCGCCCGGCAGATGTTGCAGCCGATGCATTCGCGGATCTCGTCCTCGCGCCCCTCCCGGATCTTCATCGGCAGAAACGGGTCGGCGATGGACGGCCGTGCCGCGCCGATGAAATCCTGCACCCCGCGCTTGATCTGGCTGACCATCCGGTCGGGCGAGGTGAAGCGGCCCACCGACACCACGGGCTTCGTGGTCATGGACTTCACGAAGGCAACGTTCTCCTCCTGAAACCCCTCGCCAGAGAACCGCGCCGACCGCGAGTCGTTGCCCAAGGCCCCGGCGACGTTCACATCCCAAAGGTCCGGCAGCTCTGCCAGCATTTCAATGACTTCGCGGCCCTCGCCTTCAGACGTGATCCCCTCCGGCCCATGCAACTCATCCACCGCCAGCCGGACTGCCACGGCGCAGGTGTCGCCCACGGCGTCCTTGGTATCCTCGATCATCTCGCGCAAGAGGCGGACGCGGTTTTCCAAAGACCCGCCATAGGCATCGCCCCGGTGATTGCTGCGCCGTGACAGGAACTGAAACGGCAGGTAATCATGCCCGGCGTAGACATAGACGATGTCGAACCCCGCCCGCTTCGCGCGCTTCGCCGCATCCCTTTGCCAGCCGCGGAAGGCGCGGATGTCCGACAGGTCCATCGCCCGCGCCGTCGCGGGCAGGTGGTAAAGCGCGGGCTGCGCATCCGGCGCGATCCCCGGCACCCGGGTCATCCGGTTCGACGCATGGGCGCCCCCGTGCCACAACTCGATCCCGGCCAGCGCGCCATGGGCGTGGATGGCGTCAGCCGTCAGCGCAAGCGGCGCGATGTCGTCGTCATCCCACAGCGTCAGGAACGCATAGGGGCTGTCATCCGAAGAAGGGTGGATCGAGCAATATTCCGTGCAGACCACGCCCCAGCCACCCTCGGCCTTCACCCCGCGCAGCGCCGCACCGGACTGCGGGCGCTGCCAGCCAAAGCCGGTCGCGTGCGGGGTCTGGTAAAAGCGGTTGGGGGCGGTGACCGGGCCGATGCGGACGGGTTCGAACAGGATGTCGTAGCGGGGGTCGCGGGGCATCAGACCATCCTTGTTGAATGATCGTACAGTAAGAGGGCCGCGCAGACCGCGTCAAGCCTAGAAGGGCAGGGACAGTTGCGCCTGCGGGGCCTTCTTCACCGGCCGCCGCCCCTCGCGGTTGCCCGACCGGCTGGCGTGGCGCTGGACGATCTGACCGGCGACCTCGGCAAAACCTGCCGACTGGCGGGCAGCCCAGATCAGGTCCCGCGCCTCTCGCGCGGCAGAGGCGACGTCGATGATGGGTTCCGGGTAGCGGTGGCCAAGCAACCGTCGCGCCTCGGGCCAAAGCCAGGGCTCTTGCAGGAAAGCGTCGGGCACACCCGCCAGCTCCGGCAGCCAACGCCGGGTGAACGCGCCGGTCGGGTCCTGGTCAAGCCCCTGTTTCACCGGATTGTAGATGCGGGGAATGTTGATCCCCGTCGTCCCCGACTGCATCTGCACCTGCGGCCAGTGGATGCCGGGCTCATAATCGGTGAACATCCGCGCCAGATGCGCCCCGGAGGCCCGCCAGTCCAGCCACAAGTGATAAGAGGCGACCGAGATCACCATCGCCCGCATGCGGAAGTTCAGCCATCCCGTCGCCCGGACATAGCGCAGGCAGGCATCCAGGAAGGGCAGCCCCGTCTCACCGGTCCCCCAGGCCGCCAGCCGCGCCGCATCGGTATCCCTGGGCCTCGTCACCGCGACAGGATGAAGGTCGCGCATCTCGATCGAAGGCTGATCCTCCAGCTTCTGCATGAAGTGATCCCGCCAGGCCAGCCGCGACTGGAAGCTGGCCAGCGATCCGCCCCACTTGCCGCCTGGCCGTTCGGCCTGCCGCGCCGCCGTCGCCTGCACCACCTCACGGATCGACAGTGTCCCCAGCGCGAAATGTGGGGACAGCCGGGAACAGGCCCGCTCGGCGGTCAACGGCGATGACATCGCCACCCGATACGGCTCTCCCCTGCGGGCAAGGAAGCTTTCCACCAGGTCCAACCCCTGCGCCCGCCCGCCCAGCTGGCGGTGGGGGCAGGGGTCGGGGGCCAGCTTCAGCGCCCGGGCCGAGGGGATCAGCCCCGGTTCCACCCCCGCAACCGCGCGCAGGGCAGGGACGGACAGCGCCGGCTGCGCCATGAACCCATCCCGGCTGGCCGCCCAGATGTCCCGCGTCGGCAAGCGCCGCACGACGCCAGACTGCGGCACCTCGGTCCACTCCACCCCCGCCGACCGCGCCCAGGCCGCCACCCGCCGGTCACGGGCATAGGTCCAGAGGGTGCCTGTCTCCTCATGGCTGACGATCCGGGCGATCCCATGCCGTCGACACAAGGCCTCCAGCACCTGCACCGCGCCGCCCACCCGCACCACCAGCGGCGCGCCGATCCCGGCCAGGGCCTCGCGCAGGTCGGCAAGACCTTCCGCCACGACCTCCCACTGACGGGCCGAGGCATCGGGCTGCGCCCACAACTCCGGTTCCACGACATAGACCGGCAGCACCGGCCCCAGCCCCGCCGCAAGGGACAGCGCCGGATGGTCGTGGACGCGCAGGTCGCGCTTGAACCAGATGAGAACATTCATGGAACACAGATGTAGCCACGCGCGCAGATTCGTAAAGCGGCAAAAGACTGTTCCCGGCCTGCCCCTTGCGTCTGGGGCGTTTGCCCGTAGCTTCTGCCGGAAAGGGAGCCCTCAATGACCGAGCAGAAGACAGTCCATCTCGCCGACTACCAACCTTATACCCATGTCGTCGACAGCGTGGACCTGACCTTCGGCTTGTCGCCCACCGCAACCCGGGTCAAGGCGCGGCTCTCGCTGCGACCGAACCCGGCGCGACCGGGACGCCACGACCTGCGGCTTGATGGCGAGGGGCTGACGCTTATTTCCTGCACAGTGGACGGCACGCCCGCCGCAGCCAGCGTCGACGCCAGTTCATTGACGCTCTTCGCCAAGGACCTGCCCGACGGCCCGTTCACCCTGGACACCGAGGTCGAGATCGCGCCCCAGGCCAACACCGCCCTCGAAGGCCTTTACATGTCCAATGGCATGTACTGCACCCAGTGCGAGGCCGAGGGCTTCCGCAAGATCACCTATTACCCCGACCGCCCCGACGTGATGAGCCGCTTCAAGGTGCGGATCGAAAGCGACCTGCCGGTGCTTCTGTCCAACGGCAATCCGACCGCGAGCGGCGCAGGTTGGGCCGAATGGAACGATCCATGGCCGAAGCCCGCTTACCTGTTTGCCCTGGTCGCCGGCGACCTCCGCGCCCATTCGGCCAAGTTCGCCACCGCCTCGGGCCGTCCGGTCGATCTGCACATCTGGGTCCGCCCCGGGGATGAGGACCGCTGCGCCTATGCGATGGACAGCCTGATCCGATCCATGCGCTGGGACGAACAGGTATACGGCCGGGAATATGACCTGGACGTCTTCAACATCGTCGCCGTCGACGACTTCAACATGGGCGCGATGGAGAACAAGGGGCTGAACATCTTCAACTCCCGCTACGTCCTGGCCTCGCCCGAAACCGCCACGGACGACGACTATACCCGGATCGAGGCGATCATTGCCCACGAATACTTTCACAACTGGACCGGCAACCGCATCACCTGCCGTGACTGGTTCCAGCTATGCCTGAAAGAGGGCCTGACCGTCTTCCGCGACCACCAGTTTTCCGGCGACATGCGGTCCGCCGCCGTCCGCCGGATCGAGGACGTGGTGACCCTCCGCAGCCGCCAGTTCCGCGAGGATGACGGCCCGCTCGCCCACCCCGTCCGCCCCGAAAGCTTTGTCGAGATCAACAACTTCTACACCGCCACCGTCTACGAGAAGGGGGCCGAGGTCATCGGGATGCTGAAGTCGCTGGTCGGCGACGGGGCCTACAAGCGTGCGCTCGAGCTATACTTCGACCGCCACGACGGCGACGCCGCCACCATCGAGGACTGGCTCAAGGTCTTCGAGGACGCGACCGACCGCGACCTGTCCCAATTCAAGCTCTGGTATTCCCAGGCCGGCACCCCCCGCCTCAAGGTCACCGACGCCTGGGAGAACGGCGTCTATACCCTGACCTTCACCCAGAAGAACCCGCCCACCCCCGGCCAGGCGGAAAAGCAGCCGAAGGTGATCCCGATCAAGGTCGGACTTCTGAACCCCAACGGCGATGAGGTCGTGCCGACCATCATGCTGGAGATGACACGGGCCAAGCAGTCCTTCCGCTTTGAAGGGCTGGCGGCGAAGCCCGTGCCGTCGATCCTGCGCGGCTTTTCGGCCCCGGTGGTGCTGGACCGCAAGCCTGCCCCCGGCGAACACGCCTTCCTTCTGGCCCACGACACCGACCCCTTCAACAAGTGGGAAGCAGGCCGGGCGCTGGCGAAGGAAGTGATGGCCGAGATCGCGCTGAAAGGCACGCCGGTCCGATCCGACTGGCTGGACGCTTTGGCCGCCGTAACCTTCGACGACACGCTTGACCCGGCCTTCCGCGCGCTCTGCCTGCGGCTTCCGGGCGAGGACGAGATCGCTCAGACCATTCATGCGATGGGCCGGATCCCGGACCCAGCCAAGATCCACGCTGCGCGCCGCGAAATGTCAGGCGCGCTGGCAATCCGTCTTGGCGACGGATTGGCAAGGATTTACAAAGAGTTGGATGACAACGCACCGTTCTCGCCCTCGGCTGCGCAGGCAGGCCGCCGTGCACTGAAGATCGCGGCACTCCAGTTTCTGACCCGCCGTGACGGCGGCAAGCTGGCTGC
The DNA here is from genome assembly GCF_030694085.1 of Tabrizicola sp. GTDB lineage: Bacteria > Pseudomonadota > Alphaproteobacteria > Rhodobacterales > Rhodobacteraceae > Tabrizicola. The sequence goes on along the minus strand of NZ_JAUXZE010000073.1, from coordinate 186,562 downwards.
GTCGGCCTTCGCCCGCGCGCGGTCGATGACCGAGGAAATTGGTGCCCTTGCCGCGCTTCTGGACGCCCATCAAGGCCAAGCGGAACTGATCAGTTTCGCCGCCCGCTGGGGCCGCGATGCGAACGTGATGGACAAATGGTACGCATTGCAGATCGCCTATGCCGAACCGGGTGACGCAGCCGCAGTGGCCGACCGCCTGATCCAGACCACCGGCTTCGACTGGAAGAACCCCAACCGCTTCCGCACCGTGATCGGCGCGTTGGCGGCGAATCATGCGGGCTTCCATCACCGCTCGGGCGCGGGCTACAGGCTGGTTGCCGACTGGCTTCTGAAGCTTGACCCCCTGAATCCGCAGACCGCTGCCCGCGTCTCGACCGCCTTCGAGACATGGCCGCGCTACGACGCCACCCGGCGCAAGCGTGCGCGGAAGGAGCTTGAACGCATGCTGGCCGCCCCGGCCCTCTCCGGCGACCTGCGCGAAATGGTGGAACGGATGCTCGCGGCGGGCTGAGCTTTCCGTTGACGCGGGGCGGGGGGTCGTGGCACCGATAGGGCATTTGGTGCGGGAGTAACGATATGCCCTATTTGATTGCGCTTTTTGGCCTGGTGATCGGCGCCTATTTCTGGGTCCAGCGCGCCCGGATGGCGGCCGAGGCGACGCAGGACCTGGCCGGGGTGGCCCAGGATGTCATGGCCGCCGCCCGTCGCTTCGGCTTCCGCCGCAAGCTGAACCTGCACCCGGTGGAATCGCTGGAGGACCCCGACGTCGCCATCGCCGGGGCGGGGGTGGCGTTTCTGGAGCTTGGCGGCCTGCCCTCGGCGGAACAGCAGGACAAGTTGATCGTCAGCCTGCAAAGCCACCTTGGCCAAAGTCAGGACAAGGCAGAGGAGGCGGCGATCCTGGGCCGCTGGCTGGTTGCAGAAAGCGGGGGGGCGCAGCAGGGGTTGGAACGGCTGACCCGGCGGCTGCACAAACTGAAGGGTGCGCAAAGCTTCCAGCCGCTGATGTCAGTCCTGAAGGATGTGGCCGCCGCCAGCCGCGACGGTGCCATTTCGACCCGCCAGCGCGAGGCGCTCGAAGAAATCGCCCGGCTCTTTCGGATCAGCTAAGGTCAGGTGGCCTGGCAATAGGGCTGCTGGCTGGTCCAGGCCGCCATCGCCGACCGCTTCTCGCTGGACCGCAGCGGAGCCCAGTCACGCCCGATGCCGCGGTTGCCGCCGCCGGCTACCAGCCCATCCTTGGCCACTTGCGTCGACATGATCTCTACCGCGCATTCCAGGTTGGCCTCACCATCCTTCAGAGCGCCTACCGACGTCGCCTCACAGCCGTAGTTTGCCGCCGACCTCAGATCGATCTGCATCAGCCCGATCCAGCGCCCGCCGCCGCCCGAGGCGCGTTCGTTCCAGGTGCTTTCGTATTTTGCGACCGCCGACAGCAGGCCCGCCCAGAAGGCGCGACGCTCTTCCACCGAAGCGGTCCGGTAGCCCGGGCACCAGGTTTCGATGTCGGCCGGCACCCGCTCGGACAGAAGCTGATCCTTGGTTGACAGGGCGACAAGGGTTGATTCGGTCCATTCCTCGGCTTCGGGATGGTGATCCCATTGCATCGGAGGTGCCACGAAGGACAGGCTCTCCTCGGGCTTTGTCTGAACGCAGGCAACCAGCGAAGCGGTTGCACACACACCGAAAATCACACGCAGCAGCATGAGTAGGTCACCTGAAGATCACCGCATTTCCATTTTTCCGCCCTGATCACGCGTCAGTCTAAGCGTGGGTCGGGCGAAACCGGCCCGGAGGGCAAGTCGATGCTAGTTACACCGTCACTTATGCATGTGAAAACCCGGACGGGTCGCAGTCAGCAAGAAGACGCCGTTCTGCTGCGTCCGTTGTCGGGACCGGCGGCAGAACTATTGGACGGGCTGACGGCCGACCAGGTGCTTGCCCGCGTCGATGTTCCGGTGATGCGCACCGGCCCGGAAAAGACCGAATGGCAATGTGTGCGCGACGATCACGCTGCGATGGCCGAAGCCGGAGAATGGTCCGACCTGCTGGAAGCCCTGCGCTACACTGACCAGGAACGCGTCATGGCGTCTGGCGGTCGCCGGGTGGCGCCGCTCATCAGCGACGGGATGCGCGCGGGCCTCAGTCGGGCGATCTCCCGGTCGGACTGGGCCGCTGCCAAGGCCGAGCTTGCGCTTCTGGAAGACGTCTACGACCGCAACTCCGAAGACTACTGTGCCGCGCAGGTCCTGGCCCAGGCACATGTCGACCTGGCCAATGCCAAACGAAAGCCCACTGCGGCCGACCTGTCGCGCGACGCCTGGACCGAGGCTGCGGCGCATTACGAGCAGGCGGAACTGCTGGTCACACTCTTCGACCCGATCGAAGAGATGTCGCCGCTTCTCGCCGTTACGCGCTATGCACTTGTGCCGGGGATCGAGGACGGCGGTTCGGTCTGCCGCGAATGGTACGAGGACTGGGTCGACCTCGACCCCGAGGACGCCTCGGTCCACGCGGCTCATGCGGTGAACATGCTGCCCGGATGGTACGGATCGCTCTCCGCCTTCGAACGCGAAGCCCGCCGCGCCGTCCGTCTGACCGATGGCGTCACCGGCAAGGCCGCCTACGCAATCTTCCACATCGCCGCGGCCGAGGCGCTGGGCGACCTTTCGCCCACGCTTGACCACGAATACTTCTTCGAGGCTTTGGCCGACTACCAATCCTCCACCGGCTGCCAGGTCCGCGCCAATGTCGGCGCGCATCTTCTGTCCGGCATGGCGATGGGTTTTCGCAAGGCAGGCCCCACTGCTGCATGGCACCTGACCAAGACTCGCGCCGCGCTCTCTGATATGCTGTGGAACCGGCTCCGCGAAATCCAACTCGATTGCTGGGACTCGGGCAATCAGACCCTTGCTTTTGCAATGGCCGAAGTCTTCGGTCCCGCGCTGAAACGTGGCGCCCGCATCGTGCGGCGCGGCGACGGCCTTGGCACCCTGGTTCGCCGGACCTGACCCGCCAGCCTCACCCTCTTGCCCTGACGGTCCTTGCGGCCTAAACCCGGCCTCAAGACCACTCGGAGGCACTCCATGCTCGACCTGACCTATACCGCGCCCACGCCCAAGGTGATCGCCGGGGCCAAGCACGACTGGGAACTTGTCATCGGGATGGAGATCCACGCCCAGGTTTCCTCGAACGCCAAGCTGTTCTCGGGCGCATCGACCACCTTCGGGGCGGAACCCAATTCCAACGTCTCCTTCGTCGATGCGGCGATGCCGGGAATGTTGCCGGTCATCAACGAATTCTGCGTCGAGCAGGCAGTCCGTACCGGCCTTGGCCTGAAGGCTCGGATCAACCTGACCTCAGCCTTCGATCGAAAGAACTACTTCTACCCCGACCTGCCGCAGGGCTATCAGATCAGCCAGCTTTATCATCCCATCGTGGGTGAGGGCGAGGTTCTGGTCGAACTGGCTCCCGGCTCGAATGGTGAAAGAACGGCCCGTCTGGTCCGCATCGAACGCATCCACCTCGAACAGGACGCCGGGAAATCCATTCACGACATGGACCCGAACCTTAGCTTCGTCGACTTCAACCGCACTGGCGTCGCACTGATGGAAATCGTCAGCCGTCCCGACATCCGGGGACCCGAGGAAGCGGCCGCCTATGTAACCAAGCTCCGCCAGATCCTGCGTTATCTCGGCACTTGCGACGGCAACATGCAAAACGGCAACCTGCGGGCGGACGTGAACGTGTCGGTCTGCCGTCCCGGCCAGTACGAGAAATACCAGGCCACGCAGGATTTCTCGCATCTCGGCACCCGGTGCGAGATCAAGAACATGAACTCGATGCGCTTCATTCAGTTGGCCATCGACTATGAGGCGCGCCGCCAGATCGCCATTCTGGAAGATGGTGGTTCGGTCGTGCAGGAAACCCGCCTTTACGACCCGGACAAGAACGAAACCCGCAGCATGCGGTCCAAGGAAGAGGCGCATGATTACCGCTACTTTCCCGACCCGGACCTTCTGCCATTAGAGATCGAGCAGGCCTGGGTCGACGACATCCACGCCCGGATGCCCGAGCTTCCCGATGCCAAGAAGGCCCGCTTCATGGCCGACTACGGCCTGACCGACTATGATGCCAACGTGCTGACCGCAGAACTGGACAGCGGGCGCTACTTCGACGAGGTGGCCAAGGGCCGCGATGGCAAGATGGCGGCGAACTGGGTCATCAACGAGCTGTTTGGCCGCCTGAAGAAGGAAGGCCACGACATCACCGCAAGCCCGGTTTCAGCTGCGCAGCTGGGTGGGATCATCGATCTGATCGCTGCGGGCACGATCAGCGGCAAGATGGCCAAGGACCTGTTCGAGATCGTCTACACCGAAGGCGGTGACCCTGCGGCCATCGCCGAGGCGCGCGGCATGAAGCAGGTCACCGACACGGGAGCGATCGAAAAGGCCGTGGACGAGATCATTGCCGCGAATCCCGAGCAGGTGGAGAAAGCCAAGGCGAACCCCAAGCTTGCCGGATGGTTCACCGGCCAGGTCATCAAGGCCTCTGGCGGCAAGGCAAACCCCGCCACGGTCAACGCGCTGGTTGCGCAGAAGCTGGGGCTGTAACGTCAGGTCGGGACCAGGACTTTTCGAGAAGTCCTGCAAAATCCTTTGAAAGATACTGGTCTCCAAAATCTCCCGGCGGCACGGTTCTGCCGGGATTTCTCTTGGTGATTTGCGCTATCCGTCGGAATCTCATATCCCTTCCGCAAATCATGGCTGGGAGCAATCGGATGCAGCGTTACGAGTTCAAGGTCATTCCGGCCCCCAAGCGGGGTGAAAAGGCGCGGGGGGTCAAGACCACCGAAGACCGCTTCGCTCTGGCCCTGACCAACCTGATGAATGAACTGGGTGCCGAGGGTTGGGACTACGTCCGCGCCGATTCGCTGCCCTGTGAGGAGAGGACCGGGTTCACCGGCACCAAGACCACTTTCCTGAATGTGCTTGTCTTCCGCCGCACTATCCTGTCCGTCACGGCCGAGGCGCCGGCGTCGAACCGGCTGATACTCCAAGACGCCGTGCCTGCTACGCCACGGCTTGGTCCCGCCGAGACGCCTTTTCCCGGCAAGGCGCCCGCGGTTGGCCCGGCGAAACCGGACCTCGCGGCCGAGTGATCAGCCTGCCGCTTTCAGAGCAAGCGGCAATGTTTCCTCAAGTATATCAAGCGCCTGATCGTCGCCCAGGCTGATGCGGATGCAGCGGTCCAGCGGGGCGACGCCGGGCATGCGGATGAACACCCCCCGGCTTCCCAGTTCGGTCAGAACCTTCCGCGCATAGTCCCCGTCCCGGCCGCAATCGACGGTGACGAAGTTCGTGGCCGAGGTCAGCGGTGTCAGGCCGTTGGCCCGGACGATGGCTGACACCCGCTCACGCGCTGCAATCGTCCGGCTCTGCACGCTTTTCAGCCAGTCCTGGTCCTTCAGCGCCGCCAGTGCTCCGGCCTGCGAAATCCGGCTCATCCCGAAATGGTCGCGCACCTTGTCAAAGGCCAGCGCCAGGTCGGGATTGGTGATCGCATAACCGACCCGCGCGCCCGCCAGCCCGTAGCCTTTGGAGAATGTCCGCATGCGGATCACCTGGCTGTGGTCCGCGGGGATCTCGGGTACCGTACCGGACGGGGCAAGATCGGAATAGGCCTCGTCCAGAATCAGGACGCTGTGGTCGGGAAGGTTCGCCACCATGTCTTCGATGATGGAAGCCGGGTGGTGGCTGCCCATCGGATTGTCCGGGTTCGCCAGGTAGATCAGCTTCGCGCCAGTGGATCTCGCGGCAGCAAGCAGCCCTTCCGGGTTCTCCTGGTCGCCCTTGTAGGGCACCCGGGTCAGCATCCCGCCGAAGCCGGCGACATGGAAGTTGAAGGTCGGATAGGCCCCAAGGCTGGTGACCACCGGGGTCCCCGGCTCCAGCACCAGGCGGCAAACAAGGCCCAGAAGGCCGTCAATCCCGGGACCGACGGCGATATGGGCCGGGGTCACGCCGTGGTGGGCCGCAAGGGCCTGCTTCAGGTCGTGGTTTTCCGGGTCGCCGTACATCCAGACCCCTTCTGCGGCTTCCTTCATCGCGGCGACGGCGCGGGGGGAAGGGCCGAAGAGGCTCTCGTTCGCTCCGAGGCGGGCGCGGAACGGGACGCCGGTGCGGCGTTCCAGCGTCTCGGGGCCGGTGAAGGGCACGGTCGAGGGCAGTTGGGCAGCGTGGGGGGTGAGAAAGCGGCTCATGGCGGCAGGCTGGCACGGGCGGGGGCGGCAGGCAAGGGGGCTGCCCCACGTGGACGGATGCAGCGGCCAAGCCTTTTCAAGGGCTTGGCTGCGGGCTTTCATAAATCGTTAACCGGTGGCCGCTGCCGACCGGTCAGCCAAGGTCGGCCAACCGGACCAATGCGGCGCGAATCCTTGCCGCCTCGTCCTCGCGCGCTTCCAGGTTCGACTGCGCCTCCATCACCACATCCTCGGGCGCGGACTTGGCGAAGTTCGGGTTGTCGAGCCGCCCCTTGAGGCCGCCGATTTCCTTCATCAGCTTGTCGAGCGCCTTTTGCAGACGGGCTTTCTCCTCGGCGATGTCGATCAGGCCTTGCAGCGGGATCGCAAAGGCCGCCCCTTCCGACGCCACGGCGATAGAGCCTTTGGGGGCGGGGCCGTCAGTGACCTTGTCCACCCGCGCCAGCCGTTTGATCAGCGTCTCGTTCCGCTGAAACGCCGCGCGGGCCTCATCCGTCAGGCTGGTCGCCACCAGGTCGGCCTTCAACCCCACCGGCACATGCACCTGCGCGCGGGCAGACCGGATGTCGTCGATCAGCGTGGTGACAAAGGTCATCTCGCGGCTTGCGGCTTGGTCGATCAGGGTCGCCGGAAGCTCTGGCCAATCGGTGTGCACCAGGAGTTTCTCGCGTTTGCCAGTCGTGCCCCACAGCTCTTCGGTAATGAAGGGCATGAAGGGGTGCAAGAGGATCATCGACTGGTCGAGGACCCAGGCCATCGTCGCCCGCGTCTCGGTGGCGTCGGGGCCGTCGAACAGGGGCTTGGCGAATTCGACATACCAGTCGCAGACCTTGCCCCAGACGAATTTGTACAGCGCATCAGCGGCGGTGTCGAAGCGGAACGCCTCCAAAGCCTCGTTGACCTCAGCCAGCGCCCGCGCCGTCTCGCCGATGATCCACTTGTTCGCGGTGGCTTTCGGGCTGGGGGCAGGGCCGGTCGCGTGACCCTCCCAAACCCCGTTCATCTCGGCAAAGCGGCAGGCGTTCCACAGCTTGGTGCCGAAGTTCCGGTAGCCCGCGATGCGCTGGGTATCCAGTTTCAACACGCCGCCGAGGGAGGCCATCGCGGCATTGGCGAACCGCAGCGCGTCGGCGCCGTATTCGTCGATGATCTCCAACGGGTCGATGACGTTGCCAAGCGACTTCGACATCTTCTTGCCCTTGGCGTCGCGGACAAGGCCGTGCAGGTAGACGGTGTGGAACGGAATGTCGTTCACCACCGCGAGCTGCATCATCATCATCCGGGCGACCCAGAAGAAGAGGATGTCCTGCCCGGTCACGAGGACCGAGGTCGGGAAGTATTTCTGCAGCTCCGGCGTGGGCTCCGGCCAGCCGAGCGTGCCAATGGGCCAGAGGCCGGAGGAGAACCAGGTGTCAAGGACGTCGGGGTCGCGGACTAGAGCCAGTGTGACAGCGCTGGACTCAGCCTCTTGACCAATCCTGTAGCACTCAACCTCTGCGGTCTCGTAGGACTCTGCTTCAAAGAATTTGGCGTCTTTGGCGTCATCTTCAAACCTGAAGTAGGCCTTCCGTGCCATTTCCGCCGCTTCTTCGAAGGTGGCGGCGCAAAATGGTTGGCGCTGGTCCGGGTCGTAGCTCCAATATTGGTTCCGGTATTTCTTCCCGCTACCTCCGCGAACAAGGCTAGGACCATACCAAACCGGAATCTGGTGCCCCCACCAAAGCTGGCGGCTGATGCACCAGGGTTCGATGTTTTCCAGCCAGTGATAATAGGTCTTCTCGCCCGAGGGCGGGATGATCTTGGTGCGGCCGGTACGCACCGCCTCCAGCGCGGGTTCCACGATCTTGGCGGTGTCGACGAACCACTGGTCGGTCAGCATCGGTTCGATCACCACCTTCGAGCGGTCGCCGAAGGGCTGCATGATCGGCTTCGACTCGACGTAAGGCACCAGTTCCAGGTGCTCCGCGCCGGTTTCCTTGTCGACGGATTTCTTCAGGGTGGTGACCGCCAGCCCCTCGGCCGTGATCGCCTCGACCACGCGCTTGCGGGCCTCATACCGGTCAAGGCCCCGGAGGTCGTCGGGGACGAGGTTCAGCGCGTCGATCTCGGATTCCGACAGGGTGAAGGGCTGTTCGGCGATGCCCGGGGTGGCGTAGCCCTTGGCGACCAGCCAGGCGCGGGACATGCGGCCAGCAATTTCCGCCGCCTCGGCATAGGGCGCGCCGTCGGAGCGCATCTGGGCGCGGGTGTCGAGCAGGCGGTAGCAGGGGATATCGCCGCGCTTGGCGACGGCGTAGTCGTTGAAGTCATGCGCGCCGGTGATCTTGACGGCACCGGAGCCGAAGGTGGGGTCCGGGTATTCGTCGGTGATGATCGGTATCAGGCGCCGGTGTTCAGCAGGTCCCACCGGAATTTCGCAAAGTTTCCCGACAATTGGCGCGTAACGCTCATCCGATGGATGAACCGCAACCGCGCCGTCGCCCAGCATGGTTTCGGGACGCGTCGTGGCGATGGAGATGTAATCCCGCGTCTCGCGCAGGGTCACGCGGCCTTCGGCGTCCTTCTCGACATACTCATAGGTCTGCCCCCCGGCGAGCGGGTACTTGAAGTGCCACATATGGCCAGGGACTTCGGTATTCTCGACCTCAAGGTCCGAAATCGCGGTCTCGAAATGCGGGTCCCAGTTCACCAGCCGCTTGCCGCGGTAGATGAGGCCCTTGTTGTACATGTCGACAAAGACCTTGATCACCGCGTCGTGGAAGTTGCCCTCCTCACCCGCCGGAGCCCCCGGAGCGCCCGACATGGTGAACGCCTCACGGTCCCAGTCACACGACGCCCCCAGCCGCTCCAACTGGCCGCGAATGTTGCCGCGAGACTTCTGCTTCTGCTGCCAAACGCGGGCGAGGAACTTCTCGCGCCCCATGGTGCGGCGGTCGGGCTCTTGGTTCAAAGCCATCTCGCGCTCGGTCACCATCTGGGTCGCGATGCCCGCATGGTCGGTGCCGGGCTGCCACAAGGTGTCGTCGCCCATCATCCGGTGCCAGCGGGTCAGGATGTCCTGCAGCGTGTTGTTGAAGGCGTGGCCCATGTGAAGCGAGCCGGTGACGTTCGGCGGCGGGATCATCACGGAAAAGGCCGGGTGGCCTGGCTTGGCATTCGCGCCCGCCTTGAACGCCTTGGCGTCAAGCCAGGTCTTCGAAATCCGGGCTTCGGCCTCGGCGGCGTTGAAGGTCTTTTCCATCGGCATTTGGCAATCCCCTTGCGTCCGCGCGGGTTCTAGCCTGACCCGCGCGGAAGGGAAAGCGTCAGAAGGGCGGCAGGCCCATCAGCGCGCGGACAAAGCACCACAGGGTGAGCGCCGTGAACCCCGCCGCCGCAGCCCAAACCGCCCCACGGCTGCCGGTCAGCCCTGCCAGCGGCACAAAGTGCATCGCGTGCGTCGCCAGAAAGTGCGGCAGGCGCAGGTCGCCCACCTCACGTGACCAGCCCATCAGCGGAAACCGCGCATCCGTCACGGGCGTGCCGACAAGATGCCCCGTGCCGTTGGACATCGTGCCGGCGATCGGGACGGTCAGCAGGAAGGTCAGGATCAGCCCCACCGCGACCGACAGCATCAGCGGGTCGGCCCGATGCCGCCAGAACGCCACCCCCATCGCTAGCGACAGCGAGGTCAGGATCACCGCCGCCGCCCCCATCACCGGATAGATCACCCCCCAAAGGCCGGACTGGTTGAAGTGCGAAGCCGTGCCAAGGGCGGCGGCAGCTCCGATCCAGACAAGTTCGGCCAGAATGGCGGCACTGACGACGCCGATATAGATCCGCCAGCGACGGGAAGAAAACCTGCCTTCCGGCAGCAACATGGCGTATAGCGCCAGCGTCCCGGCATAGACGACCAGCGCCAGATGGAACTTCAACGGTTTCAACCAGACGCTGTCGCCCTGGAACTGCCGGTCGTCCAGCCCGTAGGCCGCCAGCAGCGGCAGCGCGGCGAGGGCGATGAAAGACGTCAACCGGACAAGCTGGACGTTCGGGAGTGAGAGGGCGGCAATGCGCGGTGCGGTCAGGATGGCCGTCATGGCAGAACCTTTCTGACAAGGGTGAAACGCAGGATCGCGAAGGCCAGAAGGCCTGCGGGACCGAAGAGGAAGGTCAGCACCAGACAGGGGATTACCGCCCAGTGCGGGATGCCTTCGGCGCGGGCGGTACGGACCTCCCACGCACCAAGGAAAAGGTCGAAGGCCAGGTAATGGACCCACCCGGCCAGCGCGATGTGGGGGTGGGTGAATAGTGCCTGCACTTCGGACAAGGAGCCGAACCCGCCGGGCGCCTCCCACCAGTAGGCGAGCACCAGGCCTGTATAGGCCAGCGCCAGGAGCAGCGGGATCGCGGCGGCCGAAACGGCTTGTGCTGCCCGGGGAGCGAGCGGCGAGGCCAGAAGCACCAGCCAGCCCAGCAGGGCCAGCGGGTTGGAAAGTTCGAAGATCTGGTCGGGGGTCATCGCTGCCTCATATCTTTACACTGTCAGGATTACGGTGTGAGCGGGCATGACGTCAAGAAAAATCTTTACGGTGGAAAGATGGCCCGATAAGCCTTGGACATGGCGGAAAAACCTTATCACCACGGCGATCTGCGCGCGGCGCTTCTGGCCGCTGCGGAAGATGAACTGACCGAAAAGGGCGTCGAGGGCTTCTCGCTCCGGTCGGTCGCCAAGCGGGCCGGGGTCAGTCATGCCGCCCCGGCACATCACTTCGGCGACACCGGGGGGCTTCTGACCGCTCTGGCAGCCGAGGGTTTCACCCAGTTCCAGGACACCCTTGACGCCCGCGAGGTCGGCGCGACGGATGCCCGTGACAAGGCCGTCAGGGCCGGGCTTGGCTACCTTGAGTTCGCGCTGGCCCGACCGGCGCTTTTCCGGCTGATATTCTCGTCTGCCCGGCCCGACTTTGCCTCACCCGACCTGATTGCAGCCGCCAACCGGGCCTATGAGCACCTTGTCGGGCTGGTCACGACCCTGGGCGGAGGCGAGACGGATGTCCTCGCACTCTGGGCCACCAGCCACGGCATCGCCGACCTCTCTGCCGGGCATAAGATGCGGACTTTGCAGGGTAAATCCCCTGCAGCGCGGGAAGCGATGATTCGGGATGTACTGCTCCGCTGCCTGCCAGGAGCCTAGACCGGAAGCCCCGCATCGGCCTTGGGCTGGTCCATGACGATCTGGCTTTGCACCCGTGCGACTGCAGGGTTGGGAAGCAGCCTGTGGTGGATCAGCAGGTTCAGCGCCGGCAGGTCCGCGCACCACACCCGCAAGAGATAGTCCGCCTCGCCCGTCAGGGTCCAGCAGGCCACGACCTCGGGCAGGGTAGCGATCAGGCGCAGGAACTCCCGCGCTGCCTCGGGAGAGTGCGCGGCCATCTGCACCTGCACGAAAGCCTGCACAGTCAGTCCCAGCTTGGCAGGCGAAAGGCGCGCGGCATAGCCGATGATCAGCCCATCGGTTTCCAGCTTCGCGCGACGGCGGGCGGCCTGGCTGGCGGACAGGCCGACACGCTCTCCCAGGTCCTGGGCGGTGATCTGGGCATCGGCCTGCAAGGCGTCCAACAGGCGGGAATCGGTAGCGTCGATCATGCGGGTTTCTCGCGCATTTTTCAGATAACATGAAGAAAGCGCGCACATCTTCGGCAATGCAAGCACTAAAATGCGCGCCATTCACGCACGCAACGTGTCATCCTGAATGGGATCAGGTTTTCCCAAAGGAACAATCATGGGCCCCTTTCCGCACGACGCCCCCCGCGCAGTGATCTCAACCGAGAACCCCGCCGGGACCGACGGATTCGAATTCGTCGAATTCGCCCATCCCAACCCCGAGGACCTGCGGTCGCTCTTCACCCGCATGGGCTACCAGCTGACGGCCCGGCACAAGACCAGGGCCATCGAACTTTGGCAGCAGGGCGACATCACCTACATCCTGAACGACGAGCCAGGAAGCCACGCCCGAACCTTCGTCGATGCACACGGTCCCTGTGCCCCCTCGATGGGCTGGCGGGTCGCCGACGCGAACCATGCCTTCAACCATGCTGTGAAGAACGGTGCTGAACCCTATGATGGATCAGGAAAAACTCTGGATCTTCCCGCGATTCGCGGTATTGGCGGATCGCTGATCTACTTCACGGATCGCTACGGCGCCACCAATCCCTATGACGCCGAATTCGATTGGCTGACGGCTGCAAAGCCGAAGGGTGTGGGTTTCCACTACCTCGACCACCTGACCCACAACGTCCATCGCGGCAACATGGACACCTGGTTCGACTTCTACGGTCGGCTATTCAATTTCCGCCAGATCCGCTTTTTCGATATCGAGGGCAAGTTCACCGGGCTCCATTCGCGCGCGCTGACCAGCCCTTGCGGCCGCATCCGCATTCCGATCAACGAGGACCGGGGCGAGACAGGGCAAATCGTCGAATACCTCAAGCGATACAAGGGCGAGGGGATCCAGCATATCGCGGTCGGCACCGACGACATCTATTCCGCGACGGACGCGATCGCCGAGGCCGGGTTGAAATTCATGCCGAAGCCGCCGATGGCCTATTACGAACTGTCGAAAACCCGCGTTGCGGGTCACGACGAGCCGATCGAAAAGCTGGCAAAGCACGGCATCCTGATCGACGGAGAAGGTGTTGTGGACGGTGGCGAGACCAAGATCCTGCTGCAGATCTTCTCGAAGACCGTGATCGGCCCGATCTTCTTTGAGTTCATCCAGAGGAAGGGCGACGAGGGGTTTGGCGAAGGCAATTTCCGCGCGCTGTTCGAATCGATCGAGCAGGACCAGATCGACCGCGGGGTGCTGAAGGTTTCATGACGCCGCCGGCAGGGCCCGCAGGGCAAGACAAGACGGCGTCATGTGGGGGATGCGCCGTCAGCCGCGCGCCGAGATATGGGCCGCAAGCCGATCAGCATCCTTCCATGCCCCCCAGATGAAGGCCGAGCCACGGCAGGACAGCCAGGGCAGGCCCACGAAGTAAAGGCCCTGGACCTCGGTCACCCCATCCTGATGGCGCGGGCGGCCGTCCTTCTGGAAGATGTCCAGGTCGATCCAGCCGAAGTCCAGCTGGAAGCCGGTAGCCCAGATCACGGTGGCGATGCCCTCGCGCTTCAGGTCCAGCGCCAGTGTCGGGGTCGTGACGCAGTCGGGCAGGGGAAGAAGCGCCCGTGCCGCTGGCTCCTCGGGCAGGTCAAGTCCGTTGGCCCTGGCATAGGCGTCGGCTTCGTCCAGCACCGACAGGTAATTCCGGTCGCCGTTGGCGATGTTGGTCGCCAGATCGTCCGCGAAATGCAGCACCCCGTCGTGATACTTGCCCGCCCGCCCCAGCAGAGTGATGCCCAACTCCGCAAGACGGCGGAAGTCCATCGTGTGACCGCCGTAAGCCCCGCTTACCGCGATGGTGACGTGTTCCGTGCCCGGCGTGGGTGCTTTCATGTCCCACTTGCCGAGTTTGCCCAGCCACCAGACGAAATCCTGCCCCCGGTATCGACGAGGCGGGCGGTCGTGCGGGCCGACCGACAGGTAGACGCGGCGACCAGCCCGAACAAGCTCTTCGGCGATCTGCGCACCCGAAGAGCCGCCACCGACGACCAGGACCGCGCCCTGGGGCAGGGCTGCGGGGTTCCGGTAGCCATTGGAGTGCAGCTGGGTAATGTCGGAGCCGGTCACGACCGTCGGGATCACCGGCTTCTGGAACGGCCCGGTGGCAACGACGACGTTCCGCGCAGCGATCATGCCGGTCGAGGTGGTGGCATGGAAGGAGCTGCCCTGGCGCTTGAGATTTGTCACCTCGACCCCGGTGCGGATCGGCAGGTTCCGGTCGCTGGCGAAGCGGGCGAAATAGTCGGCCACGGCCTCCTTGGGCGCGAAGCTGTCGGGGTCGAGGTCGGTGAACTCGGCGTCGGGGAAGCGGTCATGCCAGGCGGGGCCATTGGCAACCAGACTGTCCCAGCGCCACGACCGCCAGCGTTCCGCGATCCGGTCGCGTTCCAGGACGAGGTGCGGGATGCCCCGCTTTTGCAGATGGGCCGAGGTCGCGACGCCCGCCTGCCCGCCGCCGATAACAAGGGTGTGGATGGTTTCGGTCATGCTTTCAGGCCCCCGACAGGTCCAGTGTCCACGGTGGACATTTTCGTATTAATACTATAAATCATATATTTAAGCGTGGTCGTTAACTGTTTCTTCATCTGTGGAAACCTACTCATTTCCCGGCACGCCGTAGGAAGGAGCCTGCGTCGGGTCCTCGGCGCGCTGGACGTATGCGGCCATTTGCGGGGCATAGACGTCCCACGCCACACGCAGCAGTCCGATGGGATCAGGCGACCAGTCGATCCGCAGATCGACCAGCGGCCACGACAGCGTGTCGGCGACCTTCAGCCCCGCCGAAAATACCGGCCCCGCTTCGCCGCCAGCCGCGAGGCCGGCCTCCAGCGCCCGCATCAGGCGTTCGCCGAGGTGGCCCTTGGCCAGCGTGAAAGCCTTGACCATCGCCATTGGCACAAGGTCCGCCGCCAGCAGGTTTCCACCCGCCACACAGTCCGTTGCCCGCGCCTCACCCCAGACACCCAGGACCTGTCGGCCGGAATGGATTGCCGTTCGCCCCTCGCGGTCGACGACCAGAAGCTGTCGGTAGTCGATGTGGGAACGGTCGGCGGTCACAGCTGCAAGTGCCTCGGTTGCCGGGAGACCGGCCTCCAGTTGATCCAGGACCAGCGGACCCAGCGCGGGGTCGGTGATGTTCTGGCTGGCCACCGCCCCCACCCCCGCCCGGACATGCGCGCAGCGCGCCGCGACAGCGGGGGAAGAGGAGGAAATGGCCATGCCGAACTGCCCGGACCGGGCGCAGCGCGCGACGATAGAGAAGGTCATGCTTCGGCATCCGGGATCACGGCGGTTCCGTCGATCTCGACCAGCCAGGAGGGCCGGGCCAACGCGGTGACGACCACCCCGGTCGAGACCGGGTGCACGTCTTTGATGTATTCGCCCATCGTGCGGTAGACAGCTTCCCGGTGGCGGACGTCGGTCAGGTAGACCACGACCTTGCAGAGGTGGCTCATGTTGCCGCCAACCTCCTCCAAGAGCTGCCGGATGTTCTGCATCACCTTGTGGGTCTGTTCGACCGGGTCGTGGCTGCCGATGTCTTTCGCGGTGTCGAGGTCCTGCGGGCACTGGCCGCGCAGGAAGACGATACTGCCCCTTGCGACGACCGCCTGGGCCAGGTCGTTGTCGAGCTTCTGTTCGGGGTAGGTGTCGCGGGTGTTGAACTTGCGGTGGCGGAAGTGGGTCATGTCGGGTCCTGGGTGAGGGCGGTTATCGAAATGAGCGCCTTGCGGCGCGAGCCTTTTGTCTCGCGTTTCTGCGTGAAGGACGCAGAAACGCTCGGAGGTGCCTCCGGCGGGGATATTTGCGAACAGGTGAATTTGCATGGGGAGGTCATGGCAGGAGCGTTTCGCCCGGATCGAGTGCGGTGATCTCGCGGCGGAAGGTCAGGGCGTCGCCGGGGTCGGGCTGATCAAGGCTTTCGGCCCAGTTGCGACCGGCATAGGTGGCCCAGGCGATGGGGCCGGGGGCGGCGGCATCGCCGATGAGTTTCAGGGATTTGAGGCCAGTGTCCTGCCAGTCGAGGGCCTTCGTCTGGTGGAAGAGCCGGTCGTTCGGGCTGCGGGAGGTGACGTAGACAAGCGCCTCGCAGGGCTGAGCCGTCTGGCGGCCGGTCCAGGTACAGGCAAGGGTAATCTCATTTCCACCAATGGTTTCCGGGGCCTTGCTCAGGTGAATTTCGACGCCGATCTCCAGCAGGCGGCGCATGATCGCACCCTGTTCCAGCGTATTGTCGGTCCATTCCGCCACTTTCACTGCGGGGGTGATGAAGTGGACCTTGTTGCCCCTTGCAACAAGAAGTTCGGACAGGACCGAGCCCATGTAGAAGTGGTCGTCGTCATAAAGCGCGACGGTCTGGCCTTCGGGGATGCGGCCCGCCATCAGGTCGTCGGGGGTATGGATCGGCATCGCGGGGTCGGTCGGGATCGGGTGGAGGTGGAGGCGGGCGACAGCATCGCTGCGCCAGGTGGCGCCGGTCGCAATGGCGACGTGATCGGCACCCATTGCGAGGATGTCCTGGGGAGAGAGCGGGCTGTCGCGGTAGATCTCGACGTTCGGCATCGGAGCCAGTTGGCCGCTGCGATAGTCGGCAACGCGGCCCCAGGCGGAGAGGCCGGGGAGTTGGCGTTCCTTCGCCACGCGGCCGCCGAGCGTGGTTGTCGCTTCGGCCAGCGTGACCTTGTAGCCGCGTTTGGCGGCCTGCAGGGCGGCTTCGAGCCCGGTGGGGCCTGCGCCGACGATAAGGACGCTTTCCGATGCGCCCTTGGGCCGGGCGCGGTCGGGGTGCCAGCCTTTGCGCCATTCCTCCATGAAGGCAGTGTTCTGGGTGCAGCGGCTGATGCCTTGGGTCATGTCGCCGCTGACGCAGATGTTGCAGCCGATGCATTCGCGGATGTCTTCGGAGCGACCTTCCTGGACCTTGAGCGGCAGGAAAGGGTCGGCGATGCTGGGCCTTGCGGCCCCGATGAAGTCGAGGATACCGGCCTTGATCTGGCGGACCATCGCATCGGGCGACGTGAAGCGGCCGACCCCGACAATCGGCTTCGGGGTCAGGTCCTTGATGCCTTTCACTAGGTCTTCCTGCGCGCCCTCGTCCCTGAAGCGCGAGGTGCCCGAGCAGTCTTCCCAAGTGCCGTTGGCGAGGTCCCAGAGGTCGGGGAGGTCACTATGCATGGCGATGAAGTCGCGCAACTCGGCATTGGAAAAGCCGTAGGCCCCGGCTTCGTGCAGCGACATCCGCAGGGTGACAGCGAGTTCGCCCTTTGTCGTTTCCCGAGCATCTTCAACGATCTCGCGCAGAAACCTCGCCCGATTTGTGAGGGTGCCGCCGTAGTCGTCGGTCCGGTGGTTGGTGGCGCGGGAGAGGAAATGCTGCAGGATGCCGAAGCCATGTGCGCCGTAGAGGCAGATCAGGTCGAAGCCGGCCTGCTGCGACCTGCGGAAGGCGTTGCGGAACCAGCGGCGGAGGTTTCGAATATCCTCCTTGTCCATAGTGCGCGCCTGGACGGGGTCGGAGGTGAAGGTCAGGATCGGGCCACCAGTGACAGCCAGGGGGACCTCGCGGCTGTAGAGGTTCGGGCCGTTGATGCCGGAGTAGGCCAGCTGGATGCCGGCAAGCGCGCCGTGTGACTTCATCGCCTCGGCCATGCGCGCGAGGGCGGGGATGTCGCGGTCGTCCCAGAGGTGCTGCTCGATGAAGGGGGTGATTTCCGAGGTCGGGTGGATTTCGGTCTGCTCGGTGAAGATCACGCCCCAGCCGCCCTCGGCCTTGGTGCGGCGCATCTCGACCACGGCGGAGGGGTCGCGGTAGCCGCCGCCGTTGCAGTGGGGGACCTGGTAGAAGCGGTTCTTGGCGATCTTCGGCCCGATCTGAAGCGGCGTGAAGAGGATGTCGTGGCGGGGATCGCGCATCAGAGGGCCCGGAAGTCGGCGGCTTGGGTGGACAGGCGCGCCGGGTCGCGGGGGGGCAGGTCGGTGACGAGGAGGGTGGGTGTCTCTCCGGCCTGGGCGAGGATTTCGCCGTGGGGGCCCGCGATGACGGAGTTGCCGATATAGGTCAGGTCGCCCTCGGTGCCGCAATAGTTGGCGTAGGCGATGGTCACCCCGTGGTTCGCGGCCATCGCAGGGACGGTGGCGCGGGGGACATGGGTGAAGGGGGCCATGTTCGCCGTTGGGGCGAGGATGACCGACGCGCCGCGGGTGGCGAGGGACTTCACGTGGGGAGCGAACTCGACGTCGTAACAAATCAGGATTGCGGCGGTTGCTTCGCCAAGGCGGAAGGTGGGAAGGGTGTCGCCGGGCGTGTAGAGCGCGGCTTCGTGGGGACCGTAGAGCTGGACCTTGCGGTAGTTGCAAAGGAGTGTCCCGTCTGCGCCGAAGCAGGCGGCAGAGTTGTAGAGGCGGTCGCCGTCGCGCTCGGCATAGCCGATGACAAGCGCGGTGCGGTGCTGTCTGGAGGCGGCGGCGAGGCGGTGGAGGGGGGCGCTGTCCAGGGGCAGCGCGCGGGCGGCGATGTCGGGCTGGTTGTAGCCGGGCAGCCAGACCTCGGGCAGGACGAGGGCAGTGGCCCTCATCGCGGCGGCGGCGGCCAGGGCAGCTTCGGCCTGGTCGCAGGCCGTGTTGAGGTCGGAGGCGGGCGATGTGCCCTGCCAGAGTGCCAAACGCATCGGGTGCTCCTTCTTCAGTTCGGCAATCCTAAGCGGGCCCGGTGCTTAGGCCATACCCCTTGGACTTCGGGACAGTGCTAGTTTAATTGCCCTGGGGGGGTATATACCCCCAGCGAGGTATGCATGAGGGACCCGGCACAAGGCGTCGAGCCGCTATTGGCAAAGGTCATAGCGACCCTCGGTCGGCCGGGGTTCGAAGAGGCGCTGTGGCAGATGTTTCACGCCCTGGCGCGGCCCGACAACATGCTGGTGCTGGCCTACAGCGATGGCGGGCCGGCGCTGGAGCTGTTCCGGCGGGCCGGGGACGTGCGGGTCTTTGCGCGGCTGCAAAGCACCTACATGGCGGGCGCGTTTCGGCTGAGCCCGTTCTACGGCTTGCACCTTCAGCGTTCCGAGGAGGGGCTTTACCGGCTGCGGGACATCGCCCCGGATGCGTTCCAGCGGAGCCGGTTCTATGTCGAGTATTTCGGGCAGACGACCATCATCGACGAGCTGGCCTTCACGGTCTGGCTGGGCGCGGGGCTGTCGCTGAACCTGTTCCTGGGTCGGGATGGTCAGTCGGGCAAAGTCTTCTCTGCCAACGAGTTGGCAGCCTGTCGCCGGATAGCCCCCGTCGTCGCCGAACTGGCGCGGGCGCACTGGCCGGTGCCGAAGCTGGCCGCGCAGCCGATCGAGGATACGCCGGCTAAGCTTGCGGCAGCGGCAGAGCGGACCTTGGGGATCGGTTTGTCACCCCGGCAGGCTCAGGTTGCGCTTTTGATCCTGAAAGGTCATTCGACGCTGTCCATTGGGCTGCACCTGGGGCTGTCGCCGCAGACGGTGAAGGTCTTCCGCAAGCAGCTTTACGCGCGCTGCCGAATCTCGTCCCAGGCCGAGCTTTTCGCGCTGATGCTGCCTTTGCTGTAAGCGGCTTTACCAGCGCCGCTCGAACCGGCGGCGGAGGAGTATGGCTGCCACGTTCATCACGACGAGAAACACCAGAAGCACGATGATCGCGCCGTTCGAACGTTCGATGAAGGCCGGATCGGCGCGGCTGGCCCAGGAATAGACCTGCACGGGCAGGGCGGTCGCGGGGTCAAGGAAGCCCTCCGGCGGGGCCGAGGGATAGTTGTCGACGAAGGCGACCATGCCGATCAGAAGGAGCGGCGCGGTTTCACCCAGCGCGCTGGCAAGGCCAAGGATCGTGCCGGTCAGGATGCCCGGCATGGCAAGCGGCAGGACGTGGTGGAAGACGGTCTGCATCTTCGATGCGCCGACCCCAAGCGCCGCATCGCGGATCGACGGCGGCACGGCGCGGATCGAGGCCCTTGTGGCGATGATGATGGTGGGCAGCGTCATCAGGCTGATGACCAGGGCGCCCACGACCGAGGAAGACTGCGGCATCCCGGCAAAGTTGATGAAGATCGCAAGGCCCAGGATACCGAAGACGATAGAGGGCACGGCAGCAAGGTTCGAGATGTTGACCTCGATCGCGTCGGTCCAGCGGTTCTTCGGCGCGAATTCCTCCAGGTAGATCGAGGCCGCGACGCCGACGGGCACACACATCACCAGGACCATGAGCATCATGTAGGCCGAGCCAAGGAGGGCGACGCCCAGGCCCGCGGCTTCGGGACGCTGGTCGGAGGCGTCGGGGTTGGTGAAGAAGGTCCAGTTGAACGAGGACTGGACGATCCCCGCATCGCGCAACTGTTCGACAAGCCGCAGTTGGTCGGGGCTGATCTGGTTGTCACGCTCGGCCGTCCCATAGGTCACCCGGCCTTTCAGGAAGCCGTCAACCCGACCGGCGGCCAGGATGTTTGCGTCGATCGTGGTTCCGACCAGATCCGGGTTCGCAAGGATCCTGGCCCGCAGGGCGCCAGCCGCGTCCTTCGAGATCAGGTCGGCGATCTGCTTGTCTGTGACGCCTTCTTGCGTAATGCCGCGGGCCTGAAGTTCGGCGAGAAGCGCCTGGGACAAGACCTTCTGGTAGCCGACCGTGGTGACCTTGACCATTTCTTCTCGGCTGCGATTGCCCTTCGGGTCAAGCGTCTCTGCCGTCAGTTCGACCGGGAAGTTCAGCGTTGCCTGATGAAACGACGACACGCCATCGCGGAAGATGGTGAAGAGCATGATCGCCAGCATCGTCAGCGAGACGGTGATCGCCAGAAGACCATAGGCCTTGAAGCGGACCTCGGCGGCATTGCGGCGCTTCATGTTGTCGCTTGCCGTCAGGATCGACTGCTTCGGGCGTCTGATGCCGGGCCCTGCGGCGCTGATGTCGGTCATTCGTACTGCTCCCGGTATTTCCGCACGATCCAGAGGGCAAAGATGTTCAGGCCAAGGGTGATGACGAAAAGCGTCATGCCAAGCGCGAAGGCGACAAGCGTTTCCGGGGCGGCAAAGTCGGTGTCGCCCGTCAGCTGGCCGACGATCTTGACGGTCATCGTTGTCATCGCCTCGAAAGGATTGAGCGACAGCTTGGCGGCGGCACCTGCGCCCATCACGACGATCATCGTCTCGCCGATGGCGCGGGAGGCGGCCATCAGGATCGCACCGACGATGCCGGGCAGTGCTGCGGGCAGGATCACCTGGCGCACCGTCTCGGACTTGGTGGCCCCCAGGCCCAGGCTGCCGTCTCGCAGCGATTGCGGGACCGAGTTGATGATGTCGTCCGACAGCGAAGAGATGAAGGGAATGTTCAGGATGCCGATGACGATACCGGCGGTCATGACCGAGGATCCCGAGTTGCCAAGGCCCAGCGGCTGGGCGAACCAGTCGCGGAGGGCAGGGCCTACGGTGACAAGAGCGAAGATGCCGAAGACGACCGTGGGGATACCGGCGATGATTTCGATCAGCGGTTTGACCCAGTTGCGCACCGGCCTGGAGGCATATTCCGCCAGATAGATCGCAGCGAAGAGACCGATCGGGACCGCGACCAGCATGGAAATCAGGGTGATGTAAAGCGTGCCCCAGATCAGCGGGATGATCCCTAGGTCGGATCCACCGCGGAAGTTCGGCGACCATTTCAGGCTGAAGAAGAAGTCCTGGAACGGGTATTTGCTGAAGAAGTCGAAGGTTTCCGACACCATTGACCAGACAATGCCCACTGTCGTCAGGATCGCAATCGACGAGGCGGCGATGAGAAGGGCGAGGATCACACGCTCGACCTGGTTGCGGGCGCGGAAGTCGGGCTCTGCGCGCTTGACGCCCCAGAACAGGCCAAGGACCGACAGCACCAGGATCAGCGCCGTGCGGCCCGCGGCCCCCCAGTGCGACTGCGTGCGGTAATCCTGCGCGGCGATCAGGACGGCGGGTGACACCTCGGAGGCCAGCGCCACGCCGGACCCGGCCAGAAGGGCGCGGATGTCGGTCGATCCGGTTGCAAGGGCCTGGACGTCGGTTTCGCTGATTGCGCCGCTGGCGATGGCCGTATCAAGGCCGCCCGCGACACGGCGAACGTCGGCCATTGTCAGCTGGGCCTTGGTGGCGTCGGTGACAAACTCGGCGGGAAGTGTAGCAGAGATGCGGGCCTCGATCACCATCGGCTGCACGATCAGCCAGAGGATCAGCGCCGCAAGGGCCGGGACAAGGACCGAGATCGCGCCGTACCAGCCGTAGTAGCCGGGCAGCGAGTGCAGAAGCCGGGGGTTGCCCTGGGTCGAGGCAAGCGAGCGCTGCCGTGCCAGGAAGAAAGCGGCGATAGCAAGGACAGCTACGGCGGCAAGAATCATCAGGACGGACATGCGGGCTTCCGGGTTCGAAAGGGAGGGGCGGGACCCGAAGATCCCGCCCGTTGTCAGATCACTGCAGCGGAGCCATCGGGGTTTCCGAGGCGACCATCTCTTGCGTCGCGGCCAGTTCGGGGTCGGACACGAGGCCGTATTCCGCCAGCGGGCCGTCCGGGCCGGCCATGTCGTCGGACACGAAGAACTCGATGTATTCCTTCAGGCCGGGGATCACGCCGATATGCGCCTTCTTGACGTAGAAGTAGAGCGGGCGCGACACCGGGTATTCACCCGAAGAGATGCTCTCGGTCGAGGGAACGATACCCGACATGGTCGCAACTTTCAGCTTGTCGGTGTTGTTCTGGTAGAACGACAGACCGAACACGCCCACGGCGTTCTTGTCGGCATCCAGGCGGGCAAGCGTCTCGGTATAGTCGCCGTCGATGTCGATCGACTTTCCGTCGGTGCGCAGTTCCATGCAGGCCTTGTCCGCGTTTGCGGCCTTTTCCTTGTCATCCGCACCTTCGGCAGCCGCCACGAACAGATCATGCGCGCCGGTTTCCTTGCAACCGGCGATGATCACCTTGGTGTCGAACACTTCGCGGGTGCCGTGCTTGGTGCCCGGCACGAGGACCAGGATGTTCTGGTCAGGCAGAGCCGCGTTGACCGCAGACCAGGTGCCATTCGGGTTGGCGACCAGAGCGCCATCCTTCAGCACGGTTTCAGCCACGGCATTGTAGACGTCTGCCGGGGTCAGGGCGAATTCCGGGCCATCGACGGCCGAAGCGAAGACGATCCCGTCATAGCCAAAGCGGACTTCCATGACTTCGGCCACGCCGTTCGCAGCGCACAGGTCGATATCCGACTGCGAGATCCGGCTGGACGAGTTGGCGATGTCGACGGTGTTTTCACCGACGCCTTCGCAAAGCTTCTTGCGGCCTGCACCCGAACCACCGCCTTCCACGACCGGGGTCGGGAAGTCGAAGTTTTCGCCGAAGGCCTCGGCGACGATGGTGGCGTAGGGCAGCACGGTGGACGAGCCGGTGACCTGGATCTGGTCGCGGGCAGCGGCGGGCATCGCGGCGGCGAAGGCCAGCACCGAAACGGTGAGGTGGAAGGATTTCATCGAGGCACTCCTGATTTCGTGCAGCATCTTGTGTGGCCCTGTCGGCCTGTCCCGGCTCTAGTCCCGTCGCGTGACGCTTAGATTGCAGAATTGTAAAAGCTGTATGACAGTCAGGTTGCAGGCGTTTGCCGCAGGATGCGCCGGGCGATGGTCTCGGCAATCATCATCGTCGGTGCATTGGTATTGCCCGCGATGATCTGCGGCATGAGCGAGGCATCCACCACCCGCAACCCCTCGGTGCCCCGCACCCGGCCTTCGGGATCGGTGACCGAGCCTGCGTCAAGGCCCATCCGGCACGTGCCGACCGGATGGTAGATCGTCTCGGCCCGGGTGCGGATGTCGGCCTTGAGGTCGGCGTCGCTGACGAGCCTTGCGCCCGGAAGGGTTTCCGTTGCGACGTAGCAGGCAAGGGCCGGGGCGTTCAGGATGCGGCGGGCGAGTTTCAAGCCGGCGAGAAGGGTGGGAAGGTCCTCGGGGTCGGCAAGGTAGTTGGCGTTTATCCGGGGGTGGGCCATCGGGTCGGGCGTAGCAAGGCTGATCCGTCCCCGGCTTTTCGGCAGAAGATCGCAGACATGCAGCGTCAGCCCGTAGCCCAGGGAAAGGCGGCGACCGTGGTCATGAAGGTAGGCCGGGATGAAGTGGAACTGCAGGTTGGGCCGTTCCCTGCTGGGGTCCGAGCGGGCAAAGCCCCCGGCCTCGGCGACGTTCGAGGTGAACTCTCCCTGACCGCGGAGCAGGTAGGCCCAGGTCGCGCGGAGGGCGCGGGGCAGGAAGCCGGGCGCAATGCCGATCGCCTCGCGGCCCTTCAGCGCGGCCTGGACAGTGATGTCCAGGTGGTCGGCCAGATTCGCCCCGACTTCGGGCGCGTCGTGCAGAACCGGGATGTCCATCGCCTGCAGATGCGCCCCGGGACCGATGCCCGACAGCATGAGTAGCTGCGGCGAGTTGATCGCTCCGCCGCTCAGGATCACTTCGCCGCCCTGGGCCAGGGGCAGGGTCTGGTCGCGAAGCTGGACGCCGGTGGCGCGGCGGCCTTCGAACGCGACGCGGTGGACTTGCGCCTTGGTGATCAGGGTCAGGTTCGGCCGGTCCAGGACCGGAACAAGGAAGGCCTGCGCCGAGGATAAGCGGCGACCACCGCGCTGGGTGACCTGATAAAGGCCGACGCCCTCTTGCGAGGTGCCGTTGAAGTCGGGGTTTTCGGCCAGCCGGGATTCGACGCCCGCCCGGACGAAGGCGCGGGACAGCGGGTTGGGCTGGGCGAGGTCACTGACAGTCAACGGGCCATGCTGGCCGTGGTGGTCGTCCCGAAGAGCCAGGTTGTCCTCATGGTCCTTGAAGATCGCCCGGACGCGCGGCCAGTCCCAATCGGGCCCTGCAAGTCTGGCCCAGTCGCGATAATCCTGCGGATGCCCGCGCATGTAGATCATCGCGTTGATCGAGCTGGACCCACCCAGAACCCGTCCGCGCGGCCAGAACAGGCGGCGGTGGTGCAGCTGCGCTTCGGCGTCGGTCTCGTGCCCCCAGTTCAACCATCGCATATGGGCCAACGCGGCCAGGCCGAAGGGCATGTGGATCATCGGATTGCGGTCGGCGGGACCGGCTTCGATCAGGCAGACCCGGGTCGCGGGGTTGGCGCTGAGGCGATTGGCAAGGACGCAACCTGCCGAGCCTGCCCCGACGATGATGTAGTCAAAGCTCATCCCGGGCGCCGGACGGGCGTCGAGGCTGGACAGGGACAGAGGTCCGTAAGGGCGCGCGTCATGCCGCGATAGTAGCGATTTGGCGCTGCAGGCCTAGTGCGACGCTGCGTCAGGTTAGGGCGGGGTCAGGCGAGGGCAGGGTCAGGCGAGTTCGTGGTTAGGGGAGTTTCGGGGTCAGGCCAGTTCGGGCAGGAAGGCCGGGCAGGCCAGCTCCAGCCCTTCGGCATAGATCACCTCATCCTCGTCAAAGCGCAGGGTGAACAGCCGGACCTGGGCATGGGTTTCAAGGCAGACGAATTCGCCATCCGCCAGGCGCGATGCCGGAATTGCAGCCACCGGCACGCCGAAGATCGCCTTGGCCCGCCAGTCGCGGATCAGGATCGGCTGGCCGGTGGACACCAGCAGGTCCTGCTCGGGCCGGTCATGGCCGATGGTCGAAGCGCGGATGCGCACCAGATCGACAACCTTGCGCGCCTGGACCGACACCGAAGTCAGCCGCCGCGCGCCGCTGCGCGTCACGATCCGGTCGCCCGGGGTCAGGTATTCGACGGGCAGGACCCCATCGAGCGTCCGCACCATTGTGCCGGCGATCATTCCGGGCTGCGGGTCACTTCCCGCGCCGCCGGCCGATCTGGAAAACGGAGCTTCGGAGTCCATTCCCACGTTCCTTCTACTGTCCCTGCATCAGTTCTGGTCCGGGTTTGTGTTGGGTATTCGATGCCAGTTCGGTGATTTCGGGGCAGATGTGGCCGCAAATCGGCGGCTGTGTCGCAAATGGGGCAGCGCATTTGCCCCCTCGCGCCCCCGGCGATGCTTTGCTAGAAGGCCAGGGCTGGTCGGCGGGTGTGGCGGAACTGGCAGACGCACCGGATTTAGGTTCCGGCGCCGCAAGGCATGGGGGTTCAAGTCCCTTCACCCGCACCAGCCCCACCCCGTGCGTCCGGCTGGCGATTCCCCCTTACATCGGACGGAAAGCTTTGCTATCAGGCCCGCCAACGCGCGCAGGGTTCCGCTCTGTGCCCGCGGAGTATTGCGCATCCGCGCCCGAATGAACCAGGAAGGACGTCCCCCCATGCAGGTCACCGAGACCCTGAACGAAGGCCTCAAGCGCGGCTACACCATCACGGTGACGGCAGCCGAACTCGACGCGAAGGTCCAGGAAAAGCTTCTGGAAGCGCAGCCCGAGGTCGAGATCAAGGGCTTCCGCAAGGGCAAGGTCCCGCTGGCGATCCTGAAAAAGCAGTTCGGCACCCGGATCATGGGCGACGCGATGCAGGAAGCCATCGACAGCGCGATGAAGGACCATTTCGACAAGTCCGGTGACCGCCCCGCGCTGCAGCCCGAAGTGAAGATGGTCGGCGGAGAGACCTGGAAAGAAGGCCAGGATGTCGTGGTCGAGATGACCTATGACGCGCTGCCCCCGATCCCCGAGGTCGATGCAGGCAAGCTGAAGCTGGACCGCCTGATCGTGAAGGCCGACGACAAGGCCATCGAGGAAGCGCTGACGAACCTGGCAGGTTCGGCCCAATCCTTCGACGACCGCAAGAAGGGCGCCAAGGCCAAGGACGGCGACCAGATCGTGATCGACTTCAAGGGCTCGGTCGACGGTGAGCTGTTCGAGGGCGGCTCGGCCGAGGATTACCCGCTTGTGCTGGGCTCGAAGTCTTTCATCCCCGGCTTCGAGGACCAGCTGGTCGGTGCCAAGGTTGGTGACGAAGTGTCGGTGAACGTCTCGTTCCCGGAAAACTACGGCGCGGCGCACCTCGCCGGCAAAGCTGCGGTTTTTGCCTGCACCGTGAAATCGGTGAAAGAGCCGAAACCGGCCGAAATCGACGATGAGCTGGCCAAGAAGTTCGGCGCGGACGACCTGGCTGCCCTCAAGGCCCAGATCGCCGAGCGTCTGGAAGCCGAATACAAGGGCGCGGCCCGCGCGGTGCTGAAGCGCTCGCTCCTGGATCAGCTGGACGGGATGGTCAAGTTCGACCTGCCCGCGAACCTGGTCGAGGCGGAAGCCAACCAGATCGCGCACCAGCTGTGGCACGAAGAGCACCCCGAAGAGCACGGCCACAACCACGGCACCATCGAGACCACGGATGAGCACAAGAAGCTGGCCGAGCGTCGCGTGCGTCTGGGCCTTCTTCTGGCCGAGATCGGTCGCAAGGCCGAGGTCACCGTGACCGATGCCGAGATGACCCAGGCCGTGCTGGCTGCCGCCCGCCAGTATCCGGGTCAGGAGCGCCAGTTCTTCGAATTCGTGCAGAAGAACCAGCAGATGCAGCAGCAGCTGCGCGCGCCGTTGTTCGAGGACAAGGTCGTCGATCACCTGGTGAGCCTTGCCAAGGTGAGCGACAAGGAAATCTCGAAAGAGAAACTTCAGAAAGCCGTCGAGGCGCTGGACGAAATGTAAGCGGACCTCCAGGTCCGACAGGGAAGATCAGGCCGCGCCTTCGGGTGCGGCCTTTTCGTTTTGCGTCTCGGCCCGGATCACCAAGAGCCCGGCCCCGATCAAGAGGGCGATCCCGGCCCAGGCGAGGGCCGCAGGAAGCTGGGCCCAGAACAGCCAGCCCCACAGCACCCCCCAGATGATGAAGCTGTATTCGAAGGGTGCGACCGAGGACGAGGGCGCAACGCGATAGGCATAGGTCAAGAGCGACAGCCCGATTGAAGCGATCAGTCCGCAGGCCATGAAAAGCAGAAGATCGCCGGCCGGCATCGGTTGCCAGCCCCGCGTCAGGAAAGCAAGCGAAGGGTGACTTGCACCGTCATAGGCTCCGCTGCCGAAGACGACGGCAAGCGCCAGGGCGCTGGCGAGAAATGTCAGGTTGCCCCAGAAGGTCATTGCCCCCGCCGTCTCGGTCCGGCCCAGCACACGGGTCGCAAGCTGGGTCAGCGCATAGCCAAGCGCGCCGAGCACCGGCAGCAGCGCGGCTGGGTCGAAGAGACTGGCGCTGGGATTGAAGATCATCAGCATTCCCAGAAACCCGGCGACCAGCGCCAGCAGGTTGGTCGGGCCGATCCGCTCTTTGAAGACCAGCGCGGCGGCGATCGTGATGAATAGGGGGGCCGTGAAGAACAGCGCGACGGTGTCCGCCATCGGCAGGGCGGCGAGGCCAAGGTAATAGGCGGTGTAAGCGACAAAGTTCAGGACCCCGCGCGCAAGCATCCAGCCCCAGTTGTGGGTTGTGATGGTGGTCAGGCGGCCATCCAGCCAGCGGACGATGATCAGCAGCAGGGGCACGGCGGTCAGGCTGCGGATGATCATCGCCTGATACAGGGGATATTCGCTGGACAGCCGCTTGAGGATCACATCCTGCAAGGAGAAAACCGCAATCCCTACGACGAGGGCCAGGATGCCGCGCGTGGTGGCTGTCATCTGCATGGGGCCACGCTAACCAGGCAGGGACGTCTGGCTATTCTGCCTCCGACAAGTGCTGGTCAACGCGCGGCAAGCTTTGCGGTGGTCTGTGGCATAGGTTTCGGTATTTCGACGCGCTCCAACTGCCAGGGCATCAACGGTCTCATTGCAGCAGCGTTGGACCGATGCGGCGCTTCTGGCCTGCGCGTTTCAGACTTTCGATCCGTCGGTCCCAAACAGAAACCGCGCCCGGTTGCCCAGGCGCGGTTTCCAGAACCCTTGCGGGATAAGGACTTATTCGTCGTTCGCCGCAGCGCCCATTTCGTCGAAAAGCTCGGCGATTTCGAACTCGGCTTCGGCTTCCGCTTCGGCCGCAAGCTCGGCAATCGACTTGCCCGACGCCTGGAGTTCCGCTTCTTCCACCGAACGGGCAACGTTCAGGCGGATCTTCACGGTGACTTCCGGGTGCAGCTGCACCGAGACAGTGTGCAGGCCCAGGTCCTTGATCGGGCGATCCAGGATGATCTGGCCACGGTGGACGGTGAAGCCTGCTTCGGTCGCGGCTTCAGCGGCATCGCGCGGGGTGACCGAGCCATAGAGCGCCCCGGCGTCCGACGCCGAACGGATCACCACGAAGGTCTGGCCATCCAGCTTGCCGCCGACAGCTTCGGCTTCCTTGCGGGTTTCCAGGTTGGTGGCTTCCAGCTGGGCTTTCTTCGCCTCGAACGACTTCACATTGGTGTCGTTCGCGCGCAGCGCCTTGCCCTGCGGCAGCAGGTAGTTGCGGGCATAGCCGTCCTTGACGTTGACGACTTCGCCCATCTGGCCAAGCTTGGCCACGCGTTCCAGAAGGATCACTTGCATGGTCTGGTGCTCCTTATTTCACGGCATAGGGCAGCAGGGCCAGGAAGCGGGCGCGCTTGATGGCCTGGGCCAGTTCACGCTGCTTCTTCGCCGAGACTGCGGTGATGCGGGACGGGACGATCTTGCCGCGCTCGGAGATGTAGCGCTGCAGCAGACGCGTGTCCTTGTAGTCGATCGCCGGAGCGTTGTCGCCCGAGAAGGGGCAGACCTTGCGGCGGCGGAAAAACGGTTTGTTCGCCATTTTGTGTGTCCTTTCTCAGATCAACGACGCGGAGCGCCGAACGACGGGCGGTCGCCACGGTCGCCGCGGTCACCACCGAAGCTGGGGCGTTCGCGACGTTCGCCGCCAAAGCCGCCCCGGTCGCCACGCTCTTCGCGCTCGTCGCGCTTCTGCATCTGGACGGAAACGCCTTCGACATGCTTGTCGACCTTGATGGTCAGGACACGCATCACGTCGTCATGGAGCCGCATCAGGCGTTCCATTTCCTGAACGGCAGCGGCAGGCGCGTCCGACTTCAGGAAGGCATAGTGGCCCTTGCGGTTCTTGTTGATCTTGTAGGCCATCGTCTTGACGCCCCAGTACTCGTTCTCAACGACTTTGCCGCCGTTGTCCGCGAGGACGGTCGAGAAGTGTTCGATAAGGCCTTCGGCTTGCGCGTTGGACAGGTCCTGGCGCGCGATGAAGACATGCTCATACAGAGGCATGCAGACTTCCTTCGTTTCGGGGCGGCTTCATAGGACGGGCAAAGACCCTCTCCGCAGCCCGTCCACGAGAGGCATCGCCGGTTCATGGATAAGCGGAAAGATGCGGCCTTATACAGAAGTGCTCCGCCCGCGCAAGGCCAAAGGGCGGAAAGGCTAACGGGCCGAGGCAGGCAGGCCGAAGAAGCGGTCGAAGGCCCAGGTGAAAAGGTAGGTGTAGAGGAGGAAGACCACGATCAGCCCGCCCTCGTAGACCAGCGCCTGCAGGTAGCCGACCTGCAGCCACCAGGCCATGACCGGGATGCAGATCAGGACGAGGCCGCCCTCGAACAGAAGCGCATGGGCCGTGCGGCGGCGAAGGGAGCGGCCCCGCACCGCCTGCCGCGCCTCCCAGGACTCGAAGACGGTGTTGAAGCCGACGCTCCAGCACAGCGCGATGGTGGCGGTCAGGATCGACAGGGCCAGCGACGACCCGGCACTGGCGTCGGAGACGGTCCAGAGAAAGGCCGAAGCGACCAGCGTCCCCAGCGTCTCGAAGCTGACGGCGTAGACGATCTTGCGGTGGGTGGGGGTCATCCCTTTGCGGGGTCTTTCGGACGGCGCAGTTCGCGCACTTCGCGGACGAAGGTATAATCGTGATACCCAAGCCGTGCCGCCGGATGATAGCGCGTCGGATCAAGCCGACCGTCCACCAGGCAGTCATCGCGGATGTGGATGCCCACCACCTCGCCCAGCATCAGTTTCTCGGGGCCGATCAGGTCCACCAGCTTGACCACGCGACATTCCAGCGTGGCCGGAGCATCCGCCACGCGCGGGCAGTTGATGGCGACACATTCGGCCTTGGCCACCCCGGCAGCCAGGAATTCATCCGTGCCGCGCGGGAAGCGGGCGGAAGTGGCGTTCATCGCCTCCAGCGCCGCTTCGGCGACGATGTTCACCGCGAAGACGCCCGTCTCCAGCGCGTTGACCATGCTGTCGCGGCAGTCGCCCGCGAACATCACTTGTGGCGGGGTGTAGCCCACGGCGTTGAAGAAGGAATAGGGTGCCAGGTTGTCGCCAGTCGCAGCGCGGCTGGAAATCCAGCCGATGGGCCGGGGCGAGACGATGGCCGAAAACGGGCTGTGTGGCAGCCCGTGGCCATCGGCGGGACGGTAGAACATGACGAACCCTGCTTCACAAATTGATCGTGACACTGCGCCATGTTACGGCGCGATTCCAGTGATTTCGGACCAGTGGATTCGGCAAGCATTTCGGGTGGGATCATCAGCGCGTGTACCGGCTTGAGGAAGAGACAGAGGACGACTGGTGGGAGGTGGAAGCCCTTTATGACCTGTGTTTCGCCCCAGGCCGAACTGCGCTTTCGTCGTACCGTCTGCGCGATGGTGTCCCGACTGTTGCCCCGCTGTGCCTGACCCTGCGTGACGACAGCGGTGCGCTGGCCGCAGTCATCCGGTACTGGCCCGCGCTGATCGGCGAGCATGACATCCTGCTCCTTGGCCCGATTGCCGTCCACCCGACCCACCAGGGCGAAGGTCTGGGTGCGCTCTTGATCAACGAAAGCCTGGCCGAGGCGCGGCGGCTGGGCTGGGAGCGGGTGATGCTGGTCGGCGACGCGCCCTATTACAGCCGCTTCGGTTTCCGCAAGCTGGACGGGATCGAGATGCCGCCGCCGACAAACCCCGACCGCATCCTGGGGCTGGAGCTGAAGGCCGGGGCCTGGAACGGCGTGACCGGCATGGTCGCCAAAGCGACCTGAGCCGTCCGTATTCCCATTGCCCCGATTTCCCATTGCGCAGGGGGCAAGCGGCCCCATATCAACGCGATGGACAAGTATCTGCCCACATCCCCCGACCTTCCCGCCCAGGTTGCCGACCTTGCGCGCCGCTACAAACGGGCGAACGGCCCGGTGATGCGCCTGGTGAACCGGCTTGGCGGTTCGTTGGAGAACCAGCTTTCGGCCCTGCCCGGCGGCGTCCGTGGCCAGATCGAGCGACTGACCGCGCAGGCGCTGGAGACGTCCTATGGATTGGCCGCGCGGGCGCCAGACCTGGGCCAGCGCACGCCGATGGTCGCGGCAATGGCGGCGGGCGCGGCAGGTGGTGCGGGCGGGCTGGCCACCTCTCTGGCCGAGCTGCCGATGACGGTGACGCTGTTTCTGAACACGATCCGCAGCGTGGCGCGGGAGGCGGGGCTTGATCCCGACGAGGACTGGGTGCGTGCCGAATGTCTGCAGGTCTTTGCCGCCGGCAGTCCCTTGGCGCAGGACGACGGGGTGAACACCTCTTTCCTCGGCTCGCGCCTGGCGATGTCAGGGTCCGCTGTGCAAAGCCTGATCACCAGTATTGCGCCGAAGCTGGCGGCGGTGCTGGGCCAGAAGCTTGCGGCGCAGGCGGTGCCGATCCTTGGGGCCGTGTCGGGGGCCGCCTTGAACGCCGCTTTCCTCTCTTATTACCGTGAGGTAGCGCGGGTCCGGTTTGAGCTGGTGAAGCTTGGCCAGGTTCACGGGGCCGATGCCGTCGAAGCCGAATTCCGCCTTGCCACCACGCCGCCGAAGGTGATCCGGGCCTGATCCGGTTGCGATCCGCCCCGCCCCTTGGGTAAATGCCATTGAGCAGGGGAGGGCGGAATGAGCACCGACGTAATCGCAAAGCTGAAGCAGATGGCAGCGGACCCGGCCCGGGTCTGGCTGGTCGGTGGTCTGACTTATGGCGAACTCCTGGCCGAGACCGGGAGGCTGGCGAATACACTCGTCGCACTGGGCCTGGAAAAAGGCGACCGTCTGCTTGTGCAAGTCGAGAAATGCGAGGCGGTGTTGTCCGTGTATCTCGCCTGCCTGCGGACGGGAGTGATCTTCCTCCCGGTCAACCCAGGCTACACCGTGGCCGAGACCGAGCATTTCCTGCACGACGCCGAACCCGCGCTGGCCGTGACTGATCCGGGCCGGGTGAACGGGCTGCGTGCGCTTGGTGCACGGGTGATCGACCTGCCCGGACTGCTGGCGCTGTCCGAGAGGCAGGGTGCCGACTTCTCCGATCCCGCCCAAGGGCCGGACGATCTGGCGGCGATCCTTTATACCTCGGGGACCACGGGGCGATCGAAGGGCGTAATGCTGACGCGTGAAAACCTTGCGTCGAATGCCGAAGCGCTGGTCGGGCTTTGGCGGTTCACCGACCGCGACGTCCTGCTGCACGTGCTGCCGGTTTTCCACACGCACGGGCTTTTTGTGGCGACGAACTGCGTCCTTTATTCCGGCGCGTCGATGATCTTCCAGCGCGCGTTCCAGCCTGCCGCCGTGCTGGCAGCCCTGCCGCAGGCGACGGTGATGATGGGCGTGCCCACATTCTACACCCGGCTTCTGGCCGACCCTGGAGAGATGGGCGCCGCCACCGCGCACATGCGCCTCTTCATCTCTGGCTCGGCCCCCCTGTCGCCCGCGACCCATGCCGAATGGCAGGACCGCACCGGCCACGCGATCCTGGAACGCTACGGGATGACCGAGACCAACATGATCACCTCGAACCCCTACGACGGCGCGCGCCGTGCGGGCACCGTAGGGATGCCGCTGCCTGGGGTTGAGGTGCGGATCACCGGCCCGGACGGTAAGGCCCTGCCGCAGGGCGAGGCGGGGGCAATCGAAGTGCGCGGTCCGAACGTCTTCCAGGGCTACTGGCGGCTGCCTGAAAAGACCGCCGAGGAATTCCGCGACGGCTGGTTCATCACCGGCGACATGGGCGCGGTGGATGCGCGGGGCTACCTGTCGATCCTGGGGCGGGCCAAGGACCTGGTGATCTCGGGCGGGCTGAATGTCTATCCGGCCGAGGTCGAGGCGGCTTTGGATGATCTGCCGGGAGTTGCAGCCTCGGCCGTGATCGGGGTCCCGCATCCCGACTTTGGCGAAGCGGTGGTGGCCTGCCTGGTCCCCGACCCGGGGGAGATCCTGTCCGAAACCACGATCCGCGCCGCGCTTCGTGACCGGCTGGCGGCGTTCAAGCTGCCGAAGCGGGTTTTGATTCTGGACGACCTTCCGCGCAACGCGATGGGAAAGGTCCAGAAGGCCGAGCTTCGGCGTATATACCAAGCGTTGTTTGTCGACCTCTAAGCCCCTTTGGGACCCTGAAGGCAGGTTGCCGCTTATACCTTGGGTTTAAATGGCCTGTTTAAACCCTGGGTAACTGGCCAACGCCATTTTCCTGCCGCACTCCAGAGGAACCTGATGGGGCAGAAGACCCCGGATCGGGACAGATGTGGGACACCTCCTAGCAGAAGGAAAAGAAACATGAGCGAACCGAAGGACAGCCTATTCTCCCGCCGCAAGGCCCTTGGCCGGATCGGCGCCCTGGCACTGGCGGCCTATGCGGCGCCCGCGATGACCACCGTCAGCATGGCCCAGGCCAGCGGGTCGAGCGGCTCGAGTGGGTCGAGCGGCTCCAGCAGCCCCAGCCCGACGTCTGCGCCGAGCAAGACCAGCTCGTCGTCTTCGTCTTCGTCGAGCACGTCGCCCAGCGTCTGCTCGGGCCCGACCGACGATGACGCCGGCTGCGCAACCACCAGCCCGTAATTGCTGAACCATCCCCTTCGGCCGGGTTTTCTGGGTCGAAGGGGAAAGCTCAGGTGTGATGGTGAAGCGGGATATTTTCTTCCAGGGCGTCACCGCGCCTTTGCGCCTTGACGGGGCCGGGGCGATCCTGCCGATTGTGGCCGAGATCGCTGCGGCCTGGCCGTACCGGCTGGTGGACGCCGACCTTCTGGCGGACCCTTTCTTCACGATCAGGGGGGACCTCGGGCAAGGCAAGCTGCTTTGTGAAAGCCATGTCGAAGACCGCCCGGCGCAGCTTTGGGATCCGGTGAACGCGGTCTGCGATGCAATGGCAAGCCTTGCAGTCGCACTGCCACTGTCGGACCCGCATCTGATCTGCCTGCACGCGGCCGGGGTCGAGATGGCGGGGCAACTGGTCGTTTTCCCCAACCTCCGGCGCGCCGGGAAAAGCACGCTTTCGGTTGCTCTGGCCAGGGCGGGTCACCCCATTTTCAGCGACGATGTGGTGCCGCTGTCCTTCCCCTCGGGCGGGGTGGCGGTCGGTCATGCGATGGGGATCGCTCCACGCCTGCGCCTGCCGCTGCCCGACACCCTTCCCGCCGATTTCCGCTCCTGGGCCGAGGCGATGCCGGGACCGCGAAACCGGCAGTACCACTACCTTCCGCTTCCCGGGCAGCCCGCGCATGGCACGCGACTGCCGGTGGGGGCCTTCGTGCTTCTGGACCGGCGCGACGCCCCGACCGCCGCGCGCCTGACCGCGGTGCCGCCCGATGTGGCGATGGATGCGCTGCTCCATCAGAACTTCACCCGCGACCGGCACTCTGGGGCGGTGCTGGAGGTGGTCGCGGCCACTCTCGCGGCGGCCCCGGTCTGGCAGCTGACCTACACGGATCTGGACGAGGCGGTGAAATGTCTGGAAGCGGGGTTCGCGGGTCAGGCTGCTGCCATGCTGCCCGGCGGGCAGGAGTGGCGGTTCGGACCCGCGGTGATGGAGTACAGGCCCGGCCCGGTGGGGACGATGCTTTCCCAG
Source organism: Tabrizicola sp. (assembly GCF_030694085.1). Classification (GTDB taxonomy): domain Bacteria; phylum Pseudomonadota; class Alphaproteobacteria; order Rhodobacterales; family Rhodobacteraceae; genus Tabrizicola. Next base: position 150,973 of record NZ_JAUXZE010000073.1, on the reverse strand, counting down.
CGGGAGGGCTGCGTGGAGCGGTGGATCGGCGACGTGCTCTACCTGGCCGATCCAGAGGGGCGGGCGATCCAGCGGATGGACCCGCTGGCTGCGGCGATCTGGGGGATGCTGGAGGAACCGGTACCCCCGGAAGAGTTGGAAGAGGCCCTGGTCGAAGCCTTCCCGGACACCCCTCGGGTGCAGATCTCGGCGGATATTTTCGCGCTGCTTGCCGGGCTGGTGGAGGCGGGTCTGCTGGGTTAGGTGGAGGCCGGTCCACAGGAAGTGTCCACGGTGGACAATCTATGGCTGTCAAACGAAATCAATTACTTGGTCGCGGACGTTAAGGATTTGGCAAGGTTGTCCCGAAAGCCGGATCGGGCGCTGCGGATATGGGAAACTGGGCCGGGCGGACCGGCGGCGCAGGCGCGGCCGGGCCTTCGCAGGTGTCGCGTGCAAGGAAGGTCGCAAGGCTGGTGGCTTCGGTTTCCACGAAGATTTCGGCGGTTGGCGCCAGGTCGACGATCCGGTCCATGCGAAAAGTCCGGTAATCGGCGCGAAGCTCGCACCAGGCGGTGAACATCCAGCCTTCGGGGAAGCTCCAGATCGCAAGCGGGCGGACCCGACGGTCCGAGCCGCGGTCGCTGCCATCGCGGTAGGTCAGCTGCACGACCCGCCGCTTGCGGATCGCCTCGCGCAAGGCTCGGGCCTGCGGCGGCATCCGGGCGTGCAGGCTGAAGTAGGGGGCGTCGGCCAAACTCCGGTCCTCGGGGCGGGGCATCCCGGCCTGCAGCTTTGCCCGCGCCTCGCGCGCGGCATGGGCAAGCACCGGATCGCCGGCCCGTTCGGCATAGGCAAGTCCAAGCGCCAGCGCCTCGACCTGGTCATGGGTGAAGGCGACGGGCGCAAGGTCGAAGCCGGGACGGAGCAGGTAGCCGATCCCGGCTTCGCCTTCGATCGGCAGGCCCGAGGCCTGAAGATGCGCGATGTCGCGGTAGATCGTGCGAGTGCTGACTTCCAGCCTGCGCGCCATATCCTCGGCCCGGGCAAGCCCGTGGTCGCGCAGGTCCTGCACCAGCCTGAACAGTCTTTCGGCGCGGCGAATCTGAAAGGTCCTTTCAAGGGTGTCCCGGCCGCAAGACTAGCACGGCCGGGAAGCGCGGTCAGTCGGCGGCGGTGGCTTCAAGTTCGACCAAGAGCGTCGGCAGGGCAAGTCGAGTGACGCCAAGAAGCGTCATCGGCGGGGCCACGCCCAAAGGCCCGAACCGCAGGCCCAGAAGATCGAAGTTCCGCATCGCCGTGTCGACGTCCGTGGCATAGACGGTCAGCCGGACGATGTTGGCAAGAGACATTCCCGCCGCTTCCACCACGGTCTGCAGATTGTCGAGCGCCAGTGCCAACTGCCCGCGCATGTCGCCCGGATGCTGCGGCGCGCCTGTGGCGTCGACGGCGGTCTGCCCGGCGCAGATCAGCTGCCGGGTCTGGCCGGTGACGATCTCGGCCTGGTTGTAGCCAAGGGGCAGGGACCAGGGCCAGGGATTGACGGGGGTGCGGTGCATGAAACTGTCCTTTCCGGTTTCGAGTACCGGAAGGAAAGCACGGCTCTCCTGACAGCGTGGTGTCAGGAGACTTGGTCATCAGGCGGTCTCTTGTGTCGCGAGCCAGTCCATCAGCAGCGGGCGGGCGCTTTCTGCCCCGTCCTGGCGCGCACGGTCGATCACGGCGCGGGCCGCGGCCAGGTTGATCCGCCGGAGGAGAGCCTTGACCGGGCCCACCGAGGCGGGGCGCATCGACAGGCTGCGGAAGCCGATGGCGGCAAGCGCCAGCGCCTCGATCGGACGACCGGCATCCTCGCCGCAGAACGACAGGGGGGTGCCGGTTTCGGCGCAGCGGGCGATGATCTGTTCGAGAAAAGCCAGGAAGGACAGGTTCAGCGTGTCGTAGCGGCGGCGCACCAGTTCATTCTCGCGGTCGGCGGCGAAGAAGAACTGCTTGAGGTCATTGCCGCCGACGCTGATGAAATCGGTCAGTTCGAAAAAGCTTTTCGGCGCGAAGGCAAGCGATGGCGTTTCCATCATCGCGCCGATCTCGATCCGGTCGGGGACCGGGTGGCCAAGCGACTTTTCGCGGTGCAGTTCGCGCAGGACATGGGCGCGGGCGGCCTGGAATTCGCTGTGTTCGGTTATCAGCGGGAACATGATCGTCAGCGGGCGTCCGGCGGCGGCGCGGATCAGGGCCTGGACCTGCATCCGCAAGACGCCGGGCTTGTCCAGGCCGACGCGGACCGCGCGCCAGCCCATTGCCGGGTTCGGTTCCTCGGGCGGCTTCATGTAGGGCAGGACCTTGTCCGATCCGATGTCGAGCGTGCGGAAGGCCACGCGCTTGCCCTTGGCCGCGTCCATCACGCGGGCATAGAGCCGGGCAAGTTCGGCCCGCTGCGGCATCTTCGAGCGGATGAGGAATTGCAGTTCGGTGCGGAAGAGGCCGACGCCGTCCGCACCCGAACCGTCCAGGCTGGGCAGGTCGGCCATCAGGCCTGCATTCATGTGCAGCGAAATGGTGGTGCCGCAGGTCGTGGTGGCGGGCAGGTTGCGCAAGCTGGCGTAGCGCTTCTGCGCTTCGGCCTGCATGGCGATCTTGTCGCGGAAGGCGCGGGCGACGGTTTCCTCGGGGCGCAGGTGGACGATGCCCTGGTCGCCGTCGACAAGGATATGGTCGCCGTTCAGCGCCTCGGCCACCAGGCGCTGGGCGTTGATGACCAGGGGAATGGCCAGGGCGCGGGCGACGATGGCGGCGTGGCTGCCGACCGAGCCTTCTTCCAGCACGACGCCCTTCAGCTTGCGCCCGTATTCCAGCAGCTCGGCCGGGCCGATGTTGCGGGCGACGAGGACCGGATTGTCGGGCATCTCGGCCCCGGTATCCTTGCCCTGGCCGGTGAGGATGCGCAGCAGGCGGTTCGACAGGTCGTCCAGGTCCTGCAGCCGTTCGCGCAAGTACTGGTCGGGGACCTGTTCCATCCGGGCGCGGGCGGCGGATTGTTCCTTTTCCACCGCCGCCTCGGCGGACAGGCCGCGCATGATGTCTTCCTCCATCCGGCGCAGCCAGCCGCGGGAATGGGCGAACATGCGGTAGGCTTCCAGGACCTGCTTCTGGTCCTTGTCCAGTTGCTGCGCCTCCAGCAGGTCGTCGATGGACACGCGCAACTCGCCCACGGCGGCCTTGATGCGGTCGATCTCGGTCAAGGGGTCGTCGGCGACGGGGTTGGTCACGACAACTCGGGGTTCGTGAAGCCAGACCCGGCCCTCGGCGGCACCCTCTTGCCCCGAGGTGGCGCGGAACATCACCGGCTGCTTGTGCAGCGCGCGCATCCCGCCCTGGTCACTGGTGAAGGCGCCAAGTTCGGTCATCTCGGCCAGAACCATCGCGACGACGTCAAGGGCGTAGATCTCGTCCTCGTTGAACTGGCGGGCGGTCCTGGACTGGACGACAAGGACGCCAAGCTTTTCGCCGACGCGCTGGATCGGGACGCCGAGGAAGGAGGAGAACAGCTCTTCCCCCGTCTCGGGCATGTAGCGGAAGCCCTTTTCGGAAGGCGCGTCGGCGGTGTTGACGGGTTGTCCGAAGCGGGCCACGCGGCCAACCAGACCTTCGCCCAGCTTCATCCGGGTCTGGTGGACGGCTTCCTTCTTCAGGCCCTCGGTCGCGCAAAGTTCAAGCGTCTCGGGGTCACGGAAGAGGTAGATCGAGCAGACCTCGGTGCCCATGCTGTCGGCGATCAGATGGGTGATGCGGTCAAGCCGGTCCTGGCCTTCGCCCGGGACGGAAAGCACGTCGCGCAGGCGGCGCAGAAGCTTGCGGCTTTCGCTTTCTGTGCGTTCGGGCATGAGGAGGGTCCTTCCGGGGTCTTCCCCTTTCTATAGGGGCCGTTTCGGCGGATGGAAACGGAATTGCGGCGGATTGTGCGTGCCTTGGGCAGGCTGCCTGCGGATTGGGCAGAGGGAACTGAACCGGGGCCGCGCGCTTGACTGTGTGGGTCTGGTCAGGAGCGAGTGATGATCGAGGCGGATGTGGCTGTGGTCGGCGGCAGTTTTGCGGGGGTGTCTGCGGCGATCATGCTGGCGCGGGCGCGGCGTCGGGTGGTGATCATCGACGAGGGCCGGACGCGGAACCGCTATGCCCATGCCTCGCACGGGTTTCTGGGGATGGACGGGGCGGCGCCGGAAGCGATCCGGGAAAAGGGCTTGGCCGAGGTGCTCGCCTATCCGACGGGGCAGCATCTGAAGGGGCGAGTCACGGCGATCCGGGGGCAGGTGGGGGCCTTCGTGCTGGAGGGACCGGAGGAGGTCCGCGTGGCGCGGGTGATCCTGGCCTTCGGGCAGCGCGACAGGCTGCCGGACATCCCCGGACTGGCGGAGTGCTGGGGCAAGACGGTCGCGCAGTGCCCCTATTGCCACGGCTATGAACTGGCGGACCGGACAACGGGGCTTCTGGCCTGGGAGGCGATCCCGATGCATCATTCGGTGCACCTGCGGGACTGGACCGATGATCTGATCCTGCTGGAGAACGGCGTCGAGGTGACGACGGACGACGCGGAGCGGCTGGACCGACCGGGCCTGCGGCGGCAGGCGGGCCGGGTGGTGCGGGTGCATCACTCGGAGGGGGCAATCGAGGCGGTGGAACTGGAGGGGGGTGAGCGCGTGGAGATGCGGGCGTTGTACCTGGTGACCTGGCAGGAGCCGGCCTCGCCCTTGGCCAAGGCCCTTGGCTGCGAGATCGTGGAGACGCCGATGGGGCGGCATCTGATGGTGGACGACCACCAGCGGACCACGGTGCCGGGGGTCTTCGCGGCTGGGGACCTCGCGCGGCCGTTTCCGTCAGCCACGCAAGCGGCGTCGACGGGGAATCGGGCGGGGGCGGCCTGTCATCAGGACCTGCTGGGGATATTGGAGTGAGGGGGTAGGGTGGGCGATATCGCCCCCTACGGCAGGTTCAGCTTGCAGGACCCGTTGGCGGGGAGGGAAGCGCCCGGCAGGAGTATGCCCGGCTTCGCTTCGGGCCAGCCTGCGGCAGGAGGCACCAGCGACGGTCAGCGTCGGGCGGTGAAGATGATCGCCCGCATCGTGCTGTCGATGCGTCCGGGCCCGAACCGTTCGGCAAGGAAGGCGGTCATCGCCTCGGCCGCGCCGGCAATGCCATTTGGGTCGCGGGCCTCGATCTCGCCCCGCACGGGGGAACCGTGGCATTGGCCGTTGGCGGCGTCCCTGGGCGATGGACAGGAATTTGCAAAGCTCACTATGTCTGCTTCGACGCTGGCAAAACCGGCCTCGGCGAGTTGCTGGCGGGTGACGTCGATGTCCGAGTGACCGTAAGGGGTGCGACGCAGGAACAAAGGCGGGTCGTCTGGAAAACGATCAGCCAATGCGTCCGACATGGCCAGGGCGATCGGGTTCGCGTCGATGTGGTCCCAGACGCTGAACAGATAATGGCCGCCGGGTTTCAGCACCCTGAACGCCTCTTGGAAGCCCGTCAGTTGCGAGGGAAAGAACATGACGCCGAATTGACAGACCACACAGTCGAACGAGGCGTCGTCGAACGGCAGTTTGGTCCCATCGCAGGCCTGCCATGTGATCTGGCGCGGTGCGGGCTTTGTGGCAGCGAAATCGATCATCGCCTGGTTCAGGTCTGTCGCGGTGATCTGCGTGGAAAGCGGCAGGCTGTCGGCCAGTCGCAGAGTAACGATTCCGGTGCCTGCCGCAGTTTCAAGAACCGCCTCCGGCCCAACCGCGACGACACGTTTCGCCATGTCGGAGGCGTAAGGAGCAAACAGCATCGGCCCCAGAACCCGGTCGTAGTTGACCGGGATCGAACCCGTAAACGCGCTGTCCTGGTGTGCCATTGGGTTGCCTTCCATGATCAGGATGGCAGAATGGTCCCCCAGACGGAGTGCCGCAGGTCAGCGCTTGGGAGGCAATGCCGATCTCCACCCGAACCTCGGCATGTCGGAGCAGGGTCTCATGCCCCGACAGGTCTGGCAATGATCAACTTCGGCGATCGACTTCGGCCGGCGACGCTGGCTTAGGCCTTGTCCAGCTCGAACGTGTCGTGCAGCGCCTGGACGGCCAGTTCCATGTATTTCCGGTCGATCAGCACGCTGATCTTGATCTCGGACGTGGTGATGACCTTGATGTTCACGTTCTCGGCCGCCAGCGCCGCGAACATCTTTGCCGCCACACCGACCTGGCTGCGCATCCCGATACCAACGACCGAGACCTTGGCAACGTCACTGTCGGTCACAAGGGTGGTGTAGACGAAAGCACCCGCAGCCGCTGCATCCTCGATGGCTTTCCTGGCGCGGTCGACCTGGTTCGTCGGCAGGCTGAACGTCATGTCGGTATGGGCGCGCTTGTCGGTGGGGTCGTCCTGTTCCGAAATGTTCTGAACGATCATGTCCACGTTGACCCCGGCGTCCGCGAGCGTGCCGAAGATTGCCGCGGCGACGCCGGGCCGGTCCTCGACCTTCAGCAGCGTCATCTTCGCCTCGTCGCGGGAATAGGCGACACCGGACACAACTTTCGATTCCATGATTTCATCCTCGTCGCAGACCAGGGTTCCAGAGGTCTCGTCGACCTCCTCGAAGGAAGACACCACCCGCAGGCGGACCTTGTAGCGCATCGCGAGTTCCACGGATCGCGTTTGCAGGACTTTGGCGCCAAGCGAGGCAAGCTCGAGCATCTCCTCGAAGGCGATCTTGTCCAGCTTGCGGGCCTTGGGGCTGATCCGGGGGTCGGTGGTGTAGACGCCATCGACGTCGGTGTAGATGTCGCAGCGTTCCGCCCCGAAAGCGGCGGCGAAGGCGACGGCAGTGGTGTCGCTGCCGCCGCGACCAAGGGTGGTGATCCGGCCCTCGGCGCTGACGCCCTGAAAGCCCGCCACGACGGCGACCTTGAAGCCTTCGGCGAACTTGGCGTCGATGTTTTCGCGCGGGATCGAGACAAAGCGGGCCTGGCCGTGGGCGCTGGTCGTGTTGATCGGCACCTGCCAGCCCTGCCAGGAGCGGGCGGGCACGTCCATTTCCTGCAGGCGCAGCGCCATCAGGCCTGCGGTCACGTTCTCGCCCGATGAGACGACGGCATCGTATTCGCGCGCGTCATAGAGTTTCGAGGTCTGTTCGACCCAGCCCACCATCTCGTTGGTCTTGCCCGACATGGCGCTGACGATGACGATCACGTCATAGCCGCGCTCGACCTCTTTCTGGACCTTCTTCGCGGCGTTCTCGATCCGCGCGAGGTCCGCCACGGAGGTTCCGCCGAATTTCATCACCAGAAGCGGCATCCGCGCCTCCCCCTTGGGGTTCAAAACGCCCGCTTCTTATGCGGGGGCTTGACTGGGCGCAAGGGGCGCGAAAGGTCAATCCAGCCGGTAGTCCACGGGCAAAAGCGGCGGGGGCGCGGGTTCGCCAAGGTGGGGTGCCAGCGAGATTTCCGCAGTGCGGCAGATCGCGTCCAGTGGCAGGGCATTGGCGGTCAAACCGAAGGGGTGGGCCAGCTCTTCGGTGACCTCGGCGAGGCCGAAGAAGGTGTAGGCGACGATCACCACGAACAGCGGGGTCAGCCAGCCGGTCGGTTCGAGAAGGGCGAAGGGCAGCAGCAGGCAGTAGAGCCAGCTCGTGCGGAAGATGAGGAGCGAATAGACATAGGGCAGCGGCGTCAGTTTGATCCGCTCGCATCCGGCCTGTGCGAGGGCGATCGAGGACAGGCGGGTGGACAGGGTGCGGGCGCCGAATCCGTCCATCCGGCCGCTGTGAAGGGCATCGGCGAGAAAGCTGCCCATCGCGTCGAGGGTAGCGTCGGGGGTGGGCGCGGCCGGGGTGTCGCGGAGCGCGGGTTCGTCGTTTGGCAGGCCGCGAAGGGCGCAGCGGTGCTGGTGCAGGAAAGCGCGCATCGCGGTCAGGAGGCGGCGGCGGTCGGCCGGGTCGGAAAGGAACAGTTCCGCCTCACGCGCCATGCTGCGGGCGTCGGCCAGAAGGCCGCCCCAGAGACGCCGCGCCTCCCACCAGCGATCATAGGCGGCGTTGTTGCGGAAACCCAGGAACAGCGACAGCGCAACGCCGAAGACCGCAAGGGGCGCGGCCTGGACATGGGGGAGGGTCAGGACATAGCGGTCGATGGTGACGATGGCGGCGGCGAAAAGGCCGAAGAACAGCAGCTGCGGTGCGATATGCGGCAGGACCGAGCCGCGCACGGCAAAGAGCAGCGCAAGGATCCCGGGCTTGTCGCGGATGATCATGCGTCAAGCGCCCGCCAGCCGATGTCGCGGCGGCAGAAGCCTCCGGGCCAATCGATGCGGTCGACCAGCGCATAGGCGGCGTCGCGGGCCTGTTGCAGCGTCTCGCCGCGGGCGGTGACGTTCAGGACCCGCCCGCCCGAGGCGATGATCTGGGCGTCACGCTGGGCAGTGCCGGCGTGGAAGACCATGTGGCGGCTGTCTTCCGGGAGTTCTTCGAGGCCGCGGATCTGGCTGCCCTTCTGGTAGCCTCCGGGGTAGCCCTGCGCCGCCATGACCACGGTCAGGGCATGGTCGTCGGCCCAGTTGACCTGAACCTTATCCAGCCGTCCCTCGGCGGTGGCAAGCATCAGGTCCAGCGCCTGTGCGCCAAGGCGCATCATCAGGACCTGGGCTTCCGGGTCGCCGAAGCGGGCGTTGTATTCCACCAGACGGGCTTTGCCGTTTTCGATCATCAGCCCGGCATAGAGGACGCCCTGGTAGGGTGTGCCGCGCCGGGCCATTTCGCGGATCGTGGGCAGGATGATCTGGTCCATCGCCTGTTGTTGCAGAACCTCGGTCAGGACCGGAGCCGGAGAATAGGCCCCCATGCCGCCGGTGTTCGGGCCGGTATCGCCGTCAAAGGCGCGCTTGTGGTCCTGGGCGGTGCCGATGGGCAGGGCGTGGGTGCCGTCGGTGAGGATGAAGAAGCTGGCTTCCTCGCCCGCCATGAATTCCTCGATCACGACTTCCGCACCCGCCGCGCCGAATTCGCCGCCGAACATGTCGTCGATGGCGGCAAGGGCTTCGGCTTCGGTCATCGCGACAATGACGCCTTTGCCTGCGGCCAGGCCATCGGCCTTGACCACGATGGGGGCGCCTTGCGCGCGGATGTAGTCCTTGGCGGGGGCGGCTTCGGTGAACCGCGCATAGGCCGCCGTCGGGGCGGCGCAGGCGTCGCAGATGTCCTTGGTAAAGGCCTTTGACGCCTCCAGCCTCGCGGCGGCAGCAGAGGGGCCGAAGGTCAGGAGGCCCGCCGAGCGACAGGCATCGGCGACCCCGGCGGCCAGAGGGGCCTCGGGTCCGACAATGACGAAGTCGATGGCGTTTTCTTCGCAGAAGGTGACCACGGTTGCCCCGTCAAGGATGTCGATGGAGGCCACCTCGGCCAGCATCGCGATGCCCGCATTGCCGGGGGCGACGATCAGCCGGTCGCAATTGGGGTTCTGCTTCACTGCCCATGCCAGAGCATGTTCGCGGCCACCGGAGCCCAGAATGAGGATGTTCATGGCTGCGCCTCCGCTTGGAAATCTGCTGCCCGCGTCATAGGGTCAGGTGGGCAGGGAGGCAAGCATGGACCCGGAAGCAAGCCTTGGGATCGAACAGGACAAAGGCGCGGGCGCTGTGCGAAAGCCACGCCCCTCGTCTTTTGTTCGAGGGCTGGAGATGGCGGGCCTGGGTCTGGTGATCTATGGGCTGGCGACCTCACGCTTCTGGCTGGCTGCGTTGGGCGGGGGTGTGATCCTGGCAAGCTATACGCTGTACCGCAGGACGCACAGGCTGGCCTTGGACCGCGGACCCGGCTCTGGACCAGACAGCCCGGATGCCGACGGCGGTGGCGAGTAGTCGCCGAATCCACGCTGCAATAATCCGGCGGCGGAACCCGGCACAGCGGTTTGACGTTGACTGCGCGACACTCCCCTACAGGAAACGGAACATTCCATGCCGAGCATCCAAGGCAAGCGCATCGCCATTCTTGCAACCAACGGGTTCGAACAGTCGGAACTGGAGGTGCCGGTCAAGCACCTGCGCGCCGCAGGGGCCGAGGTCCATGTCGTGTCGCTGAAATCGGGCGAGATCAGGGGCTGGCAGGGCAAGGACTGGGGCAATGCGGTGCCGGTTGATGCGGTGCTGTCCGAAGTGGACGCCTCGGCCTATGACGCGCTGGTGCTGCCGGGCGGGCAGATCAACCCGGACCTTTTGCGGGTCGAGGCCGAAGCCATCTCTTTCATCAAGTCGTTCTGGACGGCCGGCAAGGTCATCGGCGCGATATGCCATGCGCCCTGGCTGCTGGTCGAGGCGGGGATCGCCGAGGGACGGCAGATGACCTCCTACGGGTCGATAAAGACCGATCTGAAGAATGCCGGGGCAGACTGGATCGACGCCGAGGTGGTGACGGACCAAGGCCTTGTCACCAGTCGCAAGCCGGAGGACCTGCCTGCCTTCTGCGCCAAGCTGGTCGAAGAGATCGCCGAAGGCACCCACCAGCGCGCGGCGGCCTGATCCTTTCCGATTGTCCTTTCCGATTATCCTTTCCGATTCCGGCGCTTCATCTTCGCGTCGGGATCGGGCATCAATGGGCCATGAGCGAGCTTTTCGAAGACGACGGTCCCCGACCCAGCGGCAACCAGCCCGAATACACCGTGTCCGAGCTTTCGGGCGCGGTGAAGCGCGTGATCGAGGGCGAATTCGGCCTTGTGCGGGTGCGGGGCGAGGTGGGGCGGGTGTCGCGTCCGGCCTCGGGGCATCTGTATTTTGACCTGAAGGATGACCGTTCAGTGATCGCGGCGATCAGCTGGAAGGGGCAGGTGGCAAAGATGCAGGTCCGGCCCGAAGAGGGGATGGAGGTTGTCGCCACCGGGCGGATGACCACCTTTCCGGGCCAGTCGAAGTATCAGCTGATCGTCGATGACGTGGCGCCTGCGGGGGCGGGCGCGTTGATGGCGATGCTGGAAAAGCGGAAAGCGGCGCTGGGGGCCGAGGGTCTGTTCGATGCAGCGCGGAAGAAGCCCATTCCCTATCTGCCGAAGGTGATCGGAGTGGTGACCTCTCCCAGCGGGGCGGTGATCCGGGATATCCTGCACCGGCTGAGGGACCGCTTTCCCCGGCATGTGCTGATCTGGCCGGTGGCGGTGCAGGGGCAGGACTGTGCGGCGCAGGTGGCAGCCGCGATCCGGGGGTTCAACGCGATGGAACCCGGGGGGCCGATCCCGCGCCCCGATGTGCTGATCGTCGCGCGGGGCGGCGGGTCGCTGGAGGACCTTTGGGGGTTCAACGAGGAAGTGGTGGTGCGGGCGGCGGCGGGGTCGGCGATCCCGCTGATCAGTGCCGTGGGACACGAGACGGACACCACGCTGATCGACCATGCAGCGGACCTGCGGGCCCCGACCCCTACGGCGGCGGCGGAGTTGGCGGTGCCGGTGCGGCTGGAGCTGCTTGCGACGCTGGAGGCGCTGGGGGCGCGGCTGGTGCGGGGGATCGGGCAGGGGGTGACCTTGCGACAGCAGCGGCTGCGGGATCTGGCGCGGGCCTTGCCCCGGGTCGAAACGCTGGTGGCGACGCCCCGGCAGCGGCTGGACGCGGCGGGGATGCGACTTGGCTCTGCCCTGGGTCTGGCGGTGGCGAAGAAGCACCGCGAGTTCGACCGGGTGGCGGGGCGGTTGCAGCCGCAGGCGCTGCGCGGGCTGGTGGCGCGGCAGCGCGATCTTCTGACCGCGCGGGAAGAGCGGCTGGCGCGGGCGATCCTGCTGCGGCTGGAACGGCGGGGAGAGCGGCTGGAGGCGCTTGCGGCGCGGCTGGCGCCGGGATTGGCCCGGCTTCTGGGAGAGGCGGAGCGGAAGGTCGGGGACGGGCGGCGCGACTTGGCGCGGCTGGCCGACCGGCTGGAGACAGCCCCCCGGCAGCGGTTCGCGCGGCTCTCTGACCGGCTGGAGGCGCTGGACCGGACCCGGGTGACGCTGGGCTATGCCGAGACCCTGAAGCGGGGCTATGCGGTCGTGCGGGGGGACGGGGCGGTCGTGACCTCGAAAGCCGGGGCCGAGAAGGCGGCGACGCTGGAGATCGAGTTCCGGGACGGGCGGCTGATGGTCGGCGGTCGGGCCGGAAGACGGGCGAAGGGGGATGGAGATGGCGGGCAGGGCAGCCTGTTCTGACCGCAGTGTCCACGCTGGACGGATATGGGTTTTCCCTTGGCGTCAGCACCTTGCCTGTGGGCGTTAGGAAACGCTTGACCACCTTGGCGCGGACAGTGCGCGCCAAATTCCTTGAGGAAGGAATTTGACAAATTTCTTGCTTGAGAAATTTGGGTGGCGCGGGTGGACACGGCGCGCTCAGGGTCAGACACCGAAGTAGCCTTCGCAGGTCACCACGTCGTCGGCGGGATAAAGCAGGATCGGCACGCGGGTCCGGTCGCCATCCAGCCAGGCCATCAGCCAGTCGCCGCGGTCGTGATAGGTCCAGCAATAGGGCGTCGGATCGCCCTGGTAGTCGAAGCAGATCTGATCGCCCTGCGCGCGCCAGGTGCCTTCCAGGCATTGGCCCGCATCGCGCCATATCGCGCGGCGGCCGGGCAGGAAAGTCTCGACCCCGTACCGGCCGGTCTGGTCGTGGGTGTCGAAGGTGCGGCCCTGGACAAAGGCCTCGAAGTCATCGGCGGCAAGGGGCGGGTCGGCGTCGGCGCTTGCGGTGGCGGGCAGAAGGGCCAGGACAAGTGCAAATCGTATCATCAGGCGCCGACCTCTGGTCCGAAACAGGCGAGGGGTTCGGTGGTCTCGGTCACCACGACCGGCGTCGAGTCGTCGGCCGTGCCAGCGAAACGGGCGAAGAGACTGGTCCCGTTTTCGGTGATGGTCCAGCAATCGGGATCAGGGTCGTCCTCGTACTTAAAGCAGATCATCTGGCCCTGCGGATACCAGTGTCCAAGCTTGCAGTCCTCGCCCAGCACGGTCCAGCGGACCCGGCGGTCCGGGAGGTAGTGCTCGACCCCGTAGACCTGGCCGAACTCGGCCCAGGTCATGGTGCGGCCCTGGGTGAGGGCCTCGAAGTCCTCGGCGGTAAGCGGGGGCTCGGCCAATGCCGGAGTGGCGAGAAGGAGGAGGGCTGTGAGGGCTGCGCGCATGTCAGACGCCCACTTCGGCGGCACAGGAGAGCGGAGCGGCGGCGGGAGTGACGGTCTGGACGGGGTCGCCCGGTTCGGAAAGCAGAGGCTTGGCACGGACCTTGCCGCCCTCGCGCCAGTAAAGCCAGCAATGGCGCTGGTCACTGCCGTCGTAGAGGAAGCAGACGGCGGGGCCGTCGGGATACCAAAACCCGCTCCGGCAGGGACCGCCGGTGTCGGCGTCGCGCACGCTGCGGTCGGGGAAATACGCCTCGGAGCCGAGGACCTTGCCATCCACGGCATAGTCGAGTGTGCGGCCAGCGGCGAAGGTCGCGAATTCGTCAGGCGTCATCTCCTGGGCCAAGGCCATCGGGGCGAGAAAGAGCAGGGGAAGGGCGAGCCGCATCAGACGCCGACCTCGGGCCCCGGACAGGGGAGCGGCTGGTCGGTGGCCGAGACCTCGTGAAGCTCTTCGCCGGGCAGGCCGTCCGCCGACATCGCGACGAGCGCGCCGTCCTTCAGCCAGAAGGTCCAGCAATGCGGGGTGGGGTCGTATTCGTAGACGAAACAGATGTTGTCGTCTTTCGGATACCAGGTTCCGTACTGGCACTGGTCGGGCGCGGTCGACCAGCGGACGCGGCGGTCGGGCAGGTATTCCTCGGTCCCGAAGACATAGTCGAACTGCCGGTAGGTCACGGTCTTGCCTGTCACGTGCGCCTCGAAGCCGTCGGCGGTGATCGTAGTTTCGCCAAGGGCCGGGGTGGCAAGCAGGAGGGCAAGGGCAAGATGGCGCATCGGTCAGAGTCCTGCAGGTTTGCCGTGGCAGGCGCGGGGGGCCTTCGTTGCCGAAGCCCCGCGTCTGCGGTTCGGTGAGGTGTCGTTCCTGGTCCTTTGGATGTGGCGCCTGGAAAGGATGACCCGATCTGCGGCGGACCGCCCGCGCGGCTTGCGCGTGACTTCGGTCTTGATCTGGTCGGCGGTCACCGGCTGTTCGGCACGGGTCGCGGGGGCGAGGGTCGGCCGGAGCATATCAGGCTTCGACCTTCGGGCCCGGAGCGCGCAGCGGGTCGGACCTGCAGGCGGTGAACTGGTCGGCCCGCATCAGACCCCCACGTCCGGCCCGGCGCAGGGCAGCGGTCCGCCGTCGCGGGAGGATTCCAGGATCTCCCAGCCGCCGCCGTCGCCCATGTAGCGACCGCGGATCTTGCCGTTCTCCAGGAAGTACAGCCAGCAGGCGGCACCCGGGTCGTTTTCGTATTCGAAGCAGATCTGGTCTTCCTTCTGGTACCAGACGCCGTAGATGCACAGGTCGCCCTCGAATGCCCAGCGGACGCGGCGGTCGTCGAGGTATTCTTCGGTGCCGAAAAGGCCGCCGCCGTAGTCGTAGGTGATGGTGTCGCCGCGGGTGGCGGCGTCGAACTGGTCGCCATTCAGCGGCGTCTCGGCCAAGGCCGGGGTCGAGGACAGGATCAGCGACAGGATAAGGCTACGCATCCGGGGCTCCGTTCGAAATCTTCGGGAGAGTGCCAGAGCCGCGCCCGGATGGCCAGTCAAGCCGCCGTGTCCGCAGTGGTCCTGCGGGGTGGGGAATTCCGCACGCGCGCAAGGTGCGGGGCCATCGCACGCCGCCAGAGCCGGGGGACAAGGGCCAGCATGCAGGCCAGCGGCAGGGGCCAGGGCAGGCGTGGGGCGTCCTGGGGCAGGCGGAGGGCGGGATAGGGCCGGGACGGGTTGACGTGATGGTCGGAATGGCGTGGGGCGTTCAGCATCAGGGCCGAGGTGAACCAGTGTGCGGTGTTCCAGCTGTGGGTCAGCCCCACGGGTTCCAGCTTTCCGTTCGGCAGGCGGGCGCGGGTCAGGCCGTAGTGCTGGACGTAGTCGGACAGGAGGATCTGGCTTTGCGCATGCAGGGCCAGGCCGCTCCAGGCGAGAAGGCCGGGAAGACCGGCAATCAGCGTCGCAAAGAGCAGGGCGGCGGCGCTGGCCGTCAGATACAGCGCGTAGGGGTGAAGGGCGGGGAGACGGGCGGGGTGGAGGCCGGGGCGGTTGGCCCGAAGCGCGGTTTCGGCGCGCGCGCCCGCGCGGAAGCTGCCGATCCAGGCTCGGCGGGCGAAACGGTAGAAGCTTTCGCCGTCGCGGGCGGTATTGGGATCGTCACGGGTCGCGACGGCGCGGTGATGGACCAGGCGGTGCGCGCTGGCGTGCTGGCCAAACAGGATCGCGGCGTAAAAGGCGGCTCCGAGGCGGAACAGGTTGCGTCGGGAGCGGTGGATCAGCTCATGCGCGGCGGGATGGGCGACCTGGCCCAGCCAGAAGCCGACGGCGAAGAAGAGAAGCACCTTCTCGCCCGCATCAAGGGCGCTGTCTCCGGCGATGGCCCAGGTGGCAATGGGCAGAAGGCCAAGCGCACCCAGGGCCACCAGGACCAGAAGAAGGTCGGCTGCGGGAAACTCGGCTGCGTGGGCTGCGTCGGCGGTGCCGGTGGTCAGGGGCACAAGCTGGTCAAGAAGCAACGTCAGGACCGCCATGTAAAGAAAGGCCCCCCAAAGCCAGGCACCCCCAAGCGCCATGCCAAGCGCGAGAAGCGGCAGCGGCAAGAGGGTTGCCAGAGCGAAGGCGAAGATTGGCAGGGGGCGGGTCGGCATCGAGGTCGGGGGTCCCGTGAAGTGAAGGGGCTGGCAGCGCAGGGCTGGCAGCGCCGGGGAGGATGCCCGACAAATTGGGCGAAACGCTGGCGGGTGCAACTGCAATGATGGTGCTGGCGACGACATTGGCCCAAAGGCACGGGATGTCCGGGCGGAATGGGGGGAGCCGGGTGGGCTACGGGTGGGAAAGACGCCTTCGGCGGAGCATTTGGGACGGGGGCGCTTTTGGCGTGGGCGAGTTGAGGGGCCAGAGGTTCGGTGTGGTGGCATCTGGAGCCTGGACCTTGCCTTGTGACGGCGGGAGGATCTGTCCGGCAGGGCGCCCGGCGGTGGCTGGTGCGGGATTGCGTCGGGCTGATCGGGTGGATGGGCGCGGCGGCGGCGGTGCTGCCTGCGCATCCGGGCGGGGCGTCCGGCAACTTCGAGCGGGGCTTTTCATTGGCTCGGCCCTGATGATGGTGCAGCAGCGGTTCGTGGTGAAGCGGGACGGTCTGCGGCGAGGACTTGCTTTGACGCTTCGGCCCGCCTGATGGGCCGGGCAGGAGCTGATCGGGCGGGCTCGTCGATGACTTCGACACTCATCGCACCGTGCGGTCCTGCGACGAGGAGATGAAGTCGAACGAGGAGCTTGCCCTAAGGTGTCACGGCCTTCCAATGGCCTGCCAAAGGGACTAGGTGAAAGGAAACAGCCCGGAGAGCCTGCCCATGTCGTTCTTCAAGAAGCTCAAGGAGCGGATGTTCCGGTCATCGGACAAGATCGGCGAGGGCCTGGATGCACTGGTGGCAGAAGGGGCCGAGGGGCCGAAAGACCCGCTGCGGGAACTGCCCGACCGGATACCCGAGCTGCCCGAGCCGCCTGCGCCCGAGCTGCCGGAGCCGGACCTGCCCGAACTGCCGGAGCCGGTGGAGGTCGAGCCGGACCTGCCGATGCCCGAAGATCCGATGCCGATCGACCAGGGCGGCATGACTGTGGTGGCGCCCGAGCCCGGGCCGGCGAAGCCGGGGCTGCTGGGGCGGCTTTTCGGCCGGACGACGGTTGAAGAGCCGCGGCGCATCCTGGATGATGCGATGCTGGAAAGCCTGGAGGAGCTTCTGATCCAGGCCGACATGGGCGTGGATACGGCGGTCAGGGTGACGGCGAACATCGCCGAAGGCCGGTTCGGGCGGAGGATCTCGACCCGCGAGCTGCGGGCGGCGCTGGCGGCGGAAGTGGCGCGGATCATGGAGCCGGTGGCGCGGCCGATGCCCTTGTACCCGCAGAAGCCTCAGGTCGTGCTGGTCGTGGGCGTGAATGGCTCGGGCAAGACCACGACGATCGGGAAGCTGGCCAGCCAGTTCAAGGCGGCGGGCAAGACCGTGGTGATCGCGGCGGGCGACACGTTCCGCGCGGCGGCGGTGGAACAGTTGCAGATCTGGGGCCAGCGGGCCGGGGTGCCGGTGCTGACCGCACCCGAAGGGTCGGACCCCGCAAGCCTGGCCTTCGATGCGTTGACCAAGGCGCGGGCGGATGGCGCGGACCTTCTGATGATCGACACGGCGGGGCGGTTGCAGAACCGGCAGGACCTGATGGAGGAACTGGCGAAGATCGTGCGGGTGATCCGCAAGGTCGACCCCTCGGCGCCGCACAATACGCTGCTGGTGCTGGATGCGACCACGGGCCAGAACGCGGTGGCGCAGGTCGATATCTTCCGCAAGATCGCCGATGTCAGCGGTCTGGTGATGACCAAGCTGGACGGGACGGCGAAGGGCGGCGTGCTGGTGGCGCTGGCCGACAGGTTCGGGCTGCCGATCCATGCGATTGGCGTGGGCGAGCAAATCGACGACCTTGCCCCCTTCGACCCCGAGGATTTTGCGCGCGCGCTGGTCGGGGCCGAGGGGTGATCCGGGCGGGCGTTCTCGTGCTGCTGCTGGCGGGGCCGGCGGGGGCGGAGGGGCTGTGCGATGCGGCCTGGGAGAAGGTCTTGGCCGGGTTGGTGTCCTTTGGAACGGTCAGCGGCACCGTGGGGCAAGAGGGCGACTGGTGTGTCGTTCAGGGTGTGATCCTTGACCTGGATGGGCAGTATCTGCCGGACTGGCACGCGGACCGACTGCGGATGCGGGGCTCGGCGCTGGGCTGGCTGGTAGAGGGGGCGGGCGCACCTGACGGGCTGGAGATCGGCGTCGAGGGGTTGCGGCTGGTGGTCCAGACCGGAAACCCGCAGATGGACTGGCTTTTCGCCGCACAGGCGCGGCCCAACGCCATCCGCGCAGAGACGTCGCTGTCCTGGGATGCGGCGGCACGGGAACTGCGGCTGGAGGGGCTGAGCATCGACTTTCCGGGCGAAAACCTGGTGGAGCTTTCGGCGGTCGTGGCGGGGGTTGACCTGTCCTCGACCGGGGCTGCGCAGATGTCGGCGACCAGCTTCGCGCTGACCGAGTTCGATGCGCGGATCACCACGCATGGGTTGTTCGAATGGTATGTGCTGATGGCGCTGGGACCTAGCATGTTGCCCTATGAGGGCGACATGGACGCGGCGGCGGAGGGCCTTCGCGCCGAGATGCGTGCCGCCGTGGCGGACTTGCCCGGAAACAGTTTCCCGGACGCCAGCAAGGCGGCGCTTGGCGCGTTGATCGACGAGCTGCCAAACCCCTCGGGTGATCTGACGGTTTCCCTGCGGTCCGAGGCCGGGTTCGGGCCGTCGCGGCTGATGCCTTGGGCGATGACCGGGGTGCCGCGGACGGTGAGCGAGGCGGCGGGGGTGCTGGACGGGGTGACGGTCGAGGTGGGCTGGACCCATGCGGATGCGCCTTAGACGCGGATGGATACTGGCTGCTGCGCTGACGGGTGCGGCAGCAGGAGCGGCCGCCGCCGAGCCGGCCGGTTGCGCGGACCTGGCAGACCGGCTTGAGACGCTGACAGGCTATCGGATCGCCGCGCCGGTTGCGGGGTCGCAGGGCGGATGGTGCGTGTTCGACCGGGCGGTGCTGACCGCAAGGGGCGCGCCCGAGATCGCGGCTGAACGGTTGCGGCTGCGGGGCGCGGTGGCGACGGACGTGATCGACCTTGCGCTTGAGGCGGGCGGCGTCCGGCTGGCACCCGGTCTGGGCCAGCGGGACCTTGACCCGATCCTGCGCGAGACGCTGCGGTTGCAGGTGGCCGACCTTGCCTTCATGGCGACGGCGGGGCCGGAGGGGCTTGCCGTGCGGGGCGGGCGGCTGCGTCTTTCCGGCGGGACGGTGGTCGAGGTCGAGGCGGATGTCGCGGGGGCAGGACTGTCGGCGGGATCGCTGCTGCCGGGGCGGCTGACCTGGGCAAGGCTGGACTGGCGCAACGACGGCCGGCTTTTCCGGCCGGTGATGGAAAGCTGGGGCGAAAGCCTGGTGGACGGAGCTGACGGGGGCGCGGCCGTCGACGCGGCGCGGCTGGCCTTGCGGCAGATCGCGCGCAACCTGCCGGGGTCGCTGTTTCAGGGCGAGGGACAGGACAGGCTGGAGGACGCGCTTGCCGCCCTGCCGCAGGGCCGTGGGCGGCTGGCACTGGAGTTCCGCTCGACCCGGGGGATCGGCGCGGCGCAGGTGGCGATGGCGGCTTTGTCGGGCGACCCGCTGGGTCCCGAGGCGCTGGCGCGCCTGTTCGCCGGGGCGGAAATGACGGTGGACTGGCAGCCGGGACTGGCCCCTTGACCGACTTCCTGCGGTCGATCGAGGGCACCCCGGCGGGGCATGACATGGCGCTGGCCTTGGCGCTGCTGGCCGCCGTCCTGCATGCGCTGTTCGGGGCGTTGCAGAAGGGGCGGCACGATCCCTGGCTTTCGCGCGCGGCGATTGATGTCAGCTATGGCGTCATCGCGCTGCCGTTCGCGCTTTTTGTCGTGCCCTGGCCGGAACCTCATATGTGGCCGATCTTTGCGGGGGCCTTCGTGATCCATGCGGTCTACAAGGTCTTGCAGGCGATGACCTATACCCGGGGCGCCTTTACCGTGGTCTACCCCGTGGTACGCGGCACGGGGCCGTTCTTCACCGTGATCGGGGCGGGCTTCGTCTTTGGCGAGACCTTTGCGCCCGGCCAGTGGGCGGGGGTGCTGCTGCTGGTGGGCGGCATCCTGGGGCTGGCGGCCTGGAACCTGCGCCACGTCACCATGGACCGCGCGACGATGGTCCCGGCGCTGTGGCTTGCCGTGGCGACGGGGGCGATGGTCGCGGCCTATACGACCTATGACGCCTATGGCATCCGGGCGACGGCGGACCCGTTCACCTTTCTCGCGTGGTTCTTCCTGCTGGACGGGATCTTCATCCCCGTCGTCACGCATCGCCGCTGGCGGCAGCTTCCCGCCGCCGAGATCGTGCCCTTGTTGAAGCGGGGTGTATTGGGCGCCTTCGTCGCCTATTTCAGTTTTGGTTCGATCATGCTGGCCACGCGGCTGGACAAGGTCGGCGAGGCGGCGGTCCTGCGCGAGACCTCGACCGTATTTGCCGCCTTGATCGGCTGGCTGGTTCTGGGCGAGAAGGTGGGGCCGGTGCGGGCGGGGCTGATGGCCCTGATCGCGGTGGGCGCGGTAGTCATGGAATGGGCGGGATAATGGCCGAGCGGAAGATCAACCCGATACTGAAGCAGGCGCTGGAGCTGGGGCCGACGATTCTGTTCTTCCTGGTCTACATGCGGATCAAGGACGACAGCTACAGCTTCGCGGGCACCGAGTATTCTGGCTTCATTGTGGCGGCCCTGATCCTGGTGCCGCTTTTGCTGGCCTCGACGCTTACGCTGTGGTTGTTGACGGGAACGATCAGCCGGATGCAGATTTTCGTGGCTGTGATGGTGATCTTTTTCGGCGGGCTGACCGCCTGGTTCAACGATGAACGCTTCTTCAAGATGAAGACGACCATCGTCTACGGGACTTTTGCGGTGATCCTGGGGATCGGCCTGATGCGCGGGACAAGTCTGCTGCAATGGGTAATGGCCGAGGCTTTGCCAATGAAACCAGAGGGTTGGATGATCCTGACTCGGCGCCTGACGGGTATGTTCGCGGCCCTTGCCGTGGCCAACGAGATCATCTGGCGAACCCAGTCGACCGAACTTTGGGTCAAGCTGGAGACTTTCGCGATGCCCGCGGCATTGTTTCTGTTTCTGATGGGAAACTTCATGGCGCTGCAGCGCTACCTCATCGACCCGGAGGCCGAGAAAGAGTGACGGAGTGGGGGCAAATGCCCCCTCAGGGACCGTCTTCTGCCGCAGGTCTGCCTTGATGCGTGGCTAGCTTCAGGACACGTCAGAAGGGTCCTGCCATGTATCGCTCGCCACTTGATCTGCTCCGTCTCTTCCTTAGCCTGTTCCAGGACCTGCCGCCCTTGTCGCGGTCGCTGTACCTGCCGGGCGCGGTGCTCTTGATCGGTTATCCGGTGCTGTCGGTCCTGCTGGGGCCGGATCATAACGGCCAGGCCTTCGCCACGGCCTTCCTGGCGGCGCTGGCGGTCAAGATCGGCATGGGCTTCGAGGGAATGGTGAAGCGGATGCTGACCCGCTATTCGCCGACCCAGGCGGTCGTCTTCGCGCTGCTTTTCGCCGGGCTGCCGCTGGCCGTTCTGGCGCTGGCGGACGATCCGCTGTGGTGCCAGCGGATGCAGAGCCTGTTCTATGTGGTGATCGCGGGGGTCTTCCTGCAGGACGTGCTGAACGGCCGCACTGCGACCGCTGCAAGCTTCTGGCCGCATGAGGAAATGCGGGCGCACCTGCCGAACCTGACCAAGATGATGGTGGTCTACAACTTTACCTTCCTGATGCTGAACGAAACCATGATCCGCCTCGTCGAGCCGTCGCAGTGGCTGCTGTTCTGGGCGGTGTTGCCGGTCATCGGCCACATGGTTCTGCGGGCCATGGTGCTGACCGTGATCAACCTGGACGCCGGCCACGAGGCCTGACCCACCCCGACATGGATCGAAAGGGCGCCCCAACGGCGCCCTTTGTCATTTCGCCATCACGCAGGCGGCCTTCTTGACGTCGATGCAGCGGCGCAGCGCGGTCAGAACGCCTGCGGGCGCGTTCGACAGCGGCAAAAAGCCCAGTTCCGACAGCTTGCGGGCGTAGGTCCTGGACAGGGCCGCGTCGAGGGACATCGCGGCCTCGTAATTGGCGAAGGCGTCCTCCATCCGGCCCAGGCTTGCGTCGATACGGGCAAGGGTGTCGTGGTAGACCGCCTCCATCCGGGCGCCGTCGGGGTTCTGGCGCAGGACCTGGGTGACCTGGTCCGCCTCTGCCACCTTGCCGTCGGCCAGAAGGGCGGCACCCTGGACGTTGAGCGCGGCCAAGTTCTGCGGGAAGCGCTGCAAAAGGGCGGCGACTTCGGTCGCCACTGTGGCGGGGGGCGCATATTCGCCAAGGGCCAGCAGACGGCGCGCAAGGATGTCCGCTTCGATCACGGGATTCGGGTCCGGGACGGTGCCGGGGCGCAGCGCCTCATCCGCGACGGCGACGACCTCTTGGTGGCGTCCCAGGGCGGCAAGCGCGGCCAGCTTGTTGCGGTAGGCGTTCTGGTAGCCGGGGGCGAGCGAGATGGCGGTGTCGAAATAGGACAGCGCCTCGTCCGCGCGGCCAAGATCGATCAGGCAGCGGCCCTTGATCTCGTTGGCATAGGCGTAGTGCGGATCAAGCCGCAGCGCGTTGTCGGCGTCATCCGAACAGCGCTGGCCTTCCCGGAACTGCCACCAGGTCTCGGCCCGATTGGCCCAGGCCGAGATGTAGTCTTCGGTCGCAAGGGCGGCGGAGTAATGCGCCAGCGCCCCGGCACTGTCGCCCTGGTCGTAGCGGACATTGCCCAGTTCGACCCAGACCCAGGCATTTGCGGGGGTGTAGCCAAGCGCCTGCTGCAAGGTTGCGGCGGCCGCATCGTACTGGCCGAGCATGCGCTGCGCCTCGCCCTTGTAGGCGAGAGCGAGGGAGGCGTCCTCGGGCGTGGCGGCAGCCTGGAAGGCCTGGTCGCAGAGGCTGACCTGGGTCTCGGGGGCGGCCACGCGGTCGGTGCAGGACTGCGCCCAGGCGGGGGCGACGGGGGCGAGGGTGGCAAGGACGAAGATCAGGCGGCGCATGGGGGCCTTGCGGTCAGGGGCGACTTCGGGGGCAGCGTCCTTTACCCGGCGGCAGAAATCAAGTCCGGCCAAGGGGCTTTCCGGCCTCCAGGCCAAAGCCGCCTGCGCCCAGGACCAGGCGCGACCAGCGCCGTCCGGGACGGGCCACAGGCAGCTCGCCAAGGCAGACACGACCGTCGATCAGGGCACGATAAAGAGCGATGGTCCCGGGCCGCAGGTAGGGCGACCAGTGGCAGATCCGGCGCGGCGGATCACAGAGAGGATGGCCCAGAGCGGCAAGCACCTTCAGCGTGGCCGGCTGGTCGATCCAGAGATCGCGCCAGTTCGCCCTGGTCTGGCCCCGTCCTGCAACGCCGAGCCCCTGGCCGATCGAGGTGCGAAACCCCAGATGGATGCCCCATTCGAAGAAGGCGTCGAAGAGGTCATTCTCGCGCGTGGTGACATTGATCACCTGGGCGGCGCGTCCGGCGGGGGTCTGCAGCGCCTTCAGCGCGCGGCCTCGGGTTTCGGCGGCGGCCAGGAGGATCAGGCGGGTGATCTGGCCGGGCTTGACCAAGGGCAGCGCGGCGAGTGCGACGCGGGCGCCCATCGAGTGCGCGATCACCTGCACGCCGCGCCCGGTCCGGTCATGCACGCAGCGCGCGATTTCGGCCAGTGCGGCGCCGGTCTGCAAGGCCCGATGTTGGGCGCGCCAGGGATTGCAGCGGGCATTCCAGCCAAGCGCGATGCCCAGACCCTGGGTGCCGTCGAGGCCCAGGTGCCGGGGCCAGCTGACGGCGCGGCGGTCCCCAGGCGCGGGGTCGAGCGAGAGGATCGAGCCATGCGGGCAGTCGCGGGCGAAGCCGGGGGCATACCGCCAGCCGTGGATCATGACGACGACGGGGGCTTCGGGGGGCAGGGCGTCCAGCTTGCGCGCCAGGCGGTCCTGGTCCAGGCGCAGCCCACCGGGTTCGGCATCGGCGCGGATGGGCTGGGGATCGTGGGTCATGGCGATGGCACCACCAGGGCTTGTTGTCCAATCTCTCGCCCGCCCCGGAAACGCGGCGGTGACGCGGCGGTGACAGACGCATGACGCACCAGATGTTGTGGCGGGTTGACCACACCCCCTTGCAGGCGTATTCAGGCGCCGTGGCGATTTGTCCTCCGGATTGCGGGCCACGTTAAACAAGCCGCTAAAGAGGTGAAGGGCATGGCCCCGGCACCTTTCGGTTGTCCGGGGCTTTTTGTTGGCCGAGGGGCCATACTGGGGAAGATGGGGCGATGACGAAGGACTGGAAGACCCGCACAAGCCTGGTGCACGAAGGAACGCGCCGCAGCCAGTATGGCGAGATGGCCGAGGCGATCTTCCTGACCCAAGGCTTCGTCTACCCGACCGCCGAGGCCGCCGAGGCCCGCTTCCTCAAGGCGGGCGAGGACGAGTTCATCTACGCCCGCTACGGCAACCCCACGACCCGGATGTTCGAAGAGCGGATCGCCGCCTTGGAGGGGACAGAGGATGCCTTTGCCACAGCCAGCGGCATGGCGGCGGTCTCGGGCGCGCTGATGTCCTGCCTGCGGGCGGGGGACCATGTGGTCTCGGCGCGCGCCTTGTTCGGGTCCTGCCTGTATGTGCTGGAAGAGGTCTTGCAGCGCTTTGGCGTGAGGGTGACTTTCGTGGACGGCGCGGATCTGGACCAGTGGCGCAAGGCGGTGACCCCCGGAACGAAGGCCGTGTTCTTCGAGTCGATGTCGAACCCGACGCTGGAGCTGGTGGACATCCGGGGGGTGTCGGATATCGCCCACGCGGCGGGCGCGCTGGTGATCTGCGACAACGTCTTTGCGACGCCGATCTTCTCTCGTGCCGTGGAGCAGGGGGCCGACGTCGTGGTCTATTCCACGACCAAGCACATCGACGGTCAGGGCCGTGCCTTGGGCGGCGTGGTCTGCAGCACGAAGGAGTTCGTGCGCAAGACCCTGGAACCCTACATGAAGCATACCGGCGGATCGATGAGCCCGTTCACGGCCTGGATGCACCTGAACGGCATGGCGACGCTGGACCTGCGCTGCCGGGCGATGGCGGATACGGCGTTGACGGTGGCCAAGGCTTTGACGGCGCACTCGAAGGTCACGAAGGTGATCTATCCGGGCCTGGAAAGCCACCCGCAGCACGGTCTGGCCATGGCGCAGATGGGGTCGGGGGGGACGCTGGTCACCTTCGAGGTGGCAGGCGGGAAAGAGGCGGCCTTCCGGTTCATGAACGCGCTGGAGATCGCCAAGATTTCCAACAACCTGGGCGACGCCAAGTCGATTGCGACGCACCCTGCGACGACGACGCACCAGCGCCTGCCGCAGGATCAGAAGGATGCGCTGGGGATCACTCCCGGCCTGATCCGGCTGTCGTTGGGGCTGGAGGATGCGGGCGACCTGATCGCCGACCTTGCGCAGGCGCTGGCTGCCGCCTGAGGTGGCGCCCAGGCCTGGGGCCTGGGGCCGCAGTCTGCGGATTGCGTGGTGGTGGTCACAAAGGGCGGCGGTCACAAAGGGCGTGACCGCGTCGGGATTTGTCTTGCGTCCCGTCAGGGAATCCCTATCTGATGGACATCTGCCTCGGACCAGGGTGATCCGGCGGCGGGGTCTGCACGTAAACTATCCGGAAATTGAAGGCGTCGGCCCGTGGGCACGCCCGAACCGAAAGGACCTGCCCAGATGAACATCCATACTCCCGAGCTTGACCGTCTTCCTTCGCGCGAAGAGGCCGAAGCGGCGCTGGCCGTGCTGCGCCAGTGGGCGGGGAAATCCTCGGACGAGGACATCGCCAAGCTGGATTCCGCTGTGGGCTGGCTTTTGCCCGGCCAGGGCTATCCGGCACTGGGCCGGATCTATCCCGAGGCGTTTCGCCCCGATGCGGGCTACAAGGCGTCGATGCCGGACCTTCAGAACGGTCCGTCCAGCCTGATCCGGGGTGCCAAGTCGCGCATCCAGCATGTCGGGATTTCCAATTTCCGCCTGCCGGTCCGCTTTGCGACCCGCGACGGGGCGCCGGTGGTGCTGGAAACCTCGGTCACGGGGACAGTCAGCCTGGAGGCCGAGAAGAAGGGCATCAACATGAGCCGCATCATGCGGTCGTTCTATGTCCATGCCGAGAAGGAGTTTTCCTTTGGCGTGATCGAGGCTGCGCTGGATGATTACAAGGCCGACCTTGGGTCCTTCGATGCGCGCATCCAGATGCGGCTGTCGTTCCCGATGCAGATGGTGTCGTTGCGGTCGGACCTGACCGGCTGGCAGTACTACGACATCGCGCTGGAATTGGTAGAGCAGGCAGGGGTCCGCAAGCGGATCGTGCATCTGGACTATGTGTATTCCTCGACCTGCCCGTGCAGTCTGGAGCTGTCGGAGCATGCCCGCATGGTGCGCGGCCAACTTGCCACGCCACATTCGCAGCGGTCGGTGGCGCGGCTGTCGGTGGTGCTGACCGGCGAGATGGCGCTGGAAGACCTGGTGGAGCTTGCGCGCGGCGCGGTCGTGACCGAGACGCAGGTCATGGTCAAGCGCGAGGACGAGCAGGCCTTCGCGGAACTGAACGCGGCAAATCCGATCTTCGTCGAGGACGCAGCGCGTCTGTTCTGCGAGGCGCTGCGGCGTGACGGGCGGATCGGCGATTTCCGGGTTGTCGCCAGCCACCAGGAGTCTTTGCACAGCCACGACGCCATCAGCCTTCTGACCGAGGGCGAGACCTTTGCCGCGGCAAGCCTGGACCCGCATCTGTTTCGGACACTGATCCACGCGCGCTGACGATTGACCTAAGGCGCGGGGCCGCGTAGCCATGCCCGACCATGGTTGACTTCCGCCCTGTCGCCTACGTCATCGGCCGCATCCTGATCGTGCTTGCGATCCTGATGCTGGCCCCCGCAATCATCGATTGGCGCGCGGGGCTGGCGAATGGCTACGACTTTCTGGCCAGCGCCGCCCTGACCGGCGTCGTGGGCGCGGCGCTGACCTTGTCCACGGGCAATGCGCTGGGACATGGGTTGGACACCCGGCAGGCCTATCTGCTGACGGCCGGTATCTGGGCGCTGGTCCCCTTTTTCGGCGCACTGCCCTTCTGGATTGGGGCGCCGGGCCTTAGCCTGAACAACGCCTATTTCGAGGCTGTTTCGGGGATCACCACCACCGGGGCCTCGGTCATCTCGGGCCTGGCCGAGTTGCCACGCGGGGTGATCCTGTGGCGCGGGATGCTGAACTGGCTTGGGGGGCTTGGAATCGCGTTCATTGCGATGATCTTCCTGCCCCTGATGCGCATCGGGGGCATGCAGTTCTTTCGAACCGAGGGCTTCGACACGTTCGGCAAGGTCTTGCCGCGCGCGACCGACATAGCGCAGCAACTGCTGATCGTCTATCTGACGCTGACTGTTGCGACGATGGTGGTCTATGCCGTTCTTGGCATGCCGGCGTTCGAGGCGGTGGTGCATGGCCTGGCAACGGTCGCGACGGGTGGCTTTTCCAGCAACGACGACTCGTTCACCCGGTACAACGCCTCGATCCTCTATGCCGCGGCGCTGTTCATGTTCCTGGCGAGCCTGCCTTACATCCGCTTCGTCCAGCTGATGAACGGATCGGCCGTCCCGCTGTGGCAGGACGCCCAGCTTCGTGCCTATGCGCGCTGGCTGGGAACGGCGGTGGCGGCTGTCGCCTTGTGGCGGATCTGGACGACCAACATCGGGGTGGAACTGGCCTTCCGCGAGAGCCTGTTCAACCTGACCTCGATCATGTCGTCGACCGGGTTCGGCACGGCCAGCTTTTCCGGCTGGGGCGGATTCATGCTGGTTGTGGCCTTTGTCATCGGAGTGATCGGTGCCTGTTCGGGATCATCGGCGGCGGGACTGTCGGTCTTCCGCGTGCAACTGGTCGTGGCCGTCCTGAAGCGCGAGGTCCGGCGGATCGGCAATCCCTCGGCGGTCGATCCGATCCGCTATGACGGTCGCCCCGTCGAAGAGGACGTGCTGAACGCGCTGATCCTCTTCGTGTCCAGTTTCATCCTGATCCTGGGCGTGATGAGCGTTGCAATAACGCTGATGGGGGTGGACAGCGTATCGGCGCTGTTCGCGGTCTGGACCACGCTGGGCAACGTCGGCTACGGCTTCGGCCCGATGGTCGAGCGGACCGGGACCTTCATCGACTTTCCGCCTGGTGCCATCGCCATCATGACGCTGTGCATGATCCTGGGCCGCCTGGGCCTGCTGGCGATCCTTGTCATGGTGCTGCCAAGCTTCTGGCGGCGCTGAAGGCAAACCTCGTCGTTCGACTGCGTCTCCTCCTCGGACGGGCCGCCGCCCAGTCAAACGCAGTCACCGGCAGGCGGCCCGCGAGGTCACTCCCAACAGGAGACGAGCGCGGTCATGCCCGTCGCCACCTCGGCCAGTGCGCCGGGGGTCAGCGGGGCGGGTGCCGTCGGGGTCTGCGGGGCAAGGCCGTTTGCGGTCAGAAGGCGGGCAATCTCGGCGCCCGACAGCGCGAAGGCCACCCCGGCAGGAAGCTGCTTGCCACCCGTCGGCGCTGGGGGCAACAGCATGCCCAGGACTGCGCCGGTCCCGTCCAGGACCGCCCCGCCCGCGTCACCCGGAAGCGATTGCAGTGACAGGCGCGACAGGTCGGCTTCGCCGTTCAGGCCCTGGGCATCCTCGTAGGTCCCGAAGGTCAGGACCGGGGCGGGCAGACGGTCTTCGTAGGAATAGCCGGGGACGGCGACCTCGCTGCCGGGGCGGGTTGACGCAGTGGCGAAAGCGGCCACCGCACGGGGGGCGAGGGCGGACTTGGGCTTGAGCAGCGCAAGGCCTGAGGTGGCGTCGGCGAGCGTGACCTCGGCGTCAGTGGTGCGGTCGATCGTGACGCGGCCGCATTGGGCCACCGCCTCAACCGTCGTGGCAACCAGGCCATCGGCCGAGACGAAGAACCCGGTGCGGCTGAGCTTCGGCTTGCGCACTTCAAGCCCCGCAAGGAGGCCGGCCTTCGCGCCAGCGTCCATTGCGACCATGCCGGGGTCAAGGACGCTATCGCCGTCCGGCGAGAAGCTGTCCTGAAGAACCTTGAGGATGCGGGCGTCACGACCCTCATTTCCAGGGGTGGACAGCAGCATCCAGCCCTTGATCCGGTCGCCGTTCAGCGTCGCATAGACGGTCGTATCGGCCTTGGCCGAAGTGCCACGGATGCGGAAGCTGCGGTCGTCGCGGTCACGCGCCCCGTCAAGCGGGACGGCATCCAGCGTCTGCAGCACGTCATAGAGGCCGTAAAGCGCGGCCTGGTCGCCGGGCTGCGAGATCAGCACGATCATCGGCGCACCGTCCATCTTGGCGCGGTAGTGGACGAAGGGCGGCTCGTAGTGATCGAATTCCACCAGGCCCAGGGGCAGGGTGACGGTGATGCCGGATTCGGCCTCGATCACCTGCTGGAAGCCGAAGGCGGCAAGCTCGCCCTGCCAGGCGTCCAGAAGTGCGCGGCGCTGGCGGGTGGTCAGGATGCCGGTCGGTTCATAGCCCCGGGCCTCTTGCCAGGCGGACATGGAGTTGCGGGTGCCGGGCCCGAAGGCGCCGTCGATGGCCGAGGGGTAGTAGCCAAACCATTGCAGCGCGGACTGGAGGTCGCGGCGGTCCTCGGGGGTCAAGAGCGCCTCGCTGTCGCGGGCCTGTTGCCGGTCTTCGTCCGGGGTCTGGACCGGCTGGGGGACCGGGGCAGGTTCTAGGGCTGTCGTCTCGGTTGCCGGGTCCACACCAGAGTCTGCGGCGGGTTCGACCGGCGCGGGCGCAGCGGTGCCCTCGGCGGGCCAGAACGGGTCACGCAGGTCGCGGGGCAAGGCGATGAAGCTGTCGGACGGGATCAGGCGTTCGGATTTCAGGCTGGCCAGAAGCGCGGCCGCTTCTGCGGGCGGGTAGGGCCCAAGGAGGATGCCGAACCAGCCGGAGCGAAGCCCGAAGCCGGCAGTTTCGGGGAAGAGCGCGCTATAGGCCCGGGCGCGGGTTTCGGCGGTGGCGCGGTCGGGCAGCGCCTCGACCTGAATGTAGACCCGGCCGTCCTGGGCAACACCTGCCTTGGGGTACACCAGCATCAGGGCGGACAGAAGTAGTGCAAACAGGGCAACGGGTCTGAACATGAGGCGGTCCTGAACTGGGCGTTTCGTGCACCTTTAGACAGTGCGCGTGCGGCGGCAAGGGTGAAACCGGTCACGTTTGCGCCGGTTCTTTCCTGAATTGACCCTTTGGCCCCCAGTGGATAGGGAAGGCGGCACGTTCCACACCCGCTAAACGTCCCCGCCCAACGCCCCCTGCCAGAGGCTGCCCATGTCCGAAGCCCCCGCCACGCCCCGAAGCTTCCAGGAAATCATCCTGCGGCTGCAATCCTATTGGGCGTCGCGGGGCTGCGCTGTGTTGCAGCCCTATGACATGGAAGTCGGGGCCGGGACCTTCCACCCGGCGACCACCCTGCGGTCCCTGGGGGCAAAGCCCTGGGCGGCGGCCTATGTGCAGCCCTCGCGTCGGCCCACCGACGGGCGCTATGGCGAGAACCCGAACCGCCTGCAGCACTATTACCAGTATCAGGTGATCATCAAGCCAAGCCCGCCCGACCTGCAGGAGCTTTACCTGGGTTCGCTGGCGGCCATCGGCATCGACCTTGGCCTGCACGACATCCGCTTTGTCGAGGACGATTGGGAAAGCCCGACGCTGGGTGCCTGGGGCCTGGGCTGGGAGGTCTGGTGCGACGGGATGGAGGTCAGCCAGTTCACCTATTTCCAGCAGGTCGGCGGACATGACTGCAAGCCGGTCTCGGGCGAGCTGACCTATGGGCTGGAGCGGCTGGCGATGTACGTGATGGGCGTCGATCACGTGATGGACATGCCGTTCAACGACCCCCAAAGCCCGATCCCGTTGAAATACGGCGACATCTTCCGCCAGACCGAAGAGGAATACAGCCGCCACAACTTTGACGGCGCTGATACCGAAATGCTGTTCCGGCATTTCGAGGCGGCCGAAAAGGAATGTGAGCGTCTGCTGGCGTTTGAACCGCAGGACCCCAAGTCGGGCAAGCGCATCATCATGGCGCATCCCGCCTATGACCAGACGATCAAGGCCAGCCACCTGTTCAACCTGCTGGACGCGCGCGGCGTGATCTCGGTCACGGAACGGCAGGCCTATATCGGTCGGGTGCGGGCCTTGGCAAAGCAATGCGCCGACGCCTTCCGCCTGACCGAAGCGGGGGCGGATCAGTGAATGGTGGCAAGATCATCGTGGGGGCCATCTTGATCGTCGCAGCCGTCGCGGGCGGGTTCCTGTGGTACACCGCCGAACGCGCTTTCTATGAACCCGTGGCCTTCCAGCCCGGTGCCGAAATCCGGCTGGTGCCGCTGACCGGCGACCAGCCCGAAGCCATCGTGGTCGAGAGGGTCGAGGGGATCGACGCGGCCAGCTCTCCCATCAAGTTCCGCGCCTGTTTCACCACGCCGCTGTCGCTGGCGATGCTGACCGAGACCTACCGCGACTATCCCGCAGCCGAGCCGCTGGTCGCCCCGCGCGGGTTCGACTGCTTTGACGCGCAGGCCATCGGCAAGGCGCTTGAGGCGGGCGAGGCGCTGGCCTTCCTGTCCGAGCCCGAAATCCATCCCGGCGTCGACCGGGTCGTGGCCGTCTTCCCCGACGGGCGCGCCTTCGCCTGGCACCAGCTGAACGGCAACCTCGCGGAGTGAGCATGGCCGAGGCCGAGGACGCCCTGAGGAAGCTGAAGCGCCGTCACAAGCGCGACCTGCGCCATGCGCGGGCCGAGGGGCTTTTGGCGGGCGTCGTCTCGATGCTGCGGCCGGGGGATGTGGTGGTGGACTGCGGCGCGAACCGGGGCGATGTGACCGAGGTGCTGGCCGCATCCGGTGCCACGGTCCATGCCTTCGAGCCCGACCCCTACAACCTGGCGCATCTGCAGGACCGCTTCGCCACCGCGTCGAACGTGGTGCTGCATGCGGCGGCGGTAGGGGTGGAAGCCGGGACCGTGCGGCTGATGCGGGCGGCGAACTGGGACGACAACCCGGACTTCGCGTCGGTGAAAAGCACGGTCGTCGCTGGGGGGCACAATATCGCCGAGGATGAGGGGATCGACGTGGCGCTGATCGACTTCCCGGCCTTCCTGCGCGGACTTCTGGACGCGCACGACCGGGTCGCCTTTATCAAGATGGACATCGAGGGGGCCGAACTGGACCTTCTGGGCGCCATGCTGGAGGCGCGGCTTTTCGACCATATCCAGCTGACCGTCGCCGAGACCCATGAGCGCAAGTTCAAGGACCTGCGCCCGCGCTTTGCCGACCTGCGCGCCGCCATCGTCGCCGCCTATCCGCCCGCCCGCGTGAACCTCGACTGGATCTAGGAACCTGACATGCCCGACCTTCTGATCGAACTCTTCTCCGAGGAAATCCCGGCGCGCATGCAGGCCCGCGCCCGCGAGGACCTGCGCAAGCTGGTGACCGACGGGCTGGTCGAGGCCGGGCTGACCTATGCCTCTGCCGGGGCTTTCTCGACCCCGCGGCGGCTGGTGCTGTCGGTCGAGGGGCTGACCGCGGAAAGCCGCCCGGTGCGGGAGGAACGCAAGGGGCCGTCGGTGTTGGCCCCCGCGCAGGCGGTGGAGGGGTTTCTGCGGTCGACGGGCCTGACGCTGGACCAACTGGAGCGGCGGGCGGACAAGAAGGGCGAGACCTTCTATGCGGTGGTGGAAAAGCCGGGCCGTGCGGCGTCGGCGATCGTCGCCGAGGTGCTGGAAGCGGTGATCCGCAATTTCCCCTGGCCGAAGTCGATGCGCTGGGGCGCGGGCAGTTTGCGCTGGGTCCGGCCCTTGCAGTCGATCCTCTGCCTCTTGTCGGATGAGACCGGCGCGCATGTCGTGCCGCTGACGGTGGACGGGATCGTCTCGGGCAATGTGACCGAGGGCCACCGCTTCATGGGCATGGGGCGCTTTGTGGTGACGGGCTTTGACGACTACGCCGTCAAGCTGAAGCGCGCCAAGGTGGTGCTGGACAGCGCCGAGCGCGAGGCCGCGATCTGGCAGGGCGCGCAGAACCTGGCCTTTGCGGCGGGGATGGAGGTTGTTCCTGACACCGGTCTGCTGACCGAGGTGGCGGGGCTGGTGGAATGGCCGGTGCCGCTGATGGGCCGGATTGCGGACCAGTTCCTTTCGTTGCCGCCCGAGGTGCTGCAGACCAGCATGAAGGAACACCAGAAGTTCTTTTCGGTGAAGAACCCCAAGACCGGGCGGATCGAGGGCTTTGTCACCGTGGCGAACATCGAGGCGGCGGATGGCGGCGAGGTGATCCTGAAGGGCAACCAGAAGGTCCTCGCGGCGCGTCTCTCGGACGCGAAGTTCTTCTGGGAGAATGACTTGCGCGTCGCGAAGTCCGGGATGGGTGAGTGGGTGGAGGGGCTGAAGGCGGTTACCTTCCACAACAAGCTTGGCTCGCAGGCGGATCGGATCGAGCGGATCGCGGCGCTGGCGCGCGAGATTGCGCCGCTGGTGGGGGCGGATGCTGACGATGCTGCCCACGCCGCGAAGCTGGCGAAGCTGGATCTTCGCTCGGCGATGGTGGGCGAGTTCCCCGAGTTGCAGGGCGTGATGGGCCGCTACTATGCGCTGGAGGCCGGGGAGAAGGCTTCCGTTGCAGATGCCGCGCGGGACCATTGGCGGCCGAAGGGGGAGAGTGATGGGGTGCCTTCGGAGCCGGTGTCAGTCGCCGTGGCGCTGGCCGACAAGATCGACACGCTGACCGGGTTCTGGGCGATTGACGAGAAGCCGACGGGGTCAAAGGACCCGTTTGCGCTGCGGCGGGCGGCGCTTGGGGTTATTCGGTTGGTGCTCGGGAATGGGGTGCGGATAAGGCTCGCTCAGAAAGTCTCCTACTTCGTTGTTCAGTTGGGCTTTGCGGCGAAGATTCTTGACCAAGCACGGTCCAAGGATGTCGGCACAGACCGGTATTCGGCGGCTCTGCATGAAACAGGGTCATCGCTTGCGCCCGACCTCCTCTCCTTCTTCCACGACCGCCTCAAGGTCTACCTCAAGGACCAGGGCGTGCGGCACGACATCATCGACGCCTGCCTTGCCATGCCGGGGAACGACGACCTGACGCTGCTCGTCAAGCGGGCCACAGCGCTTTCCGAAACGCTCAAGACCGAGGACGGGGCGAACCTGTTGCAGGGCTTCAAGCGGGCGAACAACATCCTCAGCCAGGCCGAGGCCAAGGACGGTGTCGAATACTCGTTCGGCGCGGACCCGAAGTTTGCCGAGACGGACGAGGAACGGGCGCTGTTCGCGGCGCTCGACACCGCCGAGGCGACGATCACCCCGGCGATGGCGAACGAGGATTTCGGCACTGCGATGGCGGCGATGGCCGCCCTTCGCGCGCCGATCGACGCGTTCTTTACCGCCGTTCAGGTCAACAGCGACAACCAGATCGTCCGGCGCAACCGGCTGAACCTTCTGCACCGCATCCGGGCGGTCTGTTCCGGCGTCGCGGATCTGACGCGCATCGAAGGGTGAACCCGACCCGGGCTTGATCCGGGGCCTTGTGCGAGAAGGGGAGGCCCCGGATCAAGTCCGGGGCGGGTTTCGCGTTTGCCCAAAGATTCGTCATCCAACTGACATGTCACGCTTGATTGACAGGGGTTTCGGCGTATTCTGCACCTGAACAAAAGGTGCTGCAGTGCAGAAACATGACCCCATCGCGGAGTTTGCGCAGATCACGCCAAGCGCGCAGATCGCGACCGCAAACCACGGCTGGCGGGCCAAATGCCTGCAGCGGCTGGTGAGGCTGGACCTTCCCGTGCCGAAATCCGTGGCGCTGCCCTCGACCACCGTGCGCGCCATCGCGGCCGGGCATGGGGTGGATGCGGCTGGAATCCTTGACAATTTCGGCGATGGGCCGCTGATCAGCGTGCGCCCCAGCCCTGCCAACCCGGATTGGGGCGGCCCGGCGACGATCCTGAACATCGGGCTGAACGCCAAGCGCCATGCGCGCCTGGCCGAAACGCATGGCGAGGCGGCTGCGGATGCGCTCTATCTGCGCTTCGTGCAGGCTTATGCGATCCATGTGGCGCGGCTGGACCCCGAGGTCTTTGATGGGTTGAAGCCGGGGCCGGGTGCCCTGCGCGACGCCTTGCGCGAATACGAAGTCGAAACCGACGAGCCCTTCCCGCAAGAGCCCTCCCGCCAGTTGTCCGAGGTCTTGCGGTCGATGGCGCGGGCCTGGGAGGGGACCTCGGCCCGGCTTCTGCGCCAGGCCAAGGGTGCGCCCGAGGAGGCGGCGCTTGGGCTGGTCGTGCAGGAAATGGCGCAGGGGATCGGGCAGGGGATCTCGGGCTCGGGTGTCATGCAGTTCGTCGATCCGGTGACCGGCCAGCCGCAGATCACCGGGCGGTACCTGGGCCAGAGCCAGGGTCGTGACGCGCTGAAGACGACCGAAGCACTGTATCTGACCCGCGATGCGCGCGGCCCGTCGCTGGAAGATGTGGCCCCCGAGATCTTCGCCCGGTTGGTGGAGCACGGGACGGTCTGCCGCCAGCGCCTGCGCGAGGAAATGCAGATCGAGTTCACCATCGAGGATGGCCGCCTGGCCGTGCTGGACGCGGTGAAGGTACAACGCTCGGCCCGCGCAGGGTTGCGGATCGCCGTGGCGCTGGCCGAGGACGGGATCATCCCGCGCAACGAGGCTGTGCTGCGGGTCGAACCGCGCGCGCTGTCGGAGCTTCTGCACCATCAGGTCGACCCACGCGGAGAGCGCGACGTGATCGCGCGGGGGATCGCGGCGTCCCCTGGGGCGGCGACGGGAATTCTGGTGTTCTCGTCCTCGGCAGCGCAGGCGGCCGCGGCGCGGGGCGAGGCCTGCATCCTGGTGCGGCGCGAAACGGCGCCCGAGGACATCCGGGGGATGCATTCGTCGGCGGCAGTGTTGACGGAACGCGGCGGTATGACGAGCCATGCGGCGGTGATCGCGCGGGGGCTTGGTCTTCCGTGCGTGGTGGGTGCGTCCGAAGTGCGGATGGACACACGGGACAAGAAACTGACGGCAGCGGACGGACGCGTCTTCCGCGAGGGCGACCTGGTGACACTGGACGGCACCAAGGGCGAGGCGCTGGCGGGCGCGGCCGAAATGCTGCCCCCTGCTCTGGACGACAGTTTCCGCCGGCTGCTGGCCTGGGCCGACGAGGTGCGCGACATCGGCATCCGGGCCAACGCCGACACCCCCGCCGACGCCGAAACCGCACGCAAGTTCGAGGCCGAGGGCATTGGGCTTTGCCGGACCGAACACATGTTCTTCGACGAAGACCGCCTGATCGTGATGCGCGAGATGATCTTCGCCGACAGCCCCGGCGACCGGGCGGCGGCACTTGCGCGGCTGTTGCCGATGCAGCGGGCCGATTTCGTGCAGCTCTTTGAAATCATGCAGGGACTTCCGGTCTGCATACGCCTGTTTGACCCGCCTCTGCACGAATTCCTGCCCTCGGACCGTGAGGGGCTGCGCGATCTGGCCGAAGCCCTGGACCGCCCGCTTAGCGAAGTCACCCGCCGCGCCGAGGCGCTGACCGAGGTGAACCCGATGCTTGGGATGCGCGGGGTCCGGCTGGGGGTGGTCCTGCCGGAAATCTATGACATGCAGGCCCAGGCGATCTTCGAGGCGACGTTGGAATCCGCCCGCCGGGGTGCCCCCGTGGTGCCCGAGATCATGATCCCGCTGGTCAGCGCCCGGCGTGAGGTCGAGCTGGTCAAGACCCGGATCGACGCGGTGGCGGCGATGGTGCGCACCAAGGCCGGGGCAAGCTTCGATTTCAAGCTGGGTGTCATGGTCGAAACCCCCCGCGCCGCACTAAGGGCCGGAGAGATCGCCCAGCACGCCGCCTTCCTGTCCTTTGGCACCAACGACCTGACCCAGATGACCTATGGGTTGAGCCGCGACGACGCCGGTCGCTTCATGAACACCTATGTCCGGCTGGGGGTTTTCCCCGAGGACCCGTTCCACATCCTGGACATCGACGGGGTGGGCGAGCTTCTGCACATCGGAGCCGAGCGGGGCCGCAAGACGCGGAAAGACCTGACGCTTTCCATCTGCGGCGAGCATGGCGGGAACCCGGAGTCGATCGATTTCTGTCGGCAGGCGGGCTTCGATTACGTGTCCTGCTCGCCCTACCGGGTGCCGATGGCGCGGTTGGCTGCGGCGCACCTTGCGCTCAACGATAGGGCGAAAAACGTTTAAAATCAGTTAATTATAACCATTTCTTAAGAGAATCCCCCGATTTTAGGCGGCATTTCGCTTACGCAGCATCGAATTCCGTGACATTTGGGCAACAGCGGTGGACCGGCGGGAACAGAACCCCTAGGTGGCCTGCTGCTTGCAAAGGCGGGGATACGTCCGCCACCACCAAAGACGGAATTGAGCAGATGAAACGCGTTCTGACCCTCGCGCTGGCGATGGCTTTGGCAGCCACGGCCGCCACGGCGGATGGCAGCTGGCCAGCCAGCATGTTCGGCTTTCAGTCGGCCGCCCTGAGTCCCGACTTGAAACGCCTGCCCGCGCCCGATCTGACCGGCCCCTTGCCTGCCATCGCCATGACCGATGGGATCACCGAGGACTGGCTGATGTCCCGCCCCGAGCCGACCGGCGACGAGCAGTGGAAATGTCTGACCGAGGCGCTGTATTTCGAGGCGCGCGGTGAAAGCCTTGAGGGGCAGATCGCGGTGGCGGAAGTCATCCTGAACCGCGTCGACAGCCCGCTTTATCCCCGCACCATCTGCGGCGTGGTCAAGCAGCGCGGTGGCGGGGGGTGCCAGTTCTCATACGTCTGTCAGGGCATGGTGAAGATGCGCGAGACGCGCGCCGCCGATCTTGCAGGTCGGATCGCGCACGCCATGCTGGACGGCGCGCCACGGCTGTTGACCGACGGGGCCACGCATTTCCATACGCGGGCCGTCAAGCCAAGCTGGTCGAAGCGGTTTGCCCGGACGGCAGCCATCGGCGCGCATCTCTTCTACCGCCAGCCCGGCACTCGGGGCTGATGTCGGGTATTGCGCGTTCGGTGACGCCTTCTCGCTTGGCCACCGCGCGCTGCATGCTATGACGGGCGGAACTGCGGAGGCGCCCATGACCATGTCCGATATCGAGCTTGCCTTCGCCCATCCCGAAGATCGGGCCGAGGCCTCGGCAGGGGCTGCCCCGCGCGACCGGATCAGTTTGCGCGACCATGTGGTCGAAGCCGATATCGGGGCGTTCCAGAAAGAGCGCGGCCACAAGCAGCGTTTGCGCTTCAACGTGGTGGTCGAAGTCCGGCCGGTCACCGAGCCGCTGGACGATGACGTCGACCGCATCCTCTCATACGACCGGATCACCGAGGCGATCGACGCGGAACTTGCGGCCGAGCGGTTGAACCTTCTGGAAACGCTGGCCGAACGGGTGGCCGAGCGAATTCTGGCCGAGCCCGCTGCCATGCGGGTCTTCGTGCGGATCGAGAAGCTGGACATCGGCCCCTATGCCCTGGGGGTCGAGATCGTTCGGTCGCGCGCTGAACGCCCGGTGCAGAAGGCCGGCGACGAAGGGATGGAGGCGGT
The DNA here is from genome assembly GCF_030694085.1 of Tabrizicola sp. GTDB lineage: Bacteria > Pseudomonadota > Alphaproteobacteria > Rhodobacterales > Rhodobacteraceae > Tabrizicola. Next base: position 112,558 of record NZ_JAUXZE010000073.1, on the reverse strand, counting down.
GCATCCGCTGGTCGTCTATCTTGACAACCTGTCGATCCATGCGCCCGACCTTTCGGCCCGGCTGGATGCGCTGCTGGCCGAGGGGCTGCCACTGATCCTGGCGGTCGGACTGCCCGACCTGCCGCGCCCGGTGACCGGCCACAAGCCGACCCAGCGCCGGGTGGATCTGCTGGCAATGGAGCAGAACGCCTGGACCCTTGCCGCCCGCGACCCGCGCTGCGTGGTGGTGGCGACGCGGACGGAAATCGACTGGGCGATCAAGCGCGGGCAATCGGTCGTCTGGGCACCATCAAAGCTGGTGCTGGATGCCGTGGACGGGCCGAAGGGATCCGAGCCGGTCAGCCTTGCCCTGTGGCTGGCGGAAACAATGTCGGCCTCGGCGCTGGTTGTTCACGGCGACGTTGCAGTCCCGGCAGGAAGCCGCGTTCCGGTGCGGCGCGCCTGAAGCTTCCCCCTTGAAAAGCGGCGGACCATCGGCCACTCCGGGGGCATGGAATACTTCCGCCCCATCGCGATGACCGATCCCGCCCGTCCGGCAGCGGCTTTCGTGCTGGCCGGTGGCTGGTGCTGGTTTGACCGGGTCGAGGTCCTGTCGCGCGCCGCGGCGGCCCGGATCGTTCCCGCGTCAGAAGTCCCCGCATCGGTTCTGCACCGGCTGACCGCGCGTCGACCCGACTTTGCCGGGGTGGCGATGGACCGGCCGCGGCTGATGGGCATCCTGAACGTGACGCCGGACAGCTTTTCCGACGGTGGCAAGTTCCTGGGGGCCGAGGCCGCCGGGACGCAGGCCCGCGCGATGGCGACAGGGGCCGAGATCATTGACATCGGCGGCGAAAGCACCCGTCCCGGTGCAGTTGAGGTCCCGGTCGAGGAGGAGATCGACCGCACCGCCCCGGTGATCCGGGCGCTGCGGGACGGGGGACTGACTGCGCCGATTTCCATCGACACCCGCAAGGCTCTGGTCGCTGCAGCGGCGCTTGAGGCCGGTGCCTCCATCGTGAATGACGTCTCGGCCTTCGACTTCGATCCGGCGTTAGGGCCATTGGTAGCGCAGCGGAACGTGCCGGTCGTCCTGATGCATGCCCAGGGCGTGCCCGCAACGATGCAGGACAATCCGCATTATGGAGACGTCCTGCTGGACGTCTACGACGCGCTTGCAACCCGCCTCGCACGGGCCGAGGCGTTGGGGATCGACCGGGCACGGATCGTGCTTGATCCGGGCATCGGCTTCGGGAAGACGGAAGCGCACAACCTTGCCTTGCTGCGCGGCCTGGCGCTGTTCCACGGGCTTGGCTGCCCGATTCTGCTTGGCACCTCGCGCAAGCGGTTCATCGGAAGGATCGGGCAGGCCGATGCGCCAGAGAGCCGGGCGCCGGGGTCCATCGCCACTGCACTGGCAGGGGTGGCGCAAGGGGCGCAGATCGTCCGCGTGCATGACGTGCCCGAGACAAGGCAGGCCCTGCGATTGTGGCAGGCGATGAACACCGATCATCTGGAGGACGAGGCATGAGCCGCAAGCTGTTTGGTACCGATGGCGTCCGGGGGCGTGCGAACAGCTGGCCGATGACGGCGGAACTTGCTTTGAAGCTGGGGGCAGCGGCAGGGCGGTATTTCCGCCGGGATGGGTCATCGGCGCATCGGGTGGTGATCGGCAAGGACACCCGGCTGTCTGGCTACATGCTGGAGAACGCGCTGACGGCGGGGTTCTGCTCGACGGGGATGAATGTTCTCCTGCTGGGTCCGGTGCCTACGCCCGCGGTGGGGTATCTTACGCGGTCGATGCGGGCGGATGTGGGGGTGATGATCAGCGCCAGCCACAACCCGCACCAGGACAACGGGATCAAGTTCTTCGGGCCGGATGGCTTCAAGCTTTCGGACAGTGCCGAAGCCGAGATCGAGGCGATGGTCGAGGGCGAGATCCAGCCTGCCAAGCCGGAGAACATCGGGCGGGCGAAGCGGATCGAGGACGGGCGGGGCCGGTATCAGGAATTCGTCAAGACCTCCTTCCCCAACGGCCTGCGCCTGGACGGATTGAAGGTGGTGATCGATTGCGCGAACGGGGCTGCCTACAAGGCGGCGCCCGAGGTGCTGTGGGAACTGGGGGCCGAAGTGATCCCGGTCGGCGTCCATCCGAATGGGACAAACATCAATCACCGCTGCGGGTCGACGCACACCGAGACCGCTGCCGAGGCCGTCGTGTCGCACGGGGCGCATGTCGGGATCAGCCTGGATGGCGACGCCGACCGGATCATGATCCTGGACGAGACGGGCCGCGTCGCGGACGGGGATCAGATCATGGCGCTTCTGGCGGCCCGCTGGGCCGAGGAGGGGCGGCTTTCGGGTGGGGCGCTGGTCGCCACGGTGATGTCCAACCTGGGGCTGGAGCGGTTCCTGGCGGGTCGCGGCCTGCGGCTGGAACGGACGGCGGTGGGCGACCGCTACGTCGTCGAACGGATGCGCGAGGGGGGCTTCAACCTGGGGGGTGAGCAATCCGGGCACATCGTGATGACCGATTATGCGACGACCGGGGATGGGCTGGTCGCGGGGTTGCAGTTCCTGGCCGAGATGGTGCGGACCGGGCGGCCTGCGTCGGAGCTGACGCGGTCGTTCGAGACCGTCCCGCAGATGTTGAAGAATGTGCGGTTCTCGGCCGGGGCCAAGCCGCTGGAGGTCGCCTCGGTCCAGGAGGTGATCCGGGCGAGCGAGCAGCGGATCGAGGGGTTGGGGCGCATCCTGATCCGCAAATCCGGGACAGAGCCGCTGATCCGGGTCATGGCGGAATGTGAGGACGAGGCCCTGCTGGCTGCCGTGGTCGACGAAATCGTGGGCGCGGTGGAGGCGGCCGTCTGACGCTGTCCACGGTGGACATCTTTGCTTTTGTCAGTTGAAACAATGGTTTGCCTTTTCGCGTTAATCTGGTCTTAAGAATTGCCCGGAGGCCGAAAGGTCAGGCTTTCCGCTCTGGCGCGAGGACGTGGGTCGGGGGCACTCTGCGGCGGGAAAGCAACGACGCGAGGCAGGACATGCGGAAACTGGGACAGGCGGCAGGGGTGCTGGCGGTGCTTTGGGCGCAGGCCGGTCTGGCGCAGGAACGATCGGTTGCCGGGCATCTGATCGCGATCAAGGACGACGGCATGGGCGGCGCGGCGCTGGTCGTCGATGGCGAGGTGCTGCACGAGAACGGAGTGATCTATCTGGACGAGGCCGTGCCGGTCGTGGGCGGAGTCACGGTGGTTACCGGCGTCGCCGGTTCGGGCGGCAATGCCTGCGGGGCTGCGCCCTTTGTGCTGGCGCTGCCCGAAGGCGCCTCCGCGGCGCTGTTCGGCCCGCTGGACAGCTGTCGGGAGTTTGCCGTGCAGGTGCAGCCCGAGGCGTTGGTTTTCGCAACCGAGCCTCTGTCCGAGCCGGGGGAGGTCTGGGTCTGGAACCCGGTGACCGGCCTGACCGAGGCCTTGCCCGAGGACTTCAGCGCCGATCCAGGCGCGGGGTGGCAGGCGGTTGCGGACCTCGCACAATCGCACCCGGTCGATGCGATGAAGGTCGGGCCGGTCTTGTCCGCGCTGGAGACGGGCCTGGGCGCGGATTATCCCATCTTTGCCGAGCGCATCTCGGACCTTGGTTCGGGGGATCTGACGGCCGAGGGCTATCTGGGCCAGGCGTGCCTGAAGTTCACCTGCGATGCCGACTGGGCGCTGCTTTACCTGCATCCGGCGACCGAGGGTGTCTTTGCGGTCTGGCATGTCGCGGGCGAGATCGAACCGCGGCTCTGGCCTGCAGACACGACGCATTGGCCGGCCGAGGCAATGGCGGCGCTGCGCGGTGCGGTCGGGGAATGAGGGCGACTTTACTGGCAGCGGGTCTGGCTGCTTTGGCACCCGCGGCCCAGGCCGAGATGCGGGACGAGACGCACATCATCAGTGGCAAGCAGGTGAAAATCGCTGTCGTCGGCACGATCGAGATCATGACCGTCGGCCTGGACGAGGAGCAGATCCCGGTCCTCTCGGGCGCGGATGTGGCCATCCTGGGCTTTCCGGGCGACGCGGACAGCGTGGCGCTGGTCGGCCAGCCGGTGCTGCTGGTCGAGGTCACGGGAACGCATAGCTGCGAGACAGGCGATGCCCGGGCCTACTGGGCGGTGACGCTGGACGACCCGCCGATGTCCGACGGGCCGGTGACGACCTGCCAGGCCCTGACGCCCGGGGCGGCCCCGGGGATGGCGGTCCTGGAAGCCGATCCAACGGGCGAGGCCGGGGAGGTCTGGGCCTGGACGCCCGGCAAGGGCTGGTCGGGTCAGGCCGAATGACGTGGTGATCAGGCCGCTGCATCCGTCAGGTCCAGGGTGCGCAGGATTTCGTCGAGATCGGCGTGATAGCCGGTCTGGACCGAGCCATTCACCACCACGAATCCAGGGGCAACGTCATGGGCACGGGAAAGTCCGACCTGGCGCATGGTAAAGCGGTCCTGCGGCACCAGGACCACCATCTTGCTGCCGGGCCGAAGCGACAGGTGGGCGTGGTCAAGATGACTGCCGTCGATGCTGACCACGATCTTCGCGGGGCAAAGCGCACGCTGCATCGTCTCGACCGAGGTGCCGGCAATGTCGATCACCTGCCAGTTCCGGGCAAGCAGCGCTTCGACAAGGGCGTCCTCGTTCGCGATCCAGCGTGGCGCCCCGGTCCGGCCACGGCGGAGATAGACAGCCGTTTCCCCAGGCCTGCCGAACCGGGCCTGAAGCTGGTCCCGGATGCGGTTGTAGCGGGCGACCTTGTGGCTTCCCTGTCCGAAATCCTGGTAGGTGACAAGCTGGTCGGTCAGAACCGGCCGGTCGGGCAGGGCGGGCAGCGCCAGCGCGTCGAGATATCCGGGGCAATGCGCCCAGGTCGGATCATGCGGCATCCAGAGTGCGCCGGAGTCGGGTTCGATCAGGGCGGTCGGGATGGAATCGGTCAGCCAATGCCCGAAGTAGCGCCAGCTGACCCAGCTGTGGCAATAGCGCAGGACCGGCACCTGCGCCACCGGCCGGACAATGTCGGACAGTCCGAAGCTCTTGCCGTAGCGTTCATGCTTGCGCCAGGTCGCAAAGCCGTGCCGGCGGACCAGCGCCGCGCGCCAGACATGCCGCAGGACGGGGGCATGGGTGACGGTCGTCTCGCGGGCCACTTGCATGTGATAGGCGATGGTCGAATGTTCGTCGGTTCCGGTCACGCGCTCCAACATACCGTCAAGGCATGCGGGCGGTTTCACCGGGACGGTTTCGGCGGGGTGCAGGACCTGCGTCTCGGGCTGGCCGGGTCCAAGCAGTCGTTGCAGCACCGGGGCGGTCAGGGGAGAAAACCGGGCAACCAGTCGCACCAACTACATCCCTCACGAAGCCCTCTTTCGAGAAAACTGCCACATTTCGAGGGATTCGGGGAGTCTTCGACTGTGGTAAGCCGGAGCCGCCCCGCCACGCCGGGAAATTCAGTCCGGTTTGCCCATTTTCCGGGCAAGAGCATAGTCACCAGGATAGGCGAGGCTGCCGTGGTGGGTGATCTTCGCGGTCTCGTGGCACCAGATCTCGCCGCCGCAGCCCTCGATCCAGCGGCGGCAGAACGAGGTGTCCTCGCCGTGCATGACCTGGCCGTCGCGCCCGCGCAGGTGGCTGAAGAAGTCGTGGAAATCGGCGCCGGGGTAGCCGGGCCCGTTGAAGCCGGGAACGGCTTTCGCGGTGCCGGTGTCGACCATGCGCTCGGGCACGGCGCGGCGGAGGAGGAGGAAGCCGGTGCCGACGCCGGGGACCTTGCGGAAGCCGCCCCGTGCCTCATGCGGCCAGGGTTGGCCCGCTTCGAAGGTCTCGGCGACATTGTAGCGCAGCGAACGGGCCAGAAGGTCGGCGGTCGCGGCGCGGTCGGCCTCGGGCTTTGACGCTTCGGCTTCGATCAGGCTGCGGAAGGCCTGCCAGCGCATCTGTCGCTGGGGGTAGGGTGCGCAGGTGAAGTCGGCGTCGAAGTCCAGGAGGTCGAAGAAAAGCTCGGCCGGGTAGCTCATGTCGCTGTCGAGAAGCAGCGCATGGGTAAACTGCTTTTGCGCCAGGAAGTACGACATCAGGTAATTGCGCGAGATGACGAGGTCGGACCATTCCCAGGTCTTGATCGCGAAGGCGACCTTGCGGCGGGCCATCGCCTGGGTCAGCCCGATCAGGCTGAGCATTGCGGGCGTGTCGACCTGGCCGCCAGTCGGCATCAGGATGAGAACGGTGGCCATCAGGTGCTGCGTCCTGTTGACGGATCATGCGCGACCCGCCGTGCCAAGTCCTTGATCCGCATCCTGCCCCCTGCGCCCTGCCGGCGCAAAGGTGCCAAAGGCGGGGCGGGAATACAAAGGAAAACGGTGGCCAGGGAACCGGGGTGGGCCCAGGGCGGTTGGTCTTTCGATGGCACCGTGGGGTGCCTTTTGACCTAGGAGGCAAGGATGTTCGATGGTGGAATCGTGCCTTTCCTTTCGCTGTTCACTCTCTTGGCCGTTGGGGTCCTGGCGCTGATCAGCAAGGAGAGGACCAAGGACCGGATGCGCGATCCGAATGCGCCGGTGTCCAGCCTGGCGAAGGACGGCAAATATGGCGGGGTGGCGTTCCTCTTGCCGCTGGAAGACCGGCTGCGGGTCGTGCGGCGGATGGAACTGGCGCGGGTGCCGGTGGCCCAAGTGCGGCGGCAGATGCTGCGCCGCGACGAGCCGTAGGAAAAAGGGCGCCCGCTGGGGCGCCCTTTCGGTGTTGGTTGAGGCTCAGTTGCGGGCCTTGTCCACCATCTTGCCCTTGGAGATCCAGGGCATCATGGCGCGCAGCTTTTCACCGACCTGTTCGATCTGGTGTTCGTCGTTGATCCGGCGGGTCGCCTTGAAGAACGGCTGGCCGACGGCGTTCTCCTGCATGAAGTCGCGCACGAACTTGCCGGTCTGGATGTCGGTCAGAACCTCTTTCATCCGGGCCTTGGTTTCGGCGTAGGGCAGGATGCGCGGGCCGGAGACGTATTCGCCATATTCGGCGGTGTTCGAGATCGAGTAGTTCATGTTGGCGATGCCGCCTTCGTAGATCAGGTCCACGATCAGCTTCACTTCGTGCAGGCACTCGAAATAGGCCATTTCGGGCTCATAGCCGGCTTCCACCAGGGTTTCAAAGCCCATGCGGATCAGCTCGACAAGTCCGCCACACAGCACGGCCTGTTCACCGAAGAGGTCGGTTTCACATTCCTGGCGGAAGTTGGTCTCGATGATGCCGGACCGCCCGCCGCCGATGGCCGAGCAGTAGGACAGGCCGATTTCCATCGCCTTGCCCGTCGCGTCCTGGTGGACGGCGACGAGGCACGGCACGCCGCCGCCCTTGGTGTATTCGCCGCGGACGGTATGGCCGGGGCCTTTCGGGGCCATCATGATGACGTCGACGCCCTTCTTCGGCTCGATCAGGCCGAAATGCACGTTCAGGCCGTGGGCGAAGGCGATGGCACTGCCTTCACGCAGGTTGTCGTGGACGTATTTCTTGTAGGTCTCGGCCTGAAGCTCGTCGGGCATGGTGAACATGATCAGGTCGCACCAGGCGGCGGCGGCGGCGATGTCCATGACCTTCAGACCTTCGGCTTCGCACTTCTTGGCGGAGGCCGAACCAGGGCGGAGGGCGACAACGACGTTCTTCGCACCCGAATCGCGAAGGTTCAGCGCGTGGGCATGGCCCTGGCTGCCGTAGCCCAGGATGGCGACTTTCTTGTCCTTGATCAGGTTCACATCGCAGTCACGGTCGTAGTAAACGCGCATTTGGCGTCTCCCTTTGCTGTTGATGGGGGCAAAGTAGGGATTTTTGCCAACAGGACCGTGCAATCTTTGACATTATTGCCGCAATCTGCAAAAGATCATGCGTCATAATCAAATTTGTCGGCTAAATCATGCAGCTGGACGATACCGACCGCCGCATCCTGCGTCACTGGCTGGCCGAGCCTGGGCTGGAGCGGGCCGTGCTGGCGGACCGTGCAGGGGTCACCGGGGCGACGCTCTGGCGTCGGCTGGATCGACTGCGCCAGGCGGGGGTGATCCGCAGCGAGGGGGCGCGGATCGATTGGCGGGCGCTGGGGTATGAGGTCGAGGTCAGCCTCCGCTTCACGCTGGACAAGACCAACCAGCGTGCCTTCGACGAGTTCATTGCGGCGGCGCGGGGGGTGCCCGAAGTGACCTCGATCGAGACCTTCCTGGGCCGGGTCGATGTCCGCCTGAACGTGATTGCCCGCGACATGGGACATTGGACCGGGATCTACCGCGACCGAATCCTGACACTGCCGCATATCGCCGAGGTCGAGGCGCTGATGCTGGTGTCGACCATCAAGGAAACCGGAGGGCTGCCGCTGTGACTTACGGCGCGCTCGACCTTGACGATACCGACCGGGCGATACTGCGGGCGCTTTCCGCCGAGGGCACGCTGTCGGCCGGGGAACTTGGCCGCCGTCTGGGCCTGTCGCAGCCCGCAGCCTGGCGGCGGGTGCGCCGGTTGGAGGAGGCGGGGGTGCTGCAGGGCCTGGTGGTGGACGTGGACCGAGAGAAGCTGGGATTTGGGGTCACGGTCTTTCTGGGCGTGAAGCTCGCGACCAAGGGCCGGGTCAGTCTGGAGGATTTCGAGCGGGCGGTGCAGGCTATTCCCGAGGTGCAGGTCGTGCAGCACGTGCTGGGGCTTTTCGACTATCGCCTGCGCGTCGTCGCCCGCGACATCGCGGATTTCGAGCGGGTCCTGCGACGCCGGATCATGACGCTGCCGGGGGTGGGGAACGTCGAGGCGAATGTTCTTCTGACCGAGGAGCGTCGCCCTGGACCTCTTGGCATGGCGGAAACGGTCGGGAAAGCGTGATCTTCCGCGTCTAGGATCGGGGTCGCTCCTCGTCGCATTTCATGCGCTCGTCGCCTTGCGAGGAGAAGACGAAGTCGCACGACGAGCAGTCCGGGAGAGACCATGAAGATCGCCAAGCTGGAAACCTTCGACACGCCCTTCGTCTGTTTCGTCAAGGTCACGGCTGACACGGGCGATGTGGGCTGGGGCCAGACATCTACCTATCAGGCGGACCTGACAGCAGAAATCTTCCACCGCCAGGTCGCCCCCCATGCCTTGGGCACCTGCGTCGAGGATCTTGAGGACACGCTGCGCCGCATCTACGAGCGCGAGCACAAGTTCCCCGGCAGCTACCTGCGGCGGGCGCAGGCGGGGCTGGACACCGCAGTCTGGGATCTGCGGGGGCAGGTTGCGGGCAAGCCTGTCGTATCGCTTCTGGGCGGCTCGCCCGGCCGCGTGCGGGCCTATGCCTCATCGATGAAGCGCGACATCACGCCCGAGGACGAGGCTGCGCGGTTCGTCAAGCTGCGGGATGACTTCGGTTTTGATGCCTTCAAGTGGCGCGTCGGTGCGGAATGTGGGCGTGACCAGGATGAATGGCCGGGGCGGACGGAATCTGTTATTCCCATTGTTTCCAAGGCGCTCGGAGACAGTGTTGAGAAACTGGTTGATGGAAATTCCTGCTATTCGTCAAAGCGGGCCATCGCGGTCGGCCGGATGCTGGAGGACCACGGCATCACTCATTTCGAGGAACCCTGTCCCTATTGGGAGGTCGACCAGACGGCAGAGGTGCGCGCGGCGCTGTCCCTTGACGTGGCCGGGGGCGAGCAGGATTGCGAATTGTCCGCCTGGCAACTGGCCATCGAGCACCAGGCGGTGGATATTCTGCAACCCGACATCATGTATCTTGGCGGCATGTATCGGACCTTGGAAGTCTGCCGGATGGGCGAACGCGCCGGTCTGCCAATCACGCCCCACGCGGCGAACCTGGGACTGGTGACGATGTGCACCATGCATCTTCTGCGCGCGATCCCCAATGCAGGGAAGTATCTGGAGCTTTCGATCGAGGGGCCGGATTATTATCCTTGGCAGGAGGGACTTTTCCTGGGAGCACCCTATGCTGTCGACGGCGGCCACGTTACCGTGACCGATGCGCCCGGCTGGGGCGTCGAAATCAACCCTGACTGGCTGGCAAAGGCCCGCCACCGAGTTTCGGAAAGGACCTGAGATGCCCGGATTGCACGCCCATATCGACCCCGAGGGGCTTGAGGAGTTTTCGGTCGTCTTTACCGACCGCTCGCTGAACCATATGTCGGCGCGGTTTCAGCACGTCATGCGCGACCTGTCGGGGATGCTGACGGAGGTCTACAAGGGCTCGGCGGTGGCGCTGGTCCCGGGTGGCGGCACCTACGCGATGGAGGCCGTGGCGCGGCAGTTCGGCAAGGGCCGGGTGCTGATCGTGCGAAACGGCTGGTTCAGCTATCGCTGGACGCAGATCTTCGAAGCGGGCGGCTTCGCGGGCGAGACGACCGTGGTGATGGCGCGGCAGACCGGGAACGATGCCCGTGCGCCCTATGCGCCGCCCCCCATCGACGAGGTGGTGGCCAAGATCCGCGAGGTTCGCCCAGAGGCGGTCTTTGCCCCGCATGTCGAGACGAGTGCGGGGATCATCCTGCCCGACGACTACATCGCGCAGATGGCGACAGCGGCCCATGAAGTGGGGGCGCTGATGGTGCTGGACTGCATCGCGTCGGGCTGCATCTGGGTGGACATGGCGGCGACCGGGGTCGATGTGCTGATCAGCGCGCCGCAGAAGGGGTGGTCGGCTTCACCCTCGGCGGGTGTCGTGGTGCTGTCCCCAGCGGCAGAGGTGCGGCTGGGCGAGACCGCGTCGAACAGCTTTGCGCTGGATCTGAAGAAGTGGCGCGTGATCATGGAGGCCTACGAGAAGGGTGGCCATGCCTATCATGCGACGATGCCGACGGATGCCATCGTCGGATTCCGGGACGCAATGGTCGAGACGGAGGCGATGGGGTTCGAGGAAGCGAAGGCCGCGCAATGGGCGCTGGGGCGCGCGGTGCGGGCGATGCTGGCGGCGAAGGGGGTGGCTTCGGTCGCCGCCGACGGCTTCCAGGCGCCGGGAGTGGTGGTGAGCTACACCAGTGATCCCGACGTGCAGAACGGTGCCAAGTTTCGGGCCGAGGGATTGCAGATTGCAGCGGGGGTGCCGTTGCAGGTTGGCGAGGGACCGGAGTTCAAGACTTTCCGGCTGGGGCTGTTCGGTCTGGACAAGCTGAAGGACGTCGACGCGACCGTGGCACGGCTGCAGCGGGCGGTCGACGCGGTTCTTTGAACGGTCCCTAGACGAATACACAGGCCGGAGGGGAGCTCTCCGGCCTGTGCGTTACGGCAGAGTTCGCGATCACTGCGCGTTCAGGATAACCTTGACCTGGTTGACGGGATCTTCGCCGGCGCGCAGGTTCTCGGACTTCGAGAACAGCGTGACGATGCGGGCATACTGCGAGTTGGTCAGGTTCGACAGATCGGCATCCGGCACCCAGTTCAGGATCTGCGACTGGATTGCAGACGACAGTGCGACCGGGGCGGCCTCCTGGGCCGATGCGGTGAAGGCGGAAGCGACAACGAGAGCGGTGGCGAGAGCGAAGCTTTTCATCTTGTAATCCTTGGTTTCTTTCGTCCTGCCCCACCGTGGGGCGGTGAAGGAGAATTGGGGTCTGGCCGAGGAAAAGGGAAATCACGGCTTTGTCGCGTGCTGTCTCTGGAATGTGAACTCACGTGCGCCTTGTGCGGCGAACCCCGCGATTTCCAGAAGCAATCGCGTTAGGTGGCCGGCTTATCGTTCACATGTTTCAGTCGGGAGGAGCCGCGTCGTGATGTTGACAGAGGTATGTGCAAAAATGCACGAAACTTCAGTCGCGCGTGGACGTAGCAGATTTTCCGCCAGCGCCGAGCCCGGCCCGCATCAGTGAGTGGCGGATGGGGCTGGCCGAATAAAGCGCGTCCAGTGCCTTGGCGCGGAGATCGCGCAGGACAGGGGACCCGGCCATCGAGGCGCGGTTCAGTAGGTCGATGCCGGTGACACGGCCCCTGACCTCAAGGTGCCGGGCGCGGTGGAAGGCTTCGGTCACGGCGGGCACGCCGGGGTCGGCGGAGTGAGTGCGGACCAGGTCCAGAAGCGATGCAAGGTCGGCAAGGCTCATGTTCAGGCCTTGCGCGCCAATCGGGGGCACGACATGCGCGGCCTCGGCCATCAGGACGGTGCGAGGTCCCGACAGGCGGTCAGCGATCTGGCTGATGATCGGCCAGACCGAACGGCGGCTGACAAGTGTCAGATGACCCAAGATGCCTGAGGAACGCGTGGTCATCTCGGACTCGAACGCAGACACGGGCAGGGAGGCAAGACGCGCGACCTCGGGCCCGCTTTCCATCCAGACCACGGCCGAGGCCGGCCGGCCGTCGCGGTCGGGCAGGGGAACCAGGGTGAAGGGACCTCCCGAGCGGTGGACCTCGGTCGAGACGTTGTGGTGCGGGATCGCATGGGTGACGGCGAAGGCCAGCGCCTTCTGGCCATATCGGGTGGTCCTGGCGGCGATCCCCAGGGCCTCGCGGACCGGAGATGTGCGACCGTCGGCCCCGATCACCAGCTTGGCCGAAACCTGGGTGCCGTCGGACAGGGTCACCAGAGCCTCGGTATCGCGGGTCAGCATGCGGGTGAAGCCGACGCCGGGACGGAAGCCGACGTTGGACAACCCGGAGAGCCGGGCCACCATCTCGCGGCGCAAGAGCCAGTTGGGCAGGTTCCAGCCGAAGGGCTCGTCAGAGATGTCGGCGGCGTCGAAGTCCTTGATCAGTCGGGCCTCGGGATTCTCTCCACCAGCGTCGATGATCCGCATGACCTGAAGCGGGGCTGCATGGGGTTCGAGGCGGGACCAGAGTCCCGCGCCCTGCAGGACCGGGATCGAGGGTTGCAGGAAGGCGGTCGTGCGCAAGTCTGCGCCGTGAGCGTCGCTTTCCGTGATCGGCGGGGCGGGATCGACGCAGATCACGCGGAACCCGGCAGAGCCAAGGGCGCAAGCGGCCGTCAACCCGGCAACGCCGCCGCCAGAGATCAGGATATCGGTGGTTTCGCGCATGTCGGCCCTCCATCGGTCAGCATAGGCTGTGGCGGCACGGGGGACCAGAGGACAGGACGCCTCAGGGTCCGATGCGCTATGGCCGGGCGATCAGGACCAACAGGACGAACATCACCGGGACAAGCGCCAGCGCGGTCAGGACCAGGGCAGGCAGGCCCCAGGTCTGGATGCCCAGCACCACGGCAGTCAGGACGATGACCAGAAGGTAGTAGATGCTGCTGGTGTCGCGCTCGATGTCACGGATCACCTGGCCTACGACCGGAGTGGCGCGGGCAAGGCGGCCAAAGGCGCTGGGGGGATTGGCGGTGGCAAGGGTCATTGCGGCATCCTGGTCACGGGAGACTGCGTTCACATTTAGGGCCTCGTCGCGCGAGGGCGATGTGGCGGAGTGTCACTCCACCAGACGGGCCAGGAAGGCTGCGAGGTCGGACGTGTGGTGGTGGATGTGGTTGGCCGGTTCGGGCGCGGGGGCGACGTGAACGGTGCGCATGCCAAGTGCGTGCGGCACGGCAAGGTTGCGGGCATCATCCTCGAACATGGCGCCGCGTGAGGGGTCAAGGCCGTCTTTGCCAAAGACGGTGGCGAAGGCCTGGGCGTCCGGCTTGGGGTGAAACTCGGCATGCTCGACGCCGTAGATGCCGTCGAAAAGACCTGCAAGTCCACGCGCCGCAAGGACTTTCTCGGCATAGGGGGCGCAGGCGTTGGTGTAGACGATCTTGCGGCCGGGAAGATGGGCGATGGATCGCGCGAGGCTGGGGTCGGGCGACAGGACCGAAAAGTCGATGTCGTGGACGTCCGTCAGGTAGGGGCCAGGGTCGACGCCATGCTCGCGCATCAGGCCCGCCAGCGTGGTGCCGTAGGTCCGCCAGTAATAGGCACGCAGGTGGTCTGCCCGCGCCCGGTCGACCTGCAGCGCCTGCATCACCCAGTCGGTCATCCGCACTTCGATCTGGTCGAAGAGGCGCATGTGGGGCGGGTAGAGCGTGTTGTCCAGGTCGAAGACCCAGGTGGCGACATGGCTGAAATCCTGTTTCGGCATGGGCTTCGGTGTAGGGCAGGGCAGCGGCGTTTGGAAGGGTTGATCGCGGGGGGGCGGGCGGCTTATGGTCCGCGGCACAAGGTAAGGGACGGCACGTGCAGAAAGACGCCTATACGCTGATCATGGAAGCGATCGAGGCCGGGGTCTACAAGCCCGGCGACCGGCTGGTCGAAAGCGAACTGGCCGAGCGGTTGGGCGTGAGCCGGACTCCGGTGCGGGAGGCGCTGCAACGGCTGGAGACCCAGGCGATGCTGACCCGCGACGGGCGGAGCCTGATCGTGGCTTCGCTGGACCACAACCAGCTGGCCGAGCTTTACGCAGTGCGGACCGAACTGGAGGGGCTGGCGGCACGTCTGGCCGCGCGCCATGCGACGCCCGAGGAAGTGCGGGTGCTGAAAAGCATGGTTGCCGAGGACCGGGCGCTTCTGGGCGGCGATCCGCGCGCCTTGTCCCGGGCGAACAAGCGGTTCCACAAGCAGATCCATCTGGCCAGCCACAACCGGTTTCTGGTGCAGCAGCTGGATCTGGTGCATCGGTCGATGGCCCTGATGGCGAACACCTCTTTTGCCGCCGAAGGTCGGGACGAGGTGGCGCTGGACGAACATGCGCAGATCGTGGCCGCGATCGAGGCGGGGGATGGTGATGCGGCCTATCTGGCCTTGAAGTCGCACATCAGCCAGGCCTTTGAGACGCGGTTGCGGGTGGACGCGGGTGAGTTGCGGATGCGCTAGGCCTTGGGGGCCAATGCGTCGGTGACCTGCGTCCGCCTGCGGCTTTCCCGGAATGGCCTGAGTCAGTCCTTGGACTCGGCATGGTCAAATAGGCCGTGGGTGGTCTTGTCCCAGTAGAACGGCCGGGTCGCGAGTTCGAGCAGCCCCTTGTAGGCCGCCAGCGAGGCAAGCGGGTAATAGACCTTGAGCGTCAGCACCCAGAGCGGGCTGAGGCTGTGCCGCGTCCGGCCAAGACCAAGAGCGCCGATGAAGATGTTCGCGGCCTCGGACAGGAAGAAGATCCCGGCGATGGCCCAGACGGCGATCACCGGAAGTGCTGCGTAAAGCGGGTGGTCGAAGCCGAAGGGCAGAAGCATGAACGACCACAGCAAGGGGGCGAGCAGGAACTGCGCGATCGTACCAAGGAACAGGACCTGGAAGCCGAGAAAGCCCCTGGGTCCTAGCTGCCGCCACAAAAGCCGCGGTTGGCGCATGTGGACGGCCCAGGTCATCATGTAACCCTTGATCCAGCGCGAGCGCTGCTTGATCCAGGGAAGCGGGCGACAGTTCGCCTCTTCATGGGTGACGGTGTCGATCAGTTCGGTCCGGTAGCCGTGGCGTGCGAGGCGGATGCCGAGATCGGCGTCCTCGGTCACGTTGTGCGCGTCCCAGGCGCCCAGCTTGTCCAGCACCTCGCGCCGGAAGAAAAGGGTGGTTCCGCCCAGGGGCACGACCAGCCCCAGACGGGCCAGACCCGGCAGGACCAAGCGGAACCAGCCGGCATATTCGATAGTGAAACAACGGCTTAGCCAGTTTGTGCGGGGGTTGTAGTAATCGAGCATGCCTTGCAGGCAGGCCACCTCGGGGCCGGAGCGCTGAAAGCGTTCGACGACACGTATCAGCTGGTCGGGCTCGGGCGCGTCCTCGGCGTCATAGACCCCGATGATGGCACCGCGGGCGTGGTCGAGCGCGTGGTTCAGGGCGCGGGGCTTGGTCTTGACCTGGCCTTCGGGCACGATCACCACGCGCATCCAGGGCGGCAGTTCGGCGTTGGCAAGTGCATCGAGGGTGATGTGATCTTCAGCCTCGACCGCGAGGATGACGTCCAGAAGTTCGACCGGGTAGTCAAGGCGCGCAAGGCGGCGGACGAGGCGGGGGGCGATGTCCGCCTCACGGTAGAGTGCCACGATGATGGAAACCACGGTGGGAATGGCGTCCGAGGCGGGCTGCGGACCGGGAAGCGGCGCGCGCAGGGCGGCGATGGTGGCGGCGATCTTCAGCGTGGCGAGGCAGGCGAGGGAGAAGACGGCAAAGCCGAGGGCGGCAAGACCAGTGACAAGGGGCGCAAGGGCGAGGGCGGCGAAGGTCAGGCCAAGCACCAGCATCGCGCGGGGCGACTGGTGCAGGCGCGGCCAGGAGCGGCAGCTTTCGGCAGGGGCCACGCGGGTTTCAGCGGCGCGCGCCAGCAGGTCGCCGCGGCGGGCGTGGATGGCCCCCAGGATCGCGCGAGAGGAGGCGATGCCGGCGGCAACGGGGCCAAGGCGGTCTTCCAGCATCGGGCGGAGGCGGCGAAACTCCTCCGGGCGGGAGGTCGCGACGATGGTGACGTCGCCGACCTTCTGCCAGGGCACAAGGCCGTGACGCAGGCAGTCCTGCATGCCAACCGCGTCGATCAGCCGGGGATCGGGCAGGGCCGCATCAAGATCGACCAGCCGCAGGCCCCAGTTCCGCGCATCGACCCCGAGGAGGTCGCGTTCCACCACAAGGCCACGCGCGCGCAGCACATCCGGCAGACGCCCGGATTCGCGCCCCTGTTGGGCGAGCGCGGTCAGCATCTCTTCCGGTGAAACGACACCTTCGCGCAGCAGCGAGGCGCCGACGGCAAAGGTGCGGCGTGGGCCACGGGCTGCCGCCTGAGGCAATTCCAGTACGCTGATCCGTTCGGCGGCACCCATGCCCATTCCCCAATTTCCGAACGCCAGCATGCGCGCGGGGGGTTAACAGGTCGTTAATGCCGCTCAGACGCGGCGGGCCTGCATGGCCTGGGCGAAACGTTCGAAGAGGTAGAAGCTGTCCTGGGGGCCGGGCGAGGCTTCGGGGTGGTACTGGACCGAATAGACCGGCTTGCCGTCCACGGCGATGCCGCAATTCGTGCCATCGAACAGGCTGACGTGGGTCTCGGACACGCCCTTGGGCAGGGTGTCGGCGTCGACGGTGAAGCCGTGGTTCATCGAGGTGATCTCGACCTTGCCGGTGGTCAGGTCCTTGACCGGGTGGTTCGCGCCGTGGTGGCCGTGGTTCATCTTGCGGGTTTTGGCGCCAAGGGCCAAGGCCAGCATCTGGTGACCAAGGCAGATGCCGAACAAGGGCAGGTCGCGGGCCAGAACGCCCTGGATCATCGGCACGGCATAGGCGCCGGTCGCAGCCGGGTCGCCGGGGCCGTTCGACAGGAACACGCCTTCGGGGTTCAGCGCCAGCACGTCCTCGGCGGTGGCAGAGGCGGGCAGGACGGTCACTTCGCAGCCCACGGATGCGAGGCAGCGCAGGATGTTGCGTTTGGCACCGTAGTCGATGGCGACGACGCGCAGGCCGGGACCGGTCCGCTTGGTATAGCCCTCGGGCCAGGCCCAGCGTTTTTCGTCCCAGCGGTAGGATTGGGCGCAAGTCACGTCCTTGGCGAGGTCGAGGCCGACAAGGCCCTTCCAGGCGCGGGCGCGGGCGACCAGCTTTTCGATGTCGAACTTGCCCTCGGGGTCATGCGCCAGCGCCACATGCGGAGCACCTTGCTGGCGGATCGCCCGGGTCAGGCGGCGGGTGTCGATGCCGCCGATGCCGATGCGGCCGATCCGGGTCAGCCACTGGGTCAGCTCGCCAGTCGAGCGCCAGTTCGAGGGTTCGGTCGGGTCCCACTTGACCACCATTCCAGCGGCCGAAGGGGTGGCCGTCTCGTCATCCTCGGGCGTGACGCCGGTGTTGCCGATGTGAGGGAAGGTGAAGGTCACGACCTGACCCGCATAGGAGGGGTCGGTCATGATCTCCTGGTAGCCGGTCATCGCGGTGTTGAAGACCAGTTCAGCCACCGTCTCGCCGGTGGCGCCGAAGCCGTGGCCGTAAAAAAGGGTGCCGTCGGCAAGCGCGAGGCAGGCGGTAGGCTTCTGCGGCGCAGGCATGGCGACTCTCCCATTCGGCAAATTGCGCGGAAACTAAGGGGCGGGGGCCGCAGGGTCAAGGGCGGATGCGAAAAGGTTTGTCAAAGGGAATCAATGGTTTGGCCAAATCAGTCCCGGTTGCGGTTCGGGCTGGTTCAGAGTAAAGTCACGATCCTGGGGAAACTATCGGAAAGTCCGACCATGCTTTTGCGCGACCGTCTGCAGACGGCCCTGAAAGAGGCCATGAAGGCAAAGGAAGTCGATCGGCTTTCGACGCTGCGTCTGATCAACGCCGCCATCAAGGACCGCGAGATTGCTCTGCGCGGCGATCAGGACGCGGGCGAGGTCGGAGAGCCGGAAATCCTGCAGATCATGGGCAAGATGGTGAAGCAGCGCCAGGAATCGGCGCGCGCCTACGAAGAGGGTGGGCGGCTGGAACTGGCCGAGAAGGAACTGGCCGAAATCGGGGTGATCCAGGAGTTTCTGCCGCGCCAGATGGACCAGGCCGAGGTTTCGGCGGCTGTCGATGCGGCGGTGGCCGAGACCGGGGCAACCAGCATCCGCGACGTGGGCAAGGTGATGGCGGCCCTGAAGGCGCGCTATACCGGGCAGATGGATTTCGGCGCAGTCGGCGCGCTGGTCAAGGCGCGGCTGGGCTGATGCTGGCGGCTGCGGTCGCGCTCGCGTTCGACATGACCTCGGTCCTGGCGCTGATGTATCCGGGGCGCGAGCGGGTGGAGATCGTCGCCTCGAACGGTGAAACCTATGTCTATGCCTGCAAGTCGGGGTCCGACGGAGTCTCTCCGCAGGTGCAGGCGGAAAAGGCGCAGGCAGCCTTCGAGGAGAACGTCGAGAAGTTCGCCGAGGTCTTCGTCGGCAAGATGATGCAGGATGTCAGTGCGGGCGAGCCGACGCTGGGCACGGCGCTGGCGATGAACCGCCGGACGAGTTCGTGGGCGTGGTCGATAACCAACCATCTTGAAAAGACATACGGCTGCGCCTTGCTGGGCTAAGCGCTCAGGCAGCGTGGGTCTGGCGTCCAAGGGCCCAGGCGATCACCAGCCAGAACGCCGCGCGGAACGGCAGGGCGAGCGCGGTCCGCAGCTCGACCGGCGCGCCGGTCAGGGCGGTGGCGGCGAAACCCGCCAGGACGATCAGGGTCGCCACACCGATGACAATCGCGATTGACCTTGCGGACGGGTGGTTCCGCCAAATTGCCACGGCCCCGGCCAGGTATGCGAACCCCGCCGCAGTATTGAAGATCACCACAAAAGGCACAGCATTCCCGGCTGCATCCTGTGCAGCCCGGGGGCCGAAAAGCACCAGGCTGCCGCTGAAGATGGTCAGGGCGCCAAAAGCGGCGGCGGCAAGGGCGACGGGGCGGGTCCAGCGGGCGATTGGGTGGGTCATTGGGTGGGTCATCGCAGGCCTCCGGTTGCACGTAGTTTGCGTCCTTCACGGACAGGCGGCCTTGATCGGGATCAAGTCAGCGCAGCGCGCGCAGGCGGGACTGCAAATCGCTGCGCAGCGCGATGCGCTCTTCCTCGGTCAGGAAGGCACCCAGTTCGACCTCGCGTCCGTCGGCCTTCAACGTCAGGTAGTTCGGCACCGGCCCGCCGGTTTCGTGCAGCGTGACACGCAGCCAGTAGGGATTGGCCTCCCAGTCCTGGCGGCGGCCCTTGGGGCCGTGGCGGACCAGCGTGATGCGGTCGGGGGACAGCCGCAGATCCTCGACGATATCGCGGTCGCGGCCGTTCTTGCGCAGGGCGAACCAGATCGCCCAGATCGTCGCCAGCAGGAACGGGAGCAGCGCCCAGAGCACCGGGCTGCCCAGGATACCGACCAGCGGCACCGCGATCAGGGCGGCGGTCGCGCCGATGAACCAGACGAAGCCGCGCTGGGTCAGCGAGCGGTGCGGCCAGAGATGCAGGCGGGCCGCGTCGCCTTCGGGGGGAAGCCATTCGTAGGGCATGGGGGAAGAATAATCGGCACGGGTCGAAAGGAAAGGGGCGGCTTGCCACAGGGTTGGAGGTTTGCGATCCTTGATCGGGGCAGGTACCGGGGGGCCGCGATGGCTGGAACGGGTCGGGTGATGGCACTGGGGCCGGCGCATCTGGCGAAGGTGGCGCGCCAGGTGCCGAAGGGTGAGCATGTCTCGCGCCTGACAAAGCTGTCTGATGCGGAAATGGAAGCGGTCGCAGAGCGGCTGGTGGCCGAGCTGGCCGGCGGCGCGTTCTGGCTTTTTGCCTATGGTTCGCTGATCTGGCGGCCGGATTTCGAGCATGTCGAGACGCAGCGGGGGGTGGTGCATGGCTGGCGTCGTTCGTTCTGCCTGCGCATCCTGAACTGGCGTGCGACGCCCGATCAGCCCGGGCTGATGCTGGCCCTGCAGCGGGGCGGGGCCTGCACGGGCGTCGCCTACCGGATGCCCGAGGATGACCCGCGGGGCCGGATGCTGCGGCTGCTGAGGCGCGAGATCGTCTACCACGAGGACCTGCCCTGGCTGCGCTGGGTGACGGTCCGGGCACCGGAAGGGCCGATCAGGGCGCTGGTCTTCTACTGCGCGCCGGAGGGAGACCCGGATGTGGAGCGGCTGACCTTGGACGAGCAGGCCCAACGACTGGCGCTTGCGGTGGGTCACGTCGGCAGCTGCGCCGAGTACCTTTACAACACTGTCAGCCACCTGGAGGCGCTGGGGATTCGCGACCGCTATCTTTGGGACCTGCAGGCCCGGGTCGCGGCCGAGATCGAGCGGCTTTAGCCGCCGATCTGTTCCAGAAAGTCCCGGAAGGCGGCGCTGTAGGCGACCGGGTCCTTGGCGTAAGAGCCAAGGTGGTCCGCCTCGGTCCAGAGGGTGACGGTCGGGGCGCTGCGGCTGGCAGCCAACGCCTGTGAGGGGCCTTGGGGCACGATGCGGTCGGTGCTGCCGTGGGCGATGAACAGCGGGCCCGGGAAGGCCCGGTAGGTCGCGGCGACCTCGGCCATTGCAAGGGGCAGGGGGGTCTTGAAGGGCAGGATCTGTCTGGCAGTGGCGGCGACCAGCCCGGGCAGGGGCTTGTCGCCTTGCGTGGCAAGGTGGTCGATCACGGCAGCGAAGCTTGTGGCCGGACTGTCAAGGGCCACGGCCTGCACGCGGGACGCAAGCGGGCTTTGCGCGAGGAACTGGCCCAGGATCGCTCCGCCCATCGATTCGGCGACAACCAGGACCCTGTCGGCCTCGCCAGGAGCCATCTGCGTGACGGCGGCTTCCAGGTCGGGCCATTCGGTCAGGCCAAAGCCGTAGGTCCCCTCGGGTGATGCGGGGGCGCCGGAGTCGTTGCGGTAGGAGATCAGCAGGACCGACCAGCCGGCCGCGTGCAGGATGGACAGGGCGCGGTAGCCGTCCTCGCGCGCGCCGGCAATGCCGTGGACATAGATCGCGCGGCCCGCCTCGGGGCTGGCGGCGGGGACGAGCCACGCCTCGGTCGGGCCAAGTGGCATGTCCAGGGTAACGGTCTGGAACGGCAACGCGAGGGCCGTCGTCGGATCGCCGCGGTAGCCAAGGCCGAAGGGGCTGGTCGGCGGTTCCGCGGTGGCAAGCAGGGTCGAGATGGCCCCGACTTTCAGCAGGCCCACGGCGGCATGGGCCAGAAAGTAGCCGGTGATGCCGACATACCCGACCAGCGCAACGAGGATCAGCACGGCAAGGAAGAAGACGACACGCATCGGGGCAAGGCCTTTCAGGAAAGGAAAAGGCCCCGGGCGCTGGTGCAGCCCGGGGCCTTCGGTCAGATCGGGCGCTTAGTGCGCGTGGCTCTTGTCCCAGTCGGACTGCTTGGGCAGCTGCTCGAACGTGTGTTCGGGCGGCGGCGAGGGCAGGGTCCATTCCAGGGTGTCGGCGTATTCGTTCCAGTAGTTGTTCTCGGTCACGCGACGGCCCCAGAGCAGCGTGTAGAACACGATGCCGATGAAGAACACGAAGGACGCGAAGGACAGGAACGCACCGATCGACGAGAACCAGTTCCAGTAGGCGAACGCCTCGGGATAGTCGATGTAGCGGCGCGGCATGCCCTGGCGGCCCAGGAAGTGCTGCGGGAAGAAGGTGAGGTTCGAGCCGATGAACATCATCCAGAAATGCAGCTTGCCCGCCCATTCCGGGTACTGGCGGCCCGACATCTTGCCGATCCAGAAGTAGACCCCGGCGAAGATCCCGAACACGGCTCCAAGCGACATCACGTAGTGGAAGTGCGCCACGACGTAGTAGGTGTCATGGTAGGCGCGGTCCACGGGGGCTTGGCTCAGCACGATCCCGGTGACGCCACCGACGGTGAAGAGGAAGAGGAAACCGAAGGCCCAGAGCATCGGGGTCTTGAACTCGACCGACCCACCCCAGATCGTCGCGATCCACGAGAAGATCTTCACCCCCGTCGGCACCGCGATGACCATTGTCGCCAGCATGAAGTAGCTTTGCTGGGTCAGCGACATGCCGGCGGTATACATGTGGTGCGCCCAGACGACGAAACCGAGGACACCGATCGCCACCATCGCGTAGACCATCGGCAGGTAGCCGAAGATCGGCTTGCGGGCAAATGTTGCGATGACCTGGGAGATGATCCCGAAGGCCGGGATGATGATGATATAGACCTCGGGGTGGCCGAAGAACCACAGGATGTGCTGGTAAAGCACCGGGTCACCGCCGCCCGAGGGAGAGAAGAAGGTGGTCCCGAAGTTGCGGTCGGTCAGCAGCATGGTGATGGCACCGGCCAGGACCGGCAGGGCCAGCAGGATCAGCCAGGCGGTCACGAAGATCGACCAGCCGAACAGCGGCACCTTGTGCATGGTCATGCCCGGCGCGCGCATGTTCAGGAAGGTCGTGATCATGTTGATCGCGCCCAGGATCGACGAGGCGCCCGACAGGTGGACGGCGAAGATCGCGAGGTCCATCGCATAGCCGCCCTCGGCCGTGGTCGACAGGGGCGGGTAGAGGACCCAGCCGCCACCGAAGCCGGTCCCCAGATCACCGCCACCGCCCGGTGCCAGCATCGAGGCCACACCCAGCGAGGTCCCGGCGACGTAAAGCCAGAACGACAGGTTGTTCATCCGCGGGAAAGCCATGTCCGGCGCACCGATCTGCAGCGGCATGAAGTAGTTGCCAAAACCGCCGAACAGCGCCGGGATGACGACGAAGAACATCATCAGGACGCCGTGATAGGTGATCAGCACGTTCCACAGGTGCCCGTTCGGCGTACAGGTCGCCGCGGCGTCGGCCACGAAGCGCGCACCCTCCTGGCACATGTACTGGACGCCAGGATGCATCAGTTCAAGCCGCATGTAGACGGTGAACAGGACCGCGATCAGGCCGACGAAACCGCCGACGAACAGATAGAGGATCCCGATGTCCTTGTGGTTGGTCGACATGAACCAGCGGGTAAAGAACCCGGGTCGATGATGGTCGTCATGGCCGTGGATGGCTGCGTCCGCCATTGGCGTCCTCCGCTTTGGTCGTTCCGTGATGCCGTTTGCGGCCCGTTATCGGACCGCCCGGTTTCCCTTGTGATCCCGTCTTTAGCGATGCCGACGAAAGGTCGCAATGCACGACTTTGCCGCAGGAGGCATATTCAGCAGCGTTTTTCGGGTTGTGGCGGGGCAGTTTCAGGTCTGCGGCCCTCGCGCCGGTGGCAGTCGGCAAGACGCTTGCCGGATTCCGGGCGAAAGCGGTCGGGCAGGGGATGGAATCGGCTGATCAGATCCGCGCGCAGGTGGCGGAAATCCTGAGCCGTCTCGCACCAGATTGTCAGAAGCCAGGCGTGATTGAAAACAGTCAGGCCAAGCGGGCGGGCGCGGCGGTGCGAGGCCTGACCGGACAGGGACAGGTAGTCGATCTCGGTCATGCGGCGTTCGCGGATGGCACGCCGTATGGGCGCCAGGTCCGTCACGGCCAGTGCCGGGGCGGGTGGCGCCGCGTCGAGGATCGGATCGATCAGCACGGCCCGTCGTTCCGACCGGGTCGCCCCGGCAACCTTGGCAAGCGCCCGCTGGGCGGCCGCTCCAAGTGCCGCGTCGCCGCACCCGGCCACCAGTCCCGCACCAAGGGCCAGTGCTTCAAGTTCCTCTTCGTCCAGACCGAGGGGCGGCAGGAAATAGCCTGGCTCCAGCACATAGCCGACGCCGCCTTCTCCTCGGATCGGGGCGCCCATCGCCTGCAGATCGGCAATGTCCCGGTAGGCGGTGCGCAGCGAGATGCCACAGTCCGCCGCAATCTGCCGCGCCGTGACCGGGCCGTGCCGAAGGCGCAGCGCATCGAGAAGCGAGAGCAGGCGAAACAGGCGCATCGAAAAGCCACTGCCATTTTCTGACAATGCCCGACGCTATCACGGTTTCATTGCAAACACAGGAGCAAGATATGAAAGACAAGACCGTAGCCGCAGTGCTGGCAGGAGCGATGGCCCTTGGAACGGCAGTTTCGGCCGGACCGTCGGACGAGACGGCCGTTCTGACCGTGATCGGGCGGATGATGTCATCCTTTGCGGCGGGCGATGTGTCGGGGATTCTGGCGACCTACCGGCCCGGTGCCGTGGTGGTTGGCAGCCCCGGCGCACCGGTCACGGGTGAAGCGGCCCTGACCGAGATGTTCGCAGGCTTTGTCGCGGCCGGATTTCCCTTTGTGCCCGGTGGGCATGAGGTGGTCGTGTCAGGCGACATCGCGCTGCATCTGATGGACTGGGAGGGGCAGGGTCCGGACGGCGCGATGTTCCGCGCCCTGTCAGTCGCGGTTCTGACACGGGACGCGAACGGAGAGTGGCGGATGGTGATCGACCATCCGTTCGGCGACGGGCTGCTGCAGAAACCCTGAGGCGCGACATGGAATCGGGCGGCGCAGGGCCGCCCGATCCGCAAGGAGACCCTGCGCGCTTACTGCGCGACCGAGGCCAGGTAGGCCGCCACGTCCTCGCCGCCCGATGCCAGCTTGAAGGACATCTTCGACTTGGCTGCCGGGTCGCCAAGCGCGGTCTTCAGGTATTCGGCCGGGTTGGCCGTGTAGGCCGCAAGGCTCGCCTCGTCCCAGACGGCGCCGGTGGCTCCAAGGGCCGCGAGCGACTCGCCGTAGTTGAAGTCGGGGTCCGACGCGATGCCGCGGCCGATGACGCCATAGAGGTTCGGCCCGGTGCGGCCTCCCTTCTGGATCTCGGTCCCGTCGGGGGCGACGATGGAATGGCAGGCCTTGCACTTCTTGAACGCGTCCTCGCCGGCAGCCGGATCACCCGCGAAGGCAGGGGCCGACAAGGCGGCGACAGTCAGGCCAAGAAGGATGAACTTCGTCATGGTGTCCTCATGTGAACCGGAGCGCCGCAGACTGGCAGCCCCACGGGCGGAACATGGGGTCTGGTGCGATTGATATGCAATAGCATCTTGGTGCTATGCGACATCTGACGCAGCGCAATCGCCCTGAAAGCGGCGCGGGAAGGTGGCCACCAGCGCCGCATCAAGGTCGGCCATCGTCACCGGCAGGCCCAGGTCCACCAGGCTGGTGACGCCATGGTCACGGATGCCACAGGGGACGATTCCGTCGAAATGGCCGAGGTCGGGCTCCACGTTGATCGAAATGCCGTGGAAGCTGACCCAGCGGCGCAGCTTGATGCCGATGGCGGCGATCTTGTCCTCGGAGGGTTGTCCATCCGGGCCGGGACGGTCGGGGCGCTGGACCCAGACGCCGACACGACCATCGCGAATCTCTCCCGTGACGTTGAACTCGGCCAGAGTGTCGATCACCCAGCGCTCCAGGTCGCGGACAAAGCAGCGCACGTCGCCGCCGCGCGCCTTGACGTCAAGCATGCAGTAGATCACCCGCTGACCCGGCCCGTGGTAGGTGTACTGTCCGCCACGCCCCACCGGGTAGACGGGGAATCGGTCGGGCGTGACCAGGTCGGCGGGTTTGGCCGAGGTCCCGGCGGTATAGAGCGGCGGATGTTCCAGAAGCCAGATCGCTTCGCCCGCGGTGCCAGCGTTCATGGCGGCAACATGCGCCTCCATTGCGGCAAGGGTCTCGGGGTAGGGGGCGAGCCCCGGAATATGCGTCCATTCCACCATGATGCGCCTTGTCGGATGCCTTTGAACCTGCCGCTCTATATCCGCTTGGCCGGTCGGGCGCGAGGGTGAGCGCGGGGGTTGGCGGCAGCGGCGAAAATGCCCCTTCCCTTCCTGCGCGACTGTCGCTAGATAGCGGGCGTCCAAGACCAGACCCCGTGCGGATGTGGCGGAATTGGTAGACGCGCAGCGTTGAGGTCGCTGTTCCTTAACCGGAGTGAAAGTTCGAGTCTTTTCATCCGCACCAGGGTCGGTCGGGACAAGCCAAAGGGCGCGGGGGAAACCTTCGCGCCCTTCGCATTTCCGGGCCAGGCCTTGCCGGAACGCCTCCTTTTCTTGCGCAGTCCGCAGGCAGATCGACCGCCATGGACCTTGAAACTGACCGTTTTTCCCGCAGGGGCGCAAAGGGAGCCAAAGCCGTCGCATAACGGCCCTTTCGCGCGGAAAAAGTGCGTTGCATTGAGGGGGAGCTTTCGCTTTAGTCGAATCAAGCAGAAGAGACGCCCAAGGCGTCCAGCACATCAGGGAGACACGGGTGACGCTTGAGCCCCGCAACGACGCCTTCGTCGCGTTTGAGCACGTCCAGAAAAGCTACGACGGCGTCACGCTGGTCGTGAAGGACCTGAACCTTTCCATCGGGAAGGGCGAGTTCCTGACCATGCTTGGCCCTTCGGGGTCAGGCAAGACCACTTGCCTGATGATGCTGGCGGGCTTCGAGACCGCCACAAATGGCGAGATCCGGCTGGACGGAACTCCGATCAACCAGGTGCCGCCACACAAGCGCGGGATCGGGATGGTGTTCCAGAATTACGCTCTGTTTCCGCACATGACCGTGGGCGAGAACCTGGCCTTCCCGCTGGAAGTGCGCGGCATGGGCAAGTCCGACCGCGAGGCGAAGATCAAGCGCGCGCTGGACATGGTGCAGATGGGGGCCTTCGCCAACCGCCGGCCGGCGCAGCTTTCGGGCGGCCAGCAGCAGCGGATCGCGCTGGCCCGGGCGCTGGTCTTCGACCCCAAGCTTGTCCTGATGGACGAACCCCTGGGTGCCTTGGACAAGCAGCTGCGCGAGCACATGCAGTTCGAGATCAAGCACCTGCACGAGAACCTTGGGATCACCGTCGTCTACGTGACGCACGACCAGGGCGAGGCGCTGACCATGTCGGACCGCGTGGCGGTGTTCAACGACGGCAAGATCCAGCAGCTTGCCCCGCCCGCCGACCTGTACGAGCGGCCCGACAACAGCTTCGTCGCGCAGTTCATCGGCGAGAACAACAAGCTCTTGGGCACCATCGAGGAGCTGTCGGGCGACAAGGCGCTGGTGCGGCTGCGGACCGGAGAGCTGATCGACGCGACCGCCGTCAACATCAAGGAAAAGGGCCAGCAGACGCTGGTCTCGATCCGCCCCGAGCGGGTGGAGTTCAAGCCCGAGATGATGCCCGCGGGGGCCCATACACTCGACGCGGAAGTGGTCGAGGTGATCTACATGGGCGACATCCTGCGCGCCGTCCTGAAGGTCGCGGACTCGGACGGGTTCGTGATGAAAATGCGCAATACGCTGGGGCAGACCAGGCTTTCCCCCGGCCAGAAGATCAAGGTGGGCTGGCATCCCCAGGATGCCCGCGCGCTGGACCCTTGATGAAGGGCCGGGCGAACCGGCCTGTTACCAGTGAACCGAAAACAGGGAGCAAAAAATGAAGAAGACCCTCATCCTTTCCACCGCGCTGGCAAGCTTCGGCTTTGCCGCGCAGGCGGACATCACCGTGATGTCCTGGGGCGGCGCCTATGGCGAGGCCCAGACCGAAGCCTTCGTCAAGCCCTTCGTGGCCGCGACCGGCAAGCCGACGATCATGGTCGACAGCGACAACCCGGCCCCGGCCGTGAAGGCGATGGTCGAGGCGGGCAACGTGACCGTTGATGTCGCCTCGCTGGAATATGCCGATGCGATCCGCCTGTGCGACGAAGGCGTGCTTGAGCCGATCGACATGGCCACGCTGCCCGCCGGTGCCGATGGGACCCCTGCCGCAGAAGACTTCCTGCCCGGCGCCGTGACCGAATGTGGCGTCTCGACCGACATCTGGTCGAACGTCTTTGCCTATGACTCCTCGAAGTTCGCGGAAGGCCCGACCACGGTCGCCGACTTCTTCGACCTGGAAAAGTTCCCCGGCAAGCGCGGGCTGCGCAAGGGCGCCAAGGCCGTCCTGGAATTCGCGCTGATGGGCGACGGCGTTCCGGCATCGGAAGTCTACGACACTCTGCGTACCCCGGAGGGCATTGACCGCGCCTTTGCCAAGCTGGACACGATCAAGTCGTCGGTCGTCTGGTGGGAAGCCGGTTCGCAGGCGCCGCAGCTTCTGGCCGATGGCGAGGTCGCGATGACCACCGCCTACAATGGCCGGATCTTTGCCGCGGCGATGAACGAGGGCAAACCCTTCCAGATCGTCTGGGATGGCCAGATCTACGAGAACGAAATGTTCGTCGTGCCGAAGGGCGCCCCGAACATGGCCGACGCGATGGAGTTCATCGCTTTCGCCACCTCGACCGAAGGGCTGCGCGCCTCGGCCCAGCAGATCTCCTACGGCCCGGCGCGCAAGTCGTCGATGGCCGAAGAGATCATCTTCAAGGACGGCAAGACGGTGATGGCGCCGCACCTGCCGACCGCGCCCGAGAACATGGGCAACGCGCTGGAAACCTCGTCGGACTTCTGGGTCGACTTCGACTCGGAACTGAACGAGCGTTTCCAGGCCTGGCTGAGCCAGTAACCGCCTGATCCGGGCGCGGAGCTGATCCGCGCCCGGTTTCCATCTGAACGAGGGCAGAGATGGCCGAGGCCGCGACCGAACTTCTGACGACCGCCGACGGGCGCCCGCTGAAAGCCGCGCTTCAGGCGGCCCAGGCCCGGGCACGGCGTCGGGCGCTCTTGCTGGTGCTGCCGCTGCTGGCCTTCGTGCTGCTGACCTTCCTGATTCCGATCGGCTACATGCTGAAACGGTCCTTCGAACATGACGGGTTTGCCGCCTCGGCCCCCGCGCTGGTCCAGTGGTTCGCCGCCAATCCCGACTACGACCCCGCCAACCCGCCGGAAGAGGCCTATGCCGCCCTGGTGCAGGATCTGGCGCGGATGCAGGACGAAAAGACCACCGGCACCTCCGGGACCCGGATCAACTATTCCGTCGCCGGGACGATCAGCCTGTTCAAGGCTGGCGCGCGGGCGGCCGCGGACCTGCAGCCACCTTTCAAGGAAGCCCTTCTGGCGGTGGACAAGAACTGGGCCAGGCCCGCCCTGTGGCGTGGCATGGAATCCGCAAGCCACGTCTACACCCCAGAGTTCTATCTGGTCGCCTCGGACCGCAAGCTGACGGATGACGGCTGGGCGCGGGGGGGCGACAAGGAGCGGATCTATCTTTACCTTTTCTTCAAGACCTTCCTGATTTCCGGCATCATCACCGTGCTCTGCCTCTTGCTGGCCTTTCCGGTGGCGCATCTCCTGGCAACGCTGCCAATGGCGAAGTCGTCGCTGCTGATGATCCTGGTCCTGTTGCCGTTCTGGACCTCGCTGCTGGTGCGGACGACATCCTGGATCGTGCTTTTGCAGGAGCAGGGGGTGGTCAACAGCCTTCTGGTCAGTGCCGGGCTGATCGGAAACGACGGCCGGTTGCAGATGATGTACAACATGACCGGCACCATCGTGGCGATGACCCATGTCCTGTTGCCCTTCATGATCCTGCCGCTGTATTCCGTGATGCGGGTGATCCCGCCCAGCTATGCCCGCGCCGCACGCAGCCTGGGCGCGACAAGCTGGACGACCTTCCGCCGCATCTACCTGCCGCAGACGCTGCCGGGCATTGCCGCGGGCTCGCTTCTCGTCTTCATCCTTGCGGTCGGCTACTACATCACCCCCGCCCTTGTCGGCGGCGCG
Organism: Tabrizicola sp.; assembly: GCF_030694085.1. Classification (GTDB taxonomy): domain Bacteria; phylum Pseudomonadota; class Alphaproteobacteria; order Rhodobacterales; family Rhodobacteraceae; genus Tabrizicola. The sequence goes on along the minus strand of NZ_JAUXZE010000073.1, from coordinate 82,684 downwards.
GATGGGCAGCTGATCTCGAACCTGATCGCCTTCCACATGACCAAATCGAACTGGTCGCTGGCCGCGGCGATTGCCGGGATGCTGCTGGTATCGATCCTGCTCTTGTACTGGCTTTATGACCGACTGGTCGGCATCGACCGTCTGAAGTTCGGTTGAGGACACCGCAAATGGCCCTTCCCACCTATGCCACGCCGCTGGAACGCATCTGGTACTACGCCTTCCGGGTGACCTGCGCGCTGATCTTCCTGTTCCTGATCGCGCCGATCCTGGTGGTGATCCCTCTATCGTTCAACGTCGAGCCCTATTTCACTTTCACCGAAAGGATGCTGACGCTTGATCCCGAGGGTTACAGCACCCGCTGGTATGATGCCCTGCTGACGCTGGGCCATCCCACCGCCGAGGCGCCGCGCGACGGTCAGTGGTGGTCGACGGTCTGGGAACGGGCGACCTGGGTGCAGGCGGCGAAGAATTCGTTCTGGGTCGGGCTTTGGGCCACGATCCTGGCCACGACGCTGGGCACCATCGCGGCGCTTGGCCTCAGCCGCCCCGAGATGCCCTATCGCCGGTTGATCATGGCGCTGCTGATTTCCCCGATGATCGTCCCGATCATCATCATCGCGGTGGGGATGAGCTTCTTCTTCGCCAAGGCCTGTGTCGCACCGGACAGTGCCATGGCGCTGATCTTCGGCTGGGCCTTGTCGGAAAAGGGCTGTCTGGCCAATTCGCATCTTGGCGTGATCATGGCCCATGCGGTTCTGGGCATCCCCTTCGTCATCATCACGGTGACGGCGACGCTGTCCGGCTTCGACCAGTCGCTGATCCGGGCGGCACAGTCGCTGGGGGCGAACCCGCGCACGACCTTCTTCAAGGTGATCATGCCCTTGATCCTGCCCGGCGTGATCTCGGGCGCGCTCTTTGCCTTTGTCACCTCGTTTGACGAGGTGGTGGCGGTGCTGTTCATCGCTGGTCCCGACCAGCAGACCATCCCGCGGCAGATGTTCAACGGCATCCGCGAGGCGATCAGCCCGGCGATCCTGGCGGTGGCGACGATTCTGGTGGTGATCTCGACCCTGCTTCTGGCATCGGTCGAGCTTCTGCGGCGACGGTCGGACCGGCTGCGGGGCGTGACCGGGCGCTGATCGGCGGCTCCTCGTGCGACTTCGTCTTCTCGTCGCGGGGGCGACGAGTGTTGCAGTCATCGAGAAGCGGCTCGTACAGGTGTTGAGAAATCCTTAACGTCCGAAATCAAGCTTCTGATTTGGAAGGGATTTTCGGTTTTGTCCACCGTGGACACACTCACGGCAGCAGGTGCAGCCAGACCCAGGTTGTGACGATGGACAGGGCCGTCGCGACCAGCACCGACGAGGCGTTCACCCGTTTGCCGACCCCGTACATATGGGCGAACATGTAGGCGTTCACGCCGGGGGCCATGGCGGCGGTCACCACCGCCGAGCGCAGCGCCTCGGTTCCCAGATCGAAGACCCGGGTCCCCAGGAGCCAGGTCACCGTGGGGTGCAGGACCAGCGAGGCGGTGGTGACCATCAGGACCGGACCGATGTCGCCCTCGATCCGGTAGCGGACGAGAACCCCGCCCAGCCCGAAAAGCGCCACGGGAATCGCCGCGCGGGCGAGCATGTCGACGCCGGACCAGAAGAAGTCGGGCAAGGGGTTGCCCGCCAGGTTCACCGCAAAGCCTGCAAGGATCCCGATCACCAGCGATTGCGACAGGATTGCCCGGCCGATCTGACGGGTCAGCGCCCCACCCGACAACCCATGCCCCCGCGTCCGCGCCCATTCCATCAGGGCAATCCCGAAACCGTAGAGCATCGGCGCGTGCAGCGAGATGATCGCATAATTGCCCTGCAGGGCTGCGGACCCGTAGGCGCGTTCAGTGATCGCAAGGCCGAGGAGCAGCGAGTTCGAGAACAGTCCGGCAAAGCCGATGCTGACGGCGTCCGGCATCGCACGGCGGAACACCAGGATCGTCCCGAAGAAGCAGGCGAAAAAGCCGGCGAAGGCCCCGGCGTAGAAACTGGTCATCAGGCCGGGGTCATAGGCCGCCGAAAGGTCGAGATGCGCGATGGATCGGAACAGCAGGCACGGCACGGCAAAGTTCTGCGCAAAGCGCATCAGGCCGTCGATGGCGGGCTCTGACAGAAGCTTGGCGCGGACGGCGGCATAGCCGAAACCGATGACCAGGAAGACCGGGAGGATGACGTCGAGAAGGGCGCTCATGGCAGGCGTTGGCCGGGGGTTTCACACCCCCGGACCCCCGTGGGATATTTGGACAAAGATGAAAGCCCGGGGTCAGGGCTGGTTGTCATAGGTCACGGTCATACCGTCGAAGGCGGGGGTGATGTTGGGCGGAAGCTCGGCCTTCAGAACCTCGTAGTCGAGGTCGATGTGCATGTTGGTGATGACAGCCCGGGCGGGTCTGGCGCGGGCGATCCAGCCGAGGGTCATGTCGAGATGGGCATGCGTCGGGTGCGGCTTTCTTCGCAGCGCATCGACGATCCAGCAGTCGAGGCCATCCAGCACCGGCCAACTTTCCGCCGGGATGTCGACGGCATCGGGCAGATAGGCCAAGGGGCCGATGCGGAAGCCAAGTGTGTCCATGCTGCCGTGGTCGGCGCGGAACGGGGTCAGGGTGACCGGCCCGCCCGCGCCCGGGACAGCGACCGGGCCGTCGATGGTGTGCAGGTCGAGGATCGGAGGGTAGGGCGAGCCTTCGGGTTGGACGAAGGCGTAGCCGAAGCGGGAGAGAAGCGCCTCTTGCGTGGGGCCATCGGCCCAGACCGGCAGGCGTTGGCGCTGGTTGAAGACCACCTGGCGCAGGTCGTCGATGCCGTGCATGTGGTCGGCATGGGAATGGGTGTAGACCACACCGTCCAGCGCGCCGACGCCGGCATCGAGAAGCTGTTCACGCATGTCGGGCGAGGTGTCGATCAGGACGCGGGTGGTGCCCTCGGCCGTCTCGCGGGTGATGAGGAGGGAACAGCGGCGGCGGCGGTTCTTCGGATTCGTCGGATCGCAGTCGCCCCAGACGCCTCCGAGGCGGGGAACGCCACCGGACGAGCCGCAGCCGAGGATGGTGAAGGTAAGCCGCGCCATCACGCAGCCCTTGCGGCGCGCGCGGCGCGGGGGAAGAGCCGGTCGAAATTGGCGGTGGTGACTGCGGCAAAGTCTTCGAGGCTGAGACCGAAGACCGGTGCCAGTGCGCGGGCGGTATGGGCGACGTAGGCCGGTTCGTTGCGCTTGCCGCGGAAGGGCGGCGGGGCGAGGTAGGGGCTGTCGGTTTCCAGGATCAGCCGGTCAAGCGGGGCGCGCGCGAAGATGTCGCGCAGGTCCTGGCTTTTGGGGAAGGCGGCGATGCCGGAGATCGAGAGCGTGAAACCCATTTCCAGCGCGGCTTCGGCCAGTCGGGGACCCGAGGAAAAGCAGTGCATGACGCAGGTGTAGGGGCGGAGGCGCATGCCCTCGGCGAGGATCGTCTCCATGTCCTGATCCGCATCGCGGGCGTGGATGATCAGGGGCAGTCCGGTTTCCTGCGCGGCTTCGATGTGGATGCGCAGGCTGGTCTGCTGGATCGCCTTCGATTCGGCCGTGTAGTGGTAGTCGAGGCCGGTCTCGCCGATGCCGACGAAGCGGGGATGCGCAGCGAGGGCGACCAACTGGTCCAACGTGGCCAGGGGTTCCTCGGCGGCGCTCATCGGGTGGGTGCCGGCGGCGTAGAAGACCTCGGGGTGGGCCTCGGCCAGGGCGCGAACCTTGGGTTCGTTCTTCAGCCGGGTGCAGATCGTGACCATCCGGTTGACGCCGGCGGCGCGGGCGCGGGCGATGATGGCCTCGGTTTCGGTGATCAGGTCTGGGAAGTCGAGGTGACAGTGGCTGTCGACCAGGTCGGGCAAATTGGGAGATGTCATTCCGGCTACCTCAGGGCGAGGCTCCCCGCCGTCTCGTCGACCTTCAGGAGCATATCCATCAGAAGCGCGGCAGGGTCAAGGTTGACGGCCTTGCCCCGACGGGCGCGGGCCGAGAGGCTTTGGGCCAGTTCCGCCCAGGCGCGGGCGGCATGAGGATGGGGGGCCAGGCGGGCAAGGAGCTGGGCTTCGTTCGGGGCGGCCTCGGGCGGTGTCTGGCCGGTCGCGCCGAAGCGGGCGAGGCGGGCGAGGAAGAGGTCGATCAGGGTGACGATCAGATCGAAGGTCTCGGCGGCACCGCGGGCCCCGGCGAGGTCGGCGAGGGCAAGGGCCTGCGGGCGGTCCAGTCGGGGCAAGGTGGCGAAAAGCCTGGTGAGGGCGGTGTAAAGCTTGAGGCCGTCGAGGTTGGTGAGGCGGAAGGCCTCGCCCACGGAACCGCCGGACAGTTCGGCGAGCGCGGCGCGGTCTTCGGGGGCGATGTCGCCGCCTGCTTGCGTCAGGGCATCGGCGAGATCTTGGGGGGCAAGCGGTGTCAGGCGCAGTTCGCGGCAGCGGGAGCGGATGGTGGGCAGGAGCCGGGCGGGCTGATGGGCGATCAGGAACAGGGTGACGTTCGGAGGTGGTTCCTCGAGCAGCTTCAGAAGCGCGTTGGCGGCGGCGGGGTTCATCTCGTCCACCGCGTCGATGATCGCAGTGCGGCGACCACCATCGGCGGCGGTGAGGGCGAAGAAGGATTTCATCTTCCGCACTTCGTCCACCGAGATGACCTGGGAAAGCGCGGTTTCCTTGTCATTCGGGGCGCGGCGCAGAAGGAAGTGGCGCGGCTCGGCCAGCTGGAGAAGGCGGCGGGCGACGGGGCTTGCGGGGTCGATGTCCAGCGTGTCGGGCGGGGGGGCTGCGAACATTCCGCCGTCGTCGACGGGCGTGGCTAGGAGGAACCGGGCCAGGCGCCAGGCCAGCGTCGCCTTCCCGACGCCTTTCGGGCCGGTCAGCATCCAGGCGTGGTGGAGGCGGCCGGATGTGAAGGCGCGGAGGAATTCGGTTTCCTGCGCGGCATGGCCGAACAGGACCCGTGTCTCGCGCGGGTGGGGGGCGCCTTCCAGGCGGTCTGGTTCGGGCAGGGGGTCGGTCGCAGCCATGCGGGGGAGATTGCACGGCGAGGGCCGGAAGGGGAAGGGGGTGCAGACTGTCCACGCTGGACGCTGGGTCATGGGCCGGGAAAATCAACGGGTTGGACGTGGGCGTTTACCTTGCTTTAGGGATGATTTTCGGGGACAGAGAGCAAAGCGGAGGTCCGCCGTGCGCAACAGGAAGTGGCTGGCGCGATTGACCTGGGGTTTGATCGGGCGGCATGCTGTCGAAGAACGGGCGTGTCGGGTCTCGTGTTTCTCAAGGCCGGACGAGATGGGTCGGACACATTCCCTTGCCTGGTGGTCGGACCGAATTCTGTGGGGCGCTTGGACCACGTTCAAGTGGTGGAGGATATGATGCAGCCAAGACTGTCGCTGATCACGTTGGGCGTGTCGGACCTTGACCGCTCGGTCGCATTTTACCGGGACGGCTTGGGTCTGCCGACGGATGGGATCGTCGGGCGCGAGTTCGAGCATGGAGCGGTGGCGTTCTTTCAGCTGGAAGGTGGGCTGAAACTGGCGCTCTGGGCGCAGATCGATCTGGCCCATGACACGGGTTTGTCCCTGCAGCCAGCCAGCCCGACGGCCATCGCCCTTGCCCATAACGTCCATCAGCGGCTGGAGGTTGACGAGGTCATGGCTACGGCGCTTAGGGCCGGCGCAAGAGTGGTGAAACCGCCGCAAGACACATTTTATGGCGGCTATGCCGGGTATTTCCAGGACCCTGACGGCCACCTTTGGGAGATCGCCTGGAACCCGGCGATGCTGCCGGAGTGATTGGGGAAAATTGTGACTGGCGCAGATCAGGGCCGCGCTGGTGTCTGGTGTATGCGCGAGGGGTGTAGCGATTGAGTGGGGGAGGGGAGCTTCTGGTTGGCTGTGGAGTGAGAGCGTAGGGTGGGTGAATCACCCACCTTACGCCCGCGCAAGTGTCTGACAGGGTGCGGGAGGATCAATGCCTCAGTCGGATCAGTGAAACAGAAATCCGCACTGGGACGGGGGTGCATCCTGCGGGCAGGGAGCTGCGGCAGCCGCCACCTTCGGGCCGATGGTGCGGGCGTCAGCCTGTTGCGAGATGTGGGGCCAGGGTGGCCCAGACACTTTCAGCCACCGCATCGGGGTTGGCGTCGGCGTCAATCACGCGGAAGCGGTCATGGCGCGCCGCAAGGGTCAGGAAACCCGCGCGGGCCTTCTCCTGGAAGGCAAGACCCATGTCCTCGAACCGAAGTTCTACCCCGGCGCGGGCGGTCGCTCGGGCGAGGCCCTTGGCAGGATCAAGGTCGAAGAGGAGTGTCAGGTCCGGCTCGATGCCGATCATCAGGGCGTGTAGCCGGTCGACGGTTTCGGTCAGGTCGCCCCTGGTGATCCCCTGGAAGATACGGGTCGAATCCGCAAAGCGGTCGGTGATCACGATTTCGCCCCGGGCAAGCGCAGGGCGGATCGTCTTTTCAAGATGGTCGCGGCGAGCGGCGGTGAACAGGAGGATCTCGGTTTCGGGCGACCAGCGGTCTGTGGCACCTTCGAGCACAAGTCGGCGGATTTCCTCGGCACCGGGACTGCCGCCGGGTTCACGCGTCAAGGTGACTGCGTGGCCCTTACTGCGCAAGGTTTCAGTCAGGCGGCGGGCCTGCGTGGACTTGCCCGAGCCGTCGATGCCTTCGAACGAGAGGAAGAGACCGGCCATTCAACTGGCCGGCGACCCGATGTAGCGGGCGTAGAGTGTCTTGGCCGCTGTCGTCAGCCGCTTCATGTAGCCTGCGGTGCCCACATCGGCCTCGGCGACCAGCGGAATGCGGCGGTCGGGCAGGTCAGGGGAGTGGACGATGAGCTCGGCAATCGGAGTGCCCTTGGTGACCGGGGCCAGGAGGGGGCCGTTGTAGACCACTTCGGCGATGACGCGGTCCTGCACGAGGGCGGGCACAAGGAGGCGCACATCTTGGGCCGGGACAAGGCCGACGGTGTCGGACGAGCCCATGTGGACCTCGGCCTCGGCGACACGGGTGCCCGCCTTGGCGACGGTCTTCTCGGAGAACTGCCGGAAAGCCCAGGAGACGATGCGCTCGGCCTCTTCTGCGCGGGCCTTTTCGGACGACAGGCCCGTGATGACGAAGATCACTCGACGATTGCCTTGCTTGGCGCTGCCCACCAGGCCATAGCCCGCCTCTTGCGTGTGCCCGGTCTTCAGCCCGTCGGCCCCGACGCCAAGCTCGAGCAAGGGGTTGCGGTTGCGGGAATTGGCCGGGGCGCGGTCCTTGTAATTGAATTCCGTCTCGGCGAAGATCGGATAATATTCCGGGAAATCCGTGATCAGATGCTGGGCGAGAATCCCCAGATCACGCATCGACATGCGGTGGTTGGGGTCCGGCCAGCCCGAGGAATTGGCGAAGGTCGAGTTCGTCATCCCGAGCGCCTTGCCGCGTTCGGTCATCTGGGCCGAGAAAGCTTCTTCAGTGCCGGCCAGGCCTTCGGCGACCACCACGCAGGCGTCGTTGCCCGAGTTCACGATCATGCCGTGGATCAGGTCGTTCACCGTGGGCCGGTCGGTTTCCTGCAGGAACATCGTCGAGCCACCCATTGCCCTGGCCCGGGAGGACACGGCGAACTGGGTCTCCATCGTCACGCGACCGTCGCGCAGCGCCTCGAAGAGCATGTTGATGGTCATGATCTTCGACATTGAGGCGGGGGGAAGCGGCTGGTCGGCGTTCTTGTCCATCAGTACGGTGCCGGTGGTCATGTCGTAGACCCAGGCGGCAGTGGCAGCGGTCTCGAAGGCGCGCGCGGGCAAAGCGGCAATCGCGAAAGCCAGGAGGGTCAGGACAAGACGCAGACTGTTCAGCATTGGCGGGCCTTTACTTCAGGTAGTAGGCGTCGGCGAAACCGGCGTCCTTGATCTTCTTCAGGACCGCATCGTCGCCCATCACCACGACGCCCCAGACAGCCTTGCCATTGGCGTCGGACTTCTGCGGCGTGGCGGTGACACCGATCTTGGCCAGCGCTTCGGCGGCACGCTTGGCGTTGTCCTCTTTCGAGAACGAGGCGACCTGGATCGGACGCGCGGGGCCGCTGGCGGCCGGGACTTCGACGGCGGGCTTGACGGCAGGGGCAGGGGTGTCGCCGATGGTCTTGCGCGTGGATCGCGTCGGTTCGGCGGCTTTGGGACTGCGCGCGTCGAGGGGCGCGGATTCGATCGGGGCGAGGGCTGCGGCGGCGGCATCGGGGGAGGTCGTCGGCGCCTCGCCCTCGACAGCGGCGCTTCCGGCGGCTGCGGCCGCTGCGGCGGCCTTTGCATCGGCGGCGGCGCGGCGCTTGGCTTCGCGTGCGGCCTTGGCTTCGGCCCGGCGCTCTTTCCAGGTCTTCTTCGTCGGCGCGGCGTCGGCGGCGGTGGCGTCCGCCCCATCGATGGCGACGGCTGCCGCGGCGACCGCTTCGCCTGAAAGACCGGCAGAGCCTTCGGCTGGGGCCGGTTTCGTCGTCTTGGAATCGACCGCGTCCAGGGCTGCCGAGGCGATGGCGGCCGCTTCAGTGCCTGCACCCGCGGGGGCCGTGGCCGGATCGGCTGCCGCCGCGACGGCGGTGGTCTTGGCTGGGGCGACTTCCTTGACTTCTTCCTTGCGCAGCGCGGTGACGCGGATCTGGGTCGGCTGGCCGGCCAGGATGCCAAGCGCTTCGGCAGCATCCGATGACAATTGCAGGCGAGGACCCGGATTCTCGCGTTCGCGCTTGAAGAGAGCGCCGGTGACTGTCTTGCCGGTCGTCGGGTTGAAGATCGCGACCCGTTCAGGATTGACCGCGTCCGGCGCCGCCACCCAGATCCCGCCCAGGGAGGGCCGCCCATCCCAAAGCGCGCTGTCGTTGGACTGATAGACCTCGGGCGCTTCGATGTCGCGGGCGCCTTTCGCCGACCTGGTCGAAGGTGAAACCTGGGACCCCTCCACGCCGGTCTGTCCGCCACCTTCCACGCAGCCAATCAGCAACCCCGTTGCCGCCAAGCCGAAAACAATCGTCCTGAGTCCCACTCGTGCCATGTTCCGCCCTCAAAGTCGCACGGTCTGAAGCGCCGTGCTTGTCGCCGTGCTTGTCGACGATCCTGTCCGTGGTATCGGGAGGCCAGCCCGGAGCGTTCGCCCGGAGCGTTTGCCGCCCTCCACCCCACGTATGTCCGCCTGCCTTTTGCCACAACATACAGGGTTGCTACGCCCTAGGGAAGGGCAGAGGGCTGCACTTGGACTCACGATCAGCGGATTTCGCCTGCGAGCGTCTTTCAGAATCGATCCGCGACGCGTATTCGGGCCGTCGTGGTCCGGCCAAGCCGGTCAGAACGGAAGTGTGGCCGAGTGGTTTAAGGCTCTGGTCTTGAAAACCAGCGTGGGGGGAACCCCACCGTGGGTTCGAATCCCACCGCTTCCGCCACCACATAAGTCCCGGATATCAAATAAATTCATGCATCGCGTGTTGTGGCGAGATCATCGAGGGTTGCGCGGCGTGACGCTCCCTAGGGTCAGCACCCATTTATCTTCCACTTGCGGCGTGAGTCAGGCTTCCGAGGAGGTGGCCTTGATCCTTGCCGATGCAGTGCTGGCAAGGTCACTGGGGTGGACCCATGTTCTGCCGCTTTCGTCTATGCTTCTGTAGGCGCGTGATCTGCGTCTGCGCGGGAACGATCTGCGGCTGACAGCCTGTCGGATCGTGCCGCGCGTCGGTTGTGTGAGCGGCAGGTTGCCTTGGGCGCGCTGCGAGAGCTGACCGGGCGGGACAGGTTCCGGCTTTAAGGGGTCTGAGCATGGCGCGGCGCGACGAGGCAGAGCCTGACCGTGATCTGGCTGACCTGCCGCCCGATCTGCGGTGGCGGGATTGGACGCGCCGGATCGAGGCGTTGCTGTTTGCGAGGGCGAGCCCGGTGCCGCGTGCCGATCTGTCGAGGTTGGTGGGGAAGGGAGCATCGGTCGATCTTGCGGTGGATCTGGGGGGCGCCCCTATGAGCTGGCCTACGCGGGCGAAGGGTGGATACTGCGAACCAGGCGGAAACCTTGCGTGACGTGCCAGACCAGGAGCAACTGGCGGACGCGGGGCTGGATGGCGAGTTCGCCGTACGCATGAGCGCATTCAGGCCCGGTGACGCTAGACAATCATGGAGTCCCACGTTGCTTTCAGCGTGCCCGGCGGCTCACCGCCCCAATACGATGTGAGGTCCGAGGCAGCCTTGGCGACGGCAGAGAGGATCCGGTTCTCGGACATTTCAGTGAAGCGGGCTTTAGGCATGGCCGTCGCTATGGCACCGATGCAGGTGCCGTCGCTGGCGAAAAGGGGGGCGGCGACGCTGAACACATCGGGTTCATAGGCCCCTTCCGAGCGGCCGAACCCGCTGCGGCGGGCATCTTCCAGATGCAGGGCCAGAACCGCCGGGTCGATTTCGGTTTCGCTGGTCAGCCTGTCGAACCGGCGGGCCAGAACCGTGTCGCGGAACGGCTTGACCGCAAAGGCAAGGGTGACGATCCCCGAGGCTGTCGCATGGAACGGGAGGAGATCGGCGGGCTCGATGTAGACGCGGTTGCCGTGGCTGTGATCGTCGATATGCGCCAGCGTGCTGAGACCGTCAGTCCCCTGGATGACCGAGACATGGACGGTTTCCCTGACGCTGTCGTAAAGGCGTTCAAGCACCCGCCGCGCGTGTTCGGCGCGGGGAAAGGACTGCTCACGCGTCAGGGCAAGGCGGGTCAGGGCGGCACCAAGCCGGTAGGCCCGGGTCACCGGATCCTGTTCCAGAAACCCCGCCCTTGTCAGCTCTGTCAGCCGCCGATGCGTCGAGGCCTTGTCTTCACCCGAAAGCCGCGTGAACTGGCTTAGGCCAAGTTCGGGCGAGGTGGTCTTCAGATAGCCAAGCAATTTCAGGGTCTTGTCTACTGTGCTCATCTTCCGGTGCCTGTGATGCGGCTGGATTGACAGGTGCCTCAAGGTTATAGGATCATAAATAGAACCACAAGGTCCATTATTTGAACCATCAGGAGACCGCGATGCTTCCCACCTCGGCCCCGGTCGTCATCATCGGCGGCGGCATCATCGGCGTCTCGACGCTTTACCATCTGGCGAAGCTGGGGGTTGAGGGGCCGGTGCTGCTGGAGCGCAAGCAACTGGCCTCTGGCACAACCTGGCATGCGGCGGGGATTGTCGGGCAGCTGCGCGAAAGCGGGGCGCAGACCGACCTGTCGAAATACACCGCGCGGCTGTTCACCGAGCTTGAGGTCGAGACCGGGCAGGCCACGGGTTACAAGCAGAACGGCACGCTGCATCTGGCGTTGTCCGACGTGCGCTGGGAACAGCTTTTGCGGCAGGCCGACCATGCCAAGCGGATGGAGGTCGAGGCGCGGCTTCTGGACCGCGACGCTATCCTCGAGCTTTGCCCCATTGTCGAGGTGTCCGACGTGCGCGGCGGGTTCCATGTGCCGTCGAACGGACAGGTGAACCCCCTGGACGTGACGCAGGCGCTGGCCAAGGGGGCCAGGGCACGCGGTGCGCTGATCTTCGAGAATACCCCGGCGCTGCGGATCCTGACGGCCAAGGGCCGGGTCTGCGGCGTGCAAACCGCGCAGGGGGTGATCGCGACGGACAAGGTCCTGCTTGCGGGCGGGATGTGGAGCGCCCGTTTCGCCGCCGACCACGGCGTCACGGTGCCGCTGCACGCGACCGAGCATTTCTACATCGTCACCGAGCCGCTGTCGGGTCTGGCGCGATCCGCGCCGGCGCTGGTTGTCGCGGAGGAGCGGATCTACACCAAGGAGGATGCGGGCAAGCTTCTGGTCGGCGGCTTCGAGGCGCAGGGCAAGGCCTGGGGGCAGGGCGGAATACCGCCAGAGTTCGAGTTCGACGAGCTGCCCTTCGACATGGAACACGTCGAACCCTTGCTGGAACTGATGTTCGCGCGCTTTCCGCTGCTGGCCGAGACCGGCATCCAGACCTTCTTCAACGGGCCGGAAAGCTTTACGCCCGATGGCCGCCCCTATCTGGGACCGGCGCCCGAAATGCCGGGGCTGTTCATCGCGGCGGGGTTGAATTCCAACGGCATCCTGAACTCTGGCGGGTTCGGGCTGACCATGGCGCACTGGATCGCCAAGGGGGAACCCGTGCGCGCCGTGGGGTCCCTGCTGGCGGCCCGCGCGCATCCCTTCCAGCGCAACGCCGCCTACAATGCCGAACGGGCGGCAGAGTCGATCGGCTTTCACTACGGGCTGCAATGGCCGGGGCGGCAGGTGCAAAGCGCGCGTGGCATCAGGCGGGTGCCGTTGCATGACAGGCTGGTCGCAGCGGGGGCGACGCTGGCCGAGCGCATCGGTTGGGAAGTGCCGATGTATTTCGACCCGACGGGCAAGGGCTGGCCTGACCGGCCCTCGCTGGGCTGGCAGGACTGGTCGGGTCTGGTGCGCGACGAATGTCTGGCCGCCCGCGATGCGGCGGTGCTTCTGGACCAGTCGATGTATGGCAAGATCCTGGTGCAGGGGCCGGATGCAGTGCGGGCGCTTGACCGGGTGTCAGGCGCGCGGATGGATGTGCCGGTCGGAACCTCGGTCTACACGCAGTTCCTGAACCACAAGGGCGGGATCGAGGCGGATGTGACCGTCACCCGCATCGCGGATCAGCAGTTCATGGTCGTCACCGGCCATCCCAGCCAGACCCGCGACCAGGCCCATATCCGGGCGCATGCCGACCCGGACTGGCGGTTCGAGATCTTTGACGCAACCGGGGCCTATGGTCTTTTGACGCTGCACGGCCCGGCGTCGCGCGCGATCTTGCAGGCCCTGTCGGGCGATGATCTGTCCAACGCCGCCTTTCCCTTCGGGGCCGCGCGCGAGATCGATCTGGCCCATGCCCGGGTCTGGGCGATCCGGCGGTCGTTCCTTGGCGAGCTGGGGTATGAGCTGCTGATCCCGGTGGAATTCACCGCCCATGTCTACGAGGCATTGCTGCGGCAGGGGGCGGCGCAGGGGCTGCGCCATGCCGGGATGTTCGCGTTGGGGGCCTGTCGGCTGGAGAAAGGGTTCCGCCACTTTGGCCACGACATCGCCGAGGAGGACACGCCGTTCGAAACCGGACTTGGCTTTGCCGTCGCGCTGGACAAGGGAGAGTTCGTCGGGCGCGCGGCCTTGCTGGCGCAGAAGGCCGAATTCGGCGCCGCGACACGCGACCGCATGGTGGCGATCCGCGTTCCCGGTGCGACGGCGGAAGCCGGTCCCTACCTGATCCACAACGAGCCGATCTGGAAGGACGGCGCGCTGGTCGGCCATGTGACCTCGGGCGGGTGGGGGTGGCGGCTGGGCGCGATGGTGGGGCTGGCGACGCTGCACCGCGCGGCGGGTGTGACGCGCGACTGGATCGACGCGGGCGGCTTTGCCGTGCAGATCGCCGGGCAGCACTATCCGGTCGATGCGCAGCTTGCGCCATTCTACGATCCGGCAGGCACGATCATGCGAGGCTGAGGAGACGACCATGACCAAGACCATTCTGCTGATCGGCACCTATGACACCAAGGACGCCGAACTGCGCTTTGTGGCCGAGAGGATCCGGGATCTGGGCGGCGCGGTTCTGACGATGGACGTCAGCGTTCTGGGCGACCCTGAAAAACCGACCGATCTGTCAAAACATGATGTCGCGGCGGCGGCAGGATCGACAATTGCCCAGGTGATCGCGTCGGGCGACGAAAACTCGGGGATGCAGATCATGGCGCGGGGGGCGGCTTTGCTGACCGCCCGGCTGCACGCGGAAGGCCGGATTGATGCGATGATCGGGCTGGGCGGGACGCTGGGGACCGACCTGGTCCTGGACTGCGCGCAGGCTCTGCCGCTTGGCGTGCCGAAATACGTGGTCTCGACCGTCAGCTTTTCGCCGCTGATCCCGCCGGACCGGCTTGCCCCCGACATCCAGATGATCCTTTGGGCGGGCGGGCTTTACGGGCTGAACGCGATCTGCCAGGCCTCGCTGGCGCAGGCGGCAGGGGCGGTCTGGGGCGCGGCAATGGGGGCGATGCCCCTGCGCCGCGACCGCCCGCTGATCGGCATGACCAGCCTTGGGTCATCCTGCCTGAGCTACATGACGCGGCTCAAGGCCCCGCTGGAGGCGCGGGGGTTCGACGTTGCGGTGTTTCACACCACCGGCATGGGCGGCATGGCCTTCGAGGCGCTGGCGCGGGACGGGCATTTCGTCTGCGTGATGGACTTTTCGCTGCCCGAACTGGGCAACCTGATGGTGGGCTCGGTGGCGCATGCCGGGGCTGACCGCCTGACCAATGCGGGGCAGCGCGGGATCCCGCAGATCGTGGCGCCGGGCTGCACCGACATCTTCGACCTTGCCGGCTGGCAAGAGGTGCCTCCGGCCTATGCCGACCGTCCGTTCCACGCCCACAATCGCCTGATCAAGTCCGCCGGCTTTTCGACCGAGGAACGGTTGGCGCTGATCCGCGACATCGGTGCGCGTCTGGCAGGGGCCAAGGGACCCGTGCATTTCGTGATGCCCTTGCAGGGGATCGAAGCTTGGGACCGCCCCGGCGAGGCGTTCCATGACCCTGAGGCGCTGCGCGCGGTGATCGCCGAGGTCCGGGCCGTCATCCGGCCGCCCGTCACCCTGTCCGAGATCGACGCGCACATTAACGACGATGCCTTCTGCCGGACGGTTCTGGAAATCTTCGACGGCTGGATCGCCGACGGAACCCTGGGCGCGCAGCCGGGGTGACAGGGCTGGCCAGGATCAGGACGCCGTGCTGGTCTGGCGCAGGTCCAGACGCTGAAGGTCCTCCAGCAGGTCCAGCAACTGTTCGACCCGCTCGGCCCCGAATTCGGCGTCGATCCGGGCGAAGATGGCGGCGCTTTCGGCCGAATGACGCTGGATCAGCGCGACACCGGCTTCGGTGATCCCAAGCACGGTCTTGCGGCGATCCTCTGGTGGGGTGTGGCGGGCGACCAGGCCTTCGTCCTCGAGCGGCTGGATCATCCGGGTCAGGCTGGACTGCAAGAGGCAGGATTCGGTGGCAAGCTGGCCAAGCTCAAGCGGCCCCTGCTCGTGCAGGACACGCAGCACGCGCCCCCAGGTTCGGCCCCTTCCTGACCTCGATCCGGTTCAAGGGCGAGGAGGAGGCGCTGTCGATCGCCGACGGGGTGCAATATGGGCTGCCGGATATGTCTGGACCAATGACCTGACCCGCGCCCTGCGCTTTTCCAACGCGCTGGAGGCCGGGATGATCTGGGTGAACAGCGAGAACGTCCGCCACCTGCCCACCCCCTTCGGCGGGGTCAAGGCCAGCGGCATCGGGCGCGACGGCGGCGACTGGTCGTTTGAATTCTACATGGAACAGAAGAACGTGGCCTTTGCCCTTGGCCAGCACAAGATACAGCGGCTGGGTGCCTGAGCGGCCCGTCCGAACCCGTCCATCGTCCCCTTTCCAGTCCAGCGAGGCCCCGATGCCCCTTCCCGCCGCGAACCTGAACCCGCCCTTCAACATCGTCCGGCTAAGCCATGTCGAACTGCGGGTCACCGACCTGGCCTGGAGCCGCGCCTATTACGTCGACACGCTGGGCTTGCGGGTCACGCATGAAGACAAGGACAGCCTCTATCTTCGCGCGATGGAGGAGCGCGGCCACCATTCGATGATCCTGCGGCGGGCCGAGGCGGCTTCGGTCGGTGTGCTGGGCTTCAAGGTCTGGTCCGAGGACGACCTGGACCGCGCCGCGCATTGGTTCGCCGGGCGCGGCCTGCCGGTGGACTGGATCGAACGGCCCTTCATGGGGCGTGTGCTTGCCACACGCGACCCCTGGGGCGTGCCGCTGGAGTTCTATGCCCGGATGGACCGGCTGGAGCCGATCCATCAGCAGTACAAGCTTTATGGTGGCGTAAAGCCCTTGCGGATCGACCATTTCAACCTGTTCGCGTCGAACGTCGATCAGGCGGTGGCCTTTTATGGCGACATGGGCTTTCGCGTGACCGAATACACCGCCGACGAGGAAACCGGGCGCACCTGGGCGGCCTGGATGCATCGCAAGGGCGGCGTGCATGACATCGCCTTTACCAACGGCACCGGCCCGCGCCTGCACCATACCGCCTTCTGGGTGCCGACGCCGCTGAACATCATCGACCTTTTGGACCTGATGTCGACCACCGGCTATCTTGCAAATATCGAACGCGGGCCGGGGCGGCATGGCATCTCGAACGCCTTCTTCCTGTATATCCGCGACCAGGGCGGGCACCGGACCGAGATCTATTGCAGCGACTACCAGACCTGCGACCCGGATCTGGAGCCGATCAAATGGGACCTGAAGGACCCGCAGCGCCAGACCCTGTGGGGCGCGCCGGCGCCGCGGTCGTGGTTCGAGTTGGGCTCGGTGTTTGACGGGGCCGCGCCGGTGGAAAGCGACCTCAAGGCCAGCCCGATCATCGCGCCATGACGGGGGCCGGGATGAACCTTGTCACCTTCACCGCCCATGGCACGCAGTTCTGGGGCGTGACCGCCAAAGGGGGCGTTCTGGCGCTGTCGCCCGAGTTTCCGCAATGGCGGACCCTGCGCCGGGTGATCGAGGCCGGGGCGATCGGTCAGGTTCTGGCGGCGGGGGCAGGCCGGACGGCCAGCCATGCCGAGGGGTCGTTCACCTATGACATCCCGGTGCCGGACCCGGAAAAGATCATCTGCGTGGGCGTGAACTTTCCCGACCGCAACGCCGAATACAGGGACGGGCAGGACGCGCCGCCCAACATGTCGCTGTTCCCGCGCTTTGCCCGCAGCTTTACCGGCCATGGCCAGCCCTTGATCCGGCCCCCGGAAAGCCCGCAACTGGACTATGAAGGCGAAATCGCCGTGATCATCGGCAAGGGGGGGCGCCGCATCCCCGAAAGCGCGGCGCTGTCGCATATCGCCGGGCTGACGCTGTGCAACGAAGGCACGATCCGCGACTGGGTGCGGCACGCCAAGTTCAACGTGACGCAAGGCAAGAACTGGGACCGCTCGGGCGCCTTGGGGCCTTGGTTGGTGCCTTGGCGCGACCCGTCGCAGATCGTCGATGTGGCGCTGGAGACCCGCGTGAACGGCGCGCTGCGCCAGCAGGACCGGACCGGGCGGATGCTCTTCCCGGTGGCGCGGCAGATCGCCTATATCTCGACCTTTACCACGCTGGTGCCCGGCGACATCATCGTGACCGGGACGCCCACGGGCGCGGGCGCGCGGTTCGATCCGCCAGTCTGGCTGCAGCCCGGCGATGTGGTCGAGGTCGAGGTGCCGGGGATCGGAACCTTGCGGAACGGAGTGGCCGACGAATGACGCCAGAGCAGATCCATGCGGCGGCGGCGGACCTGTATCAGGCGGAACGGACCGGCCGCCAGTGCGGGCTTCTGTCGCTGCGCCATCCCGGGATGACCCTGGACGAGGCCTATGCGGTGCAGGCGGCGCTGGTTGCGCTGAAGCGTGCGGCGGGGGCACGGGTGATCGGCTGGAAGATCGGCCTGACCAGCCGCGCGATGCAGCAGGCGCTGAACATCGACACGCCGGATTCGGGGGTTCTGCTGGATGACATGCTGTTTCCCGACGGCGCAACCATCCCTCCGGGCCGGTTCATCCAGCCGCGGATCGAGGCGGAAATCGCCTTTGTCATGAAAGCCCCGCTGAGGGGGGCAGGGGTGACACGGGACGAGGTTCTGGCCGCGACCGATTACGTTGCCCCCAGTCTGGAAATCCTGGATACCCGGATTCAGCGCGTGGACCCGGCAAGTGGCAAGGCCCGCATCATCACCGACACCATCAGCGACAATGCCGCCAATGCGGGGATCGTGCTGGGGCAACAGCGCCATGCCGTCGATGCCTTTGATCTGCGCTGGGTCGGGGCCATCGTGGCCCGTGATGGGGTGGTCGAGGAAACCGGACTTGGTGCCGGGGTCCTGAACGATCCGGTGACCGGGATCCTGTGGCTGGTGCACCGCCTGGCCCGCTATGGCCAGGGGATCAGCGCCGGAGAAGTCCTGCTGTCCGGCAGCTTCATCCGCCCGGTCGAGGCGACGCCGGGTAGTCGCTTCCATGCCGATTTCGGCGCCTTCGGCAGCGTCACCCTGAACGTCTGAGGCCCGGCAAGGATCAGTCCGGCGCACGGGACGGGTCGCGCGCCAGACGAAGGGCCTGGTCCAGCACCTGATGATCGCCGATGTGGTTCATCAGGATCAGCACCAGCCGCGCGTTCAGGGCGTGGCTTTCCGCCTCGGTCAACCCGTCATGGATGGCGATCAGGCGTTCGTAGGTTTCGTCGGGCCTGGTCAGGTTCGGCGCGGTGATCAGCATGTGTCAGACCTTTCCGATGGCACGGGCAAGCGCCGCCGCAATGGCGCTTTCGTCGAAATGATCCCACCGCGCGGCGACGTGCTGGTCGGGGCGGATCAGGTAGACCGCGCCCTTGGCGTTGCCCAGATACCGGGCCGCAATCTCTGGCGTGGCGTCCAGGGCAAGGCGCGGCACGGTAAGGCCGTGGGCAGAGAGGCTGTCGGGGACGGTCTGGTTGATGGACAGAAGCGTGAAGCCCCGCCCAAGATGGGGCAAGAGCCACCCCCCGGCCAGCGGCGCATCCGGGCAGGGGCTGCCGGGGCGGGTGCGCGGCGGCATGTCCGGGTGATCGGGGCCGTTCAAGGCCGATCCGTCATAGGTGCAGGGCAGCGACAGCCGCCCCGAGTTCACGACGGTTCGGGCAAAGGGCAGATGCTCGGCCAGCGTCAGCACCGCGTTGCGGAAGAGCTTGGACACCGGGGTCTTCGGCGTGATGAAATCGGTGGCGCGGGTGGAGTTCAGGATGTTCTCGTCCGCGCCGTGAACCCGTTCCGCATCATAGCTGTCAAGCAGGCTGTCCGGTGCCGTCCCGTCCAGCACCAGCGCCAGTTTCCAGGCCAGGTTGTCCACGTCCTGAATCCCCGAGTTCGCGCCGCGTGCGCCGAACGGGCTGACCTGATGGGCGCTGTCGCCAGCAAACAGCACGCGGCCATGGCGGAACCTGTCCATCCGGCGGCATTGGAAGGTGTAGATCGAACACCAGTCCAGTTCATAGGCGACGTCCGGCCCCAGCATCGCATCGACGCGGGCGCGGATATTCGCGGGTTCAAGTTCCTTGGCGCGGTCGATGTTCCAGCCCAGTTGAAAGTCGATGCGCCAGATGTCGTCGGGCTGCTTGTGCAGCAGCGCAGAATCGCCCGACTTGAAATGCGGCTCGAACCAGAACCAGCGTTCGGTCGGGAAATCGGCCTTCATCTTCACGTCGGCGATCAGGAAGTTGTCCTCGAACACCCGCCCGTCGAAGGACAGGCCCAGCATGCCGCGCAGGGGGCTGCGGGCGCCGTCGCAGGCGATCAGCCAGTCGGCCTGAAGCTGGTAGGGGCCATCGGGCGTCATGATGTCCAGCGTCACGTGGTCCGCCGAAGGGGTGACGGCATCGACGCGGTTGCGGCCGCGCAGCTCGATCGGGGCACCTTCGGCCTGCGCGGCAAGGATGGCGTCGTGCAGGAACTTTTCGAACCAGGGCTGCTGCAGGTTGATGAAGGCCGGGAAGGCATGGCCGCCCTCGGGCAAGAGGTTGAATTCATACAAGAGCCGGTCGTCGTGGAAGACCTTGCCGACGTTCCACTGGACCCCCTTGTCCAGCATCGGCCCGGCAGCACCCAGACGGTCGCAGATTTCCAGCGTGCGCTTGGCAAAGCACAGCGCCCGGCTGCCAAGACCCGCGCCTTCGTGGTCGTCCAGAAGCACGACCGGCACGCCGCGCCGCCCAAGGTCAAGCGCCGTGGCCAGGCCGATGGGCCCGCCGCCCGCGATGATCACCTTGTGGCGCGCGGGTGCAGGCGCATCCTGATCCGGCGACCGGGCATAGGGATATAGGCGGAACGCCAGCCGGTAGCGTTCGGCAACGAGGTCGGTCATGGCTTCCTCCCGATGGTCCGTTCAGCCCTGCAAGGCCGCCCACATCTCCAGGTCGCGCTGCGCGGTCCAGATCCGGGGGTGGCTGATCCCGCGCGCCTCGTCATAGGCGCGGGCGACGTTGAAGGGCAGGCAATGTTCGTAGATCGCATAGTCCTTGAACTTGGGGTCACATTCGGCGCGACAGGCGTCCCAGGCTTCCTTGAGACTGCCGTTGCGCGCGGCGATGCGGGCGACGGGCCGGTAGGTGCTTTCCACGAAATCCTTGGTGCGATCCAGTGCTGCGTTGACCGCAGCGCGCCCGACAACGGCATCCCCGCGACCGGGGGCGATGGCGTCAAGGTCATAGGCGCGGATCGCTTCCAACGTGGTGCCCCAGTCGGCGAAATGGCCGTCACCGCAGTAGCAGGCGGAATGGGCCTCGACGATGTCGCCGGTGAACATCACGTTCGCATCGGGCACATGGATCACCGCGTCCCCGGCGGTATGGGCGCGGCCCAGTTGCAGAAGATCGACCCGCCGCTTGCCCAGCCAGACCGACATCTTGCCGTTGAAGGTCGTGGTCGGCCAGGTCAGGCCGGGGATCGATTCATGGCCCTGGAACAGGCGCGGAAAGCGCTGGAATTCGCTGTCCCAGTCTTCCTGCCCGCGCTCGGCCACCATGTTGCGGGCGGCTTCGGACATGATGACCTGCGGCGCGTTGAAGGCGCTGGCGCCCAGAACGCGGACGGCGTGGTAGTGGGTCAGGACGACATGGGAGATCGGCTTGTCGGTCACGCCCCGGATGCAGTCGATCACCTTCTGCGCCAGGCGCGGGGTGGCCTGCGCCTCGACCACCATCACGGAATCGTCGCCGATGACGACGCCCGAGTTTGGGTCGCCCTCGGCGGTAAAGGCGTAAAGGCCGTCGCCGATTTCCACAAAGCTGATTGTCTTGTCGCTCAGGTCGCCTTGCGACGCGAAAGCCTTGGCCATGGTCTAGGTCCTTTTGTAGGGGTCGGCCAGCGCCGGGATCACGCGGCCCGTGCAGTCGCCGAAGCCGATGGTGTAGCCGTCACCCTTGCACCGACCGCGCAAGGTCAGGGTGTCGTTGTCCTCGACGAAACTGCGCGTGCCGCCTGCGATGGCGAAGGGCTCCTTGCCGCCCCAGGACAGTTCCAAGAGGCTGCCGCGAGACTCTTTCGTGGGGCCGGAAATGGTGCCGGACCCTAGCAGGTCGCCCGTGTTCATCGGGCAGCCGCAGGTGCTGTGTTGCGCCAGTTGCTGCGCGGCGGAATAATACATCTCGGCATAATTGGTGCGCGAGATGACGGTTTCCGTGCCGCCCTCGGGCGTCAGGCTGACTTCAAGGGCGATGTCGTACAGCATCGGCCCGGGTTCCTGAAGGTGCGGCAAGAGCGGCACCTCGCGCGGCGGGGTCGGGGTGCGGAATGGTTCAAGTGCTGCGCGCATCACGATCCAGGGGCTGATGGTCGTGGCCGTCGCCTTGGCCTGAAACGGACCCAGCGGCTGGTATTCCCAGGCCTGGATGTCGCGCGCCGACCAGTCGTTCAAAAGGACATAGCCGAAGATCATCGCATCGGCCTCGGCCACGGTCACCGGCCCGTCAGAGGGGGTGCCGACGACGGCCCCCATCTCCAGCTCGATGTCAAACCGGGCCGAGGGCGCAAAGCGCGGGGCGTCGTCGTTCGGCCCCTTCAGTTGCCCCCAGGGGCGGCGCACCTCGGTGCCGCTGACCACGACCGACGAGGCCCGGCCATTGTAGCCGATGGGGATATGCAGCCAGTTCGGCGGCAGGGCGTTTTCGGCCCCGCGGAACATGGTGCCGACGTTGAAGGCATGGTGCCGTCCGGCGTAGAAATCGGTGTATTCGCTGACCAGGAAGGGCATGTGCAGCGTCACATCGGCCAGCGGGACAAGGCAGGGTTCGACCGCTGCGCGATCGGCCGCGCCTTCCGCCAGCAGCGCGGTCAACCGCGACCGCAGCGCCGACCAGACATCGGGGCCGGCCTCCATCACATCGTTCCAGAAGGGCACATCCAGCAGCGGGCCGTCCGGCAAGGCCAGCAGCCCCGCCTCTTCCAGCGCGGCCACATCCAGCACGAAATCACCGATGGCCACACCGCAGCGCGGTTCGTCGGCGCTGGAGGAGAACACCCCGCACGGCAGGTTGTTCAGGGGAAACGGATGGTCCGGCGCGTTGGCGCTTTGGACCCACGAACGGATCAGCGGCATCTGCCCTCTTTCATCTTTGCCCAAATATCCCGGGGGTGGGGGGGCTGGCCCCCGCTGGTTCATTTCACGCCCGGCGTGCCGTCGAACTTCTTCTCCAGCGACCCCCAGCAATCGATGTAGTCCTCTTGCAGGTGTCCCGCCTGCGCCGCGAAGGGCGTCAGGTGCTGCGGGAAGCGGGTCTCGAACATGAAGGACATGGTATCGTCCAGCTTTTCAGCCTTGAGGTCGGCATTGGATGCACCCTCGAACGCGTTCTTGTCCGGCCCGTGTGGCAGCATGCAGTTGTGCAGGCTCATCCCGCCGGGGACAAAGCCCTTGGGCTTGGCGTCGTAGATGCCGTAGATATTGCCCATCAGTTCGGACATGACGTTCTTGTGGTACCACGGCGGGCGGAAGGTGTTTTCGGCCACCATCCAGCGTTCGCGGAAGAGGACAAAGTCGATGTTGGCCGTCCCCTCGATGCCGCTTGGCGCGGTCAGAACGGTGAAGATCGACGGATCGGGATGGTCGAACAGGATCGCGCCAACCGGGCAATAGGTGCGCAGGTCGTATTTCACCGGGGCATAGTTGCCGTGCCAGGCCACCACGTCCAGGGGTGAGTGGCCGATCTTCGTCTCGTGGAACTGGCCGCACCATTTGACGGTGACGGTCGAGGGCACCTCGCGGTCCTCGAAGGCTGCCACGGGGGTCTTGAAGTCGCGACGGTTCGCCATGCAGTTCGCGCCGATGGGACCGCGGTCGGGAAGCTGGAACTTCTGGCCGTAGTTCTCGCAGACAAAACCGCGCGCCGGGCCTTCCAGCACTTCGACCCGATAGACCAGCCCGCGCGGCAGGATGGCGATTTCCTTCGGTTCAAGGTCGATGATACCCAGCTCGGTGCAGAACCGCAGGCGGCCTTCCTGTGGCACGACCAGCAACTCGCCATCGGCCGAGGAGAAATAGGCGTCCTGCATCGATTCCGTCACCAGATAGACATGGCTGGCCATGCCGGTCTGGGTGTTCACATCGCCTGCCGTGACCATGGTCCGCATGCCGGTGATCCAGGTCAGCGGTTCGGCCGGCACCGGCAGCGGGTCCCAGCGATACTGGCCCAGGCTGATGATGTCGGGGTCGATGCAGGGCGCGGATTTCCACAGCGGCACGCAGGTCTTGGCGAAGCGGTGCGTGTGCTTGACCGAGGGCCGGATGCGGTAGCACCAGGTCCGTTCGTTCTGGTGGCTGGGCGCGGTGAAGGCGGTGCCGGAAAGCTGTTCGCCATAAAGCCCGTAATTGCATTTCTGGGGCGAGTTCATGCCCTGCGGAAGCGCACCGGGCAGGGCCTCGGTTTCAAAATCATTGCCGAAGCCGGGCATGTAGCCTTCATGCGGCCCGGCAACCGATGCGGCCCGGATCATGCCCTTTGGCAAGGAATGGCTGGTCATTGGCGTCTCCAGACTGATGAGATGCAGGTCAGGCCCGCAGCGGGGTGGGCTGGCTTGGTCCGGTTTATAGTTGCGGATGCAACCAAGTCAAGATAAAGTTGCAACTGTTACGATCTGGAGGGCGGGATGCCAGAGACTGTACTTTACGACTACTGGCGGTCCTCGGCGGCCTACCGGGTGCGGATCGCCCTGAACCTGCTGGGGGTGCCGTGGCGGTCGGTGCCGGTTGACCTGCTGAAAGGCGAACAGGGCGGGGCCGACAATCTGGCGCGCAACCCCCAGGGCCTTGTGCCGACGCTAAGGATCGACGGCACCAGCCTGACCCAGTCGCTTGCGATCCTGGAATACCTGGACGAGACCCGGGCCGCAGGCTGGCTGCCACGGGATCCTATCCAGCGGGCGACCGTCCGGGCGATGGCCCATGCGATTGCCGTGGATATCCACCCGGTCTGCAACCTGCGCGTGGCCCGCCATGCCACAAGCCTTGGCGCCACGATGGAGGGCTGGATGCAGCATTTCATCGCGCTTGGGTTCGCCGGGCTGGAGGGTCTGTTGACGCAGCACCCCGCTGGCCGGTTCAGCTTTGGCGATGCGGTGACGCTGGCGGACATCTGCCTTGTCCCGCAGGTCTACAATGCCCGGCGCTGGGGGGTGGACCTGCACCTCTTCCCGCGCCTGACGGCGATTGCCGAGGCGCTGGAACCCTTGCCCGCCTTTCAGGCGGCGCATCCCGATCAGGTGAAGCCGCAAGGATGACTTGGCACAAGCTGCCGTGCCATACTGGCGCGCGCACAACAGGGACACCCCGCCGACGATGACCGACCCAACCAGCGGCTTCGATCTTGAAACCTTCCTGCCCTACCTTCTCAATCAGGCGGCCGAGGCCACGTCGCACGGGTTTCAGACCGTCTACCGTGACCGCTATGGCTTTACCCGCACGCAATGGCGCGTGCTGGCCAATCTGGGCAAGTTCGGTGCGATGACGGCGCGCGACATCTGCGCCATCAGCCATATCGAGAAGACCAAGGTCAGCCGGGCGGTTGCGGCGCTGGAACAGGGGGGGATGCTGTCGCGCACCCCCAGTGAAACCGACCGCCGCGCCGAAGTCCTGTCGTTGACCGGAAAAGGGCGCACGGTCTTTGCCGAGCTGGGCAGTCTGGCCGTCGGCTTTGATCGGCAGCTGCGGGAAACACTCGGGCCGGAAAAGGCCGAAACGCTGGTCACCCTTCTGCGCCGGCTGATCGGGGGCGCGCCGGCAACGGACGGGCTTGACGATTGACCTCGATTTCCGCCGCCACGCTTTTCGTGGCAAGGTCCAGCGCCGCCAGCCCACGTCCCAGCGCAGCGCGGTCGTCCGCCGACATCTTGCACAGAACCGCCTCGGACCGCTGGTCGACCAGAGCGCGCACCTCGTGGAACATCGCGCGCCCTTCTGGCGTGCAGGCGTAAAGCCAAAGCCTCCGGTCCAGATCCGAGGTGCTGCGCCGGATCAGGCCCTTGCGCAGCAGCCGGTCGGCGGCGCGGCTGACCTGCACCTTGTCAAGCGAGGTGTTGCGGCCAAGGTCCAGCGAGGTTTCCGCCTTAACATCGGCCAGCAGATAGAGAAGCCGCCATTCATCGCGGCCAAGCCCGAAGCGCCGCTGATAGACATCGACCAGCAGCCGCGAGAAGGCGGCAGAGGTGACGGCAAGCCGGTAGGGGAAGAAGTCCTGAAGCATCCCTGCCTCCTGTTTCCGGGAGGCTAGACTGGTTGCAGGCGCAACTTCTTGATCTGGGTCAAATCGCCGAGAAGCCGGCCTCCAGCGCGGACAGGATCTTGGCCACATCCGCCTCGGATACCACCAGCGGCGGCGACAGGATGATGTTGTTGCCCGAGACCCGGATCATCACGCCCGCCTCATAGGTTGCGCGATGCACGCGGCCGATGGTCTTCTTGTCGATCGGCGTCTTGCTGGCGCGGTCCGACACCAGTTCCAGCGCGCACATCAGCCCGTGCCCGCCACGCACATCGCCGATCACCTGATGCCGCGCCATAAGCGCCTGAAGCCCCGCGAAAAGCTGGTCGCCACGCGCGGCGGCGTTGAGGTGGACCTGCTGGCGTTCGGTTTCCTGTAGGCAGGCGATGGCAGCGGCGGCGCCGACCGGGTGGCCGGAATAGGTGTAGCCCGACCCGATGGCCCCCTTGCCGGTGGTGTCACTCTCGAACACCTCGGCCACGGCATCGGCGACCATGACCACGCCAAAGGGGAAATAGCCGTTGGTGATCGCCTTGGCCGACACCAGCAAGTCCGGCTGCACCCCCCAGTGGCGCGACCCCGACCAGCTTCCGGTGCGTCCGAAGGCGGTGATCACCTCGTCGGCAACCAGCAGTATTCCATATTTCGAGCACAACGCCCGCACCCCCGGCATGAAGCTTGGATGCGGCGGGATCACCCCGCCCGCGCCCAGCACCGGCTCCATGATGAAGGCAGCGATGGTCGAGGCGTCCTGGAACTTGATCTCGTCCTCGATGGCGGCAAGGCAAAGCTGCGCCAGCCGTTCGGGGTCGGTCTCGTTGAAGGGGTTGCGATAGGTATAGGGCGCGGGCGTGTGGAAACAGCCCGGCATCAGAGGTTCATACTGGGTGCGGAAATTGGCGTTGCCGTTGACCGAGGCGCCCAAAGTGTGCGTGCCGTGATAGCCCTTCTTGAGGCTGAGGAACTTGACCCGCCCGGCCTCGCCCTGGATCTTGTGATACTGACGCGCCAGCCGCAACGCGACCTCGACCCCGTCCGACCCGCCCGAGGTATAGAAGGCGCGGCTCAGCCCGTCGGGGGCGAAGAAGGCGGCCAGCATCTCGGCCAATTCGATGACGTTGTCATTGGTCGTGCCCCGGAAGATCGAATAATAGGGCAGCCGGTTCAACTGGGCCGCGATGGCGTCCTTTACCGGCTGGCAGGAGTAGCCAAGGTTCACGTTCCACAGGCCCCCCACCGCATCGACGGTCCGATGGCCGTCGATGTCGATGATCTCCACCCCTTCGGCCTCGACGATGATGTCGGGCGGGTTGGCCAGGCTTTCGGCGGGGTGCGACATCGGGTGCCAGAGCCGCCGCGCGTTGTTTTCCTTGAGGAAATTGGAGTCTTTCATCGGGTCAATCTCCTTGGCAAAGCAGCGCGAGCGCGCGGGAATAGCTGTCGCCGGGCTGCGTGACATCGAAGTGAACATGGGGCATGCCGGTTTCAGCGGCCCCGCGCAGGTTCTTGGCCTGGTCGTCGACAAAGACACAGGCAGCGGCGGGCAGGCCCAGACCGTCGGTCACCAGATGAAAGGCGCGCGGGTCGGGTTTCAGGATGCCGGTATAGGTGGCATCGACGATCAGGTCGAAATCGGCCAGGAAGGGCAGCTTGCTGCGGAAATCCTTGCCGTAAAAGAGGTCCAGCTCGTTCGAGAGGATCGCCAGCTTGCAGCCTGCCGCCTTGGCGGTGGCGATGGCCGCCAGCGCCTCGGGCCGGATCACTGCCGCCGGATCGGCACCACGCAACCGGCCGACGAACTGGGGAAACTCGGTCCAGACCTCGCCGACCAGCGCGCCGGTTTCCTGCATCCGCAGCGCCCAGTAGTCGCGTTCGGTCATCTCGCCCGCCTGCATCGCGCGCCAGGGGGCGTCTTGATCGGGATCGAACGGCCCGCGCCAGGTCAGGCTGCCGGGGGCCAGGCCAAGAGCGGCTTCGGACATGGCATGCGTCTCGAACAGGGTTTTCGAGATCACCCCGCCGAAATCTAGCACCAGCGCGCGGGTCACAGCTTTACCCATGCGGTTTTCAGATCGAGGAACTTGTCAAAGGCGTGCAGCGACTTGTCATGCCCGTTGCCCGACTGCTTGACCCCGCCCAGAGGCACGGTCAGATCAGACCCGCCATAGGTGTTCACATGCACCAGCCCCGCGCGGATCTTGCGCACCATGCGATGCGCCCGCGACAGGTTCGCGGTCCAGACCGCGGCGGCAAGGCCATAGGCGGTGTCGTTGGCCAGGGCCACCGCCTCGGCCTCGGTGTCGAAGGGGGTGACGGTGACGACCGGGCCGAAGACCTCTTCGCGGAAAACGCGGTCCTGCGGGGCGGCGTCGGCCACGATGGCGGGCGACATGTAGAAGCCGCCGGTTTCCTGACGGATGCGCGCGCCGCCGATCACCTTGCGACCCAATGCCCGAGCTTCATCGACGAAGGCGAGGTTCTGCAGCAACTGGCGTTCGGAATTCACCGCGCCCGCCTGCGTCGCGCTGTCCAGCGGATCGCCCACCTTGATCGCGGCGGCATGGGCGGCCAGCTTTTCGACGAAGGCCGCATGGATGCTGCGTTCGACCAGTATCCGCGACCCGGCGATGCAGACCTGACCCGAGTTGCGGAAGATGCCGTGGGCTGCGACCTTCGCGGCCTCGTCCAGATCGGGCGCATCGGCAAAGACGATGTTTGGCGACTTGCCGCCAAGTTCCAGATAGACGCGCTTGAGGTTCGACCGCGCCGCCGCTTCCAACAGCCGCCGCCCGGTGCCGCCTGATCCGGTGAAGACCAGCACATCGACATCCATCGATTCCGCGATCCGCGCGCCCACCACTGCGCCTTCGCCGGTCACGACGTTGAAGACGCCGGGGGGCAGGCCCGCCTCCAGCCCCAGTTCGGCCACCCGCAGCAATGTAAGCGAGGCTGTCTCGGCCGGTTTCAGCACCATGGTGCAGCCCGCGGCCAGCGCCGGGGCGAATTTCCACGCGCCGATCATCAGCGGGAAGTTCCACGGCACGATGGCGCCGACAACGCCCACGGGTTCGCGGTGGACAAGGCCAAGGAAGGCCGGATCGGTGGGCGCGATCTCGCCGGAAAGCTTGTCGATGGCTTCCGCGTAGTAGCGCAGCGTCGCTGCGGCTGACAGCGGTTCGGCCTTCAGCGCCATGCCGATCTCGGTCCCGTTCTCGCGCACGCCAAGGACGGCGATGTCCAGCGCGTCGGCCTCGATCAGGTCGGCCCATTTCAGCAGGATCTTCTTGCGGGCGGCGGGGGGCAGGTCGGACCAGCGGCCATCGTCAAAGGCCTGGCGGGCGGCGGCGATGGCGGCATCGGTGTCGGCCGTCGTGCCGCGTGCGCAGGTGGTCAGCACAGCGCCGTCAATCGGCGACACGACCGCCATGGTTCGCCCGTCCGAGGCCGAGACCCGACGTCCATCCACGATGTGCTGGAACGCGGGCAGCGGCGCTGCGCGCAGGGCGTCGATCTGGTTCTGGCTCATGTCGGTTCTATATTTACACCACTGGTGTTTATCATGCACCGATCAGGATGACGGGTCAACCGGACATTCGCCGCAACCGGGGCAGGCCCGCACGCCAGCCCGCGACGCAAGACCAGAGGCGCAAGGATCAGTTTGGCGAAAACCGGGCGGCCGCGGCGCGGAATTCGGCGGGCGGACGGCCCCCGGTGCCGAAGGTCAGCTTGTCGGCCTCGGCGAAGAGCGCGGCAATCGTCTGGCGGCGCAGGTCATTGGTCATCCGGTGCGCGGGCATCGCCACGGCGATGGCACCGGCTGGCGTGCCATCGGTGTCAAAGACGGGCATGGCGATGCCATAGACGTCATCTTCGTTGGTCTGGTCCGCTTCGGCATATCCGGTCAGCCGGACTTCCTGCAGTCGCGCCCTTATAATATTGGGGTCGGTGATGGTGCGCGAGGTTTTCGCAACCAGTGGCTCGCCAAGCACCCGATCCACGAATTCCGGCCGCGAGAAGGCCAGGACGACCAGACCGGACGCGGTGCTGTGCATCGGAAGGATCTCGCCCGCGACCAGCGAGACCCGACTGCCCCGGTTGCTTTCACTGACGCCGATGGTGGCCAGCGCCCGACCGGCGATCAGCGAGGCATGCGCGGTTTCCCCGATCGCGGCGGACAGGGTTTCCAGCGAATGTTGAAAGATCGAGGAGACCGGAAAGGCCGTCTCGCGCACCCGGGCAAGGCGCAGAACGCCCGCGCCCAGCCGGTAAAGCCGCGCATCGCCGCGCTTTTCCAGAAGCCCGTGATCACACATCACCACCAGCATCCGATGCACCGTCGCCTTGTCCACCCCGGACCGGCGGGCAAGGTCGGAGAGGCCTATCTCTGGTTCGGATTCCGAAAAGTAGTCAAGCAATGACAAGGCTTTGGCTACGGTGCTGGACATATTCGCCTGTCTTCTTTCCTGACCGACCCGGCGGCGGGCGTCAAATTCGTTGACGGAACCCGGCCCGGAGACTATTCTTGAACCACTGGTGATAATAATAAACCGCAGAGAGGTCGTCAATGCTTAACTCGAAACTCGCCGTTCTGGCTGTGGCTGCTGCCAGCCTGGCTGGCCCGGTTGCCGCAGAATACCCGGACCGCCCTGTCAGCTTCGTCGTCCCCTTTCCGCCGGGTGATCTTGAAGATGTGCTGACCCGAATGATCGCCGAGGATTTCCAGGCCAAGTATGGCGTCGCGGCGGCCGTGGTGAACAAGCCTTCCGAGGGTGGTCCGTTCCCGGGTGCCGCTGAAGTCGCCGCCGCCGCGCCGGATGGCTATACCATCGGGTCGTTTGTCGTCGATATTCCGGTCGTCGGTCCCGACGTCGGCGTCCCCGGCCTGAACCCCGACCCGTTCGAGCCGCTGGGGATCTTCATGACCTATCCCTTCGTCATCGCGACCGGCGCCGACAAGCCGTATTCGACGATGGCCGAGCTTGCGGCACATTCGCAATCCGAACCGCAACTTCTGGGCCATTTCGGCGCGTTCCTGATGCCCACCCAGGCAAGCTTTGCCGCCGCCAAGGTGCTGGGTTTCGAATGGGGCGGCGAAGCCTCGTCCGGGACGCTGGATTGCAATTCGCTGGCCTCGGGCGACTTTGACGTGATCAACACCACGATCCAGCAGCTTCTGCCCTGCCTTGACAGCGTGAAGATCCTTGCCACCGTCACCGAAGGGCCGATTTCCGTGGTGCCGGACGCGCCCACGCTGGCGTCGGTCACCCCGGACCTGAACATCTCGCTGTGGAACGGGCTGTTCGTCCACAAGGACACGCCGGCCGACGTGCGCGAGAAGATCATTGCCTCGGCCAAGGAGACCATGGCGTCGGCCCGCGCGCAGGAGCTTGCGGCGCAGACCGGGGCGATCATCTACTGGATGGACGCCGAGGAGTCCGCCGCCCGCATCGCCTCGGATATCGAGGTGTCGGGGCGCATCGCGACGATGATCGGCGAATAAACGGGACACCAGCGCAGGCCCCCGGTCGCATGGCGCGCCGGGGGCCTGCGACCCATTCCCGAACGCCTTTGGCCGGGAAAAACCATGCCCAAGTGAAGCAGGGAGGTTGGCCTGATGAGCCGGCAAGAGGACGATCATCCGCATGTCTTCCCCCAAGGCCGGAGGCCGGGCGAGATCCTGTTCGTGACCGTCACCATGATGATCGCGCTGGCGCTGCTTGCGGCGATCCCCTGGCAGACGACCTGGCTTCCGGGCAAGGGGCTGGCCGCGCAGCCGCGGTTCTGGCCCGCCCTTTCGCTTGGCGGGGTTGTCCTGTTCGGGCTGATCAACGCTCTGTCCCGTGTCCGCGTCACCCGCACGCCCGGCCGCTGGCAAGAGGCGGCGTTGTGGCTGCGGTCGTTGGAGTTCATCGGCTGGTACATGCTTTATGTGCTGGCGATCCCGGTGATCGGCTACCTTGCCGCGACGCTGGCCTTCTGCGCCGGCCTTGCGCTGCGGATGGGCTATCGCGGCAGGACAGTCTGGATCGCGGCCGCCTTTGGCCTGTTCGTGGTCCTGTTCTTCAAGACGGCGATGAACGTGAAGATCCCGTCGGGGGCGATCTACGACTTCGCGCCTGAACAGCTTCGCTACATCCTGATGCGTTATTTCTGAGGGCCAGATGGACAGCTTCATTGCCGGAATAGACCTTCTTGCGCGTTGGGACGTGCTTGCCGCCCTGCTGATCGGATCAATCGGCGGCGTGCTGGTGGGCGCGATGCCCGGCGTCGGTGCTGCCGTGGCCATCGCCATCGCGCTGCCGGTGACCTTTTCGCTGGAGCCGATCGTCGGGCTTACCCTGCTTCTGGGCATCTACGGGTCGTCCATGTTCGGTGGCGCGATCCCGGCCATTCTGGTCAACACGCCCGGCACGCCGGTCAACGCGCTGACCACCTATGACGGCTATCCGATGACCAAGCGCGGGGAATCGCGGCGGGCGCTGAGCCTTGCCTATTCCTCGTCCTTTTACGGCGCGGTTCTGTCCATCGGGGCGCTGATGCTGCTGGCGCCGGTCCTGGCCAAGGTGGCGCCGATGTTCGGCGCGCGCGAGATCTTTCTGGCTGCCCTTCTGGGGATCGTGCTGGTCGTGGTCACCCATCGCGGTCAGGTGCTGCCTGCTGCAATCCTGGCCTGTCTGGGGATATTCCTGTCGACCATCGGGATCGAGCCAAGCGCCTATACCCAGCGCTTCACCTTTGGCCAGCCCTGGCTGCAATCGGGGATCGACCTGATCGTCGTGGTGCTGGGCCTGTTCGCCGTCAGTCAGGCGCTGGTCCTGCTGATGAGCAAGGACAAGCCCATCGTCCTGCCAAAGGTCGACAAGATCGGCTTCTTCACCCAGATGCGCGAATTGTGGGTCTACAAGCGCATTGCCACGGTCGCATCCACGTTCGGCGTGATCTGCGGGATGATCCCGGGCGTGGGCGAGTTCATGTCGCAGTTCATGTCCTACAGCTATGCCCAGCGGACATCCAAGACGCCGGAGCTGTTCGGCAAGGGCAACCCGGAGGGGATCGTCGCGTCAGAGGCCGCGAACAATTCGGTGCCGGCGGCGGCGATGATCCCGCTTTTGGCGCTTGGCATCCCGGGCGAGGAACTGACGGCGATGATGCTGGCGGTGTTCTACGTCCACAATGTCGTCCCCGGGCCGCGCCTATTTGCCGAGCAGATGGATTTCATCTACGCGCTCTACATCAGCCTGTTCCTGCTGAACGTGATCGTCGTCGCCTTCCTGTTCTTTGCGACCCGGACGATGATGAAGGTGATGCTGATCCCCAATCGCTTTCTGGGGATCATGATCCTGACCTTCAGCCTGATCGGGGTCTACACGCTGCGCAATTCGCTGACCGATGTCGCCATCGCCTCGGCCTTCGGGTTCTTCGGCTTCATCCTGAAGCGGCTGGAGCTGCCGACCTCGCCCGTCATCCTTGGCATCGTGCTGGGCAAGCTGATGGAAGACCGGCTGCGCACCGCAATGGCCCGGGTGCGCGAACCGTTGGATTTCATCGACCGCCCGATCGCGTTTGTCCTGTTCCTGATGATCGTTGTCGCCATCGTCGGGCAGGTCTGGACAGTGATGAAGGCGCGGCGCGCAACAGGGAAAGGCGCCAGCAATGGCTGATCTGATGGAAAGGCGCCGGGCGCTTCTGGGGCCGAACGTATCGACCTTCTACGACGATCCGGTCCACGTCGTGCGGGGCGAGGGTGTCTGGCTTTGGGATGCCGAGGGGCGGAAGTATCTGGATTGCTACAACAACGTGCCGCATGTCGGCCATTGCAACCCGCGCGTGGTTCAGGCGATCTGCCAGCAGGCAGCCACGCTGAACACCCATACCCGCTATCTGCACGAAGGCATCCTGGACTATGTCGAGCGGTTGACGGCAACTTTTGACGATCCGTTGACCACCGCGATCCTGACATGCACCGGGTCCGAGGCAAATGACATCGCGCTGCGCATGGCCGAAGGGATGACGGGCAAGCGCGGGATCATCGCGACGGATGCAACCTATCACGGCAATACGACGCTGGTCAGCCACCTGTCGCGGTCGAACGTGCCCGAGGTGGGATTTGGCCTTGGCCAGTATCTGCGCCATGTCGAAGCGCCGGACAGCTATCGCATCCCCGACCCGGACGGCCAGCGCTTTGCCGCCAGGGTGAAGGAGGCAATCGACGATCTGGAACGGTCGGGCACCGGCTTTGCCGCGCTGATCGTCTGCCCCTTGTTCCTGAACGAAGGCTTTCCGGCGCAGGCCGAGGGCTGGCTGCGTCCGGCAGCCGAGGCCGTGCGCCGCGCCGGTGGTCTGTTGATCTGCGACGAGGTGCAGGCGGGGTTCGGGCGTTCCGGCAGCCATTTCTGGGGCCATCAGAAGCAGGGGGTCATCCCCGACGTGGTGACGATGGGCAAGCCGATGGGCAATGGCCATCCGGTTGCCGGGCTGGTGACACGGCCCGAGATCATGGCGCGGTTCCGGGGGTCGTTCCGCTACTTCAACACCTTCGGCGGCAACCCGGTCTCCTGCGCGGCGGCCATGGCCGTACTGGACGAGTTGCAGGAGAAGGACCTGCAGGCCAATGCCGCGCGGATCGGCAGGCTGGCGCATCAGCGGCTGACCGAACTCGCGCAGAAATACCCGGTGATCGGCGATGTCCGGCAGTCGGGCATGGTCTTTGGCGCCGAGTTCGTGCTGGACCGCGACACCAAGGCCTCCGCCGCCGCCTACGCCGATCTGGTGGTCAACCGGATGCGCCAGCGCGGGATCATCCTGTCCAAGCTTGGCCGCCACAAGAACACGCTGAAGATCCGCCCGCCGATGCCGTTCGGCGAGGACCATCTTGACCTCCTGATGACCACGCTGGACGCGGTTCTGGCGGAAACCCCGGTGGCGGCATGAGCGATCCGGTCGGCCAGGCTCTGTCGCTTTGGGGCCTTGAGACGGCCGAGTGCAGCTTTGTCGCGGGCCGCGAGAACCGGGTGTATCGGGTCAGGACTGCGACCGGCGACCTTGCGCTGCGGATCAAGCGGCCCGGCTACCGGCAAGAGGATGAGCTTTTGTCCGAGCTTGCCTGGCTGGAAGCGATGGACCGGGCCGGGCTGCATGTGCCACGACCGCTGCCGTCGCGCGGGGGCAAGCTGCTTGAACGCCTTGGGGCGGGCTTTGTCGATGTGGTCGCATGGCTTCCGGGCAAGCCGATGGGCAAAAGCCGTGCGCCCCTGATACTGGAGAACCGCGAAGCGGTGTTCTTTGCACTTGGCCGGGAAATGGCGCGGCTGCATGCGGCTTGCGATGCGTGGCAACGGCCCGCCGGGTTTCGGCGCTGTCATTGGGACATCGACGGGCTTCTGGGGGACGCGCCGGTCTGGGGCCGGTTCTGGGACAACCCGACGCTGGACCCGCAGACGAAAGGACTTTTCACCCGCTTTCGCGACGCGGCCCGGGACCGTCTTGCCAGCGCCGGTGCCGCGTTGGACACGGGTCTGATCCATGCCGACCTCGTGCGCGAAAACGTGCTGCTGGATGGGCCGACGATCCAGCTGATCGACTTTGACGATGGCGGCTTCGGCTTCAGGCAATTCGACGTGGCGACGGTCCTGCTGAAAACCATCGGGGAACCGGATTACCGGGCGCTGAAGCACTCGCTGATCGACGGCTATCACAGCCAGCGGCCGCTGGACCTGTCGCTTCTGGACCTGTTCGTCGCGATCCGGGCGCTGACCTATGTCGGCTGGATCGTGCCGCGTATCCACGAAGACGGCGGGGCCGACAGGAACGCGCGCTTTGTTGCCGAAGCGCGCGACCTGTGCGCGGCCTGCTTTCAGGACAGCATGGCGTTTCAAGGGGGGCGGGAGAGATGACGAAAACCATTCTGGTCATCGGCACATTCGACACCAAGGCGGACGAGCTGGCCTATCTGATCGACCGGATCAAGGCGCAGGGTGGGGCCGTGCTGGCGATGGACGTCAGCGTTCTGGGCGAGGCGCAGATCCCGGTCGAGGTCAGCAAGCACGACGTTGCGGCCGCTGTCGGAGAAACCATCGACGGGCTGATCGCACTGGGCGAGGAGGGCGAGGCCTTCGCCCGGATGAGCGCGGGCGCCGCCCTCTTGACCCGGCGCCTGCACGACGCGGGCCGGGTCCACGGCATGATCGCGCTGGGTGGCACGATGGGCACCGACCTTGCGCTGGATTGTGCGCAGGCCCTGCCGATCGGGGTGCCGAAATACATCGTCTCGACCGTCGCCGGATCGCCGCTGATCGCGGCGGAACGGATGGCGGCGGACGTGCAGTTCATCCTGTGGGCCGGGGGGCTGTACGGGCTGAACCCCTTGTGCAAATCCTCGCTCAGCCAGGCGGCGGGGGCGGTGCTGGGGGCGGCGCGGGCGGTCGAGCCGCCACGTTTCGACCGGCCGATGATCGGGATGACCTCGCTGGGGTCGTCCTGCCTGAAATACATGAAGCGCCTGCACCCCGAACTGACGAAGCGCGGCTATGACATCGCGGTGTTCCATACCACCGGCATGGGCGGCATGGCCTTTGAACGGCTGGCGGCCGAGGGGGTGTTTGCCTGTGTGATGGATTTCTCGTTGCAGGAATTCGTCAATGTCCAGCATGGGTCACTGGTCAGCGCCGGGGCCGACCGGCTGACCGGCGCCGGTCGCAGCGGCACGCCGCAACTGGTGGCGCCGGGGGCGGCGGATATCCTTGACCTTGCCGGCTGGCAGGACATCCCCGCGCGGTTTCAGGATCGTCCGTTCCACCAGCACAACCGGCTGATCAAGAACGTGGCCTTCAACGCCGAGGAACGCCGTGCCCTCGCCCGCGCGATGACGGACAGGCTGGCCGGGGCGATAGGCCCCACGCATTTCTTCCTGCCGAAAGGCGGGATCGAGGAATGGGACCGCCCGGGAGAGGCAGCGCATGATCCCGACGGGCTTGCCGCCTTTGTCGATGAAGCCGAGCGCGCCCTGACTGGGCGGGTCGAGTTCTCGGCCCTTGAGTGCCACATCAACGACGCTCTGTTCTGCGAGGCGGTGCTGGCAAAGCTGGATGACTGGGTCGCGGCGGGCATCGTCGCTGCGGGGAGGGTGGCGGCATGAGCGGTCGGTTCGGCGGAAAGGTCGCGCTGATTTCGGGCGGCGGCACCGGGATCGGGGCGGCGGTTGCGCGGCGGCTGGTGGATGAGGGCGCGGGCGTGGTCGTCATGGGCCGCAGGCAGGCGCAGCTTGAGGCCATCGCTGGTCCGCTTGGTGCCGAGGTCTTTGTCGGCGATGCCGCCGATCCGGCCAATGCCGCTGCGGCGGTGGCCCTGGCCGTGGACCGCTTCGGCGGGCTGGATGTCGTCGTCGCCAATGCCGGGGGTCACGGTTTTGCCACCATCGCCGAAACCACCGACGCCGACTGGGAGGCCGCGCGGCGGGCCAATCTGGATACGGCAGTGATCCTCTTGCGCGCGGCGATGCCCGAACTTGTGCGCCGCAAGGGCGCAATCGCGGTGACCGCCTCGATCGCCAGCCTTGCCGCGCCTGCCAGCGCCTTTGGC
This sequence comes from Tabrizicola sp., assembly GCF_030694085.1. GTDB lineage: Bacteria > Pseudomonadota > Alphaproteobacteria > Rhodobacterales > Rhodobacteraceae > Tabrizicola. Next base: position 45,751 of record NZ_JAUXZE010000073.1, on the reverse strand, counting down.
TATACGGTCACCAAACACGCGCAGATCGGGCTTGTCCGGTCCATCGCACGGGATTTCGGGCGGCAGGGCGTGCGCTGCAATGCGGTCTGTCCCGGCTGGGTCACGACCGAAATGGCCGATGCGGAAATGGACGAGCTGCGGTCACGCATGAACCTTGCCAGCCGGGAAGACGCCTATGCCGTGGTGACGCGGGATGTCCCGCTGGGACGCCCGGCGCATCCTGACGACGTGGCAGCGGCGATTGCCTTCCTGTGTTCGACCGAGGCCGCGATGATCACCGGCGCGATCCTGACGGTCGACGGCGGGTCGACCATCGTCGATGTGCCGACCCTGGCCTTTGGCTGACATGCGCGCGGCCTGCTAGACCGGCAGTCGCGTAGCCCGGTATGCGAAAGTCAATAAAATCAATGGTTCGGCTTTGCCATTAGGCACATCCGGTTGCGGCGCTTGTTTCGCTTCACTGGCTTGCCACGCGACTTTGTCTTTCAACGCTTCTCTGAACCAATCAGCGTCGTAGCCGCAGTCGGCCAACAGCCAGTCCGCCTTTGGCAAGCTGCCCAGCAGGGCCGCCGCGCCGGTGTAGTCGCTGACCTGGCCTGCGGTCATGAGGAAGCGGATGGGGCGCCCATCGGGGTCGGCGACGGCATGCAGCTTGGTGTTCATGCCGCCGTTTGTTCGGCCGATCAGTCGGCCCTTTCGTCCCCAGGTCCCCTTGTTTCGATCGCAGGATGATCGCCGCGCGGCCAGCTTGAGATCGGTCGCGTCGATCATCACCGTCTTCGTAATGGCGGCCTCGGCGGCCAGCACCTCCATCATCCGGGCGAAGACCCCCTTGTCGCTCCAGGCTTCCAGCGGTTGTAGAGGGTCTTCGGCGGTCCATACTCCTGGGCGCATCACGCCACCGCAAGTTCTTGCGATTGATGAAGATTATCCCGCTCTGCGAGCTTGGTCGACGCAAAGGTGTGCCTTAGAACCCACTGGGATGGTGCTTGGGATCGACGCCGCCCGCATCGCGCGCGCCTTCCTCGTGCCGACCCCGAAGATGGCGCAGCGGATGGTCCCGGCCAAGGCGCGCATCCGGGATGACGGGCTGTGCTTTGTCCTGCCGGGCCCCGAGGATCTGCCGCCGCGGGGTTGGATATCAGACACATCCCCTCCGCCTCATCCGTTGCCGTCAACAGTCCGGTTGCAGCGCTGTGCGGTTTTGTCGCCAAGGATCACGCGTTTGTGCGGTTCTTGCGGGACGGACTACTTCCGGCGACCGTCGGCGTCGAAGAAGAGCGTCTGATCCGGGTCGTAGGTGAGGCCGACATTGTCGCCGACCACGGCAGGAAGCCGACCGGCGCCTTGCACGCAGACCAGACCTGCAGGGGTTGCGACGTGCACCAGCGTCTGGTTGCCAAGCCGCTCGACCAGCCGGATTGTGCCTGTCAGCGGCGCCCCCTGAGCGGGTGCCAGCCGGACGTGTTCCGGCCGCAAGCCGACTTCCTGCACCGACAGTCCAAGGGCGACGCCGGGAAGAAAGTTGATTGCTGGATTGCCGATGAAGCCGGCCACGAAACGGTTGGCGGGCGTCTCGTACAAGTCCATCGGGCCGCCGATCTGCTGCACCTCGCCGCCATTCATCACGACGATCTTGTCGGCCATCGTCATCGCCTCGACCTGGTCGTGGGTGACGTAGATCATCGTGGCTCCTAGGTCGCGGTGGAGGTTGGACAGTTCTAGCCGCATCTGGACGCGCAAAAGAGCGTCGAGGTTGGACAGGGGTTCGTCAAAGAGGAACACCTGCGGGTTGCGCACCAGCGCCCGGCCGATGGCGACGCGCTGGCGCTGGCCGCCGGACAGTTCCGCCGGGCGGCGGCTCATCAGGCTGTCCAGTTGCAGAAGCTTCGCCACTTCGGCGGCGCGGGCCAGACGGGTGGCCTTGGCGACCCCGGCGGCCTCCAGCGAGAAGGCGATGTTTTCGGCCACCGACATGTGCGGGTATAGAGCGTAGGACTGGAAGACCATCGCGATCTGCCGGGCCGAGGGTTCCTCCATTGTCACGTCGCGACCGGCGATCTCGATCCGACCGGAGGTCGGTTCCTCCAGCCCGGCGATCAGGCGCAGAAGCGTGGACTTGCCGCAGCCCGAGGGACCGAGAAGAGCGCAGAACTCGCCCTTCTCGACGGTCAGGTCCACGCCCTTGATCGCCTCGAATCCGCCAAAGCTTTTTCGCAGGGAGGTGAGGCGGAGTTGCGCCGTGTCGGGCATCGGCTACTCCCGGATCCAGACCTGCATCGGATTCGGCCCCCGGTTGCACCAGATGTAGTAGGGGACCGCCAAGAGGGGCGAGGGGCCTTCTGTGGGCGGGTGGGTGCGGTAAAGGGCGGCGTCATGGTCGGTGATGGCGGCGCCTTCGGCTGTGAGAACGCTGATGCCGCCAAGAAGGTCCTTGCGGAATTCATCGGTCACGGCGCTGGTGCGCGGCAGGCGTAGGCGGTGGAGCGAGGCCTTCTGGTCCTGACCTTCGAAGCAGTAGACGAGGGGGCCACGGCGCAGGGCCACGCGTCCGACGTCGGCCTTGATCTCGGGGTGCGGCCAGAGGCGTTGGGCGGGCATCGGCAGATCAAGCTCGACCACGTCTCCGGGGGCCCAGGTGCGGGCAAGACGCAGGTAGCCGCGGTCGGTCGTGACGGGGACTTCGGACCCGGCAACGCGGACGCGGGGAGCTTCGCACCAGGCGGGGATGCGGAGGGACAGGGTGAAGGCCTGGGGGGTATCGGGCGTGATTGCGACCCGGATTGCGCCGGTCCAGGGGTAGCTGGAGGTCTCAGTGATGCGAACCGTGCCGCTGCCGAGCGTAACCTCGGTCTCGGACCCGCCGTAAAGGTGAAGGGCCACCTCGTTGTCACCCAGGCCGTAGACGTAACCGCCGATGGACGCGACCAGACGGGCGACGTTCATCGTGCAGCAGGGGCAGGGATGCCAGTCCCAGCGGCGGTGGCTGCCGTCGCTGTCCAGCTTGTTGTCGTAGAAATAGGTGTCGCCGTCCCGCGACAGGCCCGCCAGCGCGTTATTGTAGAGCGCGAGTTCCAGAAGGTCGGCATACTGCCCGTCAAGGTCCAGGTTCAGCATCCGCGCCGCCCAGAAGATCATCGCGCAAGAGGCGCAGGTCTCGGCATAGGCGGTGTCGTTCGGCAGGTCGTAGTCCTGGGTGAAGCCCTCGTTCCGGGCCGAAGGACCGAAGCCGCCGGTGACATACATCCGGGTCGAGGTGACGTCCTGCCACAAGGTTTCGCAGACCTGCTTCAGCTCGGTATCGTCATGTTCGGCGGCAAGGTCGGCCATCGCGGTGTAAAGATACATCGCGCGGACGGCGTGGCCGACGACCTTGGTCTGCTGGCGGACCGGCAGGTGCGACTGGCTGTATTCGTAGGTCCCCTGACCGTATTTGCCCGCAGGCTCGCCCCGGGCGTCGCGTTCCTGGTCGAAGTAGTGCGGCTGTTGGCCCCGTTCGTCGACGAAGTAGGTGGCAAGGTCCAGGTATTTGCGCTTGCCGGTGGCGTGCCAGGCCTTGATCAGCGCCAGTTCCACCTCGGGGTGGCCGCAATAACCGCGCTTCTGGCCCGGACCGCGCCCGAAGACGGTGGCGACATGGTCAAAGGCGCGTTCCATCACCTGCATCAGCCGGTCCTTGCCGGTGGCGCGCAGGTAGGCAACGGCGCCTTCCAGGATGTGGCCGAGATTGTAAAGCTCGTGGTTGTCGCGGAGGTTGGTCCAGCGGTTCTGCGGTTCGCGTTCCAGATACCAGCAGTTGACGTAACCGTCGGGCTCCTGCGCCTTTTCCAGGTCGTCGATGATCGCCTCGATCTGCGCTTCGATCACCGGGTCGCGGCGGTGCGCCAGGGCGTAGGACGCGGCCTCGATCCACTTGCCGACGTCGCTGTCCCAGAAGATCTGGGTCGAGAACCCGTCGGCGTGGGGCTTGAAGGTCAACGGCGGGACGGGTTTCGGGAGTTTCAGGCTTTCAAGCACATTGTACTTGGCCAGCTGGGCGTGCTGGCTGGGGATCGTGGTGCGCAGCACGGTCTCCAGCCGTTCGGACCAGAAGGCGCCGGTAATCTTGACGTCGGCAAAGGGGATGGATGAATAGCGGCGCATGGGGTCCTCCGTCAGGTGCTGTCGCGCACGACCAGCGTGCAGGGCAGGCGCAGGGTGCCAGAGGCCTCTGCGCCCTTGATCATCTGGGTCATCTTCTGCCCGGCCTCGGCGCCAAGCTGGATCAGGTTCATGTCGACCGAGGTGAGGGCGGGGCGGCAGGCCTCGGCCATCACGGTCCAGTTGTCGAAGCCGGTCAGGGCGACCTCGGTCGGGCACACGATCCCGGCTTCGCGCAGGGCATCGGCGCAGCCCCGAGCGATGAGGTCGTTGCCGCAGACGATGGCGTCAGGGCGCGTTGGGCCGGACATCAGTTGCGCGGTGGCGGCGCGGCCCCACGCCTCGGTCCAACTGCCGTGCATCAGGGGGCCGGGGTCGAGGTTCGCTGCGGCAAGGGCCTCGCGCCAGCCTTCCGCGCGCAGGCGGACGGCCTCGAAGTCGCGGGGGCCGGTGACATGGGCGATGCGGCGGCGGCCGCGCCGGATCAGGTGGTCGGTCGCCAGCCACGCGCCGCCCTGGTCGTCGGGAAGAAGCGTCAGCCCGCCGGGGGTGTCGCCCTGGCTGAAGACGTAGATGACCGGCAGGCCAAGACCCCGCAGGTCGACCGAGGGTCGACGGTCGGCGCGGCGGGCGGTGACGATCAGCCCGTCGATCTGCTTGGCGAGCAGTTGGTCGAGGTGCGCGCGTTCGCGGTCGGCGTCATCGGTGGCGTTGACCATGAAAACGCCGATGCTGGACTGGGACAGGACGCCCTCCAGCCCCTCCATGATCGGCATGGTGAAGCGACCGAAGCTGTCGTTGGAGATCAGGCCGACGGACCCCGACAACCCGGTGTGCAGGCTGCGCGCCAGGGTGTTCGGGCGGAAGTTCAGGCTGCGGACCGTGTCCATCACCCGCTTCCGTGTGTTCTCGGACAGCGACCCCGTTGCGTTCAGCGCCTTCGACACCGTGCCGATCGACACGCCCGCCGCCCGTGCGACGTCGTGGATGGTGGCAGCGCCGCGCGGCTTGTCGGGTTCGGTCATTTCACGGCTCCTGCCAGCAATCCGGAGACGTAGTACCGTTGCAAGGCGAGGTAGACGAGCAGGCAGGGCAGCATCGACACCACGACTGAGGCTTGCAGCGCGCCCCAGTCCACCGACCCGAAATCGCCCGAGACGACGCCAGTCAGCATGATCGGGACGGTAAAGGCACTTTCGGTGTTCATCAGGATCAGCGCACCGATGAATTCGTTCCAGCTTGTGATGAAGGCGAACAGGGCCACGGTGACCATGCCCGGCAGGGCCAGCGGGATGAAGACCCGGCGCAGCTGGAAGGCGGTGGAGGCGCCGTCGACGCGGGCGGCCTCTTCCAGTTCCTTCGGGACGGATTCGAAGCTGTTGCGCATCAGGTAGACTGAAAACGGCAGTTGCAGGATCGTGTGCAGGATCGCGAGGCCGAAGTGGTTGCCCGTCAGGCCAAGCTTGGCGAACATCAGGTAGATCGGCACCAACAGCGCCTGGTAGGGGATCATCATCGAGGCGAGGATCAGGACGAACCAGATTTCCTTCCCCGGCACCGGGAAGCGAGCCAGAGCAAAGCCGGCGGGGACCGAAAGCGCGAGGCAGAGGACTATGGTCAGCCCTGCGACAACGGTGGAGTTGCGGACGTAGGTCCAGACGCCTTGCTGGTAGTTCGCGACTTTCTGGTAGTTCTCGAGGCTTAGCGCCGAGGGCAGGTAGGTCGGCGGCACTGCCGAGGTCTCGGCCAGGGGACGGAACGAGGCGAGGAAGGACATCACCAGTGGCATCAGCATCAGCGTGATGATGGCGATGCAGATCGCGGCCATCAGCCAGCCGCGCGCCTGGCGGGCCAATGGCTTTGGCGGCAGGGCAAGGGTCGCCACGCTCATCGCCGCCTCCGGGACTGCAGCCGCAGTTGCAGGACGGTCATGGCCATGATCACGACCATCAGGATCACCGACAGAGCGGCGGAATAGCCAAGGTCGAAGCGGACGAAGCCGGACTGGTAGATCCAGTAGACCGAGGTGAAGGTCTTGCCGCGTGGTCCACCGCCGGTCATCAGGTAGAACTGGTCGAAGGCCAGCATCGAGCCGATCACCGAGATCACCGTCGCCATGACCAGGGACCGGGCAGCGAGTGGCAGGATGATCCGACGGACTTGCAGGCTGCGCGAGGCTCCGTCGATGCGGGCGGCTTCAAAAAGGTCGGTGCCGATCGACTGGATCCCGGCCATGATCAGGATCATCCCGAAGCCCACGACCTTCCAGGTGACCGAGATGATGACGGCGGCGAGGCCTGTCTCGGCCCTGCGGAACCAGACCACTGGCGCATCGATGACACCCAGGTCTACGAGCAGCTGGTTGAAAAGCCCGACCTGCTGATCAAAGAGCCAGAACCAGAGTAGCGAGGACGAGGCAAGGCCGATGACCACCGGCAGGAAGACGACCGATCGGGTCAGGCGACGAAGTGGCGTGTTCGGTGAAACGAGCAGCGCCAGCGCAAGGCCGAGGCCCATCAGGAGTGGCGTGATGACAACGGTGTAAAGCAGGGTGAACTTGAACGCCGCCCAGAACTTCGGGTCACCAAAGGCGGTGCGGTAATTCTCCAGCCCGATCCACTGGCCCCCGCCCAGAAGCGAGGTCGAGGTGAACGAGAGCCAGACCAGATGCACCATCGGCCAAAGGACGAAGAATCCGACGAAGGCCAGAGTCGGGGTCAGCCAGGCAAGGCCGACAAGGGCGTTCCTGCGGGTGGACATCCATGCGTTCCCGGATTGGCGGGGCAAGAACGGGGGCCAGACCGGCCGGCCCCCGGGTTTGGCTTACTTCGACGCGATGGCCAGCATCTCGGCCCGTGCGGTTTCGATTGCGCCGTCGACGTCGCCATCGAAGATCGCGGTCTGCACCATCGTGATCCACGGCGACGAGTCTGAGTTCACCATGTCGGCGAAGTGGAAGACCCAAGGCACGTAGCCCACCGACAGCGCCTGGGCGGTGGTCAGCACCTTTTCGTTGCCCTTGGTGAACTCGTTGTCGGCAAGGTCGGTCCGGGTGGTCAGGATCGAGTTCTTGGCCAGACCCTGCAGCTGCGCCTCGTCCGACAGGACCCAACTCACGAATTCCCGCGCCGCAGCCTCGTTCTTGCCGCCCGCCGGAATCGCCACCACGTCACCGCCAACGAAGGCCGAGACCTGCCCCGGTTCGGCACCTGGCAGAAGCGTCAGGCCGTAGTTGAAATCGGGGTTTTCCCGCTTCATCAGGCTGATGAGGAAGCCGCCAGTGCCGGCTATGCCGATCTTGCCCGAGGCAAAGGCAGAGACGAAGTTCGCCCCGGTGTCGACTTCGGCGTTTTCAGGGATCATGCCTTCGTCCCACATGGTCTTGTAGGCCTCCAGCACCAGCTTGACGCCATCGCCGGTCAGGGCCTCGTCCTCGCCATTGCGGGGCAGCATCTTGGACCCTGCAGCAACCATCATCGGCGAGGTGACAAAGATGTTGCAGCCGGGGCAGGAGCCCGAGAACCAGAAGCCGTAGGTATCGCCGCCCAGTGCGCGGATCTTGCGGGCGTGGTCCACAACTTCGGCGATGGTCGTCGGCCCCTTCTCGGGGTCCAGGCCCGCAGCCTGATAAAGGTCCTTGTTCCAGGCAAGGACCGAGACGTCAGGCGTGAAGCCGACGCCGTAGGTCTTGCCCTCATAGGTGGCGATGTCCTTGTAGGCCTGGACGTGTGTGGCATAGTTCGGATCGGCGGTCAGCTGTTCGGTCAGGTCGGTCAGAAGGCCGGCCTTCATGAAGTCGGGCATGTAGATCAGGTCGAAGGACACAAGGTCAGGGCTGTCTCCCGACTGCGCCGAGGTGGCAAGCTTGGTCACCATCTGGTTGTCGGGGATCGCCGTCAGGGTGATCTTGCTGTCGTGGCTGGAATTCCACAGGTCGACCATCAGCTTTCCGGGGTCGGCCGCACTTTCGCGGACCCACATCGTCAGGTCTTCCGCGTGGACAGGAAGTGCGGTCAAGGCCGCGAACAGGCAAGCAGTCAACGTTCCCGGAATCCGGGATCTGGGTCTGGTCATCGTCGATCCTCCCTCGTGTGCCGTTTGGGCACGGTGACTGGCGGGGTCTCCTCCCCGGTATCAGAAAAGGTTTTCCTGACAATCCCGATGTTGCGCCCGGGTTGGGCCCAAGGCGAAAACTGCGACAACAGGTGAGTCGGAAAACGTTTTCCTATCGCATCGAAACACAGCGGACGAGTCGCGTCAATGCGGTTGAAGCGAGGGGCTTGCCCAGCCTTGGTGCTGGGTCGTCAGGCTATCGTAGTGGCAAGTGCAGAGCGCAGGAAGGACAGCACCCGGTCATCCACGCCGTGCCCGAGGACGTCGAATACCTTGAGTTCGGGTGCCGCGCCCGCCGCGTGCAGCCAGGCGTTCGTAGCCGTCGCATGTGCCGCAGGGATCACCGGGTCAGCGTCGCCATGCAGCAGCGTGATCGCAGGCCAGTCGGTCCGGGCAGGCACCGGCCCGGCAAGGCGGCCGGATAGCGCGAAGACGGCCCGCGAGGGAAGGCCCGCGGCTACGGCATGCAGCGCCATGATGGCACCTTGGGAAAAGCCGATCAGCACGGTCTGTTGCGGGTCGCCGAAGGACTCGATCATCGCGCAGAACGTGCGCAGGGCGGCGGCAATCCGGGCGGGGCGGTTCTCTTCGGTGATCCCATTGACCGAGAACCACTGCCGCCCCGGCCCCATGTCGAAGGGTTGCGGGCCATCCGGGACATGGGCGACGCCCGCGACGCCAAGCGCCTCGGCCAGGGGCCGCATCGCAGCTCCGCTGCTGCCAACGCCGTGCAGGAAGATGATCCGGGTCATTGGGCAGCCTTCAGGAGGGCTGTGACATGCTCCGGTCCGGCGGGGACGATGCCGGTGGGGTTCAGCGCCTTGATCGAATAGTAGCCCGCCTTGATGTGGTCGATCTCCACGGTCGCGGCCACACCGGGCAGACGCAGGATACGCTCCATATAGGCCGAGAGTCGGGGGTAATCGGCGATCTGGCGGCGGTTGGTCTTGAATAGTCCGTGGTAGGCGGAATCGAAGCGGATGAGCGTGACGAAGGCGCGGACGTCGGTTTCTGTCAGCCGGTCGCCAAACAGGTAGTCGCCGGTCAGGCGGGCTTCCAACTCGTCCAGCATGTCGAAGACGCCCGCCACCGCCTCGTCATAGGCCGCCTGGGTCGAAGCGAAGCCGGCCTTGTAGACGCCGTTGTTCAGGGCGTCGTAGAGGCGCGGATTCATGTTTTCGATCTGGGCAGCCAGGTCTTCGGGGTAGAGGCGCAGGTCTGAGGGTGCCAGATGCTCGAACGCGGTGTCGAACATCCGCAGGATGTCGGCGCTTTCGTTCGACACCATCACATCGCGCTGCATGTCCCACAACACTGGTACCGTGGCGCGCCCGGTGAAGTGCGGATCGGCGCGGGTGTAGATCTGATGCATGTAGGTGGCGCCGAAAAGGGGGTCCGAGTCAGCGCCGGGGTGGCCGCCGAACTGCCAGCCTTGCGCCGTGAGGACCGGATTGACCACCGTCACTGGGATCAGGTCGGCCAGCCCCTTCAGGCTGCGGGCCATCAGGGTGCGCGAGGCCCAGGGGCAGATCAGTGCGACATAAAGCCGGTAACGACCCGCCTCGGCCCTGAAGCCGCCCTGACCCGTTGGGCCGGGGCTGCCGTCGGGCGTGATCCAGTTGCGGAAGCTGGAGGCCTGCCGCACGAAACGGCCCTTCTCGTCGGCCTTCTGCACCGGCTGCCAGTCAGCCACCCATTTGCCATCCACAAGCATCTCAGACCCCCTGATGAAAGACGAAGGACCGCATCGACACCGATCCAAGGTCGATCGCGTCGGTCATGAAGGATAGCTGGTCGCGGGCATCCGACGCCCCGGCAATGGTCAACGCGGGCATGTAGTGGTCCACCGTCGGGTGGGCCATGCGCAGGAGTGCGCCAAGGCCGTTGGCATCGGCCAGGGGTTTCAGGTCGCGTGCTTCCAGCCGGTCAGCGAAGAGCCGGTCGAACTCCAGCGCGAAGTCCAAGGGCTGACCGCCAAAGCGCATGGCGCGCAGGTTGTGGACGACGTTGCCCGACCCCAGGATAAGGACGCCACGGTCGCGGAGTTGCGCCAGTGTGCGGCCGACCTCAAGTTGGTGCTCCAGCCCGCGCGCCATGTCGATGGAGACCTGGAAGACTGGCACCTTGGCCTGCGGGTAAAGAAAGCGCAGCACCGTCCAGGCGCCGTGATCCAGGCCCCAGGTGTCATCCTCGGCGGAATGGTGGCTGGCCAGAAGGCTGACCACTTCCCGCGCGAGGCCCGGGTTGCCGGGGGCGGGGTAGTCCATCGCGTACAGCGCGTCGGGAAAGCCATAGAAGTCGTGGATCGTCTTCGGCAGGGCCGATACATCAACCAGCGTGGTCCCCCGCGTCATCCAGTGGGCCGAGACGACCAGGATCGCCGCGGGTTCCGGCAGGCTTTGGCCCAAGGCGGTCCATGACTGGCTGTAGGGCGTGTCTTCCAGCGCGTTCATCGGGCTGCCGTGACCCAGGAACACCACCGGCATCCGGGCCGAGGGTGCCAGCCGGTCACGCAGGGCATGAAGATCGGTGATCGCGCTCATGGTTGTCTCTCCTGTCAAAGGGGCCGCCCGGTGCTGGGCGGCCTGAAAGGGTGTCAGGCGGTCACAAGGCCGCGGGCCGAAGGCTTCAGCGCATAAGCGCCGCTGCCCAGCAGCGCGATGGCGCCCTGCACGATGGCCCAGAACAGCGGGAATTCCCAGCCGCCGCCTTCGCTGGAGAAGACCCAGCCGTTGCCAGCATGGACCCAGGTCGCGCCCAGAAGGACCGGGATCAGCGCCAGCGACACCGCGCGGGTGGCGACGCCCAGGATCAGGGCGAGACCGCCCGCGACTTCGACCAGGATGGTCAGGTAGGCCAGGAAGCCCGGCAGGCCCAGGCTTTCGAAATAGCCCACGGTTCCCGGGATGGTGAAGACGAAGACCTTCATCAGTCCGTGGGCGACGAAGAGCGCGCCACTGCTGACGCGGAGGAGGAGAGCGGCGTAGTCGGCATTGGGGGTCATGGCTTGGTCCTTTCGGGACGGCAGAGGTTCCGGTGACCCATAGGTAAGGCTTGACGGAGCCACATGAAATGAAGACGTTGTAGAATGACTATCCACAAAATGTTCTGAATAAGATGGACCTGATCGACGAACTCAAGGCCTTCGTGGCCACCGCGCAGACCGGGTCCTTCACGACGGCGGCAGGGCAGTTGGGCGTGTCGAACCGGCTGACATCGAAATACGTGGCCGAGCTTGAGGCGCGGCTGGGCGTCCGGCTTTTGCAGCGGACGACGCGGAAGGTGGGGCTGACCCCGGCGGGCGAGGACTTGCTGGCGCGCGCGCCTGCGCTGCTGGACGATCTGGATGCGCTGATCGGCGACGTGTCCGAAGGCAGCCGCGGGTTTGCCGGGGTGATCCGGGTCTCGGCTTCGGTCACTTTCGGGGAGATCTGGGTGGCGGGGATGCTGGAGCGTTTCGGACGCGCCCATCCGGCGTTGTCCTTCGATTTGCGGCTGAACGACCGCCACGTCGACCTTGCGGCCGAGGGGATCGACGTCGCCTTCCGCCTGGGCCGGACCGAGACGCAATCGCTGAAGGCGCGGAAGCTGGGCAGTTTCCGGTCGGTGCTGGTCGCAAGCCCGGACTACCTGGCGCGCCGGGGAACGCCGCAGGTGCCCACCGACCTGGTCGCGCATGACTGCATCATCGACACCAATCGCCGCACACCCCGGCGCTGGGTCCTGGGGGCCGAGAGCGCGGCAGAGGCGGTGACGGTTCAGGGCCGTTTCCAGGTGAACTCGGCCCGGGCGGCGGTCGACCTGGCAGCAAAAGGGTTGGGCATCGCCTATGCGCCGCGCTTTGTGCTGGGCGGTGCGCTGGCGGCGGGGCTTGTCCGGCTGCTGCCCGACCAGCCCGGAGAGGTCAGCCCGTTAAGCGCGGTCTACCTGGAAGGCCGCGTCCTGCCGCGCAAGGTGCGGGCGCTGATCGACTTTGCGGCGGACGATATCCGGGGCGCGGATCTGCTGTGATCCCGTCGTCCAGGGCGGAGCGCGCTGGGCCTGCACGTGTCGCAAATGGAGGGATTTCCAGAACAAATTTCTGACCGGGTTGGCCGGGCGGTAAGGTCTATTCCACGAACTTCGACCTGCCAGGAAGGTGAAACCATGCTTGATGACATGCTGCATGTTATGGAGTGGCATAACGGGGACAAGAATTATTCCCCCTTCTCCGATGCCGAAATGAAACGCCGTCAGGACGATGTTCGCGGCTGGATGGCATCGAACGACGTCGACGCGGCGCTGTTCACGTCCTACCACTGCATCAACTATTACTCGGGCTGGCTTTACTGCTATTTCGGCCGCAAGTACGGCATGGTGATCACGCAAGACGCGGCGACCACGATTTCTGCCGGGATCGACGGCGGCCAGCCCTGGCGGCGCAGCTTTGGCAACAACGTCACCTACACCGACTGGCGGCGTGACAACTTCTACCGCGCGGTGCGGCAACTGACCCCGGGCGTGCGTCGGCTGGGGATCGAGTTCGACCATGTGAACCTGGACTACCGCAAGGCGCTGGAAGCCGCGTTGCCGGGGGTGGAGTTCGTGGACATCGCGCAGCCCTCGATGTGGATGCGGTCGATCAAGTCGGCCGAGGAACACGCCCTGATCCGCACCGGCGCGCGCATCTGCGACGTGGGCGGTTGGGCGGTGGCCGGCGCGGTCAAGGCAGGCGTGCCCGAGCATGAGGTCGCCATCGCCGGCACCAACGCGATGATCCGCGAGATCGCCGCGTCCTTCCCCTTTGTCGAACTGATGGACACCTGGACCTGGTTCCAGTCTGGCATCAACACCGACGGTGCCCACAACCCGGTGACGAACAAGAAGGTGAAGTCCGGGGAGATCCTGTCGCTGAACACCTTCCCGATGATCTTCGGCTATTACACCGCGCTGGAACGCACTCTGTTCTGCGACCATGTCGATGACGCAAGTCTGGACATCTGGGAGAAGAACGTCGCCGTCCACCGCCGCGGGTTGGAGCTGATCAAGCCCGGCGCCAAGTGCAACGAGATCGCGCTGGAGCTGAACGACATGTACCGCCAGTGGGACCTGCTCAAGTACCGCTCCTTCGGCTACGGGCACTCGTTCGGGGTCCTGTCACACTACTACGGTCGCGAGGCTGGGGTAGAGCTGCGCGAGGACATCGAGACGGAACTGAAGCCTGGCATGGTCGTGTCGATGGAGCCGATGGTCATGCTGCCGGAAGGCGCGCCGGGGGCTGGGGGCTATCGTGAGCATGACATCCTGATCGTCACCGAGGACGGGGCCGAGAACATCACTGGCTTCCCCTTCGGCCCCGAGCACAACATCATCAGGAACTGATGCGATCACTGAACTGCTTTGGACCAAGTCCCGGTCTTGGCGGGTTCTGGTTCAGGCACCAATGCAATCAGGTCAGGGGGCGCGGCTCCATCATGCGCTTGCCACCCGTCGCGGGCTACGGACAGCCTCGGGCAACCTGTCTGAAACGCGCGCAGGACATGATCACAAGGCCGGATCAAGCCCGCAGCGAACTGTTCAGGAATTGAGTGATCGGCCCGGCATCAAGGCCGCAACATCAGGCGCGCAAGCTCTGTAATCTCGGCTTGCGATAGAACGTTTTCAGCCGGGAATGGCATCATCAGCCGTCCAATTGCTGCCCAATACATCAGTTGTGCCCGAGATTTGGCTGCAGATTGCGGAACCCCGCCATCGATCAGGATATTTTCGGCAACTCCGATGCGCGCCACATCTACTTTCGCGACTGCCGCGGCGACGGCAGGATCGACAGTTGACCATGCCCTGACCGCGCGTTCCAAGGCCTCACCGGACTGAAAAGTCTTCTGCAAGAGGTCATCAAGCGCCTGTTCGGGCGGTGCCATTTCCCGCGCGGTGCGGATGATCTGCCCGCTCGAAATCTCAGACCAGTGTGCAATCACCTTGGCGTGAAAGCTTTCGAGGTTGTCGAAGTGGTGATAGAAGCTTCCCCGCGTGACGTTGAGCGCTTTCGCCAAGGGTTGCGCCTTGAGCGCACCGTGGCCACGCTCCTTCAGTTCCTTCACCGCCATGTTCAGCCAGTCGGCGGGTGTAAGCGGGGGCGAATCCATCAGGTAGACATACACCAGTGCATGCGATAGGCAACATACACCAGTGTATGTGGCGCCGGGCGCAGATCAGGAGAGCACATGAACAGAGCATTCACGAACATACTTTGCACTGATGTCGCGGGGACGGCCCAGTTCTATCAGGATCTGATCGGGATGAAGCGGACGGGTGAATTCGGCTGGTTCGTCATTCTGTCACACCATGACATGCCCGGATTCGAGCTGGGTGTGCTGGACCAGGATCACGACACAATTCCTGCGGGGGTGTCTGGTCCTGCGGGGGTGTCTGGCGGCCCGTCCGGTGTCATGCTGACCTTCGTCGTGACCGACGTCGAAGCGACCTATAGTCAGGCGACTGCGATGAAGGTCGAGATCCTTCAAGAGCCGACAGATTTGCCTTACGGACAAAGACGCCTGTTGCTGCGCGATCCCGCTGGCACCTTGGTCGATGTAAGCTCGCCGATCAGGTAACAGCCCCGCCATTGCACCACAGACTATGCGTCCATGCGCTCCGTCTGCCCATCGGCCCCTACAAGACCGCGATCCCCACTCTCCTTGCGGCGGGGGTGGTGGATCAAGAAAAAGGGGCCGGAAGCGGCCCCTCTAGTCGCAGGGAGGCAATGATGAACCTTATCAGCCGAACTCGGCCCGCAAGGCGCTGACGATTCCCGTCGTGCAGACATCCAGGAGGATATGCCCCTTTTCGACCGAGGCTTCCTTGGGCGAGGAGAGAGTGCCGGAACAGGGCGTCCATTCCGGCTTGACCGGGTAGACATCATAGGGCGGGAAAGTCGCGGGCGCGTGGTCAACGGCACGGTCAAGGTGGACGTGTTCAGGATAAAGTGCCAGCATCAGCGACGTCTCAAGGACACCACCATGTTCCACATCCCAGCCGGGGAAGCCGCCGGGGTAAAGCTTGGCGATCGCCTCCTTGTGGACGAAATCCCAGTAAGACAGCACGACCACTTTCAGATCGGTGATCCCGTCCCAGCGCAGCTCACGCAGGGCAAGGTCGATGCCTTCGACGATGAACCACGAATTCTCGAAATGGCCGTTCACCAGGCAGATCTTGCGCACGCCGTGGCGGGCAAACTCCTTGACCACGTCCTTCAGCGCCGCAACCAGCGTGGCGCCGTCCAGGCTGGTGGTCCCCGGCAGATGGTTCCCGCCGCCCGATTTCTGGTGCGACTTGTAGCCGTAGGTGAATGGGGGGGCCACGAGGGCGCCTATCTCGAGCGCGACGCGGCGGGCGAATTCGGTGGGCAGCAGGACGTCGACGTGCAACGGCATGTGGTGGCCGTGCTGCTCCATCGACCCGATGGGGATCAGGATCGGTGTCTGCCCGCCGCGTACGGCGGTATCGTAGTCGGGCCAGGTGAGTTCTGACGCGAAGGCGGTGGTATGTTTCATCTGGACCATAACCTGCAAAGGGGATGATCGAAATTACGTTGCCAGAGGTGCATAAGGAAAATATATAGTCGCAATGGCTCCATTGGCGGGGCAAATGCAATGGCACTTCTGACGAACCTTCCGACCGACCTCTTGCGCACCTTCATCGCGGTGGTGGAGCTTGGCGGTCACTCCAAGGCCGGGGCTGTACTGGGTCGCAGCCAACCCGCGATTTCGCTGCAGATCCGACGACTTGAGGAGCTTGTTCGAACGCCGCTGCTGGCACAGGAGGGCAGGGCGATCCACCCAACCCCGGCTGGCGAGGCGCTTTTGTCCTATGCGCGCGAGATGGTGCGGATCAACGACGAGGCGGTGCGGTATTTCCATCGCTCGGACATGACCGGCGTGTTGCGGATCGGCCTGCCCACCGACTATGCCGTTGCCTTCCTGCAGAACACGCTGACCGGCTTTCTGCGCAACCACCCAGACGTCGACCTGGAAATTCATTGCGACCTCAGCCGCGAGTTGCACCAGCAGATGCGCTCCGACGATCTGGACATCATCGTCGCCACCATGCCGTCGGCGCGGATGCCCTACCTGTCGCGGTCCTGGACAGAGCAGCCGATCTGGGCGGCGGCCGAGTCGATGGTCCTGGCCCCCGACAGGCCGGTTCCCTTGGGAGCGCACCTAGAAGGCTGCGACTATCGATCCCGCATGATCGAAGCGCTGGATGGCGCAGCCCGGCGCTGGCGCATCGTCTATACAGGTCCGGGCATCTCGGGCTTGCAGAACGCGGTCCTGAACGGGATTTGCGTGACGGCGCTGACCCGCGCCACGCTGCTTCCCGGGATGCGCGAACTAGGAGAAGCGGACGGACTGCCCAACCTGGAACCTCTGCGCGTGGGTCTGTTTTACAAGCATCCCCGCCTGTCGCCTGCAGGTCTGCAACTGGTCAGCGACCTTGTGGCAAGCCTGGAAAGTGTCGGTTCAGGGGTGAAGCCGTTACCAAACTGATCAAGATGCAGGCAGGCATAACGGGTGCTTATCAATGGATTTCAAGAACCGATTTTGTCTGCCTGATACATTCCCCTAACGTCGCGGCAAGAATAAAGCCAACACAACGACGATAGGGAATGCAAAGATGACCAGGATCGATCCGCTTGCGAAGGGCCTGACCCGGCGCTCGCTGCTTGCCACGGGGGCGGCCGCGCTGGCCACGCCCATGCTGTCGCGCCGCGCCTTCGCTGCGCCGACCGAGCTGACCATGCTGGCCTGGTATGGCCATGCCGAGCCGGACATCGTCGCCGAGTTCGAGGCCGAGATGAACGTCAAGTTCGTGCCGAAATACTATACCGGCGGCGACAACATGCTGGGCCTGATCTCGCAGTCTCCGCCCGGCACCTTTGACGTGATCCTGTCCGACGCCGAATACGTCCAGGCACTGAACGCAGCCGGATATGTCGAGGAACTGGACCCCGCCGACTATGCGCTGGACGACTATTTCCCCGAGTTCCAGCAGTTTCCCGGCAACTGGGCTGACGGAAAGCTGTTCTCGCTGGTCACCCGCTTCGGCTTTCTGGGTGTCGCCTACAACACCGACGCTCTGACCGAAGCGGAAGCCTCCAGCTACGACGTCTTCTGGGACCCGAAACTGACCGGCAAGGTCGGGCATTTCGACTGGCACCTGCCGAACCTGGGGCAGATGAGCCTTCTGACCGGCAACGCCAGCCCCTATGACATCGACGAGGCCGCCTGGGCTGCGGTGCAGGAAAAGACCATGTCGCTGCGCAGCCAAGTCGGCGGGTTCTTCGACTATGGTGGCACCTTCTCGTCCTTGAACGACGGGCAGATGCTGGCGTTCTGCGGGATCGGCGACTGGATCACCGGCGTATTGGAAAAGTCCGGCGCCAAGGTGAAGTCGGTCATCCCGGAGCAGGGCGGGTTGCAGTGGTCGGAATGCTTCTCGATCGGCAAGGGCTCGGCCAAGGCGGATCTCGCGAAGAAGTGGATCCAGTACATCACCTCGGCCAAGGGTCAGGCGAAGTCGGCGCAGATGGCAGCCTATCCGGCGCTGATCCCGAACGCGAAGGGCTGGGAGGTCCTGCAGTCCGAGAACCCGGACGAAGCCAAGCGCCAGGGCATGACCAAGGATGCCGGGAACGCGATGGACATGATCCGCGCGGGCCGGATCAAGTATCGTCAGTGGCCGGTCCAGCAGGACCTTGAGACCTGGAACGACTTCTGGTCCGAGTACAAAGGGTCCTGACGGAGCCTTGCCGATCCAATGACTTTGCAGACCGGCGGCGCTTCTGCTGCCGATCTGCCCCCATCCGGAGCGCAGTCTGAAGATGAGACGTCCGATTACCCTTTATGGTCTGACCTTCTCGCTGCCGCTTCTGATCTGGCAGGTCCTGTTTTTCGTCTTCCCGCTGCTGTTCCTGGTCGCGCTGTCGTTCTGGACGGTCAAGAACTTCGTGATGCAGCCGGACTTCGACCCGGTGAACTGGACCACGATCTATGGACGTGCCGTCTTCTGGCAGGCCTACGGCACGACGTTGACGCTGGCTGCTGCTGCTGCGGTGCTGACCAGCGCGCTGGCGTTCCCGGCCTCCTACGCCATCGCCTTCAAGCTAAGCGACACCGCGCGGCGCTGGGCGGTGTTCCTGATGGTGATCCCGTTCTTCACCAGCTACCTTGTGCGGATATATTCCTGGCAGATTTTCCTGTCCGACAACGGGATCATCAACGTGATCCTAGGCGGGATCGGCTTGGGGCCGTTCCAGATGCTGAACACCGTGGGTGCCACGATGATCGGCTACCTGACGCTGGCCTTCCCGCTGGTGGTCCTGTTGCAGCTCTTCAGCCTGGTTTTCATCGACCGCACCCTGATCGAGGCGGCGCACAACATGCGCTGCGGGCGGCTGCGCACCGTGTTCGAGGTGGTGATCCCCTCGGCCCGAACCGGGTTGGTGATCGCGGCGCTGTTCTGCTTCATCCTTGCGTTCGGTGACTTCGTCAGCCCGGTCTACCTGGGCGGGGGTGAGCCGACGACGCTGTCGATCCTGATCACCGATACCACGAAATCCGGCCAGCAGTGGCCCCGAGCGGCCGTCATCGCGCTGACGATGATCGGCACACTGATGGTCGTGGCCTTCGCAGCGGTGAAGTTTGCCTACAAGGGGAAGTCGAAATGATCTGGGGGAAGTCGAAATGAGCGGCTCTGCCGAACTGAACCGCAGCCGGACCGTTGACTGGGCGCTGATGCTGTACGTCGTCTTGGCCTATGCCTTCGTCTTCGCGCCCATCGCGGCCAGCTTCGTCTTCAGCTTCAACTCGGACCGCTTCCCCTCGATCCCGCTGGGCGAGTTCTCCCTTGACTGGTACCGCGCCGTCGCCACCGATCCGCTGGTCTGGGACGGCGCGCGCAACACCCTTTTCGTCGGCTTGATCGTCGGCATCGTCTCGACCGCGCTTGGCTTCGGGGCGGCCTATACGGACTACCGCTACAAGTTCGCGGGCAAGCAGGTCTACCTGGCCCTGGCGCTGCTGCCGCCGACGATCCCGGTCATCATCCTGGGTCTCGCCATGCTGGCCTACCTCAGCCGCATCAACCTGTCGGGCAATGCGCTGTCGGTCATCATCAGCCACGTCGTTGTCTGCGCGCCCTTTGCAATGGCGATCATCCGGCTGCGCCTTAGCCAGATGGACCCGGCGCTCGAACCTGCGGCCTGGAACCTGGGCGCATCCGAATGGATGGCGATGCGCCATGTTATCGTGCCCTTCTGCGCTCCGGCGATCTTCGGTGCCCTTTTCATCACGATGGCCGTGTCGTTCGACGAATTCGCCGTGGCCTGGTTCGTCTCGGGTCTGAACGAGACGCTGCCGGTCAAGGTTCTGGGCTTCCTGCAAGGCCAGGTCAGCCCGCGGATCAATGCGATCGGCACCTTCGTCTTCATCCTCTCCATGACGCTTGTGATCCTGGCGCAGCTTCTGCTGTCCGGTCGCGGCGCCAAGCCCGCCGACAAGGAGTAAGCCATGAGCCGCGACACACTCGTTTCATTTGAAGGTGTGGTGAAAACCTTCGGCTCGTTCGTGGCCGTGCAGAAGCTGGATTTCGAGATCAAGAAGGGCGAGTTCCTGGCGATCATGGGGTCTTCGGGCTGCGGCAAGACCACGACGCTGCGGATGCTTGCCGGGCTTGAGGCTCCGACGGAAGGGGTGATCCGCCTGTCGGGCAAGCCGATCAACGACCTGCCGACCTGGAGCCGGGACACCCCGATGGTCTGGCAAAGCCTGGCGTTGTTTCCGTTCCTCAACGTCCGCGAAAACGTGGAATTCGCGCTGAAGATGCGCGGGGTGGGAAAGGCGGAACGTCGCAAGCGCGCCGAGCAATGGCTTGACCGGATGCAGATCACAGAATTCGCCGAGCGCAACATCAGCCAGCTTTCCGGCGGCCAGCGGCAGCGCGTGGCACTGGCCCGGTCGCTGGTGGTGGAACCCGAAATCCTGCTGCTGGACGAACCGCTGTCGGCACTGGACGCCGCGCTGAAGGTGCGGATGCAGTCGGTCCTGAAGAACCTCCAGCGCGAGACAGGGATCACCTTCGTCTATGTCACCCACAGCCAGTCTGAAGCCTTCTCGATGGCCGACCGGGTCGTCATCATGAGCCGGGGCGTGATCGAGCAGATCGGCACGCCACAGGAAATCTACCGCACTCCGCGCACGCGCTTTGTGGCCGATTTCCTGGGGTCGTCGAACCTGTTCAGTGGCAAGGTCCGCGCGGGCGGGCAGGGCCAGGTTCTGGAGACGCCGACGGGACAGTTCGTGCTGTACGGGCAAGTTGCTGCGGTGGGCGAGGCCGCCACCCTGACCGTTCTGGACACCAAGACCCATCTTAGCGTGGAAAAACCTGCGGGCGCGGTCAACGTCGTCCCGGTCCGGGTCATCGGCGAGGAATTCGTCGGCGCAACCGCGACGCTGTATCTGGAAACTGCGCAGGGCCAGGAAATCCGCGTCCAGAAAGGGCATGACGAGATCGCCGATCTGCCCACGGACATCGGCCAAAGCCTTTATGCCTGGTGGAACCCGCAGGATGGCCACCTTGTCGCCGAAGCCTGATCCCGGGGTCTATCCGTTTCCAAGCGCCCGTCTCGGGCCGGTCGCCGTCGATCTTGCCACTGAGCACTGCACCATGCGCCTTGTACTCCTTCAGGGTGGTGGCCTGTCGTCGCAGCAGTTGAACCAGGTGCCGCTATGCCGAAATGCAATGTCGCGGGTTGCGAAGCGGATAGTGGCAATCTTGACGCAGCAGCGCAGGGTTCCAGTAGATGACTGACCACTGGCTATCCAGAAGGAACGCACCATGACACTTTACGTCGATGGACGCCGCTTCCATGAGGCACGAGCGGTCATCCCGCGCGGGGTGGCCTATGTACCGGTGTCCGGCACGGTCAAAACGCGCGAGTTCGCCTTCCTTGCCCTGCCGCAATTCACGCTTCTGGCCTTCTCCTCGGCCATCGAACCCTTGCGCATCGCCAACCAGCTGACCCAGCAGCCTCTGTACGGCTGGAGCCTCTTCAGCATGGATGGCGCGCCGGTGGAAAGCTCGGCTGGGGTGCGGATCGAGGTGGATCACGGCCTGATGCCCTTGCGGCGCGAGACGACGGTGATCGTCTGTTCCGGCACCGATGCGCAGGCGGCCGACCGCAGCGTGCTGAGCTGGCTGCGTGCTCATGTCCGGCAGGGTGGGGGGATCGGCGCGATCTGTACCGGGGCCTATACGCTGGCGCGGGCGGGTCTTTTGGGCGAAGACTGCCCTGCCGTGCATTGGGAGAACCGCCCCGCCTTCCGCGAACTTTTCGATGTCGAGCCGCTGCAACAGCTTTACGTCATCGGCAAGAAGCACTTTTCCTGCGCAGGGGGCGAAGCCGGCGTGGACATGATGCTGGCCCTGATCGCGGAAGATCACGGGAAGAAGCTTGCCGACGCGGTCGCCGAGATGTGCCTGCACGGGCGTCATCGCGAGGCGGACGTCGTGCAAAAGGCGATCTATCCGAAGGCGATGCTGACCCGGCACCCCGGAGTTGCCAAGGTGATCGCCGCGATGAAGGAGAACATCTCCGCGCCGCTGACCCAGGAAGAGCTGGCCGCGATCTTCGGTCGGACGCCGCGCCATCTGGAGCGCATCTTCAAGACGGTGATGCAGGAAACGCCCAAGGGCTATTACCTTGGCCTGCGCCTGCAGGAAGCCCGCAACCTTCTAAGCGAGACGACGCTGTCGATCCTGGAAATTGCCATCGCGACCGGCTTCAATTCGCGGTCCAGCTTCTCGAAGGCATACAAGAACCGCTTCAAGGTCAGCCCGTCCAGCCTGAGATAGGAGGGTAGGGCCGATGGCCCCACCCGGTAGTGATGGCCTAGTTCAGCTCGCGCAGAAGCTCCTCGGGCAAGTCGATGAGGATCGGCCCGCCGAGGCTGACATTGACGTAGATGAACTCTTCATCCTCCGCGGAATCGAAGGTCACGTAGTGCCCTGCAACCTCTTCGAGATGGTAGAGAAGCGTCGTTGTCCCGTATCTGATCATCGCGGCCTCCAGCGGTTCAAGCACTTTCAGCCGGTCCTCAACCTTCGGGAAGGCGCGCATCACCTCTTGTTGCCACCAGAGCTTCGCGGGGAGGCCCCAGATCCGTTGGTCCGTGAAGACGCCTTCGGCGGGGATGTCATCGTCATCGATCATGGTAATCTCCTTCGTTTGACCATTCTGCGAGGTTCGGCCCGAAGGCCGTGCAGACGCGCTGCAAATGGTCGAAGGGGGACTGGCGGTGGCCGGGATCTTTCCAGAGATGACAGGAGGAGCTTCGGACGGAGAGAAGTGTCTGTCAACAAGTGGCTGCACGCGGCTGCCGGCGGCTTCCCTCACGCCTTGAGTTTGCCCCCCGACCCCAATACACCATCAGGGACCAAGGAAGGACCTGCCCATGCGCATTCATCAGGATCTGGCCCACACGATCGGGAACACGCCGCTCTTGAAGCTGAAGAAGGCTTCGGAACTGACCGGTTGCACCATTCTCGGCAAGGCTGAATTCATGAACCCCGGCCAGTCGGTCAAGGACCGGGCGGCGCTGTACATCATCAAGGATGCGGTGGCGAAGGGTCTTCTGAAACCGGGCGGCACCATCGTAGAGGGGACGGCGGGCAACACAGGGATTGGCCTTGCGCTGGTCGGTGCCTCGATGGGCTTCCGCACGGTGATCGTCATTCCCGAGACACAATCTCAGGAGAAGAAGGACATGCTGCGGCTGGCAGGGGCCGAACTGGTGCAGGTCCCGGCGGCACCCTACCGCAATCCGAACAACTATGTCCGCTATTCGGGCCGTCTGGCCGAGGCGTTGGCCAAGACCGAACCCAACGGCGCGATCTGGGCAAACCAGTTCGACAACGTGGCGAACCGTCAGGCCCACATCGAAACCACCGGGCCCGAGATCTGGGAGCAGACTGGCGGCAAGGTCGACGGCTTCATCTGCGCGGTTGGGTCGGGCGGCACGCTGGCCGGTGTGGCCGAGGCCTTGCAGTCGAAGGGCGTCAAGATCGGTCTGGCCGACCCCGAAGGCGCGGCGCTCCATTCGTTCTACACCACCGGCAAGCTGGAAAGCCCCGGCACCTCGATCACCGAAGGGATCGGGCAGGGGCGGATCACGGCGAATCTGGAAGGCTTCACCCCCGATTTCAGTTACCGCATCCCGGACGCCGAGGCGCTGCCAATCATCTTCGATCTTCTGACTGACGAAGGTCTTTGCATGGGCGGCTCGACCGGCATCAACATCGCGGGCGCAATGCGGATGGCCAAGGACATGGGGCCTGGCAAGACCATCGTCACGATCCTGTGCGACTACGGCAGCCGCTACCAGTCCAAGATCTACAACCCGACCTTCCTGCGCGAGAAGGGCTTGCCGGTCCCCGATTGGCTGGACCGTCCCGCCCGTCCGATCCCGCCGGTCTACGAAGACGCATGAGGCGGCTGCTTCTCTGGCTGGGCCTGGCCCTTGCGCTGGCGGCTGCGCCAGGGTTGGCCCAGGACCAGACAGGGACGCCGGTCCCGGCCGTGGAACCGGTCGCGGACGGGGGCGAACTTGACTATGCGCTGTGGGAGCGGATGGCCCAGCGGGCCGAGGCCGAGATTGGCAACCGCTACACCTCGTCCGAGCGGATGGAGGAAATCCGGGCGCAGCTGGCGAAGTGGCGCGCAGCCCTTCTGAACGCGCAAAGTGCCAACTCCGCACGTATAGCGACAGTGCGTCAGCAGATCGACGCGCTGGGGCTTCCGCCTGCGGACGGAGCGACCGAGGCCGACGAGATATCGGTCCGCCGACAGGAACTGGCGAGCCAACTGGTCAAGCTCCAGGCCCCCGGCATCGCCGCCGAAGAGGCCTATCGCCGCGCCGACGGATTGATCGACGAGATCGACCGCACCTTGCGCGAACGTCAGGCCGACCAGCTTCTGCAGCTCTGGCCCTCACCGTTGAACCCCGGCAACTGGCCCGAGGCCGCCATCGGTTTCGCCGACACGGTGCAACGCCTCTGGGACGAGGCCATCGAGGCGTGGGATGACCCAAAGGCGCGGGAAGAGCTGTTCGACAACCTGCCGCTGATCGTCAGCCTGGTCATCGTGGCTCTGGCCCTGGTGATCTATGTCCGCCGCTGGATCGAGCGTTTTGCCGAACGTTTGCAGGAAGGCGCTTCGGTCCGGGGGCGGCACTTCTGGGCGCTGATTGCCTCGATGGGCGGCATTGTCTTGCCAACGATCGGGGTCGTCCTGCTGTCCTGGGCGCTGATCGCCAGTGGCATGCTGGGCGATGTTGGAAGCCAGATCGCGGTGACATTGCCAACTGCGGGTTTCGTCGCCTTTGCAGCCGCGTGGCTTGGAGCGCGCGCATTCCCACGTATCCAGGGCGATGGAGCGGTACTGCCCCTGTCGCCGGAGCGCCGGGCCGAGGGACGCTTCCTGTCGGTGATGATGGGCCTGGTGATCGCCGCCGACATGCTGCGCAGCGCGGCGATGGATGCGCAGGCCTACTCCGACGCAACGACCTCGGTCATGTCCTTCCCGATCCTGCTGACTGGTGGACTTGTGCTGCTACGTCTGGGCCGAACACTCCGCAGAACGCGCGAGGCCGAGGACCGGTCCTCCAGCTATTCGCTGCGGCTGATCCAGCTTCTGGCGCGCGCGCTGACGGTGCTGGGCATACTCGGGCCGGTTCTGGCCGCCTTGGGCTATGTCCAGGCTGCCGAGGCGGTGATCTATCCTGCGATGATGTCTTTCGCGCTGGTGGCCTTCCTGTTCATCCTTCAACGCCTGATCGGAGATGCCTGGGCGCTGATCACCCGGTCCGAGGAGACTGCCCAGGACGCCCTGGTTCCGGTCCTGGCGGGCTTCTTTCTTGCGATTGCCGCGCTGCCGGTACTGGCGCTGATCTGGGGCGCGCGGTTCTCTGACCTGACCGAGATATGGAACCGGTTCACCGAAGGCTTCCGCATCGGCGGCACCACGATCTCGCCGTCGAATTTCATGATCTTCGCGGCGGTTTTCGTGATCGGCTACATGCTGACGCGACTGTTCCAGGGGGCGCTGCGCACCACGATCCTGCCAAAGACGAAGATGGAACCGGGCGGGCAGACCGCCCTTGTCGCGGGAGTCGGGTATGTCGGCGTCTTTCTCGCCGCGCTGATCGCCATCAACGCGGCCGGGCTGGACCTGTCCGGCCTGGCGATTGTCGCCGGTGCCCTTTCGGTCGGTATCGGTTTCGGCCTGCAGAATATCGTCTCGAACTTCATCTCGGGGATCATTCTTCTGGTCGAACGCCCGGTTAGCGAGGGCGACTGGATCGAGGTCGGCACAGTGCAAGGCAAGGTCCGGTCGATCAGCGTTCGCTCGACCAGGATCGAGACTTTCGACCGCAACGATGTCATCGTCCCGAACGCCGACCTGATCACCGGCCGCGTGACCAACTGGACCCGCTTCAACCTCTCTGGCCGGATCATCGTGCCGGTGGCGGTGGCGCTGGGATCGGATACGCGGAAAGTCGAGAAGCTTCTGCGCGAGATCGCAGAGGAGCAGCCGCTTGCCATTCTGAATCCGCCGCCGGTCATCGTCTTCACCGGCTATACCGCCACCCAGCTGACCTTCGAGATGCGGGTGATCCTGCGCGACGTGAACTTCGGCGTGCAGGTGCGCAGCGACATCAATCACCGTCTGCTGCAACGGCTGGCCGAAGAGGGCATCCACATCGTCCCGCCTCCGGCACCCCCGGCGCCGCCCGACCCGATGAAGGCGGCTGACGCGGTGCTGGCGCTGTCCGAGCTGGTAGCACAGGAGCGGGATCTGCTGAATACCAGGAAACCCAAGCCGCAGGCGCCTGCGGTCGATGTGAAAGGGGCCGAACGGTGACCGAGCTGCTCTTTCGTGACGATGCCTACCAGACCGCCGCTGATTGCTGCGTCATCGGCCACACACCCGAAGGCGGGATCGTGGTAGACCGGTCGATCTTCTATGCCACGGGCGGGGGACAGCCGGGCGACAGTGGCCTACTTGACTGGGGGGCTGCGCGGGTGCCGATCGCCACGGCCCTGAAGGTCGACGCCGGTATCGCGCTGGTCCCGGCCGAGCCGGTGGCAATGCCTCCCGTGGGTGCTGCGGCCCGCCAGCTGATTGACTGGACCCGTCGTCACCGCCACATGCGCATCCATACGGCGCTGCATCTCTTGTCTGTGGTGATCCCTCTGCCGGTGACGGGCGGCCAGATTGGCGCTGACAAGGGGCGGCTCGACTTCGACATGCCTGAACCGCCTGGCGATGCGGCTGCGCTGGAAGAGGCGCTGAACAGCCTGATCGCCCGCGACCTGATCGTCAGTGACGAATGGATCACCGACGCAGAACTGCTGGCAAATCCGGGCCTCGTCAAGACCATGTCCGTCCGTCCACCAATGGGGCAGGGCCGGGTGCGGCTGGTTCGGATTACGGACGGCGACACTCTGGTGGATCTGCAACCCTGTGGCGGCACCCATGTCCGTCGAACCTCCGAGATCGGTCGGATCGAAATCGGCAAGATCGAGAACAAGGGGCGCCAGAACCGCCGGGTGACGATCACTCTGGCCTGAGCCCGATCCATCCGGTTTTTCGAGGCACGGCAAGATATCCCCTTGAACAGGCCACTTAAGCCGGGGTATCAGCCCTCCGACGGACAGTTGGCCGAGTGGTCGAAGGCGCACGCCTGGAAAGTGTGTAGGCGGGGAACCGTCTCGAGGGTTCGAATCCCTCACTGTCCGCCATATCGTCTCATATCTAGCTGATTTTATTGCCATAATTTTCGCCTTCGGATCAAGACCAACATAGAAACCAACTTCCTCAGAGCGCTGGAAATCTGGTCGATAATGATGATGACAGTGACGCCTGATTTTCTGAAAATGCCAAGCGACAGATTCTGATCTCGTGCGTAAAGGCAGTGACGGACGCGATGGTCGCGCGCCACATCAGCATGAGAAGCACAACCATGAACACTATTGCCAACCAAGACAGCCTCTACCTCTCGGTCGATCAGGTCGCCCAACGTTACGGCGTTTCCACCGACAGTATCTGGCGCTGGAAGCGCCAGGGTGATTTCCCGAAAGCTTTCGCCATCGGCCCTAACTGCACCCGCTGGCGGCTTTCGGATCTGATCGCGCACGAGGGCCAGTTGAAGGCCTGCCTTGCTGAAGGCATGTTCGCAGCCTGACCAATTTCACCTGTCCGACTGTGGGTCGCCGTAGCGAAAAGGGGAACGGCTGACTATCCACATCCGACGCCTCATCCCGTGTCCAAGAGTTCGCGCAGCGCGCGAACATGGTTCGGGGTGAGGCGAGGGTCACCGCCGCAGGAGATCACGCGGATGAACTCGATCCAAGTCTGCTCGTTCCTCGTTAGGTGGTCCCACTGTCCCGCCGGGGCGGTGGGCAACGTGAAGACCGTTTTGTCCTCCTCCGCACTCATTTACCGAAGATACCCCGAAGTGTTGCACGTGATCGCGCGGTGATCCGTGGATCGCTGTTTTCCGACGCATCGCGAAGTTCGTTTAGCCATCCGCACTCATTCTCGGTGGCGGGCGTGCCAAAGATGTCGGTGATCGCCTTCGCCGCCGTCGCGCCCACCGCTTGGTCAAGTGCAAGACGCATGAGATACGCCGGATCGACTTCCAGCGCCTTCGCGAGTGAGGGCACGCGGTCGATCGGCACCTTGTTCCGCCCGTTCTTCAGGAAGGTCATCATGTTCGCGTTCGGGAAGCCCGCCTCGCTGGCGATTTCGGCCTGGGTCTTTTTGTGGGAAAGGTCGCGGATACGTTCGGCGATGAGTCGTGCGGTTGCGGTGTTTTGATAGGGGTTGGTCATGTGTTCTCTCATGTGGTTGGTCACATGAGATATTTACCTGAGCGCATCGGTGCGGTCGGGTGGGGCCTAGATGTTGAGCCTTGGGACTTCTGCGAACGCAAAGTCCTAGAGAAAGGTGCTTACCTCGATGGGGATGCATTTTGCCCCAGCCGGTCGGGGATGTCCGAACTTTCCACTGCCTTCAGCGCTGAACCTTTGGTCGTAAATCTTGGGAGCTGTTTGAACGAATTTGGGAGCCATCTTTCCCGCCGAACAATGTGGTCTCTAGTCCACTTTGCGAAAGACCTGTCGATACTAACGCTCTGCGGCCTCACTGTTTCGGAACAGTCATCTGCCGGTAGCGCTGCCGATACTGCAGCGGAGAGATGCCAGTTGATCGCTTGAACAGGCGTCGGAAGGCGGCTGGCTCGGTGTAACCAACCTCTTCGGCAACTGCGTCGATTGGCGTGTCGGAAGCTTCCAGCATCTGCTTCGCTTCTTCCATGCGCAGCGACTGCACGTAGTCGAGCGGCGCGTAGCCCGCTGCCGCCTCAAAACGACGCTTGAAGGTCCGCGCGGTCAACCCGGAAACGGCCGTCATTCCTGCTACGGGATTGGGGGCCGCATAGTTCTCGGCGATCCAGACTTGCGCCGCGGCGATGGCAGCATCGTCATGCAGCGGAGGGCGCACGCGCGCGGCGAAGGGGGCCTGGCCGTTGCTGCGATCACCGAACAGGAACAGTTTGGCAGTGCGCCGAGCCTCATCCTCACCGCAGAAGCGGGCTACGATATAGAATGCAAGGTCAGTCCATGAGGCGTTGCCGCCTGACGTTACAAGGCGATGATCCACGCCGGATGACACGAGCACACGCTCCGGCTTCAGGCGGCCGCAGGGTAGCGGCTGCGCATTTGGTCGGCTGCGGCCCAATGGCAGGTCGCCTCTTCGCCGTCCAGCAACCCGGCCTCGGCGAGGAGAAGCGACCCGGTGCAGACCGAGCAGACCAGTGCGCCCTGCGCATGTTGCTGCCGTAGCCAATCGGCCACCTCCGGCCAGCGGCCGAGGGTTTCTTCGTCGCGCCCCACTGCAAGGTCAGCTACGATCACGATGTCTGCCCGTTTTGCCTCGGCCAGTGACAGGTCCGGCGCGATCGGAATGCCCGCCGAGTTGCGAAACGGCTCATCAGTTTCGGCGACGATATGTGGCTTGAAGCGGCGCGGTCCCGGAGGCCAGCCGGTCAGCATCTCCCAGCCCGAGCCGACATAGGTGAAGACCTCATAAAGGCCGTGCAGCACTCCGGTAGCCGTCTCGGGCACCGCAAGCAGGCAGACGGAGATCTTCGTCGGAGCATAAGGCGTGGGCATTCCCAAAGAGTGGCACATTTGGACCGTTTCTGTCGAGTCCGTGCCTCACGCCGGAAGGCTGCACATGCGATCAGGCTGCCACACGGCCACTGGGGCCGCATCCATCGAAAGGCTTGATCCATGACTGACATCACTCTGACACTTCGCGACGAGCGCCGCTTTGCACAGCGCCTTCGGCTCTGGCTGGCTTCGCTGGGCCGTCGCCGCACACCTGCTGCGGACCTTGACACCCTGTCCGATCACATGCTGCGCGACATCGGCATCGGCATCGGCATCGGCATCGAGCGCGATCCGCTTGACCGGATGGCGATAAGAACGCTGCACGACGCCATGCGCTACTCCGGCTGAGCGGCCGGGCAGCGATCATGACATTTCCATTCACCCGGCGTCGCCTTCTCGGCAGCACCCTTGCTGCGACCGGCGCGATCCTGACCGGCCTTGGCTTCGCCCAGGGCCAGACCCTCACCTCGAAAGGCAAGATCATGCTTGATTCCTACTCACCCCTGTCCCGCGGCCTTGTCGAGGCTGCAACATTCCCGTTGATCGAAGCGATCCAAGGCCGCCGGTCCCGTCGCTTTGCGAAGGGGGCCAGCATTCCGAACGGACCGCTGGCCTATACTTCGAAAGAGGCGCCGGAAGCTTTGGACCCGACCGAACAGATGCTCTTGATCTCGACTGTCGCGGGAAACACCGGGTGGGTGAACCTGTTCGCCCATCACCCGAGCTATGCGGGCAAGCTGCCGAACTACACGGCGGCAGCAGGCGGGCGCAGCTTTCCGTCGTCGGCGGGGTTCAACACGACCGAGTTCTTCTTCACCGATGACAGCGGGGTCTACTTCCTGCCGACGCGTGACATGACCCCGGCCCCCACCGATGGCATCGACCTGAAGGCCTGGACCGAGACGCATCGGGCACGGATCGTCAAGCTGGCGGACGGGCGGCTGAACATTCCGGCGGCGATGCCCTTCATGGAAGGGCACAACACCTGGTGCGCGAACGTGCCGGGTTCGACCCTGATCTGGCCGGTGGCCGACGTAGCGCAGCATGTGATCCTGCTGCTCTTGTATCTGATCCAGAACGGGACGGGGATCTATGACGACGTGAACGGCCGGCAGATCCCGGGGCTGGAGAAGTTCTCGCACCGACTGGACATGTCCGTCGCTTATCCGATGACCTTCCTGGAGCAGGTCGCGATGACCGATGTGGCGACCGAGACGGGAACGGCGTGCTACGCGGGGGCGCTGATGCTTCAGGCCCTGGGCCTGGGTGGATGGATGTATACCGGGATAGACCCCTTCGTCGTCCTTGGTGCCAGCGGCGACCCGGCTGTTCCAGGCCTCGGCTTCCAGTTCCAGATGCTGGAAGGCAACCCGCTGCCTTACGTCACCGGTCTGCCCGGCGTGTTCGAGGCGCATGTCCCGCCGCATCACGCGGACATGGGCGCAGCAGTGAGGGCCGTCGTCGCGCGCAAGTTCGGCAAGGGCGGACCCTTCGACCCCGGACAGGGCGGTCAATACCGCGAGAATGCCGCGGTGCGTAGTTCGGGGGCCGAGATCGACGATGAAGCGGTCGAGATCGCCACGATCATGGCGGGCTATGTGTTCTCGACCTTCGGGCGGTTTCCGGCCACGGCTCCGGCGGTGTTCATCAACACCTACCTGCAGGCGCACCGGCTGGATACCGGGTTCTACGACACGCATTTCCAACCGGGTGCCTATCTGCGGACCCACGCAAACCACGACCAGAACTGGGGCTGACCCAACGGACCGGCGCGGGCGGCATGCCTGCGCCGGGCGCTTCCCCTGATCCGGTCTGTCTCCAAGGGGCAGGCCCCGGGGCATTCTCATTCAGGACCTTAGCCATGACCTACACAACCCTTCCCCCCGTGCGTGGGCGCAATCCAGCACGGATCGCCCCGTTTCGGGACGTCCTCGCCGAACCTATCGCGATGCTGCGGCTGGCCGTGCCGATCATGCTCATCGCCCTCATCAACATGGGCATGAGCATCACCGACACGCTCATGGTCGCCTCCAGCTTTGGTCCAGAAGCACTTGCGGCTGTGGCCGTTGGCAGCGATTTCTACTCGATCCTTTTCTATCTTGGGGCAGGCACGATCGGCGGGCTTGTCCCGTTCTATACGGCCGCCATTGCCCGAGCCGACGACTTCCAACGGGCGCGGCTGGTGCAGGTGGGCCGCGCCATCGTCCTTCTCCTCTCCGCCGTGCTGGTGCCGATTGTCTGGACAGCGCCGGACTGGTTGGTGTTCCTCGGTCTTGACCAGGGCCTTCTCGACGCGGGGCGCGGCTATACCCGCGCGATGGCGCTGACGCTGGTCCCGATGCTTGGAATGACGCTTTACCGCACGATCCTGATGGCGGCCGAGCGCCCCAAGGTGTTTCTCTATGTCACTGCGGCGATGCTGCCGCTGAACGCTGTCGGCAACCACCTTTTGATGCACGGCTTCGGCCCGATCCCTGCTTTTGGTCCAACCGGAGCAGGACTGTCGACACTGATCGTTGCAGTCACCAGTCTTGCGGCTCTTAAGGTGATCTCCAGCCGGTCCGCACCGCAGGCGCGACCGGGGACTGGCCGCATCGCCTGGAGCGATCTCGCCCCGGTCCTGCGCGTGGGCCTGCCCATCGGGATCGCGACCGTAGCTGAACTCGGCATCTTTCTGGGAGCGACTTTATATGCTGCAACCTTAAGTTCGGCAGACGTGGCGGCCCATACCCTGACCTTGCGAGTGGCAGGCGTTGCTTAGGCCGTGCCTGCCGCACTGCTGCAGGCCGCGATGGTGCGGATGGCGCGGGCAGAGCCGACCGGCGACCCGGTCATTTGCCGCCGGGTGATTGCCAGTGCCTTATCACTTGCGGCAACCTCTGGCACGCTGTTGTTCGTCTGCCTTTGCGCGGCCGCCGCGCCGCTGGCTCAGGCCTTCTTTGAGCCAACCGCCGCTGGTGCCGTAGCGGCCGGCCTTGCGGTTACGCTTCTTGTCCTTTTGGGAGTGATGGAACTTGTCGCCAACCCGGGTCTGGGTGCGGCGGGTCTTTTGCGCGGACGGAAAGACACCCGTGTCCCGATGCTTTACACGCTGGCAGGTTACTGGTGTGTCGGCGCGCCACTTGGTCTTTGGTTGAGCGAAGTGCTGCACCTCGGCATTGCTGGCGTCTGGACAGGTCTGACTGTCGGGACACTGGTCACGACTTGCCTGATGCTGGCAAGGCTGGCCGGAGCAAATCAACATCCGCAGTCGCAACCTGCATCTCAGGGTCAAGAGTGAAGCAATTTAGCCAAGCTCACCCGGCAGGCGACCCAGCCTGTCGGGACCAATCCAGTCGGCCACAATTCCTCTAGATACCGAGCAGGGCCTTCGCCTCGGCAAGCGCGTCCACTGAAGTTTGGTGGTTGCCTGCCTGATGTTCGCTCTCACCAAGGGCGCGCAGCTCCGTCACGCGAGCAAGTTCTTCATCGGTGAGGTCGGCAGCTTCCAGAGCGGCATCGATAGCCTTCATGTCGGCCGGGCACTGGAAAGCAAGCACGGGCGACGCGAGAACGGCAAGAAGACTGGCAGCGATCAAGATTTTCATGGGGCATACTCCTTCTAGTCCTGGGTCGGAGAACGAGTTCCACGAGGATACCATTTCGAAGGGCGGTTCCGGTTCACGAATCTGTGCACCGGAACATCTTTTCCAGCTTGGATTTGCCTTTGTTGGAAAGGCTACGTGCCGGTCAAAGACAGTTCGGTCCTTGCTACCATACTTCCGGTCGATCCAGTAGATCCAGCGGCCCGACCGATCATCGACGAACGGGCCGCCAGCTGCTCATCCGCCCGGAGGGACGACTCGCATCACGAAGGATGGCGCTGGCTCGCCTGGTGGAACCGGCCCAGGAACATCATTGGCCACCGGATCGAGTGACTTCAGGTAGGCCGCGATGGCGTAGGCGTCGTCGTCACTCAGCGCCGAGAGGTTCGGCCAGGGCATGACCGGCACCAGGCCGCGACCTTCGGGTGTTGCCCCGGTGCGGATCGCGGCGACGATCTGATCCTCGCTCCAGGTCCCAAGGCCGGTAGCGTCGTCAGGGGTCAGGTTCGGCCCGTAGACAACACCGACACCCGGGATTTCAAACCCGACCTCCGACCCGCCAAGAAAGCGGGCCTGATCCGGCTTGCCGAGGAAGTGGCCCGGCGTGTGGCAATCGCTGCACCCGGCGATCTGGACAAGGTAGCGACCGCGCTCGATTTGCGTCTCGTCGGCCCGGGCGCTGGCGGGAACCAGCGTCGCGAGCAGCACCGAGATCAGCGTGGCGGTCAGTTCGGGACGCATGTCCATCGCGCCACGGAGGGATCTTTTCAGTCTGTTGTTCATGGCTTTAGCCTCCTTCTCTGGCTCACTCAGCTGCTAGTGCGGCGGAGCCGTGGGTGGCAGCGTCCTGCACGGTGCGATTGCCGAAGATGCCCTGCGGGTCATGGGTCGCGGCAAGCGATGCGATGCGGCTGCGGGCTTCAGCGCTATAGCAGTCGTCGATCCGTCCGGGGCGGGCCAGATCGGCGTGGCCGACGTAGCGGCCCTTGGTCACAGGATCGAGCGTGTCCATTCCGGCCCGCAACCAGGCCAGGTTCTGCGCATCGTCCTCGGGCAAGGTCCAGGTCCCGTGCATGATCCCACAGACCGGACCGATGACGGACAAGGCGGCATCCGGCAGTTCGCGATGGATGGCAGAGTTGCGGCCGTAGATCACGCAGATGGCGTTGGACTGGACCGACGGGGCCTCGGCGACCATCCGGGCAAGGCCGGCAAAGGTTGCGTCGGCATCCTCGCTCCACACACAGTCCACGCCGTAGCGTCCACTATCGGGGAAGCTTTGGTCGACGATGCCGTAAAGCGCCGCAAAGGTGATGGGCGTGGTCGGCGTGTGGACGACTGCGCCGTCAGGCAGCAGATCACCGACATTGCGGGCAATCCCTGCAATCTCGGCCAACGAGCCGCCGTAGACGGTCAGGATCACCGTTGCGAACTTCGCGTCGCCCATGCCCAAATGGGGCGGCGCTGCGGCAAGCGACAGCGAGGCTTCGGCAAAGCTGGGCAGGACATTCGCCAGCCGCTTCATGCTGGCCGTCACCTCGGCCACCCGCGCCAGAGGGTAGGTCCAGGTCGTGACTGCCATCGCCGGGGGCAGCGGCATCAGGCGCAGCCAGTAGCGCGTGACGATCCCGAAGAAGAGCGGACCGGCACCACGCAGCGCCCAGAAGATGTCGGCATGTTCTGTTTCGCTGACGATCATGATGCGACCGTCCGCCAGAACGACCTCGGCCTTCTCGATCAGGTGGCAGGCCGGACCCCAGGTGCCTTCGTTCCAGCCAAAGCCGCCGCCCAGAAGATAGCCGCCCATCGCCACGTCACCGCAATGGCCAACTGGGAAGGCAAGACCCTCGGCGGTCAAGGCGACGGCCAGCGCAAGGTTCTTTGCCGCAGGTTGCACTTCCGCGATGCGTGCCAGGCGGTCGATGGACACGGTGTTCAGCGCGCTCAGGTCGATTGCGACGCCGTCCTGCAGGGCAATGCCCGACCAGTTGTGCCCGCTTGACCGGGCCGAGGCGCGATAACCGTTCGCAGCGGCATACCGCACGGCGGCCTGAACGTCGGCAGACGAGGCCGCCTGGACGATCACGCGAGGGGTCGCCTCGGGCTTGCGCCCGTTCCAGACGAACCCCTCACGTGCGGCGGTGAAACCCGCCTCTCCCTCAGCGATGACGCGACCGCTGACCTGAATGCGGAGATCTTCGATATGCATGGTCTTGTTCCTTCGTTTCAAATTCTTGGTGCCGGGCGAGATCGCTCCGGCCAGCTTGCTGTGTCTGCAACCTTTGTCGGCCACAGGCTCACCATCACCGCAAAATCAAACACACCGCCGAAAGCGCCCATCGGGGCGTCGGATCACTTAAAAATTGTCCGCTTTTCGTCGGACGCAGACTTTGGAAACGGAGGGAGCCATCGCCAGCCGGGTCTTTCCCTTCTGGCAGTTCGCTGTCCGCATCTTGGTGTTCTAGTGAACGAGTGCACATCTACTGTGCGCAGATGTCGAACGCTCGCTAAGTGTTCCCTCGCGGAATCGTAAAAGCTTCTTAAAATGCGGATACTGGGTCCGGGACAGTCAGCCTGTCACTCTTCCTGCATGCTGATGTTCGCCTGAACAGCCAGTCGAAACCGCCCGCGCCCCGTCTTCTCCATCTGGATCGGCAAGGCCTTCTCACGCAGCCGCCGCTCGAGTAGCACGAGCCGGGCCTCAAGGTTCTCGGCATGGGTTGGCAAGCGCAGTTCCGGCGAAAGTCGAAGCTCCCGGTTGGAAAACTCACAGGCACCCGTCGCGACATAGGCGCGCAGCAACTTCCACAGGATCGCCCCGGCGACACCCTTGATCACATAGTCGCCGCCCGCAAAGACGCTGTCATCGGCCGCGAAATGCCGCATCATCAGAGTGGTGTCGAA
Organism: Tabrizicola sp.; assembly: GCF_030694085.1. GTDB lineage: Bacteria > Pseudomonadota > Alphaproteobacteria > Rhodobacterales > Rhodobacteraceae > Tabrizicola. The sequence goes on along the minus strand of NZ_JAUXZE010000073.1, from coordinate 9,740 downwards.
GCTACCGGGCGCGAGTGCCTTGGGTGTTTCGGCAGGGTCGTCATCCGCCGCAAGCGCCGCTGCATGGGCGGCAAGCGCCGCGGCGATACAGGAAAGCGTGTCCTCTTCTTCGTGCCGAAACCGCAAGGGAAGTGGGCTTTCCGCGAAAAGGACGCCGGTCAGCCTGCCCTGCCAAATTATCGGCAGCGCGATCTGGCTTTCCGGATGCACCAGGCCCGGGAAGGCGACACCCCGGCTTTCGGGCGCGCCCGGTCCCGCCTCGGCCCGAACGCGGTCGCGGACTGCCGTCCCGTAAAGATAATCGGTCGACATGTGGTCAATCCGGATTGCCACCCTTTCGCGCGCGGCCACACCGATGACCCCATCACCAAGCCGCACCTCGGCCCCAATGCCCGACGCCGCGTAGCCCCATGTTGCAACAGCGTCCAGTGCCCCACGGGTATTGTCGGGGACGAGGATCATCAGATTGGTGATCCCCAGATGACGCGCGATGGCATCGAGCGCAGTGTCGTAAAGCTCGCCCAATGTGCCCGCCCGCGCCATGTCGGCAAGCACGCGGCACAACGCGGGAAGTACGGCAACCTGCGGCACGGGACGCGGAACCACCGGCGGCAGCATCTGACGGATCGCCCGGACGCGAAAGATGTCGGCACCCATCAGGCGAAACACCCCCTCCATTCCGGTATGCGAGGCGATGCCTGCCAGCTTTGCCTTCATCGTCTCAAAGAGCGGCCCCTGGGCTTCGGTGGTCTCGAAATCGAGATCAAGCTGGTAGAACGCCGTGGTCAGAGTGTCGACAACTTCGACCGCGGCGGTGCGGGTCGCCAGGATGTTGCGCCGCGTCTTGTTGAAGAACTGGTAACTTAGTGCCACGCGGCCCGGATCGACGTACTGGATCTGGCTGATGTAGGACACGTTCGGAGTGCCGCCGGGATCAACGGTTGCCAGCACAGCGGGCACTGCACCCTCAAAGCAATCGCGCAGGGCATCCAGCGTCAGGACCGGCGTGGCGTCGTCTTCGGACCTGCCAGACATTTCCATCACAGTTTGCGCCCCGCACCCGGTCCCGGCGTCTGTTCAAAAGCCGCATTCGGCAAGAAGCTCAGCACGCAGAAGCTTTGAGATCTGCGCGCGCAGAACGCCCTGACGAACGATGGCGCATAACCGATTGCACGAAGAACAGCTGCGAAGGCATCGGTCTGTTGCGTCAGGCTGTTCACGTCATCTGCTTCAGGTTCTTCGGCCCGGGTGGACATTGCCTTCAGCTGGATCGTCCGGTGCGACATCGGCGCGCTGAATGTCACGGCAATAGGCCCGCCCGACTGCGCCGTGTCGCTGATCGCAGAATTGCCCTCGGCGGGATAGATCAGGCGGATCGCACCGCCCGCCAGAACCCGCGATGCCAGCGCCCGCCCGCCCCGTGCCCGTCCATCCGCACCTACCACGCCTACAATGATGCTGACGCCGCTTTCGATGAAGTCCACGACCTCATCCGACAGCAATATGGTGCCGGGTGTCTCGGCCGATACCATGGTTTGGTTTATGCCTTCCTCAGTCTTGTGGTGCATCGTGACAGCGCCCCGTGGATCGCCGGAATTTACGACACTGCCCGGAAATCGCAAACACTGTCGTAGCATCCAATTCCGACCGCTAACTCTTTCCTGATCACCTCAATATCCGCCGGGAAAGCCCCCAGCGACCTTACGGCGCTGCGGACAAAGAATAGCCTCTTCGTTCAAGCCTGGACTGCGCTTCGTGACTATTCCTTCGCCCCGTTCCACATCCCATGGCCCCCGACGGGCGACGGGCCAAGACCAGGAAGAGCGAAATGAAGGCGATGATCTATCGTAGGTATGGCGGCCCTGATGTCGTGACACTCGCCAACGTCCCGAAGCCAACTCCCAAGCCAAACGAGGTTCTGGTCCGCATCCTCGCCACGACCGTGACCACTGCCGACTGGCGGGCGCGAAGCCTGAGCATGCCGGGTGGCTTCGGTCTGCTTGGACGCCTGGTGTTCGGACTGCTTGGACCGCGCCAGCCGATCCTGGGAACGGAGTTGGCGGGGATTATCGACGCCATCGGTTCTGCGGTGACGCGCTTTCGGGTGGGGGATGAGGTGATTGCGTTTGCCGGTGGCCGGTTCGGTTGCCATGCCGAATACCGCGCGATAGCTGAAGACGGGATGATTGCCTTCAAGCCGGCGAACCTGAGCTTTGAAGAGGCCGCGTCGCTGTCGTTCGGTGCAATGAATGCGCTGCCCTTTCTGCGCGACAAGGCACGGATCAGGCGCGGGGATCATGTTCTGGTGGTCGGCGCTTCGGGTGCTGTCGGGACCGCGGCCGTTCAGATTGCCAAGCATATCGGCGCGGTCGTGACGGGGGTCACAAGCACGGGGAATGCCGCTCTTGTCCAGTCGATCGGGGCTGATCGGGTGATCGACTACACCAAGGTCGATTTCGCGACGACCGGAGGCACCTGGGACATCATCCTCGATACAACGGGAACCGTTCCGTTCAAGAGGTGCGAGATGTCGCTGAAGCCCGGGGGGCGACTGGTCGCGGTGCAAGGATCGTTAGGGCTGTGGCTTGGGTTGGGCAGGCCGTCACGGAAGAGCGGCAAGCGCGTGATCACCGGTGTTGCCGCACCAACGCCCGATGATCTTCGCACCATCGCAGACCTTGCCGCGAAGGGCGAGCTGAAGCCGGTGATCGACCGCGCCTATCCTTTGGCAGATGCGGCCAAGGCCCATGCTTATGTCGATACCGGCCGCAAACGCGGCAGCGTCGTGCTCCGGGTGGCGGGTTGATGACTGGGGTCGGAAGCACCGTCGACTTTCCCCGTCCCAAGCGTCGGTGGCGCAGGATGCTTCGGATATTGAAGGGCACAACCCTTGCCGTGGCGGCCCTGTCCTCCGCTGGTGCGGTGTATGAGTTGCTTGCAGAGGCCGGAGATGCGGAGCGCTATCCCGTGCCCGGACTGAGTGTGGATATCGACGGCCTTAGCCTGCATATCACCTGCCTCGGCCAGGGGAGCCCCACTGTCATTGTGGACGCGGGGCTTGGCGGCACGTCGCGGGATTGGGTGCTGGTCCAGGCCAGGCTTGCGGCCCAGACGCGGGTCTGCGCCTACGACAGGGCGGGTATGGGTCACAGCGATCCGGGGCCGGAGCCACGCTCACCCGCCCGGATCTCAGACGAACTGCGCAGGCTTCTTAAGTCTGCCGGTGTCCCTGGCCCCTACGTCCTTCTGGCGCACTCTTTGTCCGGCAAGAGCGCACGCTTGTTTGCCGCCGCACATCCCGAAGATGTAGCGGGCATGGTCCTGGTGGACACGCGAAGCGAGAAGATCGACTCCGCGAAGCCTCCGGAAGAGACCGAGGCATTTGCTGCGGCCCTGAAGCGGCAGGCCATGTTGCTGACGCTGGCGCGCAAGTTGGGGCTGGTGCGGCTCCTTGGGTCGATCTTGACGGATGAGCCGCGCCTGCCGCCGGGCGTTGCGACGGAAATGGCGCTGTTGCAGACCCAGCCGCAATCGCTGCGGGCCACCATAGCCGAAGGGTTGGCGCGATCACTGGACGATGCGGCACTCAACGGCGCTTCCCTGGGAGCAATCCCTCTGGTCGTGATTGCGGCGGGAGACAGCATGGCGAGCATCCCAGGCTGGGCCGAGGCGCAGGCGGAGCTTGCGGCGTTGAGCCGCGAGGGGCGGTTGGTGGTGGCGGAAGGCAGTTCGCATCTGGTGCAGATCGATCAGCCCGAGATCGTGATCGACGCAGTCCTCTCGGTGCTGGACGTGGCGCGCAAAGGTGAGTGAGCGGTGCAGAGACCTGGCCGCACCTGACAGACAGAAAGGCGACATGGAAAACGCGGGATTGAAGTCCCGCGTTTGCATGAATGTAACGGGCGCGGCGATCAGGATTGGGGTTTACCCGGCGTGTCCGTCGCCGGAACTTGATCGGCAGACTGCGGAGTTCCATCCAGGAAGTCTGCCGCTGGGGAGTCGACGAAAAACCAGCGGATCTCGCGCACCTTGTTCATCGGCATGGTGACGATGGCATGGTCTTGCGCGATCAGCACATAGGCGGAGGTCACCCGCACGATCCGACCCTGGATGACGCCGCGATCGGTTTCGATTTCCGACATGGCGCGGGCTGGATCGGTCGCGGTGGCGCTGTCGGTCATCCCTAGGACCGTCGGGATATAGAGAAGCGACACCACCAGCCAGACGTTCGCCGTGTGTCGCCAATTGATCACGGCATTTGCGCCTGCAGCGATCAGCCCAAGCACAAGGTATCCGCATGCCATGTGTCCAAGGGTTGACTGACTGGGGCCAGAGTAGAAGTGGAAGAACCCGAAACCGGAGACCGCCAACGCCGGGATACCCAGAGCCAACGCGGTGGCCCTGTGCGACGGTGCAAGGATGATCAGACGGCCGAAGACCACTGCCACGGCGGCCGATACCAACATCGGGATCGCGCCAATGGCTGACCCGATCAGCAGGTCCTGGACCGTGAGAAGGGAAATCAGGCTCCATTCGATCGGTGCGAAGAAGCCGAGGTTGTAAAGCGTGGCCCCGGCAACTGCGATGGCGGTGAACCCGGCGGCGAGTTCGGTGAAGGTCCGACGGTCAAGCGCGAGATGCTCTTTGATGACAGTGCGGCTGATCATGGCTGGCCTTCGATCGGATCAAGCGCGCCGAGGAACGCCTCCAGGGCTGCAAGCTCGGTGGGGTTCAGGTTCAGGGGCGCAAGCTCACTATGGCCGTCCGGGGCGGCAGGCGCGGTGTTGTAGTGGACCAGCACCTCGCCCAGGGTCGCGATCTGACCGGCGTGCATGTAGGGCGGGCGGCTGGCAACCCCGCGCAGCGACGGCGGCTTGTAGGCCCGGATCATCTCGTGTCCGGCCTGACCCAGATACCTCAGTTCGGCGCAGTCGCCGGGACCCGCATCGCTGTAGGGGCCGAGGCAGTTGAAAGGGTCGGCAAGGACCTGTTCGACGGCAACGCTTCGTCCCAGATCACCAGGCAGGCCGGGAACGGCGGTGACGCCGGTGTTGTGGAAGAAGTTGTCGGTCAGCAGCGGACCGTTGTGGCACTTGGTGCATTCGCCCTTACCGACAAAGAGGCGCAGCCCGTCTTCTTCCTGGTCGCTCAGGATGCCCGAGGTGTCCTCGCCCGCGGCCAGGTGGTCGACATAGGCGTCAAAGCGCGAGGGTTGCGGGGTGATCGTGCGTTCATAGGCGGCGATTGCTTTGCCCACATCGGCAAAGACGCGGTTGATCGCGTCCTTCTGGCTTTCGTCCAGCGCAAGCCAGTCCTCCAGCACCGCGCCAAGACCGTTCGGGCTGGCGTGGTCAGGCACCGCGTCAAGCGTCGGCAAGGGTCCGAAAAGGGCGGCATATTGATCGGCATAGTGCGCCTCGATCAGATGCGCGATGTAGGCCCTGTCGGTGCCATGCTCGACCGCGCTTTCCAGGGGTCCAAGGGCCTGGGCCCATTGGCTGTCCTTGCGCCCGTCCCAGAACACCCAGGGGCTGTAGGCGGTGCCTGCAATCGGCATCGTCCGGCGCGCCGTCTCACCCACGCCCTTCGCGCGCGGCAGATCGTCCTGGAACTGGCGGTCGGGCAGGTGGCAGGTTCCGCAGGCGACCTTGTTGTTCGCGCTGAGCCGGGTGTCGAAGAACAGGGCCTTGCCCAGCGACGCGGCATCCGGGTCAACGGCAACGGCATTGGACGGGTCGGCAGGCAGCGGCGGCAGGCTTGCCAGCCCAAGCGACTGGACAAGCCTGGTCTCCTCCTCGGTCCACGGCTGCGGCTTGGCCAGTGTCCACCAGGCAGCCGCTGCCGATCCGATGACAAGGGCCGCAACGATTACGGTCGAGGTGCGCATTGCCTGACCCTCCCTACAGGACAAGGTTGAAGGTTACGGTGTCGGGCCCGGCCGGGCCGTCGACCGACAGGTTGACCACCCACCAGCCGGGCATGTTGAATTTCATGCCATCGACCTGATACCTACCCGCGCCAAGATCGGCGCTGACGTCCGGCTCGGTCGGCAGGCCATGACCGTGCTGCGGCATCCCGCCATCAACGGTAATGCTGGCTTGGTCCACAGGACGCCCATCCGGAGTGGTGATCTGCACCACCCAGCCATGCATCGTTCCGACAGTGATGGGCGACAGGCCCGGTTCGACCGATGCCGTGTAAAGACCCTGTTCGGTGGGCTTGGCAAGCGACAGGTCAAGGTCGGCCGGTGGGGGCTGCATCATTTTCGCGACGGCAATGCCACCGACTGCAAGAAGGGCAACCGGCACGGACCATAAGAGGCGCCGACGGGTGATGAGGTTTGACATGAAGGGCTCCATACGTTTGCGATGACCAGAGACTTACGCAGGTGTCGAGTACATCGCTTGAACGAAGGGGCTAATCTTGACTTCAGGCCGTCAGAGAGCCGTGGGCTTGCGGGGATTCGATCCTTGCCCGTGTCGGAGCAAGGCCGAACATCCGCTGGCAGGTGCGGGACAGATGAGCGGAATCGGCGAAGTTCGCTGCATAGGCCGCCTCGGTCCAGGACGTCCCGCCAAAGCCAAGGGACAATGCAAGGTTCAGCCGTTCCCAAAGAAGGTAACGGCGGAAGGATACTCCGGTCTCGGCCACAAACAGATGGCGCAGTCGTCCCGGTGACAGGCCAATCTTGCGTGCCAGCGCAGGCAGGGTCACAGGCTCGTCCAGATGCGCCCGAATCTCGGAAATGGTCCGCAGAACACGCACATCGGCCACGTCGCGTGGCGCATCGACACCTGAGAACCTGGTCACCGCCTGCCTAGCCAGCGCGATCATCGACGCGTCATCGGCACCGGCGAAGTAGGCTTGGCCTATCGGCTGTGCGAGCGCCTTGGCCTCTGATCCGGACAGGAGATGGAGACCGGTGTTGCCAAACCTTGCCAAGACGGCCCGGCCGACAAAGGACTCAGGTTCGAAGAGGATGTTTGCAACCACGCTGCCGGGAGCATGAAACACATGTGGCACATCCGGCGCAATCACCGCGCCTTCGCAGGTGATCCACTCACCCTCCGGATCTGTCTTGAACTGGGCAGTCCCGCGGATCGGCAGGCAAAGCTGGATGGCATGATGCTCATGCCAGCCCATGGTTCCGGTGACCAGCGCCAGCCAAAGGCTGCCACCTTCCCAGAACAAGACCCTGCCAATGCCTGCCGCTTCCATCGGAAAATGCTACGGCAAGCCTGGATTTCGTCAAACAGGATTCAGGGGAAGCGTTCAGTCCACGAGCACGCTGCAGCCTGCAGAGGGCGGCAACCACTAAAGCGCGCCCGTTCTCACCTGGTATGGTGATGAACAACGACCCGCTGAGTAGTTGGGGGTGGGCATTCCAGTTGCTCCAAACCGATCGCTCAGGCGTATGGCAGCATGCCCCCCGGGATCGGCAGCTGGCTCCACACCGCGTGCTTGACACCCTTCTGCGCGCCGCCTACTGACGCCAACCCAGCAGGGCACAAGGAAAATGGGCATGGCGCAATTGGCACCTGGGCTTGGGGTGGACTTCGGCACGTCGAACACCGCCGCTGGCTTCATGCTGGACGGCCGGCCGCGCCTTATCTCCTTTGCGCCCGGCCAGACCACGATCCCGACGACCTTCTTCTTTGACTTCGACACGCGCAGGATGCTGATCGGCGAACCCGCCAATCAGGCGCTGCTTGATGGCACCGAGGGGCGTTTCATGCGGGCGCTCAAGCGCATCCTGGGCACCCCTCTCATGCACGAGCGACGGCAGCTTCTGAACGAGCAGGTCACCTTCGTCGAAATCATCGCCCGCTTCCTGGCCCAGCTGAAGGCGCGGGCAGAGGCCGAGGCTGGGGTGACCTTCGATCACGTCCTGTCGGGACGGCCGGTGGTGTTTCATGGCGCGGGCGACCCCCGCGAAGCCGCCGCCGAGGCCGATCTGCGCGCCTGCTATCTGGCTGCAGGCTTCCGAGAGGTGGAGTTCATGCCGGAACCCCAGGCCGCCGCCATCGCCAGCGGCGCGCTGGAGGAACAGGGCGTGACCGGGTTGATCGTCGATGTCGGCGGCGGAACCTCGGACTTCTCGCTGTTCCGCTCGGGCCGCGACGGAGTGACGATCCTAGCCAATCACGGAGTCCGCATCGGCGGGACAGATTTCGACCGCGCCATCAACATCGACTGGGTGATGCCGCATCTGGGCAAGGGGACCGAGCTGCGCAAGGCCCTGGGCTCCGGCAGCACGCCTACGCCGAACCATATCTTCAACGATCTGGCGACCTGGGAGAAGATCGCGTTCCTCTACAAGCCGCAGAACCGTCGGCTGGCCGCCGAGATGGTGCGGCTGGCCCATCAGCCGGAAAAGCTGGCCCGTCTGGCGAAGGTGCTGGAGGGTGAATTGGGGCATGACCTCAGCTTTGCCGTCGAGCGGGGCAAGATCGCGGCCAATGGCGGGGCGGAGAGGGCGTCCATCCAACTGGACCGGATCGAGCCTGGCCTTGTCATTCCCCTTTCGGCAGATGCCCTGACCGAAAGTCTTGCCCGCCATGCCGACGCGCTGGCATTGGGGGCCCGCGAAACGCTGCGGATCGCCGGTCTGGATGTCAGCAGCGTCGAGAAAGTGGTCTATGTGGGTGGGTCGAGCCTGATGGCACTCGTCTCGCAGACCATGAAGATCCAGTTCCCGCAGGCAGTGCACTCCTACAGCGAAGTGTTCACGGCTGTTGCGGACGGGCTGGCCATCGCTGCGGGTGACGCGAGGTCGATCAATCGCCCTGATCCCTAGCAATCAGAAGCGAGCGCAGGCTGATCGTCGAGCATTTCTGACTTCCGTCCGGGTGCTTGCAGGGTGGGATGCCCCGGCTCGAAAGGGCACCCCAAGGCTTCGTGGTCGCTCAGCTTCGCAGAGTAGGCAGGACACGCGGGGCCCTCGCACCGTCGAGTCCAATGTCGCGGGCAAGATGCGGGCCGAGCCGGTTGGCAAGCGCAGTTTTCTCCTTTTCGTCCGAGTAGTTGCGCCAGGCGCGCGCTAGGGAGGTCAGCATTTTGGTGTCCTTTCGATGGGGTTGACCAAGCCGCGGATAGGCGGTCGGTGTCTGGATGGAGGTTTCGGAAGACCCCGTGCCAGGCAGGACCCGGACACGGGAAACTCGGTTCAGCCGACCGGCACGTCGGCAGCTGCAGCGCCGCCGCGCACGAGGACCAGAGAGGCAAGGGCGGCCAAAGCGGCGACCACAGCCCCACCGAGGAACGCCGTCTGATAGCCCGCCAGCATGGCCTCGGGTTCGCCTTGCATCGAGGCGGCCAGTGAGACCATCACCGCCAGACCAAGGGCCGATCCGACCTGGTAGGTCGTGTTGATCAGGCCCGAGGCGAGACCGGTGTCCTCTGGGGCCGCTCCGCCCATGCCGGTCATCGTCACAGGGATGTAGGCCATCGACATGCCGACTGCGGCCAGGAGAGAGACCGGCAGCACGTTCGCGACGAAGGTCCCATCAGCCGGCAGGGCAGAGAACAGGGCCAGCGATATCGCGAGGGCGAGAAGGCCTGTGACCAGCACCGGCATGACCCCGAAACGGCCGATCAGCGGGCCGGTCAGCCGGACCATCATGACCATGATGACCAGCGTCATCGGCAGAAGTGCCAGGCCCGAACCGAAGGCCGACAGGTTCAGCACGGTCTGCAGATAGAGGTTCAGGAAGAACCAGAGCGGGATCCAGGCGGCACCC
>NZ_JAUXZE010000068.1 GCF_030694085.1 Tabrizicola sp. | reverse complement strand
TTGCGATGCTGATGACCGGAAGGAAAAACACGCTGACCTGAACCCGTGCGGAATTATGCGGAGCGGATTGTCGAAAATCCCTCGCGTTTACAGCGTGATGACCTGACCGCTCCGCATAATCCGTCGCTCGGCATAACAGGCACCGTCCCCTTGCGAGGAAAACCCCGAGAACCATAAGCAGGGCCTCGCCCGGGTGCCTCCGCCCATCAGCCGGACGGGACGGGTCTTGAGGTCGACCCCGAGGATGTCACAGATGCGCTCGAAATCGTCATAGACCGCGTCCCACCAATCGTCGGTGACGGCGGCTTCGCGATACCAGATGCGGGCCTTCTCTTTGGCTGCGTCGGAGAGTTCCGGGAACTGATAGACCGTGGTGCAAATGGTCTCAGGCATCGGGGTCGTCCCCGTTCAGCACTTTGTCGAGCCAGGTCTGAGTACCGACCCAGCCGATGACCTTGCGCGCGCCGAGGTCGATCACTGTTGCTCCGCCCCCGAACGACCCGAGAATGGGACGTGAGGCTGTGTTAGCGAAGTCGAACCCCCAGAGACCCTGAAGGTCGAGATCTTCGGCAAGGCGCAGGACGAAGGCAACCACGCCGTCGGGATCGCCACTCTCGTCATCGCGGAACCAGAGTTCGCCAGACTTCCCTTCGTCGTGCGGCGAAAGTTCGAAGCCGCGATACTGGGGATCATCTGCCTCCTCGTCCTCTGCGCGGCAGCGCTGCAAGATCGCCATCGCGGCGGCAGCCCTTTCGGGCGTGCCGACATCGAGGAGGCAGGAGAAGTGCGTGAAATAATCGGCCATTGGGCCCTCCAGATATTGGGGCGCCCGGCCTGCGTGGCCGGGCGCGATGGAAACTGTGAGATTGGCGGGTGCAGTGCGGATCAGCCCTGCTGCGGCGAGAGCGCCTGATCCCGAGCAGCCTGGTGGGCGCTGAGCAGGTCGCGGTAGTAGCGCTTGCGCGCCGCGCGCCAACTGCGGACGGCGAGCGTGTCGGGATGCAGTCGGCGGATCGCCGTGCGCAGAACCGTCAGGTTCGATACCTCGGGCGGCAGGCCAAGGTCCTGATAGGCGGGGCACATGTCAGCGGACCTCCACAATGGGCGGAGCCAGATTCGGATCGACCAGAGACTCGATCTTCTCGGCCCGGCCCATCCAAGGCTCGGGTCGGATTGCCTTGGCCCAGTCAGTGAAGCTCGGGATGAAGCCGAGATCTTCGCGGACATGCTGCTCGCCGACCCAGCGGGTCGGGATGATGCGCCCGGTGGACAGCGTGATCGTCGGACCGAAGATTGTCTCCGAGAGCCAAATTCCGGCAGAGTGGTGGAACATCGCGCGGTGACGGAAGTCAGCAGAATGGGCTTTCGAGCTATCGTACCAAGCATGAATAGGCTGGTAGTCGTCGACCGTGCCGCCCCATTTTTTCACCGAGGACAGGGCGTGGTGGTAAGGATGGGCCATCGCATCCTCCTCAGAAATCATGGGTGTAGAGTTCGGACGACGTGAAGCGTTCGTTGAACTCGAGGTGGATGGAACGGGCTGCGGCGTCGAAGCAGAACTCGCCAAAGGCGCCGTCGTTGTTTTCCCAACCGCCGTGGGTGTCGCTCAGGAAGTCATAGGCCAGTTGCTCGACGACATCTTCGAGGGAAAGCTGGCGCATCTCGATCTCGGGATTGTCCCAGGTCAGCGCGGCGTAGCCGATTTCCATGGCGGGGAATTCGACGGCGAGATCGCCGTTCCAGGCCGCGATGCTTTCGATCTGGCCGCTGTCACCCTCACCGTCGAAGGTCACGGTGACATGGGTGATACCGGCGGCGGCAAGCCCGTCGAAAAGCCGGTCGCGATTGGCGGGACGCAGCGCGTCGCTCCGGGCGGCGCGTTCTGCTTGCGCGGCGAAGATCGCCGCGAAATCGACGGTCGAAGGAGGCAAAGGGGCCGCAAGGGTGGGTTCAATCTGGGTCATGGGGATCTCCGGGAAGAGGGGAACGGGATGAAACCGGACCGGGTGCTTTCTCTCGCCCCGATCGGCTCGCCACACCCCCCGCCCTCCTCTGTCTCTCGGTGTTCACGCGGCGATCTGCAGGGCGCGGGCGGCGAAGGCGCGCCAGAGGGGATCGACCAGCCGCGCCTCGAGGAGGTCGGCGCGCTGTCGCAGGCGGGCGGCCAAGTCGGCCTCGCGCCAGTCGCTTGCTCGCAGGGATTGGGCGCGCAGCGCACTCGCCTCGGTGACCACCGAGCGCGCCTCACCGGCGTCCTTAACCGGGTGGCACCAGGCGACGCAGCCCGAGGCGGCGAGACCGGCCAGAACCAACCGATCCTCGCGGTCGAGAACGGCAAGGATCTGCGTGCCGTCCTCGGGAACCAAGGCATCTGCGGCGCTGATCGCGCCCTCCATAGCTTCCGCGAGCGTCGAGAACCGTGCCAGCACGACAGGCGGCGCGGTGCCTGACAATGCCGCCGCCGGATGCAGGTTTGGCGTCGTCAGCGCGAAGGACAGGCTGGGATCGAAAGCCGCTGTGGCCAGCGGCGGGGGAAGAGCGGCAAGCGCACCTGCGGGAAGCAGCGGGGCAACATGATCGAACATGGGGGAAACCTCCGGCGGCGCGGGGGCCTCTCCTCCCGCTTCAACCGCCAAAGACAAAACCGCCGCCCTCTTCCTCGAAAGGGCGGCGGCAAGTTCCTGAATGGCGGCAACTGTGCGGTCACATCTTGCCGAGGCCGCGCAGCGAGACCTCGTATCCCGCGCCAACGATGATGTGGTCGTGCAGCGTCAGGCCAAGGAAGCGGCAACCCTTCTGGATTTCCTTGGTCATCGAAAGGTCGGCCTCGGACGGGGTCGGATCGCCGGACGGATGATTGTGGATTAGGATCAGTGCACTGGCGCCGAGGATCAGCGCGCGCTTGATCACTTCGCGCGGATAGACCGGGACATGATCGACCGTGCCAACTGACATCCGCTCGTCGGAAATCAGCCGGTTCTTGCGGTCTAGATAGAGGACGTGGAACCGCTCCTCTGGTCCCCTCACCGTGACGGCACAGTAGTCGCAGACGGCAGCCCAGGAGGTCAGGACCGGGTTGTGGTTCAGATAGCGGCCAAGGATTTCGCGAGCCTCGAGGATCACGGTTTCTTCTTGCGGGGTCATGGGATCGATTCCGGAAAATGAAGGGCAGTTCGTCGCCGGTCTGCGATGCGCAGGCGGCGAGGAGATTGCCGGGAAGGGAGAGGGCAGATGGAACAGCGCGCCCCCTGCCCCGCCGAAGGCGCGGGATCGTGGAGGCGCGACGAAGGCCGGGCTCAGCCGACGCGGTCGAGGAGCTTCTTGGCCCGGCCTTCCATGTCGAGGCGGGCGTCCTGCTGGGTCTTATCCCGCGCAAGCCGGGTGATCCCCTGAACAAAGTCAAAGATGCTCTCGGGCGGCCGATGTTCCTCAAGGAACACCTTTTCGATGATCTTGCTGGTCTCGGCCTTGGAGAAGCCATGCTTTCTCAGGAACTCACCCCGCTCGTCATCGGTCCGCGCCACGATCTGCTGCCGCGCCGCCTTGATGCCGTTCACAAAGCCCTGCGCCGAAGAATTGGCGAAGCGGGTCAGCGCCGGGGCGGCCTCATGGGCAAAGCGCGAAGCGGCATATTTCGAATGGCGGATGGTGATTTCCTGGAAGTCTTCGACGCCCCAGAGGTTCCGGTTCTGACAAACCGCGCGCAAGTAAAAGCTTGCGATGCCAAGGGTTTTCGCGCCAACTTCCGAATTCCAGCAGTAAAATCCCCGGAAGTAAAGGTCGGGCGAGCCATCGGCCAGACGCCCCGCTTCGATCGGGTTGTGATCATCGACCAGGAACAGGAAGACATCGCGATCCGAGGCATAGAGCGTCGTCGTATCGCGGCTGATTTCGACATCGGGGTTGTAGACCCCGGTCGACCAGTCGAGCGTGCCCGGCACTTTCCACCGCGTGTCGCCGGTGCCGTTGCCCGCGATCCGCTGGACCGCCTCAACGAGTTCGTGGTCATGGATACGGCCGTAATCCGGACCGGTCACCGCGCGCAGTTCTGTGCGGCCATCCTCGGTCTCGAAGGTCTTCACCTGCTCGGCGCGATGGGAGGAAAGGCCGTACTGCAAATTGATTGCTGCGAGAGGCGCGGGCAGTTGCCGCAGGTAGGAGGCCGGTGCGCCCACGATGCTGGCGAGCTGGCCGAAGGCCCAATGCGTCGGCGCGACCGGTTCCTGCGCTCGAGGCAGGATAAGTTGCATCCGCTCCGCATTGTCGCGGGACGCCTCGACCCGGATCTCGGGCGTCTCGACGATGCGCGACCGGCTCCGCTCCGACCGCCCCTTCACCGAGGCCCAGAGGTCGTCGAGCGACAAATACCTCTCGTCATCTGGCCGGTTGAACCATTCCGACGAGACGCGCCCGTTCCGCTCGCCCCGGCTCACATCCACCTTGTAGCCACCGGTCTTGCGCGTCTGCACCGGTTCAAGAACTTCCTGAACGCCCATAAGTCACACTCCGCGACAGGTGCCGGAAGCCACTCTCCCAGACCCTCAACCCGTCACCGGAAAACCAGCCCAACTCGGACTCTCGATTCCTGCTGCAAATTGGGACTGACGGTCTCCGTCTGGGCGAAAAACCGGCAGACGCTTGAAGTATGGCCGGGGCTTGCACCCTCTCGCATAAATCCCCAGTTCGAAGAAATCGGGCGGCTTCACGAAGGCGAATTCATGATCGACACATTGACCAAGTTCTTCGAAAGCTACCCGCAGAGCTTCCTGGATACGAACGGCCCCTTCAGGGGCGGGATTTCCCCGGAACTGATGGATCGCATGCTGGAGTTTCGCGATCGGCAGCTGCATGTCTTGTCCTATGCGCACCACTATCGGGTCGACCAGGAAACGGTCCAAATGCTGACCGACCTCGCCTATGGCACGAAGCCTGCTGGCCGCGAGGAAATCTACCGAGAGGCCCAATTCCCGTTTCCGGCACTCCTTGTCGAGTGCCCAGACCCAACCGGTGAAGGCTCCTATGTTGCCCTGACGACGGTGGTGGATAACTGTATGTACACGCAACGCATGATCGTTACCGCCAACGGGATCGTCCCAAGTCTCCTGGTTTTGAAATCCTCGGGCCTGAAAGGCGAATTGATCTTTACCCCTACCTATGAAGCGGCACTGTTGGGACCGAAGCATCCAGAAGGTGAGGCCGCCCTTAAAGGCGAAAGCGAAGTCTGCAGCCACTTCGTGGCGGTCGTGGCCACGATGTGTTCGATGCTGAAATATAAGGGCATGATCGAAACCGAGGAGGTTCAAGCGTACAGTCGACCTGAGCGGCGGCGCGCCGAAAAGGCAGGGAAGCCGCTTCCCGACACGCTTGTTACCCGTGTTCGGCTGGGGTCCGCTGGCAAGATCCAGCTGAAGGCAACGCATGTAGAGCGGGATACTGATGACCCCTCAGGTAAGAGGCGCGCGCACTGGGTAGCGGGCCATTACATGAAACACATGGCGAGACCTGAAAAGGTGTTTCGTATGCCGCATATCCGGGGCGCCGGTCCCGTGATTCCGCAGACGCGCCGAGTTGAATTGCCCGAGATCGCAGATCAACTGGCAACGAAGGAGCGACTTGCGACCACGGGTGAGGTCGAATAGCCAGCGGCAGCTTCGGGCATCACTGCCAACCTCCTCCTACACGATCGTTCGGCCCGCCAGGTTGGTGTCGGACAAAGAAACCGACCGCAATGAGGCATTGCAAACCGTGGAACTCAGATATCCGATCAACCTGATGGGGGCAGAGGGCGGCGCCGAAAACGGCGACGTCGTGACCCGCGACGGTGAATTTCTTGGAACATGGTCCTTTGCAAAGAACGAAGCCGAGGAGACCGGCATTTTTCACTTCACCGCAGATGGTGAGGCGGAACCGAGGTTTTCCGAGAGCGTCCCGTTCCTGACCAGCGGATTGCTCACCGGTCAGGCTATGAGCAATCTGTGCCGATCCATACGAGATTGGCACGAGGGGCAGCCGTAACTCGCATCTTGGCATCAGCGGCAGCTATTCTGGCCCGGCGGGCATCCCCGCCGGGCCAGGTAGTGGGTCGGCTCAGAAGCCGACCTCGTCGTCGCGATCGACCAGTTCGGGCGCATCGCCCTCGGCCGCCTTGGGGCGGCTGAGGAAGTCGATCTTTTCGGCGATGATCTCGCAGCCGTAGCGGTCGACGCCCGCCGCATCGGTCCACTTCGTGTAGTGGATGCGGCCTTGGACCAAGAGCTTCATGCCCTTCTCGCAGTTCTCGGCGACCGACTTGCCGAGGCCGTTGAAGCAGGTGATGCGGTGCCATTCGGTGTCCATCACGCGGTAGCCGTGCTCGTCCCGGACCGCGCGGCCTTCAGAGAGGCGCGGGCGTGAGGTGGCGAGGGTGAAGTGGGTGATCTTCGTGCCGCCCTGGGTGGTGCGGGCCTCCGGGGCCTGACCGATGTTGCCGGCGAGGATGACGATGTTCTGCATGGTGGTTCTCCTGGATTTCGCTGAAGGGGCCATCCCTTCGACAAGACCCGTCAGAAGCCTGTCGGGAGACGTCCGCACGGCTGGGCCATGGACCAGGCGGAAACCCCCGAGGGCCCGGGGTGGCGCGGGCAGCCCTGGCACGGGGCAACACGGCCCGGGCAGGAGTTGGGGTTGCGGGCAGGAAACCGAACAGGCTTAGGGGATTGTCCGTCGAAGGGGAGGTGCCTCAGCCGGATCACAGGGGGAGAAACCCAAGCAGACACGTTCAGATCGATCTCATCCGGCAATATCAGGCCCAGGGGGAACCATCCCGGAAAGGGAGAGTGGGATCACCAAGCCCAACCAGCCCCCCCTGCCCCGCTCGTCTCTTGCCGCGCGGTCCTTGCACGATTACGGCTGCTGCATTGGATCAACCGGAGCACCCGATGCCTGATTTCAACCTCGCGGTCCTGTCGCTCGCCGATCTGCGGGATTTGCAGAAGTCCGTGGCCAAGGCGATTTCCACATTCGAAGCCCGGCAAAAGGCGGAGGCCCGCGAAAAGGTCGAGATGCTCGCCAAGGACCTCGGCTTCACCTTGGCCGAACTGACGGCCCTGGAGGAGCCGAAGCGCAAGCGGGCACCATCGACGAAGATCTACCGGCACCCCGAGAACCCGACCCTCACCTGGTCCGGGCGGGGACGCAAGCCGGGCTGGTTCGCCGCCCATGTCGATGCGGGCAGGGACCCGGAAGAGCTGCTCGGCTGAGAAAGCCGTGGCGACGCGCTGCCGCCTTGGCGGGGGTCATGCAGGCCCCTGCCCTGCCGGATCGATGCCCCTCCAATCACGGTAGGCCCGGGCCTCATGTCCGTGTGCTTTGCATTCGGCACAGAAGCAGGCCTCGAAACCCGTCGACGGTTTCGTGCCGACGAAAACCGCAGGCCGCCCGCATTCATGGCCAAAGGTGCCAGGCTCCGCGTTCACGCAGCGCGGCCAAAGACCGCCGAGCGCGGCAACGGGACGAGAATAGCCGGTTGGAAAACCATAGGGAAAGCAGGTCGCGGCCATGCGCGATCTCCTTGCTTGCGCTGAAGGGAATGCCGACCTTGCGTCGGTGCCTTGTGCCAGTCGGCGTGTACGACGGGCAGGCGAAGGGCCCGGGAGGCGCAGCCGCGCCGCCCGGGCCTTTGCGCGAGACGTGGGGATTAGCCCCAGGGATCGTGCTCGCCGATCACCAGAACCTCGTCACCGTCGATTTCATCGGCGGGGACGGCGCCATAGGAGCCATCCCCAGCCTGGAAGACCACGATGGCAACCATCAGCGTGGCGGCGAGGCTGGCGGCGTAGGCGTGTGCATCTTTGCGGGACATCTTTTCGGCTCCTGTCTGGGAGGCGGAGGACCATCCCCCGCGCGACAGGACCCCGAAGGCCCGAGACGGTCTGACATCACCGGGTGCGTTCGGGCATGCCCCGAATCCGCCCGGCGGCACGGGTTCACCCCGTAGTCCGAGCCCTTGTGGCTTGATCTCGAAGACCGGCCTCGGGCCAAGGAAGGGACGGGCGAGCGGGGGATGGTGCTCTGGCCACAGGAGCCGCCAAGATTGTCCGCATTCTGTGGATGCTCAGCCCGCCAGCCTTGCAGCCAGGATGAAGGTCAGAGCGATTGACCTTGGGGATGGACCCTATGGTACCCTGCCCCCGATGCCGGGGACAGGGTCATGTTGGGAGAGCACCGCCCTCGGGCGGGCTGATGGTTTCTTTCGCAAAGGCTCAGGCGGCGAGGTCGACCTCCCCTGCCCCACCGTCGTCACTGTCGCCGACCACTTCCAGCCTTGCGTTGCGATAGCCCTCCCGGGCGATCCAAAGCTCGGCGGCGGCCCTATTGGCCGCGAGGTGCAGCAGCTCGCTCGTGCCGCCGAAGTCGAGCAGGATCTTCACCTGCCCGGGTTGCGGCACCTCGACGACTTCGAAGGCCAATGTGCTGTCGGCGGAATGGCTGCGCATGATGGTGACAAGGATAATGCCGTCGGAAGAGAAGTTGCCCTCGTGCAGCGTGAAGGAGGCGGGCGCGGTCCAGGTTTGATGGGGGCGCGGCGGTTCCTTCTTCACAAGGCGGCCGATGCCGTTCGACCGCTCCCAGGCAGCGAGCTTCTTGGTGAAGCGCGCGGGCGGTTTGGGGCTGCCGTCGGAGTAACGGACCAAAGCACCCAATGGCGCGGTGTCGATGATGGAGTTTGCAGACATGATTCCTCACTCTGAATGCGAAGAAACGCACTCATTGCATTGATATTGTTTGGTTTTATGTGAAGTGCGGGCGGGTTTCCCCGCCCCCGAAGCTTCAGATCACTCGGCGGCGATCATTTGCGCCGTCTCGGGCGGCAGATCGGAGACGAGGAAGGCCGGAAGGTCGATGTCCTCGAGGGTTTCGACAGGGTCTGCGGTCAAGTCGTCACGATCCCCCACGTCACCGCCCTGCCCCTCCGTGCTTGCCTCACCCTGCAGCGCAACCAGATCGGCACGGCGCAGGACCTCCGGCAACCAGCCGCTGCCCTTGAGGAGCCGCTCGGCCTCCGTGGCCATCTCGGTCTTCTTGAGATGGTCGATCAATTGCGCCGCGCCTTCGCCCTTCGCCTCGCGCACAGCCTCGACAATCCGGACCTTGGGCACGCGGGAGAGATAATTTTCCGCCGTGGGTTCCCAGCCCGCTTCGACCATGTCGAGATCGACGGCCTTTGCCAGCATGTCGGCATGCTTCATGCGGCGGGTGAGACCGGAGGCCGAGATGCCCGCGCCATAGGGGTTCACCCGCTCATGGAGCGCGTTGACGCCTTGGGAGAGGCAATGGGCCAAGAGCGAGAGACGGCTCGCGGCATCAAGCGCCGTGAGATAGTCCCAGAGCCCAGCATCATCGCCCAGAGGGAGCTCGGTCTCCCATGCCGCATGACGCTCCTCGATGGCCTGGGCCACTGCGCTGTCCTTCAGGTCCGGCGCCTGCGCGGCCATGTAGACTGGGCGCACCGAGGCCTCGAGGCAGGATCCCGAGGACGACGACGTGCGGAAGGTGTCGGTCACTAGCTTCAGAAGCAGAAGGGTCAGGGCCACCTCAGGCGACCGCCCCAGGGCCTCGCGCAGCGCAAGGGTGCGGTGGGCTGTGAGTTCCATGACCAGCCGCTCGGGCAAGGGCTTCAGCGCGCCGTCGTCTTCCTCGTCGGGCAAGGCCGAGAGGGGCTGACCTGCCGAGGTAATCACCGTGCCATAGGCGCTGATTGCTGCGCCCTGCCCGTCCGACGCGCCATGGTCGATGCCATCGTCTGGGTTGACCCCGGTCTCGATCGGTGCCTCGTCTTCGGGCCGCACATAGCCACGATGGAGGACCAGCTTGCCCTCACGGTCGAAGGTGACGAAGACCCCTGCCCGCCCGATCTCCACCGGATCGAAGATCACGGGCCGGGTCTCCAAGGCTTCCATTGCATCGGCCAGTTCGCTGAGACGAGCGTCAATGTCCGCGGGGATTTCGTCGGCTTCGGACCACTCGGCGTCGAGTGCCTGGTATTCGGCGAGAAGCTTGGCATGCTCGGCTGCCTCGGCCTCCGACATCGCCGCAGCTTCGCCGGACAGACGACGCAGCCCATAGCCGAAGCCGTAGGGCAAGTCTGCCGCAACCTCGACCCATTTCCAGCCCTCGGCGACGAGCGCCTGAGCCACGGCCTGCAGCTTCTCGCCGACGAGGCGCTCCAGAAGCGCGACGTCTTCCAGCCAGCCGCCATCGTCGCCCTGGAAGAGATCCCGCGCCACGGTCCCGCCCGCCGCTTCATAGGCCTCGATGCCGACGAAGACCGCGCGGCGATCCGACGCGCGGACCGAGGTCTCGGTCAGCATGCGCCGGATGGCGTAAGGTTCCTTGTTCCACGAGCCCTTCACCGCCTCCCAGACTTGCAGCTGGCGCGCAGTATCCGACGTCACGGTAAAGGCCATGAGCTGCTCCAGCGTCATGCCGTCTTCGGCATAGACGTCGAGGAGGGCAGGGGCGACGGAGGTCAGCTTCAGCCGTTGGCGCACGACATGGGGCGTCACGAAGAAGGCAGCCGCGATCGCCTCATCGCCGAGGCCCTTTTCGCGCAAGGCAGCGAAGGCGCGGAACTGGTCGAGCGGGTGCAAAGCGACGCGCTGCATGTTCTCGGCCAGCGAGTCATCCTCGGCGAGGATCGCGGACCCGGCGTCCCGCACGATGCAGGGGATCGGCGCGGTCTTGGCCAACCGCTTCTGCTTCACCAGCAAGGACAGCGCCTGGAAGCGGCGCCCACCGGCCGGGATCTCGAACTTGCCGGTCTCACCGCCTGCCTCATCCAGCACGGGCCGGACGTTCAGGCTCTGCAGGAGCCCACGGCGGGCGATATCTTCCGCCAGCTCCTCCACCGACATCCCGGACTTGATGCGCCGGACGTTGGACTGGCTCAACACCAGCCGGTCGAAGGCGATATCGCGCGAGGGCGACAGGGTCACATTCTGAGCAGCTTTTGCCATCAGACCATCTCCACGACGGGCGCCGGAAGCCACTCTCCCGATCTCATTCACCGTCACCCTTCACCTGCACTTCTCTGACTTTTCTTCGTCTTGACGCGTGTCGCGCAAACTTGGGTGAGACATGGTTGTCTTTGACCAGCGCATTAAGTCGCCACTGGGGGAGCCGCGGTAGTCAAAATGAAGGATGCAGCTGGTCTTCGTAGCAATGTCCACCGCGGTGGACATCACACAGGCACAGACGTCGAAACCGAAAGTGTTGCCAGAATGGCTGATGGTCTGAAGCTATCGGCCCTCTTTCCAAGCGTGATGCTGTGGAAATAGGCTGCGTAGTTTCTAACCCGAGTTCCAAGTTGCAGGAGGATGAAGATAGCAGTTGCTGTGCGCCTAGAACCCACTCGCTTGCTGGCTTCGTTGAAGGTGCCCGGTTGAATACCCATCATCGGCGCGAGGTTCTGTGCATGTCTTTCGATGTCGTCCCATGTTCGGAGCCCCGCTGGAGCGAATGCCGTAGCTTCTCGGCAAATCGCGGTCAGCGTTGGGACGGAGGGAAGCAGATCGCTCTCGACTCTTTCAGATTCTTTTTTTTCTTTTTCGGACTTAGAAAGGTGCCGGACAGTTTGACCGTCATTGGCGGGCAGTTTTGTTGTAATTTTAACGTCCACCACGGTGGACATTTGACCAAGATGGTTCGTGACCTGATCCAGCAGGCAACGATATTCGTCCACTGCCAACTTGCGTCGCATCATTCTGCGAGCGTTTTCTGAAACGGCGCTTCCGGGTTCGATAGTGTCGATATGAGCCAGACCGACGAGAATTTGTTTCCGCAGGAAGACCTGATCGCGGCGGGTCTCTTCGAGTTCTGCGGCAGCATCAAGGAAATCACCGGCGCGTTTCAATAGCGGTGAAAGCGAAAGGCCAAAGCTGACGACCCGACCATCACGCGAGCTGACGCGATAGCGCTTTCGGTTTGGGCTGTCGTGGCGCTCGATCATCCCAAGATCGATGAAACGGTCGATGTGACGACGAAGGGTCCGCTCGTCGATACCGCCGACTCTTCGGCAGATCTCGAAGTTCGATGCGAACACAGTGTCCCCTTGCCCTGGCCGCAGGAAGCTGATGAGGGCCTGCAGGGTCTGGATATGCCCCGGCTTCAGTCCGAAGACACACCTTGCATCGCGCAAGGCTCGAAAGACCGCCCAGATGTCGGGAGGCGTACAATTCTCATGCCGGTCGCGCTGTCTGGCGCCGGCGGTACTTGTGGAAACCTGAGTGAATGCCATGTTTGTTGAACGACGGCCACGTCGGCCCATAGCTTTCCCGGCCTCTCGCACGATTTCTCGTGCAGAAGGCAACAAAAATCATGTCCACCGAATCGGCGACTCTTGACCGGTATGTGGGAGATTGCTACATCATAGGTGCAAATCGATGATGGGCTCTCCGAGGGAAACCTTGGGGGGCTCTTTCTTTTTTGGCCTTCGCTACTCTCCTTCTGCTCGCGTTACATGTTTAGGGGCAGGGATCAGTCTTCCTGCCTTCGCTCTTCCAGCCATTTCTGGAAGAGGTCACGAAGCGTGGCTTCGGCGCGTTCCTCCAGCCAGAGGCCGAAATCTGGATTGTCCTTGCGGTTGACTTTAATCCCGATGGACTTGGCGTCGACGGAGAGGGTCGCAACAACCTTGCCACCCTCATCCTTCACCGTGGAACTGCGTCCCTGCGCTGAGAGGCTTGTTGAACTCTTCGCAGCCCGCTGACAGGCACTGTACACAGTCTGGAACCTGTCGATGCCGGTAGCGTCTTGGGGCAGGGCAGCGAGGGCTGCTCGCGCAACCTCGGTAAGGGGGACCTTTGGGGCGAGAGCTGCAAGATCACCCCACTGACGCCGCCCGGTACCATGCGCCGGGCCGATGAGTCTGATCAACTCGTCGGGAAGTTGTTCGATTACCACTCGGTGATTAGAGATGCCTTGCCTCGTCAATCCAAGTGCGTCCTGGATGACGCCGGGCTTATATCCGGCTTCTTGCATCTCCTTGATGAACAAGGCTTTCTCAATAAATGACGGATCTAGGCGGAGGTTGTTCTCTTGTCCTTGGGCGATCAGCGAAGCGTCGTCATCCAAAGTCCGGACGATTGCCTTGACCGGTCCGCCAACTTTTCTAATCGCGGCAAGTCGCCTGCGCCCGTAAACGACGCGGTAGCGATCCGGCTGGTCAGAGGGCCGAACCATAATCGGGACCTGCTGGCCATGCTTGCGGATGCTTTCGGCTAGCAAGTCGATACCGTCGTCTTCGAAAGCCAGCCGGTCCCGCAAGCCATCGACCTCGATCTGATCAGGGTCAATATCTCGGATGGAGTTGGCCGTGATCTCTCGAAGTGACTCTCGCAGGCCGCCAACGGATCCGCCAAGCTTTGTCGGTTTTGCTGGGGCAGGGGACGAGGCCACGTCCACAGGAGGTTGGTTGAAGATATTTCGGCCCATCAGCGTCGACCCCATGCCATTTGAATCGTCTGCTCAAGCTCGTCCGCGACGTTGTTCACGCTGCTCATGGCCCGGTCGATCGTCTTGCGGATCAACTGGCTCGGATCGACTTCATATATCGTCTGCTGCGTCATTCCGGCGTCCGAAATCGCCGTGGACTTCAGCATAGGTTCCGTCATGACTTGGCCAGCCAGGATCGAACGCAGATACCCTGCCATCTGCGTCTGCGGACCATCTGATGGTTCGTAGCGTGTGATCAGGAACTTCACAAAATCCCAGGCCACCTTTCGCCCGATCGCCTCTTCGACGGTCTGCACGGTCTCTGAAGCAAGTTTTAGGAACTGGCTCATCGAGGCGATATCGAGCATCCCCGGCACCACCGTGACCAAAAGTCCTGTCGATGCTGCAAGAGCAGTCAGGGTCAGGAACCCAAGCTGCGGCGGGCAGTCGATCAGCACCAGATCATAAACTGCGGCGACTTCGTCGAGCGCCAGCGACAGCCTTTCGGCAAAGATAGGCTGCACGCGACGCGCCAGGGCATTCGCCGTCTCGGTTTCGTACTCCGACAGGAGCAATCCAGCGGGTACCATGTCTAGGTTGTGGAAGTAGGTCTTCTGAATGACCGATGAGAGCGGCACTTTGTTTTCATAGCGCAGGGCGTCGTAGACAGTGCCGCTTTCTGCAAACTCCAGCTCGGGCCGGATGCCGAAAAAGGTGGTCAGGCTGGCCTGCGGATCAAAGTCCAGCGCCAGCACCCGATATCCTCGAAGGGCGAACCTCTGGGCAAGATGGATCGTGGCTGTGGTCTTTGAACTGCCGCCCTTGAAATTGACGACCGAGACGATTTGAAGTCGATCGCCGTCCCGGCGGCCCGGCAAATACGCGTCAGCATTCTTTCCGGTCCGGGCAAGGATGTCGCGCAGGGTGTCGATCTCTTCAGCTGAGTAGTAGCGATGCCCACGTCCGTCAGTGAAGACCTCCGGAAAGCTCCCATCCTTATGGCGGTTGCGTAGATTCGACGGGCTGACACGAAGCAGTTCAGCCACCTCCGTTGAACTGAAGCGCCGCAGCGACTTGCGTTCCTCCGGTTGAAAGGCAGCCCGCATTTGCCGGTTCAAAGACTCGGCCAAGCTGTCCGCAAATGCACCGATGTCGGCAGTGCCAACCCCGCGATTGAGTTTCATGCCTCGATCAGTCATTCACTGCCCTCAGGCCCCTACCAGGGCTCTTTCTGATTTTGACGGCATTAAGCCGATCTGACGCGTTTTGTCGTCAGAACCGAAATGACATGAACGCGTGAGTCCATCAAGAAGAATCTACATATGGTGGAGAAAGTTATGCACATCCCTAGCGAGCTTCAACCGAGTGCGCGTGTCCTGTGATCCATAGTCGAAACTGCAAGTGAGCGTTCAAGCTCTTCACCTTCGGTCGCCGCGTCAGAACGGCGACCTTGGAGTCCATGGCGTCTTAAGCCGGCTCGCATTGGCAGTTCGAAAGGTCGCCCAGATCACCGGAGTGTTGAAAGCAGCCCCAGTTTCTCGGCCCGCCCCAAGAGCATCTTCACCGATGACGGCTGTCGCGTTTGGTTCCCGATTTCAATTGAAGCGATTAGCTGAAACCTGAGCGGTCAGGTTGGAGCTTGGCATTTCAGCAAAGGCTCGTCGGAAGGGCAGGGGGCTTACAGGCCTGCGGCCTTGGTCAGGTTCACCCGGAACCTGTCACGCCGCCGCTGGTATCGGCGGGTCATCT
>NZ_JAUXZE010000067.1 GCF_030694085.1 Tabrizicola sp. | reverse complement strand
GTAACCCCTCCGTCGACGCGGGTGCCGCGCAACTCTTCGCCGCGGTAATCCAGGGACACGGAGGCAATCTGTGTCCAATCGAAGATGGCGTCAGTGGTCCGAGGGCGAAGCGCGTGAGGTGCTCGCGCGCTTGGCAGCGTCGAGGCAAAGCGTGGCAGCGTTTGCGCGGGAAAACGGCGTGTCCGCGCACCGCATCACCTACTGGCGTGCGCGTTTGGGCGAGCCCCAAAGCGCCCAATTATTCGTCCCGGTCCGTGTGCGTGGCGGCGCAACCGTGGAGCTCGAGATCGGTCCTGTTGTGCTTCGCGTTCGTGAGGACATCAGCGCAGAGCGCATCGCCGAGATCGTCGTCGCGATCGCGCAGAGGCAGCGCGCGTGCTGAGTTTGCCCAGCAGCACGCTGGTCTTTCTCGCGCGCGATCGCGTCGATGGGCGCAAGGGACTCGACTCCCTCGTCGCGCTCATTCGATTGCAATTTGGCCGGGATCCGCTGCATGGACACCTCTTCGTTTTTCTCTCGCGACGCGCTGACCGTGCGCGCGTTTTGTTCTGGGATCGCAACGGTTATGTCCTCACGCTCAAGAGACTCGAGCGCGGAACCTTCAAGCCTTCACGCTTTGACGCGACCCACACAGAGATCGGCTACGACGAGCTCCTCGCGCTCCTCGGTGGCCTCGACATGAGCGTTGCGAGGCGTCGGCCGGCCTGGTCGCCTCGCCTGATTTCGCCAAGATAATCGCGCCTCTCCGTGGAATTTTCGTCGCGTCCCACGCGTCTATCCGAGGCGATGGCGAAGCACTCGACAACACGCGCAGAGCCCACGATCGAAGCTCCCGCGATCGACGCTCAGGACGCTTCTGCGTTGCGTGTCTTTATCGAGTCCATGATCGCATCGGGCGCGGTTGCAACGCTCGTTCACTGGCTGCTCGCGTTGATCTCGCGGCTCTGGAAGACCCAGAATGACCTGGTCGAACGCATGCGCGTGCGCAAGCGTCGCAACGGAGACAACGAGAAGTTCGCGAGGCTGCAAGTCATGCTTCCGGGCTTCGATTGGAGCGCAGCCAACGACAACGCTCCCAAGAAACCTGAGCCCAAAGACGACAAGCGACGACGCGAAAAAAACACCCGCCGCGACGAGCACGGTCGAGGCAAACTTCCTGAAAATATTCAGCGCAAAGAAGAGAAGATCTTAGTCCCAGACGGCCAGCGCGCATGCAATCGATGCGGTCTTGAGATGACGCTGAAACAGTGGATCAGGCGAGAAATTCTAGAGCGAATTCCTGCGCATTGGTTTGTGCGATTGATCCTTCGAGAGCGGCTCGCGTGCGCGTGTTGTCAGCAGCAGAGCGTCGCAGCCGAGCCCGTTGACACCGTCATCGACGGGGGATTTCTCGGGACGGACATGCTCATCGACGCGACAGTCGATCACTTCGGCAACGCCGTGCCCTTCGAGCGCATGGCGCGTGAGGCGCGATCACAAGGCGTACCGCTCTCGGCGAACACGCTTGCGCGCAACGTTCATGCGCTGATCGATCGACTGCAGCCGGTCGTGGATCACGTTTTTCATCGCTGTGTGGCGAGCCAAGTCGTCGGCTCTGATGCGACCTCGATGCGCGTGTTGGACCCTAAAATCGCACGCGGAATCCGCCACGCCACGCTCTGGAATCTTCTCGGCGACGAGCGCTGGTCCTTCTTCGGCTACGCGCCCACAGGCCAC
>NZ_JAUXZE010000055.1 GCF_030694085.1 Tabrizicola sp. | reverse complement strand
TGCCGCGTCCGCGTTATGCAGAGCGCGACGCTTCATGTCGTTGATATGATGTTTCATTTCGGGATCTCCACTTGGCATAATCATGATGCCTCTGCTCTCAACCGCAGAAGGACACCCCGACATGAACTCCCCCTCCAACTCCCACCCCGGCAGCGCAGCCGCCGGGGCTGTCAACGGCCAAGCACTTGTTTCCGGTTATCTTGCGGATAATCCCAACTTGTCTGCTGGCGCGCTCAGCGCCGCCCGGCATTTCCTGAAGTGGGTCACCGATCGGCATATCGCGATCAGGGATCTTGATACTGCTGCGATCGGTCGTTTTGCGCGACACCGCTGCCGGTGCGGCCGCTATAGCGCCGCGCAGTTGCGGGACCCCGCTTACATCATCGAGGTCCGGAGGTTTCTTCGCTATCTGGAAGATACCGGCCATGTGGCCATTTCAGACGAGGTTGCCCGGCTCGGCCCGCATTTGGCCGGCTTTTCCGCGTGCCTTGCTGGCCAAGGCTACGGCAAGGTCACCTACAACTCACGCATGTGCCAGGCGCGGCATTTTGCGGAATGGGCTCTACAGCGACGTATTCCGGCCAGCCATATCGATAACGACCTGATCGAGCAGTTTGCCCATCATAACTGTCAGTGCGGGATCAAGACCAAACGCGGCAAGCGGGTCGAAGGCACCGGCAACGAGGATCGCCGCCGTGGTGCGCGCGCCTTCGTGGCTTTCCTCAGAGAGGAAGGATTGATCCCGGTGGCGGTGGCCGCTGAACTACCTGCCGATCCACGCCTCGCCGATTTTGCCACTTGGCTGCGCCGGGAGCGCGGCGCCACGTCCGAGACGATCAGGCGCTATCAGCAAGAGTTAGGCCGCTGGCTGATGAAGCTTGGATCGGAACCGCAGGGGATCACCGCTGAGGCCGTCCGCTCGATCGTTCTGGATCAAGGCGAGGACCGCTCCCGATCGTCAGTCCGCATGACGATAACAGTCTTGCGCACATTCTTGCGTTTCATGATCGGCGAGGGGTTGTGTGCTCCGTCGCTGCTTCTTGCGGTGCCGTCAGGGGTGCGACGCAG
>NZ_JAUXZE010000049.1 GCF_030694085.1 Tabrizicola sp. | reverse complement strand
TCGGCGACCGAAACCCCAGCCTCATGCTCCTTCAGAATGCCGATGATCTGATCTTCGGTGAACCTGCTACGCTTCATCTCTGGTCCTCTCGGTTGGGCCAGAGTCTACCTCAAACTGGATTAGGCCGAGGGGGCAACGTCACGCTGCACGAATGGCGGTCTTGTCGACTGCGTCAAACGTAAGAAGCATGCCGTCAACTTCTCTTGTTTGTCCAACGGTCGCTTCACACGTTCCGAAGGCTTCAATCACAAGCACGGTGACGGAGGCAGACTTGCCGTTGCGCTCAGCACGAAGCTCTTCCACTTGACGAGCGATTGATGTCGCCGGATCTGGGAACTCTTCAGCAGTGAATAGACCACGAAGCATCAAATTGGCTGCTGCCGCACCCCTATCGATGATCGCGAGAAGGTCGTCTGGCGAAGACGTCAGCGTGATCTTGCAGCGGTCGGTCTCATGTAGGACTTGGGCTGCGTCCGCTGCCCCCATGTTTATGCCGCCGATAATTTTCCAAGCACTTACATAGGTGTAGCGCATCTTCTCTGGACTGGGTTTCAAATCCGCTTCGCTCATTCACACTCCCTCTTTGCACACGAACAGGTTAGACTTCCGTAGGACATATTCCAGCTTCGGCGGGCTGCGAGGTGACATAGGGGGTACTCCTGCCAGATTTCTGGGCCGGTAGGACTTTCCTGAACTGAACCTCGGCAGCGATAGTTGCTATGCAGGGTGATCTGCCGTGCAAACATCTTGCAGTTTCTCATGGCCATAGCGTCAACAGCGCACGCTGGAACGTAAAGTCGCATATCGGGTGGCCACGACTACCCAGACCGAAGGATCAGAATAGGTATAAGTAATGGAAGATAAGGGAGAAGTATAGGATTATCAAGACTCTATACTCCCCTCCCCCCTATCCTCCTCTACCAACCTGATCATAGGGAACAATGACCCCACCCACCCTAGCCTCCCAGCTTGTCATCCGCTTAAGGTAGCCAGCGGTTCTAGGAGCCTGCCGCCAACCAATGAAGTCTGAGGTCGCCTCGTCATCCCCATCGTCGATCATCTCGTCCAGGCCGAGCCCAGACTGAGAGACATCGAGAACACGTCCAACGACTGCGTTGGAGGCGGCTCGCATTGCCCCTTTCAGCTCCTTCACGTGGGTGTAGTCCACGATGAAGCTGTCATGGACCGAGAGTACAGGAATGCCTCGTCGAGTGAAGAAGCGGTGAACCATCTCGGCAATGCGGGCATCGACATTCATCAGCCGAATACCTTGGTCAGCGCAGACCAAATCCTCTAAGTGAGGGTGCTTTCCCACGAACGCGTCCAGGACCAGGCTCAGTTCGACGTTCGTCATTACCTTACCCACGTGACTAGCCGGGAAGCCGTCCCTGAAGCTCTGGAACGCTGATCTGCGGTCCTTTGCGTTGAGGGCCGTAAGGACCAGCTGCTTGACCATGCTGCGCTGTAGTTCTTCAGGAGCCCCAGCGATAAGGCCCCGGTCCAAGGTGTACGGGTCGCCTTCGATCACAACACCCTTCTCTGCGCTCAGGATCGAGATGTGCAGCCCCTTGAAGTCGATCTCCACCGTCGGAGTATCGTTGATGTAGATTTCCTTCCGCAGCACACTTGGGATTAACTGCCACCATCCGCCGTAGAACCTGCCATTCAGGTTCCAGGAGCCCCGGCTAAAGATGCGGCGCATAAAATGGTGGTGGTGGTCGAGCCACTGGGTGACGGTTTTACCGGTGTCCTTCCCCGCCGTTACCGCTCTCTCGACGGTAGCTGTCTCCAGCGAAGGAATGTCTATAAAAGTATTCGCCAGCAGCAGGTTATAAGCCTGCAGCTCCCTACGCATCAGGTTGGTGGCGTCGGTGTCTTCATACTCCCGAACCTTCGATCCGTCCCCGAACTCCGTTCCGTCCTTGAGGACGATACACTCCTCGTTCTCGATGCGCTTGATATCGTCCCGTGTGACCTTGGTCCCCTCAAAGATCGCCACCAACGCCTTCGACGCTCTTATCCTGGTGTTGCGGTTTCCCTTTGCCCAAGGACCAGCGTAACTCCCCTTAGCCATGTCCAAGAGGCCAATCTCGTGGAGACGTTGGATGATAGGTATGATCTGCTTCGAGATGTGAGCTACTCCCCGATCCTTGGACAGTTTTTCGGGTTGTTTAAGCTACAGCCTGCACCTGCTGATCGGCTTCGATGGTGTTGAAGTAGACCACGGCGGGAGGTTGACCGCCATGGGCAGTATGTGGGCGTTGGTGGTTGTA
>NZ_JAUXZE010000047.1 GCF_030694085.1 Tabrizicola sp. | reverse complement strand
ACTTCGTGAACGCTTTGCCGCGTTCACTTCAAAATGAAGCAGTAAAATCCGCTCGAAAAACTGGCGATCCCGGCATGACCCGAACATGCGACCTACGGTTCAGGAATTAGAAATCGGGTCGACTCATAGCACCGCATAGTGTCTCACTTCCCCAATAAAATCCGCCACTTTTTGCATTTCGTAATGGTATAGTGCTCCGTAGAAACTCCCCTCTACTCGCACGATCTGGGAGCAACAACGGAGCAAAAAGGATGCCTGTAACGCATTTGACAGATGTCGTTGTGTCACGGCTCAAGGCGCCCGGGACATATTACGACGAGTCGACGCCCGCGTTTGCCATCCGCGTCGGAAAGAACCGCAAGACGTGGTTCGTAATCCGGGGCCGCGAACGCGAACGAACGAACATCGGAAAGTATCCGCAACTCAGTTTAGCGGATGCCCGCAAAGAGGCCAGGAAGCTCCTGACTGAGGCACCCGCCAAACATTCTAAGATGACCTTCTCCGCTGCCTATGAACACTACAAGGAAGCGATCACGGCCAAGAAACCCAGGACGCAACGCGACTACAAGCGTGTGCTCGACAAGCATCTTCTGCCCAAGCTCGGGAAGAAGAAACTGTCCGACATCGAGTATGAGAACATAACCGCCATAACTGACAAGCTCGCGCCCTCTGAGAAGTCGCACTGCTTGGCCGTCGCCCGGACATTCCTGCGCTGGTGCGTGAAGCCCCCTCGCCGCTATATCCTTCACTCACCCCTCGAAGGTGTGCTGATCGTCCCCGGCAAGGCGCGGAAACGCATCCTGAAACCGAACGAGCTGAAAACGGTTTGGGATGCTGCAACGGTCGCCGGCTACCCGTATGGGACCATCGTCCATCTCCTCATCCTCACCGGGCAGAGGAAGAGCGAGATAGCGAACCTGCGGCGGACCTGGATCGACCAGAAGCACCGGACCATCACGCTGCCCGACTGGGTCTGTAAAAACTCCCGGGAGCACATGTTCCCGTACGGCGACATGGTGGCCGCTGAACTGGAGGCGGTCCCTCGTCTCAACAGCACTGATCTGTTCTTTCCGTCGATCGTCTCGGACGAACGACCGATCTCCGGGTGGAGCAAGTACAAGAAGCGCCTCCGGGATGGTGTGGCGCCATGGAGGCTTCACGATCATGACCTGCCCCCGACTTTTCGAACCAGGGATTACTTGAGAGACTGCTCCGGATTCGGAGGCAGGAATGCGCAAATCAAGGTTCACGGACGAGCAGATGGTGGCGATCATTCGCGAGGGTGATCGGGACGGCGTTGCGAAAGCGGCGAAGCGGCATGGGGTCAGCGAGCAGACAATCTACATCTGGAAGAAGCGGTTTGGCGCGTTTGACGCCAACGATGTCCGCCGGCTGAAGTCGCTGGAGACCGAGAATGCGCGGCTGAAGAAGCTGGTCGCCGAGCGGGATCTCGAGATCGAGGTGATGAAGGAGATCGCCGCAAAAAAATGGTGAGCGTGCCGGCTCGCCGTGCCGCAGTTGCGTACGCGAGAGCCCGAGGGCTCTCGCAGCGGCGGGCTTGCACGCTTCTTGGCGTCGCAAGGAGTGCTCTGACCTACGAGAGCACGAAGACCAGGACGGATGCTCCCGTGGTGGAGCGGATGATGAAATGGGCGGGCGATTACAATCGTTTCGGATACCGTCGTATCCTGATTTATCTGCAGCGTGACGGGTTTGAGCTGAGCGCCGGACGGATGCACCGGCTCTGGCGCAAGCATGGGCTGCAACGTCCCCGCAAACGACCGCGCAAGCGCATCCGCGGCCTTGCGCGGGACCGTGTGGAACGGCCCTTGGCTGCCAACAAGGTGTGGTCCTACGACTTCGTGTTCGACTACGTGGCGACCGGCCAGCAGATCAAATGCCTGACGGTCGTCGACGAGGGCACGCGCGAGTGCCTGGCGATCGACGTCGCCGGATCGATCCGCTCGCGTCGTGTGATCGACACCCTTGCACGCCTCGTCTCGGAGCGAGGGCCGCCCGAGGTTCTGCGCTCGGACAATGGCCCGGAGTTCGTATCGCTCGCGCTGCTCAAGTGGATCACGGATGAAGGCATCCGGACCGGCCTGATCGAGCCGGGCAAGCCGTGGCAGAACGGCACATGCGAAAGCTTCAACGGCAAGTTCCGCGACGAGTGCCTGAGCGTCGAGTGGTTCCGCAGCCGGGAGGAGGCGCGTGTGATGATCGGCAGATGGCGAACGCACTTCAACGAAGATCGTCCACATTCATCTCTGGGCAACCTGACGCCGACGGAGTATGCGGCAAGACTGGCACGCGGCGAGATCACGCCTCAGCCCGGGCGTCCGCGCACGTCGCCCGCAATGGGCCGGACTGCTGCGATATGTGGCGTCTCCGCAGCCCGGCCCATTGCTCCCGCCGAGACGACGGGGCACTCTCAATCAGCCGGTCTCGCGGTGAGGCCGGAATGACGGGCAGGCTCAAGAAACCCGTGGTCCGAAAAAACCGGGCAGGTCA
>NZ_JAUXZE010000039.1 GCF_030694085.1 Tabrizicola sp. | reverse complement strand
GACAAGTACAGCGGCTCTGGCGGCGGCGGCGGGGACTCGGGCAAAGCCGGGTCAGCTGTTTCCAGCAAGTCCACCTCGTCCAGCAAGAACGAATACGGCTACGAGAAGACCACCACGACCACGACCTACAAGTCTGGTGTCTCGCAAACCACCACGAAGCAGACCGTAAGCACCCCAGCAGGGCCGAAGGAAGTCACAAAGACCACCACCAAGGCCGCACCACAACCCAAGGACGACCCGAAGAAGACCGGCCCGCAGCCCGTCCTCCTCGACCTAGACGGGAACGGGGTCAAGATCACCGAATACCAGAACTCCACCCAGTTCATGACCGGGAAGGACGGGTTCCAGCACCGCTCGTCCTGGGCGGGCGCGGGGGATGGGGTGCTGTTCTATGACCCCGATGGTAGGGGCGCGATCACCGAACACCGGCAGTATGTCTTCACCGAATGGAACCCCACGGCGGCGGGGGATCTGGAGGCGTTGCGCTCGATCTGGGACACCAACGGCGATGGCAAGCTGACGGCGGCGGACGCGGAGTTCGCGAAGTTCAAGGTGATGGTCACCAATGCCGATGGCTCGACCACCGTGATGACGCTGGCGGCCCTGGGGATCACCGAGATCAACCTGACGGCCAATACGGTGAACATTGAACTCCCCGATGGGTCGGTCATCACCGGGCAGACGACGTTCACCCGAGCGAACGGGACGACGGGGACGGTGGCGAACACGACGCTGGCAGGGGATGGGGCGGGGTCTTGGCGGGACCGGGACCGGCGGTTGGCGGCGTGAGTGTCCACGGTGGACAAACGCGGATGGATGTTTGGAATCAACGGGTTGGTCGCGGGCGTTAGGGATTTGGAAAGGTTTGACTTTCCGACTTTTGGGGCGCGCGCGTGACGGGTGAAAGGTGGTCGCCCTTAGGTTGATATTATGGTTCTGGAGGGGCGGCGCTGCTGGAACTTCGTGACAGTGGGTGTGCGCTGTTGCGTGTAAGGAACCACTTGGTTGAGTGAGGGTGGGGGCCGTAAAATATTCCTGTGGGAAAGTGTCAGGGGAGATTGACAGCTCACGGTTGTGTGAGGTCTGGTGAGAGCGTGGTTAACGGTTCGGTGCGCGGATGGACGGGGTTGGAGTGAGGGGTGTGGGGGGTGGGCTTGGCGCGGGGAGCAAAGATGAAGGGAAGCGGAAAGTTCGCACTTCTTCAACGCTTGCTACGCTGCGAGTGCGCATAGAGATTAGGAACCCGTGCCTTGAGTGTTCGAGCGATAACTAAAATTATAGCCTTATCAAGCTTTGGTTTCTGCTTGTTCTTGGCCGCATTTCTCCTGTCATTGTTTCTGAATCCATCACTTTCCCGAAGCGACTCTTCCGCTGAAGCGGGTCATGCTGGAGTTAGCCAATTGGAAAGGATTCTCCTTGACCTCAGCGCTACATCAGTCAGTGGAGCCATTGAACTCTCGTTGGTGCTAGTATTCTTCTTTGTATTCACCTTAATCGTCACTATCATTAGCGAAGTACTCAAAGCTGTCGGAGTTGAAAATTCTTATGCGAGCTCGATTTCCCTTCTTTTCGTAAATGGGATGCCGGCTGCTGTACTTGCCCTTGGGCTGGTAGTTCTCGACTTCTTCGTTGATGACCAGTCGTTGAGGGATACTGGCACCGCCGTGTACTTAACCCCACTCAGGAGTTTTGTTGTTTGCATGAAGCTTTCAACAATAATCCTTCTTTCAGGCTGTGCTGCGTACTTTCTAGTTAGAACCTTCAGGCGAGGACTGAGCCAATGAACCCCATTCTGGACACTGCCGCAGAGCGCATTGAGGCGATTGTTAGCGGGCAGCCTGGCACCATTGAGCTCGATCAGAGCACAATGAGGTCAGATGAAACTGTGCGGAATTATCCGATCCAGTCCCTGGTCCTGTCAAATACAGCAGCAGCAACGACGTTAACTTCTACCCGGATGCAATTCTTCGTGAACAGGCAGGTTATGAGGGCGGGACGAGCTCTGGATCGTCTTCTACGCCCAAGAGCGGCACAAGCTCTTCTAGCAGTTCGAAGAAGGACGACTATGCAACCAAGTACAGCGGCTCTGGCGGCGGTGGCGGAGACTCCGGCAAAGCCGGGTCCGCTGTGTCCAGCAAATCCACCTCTATTACCAAGAACGAATACGGCTACGAGAAGACCACCACGACCACGACCTACAAGTCTGGTGTCTCGCAAACCACCACGAAGCAGACCGTAAGCACCCCAGCAGGGCCGAAGGAAGTCACCAAGACCACCACCAAGGCCGCACCACAACCAAAGGACGACCCGAAAAAGACCGGCCCGCAGCCCATCCTCCTCGACCTTGACGGCAATGGCGTCAAGATCACGGAATACCAGAACTCCACCCAGTTCATGACCGGGAAGGATGGCCTCCAGCACCGCTCCTCCTGGGCGGGGGCGGGGGATGGGGTGCTGTTCTATGACCCCGACGGGCGGAATGCGATCACCGAACACCGGCAGTATGTCTTCACCGAATGGAACCCGACGGCGGCGGGGGATCTGGAGGCGCTCCGGTCGATCTGGGACACCAACGGCGATGGCAAGCTGAGTGCGGCGGACGCGGAGTTCGCGAAGTTCAAGGTGATGGTCACCAATGCCGATGGCTCGACCACCGTGATGACGCTGGCGGCCCTGGGGATCACCGAGATCAACCTGACGGCCAATACGGTGAACATTGAACTCCCCGACGGGTCGGTCATCACCGGGCAGACGACGTTCACGCGGTCAAACGGGACGACGGGGACGGTGGCGAACACGACGCTTACCGCCGATGCGGCGGGGTATCGGGTCGTGGAAAGCGCCACGACCAACGTCGCGAACGAGCGGGTGCTGACCCAGACGGGGTATGACACCGATGGGGGCGTGGCGTTCCGCGTGATCTCGTTCACCAACCCGGCGGGTACGGCGTCGCTGCGGATGTATGACGACAACGGCGACGGGGTGACAGACCGGGTGCAGCGGATCGACCGGGTGACGAACGGCGACGGGACGAAGGTCGAGACGGTGGTGAACCGGCTGGGCGCGGACTGGACGGTGGGGATCCTGACCAGCCGGACAGTGACGACGACCAGCGCGGACGGCAAGGTCATCACGATCCAGCGCGACTCGGTCGGCGGCGGCTGGTTCGACCAGCGCGAGGTCTGGACGACGAATGCGGATGGCAGCCGGACCGAGGTGCTTCAAGAGCTGGCACAGAACGGTGCGGTGATCCACGGGCGGACCGAGACGGTCTCGGCCAACGGTTTGGTGCGGTCGGAGGGGACGGACCGGGACGGGAACGGGGTGGCCGAGACGTTGGAGAGCCACTCGATCACCATTGCGGCGAACAACAGCCGGACCGAGGTGACCGAGATTCGGAACGGCGACGGGACGCTTCGGGCGCGGGAGACTGAGACGGTCAGCGCGGACGGGAAGGTGCGGACGGGAAGGTGCGGACGGTGGCGCTGGACCTGGACGGGAACGGCACGGTGGACCGGACGGACCAGATGTCGATCACGGGTGCGGCGGGGACGGCGACGACCTCGGTGGCGACGGTGAAGAACGGAGATGGCAGCACGCGGTCGGTGACGACGGTGGTGCAGTCGGCGGATGCGCTGGTGAAGACGGCCAGTGCGGATGTAGACGGGGATGGCGATATCGACCTGGTGACCGTGGATCAGACGGTGATTGCGGCGGATGGCAGCCGGGTCAGGACGGTGACGGCGACGAACACCGATGGCTCGGTGCGCGGCTTGATGCGCGAGACGCTAGGGGCCGACAAGGTGACGGCGCAGACCTGGGTGGACCAGAACCAGGACGGGGTGTTCCAGGCGACGGACCTGGTGCGGCAGGTTGTGGTGAATGGGGCGCTTGTCACCGCCACGCTTGTGGCCCTCACCGACCCGTCCGGGTTCCGCGCCCAGGTGGTCTCCGTCCGCGCCTGCGACGCCGCCGCCGACATCGACGACCAAGCCGATTGACCCCGGGTCCCCCAGCGCGCCGCTGGCGATGGCTGCTGCCTGCGGCTCGGGCATGAAATCCACCTCCCGAAAGCCGGCCGCCAGGTAGCAGGCGCGCAGATCCGCCTCGGCTGCCGCTTCGCGAGGATCGCCGACGCCGTGAAACACCACAGGCCGCCCCGAGAGGACGCGGTCAAAGATCGTGCCGGCCTCGGCCTCGGCCCGTGCCTTCACCTCGGCCAGAAAGCGGCCGACGATGTCGACGAAGGTCACCCGCTCGTTCAGGATCTGTCGGCGCTCATGCATGAGGCTGGTGCCCAGGACGCGCTTGAGTGCCCGCATGAAACGCCCTTCGACACCGTCAAGGAGCGCCTGATTGGCAAGTTCGCCAATCAGCATCCTGCGTGCGTCATAGTCAAAGAAGAAGGTCGTCGGGATTGTGGTCCGGCCGGACGCGAACTGGATAAGGCGCGGCCGATTGTTGCACATATAGCCGGCGGCGGTATTTGACGTGCCAAAGTCAACCCCAAGCCCAAGTGCTCGTTGTGCCATGTTGGTGATCCTCGCGGCCTGCGGAGCCAGCGCCGTAGGGGGCGTGAAGGAGGGTGTCAAGGACGTGCCCAGCCGAGACAACCTTCTGCGCCGCTTTGAAAATGAACGCATGGCCGCACAACTGACGAAAATCAGCCTCCGGCAACTTCCGCGCAGTTCACGGCCTTTCGATCCAGGCGCAACAAATGCTTTGACAGTGCGGGACGATCACCGAAAGCTGGGCTGGCACGCGCACTTCCGATCAACGGGAGGCGGACGATACCCAACAGATCCGGAGAGAAAGATGAGAACGCGCTACCCGATGGCCATTGCGGCCTTGCTGATCGGTGCCGGAGCGGCAATAGCCGAGCCGGAAAGCACTGATCCGATCAAGCTGACGCTGCACGACTGGACCGGACAGCTGATCACGACCAACATCATGGCCGCCGTGCTGGAGGAGGCGGGCTATAACGTCGAACTGGTGCAGGCCGACTACCTTGCGCAGTTCCCGGGGCTGGAATCCGGCGATCTGCACATCGCGATGGAACTGTGGGAGACGACGGCCGCCGAGGCGATGGCCGCCTCGCTGGCGACGGGCAACACGGTCAGTTTCGGGCCGACCGGGATGCAGGGCAAGGAAGAGTGGTGGTATCCCGCCTACATGAAGGAGCAATGCCCAGGACTGCCGGACTGGCAGGCGCTGAACGACTGCGCCGAGCTGTTTGCCACGCCCGAGACCGCACCCAAGGGACGCTATCTGGGCGGACCCGTCACCTGGGGCGGCTTCGATGAAGAGCGTGTCGCGGCGCTGGGGCTGAACTACGAAGTGATCCACGCAGGCACCGACGCGGCCATGTTTGCCGAGCTGGAGTCAGCCTATCAGCGCAAGGCGCCGATCCTGTTGTGGATCTATGCGCCCCACTGGGCTCCGATCAAATATGAGGGCGAATGGGTGGAATTCCCGCCCTATTCGGTCGAGTGCTACACCGATCCGGCTGCGGGACTGAACCCCGACGCGACGCATGACTGCGGCAAGCCGACAGGGGGCATCCTGAAAGTCGGCTGGGCCGGCCTGGAGGGCAAGTGGCCGGGCGCCGCGAAGGCGATCACCGCGTTCCAGATGACGAACGACGAAATGGGCGCGATGGTCGGCAAGGTGGATGTCGACGGCATGTCGGTCGAGGATGTGGTGGACGAGTGGATGACCGCGAACGAGGCTGTCTGGACGACGTGGATCCAGTGATCTCGACCGGCGGGAGGGACAAGCGCCCTCCCGCCTCTCTGCCGATTGGCTGCCGGACCTTTGCCCCTGGAAATCTAGATGATCGAACGCCCCGTCAAGCTTGCCTGTCGGCATGTCTGGAAGATCTATGGCCCGCACCCGCAGCGGCTTTTGGCCAAGGGTGGCGTGCCGAGCCTCGAAGAGATCAGGCAGTCGGATCATGTCGGCGCGGTCCGGGATGCAAGCCTTGAGATCGGCGAGGGCGAGATCTTCGTCATCATGGGGCTGTCCGGGTCGGGGAAAAGCACGTTGGTGCGCTGCCTGTCGCGGCTGATCGAACCCACGGCGGGTGAGATCCTGTACGACGGCGAGGACCTGCTGAAGGCTTCGGCCGCACGGATGATCGAGATCCGGCGGCACCGGATGGGAATGGTCTTCCAGCACTTTGCCCTTCTGCCGCATCTGACGGTCCTGGAAAACGTGGCTTTCCCGCTGGAAGTGCAGGGGATCGACCGCAGGACGCGCGAGGCTCGGGCGCGTGAGGTCGTGCAACTGGTTGGCCTGCAGGGGCGCGAGGGCAACTTTCCGCGGCAGCTTTCCGGGGGGCAGCAGCAGCGCGTGGGGATTGCCCGGAGCCTGGCCGTCGAACCGGACCTGTGGTTCCTGGACGAGCCCTTCAGCGCGCTTGACCCCCTGATCCGCCGCGAAATGCAGGAGGAGTTCCTGCGCATCCAGCGGCAGTTGAAGAAGACGATCATCTTCATCACCCATGACTTCGACGAGGCGATACGGCTGGCCGACCGCATCGCCATCATGAAGGACGGAGCCGTCGTGCAGGTGGCGACCCCGGAGGAACTGGTTCTGGCCCCGGCGAACGATTATGTTGCGGCCTTCACTGCGCATGTGGCCCGGGCGAAGGTCGTGACCCTGGGCCGGATCGCTGTTGCCGGCCAGTTCGAGAGCGTGGCCGGAACATTGCCCGCCGGGGCGCGTATCGAAGACGTCGCTGACCGCATCGTCCTGGCGGATGCGCCGTTTGCCGTCGAGCGAGATGGCGCCGTGATCGGTCATGTCACTCCGGCCGCGGTGATCTCGATCCTGATCGGCAAGCACACATGACGCTTTGGCGCGGGATCTGGGCCAGCCTTGCCCTGGTTGCGCTGGGGCTGGCGGTCTTTGCCAGTCTTCCTGCAGGCTGGCTGTGGCCGCCGCCTGAGATGCAGGTGCCGTTTGCGGGCTGGCTGACGGCGGCGATGAAATGGCTGACGGACAGCGCCGCGATCGGCCCGGTGACGGTGAAGGATTTGACACGCGGCTTCGCCGCCCTGGTCGAGGCTCCATACGAGGTGGTCAAGGTCCTGCTGGTCGACGGCATTACCGAAGGCAAAGGCCGCCGAGCGACCACGATCATCCCACCCCTGTCCTGGGTGGCGGTCACGGTAGCTGTCGTGGCCTTGGGGCATTACGCCCGCGATATCTGGCTGGGGCTGCTTGCCGGGGCGTTGATGACCTACCTGGCGGTTTTCGGGCAGTGGGACAGCGCGATGGTCACGCTGGCCTCGATCGCGATTGCGGTGCCGCTGGGGGTGCTGGGCGGCGTCGCACAGGGCATCGCGGCCTGGCGGTGGCCCTGGGTCGAGCGGGTGCTGTCCCCGATCCTTGACCTGATGCAGACGATTCCGACCTTTGCCTTTCTGGTGCCGATCCTGGTGCTGTTCGGCTTTGGCCCGGTAGCGGCCCTGCTGGCCACGATCATCTACGCCATGCCGCCGATGGTGCGAGTGACCATTGTCGCCCTGCGCGCGGTGCCGTCCGAGATTCTGGATTTCGCCAACATGGCCGGCTGCACGCCCTGGCAGCGGATGCGCAAGGTCATGTTGCCGGTGGCACTCCCCGACCTGATGGTCGGGGTCAATCAGGTCATCATGCTGAGCCTGAACATGGTCATCATCGCCTCGATGATCGGGGCCGGGGGGTTGGGCGCCGACGTACTGGCAAGCTTGCGCCAGCTGAACATCGGCGGCGGGATCGAGGCGGGGCTGGCGATCACCGCGCTTGCCGTGGTGCTGGACCGGCTGGGGCAGGCCATGTCGGAACGGGTGGCCCGGGCCGAAGTGCGGCAGGGCAACTGGTGGCGCCGCCACCCCCGAACGACCGTTGTGCTGATCGTGGCACTGGTCAGCGGGGCGCTGGGCTATCTGCTCCCCGCCTTGCAGGACTGGCCCAAGGCCTGGGAGATCACCACCAAGCCATTCTGGTCCGACCTGATCCAGCACATCAACGTCACCTACTTCGACCAGCTTGAAGCTGTGCGCGTCTGGTTCCTTGAGGCTCTGCTACTGCCGGTGAAGCGGTTCTTCCTGGGTCTGCCCTGGCTTTTTCTGCTGGCGGTCCTTTCACTTGCGGGATGGCGGCTTGGGGGGCTGCGGCTGGCGGGTCTGGTGCTGGCGCTGGGCCTATTCGTCGCGGCGACCGGGCTTTGGGAGCTGGCGATGATTACCGTCTACCTGTGCGGGTTGTCGGTGGTGATCGCCATGCTGATCGGCGTGCCGCTGGGGATCCTTGCCGCCTCGAACGAGACGGCGGGCAAGGTGATCGGCACGGTGGTCGACACGCTGCAGACGCTGCCGTCGTTCGTCTACCTCATCCCGGTGGTGATGCTGTTCCGGGTCGGTGACTTCAGTGCGATGATCGCCGTCGTCCTGTTCGCGCTGGTGCCAGCCGTGAAATACACCGCCCACGGCCTGCGCTCGGTCCCGGCCGAGCTGATCGAGGCCGGCGTGGTCTGCGGCTGCACCAGGGCGCAGATCCTGCGCAAGATCCAGTTGCCGATGGCGGTGCCGATGATCCTTCTGGGGTTGAACCAGACGATCCTCTTGGCGCTGTCGATGCTGGTCATCACCGCGCTGGTCGGCACGCGCGACCTTGGGCAAGAGGTCTATTCGGCGTTGGCCACCGCCGATGTCGGGCGCGGTCTTGTGGCCGGTTTCGCCGTCGCCGCAATCGCGATCATCGCCGACCGGCTGATCGGAGCTGCCGCATGGCGCGCGCGCGCGCGTCTGGAGGGCGCGTGATGCGGCGCATCCTAAACAGATGGACCTGAAGACAGGCGCGCAAAGCCTTCGACCGCCTGGCGGGCGGCGTTGAAGCGGGCGCTCCGATGCGCGTGCTGGCTGCCCGTTGCGCGGACATGTCGGCCTTGTCGGGTTTCGGCAAGCCCGATACCCGACGCCTCGGCGGCCATACGGGCAAGACCTGCGGCGGTCTGTTCGGTTTCATCCGGCAGGAACAGGTCATGGCCAGAGACCTCTGACAGGAACTGCACGAAATAGGGGTTCCGCGACAGGCCGCCGTCGATCGAGACCGGGCCCTGGAACGGCTGGAGTGCTGCCATTGCCGCCAGCACCTCGGCGGTGCGCAGGGCGACCCCTTCCAGAAGCGCCTGCATCATGTCGGCCTTGCCGTCGGCCAGCGACAATCCCAGCCAGGCACCCCGGACGGCACGGCTCCAATGGGGGCAGCCAAGACCCGCCAGGGCAGGAACGAAGGCGAT
This sequence comes from Tabrizicola sp., assembly GCF_030694085.1. Taxonomy (GTDB): domain Bacteria; phylum Pseudomonadota; class Alphaproteobacteria; order Rhodobacterales; family Rhodobacteraceae; genus Tabrizicola. The sequence goes on along the minus strand of NZ_JAUXZE010000039.1, from coordinate 326,743 downwards.
GCCCCGGTCGATGGCGGGCGACTTGGCGAAATCGGAAATCGTGTCGTAGTCTTGGAAAAGCCCAAGCTCGCCCGCCCAGTTGACCGCCGAGGCTGCGGCATAGACGCCACCATCCAGCGCATAAGCAACCGGATTCCCGGTCGGCTGCCAGGCGACGGTGGGCAGGGGACCGGGCCTTTCTGGCCGCAACAGCCCGGTCGTGAGGCACTGGACGAAAGCGCCGGTGCCGAAGGTCACTTTGGCGTCTCCGGGTTCGCGGCAACCATGTCCCAAAAGCGCCGCCTGCTGGTCCACGATCGAGGCGGCAAGCCGGGCGCCGCCGGGCAGCACCCCCAGATCGCCCGAGGTTGGGCCGATCACCGGCAGGCACGCCATCGGCACGCCGAAAAGGGCGCAAAGATCGGCGTCCCAGGTGCCGGTCGAGAGGTTCATCAGCGAGGTGCGCGAAGCTGTGGCGATGTCAGTTTCGAACCGACCGGTGAGCCGGTCGCGGAAGAAGGCATCCGTCGTGCCCAGTCGCAGGTGACCAAGTGCTGCAAGCTCTGCCGCGCGGGGCACGTGGCGCATGATCCAGCCCAGCTTCGAGGCCGAAAAATACGCATCAAGCGGCAAACCGGCCCGCGCCATGACCAGAGGCGCGGCCCCGTCCCGCGTCAGCGCGGCGGTCACGTCGGCGGTGCGGTCGTCCTGCCAGGTGATGACCGGGCAGATTGGTCGACCGTCTCGTGCATCCCAGGCGAGGCAGCTTTCCCCTTGGTTGGCAAGGCCGACCACCTCTGCCGTAGCCCCCATCAGACAGTGCTGGATGTTGGCCAGCAGCTCTTCGCCATCCTGCTCGACTTGGCCGGGCAAGGGGTAGGTCTGGGCGTGCGGCAGGGACAGCACCGGAGTCAGACGCCCGTCCGAGGCCATCAGCAGAACACGGGTGCTGGTCGTGCCCTGATCAATCGCGGCGATCTTCATGTCTTTTCGTCAATCGTCAGCGTCAACGGGCCGTGGCCAAGTTTGTGTGGCAAGAGCAATGACAGGCGACGTTCGGGACGGCTGTCGATCCGGGTCGCGGCAAGGATGCGTCCATCCTGCATCAAGCGCAACTGGCCTTTCGCGGGACGGCTCAGGCGGACTTGCAGGCGGTCATACGGAGAGCCGGAGGCACCAGCGCCGACAACCTGCGGTACCGCCAAGCGTAGCGCGGGATGGGCAAGCGAGAGCCTCACACCTCCCGGTTCCGGCAGATGATCCTGCAAGGCGGCAAGGATGGCCTGGGCAACACGCCGTCCTTCCGACCAGCACCAGCCTGCGGTTTCCACGCCGCGCAACAAGTTGCCGCAGGCAAAGTAGGCGGGATCGGACAATCGGCCCCAGCGGTCGATGACCGGCCCGCCAGAGGCGGCATCGATCTGAAGATGGCTGCCAACTAGAAGTGCCGCGTCGGGGCGAAAGCCGCCCGAGACGATCACTCCATCGGCTGGCAGATCCCTTTGGCCGGCAGGGGTGGCAAGCGTCACGCCGTCCACCCGTGTCCGGCCGTGAATCGCGGCGATGTCGCTGTGCAGCAGGATCGGAACCCGCATCGCCGCGGCTAGCCAGCGGGCCGAAGTTCGCGTCGTGATCCGGCTTGCCGGTTCGATCATCGCCAGGGGTCTGATCCCGGCATGGCGGCAGGTCAGCAGCGCCGAGAAGGCAACCAGTTCGCTTCCCAGGATCACCGGCTGGCGGAAAGGCCGCTGCCGGTTGAGATAGACCATCCCCTGCAAGGCCCCGGTGGACAGGACCCCGCCCGGCTTTTCCCCGCCGATCAACCGGGCCGCACGGCTGGTCTCGCGAACGCCGGTTGCCATCAGGACGACCTTCGCGGTCAAGGCTGAGGGCCCTGCGTCATCCGTGATCTCGACCACGCCGCCAGGTTGCAGGGACGTGACGGTCGTACGGGTGCGGATCGTTACACCGGCAGCGCGTGCGGCATCCGTCAGGCGCGCGGCATAGTCGGGGCCGCGCAGCAGGCGTTGAAACTCGCGCATGCCGAACGGGTAATGGCCGCAGTGTCGGGGGATGCCGCCCGCCTGCGTTTCACGCTCCAGAACCAGAACACGCCGCCCGGCCTGCGCCAGGGCAGTGGCCGCCCCAAGGCCCGCCGGCCCGCTGCCGATGACGATGACCTCGGGTTCAGTCATGCGGAGGCTCCGCCATTGGCTGCGCCAGACGCCCTTCGGTCATCCGCGCCAGTTCGGCCGTGCAGTAGAACCCCTGACAGCGCCCCATCGTCACCCGCGTCCGCCGTTTCAGACCGGCAAGACTGCCCGTGGCCAAAGGTCCGGTCAGTGCCGCCTCGATCTCGCGCCGCGTCACCAGTTCGCAGTGACAGACGATCCCGCCATGTCCGGGGCATTGCCAGTCGCGGGCACCGTCAACCGAGATGTTGGTCATTCTGGGCCAGACCGGGTCGGCGATCGGAGTGTGACTGCGTTCGGCCAGCCGCACGACATGCTCCGCTATGCCGAGAGCCGCAGACAGGCCGGTGGACCTGATGCCGCCGACGCAGATGTAGCCCGGAGCAAGGTCGGTGCGGATGCGGTATTCCTTTTCCTCGGTCGCGGGGCGCAGGCCCGCATAGACCGCCGTGACCTCATGCCCGGCCAGGGCGGGCAGGATCTCTTCGCCGCGCCGCATCAGCGCCTGCAGGGTCGGCCGCTCGACTGGCGCGTGTTCGCGGTCATCCTGTTCTTCGGCCGTTGGTCCTACGAGCAAGTTGCCGAATGCAGTCCGGCACACGACGATGCCCTTGGTGATCTTGGTCGGGACCGGCAGAAGAATGTGACCAGCCAAGGCGGCGGCGGTCTTGTCATAGACGACAAACTGCCCCTTGCGGGGGCGGATGGTGAACCAGCTTTCCCCGGTGACCCGGCGGTCGACCTCATCCCCCCAAAGGCCCGCTGCATTGATGACAAGGTTGGCCGAGACGTCTCCGGTCGTGGTTGCAAGATGCCAGCGGTCGCCCGACCGCCGCCCGGCGAGGACTTCGGTCTGGCGCTTCAGTACGGCCCCATTGGCCAGGGCCTGCAGAAGATAGCCATGCGCGGCGGACCAGGGGTCGATCAGGTGCTCGCCCGGTACCTGGAAACCCGCGCGGACGGCACGAGACAGCGCGGGCTCCAGCGTCTGTGCTTCGGGTCCGGTCAGCGGCTGCACGTCCAAGACGCCATTGGCCGTCGCCTGGGCGATCAGCGCGGGCAGCCCGGCCTCTTCTTCCTCGGTCCAGGCCAGGACCATCGCCCCGGCGCGGACAAGCGGCAGGCCCAGCCGGTCGCGGATGTCATGGTAAAGCGCATAGCCTTCGCGGATGCAGGCCAGTTCAACCGAAGCTTCGGGTGCGTCAAAGCCGGTGTGCAGGATGGCACTGTTGCCCTTCGATGCCCCATCAAGGACGTCGACTGCCTTTTCCAGGACCACAACCCTTGCCCCGGCCAGCGTGAACGCCCGTGCCAGCGCAGCGCCGACCACCCCGGCACCGATCACCGCGACGTCAAATGATGTGCCCTTGTCCGGGTGATCCGCGAGGTTCATCCAATCACCACGAGGTTTTCAACAGATATTGACTACTTGGTCATTTCCGTCAAGCTGACTGTCTGAAGGGACGTCAAGATTTCACCATTCGGTCAAGAAAATTGTTGACCTTGGTCGCCCAAGGCGGTCGGTTGATCTGGGGATGATGATGAAGCCGCACGAACGACAGCCTCAGATCGAGGCGATCATCCGGCGTGAAGGGGAAGTGTCGGTCGAGATGCTTGCAGCCAGGTTCGACGTATCGGCCGAGACCATCCGCCGGGACCTTGGCAACCTGGACGCGCTTGGCCGGGTCCAGAAGGTGCATGGCGGCGCACGGCGTCGGCAACTGATCCGCGAGCCCAGCCACGACGAACGCAAGATCGTCGCCGCGGAGGCCAAGGCTGCCATTGGCCGCCGCCTGGCCCAGTCCATCCAGCCGGGCGAGACCCTGTTCATCGACACCGGATCGACCACGCTGGCCGCAGCCGAACCCCTGGCTGCGATTCCGAACCTGACGATCATCACCAATTCCTGCCGTCTGGCAGAGCGGATTTCGCATGCAGGTGCCGATGCGACGATCCACCTTCTGGGCGGGCGGTACGGAGCCGACAATGCGCAGACCACTGGCGTGGCGGTGATCGATCAATTGCAGGCCTTTCGCGCCGACCGGGCGATCCTGACGGTGGCGGCCGTCGATCCAGACCAGGGCGCCATGGATGCTAGCCTGGACGAAGCGCAGATTGCCCGTGCGATGATCAAAGGGTCGCGGACGCTGACGATCCTTGCGGATTCCACCAAGTTCGGACAGCACGCAGCCTATGCGGTCTGCGCCATCGACGATGTCGACGTGATCATCAGCGACAATCAGTTGGACAAGGCGCACAGAGAGGCGCTGAGAGTCAGGGGAGTGGACTTGTGGACCTGAGCAGAACCGCAGTGGCAGGCACACGATGCCGCATCTGATCAAGGCCTATGTGCGGATCGTCGACAGGATATCCGATTACGTCGGCTACCTTGCCGCCTCGCTGATCTTCGTGATGGTCGCGACGCTGCTTCTGGACGCGGTCACGCGCAACGTCCTGAACATCCCGATCCACTGGGCCATCGAATTCACCCAGTTCACGCTGGCCGCCTATTACTTCATGGGCGGACCGATCACGCTGAAGAACAACGAACATGTCCGTATGGACCTGTGGTACGCGAACATGTCGGACCGTGGGAAGGCCAGGCTGGATCTGGTCACGGTCTGGTGCATGATCTTCTATCTGGGTGTCATGCTTTTCGGGTCGATCTCGTCGCTGCAATACGCCATCGAGACCGATGAGAAGCGGTTCTCGATGTGGAACCCCTCGGTCATCCCGATCAAGGCGCTGCTGACGGTCTGTCTTGTCCTCATGCTGTTCCAGGCCTTTGCGCTGGTGTTCAAGCACATCGCGACCCTGCGTGGAGAGCGCCTGTAAATGTCTTACGAGATGATTGCGCTGCTGATGTTCGCCACCATGGCGCTTCTGCTGATCACCGGCCAGCGGGTCTTTGCCGCCATCGGGTTCGTGGCCGCGGGGGCGGCGCTTCTGCTGTACGGCAACGGGGCGGTCGAACTGCCCTACAATCAGGTCTTCAAGCTGTTCAATTGGTACGCTATGCTGACGCTGCCCATGTTCATCTACATGGGCTACATTCTGGCGGAAAGCGGGATCGCCGAAGACCTGTACAAGATGATGCATGTCTGGTTCGGCCGCCTGCCCGGTGGCTTGGCCGTCGGCACCATCCTGGTGATGGTCATCATCTCGGCGATGAACGGGTTGTCGGTCGCGGGCATGGCCATCGGCGCGACCATCGCCCTGCCCGAGATGCTGCGGCGCGGCTATGACAAGGTGCTGATCTCGGGCGTGGTGCAAGGCGGATCGTCGCTGGGCATCCTGATCCCGCCCTCGGTCGTGCTGGTGCTGTACGGCATGATCGCGCGACAGCCGGTGTCGAAGCTGTGGTTCGCCGGGCTGGTGCCGGGTCTGATGATGGCCGCGATGTTCATCACCTACATCGTGATCCGCGCCAAGCTGAACCCCAAGCTTGCCCCGCCGGTCCCCCCGGAAGAGCTGAACATGACCTTCGGGCAGAAGCTGGCCCTTGCGCGGGCCGGAATCATCCCCTTCCTGATCTTCTTCTTCATGACCGGGCTTTTCGTCACGGGTTACACCAGCCTTGTCGAAAGCTCGGCCGTGGGCGCGACCTCGGCCACGCTGGCGGCGCTGGTGAAGGGCCGCTTCACCTGGCGTCTGATCCGCGAAACTTCGATGAAGACCCTTGCCGTATCCTGCATGTTCCTGTGGCTGATCCTGGCGGCCTTGGCCTTCGGCGCGGTCTTCGACGGGCTGGGCGCGGTCCGGGCCATCGAGAACCTGTTCCTGAAACAATGGGACCTCAGCCCCTGGGCCATCATCATCATGATGCAACTGAGCTTCCTGATGCTGGGCATGTTTCTTGACGACACCGCCATGCTGGTCATTGTCGCGCCGCTTTACATCCCGCTGGTCGCCAGCCTCGACCTCGGCTTCGACAACCAGCTGATCTGGTACGGCGTCCTTTACACGATCACCTGCCAGATCGCCTACATCACGCCGCCTTTCGGCTACAACCTGTTCCTCATGCGCTCGCTTGCCCCAAGAGAGATCAGTCTGGGCGACATTTACCGCTCGATCTGGCCCTTTGCGGCCATGATGGCACTGACCATCGTGCTGTTGATGATTTTCCCGCAGATCGCGCTCTGGCTTCCCGAGCAGATTAATGTTCGCGGCTGACCGAACGGACCACCACGAGGGCCATAGAAGCCCGTAACAACAAGGAGATGACGATGACCGACAATAAACCGCAAAGCCCGTCCGAGGCGATCCTAGCCTCGCGCCGGAACTTCCTGCGCAAGTCCGTCCTGGGGGCGGGTGCCGCTGCGGGGGCCACGCTGGCCGCACCGTACGTCAATGCGCAGTCCGGTCCGATCAAGTGGCGGCTTCAGACCTACTCCGGCGCCCCCCTCGGCGCCCATGTGATCAAGCCGCAGATCGAGGCCTTCAACGCCGCCGCCAACGGCGAGATGGAGATCGAACTTTACTACGCCGACCAGCTTGTCCCCACCGCCGACCTCTTCCGCGCGCTGCAGAACGGCACGCTGGACGCGGTGCAATCGGACGAGGCGACGATGGCCTCGCCGGTCGACATCTCGGTCTTCGGCGGCTACTTCCCCTTCGCCACCCGCTACAGTCTCGATGTGCCGGCGCTGTTCCAGTACTACGGGCTGAAGGAAATCTGGGAAGAGGCCTACAACGAGGTCGAGGGCGTGACCTGGCTTTCCGCCGGGGCCTGGGACCCCCTGCACATCTTCACCGTGAACAAGCCGATCCGCAGCCTGGCCGACATGGCGGGCCTGCGCGTCTTCGGGGTGCCGACGGCAGGCAAGTTCCTGGCGAAATACGGCCTGATCCCGGTGACGATCCCGTGGGACAACGTCGAGGTTGCGATGCAGACCGGCGAGATCGACGGCGTCGCCTGGTGCGGCTTTACCGAGGCGTATGAGGTTGGCTGGGCCGATGTCTGCAAATACGCGCTCACGAACTCGGTCACCGGGGCCTGGTTCGGCAGCTACTTCGCCAACACCGCCAGCTGGGAAAAGGTCCCGCCGCATCTGCAACAGCTGTTCAGAAGCACGATCGACCAGTCGCACTATTATCGCCAGGTCTGGTACTGGGGCGGCGAGGCGAAGCTGCGCGTCGAGGGCGAGAAGATGGAGCTGACCTCGCTGCCGGACGCGGAATGGGCGCAGGTGGTCGAGGATTCCAAGGGCTTCTGGGACGAAGTCGCCGCGTCGTCGCCGCGGTCGGGCAGGGTGGTTGATGCGTTCAAGAAATACGCCGAGACGATGGATAAGGCTGGATATCCGTATCGGTGAACAGGCTGAGGACTGGCGGCGCGTCCGGTGAGGGCGCGCCCAAGGTTCGCGCCCTCACGTCTGTTATGGGCTGATCGCTCAGCTTGCGGTCAGGGCCTTGTCAAGCAGTGCCTGGATGTCGGCTTTGGATGTGCCGGCGACGATACGGCCCAGTTCCTCGCGGCCTTTCAGGAGCACGAGAGTAGACCGACGCGGGATGCGGAGATCCATCGCCAGGGTGTCCTTTGCATAAAGGTCCCAGTCCACCTTGTAGAACATGATTTTCCGCTCGTAGGCCGGGTTTTCGGCCTTGAGGGTGTCAAGGACACGTTCCTGGGCGGCGCAGGTCGAGCACCAGCTGGCCCAGAAGTCGAGAAGCACGATCTTGCCAGCGTCCATCGCGGTTTCTGCGGACCCAGGTGCATAGAGCAGCGGCTCTGCGGCATGAAGTCCGGGGGGCAGCAAGGTGAGGGCTGCCGTCGAGGCAAGGAAGGCGCGGCGGTTCATGAATGTCTCCTTCGGGGGTGAGGGGGTCAGAGGCTGACCGAGGCGTCGATCAGCCAGGCGGGAAGGGTGTCGATCAGCCAGGCTTCGACACCGTGGTTCAGGCGGAACCAGAGCGCGGTGCCGACCAGGATGAAGACGACGCCCATGATCGGCCTTGCGCGCTCGGCCAGGCTGCGCAGCAGGGCCTGGCGGCGGCGCAGGGCAGATTTAGCTCCGTAGGCAAGCCCAAGGATCAGCGTCGAGACGCCAAGCGCGAAAGCCACCATGATCGCCCCGGCCCGGCCCAGGCTTTCGCCGGTCGAGGCGAGTGCAATCGCCGCGCCCAGGGTCGGGCCGATACAGGGGCTCCACACCGCGCCCAGAAGCGCGCCCGAAACGAACTGGCCGCCCAGGCCGGAGTCCGTGGTCTGGTCGATCTGCGCGTCGGCCCGGTTCGCAAGGCCCGCCGTCGCCGTGGCAAAGTGTTGCGAAAAGGCGGGCACCAGCATGACAAGGCCAAATGCCACCATCACCAGAGCCGCAGCCCGCGCGACAAGGTCGCTGTCAAGGCCAAGGGCGGGGCCGATGGCGGTCACGCCAAGACCAAGGACCACGAAGGACAGGCCAAGCCCTGCGGCCAGTGCCACCGGCGCCCGGCGGTCCCGATGCAGGCTGGAGGCAAGGACAATCGGCAGGACAGGCAGGACGCAAGGGTTGATCAGCGTAAGTAGCCCGGCAAGGTAGGCAAACAGCAGTTCCAATGCGGGTCCCCGTCCTGAGTGTCTTCGCAGCCGGTGTTGACGCCAACCCGCTGCATCCACTAGGCCATTCGAAAGCAAGTGGCGTTCGTTACGGATTTCACGCGTTGGTGACTTCGTGCGGAGACGCCTGTGCGGATGTAACAAAAGTGCGTCAATCGCGAACAGGCAGGCAAGGAATGCGTAGTTGATGGACGATTGGGGCACTTTGCTGGCTGAAGCGAACTCTGGCGACAGTCGGGCCTATGCTGCCTTTCTGCGGACGATCACGCCGGTGTTGCGGGGCGTCGTCCGGGCAAAGGCAGGGGGCCTGGGCGAGGCAATCTGCGAGGATGTGCTGCAGGAAGTGCTGCTTGCGGTTCATCTCAAGCGGCACACCTGGCAGGTCGGTGCGCCGGTCCGGCCCTGGCTTTATGCCATCGCGCGGTACAAGGTCGTCGACGCCTTCCGGTCGCGCGGTGGCAAGGTGGAAGTGCCGATCGAGGATTTCGACGAAATCCTTGCTGCCGAGGCCGGACCCGACCCGACCGAGGCCGCCGATATGGCGAAGATGATCGGGCTTCTGGACGACCGCTCGGGGCGGCTGGTCCGAATGATCGGGATCGAGGGGTCCAGCGTGGCCGAGGCCGGGCAGGCCCTTAACATGACGGAGGGCGCGGTTCGGGTGGCCCTGCATCGCGCGTTCAAGACACTGGCCGCCCTAAGGGAAAGGCATTTGAAATGAAGACCGAGAACCTTATTGTGGCGCTTGCCGCCGACAGCCGGACAGAGCCGCCCTTGCGGGCGTTCCTGTGGCCTGCGCTGGCCCTGGCGTTGGCCATGGCAGTTCTGGTGGTCTTGGTCTCGCTCGGGTTCCGGGACGACCTTCTGGCGTCGCTGGGTGAACCTTTCTCGGTGATGCGCTTCGTGCTGACCGCCGCGTTGGGCGTTCTGGGGGTGCGGCTTGCGCTGGTTCTGGCCCGGCCAGAGGGGCGCAGCTTGGCCCGGCTTTGGCCGGTTGCCCTGCCGGTCCTGGCGGCGCTGGGGCTTCTGGTCTGGGCCTATGTCTCCACGCCAGCCGAGGGGAGGCAAATGGCGCTGGTCGGCAAGACAATGACCACCTGCCTGGTGATGATCCCGCTTCTGTCCGTATTGCCGGTCGCGGCGATCCTGATGAGCTTGCACAAGGGGGCCACGACCACTCCCGCATTGGCCGGCTTTGCGGCGGGGCTTGGCGGCAGTGGCCTTGCCGCGATGGCCTATGCGATGCACTGCATCGAGGACAGTCCGCTCTTCTACGTCACGTGGTACGGACTGGCGATCGCCGGGGTCACGCTGGTGTCGACGCTGATCGGGGCCCGGATTCTGCGCTGGTAGCGCCTCGGCGCAAAGCCTCGGGCCAGTGGATCGCCATCTTCGCCGAGCCCTTCGGGATTCGGTGCCCGCCCTTCGCTGGGCGAAGCTGAGGCTAGCATCCAGGGACTGAAGGCAAAGGCGCCGTGCGGCGGTTCATGCCGTGGCTTGCAACTTGTGCGCCGGAGAGGGTGCGTACCCGCCGAGCCGGGATGTTTTGAGGCCAAGCCCCACCATCGCCTCGGCCAATTTGACGGCACAGGTCACTCCGTCCAGCACCGGAAGCCGGTGCGTCGACTCCAGCCGTGCGGCCAGGTCGGCCATCCCCGCACAGCCAAGGACGATCGCCTCGGCCCGGTCTTCGGCCACCGCGCGGCCGATCTCGGCGCTGATCCGGTTGCAGGCGTCCGACCCGGGACGCTCCAGGTCAAGCACCGCAACCTCGGACGACCGCACCCGGGCGCAGCGCGTCGCCAGCCCGTATTTGTGCAGGTTATGCTCCAGCGCCGGAACGGACCGGGCCAAGGTGGTCACGACCGAGAACTTGTTCGCGATCATCGAGGCGAAATGGTAGGCCGCTTCGCCGATCCCGATCACCGGGCGGTCGGTCAGGCAGCGCGCGGCGTCAAGGCCGGTGTCGTCGAAGCAGGCGATGATCACCGCGTCAAAGCCGGGCGTGGTCTGGATCAGGTGCAAAAGGCCGGGCACCGACAGCGCCTCGTCATAGTAGCCCTCGATCGACACCGGCCCGCCCAGCGGGTTCACCGCGATGATTTCGGTCCCGGCACTCGCCGCCCCCCGCGCCGCGATGCCGATCTTTTCGGTCATCGAGGCGGTGGAGTTCGGGTTGATCACCAGCAGGCGCATTTCAGAGGTCTCCACCAAGGTAGGCGGCCTTGATCCGGTCGTCGTGCATCAGGTCTTTCGAGACGCCGGACAGCACGACCTGCCCCGTCGACATCGCATAGGCCCGGTTCGAGATCGACAGCGCCATGCGGCTGTTCTGTTCCACCAGCAGGACCGACACGCCCTCGTCACGGCTGATTGCCACGATGGCGCGGGCGATGTCCTGCACCAGTTTCGGCGCGATGCCCAGCGAGGGTTCGTCCAGAAGCAGTAACTTCGGTTTGGCCATCAGCGCGCGGCCGATCACCATCATCTGCTGCTCGCCGCCCGACAAGGTGCTGGCCTGCTGGGTGAATCGTTCCTTCAGGCGCGGAAAGCGGGTCAACACGCTCTCCAGCGTCTGCTCGATCCCCTGCTTGTCGGTGCGGGTGAAAGCCCCCATCAGCAGGTTGTCCTTCACGCTCATCAGCGGAAAGACGCGCCGCCCTTCGGGCACCATCGCGATGCCGCGCTTGACGATTTCCGCCGCCGGACGGCCGTCGATGCGGTCGCCAAGGTAGCTGATCGTGCCGGACTTGATCTTCCGCAGCCCGGTGATCGCCCGCAGGATCGAGGACTTCCCCGCCCCGTTCGCCCCGATCAGGGCCACCGTCTCGCCCTCCATCAGGTCGATGGACACGCCCTTCAGCGCGTAGACGTGGTCGTAGTACAGCTCGACATTGTCGAAGCTGAGCATCTTCTTGGCCGGTTCCAGATTGGTCGCTGTCTGGGTCATCATTCACATCCCGATCGCAGCGTCTTCGCTGCCCAGATAGGCCTCGATCACGCGGGGGTTGGCCTGGATTTCGGCGGGCGTCCCCTCGGCAATCTTTTCGCCGAAGTTGATGCAGACGATCCGGTCCGAGATCTTCATCACCGCCGGCATGTCGTGTTCGACCAGAAGGACCGTCAGCCCCCGTTCATCGCGTAACCGGCGGACAAGGGCGACCATCCGCATCGTTTCGTCATGGTTCATGCCCGCGAAGGGCTCGTCCAGCAGGATGATCTCGGGGTGCGTCGCCAGCCCGATGGCCATCCCAAGGGCGCGCAGGTGTCCCTGCGGCAAGTTCGACGCCATCTCGTCCCGGATCGCCTGCAGCCCCAGGAAGTCGATGATGTCATCGGCCGACTTCCCGAACTCTGCCTCGTCCGCCTTGGCTTGCGACGACCCGAAGAAGAACCCCAGCAGCGACGCCTTCGACCGCAGGTGATGCGAGACGATGACGTTCTCGCGCACGGTCATCGACTTGAAGATCGTCGTTTCCTGAAAGGTCCGTACCACCCCCAGCCGCGCCACCTTGTGCGGCGGCAGGCCGGAGATTTTGGTGCCCTTGTAGATCACCTCGCCCGTCGTCGGCGTGACGAACCCGGCGATCTGCTTGAAGAGCGTGGACTTCCCCGCCCCGTTCGGCCCGATCACCGACAGGATCTCCTGCGGGGCGACATCGAAGCTGATGTCATTGTTCGCCGTCAGCCCGCCGTACCGCTTGGTGACGTTCTTGACTTGCAGGATGGCGTTCATTTGCTGCCGCCTTTCTTGTCCAGAAGGCTGAGAACGCCGTTCGGCAGGATCAGCATCAGCGCGATCAGTGCGCCAGAGTAGATGAGAAGCTGGTACTGCTTGGCGATGGAAAGCAGGTCCCAGCCGAAGTACAGCAGCAGCGTCCCCAGCATCGGCCCGAACACATAGCCAAGCCCGCCAAGGAAGCAGTAAAGCATGAAGTTCACGCTATCCTGCACCACGAAGGAGGACGGGTAGATCGACTGCGAGATGGCGACGAAGATCGCCCCTGCCAGCCCGCCGAAGAAGGACGAGATGGCATAGGCAAGCACCCTCAGCATCGCGGTGTTGACGCCGATCGAGGCCGACAGCTCCTCGTTCTGCTGCAAGGACCGGCAGAGATGGCCAAGCCGCGAGTTCACGATCCGCCACAGGACCAGATAGGTCAGCACCATCAGCAGCGCGGCCATCAGATAGAAGGCAAGCTTGGGGTTCGCCAGCGTGGCGAAGTCCGGGATGATCGTCAGGCCGAAGATCGACAGCTCGCCCGGCAGCGGGATCGAGGTGATCCCCTTCGCGCCGTTGGTGATGGGCAGCGCAAGGGCAGTCAGGCGCGCAACCTCGGTCAGGACCAGCGTGACCATGGCGAAATAGACGCCGCGCAGCCGCAGGATGGGCAGGCCGATCCCCACCGACACCACCGCACAGAAGATCCCGGCCAGCGGCAGTGTCAGCCAGAAGCTGACCCCGTACTGCGTCATCAGCACGGCTGAGACATAGCCCCCCATCAGCGCATAGGCGCCCTGGCCGATGTTGATCCGGCCGATGTAGAAGGTCAGCCAGACCCCTGCAGCAGCCACGGACAGCAACGCCACCGAGGTCAGGGTGTAGTAAAAGTCCCACCGCCCGCTCAGGCTGATGAAAACCGGCACCAGGACGAAGACGACCAAAAGGAACACCCCGATGCCCAGCAGTCTTGGGGTCGACAGGACGCGGCTTTCGGCAACGGGCGCGGCTTGCGTTTGATCGGTCATCTGCTCAACCCCACGGCTTGCCCATCAGGCCCTGCGGCCGGATGGCGAGGAAGATCATCAGGGTGATGAAGATCATCAGGTAAGTGACGTCACCGTAGGCGGCCAACAGGGTCAGGCCCACCGACTCCATCATCCCCAGGATGAACCCGCCGGCGATGGCGCCCGAGATCACACCTGCCCCGCCGATCATGATCATAAGGAACGCCTTGATCGAGGTCGGGCCACCCATGCCGAGGTTGATGCCGGTGATGGTGACCAGCAGACCGCCGACCAACCCGGCCAGCATCGCACCCATCGCAAAGCCGATCATCGAATAGCGGTCGACGTCGACACCCATCAGTTGCGCGGCCATCCGGTCCTGCGCCAGCGCCCGCATGGCGCGGCCGGTGCGGGAATACTGCATGAACAGGATGAACCCGACGATCAGCCCCACGGCCAGCGCCGCGATCAGGATGCGGTCATAGGGCATGATCAGGCGCATGTCCCAGTTGAAGACGCCATTGACGATCTTCGGCACGCCCCGCTGCTTTTCGCCGAACAGAAGCAGGATCACCGCATCCAGGAAGAAGGCGATCCCGGCGGCCAGGAGCATGGTGGATTCGTCGCGCTTCGATCTTCGGATGACCGGGCGGAACAGGAACTTCTCGATCAGCGCCCCCATCACCGCCAGCACGACGGCCGAGGCGATCAGCCCCACGATGAACGGCAACCCGAACTGGGCGACGACCGTATACGTCACAAAGCCGCCAAAGACGTACATCTGCCCGTGGGCAAAGTTCAGCACGTTCATCAGCGAGAAGATCAGGGTCAGGCCCAGGGCGATCAGGGCGTATTGCGCGCCAAGATACAGGCCGTTGGCAAGGATCTGTTCCATCCGGGGGTCCTTTGCGAAAGACAGCAGGGCCCGGACCGGGGAGCGCGCCCGGACCCTGCATGCGACTCTGAACCGACGTCAGGCCTTAGTCGACCTGCGCGACGAACAGCGTCTCGAACTTGCCGTCCTGGAACTCGTTCACCACCAGCGGCACCGAAACCTGGCGCTTCTGGCCAAAGGACGAGGTGCCGACATAGGTCAGCTTCGCATCACCGACCATGAACGGGTTCGGCGCCTCGAAGGTGTCCATCGTGGTCTTGAACTCGTCCACATTGTCGATTGCCGCCGGGTTCGCCTTCAGCGTCTCGATGATGTATTCCAGCGCATAGACCTTGGTGTTCGACTCGTCGTTGTACTCGCCGAACATCGCTGTGTAGCGGGTGACGAATTCCTTCATCGCATCGCTGGCCAGTTCAGGCGTCGACGCCCCGCCGACCGAGATGAAGCCGTTCGCCAGCTCGCCCGCGCCTTCCGCCAGAACGGCGGCATCCTGCGCGGTTTCGGTCGAAATCAGGCCCGTGTAACCCAGTTCCCGGGCCGAACGGATCAGCTGCGGCGCGTTGGCGGGCGACACACCGGAAAGGACCAGCAGGTCCGGCGCGGTCTGGATCACCGGCAGCAGGACCGGGGTGAAGTCGGTGGTGTCCATCTGGTAGGTCACGGTGTCGGAAACGACGTCCAGCCCCAGATCACGCGCGGCGGCGGCCCCCGAATCGCGCTGGCTCAGCGGGTCGGATTCGTTGCCGGCGATAAAGGCGACCGTCTTTACGCCCTTGTTTTCCATCAGGTATTTGTAGATCGCCGGGCCGGACTGATAGTTCGCCACCATACCCAGGATCGCGTTGGATGCCGGCGCGGTGTACAGCTCTTTCGGGAAGGCATAGGGGAAATACATGATCCCGTTCTGCTCGGCGACCGGGCGCACCGCTGCCGCGCCGTCATCGACGTTCGGGCCGACGACATAGTGGATGCCGTCCTGCGCCATCTTCTCCAGGCCCGCGATTGCGCGCTTGGGGTCCTTCTGGTCGTCGAAGGGGACGATCTCGATGTCATAGGTGGTGTCGCCGATCTGGACGCCGCCCAGCTCGTTCAGCCAGGCCGCGCGGGCCTCCATCGACCGCTGGTTCGAAATGCCCCAGGCCGCCGCCGGACCCGAGGTCACGCCAACGAAACCGATTTTCAGCGTCGCGTTCTGGGCCCAGGCGGCCGAAGTTGCCGTAAGGGCAAGTGCGAGGGTCAGGCCCGTCGTCGCGAGGAAATTGCGTCTCTTCATTCTGATGCTCCCTGTTCATTGGGTCGGCGGAATTCGAGTCCGCGACAGCTTGATTGACAGATCTGCTGACAAGATTGTCAACAAAAATGTTCCGCATGGTACACGATCTGCCTCTTGATGGGCGGGCGCGTCCCCCGTAGCGTATATTCCGAACAGTTTTGGAACGGACATATCGATGGACACCCTCGGCAACACAGCCGAACAGGTCACGCGCGTCGACGAACTGGACGAGGAGGAGATCGTCGAGCGAATCTTCGAGGCGATCATCGACCAGCGTCTGCCGCCCGGGACCAAGCTATCCGAAGCCGCCTTGTGTGAGGCGTTCAACGTCGGCCGGATGCGAATCCGGCAAAGCCTGCTTCTGCTGGCCAGTCGCGAGGTTGTCGACCTTCTGCCGAACCGCGGGGCCTTTGTCGCCTCGCCCACGGCTGAACAGGCGCGCGAGGTCTTCGAGGCCCGACTGATGATCGAGCCGAACGTTGCCCGCCTGGCTGTCGAGAGGGCAACCGCCGACAACCTGTCGATGCTGGAGCAGCATCTTCGGCTGGAGCACGAGGCACATGTAGCCAACCGTCGCCGCGATGCCATCCGGCTGTCTGGCCAGTTCCATGTCCTGCTGGCCGAGATAGCCGACAACACAGTGGCCTTGCGCATGGTAAAGGAACTGGTGACGCGCACCTCGCTGATCATCGGGATATTCGGCAGCCCTGGGGTGTCGAACTGCCGGGACGAAGACCACGAAGATATCTGCACCGCGTTCCGCACGCGCGACAGCGACCTTGCGGCGCAGTTGATGGTCGAGCATCTGCGCCACATCCAGACCCACCTTGAATTGAACGGGCCCGCCGACGGGGCCAGCGATCTGGTGGCGATCTTCCGCAGATAGTCTGTGCGTGCGGGCGTCCGAGGAGGCCCGGCGCAACTGGAAGACGGGTCGTCGCGCGTGGCTAGATTGACTGCGCCAGCTTGAGCAGACTGCGGGCCTGCGCTGGTGTAGCTACCGGGCGGTCATGGCGTTGGCAAATCTCGACCACCCGATGCACAAGGGCCGCATTTGACGGGGCGAGTGCCGTCCGGTCTAGCCGAACATTGTCCTCAAGACCTGTGCGGGCATGGCCTCCGGCTGCGACGGACCATTCGTTCAGCGTGATCTGGTGTGGGCCAATCCCGGCTGCACACCATTCCGATCCCGGAAGCAGGCGTTTGACGGTTCGGATGTAGTAGTCGAACACGTCGCGGTCCGCGGGCATCGCGTTCTTCACGCCCATGACGAACTGCACATAGGCCGGGGCCTTAAGCCTGCCGTCCGACTGCATCGCCGCAGCCTGGTGGATGTGGGACAGGTCGAAGCACTCAATCTCGGGCTTGATGTCGAAAGCCAGCATTTCCGAGGCCAGCCAGTCCACAAGGTCGGGCGGGTTTTCATAGACCCGGGTAGGAAAGTTGTTCGAGCCGACAGAGAGCGAGGCCATGTCTGGCCGCAAGCCAAGCATTGCCCCACGGGCCTTTCCCGCGCCGGAGCGCCCACCGGTCGAGAACTGGATGATCATGCCCGGGCAGTGCTTCTCGATCCCCTCTTTCAGGCGGGCGAACTTCTCGGGGTCGGATGAGGGCGTTTCGTCGTCGTTGCGCACATGGGCATGCACGATGGTCGCGCCGGCTTCAAAAGCCTCATGGGTGGATTCGACCTGTTCAGGAACCGAGATCGGCACGGCCGGGTTGTCGGCCTTCCTTGGCAGCGAGCCGGTGATGGCGACGCAGATGATGCAGGGTTTCATGAGGGGGCCAGGATGAAGTCGTGGTCCACGAGGAAGAAGGGTTTGTCGAACCCTGCCTTGGCGATCTGGGCGGGGTCGGTGATGCGGTCGAATTTCGCGAGCAGGCTTTCCTTTACGCCGAAGACAGCGTCGGAGGTGATGTAGGGATCGTCGGGGTCGAAGATATGCGTGACGAGGCGGGCGTGATCCGGGGCCTCGATGATATAGTGCAGGTGTGCGGGGCGGTAGGGATGCCGCCCCAGGGTCTTCAAGAGCTGGCCCACCGGACCATCATCGGGGATCGGGTAATATTTCGGCTTCACGCCCTTGAACCAGTAGCTGCCGTCCGCCCCGGTGCGAAACACGCCGCGCAGGTTGAAATCGGGCTGGATGCCCTTTTGCTGGACGTCGTAGAAGCCTTCGTCATTGGCCTGCCAGACGTCGATCTTGGCATTTGCCAAGGGTGTGCCGTCGGTGGATCGGATCGTGCCGCGCACGAGCATCGGCTCGCCCTTCTGGTCAAGGCAGATGTCGGCGCCCATTGGCAGTTCTGGCGCGTCGGCGACGTGGAACGGGCCGAGGACGGTGGATTCCGACGCGCCCGACGGCTTGCGGTTGTTGATCGCGTCGACCAGCATCGACACGCCCAGAACATCGGACAGCAGGATGAACTCCTGCCGCCAGTCGGTGCACATTTGGCCCGTCGCGGTAAGGAACTGGATCGCCTGGAACCATTCTGCTTCGGTCGGCTCGATTTCCTTCACGGCGGCGTGGAGGTGGCGGGTGAGGATTGCCATGACTTCGGCAAGCCGGGCGTTCGACGCCTTGGCGTTGCGGGAGATGACGACCTCGGCGGAGGTGGCTTCGGTAAAGAACCCTTGTTCGGTCATGTCAGTGCCCCAGGATTGCGCGGAGGGTGCGGGTGAGGTCGGCCTCGGCTGTGGCAGAGGCGGTCTGGCTGCGCCAGGCGACGTGCTGGTCGGGGCGGATCAGGAGGCAGCCGCCGTCCTTGATGTCGCGGACCTTGTGCCAGTCGCCGACGTGGTCTTCGTAGTCGGCACGCGGACCAATGGTGACCGAACGGATCGGGAGCTTCAGTGACTTGGCGGCGGCTTCAGCGGCCTGGACCCAAGCCTCGCCGCCGATGCCGGTGATCAGGGTGAACTTGCCCTTGCCGCAAAGGTCCAGCGTCGAGTGCTTGCCTCCTTGGCGGTCATAGACCCAGGCGTGGGGCAGGCGCGCGCCGGGGGTGGTGGTGGGGTGATAGTAGAGCTCCATGTTGTCACCCACGGGCGCGCGGGTGCCGTCGCTGACCACGGCGCCCGAAGTGTAGCGCTGGTTCATCTCGACCCCGTGGCAGTCGAATTCGTAAACCTTGAAGTCGATGGCCTTCCGCAGCGCCTCGCGCTGGGCTTCGCCTGCGGGCGTGGCGTCGCAGCGGGCCGCCATGCTGGCTTCGATCCGGTCGTGATCCACGCCGCCGTCCATGCCCAGCGCCTCGAAGATCGGGCCGAACTCGGCGATGGACTGGTTGGCGCGGGTGACGATCTGGCGCGCGATGGGCGCGCGTTCGGTGGAGTAGCTGTCAAGAAGCCTGGGCGTGGCCTGACCCTTCACCACGGCGGCAAGTTTCCAGGCCAGGTTGAAGGCGTCCTGGATCGAGGTGTTGGACCCAAGGCCGTTCGAGGGCGGGTGCCGGTGCGCGGCGTCGCCCATGATGAAGACGCGGTCCTTCTGCATGTGGGTGGCAAAGCAGTTGTTCACCGTCCAGGTATTCGCGCTGATCAGGTCGATCTTGAGGTCCGGCACGCCGACCAGTTGCCGCGCGACCTGTGTCGCCAGCGCCTCGTCCACCACGGGGGCGGGCTGGGTGATGTCGTAGCCCCAGACGATCAGCCATTCGTTCCAGGGGCGGACCATGCGGACGAGGCCCATTCCGATGCCGCCGACGTCTGCTCCGGGCTGCATGACCCAGTAAAGGACGCTTGGCCGGTGCGCGACGTGGCGCGACAGGTCGGCACGGAACAGGATGTTCATCGACCCGCCCACGCCCATCTTGCCTTCGAACGGCAGCCCTGCGTGTTCGGCTACAAGTGAGTTCCCGCCGTCAGCCCCCACAAGGTATTTTGAGCGGATCGTGAGGTTCTTGCCCGTCAGCCGGTCCCGGCAGGTAGTGGTAACGCCGTCGGCGTCCTGTACATGGGTCAGGTATTCGGTAGACATGCGGGGCTGCGCACCGCGCGAGCAGGCGGTCTTGAAGAGGATCGGCTCCATGAAGGTCTGGGGCAGGTCGTTCATCTCGCAAGGGGAGGCGCGGAGGTGGCGGGCTTTCGACTCGGGACTGGTGCCCCAGGATTGCATCCGGCCCAGTTCCTCACCGGCGAGCGATACGCAGAAGACGTTGTTGCCCATCAGTTCCTGCGGGGCAGCGTGGAGCATCGCCTCGGCCTCGACCTCGGGGCCAAGGTCGCGGAGGACCTCCATCGTGCGCTGGTTGGTGATATGGGCGCGGGGGGTGTTGGCAAGCCAGCGGTAGCGGTTCACGACCAGCGTCTCGACGCCGTACGAGGCCAGAAGCGCGGCGGTTGCGGACCCGGCAGGCCCGGTGCCGATGATGAGCACGTCGGTGGTGATGTCGGCAGTCATGGGTGTCCTCCCTTGTGGTCGGGCCGGCTGTCCGAGCCCCGGCCCTGTATTGTCAGGCCGTGATCCAACCGTAGCGCGCGGTGTCCTTCCCGGCATAATCGGGGTCGAGGTAGATGAAGAGGCGGGTGATCTTGCCGTCCTTGACGGTGAAGCAGTCGCACCAGCGCCCGGCACCCCATTTCGGATTGTCTGCCAGCCATGGGCCGTCACGGTGTTCACCCTCCGACGTCCCTTCCACCGCAAAGCTGTCGGTGCCGTTCATGTACCAGGTGAAGCCTTCGTAGTGATGCTTGATCGACTTCAACGTGCCGCCCACGTCGGAGAACATCTTGATGACCTCCTCCTTGCCCTTGGCGATGCCCCATTTCGGGAAGAAGACCTCGGCGTCGTCGGAGAAGTGATCGAAAAGGCCAAGCCCGGTGGTGGGGGACACTCCGCCGGCGTCCAGCGACTTCAGGTAGCTTTCGGCGACGGCCTTGCGCTCATCGTCGGTGGCGGTTTGTGCGCTGGCGGCGGTCGCGATGCCGCCCACGGCCAATGCGGCGGCGGCAAAGGTGTCGCGGCGGGTGAGATCGGTTTTGTCGGTCATGTGGTCCTCCCTTCAGGTTTTATTGGGTTCGGTGGTCACGAGACGTCGTTGCACTGGGAACAGGGCGATGCCCGTACGGTCGTGGATCAGGCCCCAAAGACCGCGCGGGGCGAAGAGCATGGTGGCGATGGCCAGAAGGCCGAGGGCCAGGAGATACCAGCTGCCATAGTCGGCGAAGACGGTCTGCAGGCCCCAGAAGACGAGGACACCGAGGATCGGGCCTTCCAAACGCCCGATGCCGCCGATGACGGCAATGAAGATCACGTAGGCCGTCCAGTTTGTCACGCTGAAGGCGGCGTCAGGACTGATGCGGGCGGTCTGGACGTAGATGAGGGCGCCAACAAAGCCGGTCATGGTGGCGGCTGACAGAAAGACGGTCCACTTCACGCGGCGGGCGTCAACGCCGACCGACTGCGCAGCATTGTCGTTGTCGCGCACGGCGGCAAGGGCGAGGCCGGTGCGCGAGCGCAGGAGCGCATAGATCGCGGCCATAGTGCCGACCGCAAGCGCGAGGGCGAGCCAGTAGGCGAGGACGTCCCGGGCGGCCGCATCCCTTAAGCCGAAGACATCTGCGATGGTTGCGACGCCGATGATGTCGGCGGTTGCCTCGCGGGGGAGCGAGGTGCCGGTGCCGCCCCCAAGGGTCTTCCACTGGGCGACAAGAAGCCGCGTGATCTCTGCTATGACCCAGGTGCCGATGGCGAAGTAAGCCCCTGCCAGGCGAAAGGCGAAGAAGGCCATCGGGATGGCTAGGAGGAAGGCGGCGAGGCCTCCGAGCAGGATGGCGGGGACAGGGTCCCAGCCCCACAGGATGACGCCCGCGAACATCGCGTAGGCGCCGATGCCGACGAAGGCCTGTTGCCCGACGCTGACCATGCCGCCGAAGCCTGCGATCAGGTTCCAGAGCTGGGCCAGGGTCAGCATCGTCAGGATGAAGAACAGGTCCTGGATCAGACTGCGCGAGGCGAAGGCAGGGAGGATAAGGCCGACGCCGATCAGCGCGAGTGCGGCAATCCCGGCGATAGAGCTGGCGCGGGTGCGGGTGGTGACGCTGTGGGTCATCAGTCCACCGCCCGAGGGAAAAGGCCGCGCGGGCGGATCAAAAGGACGACCAGGAAGGCGATGTGCCCCGCCAGGATCTGCCATTCCGGGTTGATCTGCGCGCCGAAGGTCTGGGCGACACCGATGATCGCTCCGCCCGCCAGAGTGCCCCAGAGGCTGCCCAGCCCACCGATGATCACGGCCTGAAACGCGTAAAGCAGGCGGGCCGGGCCGATGGAGGGATCGAAGTTCGATCGCATGCCAAGATAAAGCGCGGCGAGAGTGACGATGACCATCGCCAGGCCGGTGGCGATAGCGAAGATGGATTTCGGGTTCAGGCCCATCAGGCTGGCGGTCGTGGGATCGTCCGAGACAGCCCGGAAGGCGCGGCCCAAGGCGGTGGTGTAGAAGATCCGGTTCAGGACGAAGATCACCCCGACGGCGCTGGCGAACGTCAGAAGCGGCAGGGTGCCGACGGTGACGACCCCAAGATCGATCGAGGCGCTTTCCAGCCGTCCAACCGACAGTCTCTGGCTGTCGGCGCTGAAAATTTCCAGCATTCCGTTCTGCAAGGCGACAGAAAGGCCAAAGGTGACCAGCAGGGGCGGCAGGATGTCTTTCCCGAGGACCCGGTTCAGGACGAAGCGCTGGAGTGTCCAGCCAGCGGCGAACATCAGGGGGGCCGCAAGCAAGGCCGCGAGGAAGGGGTTCAGGCCAAGGGTCCCGGTGATCAGCAGGATTGCGAAGGCCGCAAAGACGATAAGGTCGCCGTGCGCAAGGTTCACCAGCCGCATGATCCCGAAGACAAGGCTAAGCCCGGCGGCGAAGAGCGCATAAAGCCCGCCGAGGAGGATGCCCTGGACGAGAACGTCAATCCAGATCATTGCGCGCCTCGCGGATTGGGGCGGTTCGTGAAAGGAGCGCTGCCGCGCAACTCTTGTGTCTCGTCTCTGCGCGCGACGGGCGCGCAACGGGCTCGGCCGTTTGGGGTGCGTCGTCCGCCCACCTGCTTGAGGATGGTCGCGGACAGATGAAGGGGCAGCGGCAGGGTCATGCGGGTTCCCCGAAATAGGCGGCGTGGATCGCTTCGCGGCTAACTTCCTTCGCGCGAGCGGTCAGTGTTACGCGGCCTTCCATCAGGCAATAGACCCGGTCGGCGACAGCAAGGGCCCGGGTAATGTCCTGTTCGACAATGATGACGGCTGCGCCGGTCGCGCGGATCGCGGGGAGCGCGGCGTAGATGTCGCGGATGACCACAGGCGCAAGGCCGAGGCTGATCTCGTCGCAGAGGAGAAGCTCGGGGTTCGACATGAGGGCGCGGCCGATGGCGACCATCTGCTGCTGGCCCCCGGACAGAGCGGTGCCAGGGGAGCGGCGACGGTCCTTCAGGATGGGAAAGAGCGAATAGATTTCCTCCAGCGACCAGCGGCCCGAGCCGCGGCGGACCTGACCGCCGATCAGAAGGTTCTCCTCGACCGTGAGTGAGGGAAAGAGCTTGCGGCCTTCAGGGACCATCGCGATCCCGCGCCGCAGGATCTGGTCGGGGGACAGCGCACCAATCGGTTGGCCGTTGTGGTGGATCTGGTCGGGGACGTTCCTGATGACCCCGGTGATCGAGCGCATCAGGGTGGTCTTGCCCGCCCCGTTCGCGCCGATGATCGCCACACATTCGCCCGGGTCGACATGCAGGTCGATGCCGAAGAGGGCCTTGAACTGTCCGTACTGCGCGATGAGGCCGTGGGTTTCTAGAAGCGCCATCAGACTTCCATCCCGAGGTAGATCTCGCGCACTTCCTTCGAGGCCATGATCGCATCGGGGTCGCCGACGCCGATGATACGGCCGAAGTCGAGGACGAGGAGGCGCTCCACGACCGAGGTCAGCGCGTGCAGGACATGCTCGATCCAGATGATCGTGATGCCCTGGGCGTGCAGTGCCTTGATCGTGGCGACCAGCGCCAGACATTCGCCCTCGGTCAGTCCGCCCGCGATTTCGTCAAGGAGCAGCAGCTTCGGCCCGGTGGCCATCGCCCGCGCCAGCTCGAGCCGCTTGCGATCAAGAAGCGAAAGCGAGCCTGCCAGCGTGTTGGCCTTGGACAGAAGCTCGGTGTCCCCCAGGATCGAGACACAGGTGTCCTGCACCTCGACCTCGCGCTTGCCCTGGCCATAGGCGGCGGCGGTAAGAAGGTTTTCGAAGACCGTCAGGCCCTCGAACGGCTGCGGAATCTGGAAGCTGCGGCCGACGCCCATGCGGACGCGGTCCATCGCAGGGGAGCGGGTCACGTCGCGTCCAAGCAGGGTTATCGACCCGGTGTCGGGCAGGAAGTTCCCGGTGATCAGGTTGAAAAGGGTGGATTTCCCGGCGCCGTTCGGTCCGATGATACCGAGGGCCTGACCCTTTGGCACGGCAAACGAAACCTCGTCGGTCACCTTGAGGGCGCCGAAGCTTTTCGAGACATTTGTCAGGGTCAGGACGTTTGTCATGATTTACCGGCCTTGTGTGCGGCCCCCTGGAGTGGGGGCCGCATCTTGATCAGGCCAGCGCCTCCATCGTGCCGCCGGTCGGGATCGCCGGGGCGGTCTGGTTGTCGACGATGACGAGGTCGAAGGTGCCGTCCTCTTTCCGCCGCCACTGGCCACCGACGAGGGGGGTCTTGGTGACGTTGGTCTTTGCGAAGTCCGGCACGCCTTCCCCGTTCCAGGCGACCTTGCCGACCATCGTGTCAAGGTCGGTCGCGGCGATGGCGGCTGCAACGGCGTCGGCATCGGTCACGTCCGAAACGCGGCCCATCACGTTCGAGGCGACCTCGAACAACGAATGGACAAAGCCGATTGGCTGGGTCCAGGGGCGGCCCGACTTCGTGGTATAATCGGCCGCAAGTTCGGCTGCCGACTGGCCGGTGAGCGAGGATTTGAACGGGTGGGTGTTCGACCACCAGACCTCGGACGACAGGTTATGCCCGGCCTCGCCCAAAGCCTCGACCGATTGCGGGAAGAGGATGGCCTTGGCGACGGTGATGATCTTCGGGTTGAAGCCCTGCTGGAGGGCCTGGTTGCGGAAGGTGGTGAAGTCGGGCGGGATCACGACTCCGGTGACGATCTCGGCGTTGGCGGCCTTGAAAGCGTTGATCTGGGCAGTGAAATCGTCGTTGAGGTTCTGGTAGCGGCCCGGATCGGTCAGGGTGTAGCCCTGTGCTGCAAAGCCGGGGCCGACGCCCACGTTCGGGTCGCCCCAGGCGTTGCCGTCACCGTCATTGGGAAAGAGGCCGCCGACCTGCTTGTTGGTCTCGACCTGGTTCCACATGTTCAGGAAGACGGCAATCACATCCTCCAGACCCCAGAAGTAGTGGAACGCATAGTTGAAGGGCGTCCACGAGGCCGGGTCGCCGGGGTTGCCTTGCTGGCCGATGAACCAGGGCTGCCAGGGCGCTTTGGTGGAGATGACGGGCATCCCTTCGGCTTCACAGGTCGTCGCCACCGGATTGGTGGTTTCGGGGGTCGAGGCGACGATCATCAGGTTGATTTCGTCGTCAACGATCAGTTCTTTGGCGACCGAGGCAGCGCGGTTCGGGTCGGACTGGCTGTCCTTGACGATGACCTCGAAGTTCTGCCCCGCTTCCGTGGCGAGGAAGGCCTCGATGTTGTAGGCGTCGCTTTCGGCGAAGCCTGCCAAGGGCCCCGACTGCGGGCTGACATAGCCGATGCGGATCTTGGCGCCTTGCGCGATGGCTGGGGCGAAGAGGCCGGGGGTCGCAAGGGCAAGGCTGGTGGCGGCGCCCGATTTCAGAAGCTTGCGTCTGGTGATCATGGTGGTTCCTCCCTTTTGTTGTGGTTCAGGCCGGCCCGTCAGTCGGGGCAGTGCCCGTCGAAGGCCTGTTGCAGCAGGTGACGGATTCCGTCGCGGGTGACGGGGTGTGGGTTGGCGTAGGGGTTCTTTGTGGCGATGTCGGCGGCGCGGTCGAGGTCCTGGGCGGTCAGGCCAAGGTCGGCGAGGCGCATCGGGGCGTCCACCGATTTGGCGAAGTGCCACAGGCCCTTTCCGGCGCTGCCGTGGCCGAAGGTGTTGGAAATGGGCAGCAGGAGGCTGCCCACGGCAGGTTCGTTGTAGGCGGTGGTGTGGGGCAGAAGAACGGCGTGGGTTTCGGCATGAGGCAGTCCAAAACTGCCCCCAAGAACATGGGCGAGCTTGTGGTGCAGCGCCATCGTCACCTGACCAAGCGTCAGCGAGCAGCCCCAGGCAGCGAAAAGCGCCTTGGCACGGGCCTCCTTGTCCTGCGGGTTTTGGGCCAGCGCGGGAAGGGCATCGCGGAAAGCGGGCATCGCGTCTCGGCTAAGAGATTCGGTCACCGGATTGCGGTCGGGGGCATAGAAGCCCTCCATCGCGTGGGCAATTGCGTTCAGCGCCGAGGTCACAGTCAGGGCCAAGGGCAGCGTCAGCGTCAGGTCGACGTCGTAGATCACGACCTCGGGCCGGATCGCGGGGTCGCGGCGGGTGGTCTTCTCTCCGGCTGCGGTTTCGCCGAGGATATCGGTCATCTCGGACCCGGCATAGGTGGTGGGGATCACGACCTGATCGGCCCCGGTGCGGACGGCGATAGCCTTGCCAAGGCCGGTAGTGGAGCCGCCACCAAGGGAGACGACGCAATCCGCGTTTGCGGCGCGGTAGGCGGCGATGGCCCGGTCGGTGACATCAACCGGAGTGTGCATGGTGGCCCCGGCAAAAATGCCTGCAGCCTTGGCACCAAGTCGCTCTGCAAGGGCTTGGGCTTCGGCCTGCTGATGCGGGGTGGAGAGGACCATCGCGCGAGAACGTCCGAGGCGAGCGACCTCATCGGGGACCTGGGTCAGTGTTCCGTGGCCAAAGACGACCCTGGTGGTGAGGCCGGGGAAGGTGAACGCGCGGGTCATCGGGGGGCCTCCATCAGCGGGGAGTGCCCGGCGGCCAGATCGGAAAGGACCGAGTCCAGCATCGCGATCTCGGCGTCCGAGACCTCATGCGGGCGGTCGGGGAAGACATCACAGCGCAGGCGCGCTTCGGCGTGGCCAAGGTCGGCCGCTGCCTCGGCAAAGGCTGCGACCGGTATCCAGGGGTCGGCACTTCCGGCTGAAAGATAGACCGGCAGGCCGGAGGGAAGGGCCTTAGCGCGCACATCGCTTGCCACCCCCACCCGACAGCCGGTGAAGGCTACGACGACCTCGGGGCTGGCGCTCCCCGAGAAGGCGTGCTCCAGGGACAGACAGGCGCCCTGACTGAAACCGCCCAGCACCAGAGGCAGACCTGGCGCCTTCGTCCGCAAGTTCGAAACCACCGCAGTCAAACCCGCCAGCGAGGCGGCAAGCTCGTCCCGCGTCGTGTCGCTTAGGGGATCGACCGCCCGCGCATTGTACCAGGTCCTGTCCCCCGCCTGCGGCAGGACAAAGGCCACGTCAGCGGCGGACAAGCGACGGATCACTGCCGCCTCCATGTCCCCGGGCGACTGGTTCCTGCCGTGGACGAAGACGCAAAGCACTTTCGCCCGGTCAGCCGGAACGCCCAGAGTCAGGATGTCCGCCACTCCCGGCATCAGAACTCCGCCGGTTCCAGGCCAGCTTCCATCTCGGCCTGACGGTCGGCGAACCACGGCGGGAACACGAGACTGCGACCAATGGCGTCGGCGGGTTCGTCCTTTGCCCAGCCCTCGGGCACGGTCCAGGCCAGCTCGAACATCGCGCCACCGGGCGAGCGCATGTACATCGACTTGAAGTACATCCGGTCCTTCTGTTCGCTGACGTCGGTGTAGCCCATGCCTTCCAGGCGGGCTTTCAGGGCGATCTGGTTGTCTTCGTTGCCGGTGTTGAAGGCGAGGTGGTGGACGGTGCCCCCCGCCAGTGTCCAGGTGCCCTGCGGGCTGTCGCGGTCAGTGATGATCTCGATCACGGACCGTAACCCGTCGTTCTGCGGCACGATCCACATGCTGCCGTTGGCGTCGGTGCCTTCACGCCGGAACTGCATGCCGATGTCGAGGAATTCCTCCATCGGGGCCGCGTCCATCACGGCGACCGCGCCGCCGTAGATGCCCTTGATCGCGACCTGGGCGGTGGTGCCCTGTGCTTCGTTCACGATGGGCTTGCGGGGGTCGTCGGGGTTTTCGACCAACTCGTGAGGGATACCGCAGGGATGGGCGAACATGACGCGGGTCAGGCCGAAACGTTCGCCCTTGGCCGCCAGGATGCCGTGCTTGTTCAGCCGATCGACCCAGTAATCCGCCGCGCCCACCGGGATCGCCTGCATGATCGTGCGGGTCTGGTTGGTGCCGCGCCGACCAAAGATGCCAGGCTTTTTGAACGGAAAGGTCGTGATGATCGTCGAGGCATCGCCGTGCTTCGACCCATAGTAAAGGTGATAGACCGGCAGCACTCCGTCAAACAACACCGTGCGCTTGACCGAATAAAGGCCCAGCGCCTTGGTATAGAAGTCATAGTCTTCCTGCACGCCGTGCGTGCTCATCGTCAGGTGGTGGTACCCGGAGACAAGGGCCATAAGAGTCATCCTTCCTCTGAACTGCGTTGTGGGGGATCGTCCCGGTCCAGCACCAGGGCGACCGAAAGGGAAACTCCGGTCTTCTCGGGTCGGAAGTCGCCGATCAGGCCGGGCTTGACGGCAAACAGGGCATCCCGGTCGATGGCCGGATCGCTGCCGTCGAAGATCGAGGTCACCAGCCGCCGGTAGCCCGGAGCGGTGACTGCAAACTGGATGTGGGCGGGCCGGTCCAGCGACAGACCGATGCGACGGGCCAGCTGGCCGACCGGGCCGTCGTCGGGCAGGGAATAGCCCGCGGGTCGGATGCTGCGGAAATGGAAGCGTCCCAGCGCATCGGCAATAAAGCGGCCGCGCAGGTTGTGCTCGGGCTGGTTGTCAGGGTCCTGATTCTCGTAGCGGCCCTCGGCGTTGGCGTGCCACACCTCGACCGCGGCCCCCGCCAGCGGTTCTCCTTTCGGGCCTGTCACACTGCCGGTCACGGCCAAGGGCAGGCCCTCGCCACCTCGGCACAGGTTCGCGCCAAGTGGCAGGGCGGGCGCATCAGGGCGGTAAAAGGGACCGGGCAAGGTCGCCGGGGTGGATCGACCGTTCCCGGTTGCGACGCGTGACATCACTGCATCCGTCAAACCGAACACATCAGCGAGCAGGACCCATTCCTGCCGCCTGGAGTCGGTTGCATAGCCCACATCGGTCAGGAACTGCACCAGCGCGTCCAACTCGTCGGGCGACGGTTGCAGTCGCGAGACCACATCATAGGCATGGTCCAGGATCAGGCGAACAGCTTCACCCAGGCGTCCAGGCGCCGAGGTTGGAAGACGCAACCGCACTTGTGCGCCGCTCCTCTTTCCTTTGGAGCCAGAACCACGCCCGTCCATGTCATCCCCCCGTTGCTCCCACGACACTAGGTCGAGACGGCAACGAGGCTGATGACTTCTTGGAAGATCAGTATACCATTCTGTTATGAAATTGAGCGAGGCTCACCTGATCCAGCTTTCTGCGGTCGTTGATGCCGGTAGCGTCAGCAAGGGCGCGGCGGCGCTTGGCCTGTCGCAACCCGCCCTGTCGCGATCCCTTGCGCAGCTTGAGGCGCGGGTGGGTAAGCCGCTCTTTATCCGCGACCGCAGACCGTTGCAGGCCACCTCACTTGGAATGCAGCTTGCCGCGCATGGAAGAAGGATTCTTCTGGAAAGCCGTCGCGCGACCGAAGCGGTACAAAGCCTGCTGCGCGGCACCCGCGGCCTTGTCCGTGTCGGCGGTGTGCCTTTCTTCATGGACGCCATGATCAGCCGGATAATTGCCGCCTACCAGAACCAGCACCCCGATGTCGATTTCCAGCAGAGCTACGGCAATCTCAGCGAGGTGGGTAATGGACTTCGGGCGGATCAGCTTGACCTTGGGATCGTTCCCCTCGGCACCTCGGGTGAGCCGGAAGGCCTGGCTTTCACCGCGATACTTGCAGCGCGCAACGTCGTCTGCTGCCGCAGCGGCCACCCGCTGCAACGGGCCAAGCGCCTGACGACCGGAGAACTTGGACGCTTTCCCTGGGTGGCGCCGCTGCCTGGCTCGCCGCTTCTGGCAGACCTGTTTGCGATCCGCTCCTCGCTTGGCTCGGTAGACCTGGACATCCGCTATTCGGGGGGGTCGCTGCTGTCTGTCATCAACTACCTGTCCGAGACTGATGCCCTTGCCATCCTGCCTTTCTCGGTCTGGTTCGCCGAGCGGAAGCAAAACCGCATCGCGGTTCTGCCCGTGGACATCCCGCAACCGCAGCGACACCTGGGCATTTTGCGCCTTGTGGGACCGCCAGCAAACCCGGCGGCTGCGGCGTTTGCGGATTTCGTGGTGCACTCCTTCGAAACGATGCAGCAGCTCATCCTGCGACACGAGAATGCTGTGGTGTGGAGGCGATAGCTTGAAAAGCTGATTGTCGAGACCGAGAACCAGTTTGCGTGATTTTGCGACAAGGCGGGTCGGCCTGTTTTACAAATTGTTTGCAACTTTACATGCTGTCGGCTTATCACGGGGGGGGCAAGGAAAGGCATGGCATGTCGGCTCCGCACATCGCATTGGTATCCGACGATCTGACTGGCGCGCTGGACTCTGCCGTTCCGTTTGCACAGGCCGGATTGCGCACTGTCGTCGCGACCGGGCTTGGGTCGCTTGACCACGCATTGCGGGCTGGGGCGGATGTGGTGGCTGTTTCGTTGAACAGCCGCGAAACAGATGAAGCTGCTGCAACGTCCCGCGCGCGGCATGCGGCTGCGGCCCTGTCGGATGTGCCGGTGCTCTTCAAGAAGATTGACAGCCGCATGAAGGGACATGTCCGCGCCGAAGCGCTTGAACTTGCGACCGCACGCGGTCTGAAGCGCATGATTGTCTGTCCCGCCATTCCAGAGCTTGGACGCTTTGTCGCGCAGGGGCACGTCTCTGGTCATGGGGTTGAAGCGCCGATCCCTGTCGCCCTTCCACCGGATGCGCAGATCAAGATGGATTTTCCCGACGCGCTGACGGACGTCGATCTAGATCGGATCATTGCAAGCGCGGACGGTGCGCTGACAGTGGGTGCGCGTGGACTTGCCTCGGCACTTTCCCGACGGTCCGGCTTGCCCGCAAAGGCTTCCGCAGCCCTAGCAATGCTGTCACTGCCGATGACCCTTGTCATCGGCTCACGTGATCCGGTGACCCTTCGGCAGGTGGAGCGACTGCGGGCCGAATTCCCTGATGCGCAGTGGATCGCCGCGGCTGACGGGGAACTTGAGAAACCCCAGGTCTTTTCAGCTCTCGTCATTCTGCAGATTGTCGACGGTGGGGCCAGGCTGGACGGTGCGACCGTCTCGGCGCGGCTTGCCAAGAGCATGGCATCTTGTCCGTTGGCCAGACGCGGAACACTGCTTCTGACCGGAGGCGAAACAGCGGCGGCCTGTCTCGACGTCATGGGTGTAGGAGTTTTGCAGGTGCTGGGCGAGATCCAGCCCGGCCTTCCGGTCAGTGTACCACTGGATTTTCCCGATGGCCCGCATATTGTTACCAAATCGGGGGGATTTGGCGAACTGGACTGTCTTGCCGACCTTGTGCGCGTTGCAATGGACCAAAGTAGGGCAGCATGAACCTAGCTGGCAGGAACTCTGGACGGCACGACACCGTGGTAGAGCGGCCGAAATCCTTGTTGTTGGCCGATATCGTGCATGACCGCATACGGCGTGCGATCCTGAACGGAGAATACGCCGCCGACGAACGCCTTCCAGGAGAGAATGTGCTGGCCGAACAGCATCAGGTCTCACGCCCAGTGGTGCGCTCGGCGCTGTCGCGGCTGCGGGACGAGGGGCTGATCACCTCGCGGCAGGGGGCGGGCAGCTTCGTCAGCGCGCCTGTGACGCCGAAGCCACTGGCGTTTCAGCCACTGGAAACCATCGCCGACCTACAACGCTGTTACGAGTTTCGCCTGACTCTCGAACCTGCCGCAGCGGCCTTGGCTGCGGGGCGGCGCGGTGAAAAGGAACTGGCAGAGATTGAGACCTGCCTGCAGATCATGCGCGACGCGACCGAGCGGCGCAGCCACCGCGAGGATGCCGATTTCGACTTTCACCTGGCGATCACCACAGCGGCGAACAACCAGTACTTCGAAACCTCAATGCGGGCCTTGCGCGAACATATCGCCGTGGGGATGAAGTTCCACGGTCTGTCCTTGCAGACGGTGCGGGGCGGGCTGGACCATGTTCTGGACGAACACGCCAACATCTTTGATGCCATTTCCAGGGGCGAGGCGGAAAAGGCACGCGAAGCGATGCACATCCACATCACCGGATCGCGCGACCGGCTGTTTGAAGGCCGTCTGCTGGACCTGTCCTCGCGCAAGTGAGGCGCGCGCCGTCAGAAGGCGGCACGGTAGATGTCCAGCACCTGATCGACCGACATGTCGCGCGGGTTGTTGTCCATCAGTCGTCGGATCGAGTGGGCCTCGGCTGCCCAGCCGGGCAGATGCTCGGAGAGGGCACCAAGACGAGACAGGCGCATCTCGACCCCGAGATCGGCACACCAGCGCGCGGCATCCTCGCGCAGTGCCGACTCGCTGTCGTGCCGCAGGCCAAGCGCAGAGGCAATTTCGGCCGTTTTGGCCCCGGCGACGGGTTGATTGAACGCAAGCACATGCGGAAAGATCACCGCATTGGCCAGACCATGCGCCAGCTTCAGCCGCGTGCCCAGAGGATAGGCCAGCGCATGTCCTGCCGCCGTGTTCACCGGGCCAAGGCAGATGCCGCCGTAATAGGCCGCAAGGAGCAGCGCCGCCCGCGCCTCGGTATCGCTGCCGTCACGTACGGCGCGGGGCAGGTAACGCGCGACCAGCCCGAAGCCCAGCCTGGCGTAGTTGTCGATCAGGGGGTGGGCCTTGCGGTTGGTGAACGCCTCGACGCAATGCGCCATCGCGTCGATCCCGGTCGCGGCTGTCACCACAGCGGGAACCGACATGGTCAAATCGGGGTCCAATGCGACCATGTCGGGCATCAGGTAGCGGCTTTCCACGGCGACCTTGTTCAGGCTTGATGCATCGGTGACCAGCGCGCGGATGCCCGCCTCTGACCCGGTTCCGGCCGTCGTCGGGACAAGAGCAAGCGCGTTCTGCCGCCCGGCCACCCGGTGCGGTCCGATAACGTCGGCCAGCGTCTGACTGCCACGCAGGACGGTGATCAGCTTCGCCACATCCATGACCGAGCCGCCACCGAATCCGACGACAAGGTCCGGTTTTGCCTGCACCGCAGCGGCAACCGCCGTGGCCAGATTATCGCTGTCAGGCTCGGGCTGAACGCCGGAGAAGACCTCGACCTGCCCCGGCAGCCCAAGCCGGTCGATCAGCCCGGCCATGACGGGCTGGGTCACGACCAGAATACGCCGGAACCCTTCGATCTTCGCCCAGAGGCCAACCTGCGCGGCGCTGCCTGATCCGTAGTCGAACTGGCGCGGCTGAAACAGGCGCAGTGGCGAGGCATAGTCGGTCATGCCGGTGCTCCGGGTGTGTGCATGTCAATCTCGTCAAGCCGCCGTGCGAGGTCGGCCTGTTCAGCAGCCGTGGCGGGCAGAAGCGGAGGGCGCGTCCGCGCCCATCCGCGATTTCCGTAGCGCCGACCGACCATCGCCTTGATGGCGGGAATCTGGACATAGGAATTGGACAGGTCGCGATAGGCGTTGATCCGGGCCTGCGCTGCCGCGACGCCTACAGCCCGGTCGGGGATATTGGCGTGGCGGAAGACGAAGGCCAGGTCGCGGCCTACCAGGTTCGACGTGGCGGTAATGCAGCCCGCGCCTCCCATGCGCATCAGCGGCAGAAGCAGCGGATCGGCCCCGGCCAGAACGGCAAAACCGGGAAAGCGGGCAATCATCGCCTCCATGTTCTCGATCTTACCGGCAGAGTCCTTGATGCCGATGACGGTTTCGGGGAAGGCGGTCAGCAGTCGTTCAATAAGATCATGGCTGATCGGCAGGCCGGTCATCTGCGGTATGTGATAAAGGATTACCCGCAACCGCGCATCGCCGATGCGTTCGATCACGCTGGCATAGGCCGCGAAAAGCCCGTCATCGCTGACACCCTTGTAGTAGAACGGCGGCAGCATCACGACCGTCGTCACCCCGCAGGACAGCGCGTGGCGGGTCAGTTCTACCGTCTCGGGCACATTCGCAAGCCCGGTGCCCGGCAACAGCCGCGCAGGCGGGATGCCAGCGGAGAGCGCGGCTTCCAGGATCGCGCGCCGTTCGGCGGAGGAGAAGGAGTTCGCCTCGCCGGTGGTACCCAGAAGCGCTATGCCGTCGCAGCCGTCGTCCAGCAGCGAGTGGCAATGCTCGGCGTAGGCCTCAAGGTCGGGGGACAGGTCGGCCGCCAAGGGCGTGGCCGAGGCACAGAAGACACCGGATATGGCAAAGGTCATGGTCAGCCCCTCCGCTGGCCGGTCAGACGCGCGGCATAGGCCAGCGCGTGATCTAGGTTGCCGTTGTCCGCGATCCCGCGTCCGGCGATGTCGAAGGCGGTGCCGTGGTCGACCGAGCAGCGGTCGATGGGCAGGCCGACCGACACGTTGACCGCGCTGTCGAAGGCCACCAGCTTGATCGGGATATGCCCCTGGTCATGGTATTGCGCGACCACCAGATCGAAGGCCCCGGTATAGGCGCGGTGAAAGACCGTGTCGGCCGAAATCGGCCCCTGCACGTCGATCCCTTCGGCACGGGCTGCGGCTACTGCGGGGGCGATCTGGTCGTCATCCTCGGTTCCGAAAAGGCCACCCTCGCCGCAATGCGGGTTGATCCCCGCCACGGCGATGCGCGGCGCGGGATTGCCCAGCCGCACGAAATGCCGGTGCCCGGCGCGGATCGTGGCCAGCACGCGGTCCGTCGTGGCGCGTTCGATGGCATCCTTCAGCGAGACGTGGGTCGAGTTGTGGATCACCGACAGCCGGTCCGAGGCCAGCAGCATGTGGCAGGTCTTTGTGCCGGTCAGGTGGGCCAGAAGGCCGGTGTGGCCGTCGTGATGGTGCCCCGCCGCATTCAGCGCGGCCTTGTTGATCGGGGCAGTGACGATGCAGCCGATCCCACCAGTCAGCGCATCACGGACAGCTGCGGCGATGAACTGGTAGCTCGCCTCGCCGCAGCGTGGGTCGAGTTTGCCAAAGTCAGGCAGAGCGCCCGGAATATCCACGTGGACAATGTCCAGCTTGGCAAGGTCAAGACCGGTCTGCAGCACCGCCTCGGCGGCCGCTAGGCTGTCCCGGTTGCCATAGACCCGGATGCCACGGCGCGCGGCGACATCCATCGCGGCCAGCGATTTCACGATGATCTCGGGGCCGACACCGGCGGGATCGCCCATGGTGATGCCAATCGGGGGGGGCGTCATGCCGGGCTGTGCTCCCAGTTCGTTGCGGTGGGTGAGGATACGGCGTGGCAGGCGACAGAGTGCCCGGACACCACTTCCCGCAGAGGGGGCACGTCGCTGCGGCACTGCGCGCGGGCCAGCGGGCAGCGGGTGTGGAAGCGGCAGCCGGGGGGCGGCGCAAGCGGCGAGGGCACCTCGCCCTGCAAGCGTTGCCGGGTGCGCGCGGCGCGGGGGTCGGTGGACGGCACCGCCGAAAGAAGTGCGCGGGTGTAGGGATGCAGGGGCTGCACGAACAAGGCGGCGGCGGGCGCAAGTTCCGCCAGCCGTCCCAGATACATCACGCCGACGCGGTCCGAGATGTGGCGGACCACGGCAAGGTCATGCGCGATGAAAAGGTAGGTCAGCCCGTACTTCTGCTGCAGGTCCAGAAGCAGGTTCAGGATCTGCGCCTGCACCGACACATCCAGCGCCGAGATCGCCTCGTCGCAGACGATGAAGCGCGGCTGGCAGGCCAGGGCACGGGCGATGGCGACCCGCTGCCGTTGCCCGCCCGAAAGCTCATGTGGGTAGCGGCTGGCGAACCGCTCGGACAGGCCGACATCGGCGAGAAGCTGGTGCAGTCGGTCGCGGATTTCCGATTTCCGGGCCAGGCCGTGGAACAGGATCGGCTCGGCCAGCGCCTCGCCGATGGTCATGCGAGGGTTCAGTGTCGAATAGGGGTCCTGGAAGACGATCTGCAGGTCGCGCCGGAACGGCCGCATCCCGTCATCGTCAAGTTGCGCGATATCGGTGCCGGCATAGATCACCGACCCGCTGGTCGGCCGCTGGATGTTCAAGACGCAGTAGCCGGTAGTCGATTTCCCGCACCCGGATTCCCCGACCAGGGATAGCGTCTCGCCCTCGCTGATGTCGATGTTAAGGCAATCGAGGGCATGGACGGTGGCGGCCCGTTCACCGAAAGCGCCAAGGCGGACGGGGAACTCTTTGGTCAGGTTGCGGATGGACAGAAGGGGTGCGGTCACGATGCGCCCTCCCCTGCCGTGACGAAACAGGCCGCGCGATGGCCCGGGGCACTGCCCGCCACGGGTGCAAGGCGTGGGACAGACGTGGTGCAGACAGCGGTCACCAGTGCACAGCGCGGTGCGAAGGGGCAGCCCGGCGGGCGGCGGCCCGGCTCGGGCGGGGTGCCGGCGATGGACGGCAGGCGCGACATCGGCTTGTCGGTCAGCGTCGGCAGCGAGGCGAGGAGGCCGCGGGTGTAGGGGTGGGTGGGCCGCTCGAAAAGCACGTCCACGGGCGAATCCTCGACCACGGTTCCGGCGTAGAGGACGGCGATCCGGTCGGCGAGACCCGCGATCAGCGCAAGGTCATGGGTGATCCAGACCACCGACATCCCGAAGCGGTCCTTCAAGTCGCGGACAAGGTCCACGATCTGCGCCTGGATCGTCACGTCCAGCGCGGTTGTGGGTTCGTCCGCAATCAGAAGCCGCGGCGATCCGGCCAGACCGATGGCGATCATCACCCGCTGGCGCATCCCGCCCGACAGCTCATGCGGATAGGCCATCAGCCGGTCGCGGGGCGAAGGGATGCCGACCAGCTCCAGCAACTCGGCGGCCCGTTCCATTGCGGCAGGCTTGGCCATGCCGCTTTGATAGACCAGCGCCTCGGCGATCTGGGCCCCGACCCGCATTACCGGGTTCAGGCTGGTCATCGGGTCCTGGAAGATGAAGCCGATCTGCGATCCGCGCAGGCGGCGCAGTTCTTCGGACGACATGGCAAGCAGGTCCTTGCCCGCGAAATCCGCGACACCTCCGGTCGCGCGGATGCGGTTGGGCAGAAGGCCTACCAGCGACAGCATCGTCAGGCTTTTGCCGCAGCCGGATTCGCCCACGATGCCAAGGGATTCCCCCTCGGCCACGGTCAGGTCGATACCGTCCACCACGCGGGCAGGGCCGCTGTCACGGTCGATGTCGATGGTCAGGCCACGGATATCCAGAAGCGCGTTCATTTCTGACCCTTCGGATTCAGCGCGTCGTTCAACCCGTCGCCCAGGAAGTTGAAGGCCACTGTCACAACGGCCAGCACGGCGGCAGGGGCCAGAAGCAAGTGGGGATAGTTCGTCCAGACCCGCAGCCCGTCCGAGATCATGTTGCCCCAGCTGGGCGTCGGCGGGTTCACCCCGATACCCAGGAAGGAAAACGCGCTTTCCAGCACCATCGCGGTGCCAAGACCCGCCGAGATGGCGACGATCAGCGGGCCGACAGCGTTCGGCATCACGTAGCGGGTCAGGATGATCCGATTGGTCAACCCCAGCGCACGGGCCGCAGTGACATACGGACGATTGCGGATCGACAGGACCTGCGCCCGCACCAGACGCGCGTAAGGCGGCCACGAGATCAGCGCCATCGACCCGAAGACCAGTACGAAATCGATGATGGCCGAGTTCCGGTAAAGGGGGTTCATCGTCTCCATGTAGCGCGCTTCCATCCACAACGAGATGGGCTGCTTGAGCGATGCGTTGATGACGACGACCAGCAGCAGTTGCGGCACCGACATGGTCATGTCCGTCACCCACATCAGCGTCTTGTCGAAGCGGCCACCGTAGAAGCCCGCGATGGCACCAAGGACGACTCCGATCAGGACAGCGACCACGGTGACCAGGACAGCGACCAGAAAGGCGGTGCGTGCGCCATAGATCACGCGGGACATGACATCGCGGCCCAGGTCGTCGGTTCCGAAGGGATGGCCCAGCGAGGGCGGCAGGTTCCGCGCGTCCAGGTTTTGCGACAAGAAATCATAGGGCGTCAGCCAGGGTCCGAAGGCCGCGACAAAGACCAGAACCGCCAGCACGACAAGCCCGGCCACGGCCAGCCGGTTACGCCGAAGCCTGCGCCAGGCGTCCCGCCACAGGCTGGAGGGCCGGTCCTCGGGCGGGTTGATGATCGTGCCGTCGGTCATGTCCGCGCCGCCTTGGGATCGGTCGCGCGCGGATCAAGCAGCGGATACAAGAGATCAACCAGCAGGTTTGACGCCATGACCAGAAAGGACCCGATCAGCGTGACGGCCAGGATCACCGGATAGTCGGAATTGATCAGCGCCTGCACGGTCAGTCGGCCCAGACCCGGCAAGCCGAAGACCAGTTCGACGAAGATCGCGCCGTTGACGATGGTGATCATGATCAGCCCCAACTGCGTGACGACAGGCGTCAGCACGGGCCGCAGGATGTGGCGCAGGGCCACAACATGCTCGGGGACACCCTTGGCGCGGGCGGTGCG
Organism: Tabrizicola sp.; assembly: GCF_030694085.1. Taxonomy (GTDB): domain Bacteria; phylum Pseudomonadota; class Alphaproteobacteria; order Rhodobacterales; family Rhodobacteraceae; genus Tabrizicola. The sequence goes on along the minus strand of NZ_JAUXZE010000039.1, from coordinate 288,455 downwards.
GACGTAATCCTCGGTCATGACGTCGATCACCGCGGCGCGGGTCTGGCGGATGATCAGCGCGATGGGCTGGAAGGACAGCACGATCAGCGGCAGGATGATCTTGACCGAGAAAAGCCCGCCCCAGCCGTAGGGAACTGCCCCGCTGGGCAGAACTGCCAGGAGCATGACCATCAAGAGCGGCCCGGCCACATAGGCCGGAATGGCCCAGAGCGTCACCGCCGTCCCCAGGATCGTGTAGTCCAGGCGGCTGTTCTGGTTCATGCCCGCGATCATGCCCAGGGGAACCGCAACCAGCGCCGTCACGATCATCGCCATCAGACCCAGCATCAAGGACACCGGGGCTGCCGCCGAGATCATCGCCCAGACCGACCGCCCCGAGAAAAGCGAGTTGCCGAAGTTCCCGTGCAGCAGGTTCCAGAGATAAGTGCCGAACTGCACCAGGAAGGGCTGGTTCAGCCCGGCCTGCTCACGGATCGCCTCGATCTTGACGGGGTCATAGGCCACGTCGCCGGGCGCGCGCAGGAAGATCAGCTTGATCGGGTCCCCCGCCCCGTAGAACGCCAGCGCATAGACGCCCAGCATCACCAGAACGACCGAAGGGATCCACAGCAGCAGCCGTCGAAGGATGTAGGCGATCATGGCGACAGGGCCCGTTCAAGGTGACAACGGGCGGGGAAAGGCCCCCGCCCGTCGCTATGGCATGGCAGGTCAGGCGATGGAAATCGCCCAGGGTGCCACGATCTGCCAGTCGAGGTTCTTTTCCATCCCCGCCACGTTCGCGGCCGCCCAGCGGGACATGGTTTGGCGGTACCACGGGATGAACATGAAATCGTCGCGGAAGATCCGCTGTGCTTCCTGCGCAAGCGCGATGCGCGCCGGATCGTCCGAGGGCTTTGCCAGCGCCTCGGTGATCAGCGCGTCGACCTTGTCGTTCTTGTAGGACATCTTCCCCGTCGCATTGCCCGAGGTCGAGGCGATGGAACCCGCCAGATAGCTTGCCGCATCGGGCACGCGGGTGCCGACGTCGTCGCGGAAGATCTGGATCGCGTTCTGGTCAGGGCCGGAATACTGATCCTGCTGCGGTTTCATGTCGACAGCGGTGATGCCAAGGTTCTGGCGCCACTGTTCGGCAATGTACTGCGCCGCCGCCTCGTTCGCGGGGCTGGAGATGCCGACGAACATCAGCTTCGGCAGACGTTCGGGCCCGCCATAGCTCGACTCGGCCAGAAGCGCCTTGGCGCGTTCGGGGTCGAAGGGATAGGGGACGAAGGTGGGGTCATCGGCACCGGGGACGGCGTTCATCACGCTGTCGGTCTTCTGGTGCGGGCCATCGGGGAACGAGGCCTTGATCAGCCCGTCGCGGTCCACCGCCAGGATCAGCGCCTCACGCACTTTCGGGTCGTCCATCGGCGCGCGGGCGGTGTTGAACCAGAAGTGCTGCGAGGTCGGGATCTCTGCCCCCGCGGCAAACTCTGGCCCCAGGTCCTGCACGATGGTCGAGGTCACCAGTTCCGTATGCGCCTGATACTCGCCCGAAGCAAGCATCTGCGTCGCGGTCACGTTGTCTTCGACGGCGGTCAGTTCGATCCGCGCCAGCTTGGGGGCCGGGCCGAAGAAGTTCGGGTTCGGGACCCAGACCAGCTCACCCGTGTCCAGGTTGGCCGATTCCAGCACGAAGGGACCCGAGGTCGCGCCGTTGGCGGCGAGGAAGAAATCGGGGACCTCATTGCCATCTGCGCCGCGCGCGACGGCGACCTTGACGATGGGCGCAATATGGTTGGCAAGCCGCTGGAAGAAGATCGGATCGGGCGCGGCCAAAGTGACCGTCAGCGTCGCGTCATCATTGACGACGATGCCCGAGATGTCGGTGGCCGAGCCGTCCTTCACCGCGCCATAGCCCGCGACACCCGCCAGCACCTGGTCGATGCGCTGGTTTTGCGTGCCCGGCATGGCCGACAGTTCCCACGAACCTTTCACATCGGCGGCGGTGATCGCGCTGCCGTCGGCGAACTTCGCCTCGGGGTTCAGCTTCAGCGTCCAGGTGACGTAATCGGCCGAGGGGGTCCATTCGGTCAGGACGTAGGGCTGGATCTCGCCCTTGTCTTTGAAATACATCGCGCTGGCGTTCCAGACGGAATTCCAGCGGTAGGGCACGCCGCCCCCGCGCAGCGGCGACCAGTCCTGCGAAAATGCAGGATTGATGGCCTTTAGCACCTGTCCGTCCTGCGCCATGACGATGCGCGCGCCCGGACCGAATGCGGCCACCGCGACGAACGAGCCGAGACCAAGCTTCAATGCGCCACGACGCGTCAGGCCGTTGCGCTCTTTCGTGTTGGTTTTCATGTTACCTCCCAAGCGTAAAGCGGACGGCCCGCGCCACGATGGCACTCCTCCGGTTCGGCAGTCTGCGACTGGAAATGGAACAGGTCGCGAGTTTCCTGTCAACTTGTTAGTTTGCTTGTGGCGAGCCGATGCATTCTGGATTCATAGCTGTAGAATTTTATATAATAAAAACAGTAATTTAGTTGTATCTTCCGGCCTCTTGGTGGCGAAATCTCCACATGAAACTTGTAATATTTGAAACTTTCCTCCACAACGGTTTCGCCCGACAGCCGGGTTGTCGAAACATTGGGAGAGCCGCGACCATGACAAAGGCCATGAGACCAGGCGAACTTTCGACAGCGGAAATAGAGGCTTACATGGACGGTCTTCTGCGACCGCACCTGACCGAGTCCGACCGGGTCGAAGCGATGCTGTCCTCGCCCTGCGTCCAGAATCATGCCGCGAATCTGTGCTGGCTACCGGATGACTCGCTGGCATGCGTTTGGTTCGGCGGCACGATGGAGGGAATGGGCGACATCTCGGTCTGGATGTCGCGCCTGCGCCCGGGTTCGCACCACTGGACGTCGGCCGAACGTCTGAGCGACCGCGCTGATCGATCCGAACAGAATCCCGTCCTGTTCGTCGCACCTAATGGCGCTGTCTGGCTCTTTCACACCTCGCAGCCGGGCGGTCGACAGGACGCATGCGAAATCCACTTCCGCCGGTCGCAGGACTGTGGTGCCACGTTCGGAGAAGCACGGCGGCTGGGCGATTTCACAGGAGTCTTCGTGCGCCAACCGCCGCGCATCGGACCACAGGGAGAATGGCTGCTGCCGGGCTTTCGGTGCGTAACCCCGCCGCAGGGTCGCTGGACCGGATCGCTGGACACTGCGGTGATGCTCGTCTCACAAGACTCCGGCATGACTTGGTCGGCCATCGAGGTGCCGGACAGTCTGGGGGCAGTGCATATGAACCCCGTTCCCGCCCAGGACGGCGTCATGCCGGCCTTCTACCGCGACCGCTGCGCGAACCGGGTCCGGCGCAGTCTGTCGGTGGATGGCGGGCTCAGCTGGTCGAAGCCGACCGTTACCGACTTGCCGAACAACAACTCCTCCGTGCAAGCCATCCGCCTTGCCGACATGCGCATCGCCCTCGTCGGCAATCCGATGAACGCCGAAATGTCGGACCAGCGCCGAGCATCGCTTTATGACGAGATTGACGACGAAGGCGAGGCTGGGGGGACCCCAGTCCTCAACGCCACAAGTGGCGCGATCTGGGGCGTGCCCCGCGCGCCGCTTGTACTAGCGCTTTCGCAGGACAATGGCGCGACATTCCCGGACATGCGTCGACTTGAAGACGGCAGCGGCTATTGTCTGACCAATAATTCCAAGGACGGGTTGAACAAGGAATACTCCTATCCGTCCATCATCGCAGGATCTGACGGGGCTTTGCATATTGCCTACACCTATCACCGTCGAGCGATCAAATATGTCAGGCTGCAACGCGCCTGAAGGGGGCAAGGGTTAGGACCGAACTCTGACCAAGCGTCAGCTCAGAGCCTGGAACTCTACCCGCCGGTTCTGGTCCGAGTCGGGATCGTAGTCTTCAAGCAGGAACCGTTCGCCCAGTCCCACCGCCTCAAGGCGATTGGCCGCGATGCCGCAGTCGTTCACGAAGAAGCGCTGCACTTCCTCGGCACGAAGGCGAGACAGCCGTTCGTTATAGTCGTCGGAGCCCGAGGCATCCGTATGGCCAATGATGCGAAAGAGCTGGATATCCGCAGTCCGCATCACGTTGCACAATGTCTGCAGCTTCGGCTTCTGTGCGTCGTCAAGCGCGGCGCTGTCGAAGGCAAACTCTATGCGGATGTTGACGCCCATGCCTTCGGGCATCTTCACAAGTGTCGCGGTTTCATTGCTGGAAACGACGGTTTCGGTCGGCTGCTTGACCGCCCCGGCCGAGGCATCGGACGCAACCTCGGTTCCGGCGGTTTCGGTGGCGGTGTCTTGGGTGGCGACTTCCGTGGCGATCTCGACATCATCCGCCGTGATCAGCGTCAGCCCACGGGTCAGCGCGGTGTTGCCTTCCACGGCGGCCTTGTAAGCATCCCGCTGCGCCAGGAACATCTGCAACAGCTCTTCCTCCGACAAATCCTGGGCTTGGCCTACAGCGGGCATCAGCGCGGCACAGACCGCAAGGCTGGTCAGCAAGCTACGCATCGTCGAACCACCTTCCAAAAAACGGATTTATAGCTGGCCCCAGTCTAGGCTATGATGCACCTGCATTCAATTCACACCTTTGGGCGGGATTTCCCGATGCTGCTGAATTCGACCCGGGGACCGATCGCCCCAGCCGTGCCGGCGGGACCGCAATGAACACCCCGATCACCGTGGTCCCCGGGCAGGAGCGGCGGTTGCCGGTTGCGGTTGGGGCGGGGCTGACCAACCGTGGCATCGTGCGCGAGCGCAATGAGGATTCGATCCTGACCGACCCGACGGGCGCGCTTTGGGCGGTTGCCGACGGGATGGGGGGCTATGGCAATGGCGACGTCGCATCCGAGATCGTGATCGATTGCCTGGCGCAGATCCCGGACGGGGTCGATCCCGGACCGGCACTGGTGGCCCGGCTGCAGGACGCGAACCAGCTGGTCCTTCAGCGCCAGCGCAGCCCGGGCATGGGGCGGATGGGTGCCACGGTAGTTGCGATGCTGATCAGCGGGGCGGTGGCACACGTGGCCTGGGTGGGCGACAGTCGCGCCTATCTCTTGCGGGGCGGTCGCCTGCGACCGCTGACCCGCGACCACTCCGTCGTGCAGGAGATGATTGACCGTGGCGAGCTGTCCCCGGCCGAGGCCGAACGTCATCCCGAATCGCATGTCATCACCAGGGCGGTGGGGGGGGGAGCCGAGCTGGACGTGGACTTGGTCAGCATCCCCCTTGCGGTCGGGGACCGGCTTTTGCTGTGCAGTGACGGGCTGACGCGTTGCGTCTACGAACAAACGGTCGAGGCGCTTCTGCGCGACGCCGCCAGCCCCGCGGACGCCTGCCAGAAGCTGGTGCGCGAGGCGCTGGACAGCGGCGCGCCGGACAATGTCTCGACCATCACCGTCCTGATCCGCGAGGGCTGAATGCAGTCGAACACCCTCATCGCGCCCATCATCGTTGCCATCGGCGTCATCATCGCGGCGGTGGCCTTCGCAATGGTCACAACGCTGCTGGAATCGGCGGACAGCGGGGCAGACCTGCGGCTTACCCGGCTGGAAGACGCCTTTGACGCGGACGCTGCCCAACGGGCGCGGCTTGAGGCCGAGATCGGCACACTCAAGGCGGATCTGGCGCGGTTGCGCGACGACCTGAGCCTTCTCGCCAACCGGGCGCCGGTGGCCCCGTCGACCGTCGCGGCGCCGGCGGTGGATGCAGAAGGTCTGACGCTGGGCGAGGACGCGCAGCATCGGCCCGAGACCGAGGCTCTGACAGAACAGATGCGGGCAGCGCGGAACCGGTTCAACAAGGGCATCACCCAGCCGCGCAACAAGACGATGCTGGCGCTTCTGGGTCGCCCGCGCGAGGATCTTGGGACTGACTGCCGGTCGATCAGCAATCCGCGGCTGAAAGACCTGGTCGAGACCCGGCAGATCGGCCCGATCAAGACCACGATGCTGAAACCCGCACTCGACAGTCTGGAGCGGATCGTCGTCAAACTGCAGAAGGACGAGCCTGACATTGCCGCCAAGCTGGGCACAGCGGGGGCCTTGTGCGTCCGCCTTATAAGGGGATCCAACAGCGCGGTCTCGAACCATTCGTTCGGCACGGCCATCGACATCACTCTGCAGGGTGAACTTGATCCCTTTGCCGATGGCACGATGCAGATCGGCCTTGTGATCCTTGCCGAACATTTCAACGAGGAGGGCTGGTACTGGGGCGGCGGCTACAACCGCGAGGACGGCATGCATTTCGAAGTCGGCGAAGAGACGCTGAAGAAATGGGTCGATGAAGGCCTGATCCCGTCGCAATGAGTTCCGACCCGAACAGCCCGCGCACCGTTCTGCCGCTCAGGCGCGGGGTGCGGAGGTCCGACCCCGCGGCCTATGAGCAGGCGGCCGGATTGGTCCTGAAGATGGTCGAGCAGCTGACAACCATCCGCGGGGTCGAGGCTCAGGTCCTGGTGCAGCGCGCGGCCGAGGCGCTGGACCGGTTCGACGCTGACCTGGAGCGGGCAGGGGTGCAGCCCTCCACAATTAGACCCGCCCGCTATGTGCTGGGGCTGATGCTTGACCAGGCGGTGCGGAAGAACCGGGGCGTGGATGTGGCGCTGTGGGGCGCGGGGGCGCATCGACTGATCTTCGACGGGCGCGACATCTCGGCGGCTTCGGTGCGGGAATTCATTCGCAAGGCGGACGAGGCGGGACCCGACTTCGAGGGCGTGAAGGTCTTTCTTGAGCGACGCCTGGCGGTGTTGGAGGGCAGCAGAACCACGTTTGACCGCAACCTTGGCGCGGGCTGGACCGGGATCACTCTGGTCCTGATCCTGGCCTTTGTCCTGCTGGTCGCCGGCTGGGCGGGGTTCGGGGAATGGCGCTTCCACCGCGACCTCACCCGGCTGTTTGATGCCGAAGCTCTGGACATCGGGCTGGACCGGGATGCGGTGATGCCCGACCTGCCGCAACGGCTGACGCGGCTTGCAGCGGCCTCGGACGGAGTGGAGCGGGCGGCTGAAAAGGCGCCGATCCAGCTCTTCGCAAGGCTTCTAGGCTTTGACGCTGCGGCTCATGCGGACGCTGTCTATAGCGCAGCTGTGCAGAAGCATATGCCCAGCGCACTGGCGCGCGCGGTCGATGCGGCTCTGGCGGCAGAGGGTGAGAGCTTGCCCCTTTACGATACGCTTCGGGCCTGGTCGGTCCTGTCTGGTCAGGCGGACTGGTCACCGGCTTACCTGGCAGGGTGGCTGGACGACCGGGCGGCGTCGATGCCGGACCTGCAACCGCTGGTGCCCCACATCCGTCGGCTGCTGCCCCCCTCCCAGTCCGTACCGCTGCCCGACCCCGAGCTTCTGGCACAAGCCCGCACCTTTGCCAGTGAGGCGCCCGAGCCAGCGCGGGCCTATCTCGAACTGAAACGGTCAGCCGGGGCTGCGGAGCTGGCACCCTGGATCCCAGAAGCTGCCGTGCCCGGACTGTCGGTCGTTCTGCAGCGCCGGTCCGGTGTTGTGATGGAGACGGCGCTTCCAGGGCTATTTACCCAAGGCGGCTGGGACTATGCCAGGCAGGTTGGCGCGGGCCTGGCAGTGCAGAACGCGCGCGGCGAAGCGGCGCGGCTCTTTGACCGGGTAGCACCAGGCCAGAACGATGCGCCCGACCAGGTTCTGGACATCCTGCAACGCGAGACACTGGCGCGATGGAAGGAATTCCTCGCCGATGTGCAAGTGCGGCCCTTCAGCGATCCGGAACAGGCTGTCCTGGTCTCGGGTCGACTGGCCGCACCGGATTCGCCGCTTTCCAGACTTCTGCCCGAAGTCTGGGCGCAGGTCGGTGGGCTGGACCGGGCACGCCCTCATGCGATGCAGTTGCGCATCGCCTCGGACTTTGCGGCGCTGATCCAGTATTCCGAGGACGGCCGGATGGAGGAGATCGCGAAGCTGTTTGCCAGCCTGAACGTCGCCTTGGGCGCGATGGACCGGGACGAGGCTCGTGGGCTGCAGCGGCTGATGTCCGCAAAGTCACGCGGGGCGACGCTGGCCGCACTGCGGACCGCCCCGGCGATGGTGGTGCAGATCGTCGAGGACGTGCTGGCCCAATCCAGCGCGGCGCAAGCCGATCCGCTGTCGAACCCGCTGACGAAGGCCTGGCAGGCCGAGGTCCTTTCCCTGTGCAAGGACGTGACCGAGGCACGCTATCCCTTTGCCGAGGGTGCCGAGGCGTCGCTGTCCGAGGTCGTCTCGCTTCTGGGATCCGGCGGTGCCCTCGACCGATTCTACCGCACCCGGGCCGAGCCCTACATCGACACGTCAAGCTCGCCCTGGCGCTGGAAGCCGGATGCGCGCTTTTCCGGGCTGGACCCGAAAAGCGCCGAATTCCTCCAGCGGACGCAAGCCATCGCGGCGGGCTTTACGGGGCAGTCCACGGATCTGACGCTGGCGGCGCTGGCCGAGCGCGGCAAGACCTTTGTCGCCATCGGGGGGCAAGGTGGCCCGGTTGAGACCACCCTGGAACCCCTGACCCTGACCTGGCCCGGGCCCGCACCCGCCTTGGGGGCCGAGATGCGCTTTACCACGGCGGACGGCAGCGCCACTCTCGCGCAAACGGGGGAATGGGGCTTGTTGCGCATCCTGGACGGAATCCGGCTGCGCGAACGTGATGGCGGCAAGCGGTTCCTGGTCGACCTCAGGTCCGGCGGGGCACGGCTTTTCATGGAAGTTCAGTTCCAGGCCGAGGCCAATCCGGTGTCACGCTGGGCACTGCTGAAAGGTCTGGCTTGCCCCACTGCGCTCTGATCGCTTTTCGGCACCACGGACTTTCAATTTCAGCTAGAGTGATGGGGCATTTGCCTCGTTACCCGATTTGACGAACCTTTCGGACAGGAGAGATCAGCATGGCTGACGGTCGCAACATCTTGGTCAGCACGGCGCTTGGCGACACGCTCATGTTTTCCCAGATGGAGGGTTTCGACGAGGTCAGCCAGTGCTTTCGTTACGACTTGGGACTGGTCAGCAAGGACATCAACGTCAAGGCCGAGGACTTGCTCGGTACCCCTGTGACGATCACTCTGCGCACCGACAGTACAAATCGATTCTTCCACGGCATCGTCGCCGAATTCGCCTTTCTGGAGCTGCGCGAGGACTACGCGCATTACCGCGCGGTGCTGCGGCCCTGGCTGTGGTTCCTGACCACGCGCAGCGACAACCGGATCTTCCAGAAGAAAAGCGTGGTCGAGATCATTGAAGAGGTGTTCAAGCCGCATGCCCATGTGAAGGTCGAGAAGCGGTTGAAGAAGTCCTATCCGCCGCGCGACTATTGCGTGCAGTACCGCGAGAGCGACCTGAATTTCGTGCAACGGCTGATGGAACACGAGGGGATCTTCTATCACTTCGACCATGCCGATGGCGAACACACCCTCGTCCTGTCCGATGCCAATGCGAGCGTTAAGGACGCCAAGGCGTTCGACACGGTGAAATTCCGTGGCGCGCCGGGGACAGTTACGGACGAAGCGGACGTGATCATGACGCTTCTGCCCCGCGCCTCTGTCCGGTCAGGGAGCTATGTTCACACCGATTACGACTTCAAGAAACCTGCGACCGATCTGATGACCAAATCCGACGCGCCTAAGTCGCACGAGGCGGCGAAGGGTGAACTCTACCACTATTCCGGCGATTATATCGAGGTCGGCGCGGGCGAACCCTTGTCCGCGATCCGGCTGGAGGAAGCGCAGGCCCCATATGTGCGGGTCGAAGCAACGGGAACTGTGCGCGGACTTTGGTCCGGCGTCAGCTTTCAGCTGGAAGAGTTTGATCGCGAAGCGGACAACGTCAAGTATCTGGTGCTCCGCTCGGACTATGTGATGTGGGATGCGCTTTTTCGCTCGGGCGGGGATCGAGAGGGCGAGGGGTTTCATGTTCGGCTGATGTTGCAGCCCCTGAGCCTGGCCTTCCGGCCGGAACGCCGCACGCCGAAGCCGCAGATGTCAGGCCCGCAGACGGCGGTTGTAGTGGGTCCGTCAGGCGAGGAGATCTTCACCGACGAATATGCCCGGGTGAAGGTTCAGTTCCACTGGGACCGGCTGGGTGGAAAGGATGAAAACTCCAGCTGCTTCGTCCGGGTCAGTTCAGTCTGGGCCGGGTCAGGCTGGGGGTTCATCCAGATCCCGCGGATCGGGCAGGAAGTGATCGTCGACTTTCTGGAAGGTGACCCGGACAAGCCTATCATCACCGGGCGGGTCTACAACGCCGCACAGATGCCGCCCTATGGGCTTCCCTCGAACGCCACACAGTCGGGGTGGAAGTCTAACTCCTCTCCTGGCGGGGGCGGCTGGAACGAGATGCGGTTCGAGGACAAGAAGGGCGCCGAGGAGGTCTACTTCCAGGCCGAGAAGGACCACAACGAGCTGATCAAGAACAACGAAACCCGCACCATCGGCAACGACTTCGCCGAGGATGTGGGCCACGATGCAACGCAGGATATTGGTCACGACCGGACCGAAACGGTCGGCAACGACAAGTCGGTGACGGTGGGGCATGACCAGACCACCAGCATCGGCAACAACGATACCGAGACGGTGGGCGTCAACCGGGCGCTGACGGTCGGCTCGAACGAGACGATCAGCATCGGGTCGAACTCGAGTGAGACGATCGGGCTGAACCACAGCCAGACCGTGGCGGTCGCTCAGACAATCACCGTGGGTGCTGCGCGGGTGGACAGCGTGGGGGCATCGGAGACCCGAACCATCGGGGCGGCGCAATCTATGACCATAGGCGCCTCGCGCGACGTGACGGTGGGGGCGTCGCAAAGCCATTCCATCGGGTCCGACGACAGCTGGACCATCGGGGCGAACCGGTCGGTGGCGGTGGGCGCTGACGAGTCGATGACGGTGGGGGGAAACCAGACCGAAAACGTATCGGGCGACGTGGCGCTGAAAATCGGCAAGGGGCGGGCAACGGACATCGCCAATGCCGAAATGGTCAACGTTGGTAAGGACATGGGGATAAAGGTCGGCAAGACGTTCATCCTGGATGTGGCCGACGAGATCACCCTGAAATGCGGCGATGCCCAGGTGACGATGAAGAAGGACGGGACAATCACCATCAAGGGCAAGGACATAAGCCTGGCGGGTTCGGGCAAGATCAATGCCAAGGCGGACGGGAACATCACCATGAAGGGCGCGAAGATCAACCAGAACTAGGTTCGGGCCGTTCGGGAATTGAGCGCGTGCCGCGCAAGCCTCTTGTCTCGCGGTTTTGCGTGAAGGACGCAAAACCGCTCGGCTGGCCTCCGGCGGGGATATTTTGGCAAATGTGAAAGGCTTATCCGGTGCCGAGAAGTTGCCGGAGTACACTCTCGGGGGTGGTGGCATCCGTGGCGACAGGGGGCTGGCCCGGAGTCCAGAGTTGCATCGGACCACTGGCCGCGGCGATGGTGTGCGGTGAAGGCAGGGCGTCAAGAGCCTGCCACAGAGCGTCCGGCGTTAGGGTCTCGGGGTGAAGCGCGAGTGCGGCGTCGCACCAGGGATCGATCTGCGCAGGTGCGAGGTCGCCATCGGCGAGCAGGAGAAGTGAGAGCGGGAAGTGCCGTCCCGCCTTGTCGCGGCTGGGCAGGATCACGCCGGCGGCAAGGCGACCGCCCGAGGGTAGACGGAAGCGAAGACCGCCGGACGGAAAGCTGTGGCCGTGGCGCTGGAGGTGGGCGATGTGGCGGGTGAGCCAGAAGTCCCAGTGCTTGCGGAAAGCCTCGGGCAGTCCGCGCCAAACGAAATCGCCCGTCGCGGGAAGCTTGCCGAAGATGCCGGCGACGGGACGCTGCGCGTCGTTCTGAGGCGTCAGAACTTCGTCGGACATTTGAAATTGCCGAACATCTTCAGGTCGAAGGGGTTGTCCACCGAGGCCGCGCGCAGCTCGAACGCGGCAGAGAAGCCCGAAAGGCCCAGACTGAGGTTGAAGACTTCTGGCAGCGATGTACCGGAGAGACGGCCCTTGCGGATCAGCCGCAGCCAGGCCCATGACCCGGTTTCCGAGGTCAGTAATTCCCCGGTTCCGTCGGCGGGCTGGAAGGACAGCGAGATCAGGTTGGTGCCGTCAGGTCCGGGCCAGGTCATCGGCATCGGGCGGGTTGCGGCATTGAGATAGGTCAGGACCTGGCCGTCGACGTTCAGGGTCACCGAGGCGGCATTTGGGGTCAGATCCTTCGCCTCCAGCGTGAAGGCCATGACCGGGCCGGAGCCGCCCGGGAACAGGCCGTCGCGGATCGAGCGCGCGCGCTCGAACGGCGCAAGGAGTGCGCCATCTAGGCCGAAGTCGGCGCGCCATGCCCAGGGCTTCACCGTGGTGTCGATGTACGGAAGCAGATTGTCTGTGACGAACTTGTCGATCCGCGCGCCGGGGGCGAAAAGCTCGCGGAAGTCGGCGACGTTGACATCGATGGCAGAGCCTTCGTCGAAGGGATAGCGGCCCTGGGTTGCCTTGATGCAGAAGTCGTAGACATCGGCGCGCCAGCGGTCGTTAAGCTGAGAGATCACCGCGTCCCGCGTTACGGCGATGGTGTCGCCGGCGATGCCCGCGACCCAGTCATCCAGCGGATCAGGCAGCGCCTTGGCGGCATTGGCGACGGCCCCGGTCAGCTCTCCCAGGCCGCCGCGGGCAAGCAGGGTCGCTTCGGGGTCAGGCGAGTTCATCGCGCTGGCCAGTTCCTTGGCCAGACCGTCGAGTTGCAGGCCGACATCGTCCAGTAGCGGCGGCAGGCCATCGACTTCCTCGATCGCAGCCTTGAGCGGTGCGAATTGAAGGGCGATGTCGGTGCCGGGGGGCGGGCCGTCCGCAGTTCCGCCGGTGGAAGTGGCAAGCTTGCTGCCCGCCTTCAGAAGCTTGCCGACCTTGCCCAGCTTGGAGACCGCCTTCTTGGCCAGCGCGTCAGTGTTCGCGCCTTCCTCTTCGGGGATAACCCGGGTCAGGTCGACCTCGTCCACCACGGCGCGGACGAGACGGCGGAGGGTGCTGTCCGGGCTGGCGAGGTCCTTCATGTTCGCGGTGGCAGTGGGCAGGTCTGTGATCGGTGCCAGGCGGATATCACGCAGAAAGCCGTTCCACTGGGCGATGAAATCGTCCTGGTAGAGTTTGAGGATGTCGGCCTCCAACGTAGCGACCGAGGCGTCGGAGCTTTCGGCGCAGCCGCCGGCAAAGACCTGCTGGTCCAGGGCGGCAGTTGCGGCGACCTCGGGGATCAGGGGAAGGACGGTGGTGTGGAAACCAGTGTAGGTGAACGCTCCGGGCAGACCGACGCGGAGGGTCCTTTCCGAGATCCGGGTCAGAACTCGGATAGCGTTGGGGCCTGCCTTTTCCGCCGGGATCCATTCCGGCAGAGCGGTGACTGCGGGGTCGGAGATCAGCGCGGAATAGGCGCGGGCGGCCAGCGGGATGGTGCAGATGGATTGCAGCGCCTGCTGGACGAGAGCGGTGTCGGGCGCGATCTTCTGTTCTTCCGATCCCATGCGGTCGATAGCTGCCAGCTGGTGTTCCAGCGCGGCCTCGGTCGGGAAGGGGTCAATGGGAGAGTGAAGCGGCAGCTGGTCCTGCCACCATTGGGCCGCGAAGTCGCGGTCGTAGGGAGCAAGTCCGGTCATCATGTAATAGACCTTCAGCGCGCCCAGAAGGTATTCCGGGTCGCGGATCTGGCGCCACATCGTCGCTTCCAGGACCGCCACCATCCGGGGGTCCAGGATGTTGCGCAGGCTGCGGTCATAGGCGATGCGCTGCGCCTCGGCCAGTTCCGACCGCGCAGTGGGGCCGATGTAGGTCAGGGGCGAGGTCGGGACGTCGGTCGCGGCTGCCCTGACTTCGGTCACGCCTTCCAGCGCCAGTTCCAGGTCCAGCGGGTCGGTCGGGGCCTGACGGGCGGCCACGTTGGCCAGGCGGCCGGAAAGGTCGGCCAGCAGACGCTCCTGATCGTCGATGCCGCCGGAATAGCGCAGGAAACTGAACAGGAACAAGAGACCTGCAAGGAGCGTGACCAGGGACGCCCCGGCGATGGAGCCGCGCCAGATCCATTTCCGGCGTTCCTCGGCGGCGGCATCGAACGTGCCAAGGCCGGCCTCAGGGAAGATGAGGTCGGTCAGCATGTTGCGCAGGAAATAAGAGCGCTTCTCGCCGAAGGGTCGACGGGTCTGGCTGTCGGCGTTCAGTCCGAAGGACCCGGCGAGTTCGCCCACCAGTCGGTCGATGGGCGAGCCTTCCTGGGTCGCGGAGGTCAGGTAGAAGCCGCGCAGCCAGGGGCTTTCCTCATACCGGCTTTCGCCGAAAACGGTGTCGATGAGGATCTTGAGCGGCGCTTCCAGGCGTTCGACCTGGGCAGGGAAGCGGAAGACCTCTGCCCGCTGCTCCAGAGGTACATCCTCGGCCATGCGCGAGGTGAGGCGGGTTTCCAGGTTCGCCAGCAGCGCCTTCATCTCGCGTTCGATGGTGGTGCGGTCAATGCGGGCGTCGGTGGGCAAGGTAGCGCCCCAAACCTGTTCGCGATCCTTGGTAGGCAGCGACCCAAAGAACGCTTCAAAGCCGGGCACGAGGTCGACCTTGGTCAGCATCAGGTAGACCGGCAGCTGGATCTGCAGGCGTTCGCGGAGTTCGGCGAGGCGTTTGCGGATTTCCCGGCCATGCTCGCGGACCGCCGCTTCTCCGGCAAGGAGTTCCTTTAGACTAAGCGTCAGGATCACGCCGTTAAGCGCCCGCTTTCCCCGGTGCTTCTTCAGCATGTCAAGGAAGCCAAGCCACTCGGCCGAGTCGATCTCGGGGTCGCTTTGTTGCTGGACATAGCGTCCGGCTGTGTCGACCAGAACAGCGTCTTCGGTGAAGAACCAGTCACAGTTTCGCGTCCCGCCGACGCCCTTCAGGTCATCGGACAGGTCGATGGGGAAGTGCAGGCCGGACTGGCGCAGCGCGGTGGTCTTGCCGCTGCCGGGGGGGCCGATGATCACGTACCAAGGCATGTCACGCAGGAACTTCTTGCCGCCCAGCTTGGAGCGCTTCATTTCGGTCAGGACCGAGGCAAACTTGGTGTTGATCTCGGCCACGTTGGCCTCGCCGGGGAGCGAGACCTTGGGGCGTTCGGGGGCGGCAAGTTCGGTGACGAAAAGTTGGTTCTTCTTGGCGGCCCCCAACTGCGCGAGAAGAAGGGAGAAGAGCCAGAAGATCAGGATGACGGCGATGACGATCATCCGCACCAGGTCATCGGCCAGTGGGGCCATGTCGCCGACCGACACCAGCGGACCGAACAGCCAGATCAGCGCGCAAAGAAGGACGACACCGATGAACGTCCACAATCGGCGCGAGAAGAGGAACCGGAAGATGGCTTTCAGGAATTTCATCAAAGCTTCTTCTCGATCTTGATCTCGATGCGGCGGTTCTCGGCCCGGCCCACTTTGGTGCCGTTGTCGCCCACGGGTTCGCTGTCCGCGCGCCCTTCGGCAGCCAGAAGCTCCACCGGGACTCCTGATGCGGTCAGAAGGTCGGCAATTGTCTTGGCGCGGGCCTCGGAGAGCCCCTGGTTCGAGGCGAAGGGGTTTGAGGCCTGGACCGGAACGCTGTCGGTGTGGCCAATCACTGTGACCTTGCCGATGACCTCTATGTTTTCGGTGATGCACTGGGCCAAGGCGGCAACGAGGGGGCCGTAGACGTCATTGATGTCGGCCTTGGCGCTGCGGAACACCTCGGGGTTCGACCCCCGCAGGGTCAGGTAGGCCAGGCCCACATCGTCGCGGCCCGAAAGGGCTGCGGCGGTGTCGGTGGGGGCTTTCGCCAGACAGGCGGGGACAAGTTCCAATACCACCGGTTCGATCTTGATCTCGGGCGCGGCGGGTTCGGCGTTGGTGCGGACCGGGCGGAATATTTCGGCCCGTTCTGGGGGCGGAAGCAGGCGGGCAAGCGCGTAAAGCTGTGTGGACTTGTTGGACAGCTGGATGCCGAGGCCGATGTAGATCGCCGAGATGACGGCGACTGCAGCAAGGCCGATGGTCCAGAGCGGCACTGCGAAACGCGGCTTTTCGTCCGGTGCGATGACGCCCTTCCAGTGGGGGGAAAGCTCTGCGGCTTCGGCTTCCGGGTTGCGGATCGCACGGGCAATAGCAGAACGCATGGCAAGAAGGGCGGCTTCACCTGTGCGGCCATCGATCCGGTATTTTCCGCGGAAACCCAGGTTCAGGCAGTGGAAACCCAGCTCCAGCATCTCCGGGTCGCGGTTGGGATAACGCAGAAGCTCTTCCAGCCGATCGAAGAACTTGGTCCCGGCATCCACTTCGCCCGACAGACCTACGACCAGGGGCTGATGCGGCCAGCTGGAATGACCGCCCCAGGGGGTGTTCAGGGCGATGTCGTCGATCAGCGCGGCGACGAACCAGGCGGCCTGATTGGCGCGGGTCATGGGGACGCCCATGCCGACAGCGCTGTCGCGGGCGTCGATCAGGTTTTCCTGCACCCGCAACCGCAAGCCTTCCGCATTGGCCGGGGGCATGGCGCGCTCCAGTTCGGGCGCGAGTTCCAGAAGCGAGGCGAAGGCAACGATCAGCGGGTTGGGATTCGCGCGGGTCAGGCGGGGTTTCGGGGCGCGCTGGCCGTAATCCTGCGGCGGGGTGCCGAAGCTGCCGGACTGGCTACCGTAGCCTTGCCGCCCAAAGGAAGACTGACCGCCGTAGTCCTGGCCGCCGGAACCTTGCCCGCCATAAGCCTGCGGGGGCTGGGGCCGCTCGGCCCCAAAGGTCGGAGGCTGCGGACTGGTGGCGGGCGTGCCAGATTTCACCGGCCGGATGCGGGTGCGCCCGGCGTCATTGGAAAGACCAAAGGGATCGTCTGGATCGCTCATCGGCTTACGGCATAGCAGTCTATTTCGGGTTCACGGTCCAATGCCCCTGATACGCCGATTACGAAACCGGGCGCGTCGACAAGCTGGACAAAATGTTCGGACTTCTGGTCAAGCTCCAGGCACAGTCGCTCGCCATCATAGGGGATCTCGCGCGGCTGGGAGTGAAGCGGCTTCAGCGGAATCCCCGGCAGGCGGGATTTCCACAGCTTCTCGAAGGCATCGGCGGCCCCAACAGTGGCCTGACTGACAAAGATGCGGCGGAGGCTCTCGTCCGACATCTCGGACCCGATGCGCAGGACGATGCGGCTGGTCTTGAGGAGGTCGGGGTTGTCGATGCGAACTTTCCAGATGTTCTGGGCGTGGCGGGCGACCTGAAGCGCGCGCGACTTCGGCTCGACGTGCCGCAGCGACAGCATCAAGGAACGCAACGTGTCGGCCAAGGCCGCGAAGGCCGGTTGTGGATCGAGGTGGTCGTAGGCGGGAAGGTCCGAAAGGCGACGCGAGGACGAGCCATAAGTCGCCATCCGTCCGGCAAGCCCCGCCAATTCCATGAAGAATTCCGACGGGTGGTGCAGGTTCTGCGCCAGCATGTGCGCCACCCGCGGGCGGGCAGAGTTGGCGAGTTCCAGAAGAAGCAGGTTTTCGATCGACCGGCCCGCGCCGCCAAGGACCAGCTTGCCATGCGCCTCGGCGATGCGGTCAAGGCCTGTGACAACCTCTTGCGAAAGGCCCGCATACCAGGGATTGGCGGCAAGGCAAAGGGCAGGGGCGAGGTAGCCCTCGGACAGGGCGACCGAACCTTCGGCGCGAAGACCGTCGACCCGCGCGATGGGAAGAGCGACATATCCCGCCGCGTCCTCTCCCGGCAGGATCAGGCGCGCCGACAGACGGGCAACCTCAAGCTCTTCGGGTTCCGCACCTCCCCGGACAGCGTCGCGGACCGTCTGGATCACACCTTGGTAGCGCGAGCCTGCGGGGTCGGCATGGGCAGGGTCGATGGTGGCGGCGCCGGGGCGTTCGATTGGGATGGCCAGCGCCACGAGTCCGGCCATATCGACCCTGATCGGCACCGGGGCCGGGGCGGACATGGTGTCGGGGATCGCGAAGGGCGTCCCGTCGGGGAAAATCCCCGTGGCCGAGGCGATTGCGACGCGGCCTGCATCCAGTGCGGGCTTGTCCAGCGTCAGCGACCGGAATCCCCAGGCCTGCATGGGTGCGGCCTGAAGCGCGCCGCGCACCAGACCCTCGGTATAGCGGTCCTGCTGCTGCAGGTGCTGGGTGCGCAGGAACAGCCCCTCGGACCAGACAACCTTGTTCTTGTCGCTCATTCTTCTGTCCTGCTCCTGCATGCACCCAAGGGGTCACATCGGCGTCAGCTTGATCCCGCTGGCGGTCACGTCAAGCGCGAAGGTGACCGCGTCGGTCGGCGAGACCGAGGACTTCGCACGGAACTGCTTGCCCGCCGGGTCGCGGAACCCAGCGACGACGGCGATCATCGCGGTCGTCGCCTCAAGTGCTACGGTCTTCGTGACCTTGCCACCGGGCGCAAGCGTTATCGTGTCGGCCTTGACAAGATCACCACCCAGCGTGGCCGAGGCGTTCTGAAGTCCGAAGAAATCTGCCCCGTCGAAGGCGCCCGAGCCGCGCAGTTGCAGAACTTGAAGCGTCAAGGGTCGGTCGGCTCCGTCCGGGCCTGGGTTCATCCCAGCCGCCCCTTGCGCAACGATGGTCACCGATCCGGGGCCTGAGGGGGCGCAGGCCACCAGCAGGACGGCGCTGCCGCCGATCAGAAAGGCACGGCGTGGAAACTCATTGGTCATTGGTCTTCTCCCTGTTGCCTTCATATGCGGTGCGGAAATCAGCGCCCACTTCGCCCAGAAACCTGTCCTCGGCAGCGCGGGCGATGTCCTTGTAGCGGTCGGTATAGGCCTTCCAGAGCTTGGCGTTGCGGCCACCGGAAAGAAGGGACTCGAGCATCCCCAAATCCTCAAGATCTTTCTCGACTGCCGCCGGATCGAACCTGTCGATCATCCTGCGCAGCGCTGACTGCACACCGACCCAGGACCGGACCTGATGGTCAGCAAGATCGCGGAAAGCACCGTTGATCGCGGTGTCGGGGTCAAGGTAGCCGGGGCCCTTTGGGCTGACCAACGCCGCAATGGCCTCGTCGGTGGATGCAAGGAATTTCAACGGGTTGACGTCAGAGTTGCTGATCACTGTCTGCGCCACGCGGGCGTTCTGCTTTTCCTTGGCGCGGGTCCGAAGCATCAGCATCAAGCCTTCCACAAGCAGGCGGAATCGCTGACCCATCGCCTCCATTTCGGCCTCCGGGTCGGTGACGGTAGACGGGTCAAGGCCGAGACCGCGGAAGAACGCATCTCGGAGGGCGGAATCGGACCCGACAGGGCGCGCGACTGCGGCCGCTCCTGGTGAGGCGACTGGCGATGCGGCCTGCGCCGGTGATGGGGCCGGGTCGCCCCGCTGGCGGGTGCGATTTTCGGTGTCGATGACGGGAGATGCGGCCGGTTCCGCGACCGGCGTTACACCGGGCGCCTCGGCAACGAGGTTTAGCGGCTCGGGTGGCCGTTGGGGCGGATCGGTGGAAGGAGCAGGGGGCGGCATGGCCCACCAGTCCTCGGTTGAAGGGGGTGGCGCTGCTGACACGGGCTCTGACGGTTTCGGGCTACTGGGTTCGTCGAAGAACGAACCGAAGCCGAAGTCGTCCTTGCGCGGGGCAATGGGTTCGGGAACGCTGCCCGCGGGGCGGGGGGCCACAGACCTGTCAAGAGTGAAAGGGTCATCGAACAAGGGCGGTGGTGCAGCACGGTCGGGCGCCGGGTCGTAGCGGCGGGCGTCGGTCGGACCAGTGTCGAAAGGCGTTGGGAGGTCCTGCGGGCGATTGACAGGCGACGGTGGAGCCACGGCCTGCGAAAAGAAGTCGTCATGCGTCATCTGCCGCTGCGCCGGGGCCTGAGTACGGGGCGTGGCCGCCGGGGCGGCAGCCTCTATCTCGACCTTGATCACAGTGTCGCCAAGCCGCAGGCGCATCCCGGTTTCCAGCCGAGCGGCATTGCCGGGGCCAAGCGGTTGGTCCTTGCCATCGATGAAAAGCCCGCCTCGGCTGGCGTCGGTCACGATGAACTGCCCCGCCTCGCCGGTTATCACGCAGTGCTTGCGCGACACATACATATCGGGGTCGTTCAACTGCCACGAACATTCGGCCCCGCGTCCGATGGAGAATTCGCCCCCGGGATGGCGCATCTCGCGTCGGTCCTGAGGGTGGGGGCTGTGTTCGATCACAAGGCGAAGGGTCATGCAGCCTCCACTTGCGCAACGCTGTAGAGGCGGAGGTCGTCGGCGTCCTGTTGGCGATTTGGCGAAAGCCAGGCCGTTCGGCCAAGCTGGCTATGACCCAGTCGGGTGTCGGGTATCTGGTCCCTTGCCAGGATAAGGCGCAGGTCGAACTCAAGCTCTCGACCCATCGCATGCCGGATCGCGTGGCGCAGGCGCGCGATGAGCTCCGGGTCGCCGAGGAATTCTGTGAAGCGGGCCAGCGGCAGCGGGCCAACCCGAAGCTCGACCAGCGTCTGGCGCTGGAAGCTGCGCGCGCCAACCACGGCAGAGCGGCCAAGCTGGGCATGCTGCCGACCAAGGCGGGACTGCAGGCGGGGCGGAATATGGGTCCAGGTGCCAAGGAACTCGACCAGGCTGACAGGGGCCTCCAGCACATCCCCCAGATAGGCTGTCAGTCGCTCGACGCTGTGGACTTGACGGCCCAGTGCGGTGGCGTGGCGAAGTTTCAGCCGGGTCTGGGCGTCGGAAAGCTTGGGCTTGGTGCCGGGCAGGGCCACCCCCGCCAGCGCCTCGACCAGGGCCTGCACCCGGCCTGCGGGACCATGTTCGATCTGCACCTCGGGGCGGGCATCCGCCCAGGAGCGCCAGTAAAGCGCCAGCATCCTGTGCTGCAAGAGGTTGCAGAAATCAAGAAATGTCGTGTCCGAAGCGGCATCGGTGCCTTCGCTGAACCAGCGTTCGGACAAACGGCTAAGCACCCAGCGGGTGATGTGCAGCGGCAACGCCCCCTCGGGGCCAAGAAGGCCCAGCACCTCGACATCGACCTTTGGTGGCGGGCCGGGGGTGAAGCCGGCGACGTCCCGGGTGCCGAATGTGAGCCGCGCGCGCTGGCCAAGGCGGGCGGGTTCCTTCGACGGCCCGCCCGACCGGCCAAAGCGGATCTGGTCGCGCTCAAGCCGACGCAGCAGCTCGTAGAAGCCCATGCTTTCAGGGGCGGGCACATCTCCGGTCAGATCAGGGCGCGGTTGCCCGGCGTCATCGGCCACGACACATCCTCCTGTCTTTGCATGAGATGGGTCTTCGTCCGCACGAACGAGTTTATCGCGGCGTTCCGGGCGAAAAGCTGGTTTAGAAGTGCAGACAGAAGGAGCGTAGAGCCACCAGCCATCGTCGCCTCATCGACGTCCAGCGTGATCTCGACCCCGTGGCCAAAGCAGATCGGGCCGGGAATACCCAGGCGCTCGACCACCTGGCGCGATCGGACGCGGGTGATCGACCGGGCGTGCCGGGCCATCGCGGGGTCTCCGCGCCCGGCGTAAAGGTCCAGCATGGCGCGCAGTGGCTCTGCGTCCTGGCCTGGTTCGGCGAGGGAAAGGTGGTTGAGCGACAGCTGCGCCACCAGCCGCCAGGCAAGGTCGTCAAGCTGGCTTTCCCCGCCAGACACGATGTTCGGCAGCGCCGCGGCGACCGAAGAGCGCGGACGGCGGAAGGGGGCGATCAGTTCGATCCGCCCGACCGGGTCGCCGGTTTCCAGTGAAAGCTTCGGGCTGTCGTCCAGGATTGGCAGGTCACGGTTGGTGCAAAGCGCGCGAATGTCCAGGCGGCGGATCGCTTTGGTCACCGTCACATCTGAAGGCCGCGCGATCGACAGGAACAGATCATCGCCCGTGTAACTGGTGCGGGTCTGGCCGCGTCTGATCTCGTCCTCTCCTGGCCGACGTGGCCGGCGTTCGGTGGTATAGACAAGGCCGGACCCGCGGTGCTGACCAACCGAATACAGTGGTTCGACTCTGGCCTCGGGGCCGTCGCTGTCAGCGTCCTCGACATTCGACAGGCGGTAGATCTCGAAGTCCCGCGGTCGGGTGCGGTCGGCGTGAACGACATGGGCGGCGGACCGGCCGTCGATCTCGATCACGTTGCACTCTTTCTCGAAGAGGTTGACCAGCGGCGAGACAAAAAGGCGGAAGTCCTTGGCGGCGATGTCCGAAAGCTCGGGGCGCGCGGCGTCAAGGTAGACCACGACTTCGCAAGGGCCGGTGGTGCACGCACGAAGTGCGGGGTTAAGGCCGTCAAGCCGCAGGTAGTGAAAACGGTCCGGCATCAGGAAATATTCCCGCATCAGTCGGTAGCCTTCGAAGGAAGGGCGGACGCGGGGCAACAGGCCTTCGCGGTCGGTGATGCCGACAAGAGAGGGGCCTTTCAGCGACAGGGATCTTCCCTTTGGCGCGCGGGCGATGGCAAGGGCGCCGTGGCCGAAGATTGCGTCGAAGATCGCCCCCCCCCGGCTGCCGCCCACGAACCAGAGGTCAAGCCGGTCGAGGCTAAGCTCGGCCAAAGAGCCGGGACCGACGCGGGTCAGCGTAAAGCGCAGTGCGGCTTCGGCCTCTGCGTGGTCAAGGCCTGCTGAATTCATCGCGCCCTTGTCCTGCAAATAGTCCACCTTCTCCAGCGCGATGGGCCAAAGCGTCACGTCCTGCGCGGTCGCATAGGTGGCGCGGGTGGCAATGCCCTCGCGGAAGGCAGCGATGGACCGGGTGCCGCGCTGCACGAGGTGGCCGTCTAGCATGGTCTGCACCTGAGGGCCTGGGTGCAGGACGGCCATCGTCATCGCAGGCGCGGGGCAGACGAGGTCGGGATAAAGCTCATCCAGCAAGTTGCGGACGTAGCGGCTGCTTTCCGCATCGATCTTCAGCCGCGTCCGGGCCGAAAGATAGGCGACACCCTCCAGCAGGCGTTCAACGTAAGGATCGGGGCACGGCACCGAGTCGAGCGAAAGGTTGCGGGCCACCGTTGGATGAAGTGCCGCAAACTCTGTCGCAAGCTCGCGGATATGGGCCAGTTCGTCTTCGTAATAGGCTAGGAAATTGCGGTCCATCACCCGTCCTCGACCGCTGTAGTTGCGCGTCCGTTGTCCAGGTCGACCATTGTGGACAACCGCAGCCGCTCTGGAACCGGCGAGAGCAACAGCATCGCGTCGACCTCGATCTTCATTCCGGCCCGATCCCCAGGGGCGACCTTCACGCGGATGCTGTCGCGCTTTAGCCGGGGCTCGAAGACGGCAATCACCTCGCGCAACTCCTTGGCAAGGGCGGCAAGATCGAAGTCCGTGATGCTGCGCCCCGAAAAGGAGGGCACGCCGTAGTTGAGAACTGACCGACGGACATGGGGAAAGTCGGCGATCATCTCTTCGGGGGTCTCATAACCTTTCCGTTCCAGATCCGAAAGCTGCAGGCCGGATTCGAAACGCTCGACGTTGAACAGCGCCTCGATGTCGCGGCGGACCGCCTCGCGCAGGACTGCGGGGCTTACGACGATGCCACGTTCTTCCAGGAAGGCGCGGCGCGCCATCTGGGTCAGGAACAGATGCAGGTCGCGCCGGGTATGGTCATCAAGACTGGCGTCCCCCTGGATCGCGCGCGCACCGCCGACAAGCACGGCCTGAACCTTGTCGGCGCCGATCCGAGCCGCAAGATCCAATCGCTGCCGATCCGTTTCCGACACGATCCCGGGCAGATCGTCCACAAGGCGGTCCCACAGGCTGGGTTGGACCGCCTCGCGTCGTGACTGGGGTGCCAGGGTCGGATCAGACATCGTTGCCTTGCCTTATCCTTCCGGGCCTGCCGACTTCAGACCTGGGCCTTGAGATCGTATTCGAAGTCGTTCTCGCCGGCGTCCGAATGGTCGGAAGCGAGTTTCTTGTAGACCGACTTGATCTTGGCATAGTTCAGACTGACGCTTTCCATCGGCGTCTCGCCGCCCGACGACGCCGAGTAGGACGACACGAACACATCGCTCAGCTCGTAGGTGAGGTAGGTGAACCCGTCTTCCCCGTTGTCGCGGACGAAGGAAATCAGCACCGTCGCCAGTGCCTTGCCCTTGGCCATCGCGACCAGGATGTCGTTTGTCGAAATGTCCACGGTCTTGGTGAATGTCAGTTCGGAAAAGTTGGGCCGGCTGGTTTCGCGGATGCCGCTGGTAAACGAGCCGATACCGCGGCCAACGCCCCATTGCAGAGACGATGCTGCGATGTGGTCCTCGTATCCGACCTGGGTGCTTTCACCCTTGATGCCGTTGCCGAGGTCGATGAAAATTCCGGCTGCCATAGCTTAACTCCTTCAGGGTTGATATCTTGTGGGTTTGAAATTCATCCGTTCTTGACCGAAGGCAGTTCGGACACCAGCCGCAAGCTGGCGTTGATCCCCTCCAGTTGGTAGTGCGGCCGCAGATAGAACCGCGCCGCGTAATAGCCGGGCCGACCCTCGACCGAGTCGACCTGGACCTCCGCCTTGGCCAAGGGCCGCTTCGCCTTGGACTTGTCGTCCGCCAGTTCCGGGTTCGCCAGAACGTAGCGGTTGATCCACTCTGACAGCCATTTCTGCATGTCGCCGCGTTCCTTGTAGGTCCCGACCTTGTCGCGGGCGATCGCCTTCAAATAGTGGGCGAAACGGCTGACCGGGAAGAGATAGGGCAGGTTGGCCGACAGCCGTTCGTTCGACTGGGCGTCCGGGTCGACCAGACGACCGGCACGGGTTTCGTCGTCCTGCAGGCTGTGTGCCCCGATGAAGGCCGCGATGTCGGTATTCTTGCGGTGCAGGATCGGCATGAACCCAAGCTTGGCCAGTTCCGCCTCGCGCCGGTCGTCGATGGCGATCTCTGTCGGGCACTTCATCGCGATGGACCCGTCATCGGTCGGGAAGCTGTGCACCGGCAGGTTGACCACCGCACCGCCGGATTCGACGCCACGGATCTGGGTGCCCCAGCCGTAAAGCTTGTGGCTGCGGTTGATGTTCACCCCCATCGCGAAAGCCGCGTTCATCCAGACATAGTGGTCGTGCTTGCCGTCGATCTCTTCTTCGAAGGCGAAGCCCTTCACCGGGATGGTGGCTGCACCATAGGGCAGGCGGGCAAGGACACGCGGCATGGTCAGGCCGATATAGCGGGCGTCCTCGCTTTCCCGCAGCGACTGCCAGCTGGCATAGTCGGGCGACGACACGATCTGCTGCAGGTCCTGCGGATTTGGCAGCTCCTGCCAGCTTTCCATTCGGAAAAGCTGCGGAGCAACCGCTGCAATGAAGGGCGCATGCGCGCTGGCGCAGATGCCCGACATGTTGCGCAGAAGGCCCACGTCGCGCGGATGGTGGCTGAACTCGTAGGCGCCGACGATGGCGCCAAAGGGCTCACCGCCGAACATGGAATACTCGTCGGTGTAAAGCTTCTTGAAGATGGGGGACTGGTCCCACATCTGGCCTTCGAAATCCTCCAGCGTGTCGGCCAGCTGGTCCTTGGTGATGTTCATCACCCGGATCTTCAGCTTCTGGTCGGTCTCGGTGTTGTTCACCAGATAGTGCAGGCCACGCCAGGTCCCCTCGATCTCGCGCAGTTCGGGGGCGTGCATGATCTCGTTCATCTGGGTGGTCAGAAGGCTGTCGATCCCGGCGATCAGGTTCTTGATCGATTTGACCGCATTGCCGGAAATGGTGGCCGTGCCCGACCGTTCGGTAGCGGCCAGCGCCAGGTTCTGCACCAGCTGATGCAGCTTCTGGCTTTCGTCTTCCTTGACACGAAAATCCTTTTCAAGAAGGTCGCTGAATTCGCCCAGATCGACGGCCTGGGCTTCTGCGACACCGGCGGACGCCTGCTTTTCCTGTTCAGCCATTCCTCAGCCCTCCTTCTTGGTGGCTTCTTCGGCGACCTGCTGTAGCAGGGGCTCGTTCTGCAGAAGCTGGGCGATGCGCTTTTCGGCGTTCACCTTGCCATCCATGTAACCGAGAAGTTCTTCAAGTTGACGACGCATCTTCAGAAGCTCGGCCAGAGCGGGGACCTGTTCGGCCACCTTGTCCGGCGTGAAGTCGGACATGTTCTTGAACGTCAGGTCGACGAACATCTCGTCATCCGCCGCACCGTCCTTGCCGCCCAGGCGGTTCGGGACGCGGGCTTTCACGCGGGGGGCCAGGGCCTCCATGAACTTGCCGAACCGCCCTGCGTCGACGTCGACGAAGCTGCGGTCGTTCACCGGCTTCATCGCCTCCTTCGTCTCGGACTTGCCGGCAAGGTCGGCCATTACGCCCATCACGAAGGGAAGCTCGATGGTGGTCGGGCTGCCGTAGTGTTCCACGTCGTAGGCGATCTGCACACGCGGGGCGCGGTTGCGTTCGATCACCTTTGCCTTGCTTTCACTTGCCATGTCTCAGACCTCTCCTGATCGTCCTGGGGCCTATTGCGAGGCCGATTTCTTGTCGTCCACGCCGGCGACGTTCTTGAATTCCTTCATCCCGCTGGGGGCGATCTCTTCCATCAGCTGCAGGAAGTTCATCGGCACCATCTTCCGCATCCGCCGCGCCAGATGCGGGATCGGGCTGGAGGGTTCGGTGCGTTCGTAGAAGTCGATGATCATGTCGAGACAGCGCTCGACGTCCCGACGCGAGTTGACCGAACCGGGGATGCCACCGGCAGGGGGTGCGGGATGGGCACCGTTCAGGGCGGGGGCGGGCGAGACTGGGTCAGTCATGGCAGTCGCCTCGGAAGGTGGGTGGCTTGTGATGGTCTGGGCCTGGGCGGCGGCGAGGGGTGCAACCAGGCGGCTCAAGACCTTGTCCAGCTCCTTGAACCGGACACCGACCCCGTTTTCCATCACCCGCGCGTTCAACGCGGCCTCAAGCCGGGCCAGCGCGGCACGGGCGGCTTCGATGGCCTGGACAAGGGCGGCCAACTCCTCGGGCCGTTCGGCGGCCTGGGCGCGGCAGGCCGCCGTCACCCGGTTCTGCTGCGCTTCATGCCGGGCCAGATGCTCGGCCACTTCCCGTTCGCCCAGACCGCTGGGCAGCTCCGACTGCGCCTGGTTGCGCGTCAGCCCCCCGGCGCAAAGGTCCGCGCCGGTGATCGGGCCGATGCCGCGCGGGCTAAGAACGACAGCAAACTCCAGGTCGCAGAGCAGGCCGTTGTCCGCGTTTTCCAGCTGGAACAACGAGTTGATCCGTCGTGTCGCCGCTTCGCGCGGAGAGGGGCTTTCCCGAAGCAATGGGTGGAGACTGTCCCAGTACTGCTCGACCGTGGCGGTCAGCAGGTCCAGACCACGGGTCAGGCCGGTGAATCCCTCGGCATTTGCCAGGGTGCGCACAACAATGACCAGAAGCCGGATGTCACGTCCGGTTGCAGCCAGTTCGACCGCCTGATCAAGCAGGCCGGACCAGTCGATGTTGACGCCGCCGATGCCACCGCTCCGAACATTTTCCACCCGAACCGCACGCGCGGCAGGCTCCACAAGCCGCTCGATCCCGTGGAATCGCGGATCGTTGCGCAGGTCCAGCCCAGAGGCATTTCCATCGCCCACCGGAACCAGGAATGGTTCAAGCTCCATCTGTGTCCAAAGCCTTCTGCGAAACGTGCAAACCACAATCTACGCGGGCAAGTCTTGCACCACCTGACTTAAAGTCAAGGTCTTGCATCGATGACCCTGGAGGCGATCGAAACGATGTTTCCCGGCTCCTCGCGCAGGATTTCCGCCAGGGCTTCGGCAAAGGAGGCGACGGATTCATCCTTGGGTCTGCGGATCCCGAAAAGCGAGGTTCTGGAAAGGAACGCGATCACCTCGGACTTGCCGAAGCTGTCCTCGCTGACCACGGTCCCGAGGAAGCCTCTCTTCGCCTGCAGGTCCTCGACCGAGAACAGGACCCGGATACGGCGCTGGCCATTCAGCACCTCGCCGACGTCGGTGATCTCGTGTGCTTCCTGCCGGATATTGGGCAACAGGTTATAGACCGACCCGGTGTTGTCGACCACCACGACCCAAAGAGACAGGCCGGTCAGATCGGCGGGGGCCAGAACCTCGGCAATCGGATTTTCGCCGGCCCGGTAGATGCCGGAAAGATTGACCTGCCCGGTCGCCCCGTCGCCCAGCCAGATCGTCAGGTTGTCCGACTCCAGTGGTGGCAGGACCTTGCGGATAGCGCAAAGGTCCGCGTTCAGGATCGTGGCGTCGATCCTTACCTTGCGCTCGCCGATCCCTGCCTCAAGGCTTTCCCGCAGCTTGTCCCGCGCGACCTCGGTCTCCAGCGCGCCCGAGACGACAACGGTGTCGCCGATTGCATAGCCGGACGCGGGCGGCTGGACGGGGCGAAGCTGGCCGCAGGTGGCGAAGGGCAGGATCATCTCCTCCACACCCGCGACCGGCAGGATGCGCGGGCCAATCACGATGTCGACGCGTGCGGTCAACCCCGCCT
The DNA here is from genome assembly GCF_030694085.1 of Tabrizicola sp. GTDB lineage: Bacteria > Pseudomonadota > Alphaproteobacteria > Rhodobacterales > Rhodobacteraceae > Tabrizicola. The sequence goes on along the minus strand of NZ_JAUXZE010000039.1, from coordinate 260,072 downwards.
GCCGCGCCCAGTCCGAGATTGCAGTGGTCTTTCCGACAGCAAGGTCGCGGCTGTCGGCCAGACCGGTCAGCGTGACAGCCCGGTCGCTGACTGCCAGGTCCCATTCTGCCAGCCCCTGCATCAGGCCAAGACCCGTTACCACATGGCCGACCCAAAGTTCGTCAGGCACCCCCGCCGCAAGTGTCACCGACCCTTCAGGGGCGGGCGCACCGGCAGCCCCGGCGAAAGCCTGGCGCAAAAGCGCCGCAGCGGGCTCGTCGGGGGCATGGGCAGAGAACGCTGACCCCGCAGGGCCGAACTTCGCCGCCAGCTGATAGGGGGCAGCCACTGGAGGCGGCGGCGTGGTCAACCCGCCGAGAAGCCCGGCATACCAGGCGCCGCCGACCATCAGGCCCAGCAGCAGCGCCACCAGTACAGCCAGCGTCCCGCCACGCCCCTTGCGCACCGCGCTGCCGGACCCAGAGGCCTGTCGTCCACCCCGCGCCGAGACCGGCTTCAGCGCCTTGGCAAGTCGGTCGACCACCGCCTCTGCACTTGGCGCGCGGTCGGCCAAGGCGGGGGCGGCCAACCAGTCGATCAGGCCCTTCAGCGGGTCCGGCACACCCTCGGTGTCCAGCTTCGTCTGCTTGCGGCGCACGATCTCACCCGGAGTAGCGCCGCCGAAGGGCACCTGCCCGCGATAGGCCGCGAGCAAGGTCGCGCCCAGCGCATAAAGGTCCGACCGCTTTTCGGCCCGCCCCTCCAGCTGCTCGGGGGCGGCGTATTCGTATTTCCCTGCAAACTCGTTGCCGACGATGGTCTTCGCCCCGGCCGAGGTATCCTTGGCGATGCCGAAGTCGATGATCGTCGCTTTCTCCGGTGCCCCATCGCGCAGGACCACGTTGTCGGGCGACAGGTCCCGGTGGACGATCCCCCGCCCATGCGCTGCCACCAACCCTTCGGCAACCCGGTGGGCGATGATCATCAACTCGCGGGGGTCCATCCGGCGGCGCATCATGATGTCGTTCATCGACGGCCCGTCGATGAAATCCATCACCAGGAAGACATGCCCCTGGTCGGTCCGCGAACATTCGCTGTAGCGCACCACGGCGTCGTTCATCACGTCGCGCATCTGCTCTTCGCGCCGCATCAGCTGGATGTAGTCGTCATTGCCCGAAAACTGCGCGTTCAATGCTTTGATCGCGACGATCCGGCCTGAAATCTGGTTGCGCGCCCGGTAAACCTCGCCCGTCCCGCCCCGGCCCAACACACCCTCGATCTCGTAGGTGTGGTTCAGCACCTGGCCCTGGCGGAAGATGTCTCCGGGCAGCGGGCCGATCATGGGGTGCCTCTATCCGCCGGGGTCGGGGTTTCGGCACCTGCGACGGACACCAAAACAGTCGCCATGTGGAAATTTCCGGTTTAAGTTGACCTTGCGGAAAAGCCTGCGTCTTTCCGTCGTGATGAGCAAGCATATTCAAAACCGATAAAGGGCAAGAATTATGGCCCCACGTGGCGGCACCGAAACGATCAAGCGCAAAGAGCTTGTCGGCAAGCTCAACCCCGTCTGCCTCAAGGCTTTTTCGGCGGCGGCCCAGACCGCCAAGGCGCGTGGCAACCCGTACGTCGAGCTGGTCCATTTCATCGAGGCGCTGTCCCAGAGCGCCCGGTCTGATTTCGAGATCCTCTGCGCCTCCGCAGGGGTCGATGCATCGCGCCTGGCCGCCGACATCACCCGGGCCGTCGATGCGTTGCCACACGGCGCAGGGTCGGTCGAGGAATTCTCGGACCACATTTTCCGCGCGATCCAGGAAGGCTGGACCTTTGGCAGCCTCGACTTCGGTGACGACACCGTGCGGTCGGCTTACATCCTTCTGGGTGCGCTGAAGGTCCCGGTGTTGGAGGGGCTGCTGTTCAAGATCAGTCTGGAGTTCGACAAGATTGACCCGACCTCGATGTCCGGCCAGTTGGGCGATCTGCTGGCCGAGTCCGTCGAAGGCGCAAAGCCTGCGGGGGAAGCGACAAAGCCAAAGCAGGCCCCCGGTGGCAAGTCGGCGCTGGACCAGTACGCCACGAACCTGACCGAACGCGCCCGCGCCGGGAAGATCGACCCGGTGATCGGCCGCGATCCCGAGATTCGCCAGATCATCGACATCCTGATGCGCCGTCGCCAGAACAACCCGATCCTCACCGGCGAGGCCGGGGTGGGCAAGACTGCCGTCGTCGAAGGGTTCGCCCTTCGCCTGGCGCGTGGGGACGTCCCGCCGCAGCTGAAGGCGGTAGACCTGCACATGCTTGATGTAGGTCTGATGCAGGCGGGCGCGTCGGTGAAGGGCGAATTCGAAAAGCGCCTGAAGCAGGTGATTGACGAGGTGCAGTCCTCGGAAAAGCCCATCATCCTGTTTATCGACGAGGCTCATACGCTGATCGGGGCCGGGGGCGCCGCTGGCACCGGCGACGCGGCGAACCTTCTGAAACCGGCCCTCGCGCGTGGGGAACTTCGCACTGTCGCAGCGACGACCTGGGCCGAATACAAGGAACACATCGAGAAGGACCCCGCTCTGACCCGTCGCTTCCAGGTGGTAAAGGTCGAAGAGCCCTCCGAAGAGGCCGCTGTTCGCATGCTGCGCGGCGTGGCCGGGGTGCTGGAAAAGCACCACAAGGTCGAAATCCTGGACGAAGCAATCGAGGCCGCCGTGGCGCTGTCGCACCGCTACATCCCCTCCCGCCAGCTGCCGGACAAGGCGATCAGCCTGCTGGATACCGCCTGCGCTCGCGTCGCAGTGTCTCAGCACGCGACGCCCGCCGAAGTGGAGGATATCGAACGGCGCCTTTCCTCGCTTGAGGTCGAGCAGGGGATCATCGGGCGCGAAGAAGCCATCGGCATCGAGGTCGGCGACCGCAAGACCGAGGTTGAAGCTGCACTGGCGAAGGCCACGACCGAGCTTGAGGCCGCGAAGGCCCGCTGGGACGCCGAGAAGGCGCTGGTCGATGAGGTCCTGGCTTTGCGGGCGACCCTGCGCGGGGCCGGTCAGCCGGTAGATGAAACCGGAGTGACCGGAGAGACCCCACCCGAGGCCAGTGAAGAAACTGCCGAGCCAGAGGCCCTGACCCCCGAAGGCCGGGCCGAAATGCTGACCACGCTGCGCGCCCGCATGGCCACGCTGGCTGAAGCCCAGGGCGAACGCCCGCTGATCCTGCCCGCCGTCGACCGCCTTGCCGTCGGCGCCATTGTCCAGGACTGGACCGGAATCCCGATGGGCCGGATGCTTGCCAGCCAGACCGAACGCGCCCTCCAACTGGCCGGAACCCTGTCGGACCGCGTCGTCGGCCAGGATCACGCGATGGACATGATCGCCAACCGAATCCAGACCTCCTACGCGGGCCTGGGTGCCCCCGAAAAACCCATTGGCGTCTTCATGCTGTGCGGCCCTTCGGGCGTCGGCAAGACCGAGACCGCGCTGGCCTTGGCCGAGACGCTGTATGGCGGCGAGCAGAACCTGATCTCGATCAACATGAGTGAATTCCAGGAGGCGCACACCGTCTCGACCCTGAAAGGCGCTCCGCCGGGCTATGTCGGCTACGGCAAGGGCGGAATCCTGACCGAAGCTGTCCGCCGCCGCCCGTATTCGGTGATCCTTCTTGACGAGGTCGAAAAGGCCCACCCCGACGTGCACGAGATCTTCTTCCAGGTCTTCGACAAGGGGATGATGGACGACAGCGAAGGTCGCCGGATCGACTTCAAGAACACGCTGATCCTGCTGACCTCCAACGTCGGATCGGAAGAGATCATGGCGATGACCGACGACGGCAGGACCGGCGCCGACCTGGAGGAGTTGACCTCTTCTCTCCGCGCACCGCTTCTGAAAGTCTTCCCCGCTGCCCTTCTGGGTCGGGTGGTGACGATCCCCTTCTACCCGCTCTCGGATGCGATGATCGAGGCCATCGCCGGCCACAAGCTGCGCGGCATCGCCCGGCGGCTGGAGGTCGGGCACGGCGCCGAATTGGTGATCGGCGTCGGCGTGATGGACACGATCAAGGCCCGCTGCACCGAGATCGAAAGTGGTGGCCGGATGATCGATGCGATCCTGACGAACACCCTCCTGCCCGAACTCAGCCGGCAGGTCCTGAACCGCAAGCTGGAGGGGGCAGCCTTGACCCGGGTCACTGTGACCGGCTCGGACGCAGGCTTCGCCTATGCCTTCGAATAGGGAGTAATGCGATGCATGATGGAACCTTCCTGGGGCTGCAGGGCGTCCATCGGGCAGAGATTGTCGGGTTCGGGCCCGACACTCGCCCGCGAGTGCTGATCCCGGCCCTGGGCAAGACGACGCTGCTGGCCCGTTCGCTTGTCCCGGTTCCGGCAGAAGCGGTGGGGCGTCTGGTGGCGGTGACGATGATGGAGGAAGAACCGCTGATCCTGGGACTGATCCAGCCCCTGGTCCCGGAAGTGGAGGCGGACGGCGAAAAGCTGCTCCTGGAAGCCCGCCGCGAGGTCACGCTGCGCTGCGGGAAGGCGAGCATCCACCTCACGGCGGACGGACGGGTGACGATCCGCGGCACCCAGGTCCTGAGCCGGTCCGACGGCCCGAACCGGGTGCAGGGGGCGAGCGTCCAGTTGAATTGAGGGTGGGGTGTCCACGCGGGACAAGTTGTGAAATCTACTTTTAATCAGTGTGTTAAGTTATTTTGTTAAGGATTTCTTGAGATTTGTCCCTAGCCCGAAAAGTTGTCAGTCTGGAACCGGAAAACCATGCGCATGGTCGTGGTCGTGATCGTCGTCTGGATCGTCGATCCCGAATTCCCAGGGGCCCAGGATGAAGGGGTTGCCCATGCGGCGTTCCCACTGGATCAGCCGCTCCAAAAGGACGGGTGCCTGGCGCCGGTCATAGGGTATTCCCGGCACCAGCACCTCGGCCGCGACCGGGCCGCCGCGGGGGAAGGCGGGGGCGAACAAATCTGGCGACCGCCCGCCTTCGACCTGCCAGCCGTGCCAATATTCCAGCCGCGCGAGCGCCTTCTGAAACCAGTCCTGATAGGCGGGATCGCCTTCCAGCACATGCAGGGCCAGATTGTGCATCCAGGTGGCACGGTCGGCGATAACCGGGTTTTCGCCGATCCGTTCCAGCACGTCGTAGAGGATCGACATCGCCATGATCATCGGCCCGCGCACCGGTCCGGCATAGTCCTCGTCCTCGGGTGCATAGCGCTGGCACCGCCAGTCCGAGGTGCAGTCGGCCCACATTGCCTGGACGAAATCCCGCGCGGGCCGGTCCGCATCCAGCGGCGCCATCCGCCCTAGAATCCACTGCGCTGAGCCGATGGCGAGGGCCAGGCAGGCGTTGGGCGTGATCTCCAGCAGGCGGTCGTGAAGCTCGGCGGGAAGGAAATAGAAATAGGGCCAGAGGTCGTGCTCGTCCCAGGCAAATCCCGGGTATCCCGCCAAGTCGAAATGCCCTGCCGGAATGATCTGCATCGCTAGCGATCCCGACCATAGGGTCGACCGACGAAGCCTTCGGCCAGAAGCGTGGCAGGGGGCACCAGAAGCTGGTTCTGCGCTGGGTCGATCTCGGCCAGTTCTTCCGTGGCCCGCGCCACGAGGTCGAGCCCCGAGAGGTCGAGGGCAAGGTCGAGCACTTCGAGCGGCAGCGGCGTGCCGTGGGTTTCGACGGTTGCCGCCGCCCAGCTTTCCCGGTCGGGATAATCGTAGAGAAAAGGGGAATGCTCCACCGTCAAGGGTGCGACTGTGTTCAGACGCTCGATTATGCCGCGCAGCCAGCCATCCACGGCCGCGGCGTTCTGCGTGCCGCAGAGATGGCGCGTCAGGTGGATCATGTGGGCAATGTCCATGATGGGCCGTTCAGAAAGGAAGCCGCCGGGTGCTCGTTCCAGCAGTTCGAAGAAGAAGAACGCGATGGAGCGGCGGACGCTGCGTACCTTGTCGGAGGTGTCGTCGACATCGTCGATGGTGATGCCGAAGGTCTTTGGATAGCGGCCATCGAACTGGTAGGCGAATATCTGTTCCATCAGAAGAAGGTTCAGCTTCTGGTCGAAGACCGAGGCGGTCCGCTGGTGACACAGACCGACGCAGCCGAGGTAAATCATGTAGAGTGCGCAGTTCGTCTTTTTCAGTAATGCCTCGAAGAGCGGCGTGACCTGACCCACCGGACCGATATGGTCCGTGGCCCCGTTCCAGGGTAGGGCGGCGAAATCCGCCGGGCTCATCGGCACGATCCTTGGCAGGAACCGCACAGCGGAGAACATGGCTAAACCCCCTTTTCCGACTGTTTGCAGCCGTTGCGCGTGGTGCCATCGGCATTGCAGAGCCTGATCTTCATGCATTTGCAGGCGGACTGGATGACCTTCTTGCAATGCGCGCAGGCCTCCGTGCTGGGCGGGCCGGTCGAGCCGTCCTGAAGCCGCGGATGCCAGTCGATCGCCATGGTCAGCTTGCCCCATTTGGCGACCGGCGCGATCTCCTTGAAGATGCAGGGTTCGCTGTGACCGTAGAAACCGCCGTCGCTGTGATTGTGCGGGGGCTCGCCTGCGCAGATCGCCTGGGGAATCTTGTTGGCCTCGCGCTGCTTCTTGGTCGATTTCTTGGCTTCGGCAAAATACCCGCCACTCTTCCGGCGCAGGAGCTTGCTGGATGTCCCGGCGACGACGCTGGACGGACCGGAGGCCGGTTTGAACAATGCATGGGACACAGTGCCCGATTCGTCGAAATCCTTAAGCTTGTCCCGCTGGTTCGGGGTGGCCTTCCTGCTCTTGCTGGCGGCTTTCACCTTCTCGCGTACGTTGTCGTTCGCTGCCTTCAGTGCCTCGCAGGGGCTGCGGGCGTCGATCATGTCGACGCTCGGCTTCTCGATGCTGACGGAAAAGCCGCTGCCCGGATTGGAATGGTTGGTTGAGGTGAGGTCGGTGAAGCGTTCGGCCCCGCCGCCTTCGAAGATCACGTCGAAGGAATAGGCCTCGAACTTCAGTGGGCCGGTGATGTTGTGGGTGACGACGCTGGCGCCGAAGCTGCGGGTGGCGGGCTCGTCGCCAGTAATCTTGGAGTATTTCGAAGCGTTCTTCTTGCCTGCCTCCTTGCCAAGGACGAAAACACTGGTGCAGCCGTCCGTGGTGTCCGAGGCCATCCCGAAGTTGGGGTAAGGGATCGGCACCGGGCCTGCAGGCGGCGGCGGCGGCGACAGGCAGACGTCGGGCATCGCCGCAATGGTCTTATTCGCTGAGGCCTTCCCGGAAACCCCCAAACCATTCGCAAAGACGCTCATGCTCGCATCTCCGCCGTCAGGGCCACACGTCGCCCGTCGTCCTCACCCGCGAAGCACAGGGCGCGGTTCTGGGGCAACAATCCGGCGCGGCCCATCTCGAAGGCCCATCCCAGTTGCGCAGGCATCAGGGCGGCGCCGATCTCTCCGGCGTATTCGATCAGATTCCAGTGTTCGACATAGCCGCGGGGACGGCGAGAGCGGCCTTCGGGCGGGGCGCGGTCAAGGCGCATCTGGGCCATCATCTGCTCCTTGAACTTGAAATGCTCGCCGTTCAGATCACCGATCAATGCGGGGAAATCATAGAACGGAACGCCCGTCACCGCCAGCGCGGCGCGGATCGCTCGCGTCAGGCCCTCGCCGGTCACCGCCTTGTCGCGTGAGCCGCCGTCGCGGCTGGGCTCCAGTCCGGTGCCCATCCCGGTGATCGCCAGTTCCGGCCCCTGCGTCGCACCAGTGCGGGCGACAAGGACCGCTGCGGCGGCCTCGCCTACCGTGAAGCCCGAGGTGTTGGCACCGCAGAGAAGGCGGTTATTTGCGATGTAGTGTTCGACGATCGACTGGCGCAGCAGGCTTTCGACGCCGACCAGGATCTGAAGCGGGTAGCGGTCGGCCTGGCGTGCGGCGGTGGCGAAAAGGTGGGGCAGGCCCGATCGTCCGCCGCCGATGACGCCGGACCCGGGGGGGAGGGGGCGGCCAAGTTTGCGGGAAAGGCCGTTCAGGACCAGGGTCTCGAGGTCGGCAGGGCGGCCGGGGCGGTCCTTGGGGGCGACCGTGACGAGGATCGGGATGTCGGCGGCGGTGCGGCGAATAGCGGGGGAAAGGTGGGAGACCTGGGCCAGACATTCTTCGATAGGCGGGGTGGCGAGGTCGGGAAGAAAGCTCGCCCCTTCCCACCACTGGTGGGCTGCTACGCGGAAGCTGCCAAGGTTGGCTCCGGCGGTCGGGTCCCAGAGGTTGCCCACCTCGGACCCGATGATCTGACCGCGGATTCCGGCGATGGTCGAGGGGCCGTCGGGACCCAGGGCGGACCAGATGCCGTAGCCGATGACGGACAGGCCGGGTGCGATGCCTTGCTCAGCCATTGGGGCCGCCTTTCACGCCGCCGGGCCAGTGCGTCGCGCCCTCGAGCGGGCGTTCGACGATGATGGCGCGGGCAAATTCGAAAAGGTCGCGCTCGGCGGTGATGCGGGTGCGCCAGGTCAGGCACATGCGGTGGTCTTCGGGCAGGAAAAGGACAGTGTCCAGGTTGGCGATGCGCTGGGTAATGCGACCGGACTTGCGTTCGAAAGTCACGACGATCTGGGTAAGCGGGACCTGGCCGGAGAGTCTGCCCTCGGGCGAGAGGTTGACGATCTCGATCGCCTCGCCACCTAGGGGGTAGGAAATCTGCTGGTCGGGGGCCGAGGCCTGGAAGTAGCGGTCGTCGAAGTCCAGCGGCAACAGCGGCACGCGGTTGTCGAGCCAGAACTCGTCATAGGTTCCGGCGTACTGGCGGCGTGGCATCCAGGTGCGCCCCAGCGGGCCGAAGGCCATCGGAGGAAAGCCACCGTCGGGAGAGACGGCATCCGCACCGAATTCAGAGGTCTGGGCGAGGGGCTTGCCTTCACGGTTGACCGAGTTCGGGTAATAGCCAAGGCCCACCGGGTTTTCGGGATAGGTCTTGGCTGTGGCCGGATTGTCCGCCTCGGGGTCGATGCCGCCGTAGGCGTGGTCATAGCCGATATCCTGGACCAGGAAGGGCCGCTTTTCAGAGGGAGCATGGCCCGCAGCGCCGCGCAGCCAGATGCGGCTGCCGTGGGCGGTGAACTTCTTGGCCCACCCACCCAGCCGGATGCCGACATCCACGCTGGTCGCGGGTTCGCCGCCGGGGGCATGCGCGCGCGCCTGGGCCAGGACGTCGCAGCGCGGGCGGAAATGCGCAAAGTCGGTTTCGAAGATGGTGGCGTCCCAGGCTGGGTCTGGGCCGAAGACGTCAGCCTCGATCAGCGGAAGCTGGACTGGTGCGATCAGGGTCGGCGCGCCGCGGGCAGGCGAAAGGGTGAAGGTCGCGCGGACGACAAGGACGATCTGCTCGTGTCCCTGCTTGTCCAGCGCAAGGGTGAAGTTCGCGGGGAAGGGCGTGGTGTTCTCCAGCCTCATCCAAGCCCCCGCATCTGCACTTGACCTACCATTTGCGGGCAAAGCCCCGTGGCTGCAGCACCACAGCACCGCGCCAGTTCGGCAAGGGGGCGTCGGGCGCACGGGTGGCAAGCTCCAGCGCCACGGCGCGCTGGTCCATCTGGTAGGTCGCGGTGGTCTCGATCGGGGGCTGGATCGTCCAGGCTGGCAGGCCAAGAATATGGCGGGTGCCCGTCGCAAGGCTTCTGCGGTGCGGGGCAAGCCAGTGGATCAGCTTTTCGGGATCAGGCCAGTAGAGCTTGGCTTCCATGAAGCTTTCCAGCGGGCAGGCGGCGACGACGGGGTCCTCGGGGTCGTCCGGGAACTCCGCCAGTTCCAGCGAGTCCGCCGAAAGCCGCGCCCCGGTGATCCGACAGAAGGCAGCACCTGCGACCCGCGACAGCAGCGGCTCGTCCATCTGGCGCAAGAGCCAGTCCAGGGTGTCGGTCGCCCCGAAGGCCCCGGTCGCGACGATCCCCCAACGTTCGGTGTGCCGGTCGGCCATCAGCCGCGCTATGGCTGCCCGCGTGGCGCGGTCGTCAAGGATCAGCGGGAGAAGCTCGGCCACCATCCTCGCTTGGCGGGCAGGAGTGGCCGGGGTCACAAGCGCCCCAAGGATCGCCGGGGCAGCCCGCCGGTCGCCCAGCAGCGCCGCCGACCAGGCGGCCCAGAAACGCAACGTGGGGTCAGGGGTTTCGGCCATCTGGACAAGGTCCGGGGTCAGATCGGCGCGGCCAAGCTCGGCGGCAAGCTGCATGGCGCGGCCGGCGACGCGGGCGTCGCGGTGCGACAGAAGCGGCTTCAGGTGACCCTTGGGGTCGACCCTGCGCAACCCGCAGACGTCCAGCGCGATCCAGGTGGCCATCGGGTCCGGCCCGCCGATCCAGTCCCGCATGCGCTTGGCCATAAGCTCGGGCGCGCACCAGGCCGCGGCAGCCCCAAGGGCTGCGACCTGATCCCAGCTTAGCACCTCGGGCGGGGCGATGCTGGCGAGGGAACTGTCCGGTCGGGCGTGCAGGCAGAGGTGAAACGCGGTGAAGACCTCGCCGTATTCGACCGCGACGGCAAGCGTTTCCAGCGCCAGGTCCACTCCCGCCTCGCGGCCCATGACCAGGGCATCAAGATGGCCGGCCAGACGACATTCCAGATCGAAAAGCTCGACCAGGCGAAAGTTTGGGCCATCCTGACCAAGTCGAATCTGCGACGCCACGAAGGCGGCGTTCTCCGCGTGCAGCCGCAAAATCCGGCGGTTGATCAATGGCGCGTTGCAATTCATCCGCGAATGGTCCCGGGAAGGGCTGCGTTGGACGCAGCTTAGACCAAGCCGGAACAATTCCAAGCCCAGCTTTCCGGACCTTGCGGCCGACTTCAGTCCGGTGGGACCCAATCCGGCCGCACCGCTGCCAGGAGGCTGTCGAAGGTCCGGGCGAGAAGTTTCGACGCATCAGGGGGCAGCTGCAGGGTGTCGAGATGCGGCACCTCGCGGCGGTCGTCGCAAAGGTAACTCTCGATCCCCTCCGGGACCAGGGTCGCAAAGCGGTCCACCAGCGCCGCCTGTTCATCGGCGACAAGCGGGTGCCTGCTGTCGAAGACGATCCGGTCGGTCTGCACAAGGGCGGTCTGCAACGGCTGAAGCCAGGGCGGCGGCGGGTCGCTGCGAAGCACATCAAGCAGCAACGACCGCGCCGCGCGCTTTGTTCCGTGGTTGGCAAGGGGTCCCGCACGACGGGCAAGAAGGTAGACCAGGGCGGTTTCCAGGTCCGAGGGGCTGAGATTCGCCCGGCGGGTCGCGAAGGCGGACGCGATCTGGCCCAGACCCAGAAGATCGTCGATGAAGGCCGGGCCAAGGTCCAAGCCCTCGGCCTGCGACTGGTCGTAAAGCGACAGGTGCAGCGCGCTGACCCCGAAGACATCAGCCAGCCGGTCCAGCTGCCGCGCGGGGAGGATCGGGGCGAAGAAGGGCCTGTCATCGCGCTCGGTCACGCGGTCAAGATAGCCCTTGAAGGACAGGAACTGGCCGTGCTTCACCAGCTCGGCCCAATGCGAGGGCCAGAGCCCGACCAGTCGGCGCAGCGCATAAGCGATGCGGAATGAGGCCTTCGGATAAGCGTCCCGCAGGGCCACCAGGTCGGCTGGGTCCAGCGCGGACAGATGCTCGCACGAGATCAGGACGGCACGCCATCCCTCGCTTTCGCGGGCAAGGTCGGCAAGTCCGGCCCGGTCGCTGCGCAACAGAGCTTCGGCAAGGACGGCGTGGCTGTCTCCGACCCGCCCCGTCTGCGGATACAGGATGCCGTGGCGGGCAAGGAGGTCGACATTTGCGCTGAACGCCTTCTGAAGCGCCGTTGTGCCGGTCTTGTAGGGGCCGACATGCAGGATGACGGTTGCAACCATCGCTTTGCCTATCGGTAGCCAAGATCGGCGGCGAGCGCCCGCGTGATGCAGCGCACCGGATTGGCCCAGGGAACGGCAACGATCTGCGTGGCGGCGGCGGGCAGGAAGCCCTGCGCGCCCCGCAGCACCGGGGGCTGCCAGAGCCGGACCAGCCGGTCGAACCACAGTTCGGGAATATCAAGCTCTTCGACCCGGATCTCGGAATAGGCCGCGTTGCGGTCGACCGCCCATTGCCGGGCCAGCGCAACGCGCCGGGTCCAGTCCTGCGCCCGGCTCCGTTCCAGACTGCGCTGGACGCCGCGCCCGTGCAGCCCGGCCGGATGGGACAGAACCTGAAGGACCGGGCACATGCGCCGCATCGCCGCCAGGTCGGTCACCGCGACTTCTGCCACACGCAATCCGGGCAGAAGAGCCGCGATCCGGGCCGCGAGGCCTTGGTCGCCGTGGTCCGACAGCAGCCAGAGGTCCACAGCCTCGGGCAGCGGATGAGGTGCGGGCAACGGGCAGGGTTGCAGGAACGGCAGATGCCGGACAGTCGCCTCCGGCTTGAAGACCTGCGGGTCCGGCGCGACGACCTGGAAGCTCTCCGCTGCCGCGCGGTTGGTGTGCCAGTGGCGGGCGCGGTCATCGGGGGCAAAGACCCGGGCCAGATACTGCCCCCGCAGGTCGTCCAGCGACAGCCCGGGGTAATGGCGCAGTGTCAGTCGCGTCGCGGCAATGCGGTCCGCATCGCGCGTGACGCTATGGCCGCCGGTCCGCAGCCAGAGGTCGAGGTCGGCATCGCGCCGGAAAAGACGTTGCTTGGGGTCGTGTTCCTGCAAGGTGACCCAAGTGGTCATCGTGGTCTGGAAGATACGTGGATCGTGTTCCTCGTCCTCGTAAAGCGGCAGGAACAGCTGTTCGTCGCACGCGAAGGCCAGGTGACCAGCAGCGTCGGCCTGGGACAGGGCATCGACCAGCGTCAGGCCCTTCGGCGGGTCGAGGAACTCGTCGGCATCGGCGTGCAGGATCCAGCCGGTCGTCACAGCGCCGATCAGCTGCCGCTTCAGACGCAGCTGGCGCTGCAGGTCGAAGGTTCCGGTCCAGGGCTCGTCGATCAGCTTTTCGACCAGCCCGCCCAGCCGGGCGGCGGCGATGCTGCGGCTGGCGTCGGTCGAGCCGTGGTCAACGGCGATCACCCGGCAACCAAGTCGGTCAAGATGCTCCAGCGCGGCCGCCAGAGTGGAGGAGGCGTTTCGGAACGTCAGGATCGCGGTCACGTCGGCCTGGAGGCTGGTCCGGCGCGGCTGGGCAGGCGGGTGATGCCCTCCGGCCTGCGGCCGCTCGACCATCTGGCGTTGGCGGTCGGGGTCACGGGCGATGGGCAGCCCCAGGCTGCGGTAGAACAGGCGCCGACGCCGGAATGATGCGGGCCGGGTCAAGGCGACGATCTCTTCATGCTTGCGCAGGTTCAGCCCGATCAGCGCAGGCAGCGCGCGTGCCGGAATCCCGCGGTCGCGGATCAGGTGCCGGGACATCTCCAGCGCCGGAAATGCCCCCGCCAGTCCTGCAGGATGGGCGGCAGCATGATCCTCGGCATAGTGCCACCAGGGCGTCTCTTCGCGAAAGAGCAGGGTCTGCGGCACTGACAACTGCGGACCCTGCGCCAGAAGCCGGACCATCAGATACCAGTCGAAGGCGTGGAAAGCCTTGGGCGGAAAAGCCGTCCGCAGCGGGTCGGTCTGCATCAGCCCATACATCCGGGTGCCGCCGGGATGGGCCAGGTAACGCCGGATCCGACCTGCCGCATCGCCCTTCAGAAAGCCCAGGTTCGGGATTGGCCGCGCGGGCGGACCGATGAACGCGGCCTGTGGCAGGGCTGAAATGGCCGGTCCCCCCGCCCGCAACGCCTGCAAGGTCAGGCTCAGGAAATCGGGATGCCAATAGTCGTCCCCGGCCAGCCAGGCGAAACATGGCGACTCGGCCTGATCCAGCGGAACCTTGAAGTTGAGAAAGCCCAGCCGCACCGGTTGCCGGATCAGCCGAATGCGAGGGTCTTCGGCCGCTGCCCGTGCGGCGATCTGGTCGGTGCCGTCGACCGAGCCGTCGTCGCTGATGATCAACCGCCAATCGCCAAAAGTCTGGGCACGGACCGAGTCGATGGCTCGCTGCAAAGTGCGGGCGTTGTTCAGGGTCGGCATCCCGACCGTAACTTCGGCGTGGCGCGCGCTCATCCCGCCACCTCGGCCTCGACGGCGCGGAAGGCAAGGAAGCTTGCCTTTCGGGTCATCGCAAGGCCCTCCAGGAAGCGCGCGGTCGCCGTGGCTCCGTTCCGGGTCCCGGCGGCTGCGCAGGCCGCTGCGATCCGGGTGCGGATGTCCGGGCGCAAAAGCGCGTCAAGGCCGCGGCGCAAGGCATGGATGTCGTCGGCCCGCGCCGCCAGGCCCAGGCCCCGCAGCGCCGCATAATCCGCCCGCAGCCATTGCTCATCCTGCTCGGGGTGGTCGTTGGCCACAAACAGCGTGGGCAACGCGGCGGCGATGTTCTCGTGGAAGGTGTTGTAGCCGGCCGAGGCGACGGCGAAATCGAACGCCTTCAGATGGCGCGAGATCGGGAAGGTGTCCAGCAGGCGAACATGGGCTGGCAACGGCGTGGCGGTTTCGGAAATGCGCCAGCGGGCAAAGACCACCTGCAGATCGCTGCGCGGTCCCAGGGAAGGCTCGGCCAGGTCGAACACCAGCTGCGCCGCGGTGCCGAAGTCAAAGTTGTTGCCCGCCCCCAGTTGCAAAAGCACCGCAGGTCGGTCCGGGTCTAGACCAAGAAGAGCGCGCGCCGCAGGGCGAGGCAGGGCCTCGTCCTCGTCCAGAAAGCGGACCGGGGGGACCTTCAAGGTGATGTCCGAGCGATCGACCGTCGGTCCGCGGTCCACCGGCGCTGCAAGCTCACCCGGTTCGATCACAACGTCGAATTCCGTACTCAGGTCAAGAGCCTCGTCACCCGTTCCGGGCCGCCACAGGGGCCGCCGCTGCCAGACGCGCCACATCTCGGGTCGCAGGTCCAGCGCCGCCAGCATGCCTTCGTAAGGGACATTGCCGTCGAAGACGAAGACCTCGGGCGCATAGTAGTCCAGGATATCGCCCAGTTCGGCGGACATCTTGGCCGTCCAGACGGCATGCGGGATGTCCAGAGCGCGGAAATAGCACAGGTATTCCGCCAGCATGCCCTCATCGCGGACCACCCCGAAGGCCTTGCTCATCGTGACGATGACCGGCTCGACTGCCTGGGACAGTCGCCGGGCCGAGGCCATGCACCGCGCCAGATGCCCCATCCCGACACCGTTCGAGGTGAAAAACAGCACGCGCGGTCGGACAACGTCGGCAGGCGGCGCCTGCGGCCGGGGCGCGCCGATCAGTGCTGCAACGCGGGCCACGGCGACGCGGGGGCCGTAACGATCCGCCACGATCCGCCGCGCCCTGTCCGACAGTGCTGCCCTGGCCACGGGATCGCGTTCCAGACGGCGCACATGGCCCGCAACCTCCTCGGGAGTGCAATAGACGGCCCCATCGCCGAACAGCCCTTCGAACTGTGGCGGCAGCAGGCAGACCAGGCCCGTGGCCATCGCCTCAAGGATCGAGCGGCCGAAAGCCTCGACCCAGCGCGGGCTGTGGAAATACGAAAAGTAGTCAAGACTGTGCAGGAAGTCGCGCGCGGGCATCGCGCCGAAGGGCAGCACCTCCCAGTTCGCCGGTCGTTCGCCCACGATCTCGTCCAGCGCCTCGGAATAGCCCAGAAGGCGCACGGCAAGGTCCGGTGCTTCGGGATAGGCGGTCAGGAATGTGTCGCGGTCGCCGGGCCATTTCGCGATATCGGGCCGGCTGTGGCGACCGATCACAGGGCGGGCACGGGGCAGGGGGGACTGGCGGTCGGTGGTCCAAGCCTGCGGGTCGATGACGTTGACCCAGTCCTCGGGTGTCATCGGGGGCGGCGAGACCAGGCGCTCCAGACTTTCCCGAACTTTCGGGCCGACCGGGGCCCAGGTCACAGGTCCGAACAGCGCCTCGGCAAGGGCCGCCACCTGCGCGGTGTCATACTGCGCCACCCCCGCCGCATCGACCGCCGGGTGATGCACGATCATCAGGCAGCGATGGCTGGTGACACGGGGCGGCACGGCGGGAAGCTGCTCGAAGGCCAAGGGGTGTTGTAGAAGCGTCAGTTCCGCCGTAACCGGCTGACGCGGTGGGACGAAGCGGGCCAGCCCCTCCTCGACCAATGCGCTGATCTCGGGGTGGATCGGCCTGAGGTCGGACAGGGGACTGGTGGCAATCGCCAAGAGCCCCAGCCGGTATCCGGCCGCCGCCAGCGCGCGCGCTTCCGAGGCGATGGACGTCGATGTGCCGCCAGGAAACCGGAAGTCGCCTACGAAAAGAACGTCCACCTGCATTCTTGCTGCATCCCGGTTTCGGCGTCAGAGTATTTGCGCACAGGTTGGCTGTCCACGCCAAGGGGGCGAGAGGGGACGCAAGCGATGTTCAGGCGGATTTCCAGGGCCCTGGCTGCCGGGCGACAGGCTGCCGCCGCAAGGGACGCAGTGTCGGGCGCTGAACCGACGCAGGTGGCGAACCCGGTCAGCTGGGCGCTGATCCACTTCGGCGATGCGCGTGACCTTGTGCCCCGGCTGGCGGCGCATCGGGCCTTTTGCCTGCGTCGCGCGGTGCGGTGCCTCGTGGTGTCCGACGACATCCCGCAGCTATGCGTCACCTCGCGCGAGGTCCGGTTCGAGTTCGTGCCTTGGCCGGCCCGTTCGGCGCTGTCTATCCCCGGCGGGCATGTCGCAGCCGTCGATCACAGCTTTCGGCGTCTGGGTCGGGCCTTCGATTTCTGGCAGGTCGTCGGCTGCGACTGGGAGGGCGAGCGGGCGCAGGACCTCTTGGCACTTGCGCCGGGCTGGGCGCATCCGGCGATCCTGGCAGCCCGCTCCGGCGCAGGGAATGCTTCTCAATCGCGGGGACTCATGGTAGCCTCGTCCGATAGGTAGACCGTCCCTCACGCGGTTGAGAGGTTGCGCATGGCTCGGGTTTCTCGTCTTGCGTCGTTCTGGAAGGCCTTCTTCATGGCGCTGATCGGTGGCACCTTCGCCTCGGCCGCCTCACGCGGCGAGGTCGAGGCCTGGGAGGCCGCGCTGAAGCAGAACACGCCCGACGCCTTCTACCTGTATCTCAGCCTTTACCCCGCCGGGGACTACGTCGACCAAGCGGTTGCGGCGCTGGGCAAGCTGGGGGCAATCGGCCAGCCGCGGGCGATCACGCCGGTGGTCCCGGCAAGACCCAGGGCACCCCGGCCGATAGGAGCGCCCTACCAATGAGATTGCCGCTCATCCTCGCCCTCGGTCTTGGACTTGCCGGCTGCGTCAGCACAGGTCCGGTCGAGGACGGCCTTTACTACTCCGCGCCCAGGTCACAGGGCGCAGGCTTCGTTTCGACTGACAAGACCCCTGAGGCGGTCGCAAAGATCCTGCGCGAGGCAGGACTTGGTGCCGTCCGGGCCGGTTCTGCGTCGGTGACCCTGTCCTCCCGCGATCTGCGGCTGGTCGATTGCGGCACATATGTTCAGGTTGCGATGGGCAACCGGGCCGAGTTCCCGGCTACTGCGCCCGAGGCGGTGCTGATGGAAGGCTTCACCACCCCCGGGCTTGTTCGGCGAGTGATTGATAGCAGATCGACGATCCGGCTGACCCGCGCGGCTGATGGCTCGGGCTATGTGGTGTCGGAAACTCATTCTGTCACCCGACGCTATCAGGCGCTTGGCAGCAGCGCTCGGTCGAAGGCGACCGTAACCTTTGACGAAGGGTCTGCGGGAACCTTCACGAACGGCAGTCTCTGCCGTTCCTCGGGGCTTGTCGCCACGCTGCTGCGCTAAACGCCGACCGGCTCGTCCCCCCAGATCGATCGTGCTGCCGCTTGAAACAGGGCAGCTTGCCGCTGCCATCTTGGCCCGAGGCCGGACAGCGCCCTTGCCGTGGCCAGCCAGGCCAGACGGGACGGCACCTGCGACAACATGCGCTTCAACGCGCGGCTTTCCGCGGCGGACCAGACTGGGATCACGGTCCCAGTTTCCAGTTCAAGCTCGCGGGCGAGGCTGGAGATCCGCGTGCCCAAAGCCTCGTCAGACAGTGTAGCAAGCCGCTTCAGCGCAGCGCCCGAGGGCACTTGCCGAAGGCGCGCCAGAAGGCTGCCTAGGACCCAGTGATCTCCGAACGGACCATCCCGCCCCAGCGTCGCCAGAATGGGCGGCAGGTCTGTCGCAGGATCGGCCAGTCCGCCGCGCAGGGCCGCTGCCGCATCGACAGGCTGCGGCAGGGACCCAAGCACCAGCGGCAAGATCGCGGCAACCGGGTCCTCCAGCCGCTCGGCACGGGCCAGCCGGATGCCGCGTGGGCGCGCAAACCCGGTGACGGGACAGATCGACAGGTAGCCAAGCCCCATCCCGTCCGCCACCAGGTCCGGGTCCGGCACGTGCAGCGTTGCCTGTGGCGCAAGCATCACGCCCGGATCCAGCACAAGGCACAGCGCATCGCTGGTCGGGCGCGCGGGATCCTGTGCGTCGGACCGGACCAGGGGCAGCTCTGCCGCGACCCGCGCCACCGGCTGATCGGCATCCGTGGTCCGCAAGGCCTGCAGTCGGGTCTGAGCGGCCGCGTTGCCCAGCCGGGCTGCGGCAACCAGATGCCAGGCGGCGCGCGCCGGATCATGGCTGGACGGGCGTTCCAGCAACCTTGCCAGGTTGAAATGCGCGGCCGGGTGGCCCTGGACGGCGGCGTGCTCCAGCACCGCGCGCGCCGTTGCCGCGGCCTGGGGTGTCCTGGCCGCGGCAAGCAAGCGGTGCCCAAGCGCGTCCAGCCGGGCCGGCCGGACCGGCGAGGTCAGAAGGTCCGACCGCGCCAGCGCGCCGGACTTGGTGGCATCCAGTTCGGGCAGATCCGGCCCGCCCCGATCCATGATGCCCCGGGCCAGTTCTACCAACTCCTCCTCTAGTGCTGTCCAGTTCCAGGCCAACCCGTCGGCCGAACTGGGGCGGCCACGCTGAAACCGCGGCTGAATCCGCTCGGCCCAAAGGCGACGGATCACGTCATGGTCGTTAATCTGCCGCAGGTCCCACCCGGGCCAGAGCTCCACAAGCGCAAGGCCAAGCCGCGCGCCATACAGCATCCAGCGACCGTTCAGCGCCTGCCGCCCGACAGTGCTCCAGATAAGGATCAGCCGCAGGAGCTCGGGCTCGGACTGCAAGTCCTTGCGGCCAAGCCGCTTGGCCCCCTGCTCGGCCAGGCTGCGCAGGAAGGCTGTTTCGCGCAGACCGGCCCGGAAGGCGTGGAAGGCTGTTGCCGCCGGATCAGTGCGGACCGCGCGCTCGGGCATGGTCACCTGGGCCGACTTGCCTTGCCGGATCGCCGCCACGTCGTGATCCAGCGACAGGGTGTCATCGGGCGCGGCCTCGTGGGTGCGCATCTCGGCAATCAGCGCCTTCGGCCACAGCTTCACGCAGCCGTTGCCGCTCCACAGGCCGTTGACCACGTTGCGCGCCAGCCAGTCCAGGCGGAAGTTCCCGGTCAGCAGAGGCTCCGGCACGGGCGCATCGGCCAGGACGGGGCTGATACGGGAATCGGCGTCCACGGTCACCACCCAGTCGCCCGGAACCGCCGCAGCGGCAGCCTTGTGGCAGGCGTCCAGCCCCTTGACGCCATGCACCCGGACTGCGCGGGGAAGGATCGCCTTCAGATCCAGCCAGTTCCGGTCGGCCCAGGGTTCGTCGTAGGACAGGAACACCGCAGGGAAGTCTCGCAGGCGCGCCGTGTCATTCGCTGACAAGGTTGAAATCCAGCAGCCCGTATTGCGCGATCCAGTCAGCAGCGGTCTTCTCGCCCGCTGCCGTCTGGTCGGGTGTCATGTCTGCCGTGACCTCGGCGATGCGGGCCTGCGCCTCGGCCAGTTCTTCTGCGGAATCGATCGTGTCGCGCAGGATCGCCGCCTCGCGCGCGATGATGTAGTTGGCGTAAGCCTCGGCAAGGTCGGGCTTGCCCCCAGCCCCTTGGCGCAGCATGTCGCCGATGCGGATATAAGCGCCCAGGTAGTTGCGCTGCGCCGACAGCCGATAATAGGCCAGCGCGGTCTTGAGGTCCTTCTTGACCCCCAGACCCTCCTGGAAGGCGCGACCAAGCTGGAAGGCGGCAAAGGGATTGCCCTCGTCGCTGGATTGCACCAGCCACTGGATCCCGGTTTCCCGGTCCTGCTTGACCCCCTTGCCGCGCAGATAGGCGATGCCGATCAGGTTCTTGGCGTCCGAACTGCCAAGGACCGCGGCCTGCCGGTAGTAGTCCAGCGCCTTCGCCTCGTCGACCGGCACGCCAAAGCCCTTGCGGTAAAAATCGCCGTAGGCGACGAAGGCGTGCGAATGGCCGTTCTGCATGGCCAGCTGCATCCAGCGCTGGGCTTCAGGGTAGGATTGTTCGACACCCCAGCCTTCGCGGAAATAGACCCCGGTGACCAGCTGCGCCTGAGGCGAGCCCAGAAGCGCCCCCTTGCGCGCCGCCTGGAAAGCGCGGGCATAGTCCGGGGTGACGCCGATGCCCTGCCGGTAGAAGCTGGCGACACCCAGATATGCGGTGGGGTTGCCCAGTTCCGCCGCAAGTTCGGCATAATGCAAGGCCTCGTCGAAGCGGTTCGACAACCGCAGGACGCGCGACAGGATGCCGACCAGCCGCGGGTTCTCGGGGTCATTCTTCACCGCCTCGACACAGGCGCGCATCGCGGCGCGGGTGTTGACCAGGTCATGCGGCACCGGATCGCTCACCGCCATGACGTCGCCCACGCCGGTCGCCAGCAGATCGCAGGCCGTGACCTCGGCCATAAGCCCGTCGGGCACCTCGCGGCCCGGCCCGTCGACCTCGATCTCCATCAGGGGAAAGTCGGGGGCGGGTTCGGCCTCGATCAGGACCAGTTGGCGCTCTGCCGCCGCGGCAAGCTGGTCCTGCGGGAAAAGGTCCAGGAACAGCTTGAAGTCGCGCGGGTCGGCACTTTCGGCCACAGTCAGCCAGGCGGTGGTCGACAGGTCGATCTCGCGGCCCTTGACCAGGTCCACCAGCGCCTCCGTCGCCGTGCCGCTGCGCGGGCTGATCGGGATCGCTGTGCGGGTGTTGTCGATGTACCAGGGCATCTGCGCCCCGCCCGTCGCCAGCCGCACCCGGGCGCGCACCAGCCGCAGCACGTCGCGGATGTCCGCCTCGGCCCCGTCCAGCGCCGAGGCAAGCGCGGCGGTATAGGGGCTGTTCGCCCCGGTCCCGTCAAAGGCCACCTCACCCGGCGCAGTGGAGTAGGCGATGATCGTGTTCTCGGGCGCGTCGACCAGGGCCAGGCCGGTGCCCGCAGCACTTTCGCCGGGCAGGGGCGAGTTGCGGCAGGCGTCCAGGATCACGACCAGACTTTTCGTGCCCATCGCGTTGATCCGCGTCACCAACGCATTGATCGAGATCGCCTGCTCGCGCAGCGGGGTCGACCGGGCCGGATCAAGGTCCGAGGGCAGGATGAAATTCTCGCCGTCCAGCTGGATCGCGTGACCGGCGAAATACAGAAGACCGATTTCGGCGTCGCGCTGTTCCATCTCGATCAGCTCGATGGCGCTGTCGATCTCGCCCCGGGCGGCGTTCTCCAGGTAGTAGACCTTGAAGCCCTTGTCGTTCAGCGCGGCGGCGATGGTGCGGGAATCGTTCAGCGTATTCTTGAGTGAAGCGATGCGGCCACTGTCATAGGTCGCGATGCCAAGGACCAGCGCCCAGCGGTCCTGCGCAAACCCCGCGCCCGACATCACCAGAAGGCCAGCCATCACCAGGATGGCCCGCAGCAGCATCAGGAACGGAAACCCTGTCGTCATGGACCTACCAGACCGAAAGACCGCAGGAGGGCGCTAGGAAACAACGTCTGTATCAATCAATCCAACCATAGCATATTCTCCATCAAGGACGAGTCAAATGCTCGTGGTATGCTCCACTAATCTATTGATTTCATGGCCGATCCGCCGACCCCTCCTTATGATCTGATCGAACACGCCAATGCCGACCATTCGCGTGTCGTGCTGGTCGACTGGACGCTTGGCAATGCCTGCAGCTATGCCTGCAGCTATTGTCCGAAGGCACTGCATGACGGGTCGGTCGCCTGGCAGCGGGTCGAGGATGTTGTCGACTTCTATGACCAGCTGCACCAGCACTACACCGACGTTCGGGGCAAGCGCGTCTGGCTGCAGTTCACCGGGGGCGAGCCGACGATGCACCCGCAGATCATCCGGCTTCTGGAGGCGGCCTCGGCGCAGGGGTTTTCGGTCAGCCTGATCTCGAACGGCTCACGCACCCTGCGCTTCTGGGAGAAGATTGCCCCGCATCTCGACAGCGTGATCCTGACCTATCACAACGAATTCGCCGACCTCGACCATTTCCGCGCCGTGGGGCGGCTCCTGGCTGACCGGATGGCGGTCCATGTCAACGTCACGATGCGGCCCGACCACTTCGACCGGACGCTCGACGAAGCCCAGGCCCTGCGTGAGGTGTTGCCGGCCGTGTCGATCACGCTGAAGCCGCTGCGGGTGGGGTTCGGCAATACGCTCTTCGACTATACGCCGGACCAGCTTGCC
The DNA here is from genome assembly GCF_030694085.1 of Tabrizicola sp. Lineage (GTDB taxonomy): Bacteria > Pseudomonadota > Alphaproteobacteria > Rhodobacterales > Rhodobacteraceae > Tabrizicola. The sequence continues at coordinate 237,612 of NZ_JAUXZE010000039.1, read as the reverse complement.
GTCATGCAGGGCGGGCTGGCGCAGACGAAAGCGCAGCAGGGAATCATGCCGCGCGGCCTGATGACCGTGCAGGGGGCCGACGGCAGGCGGGCCAACCTGCGCGCCAACGAATTCGTCCTCCAGAGCCAGAATCGCTGGCGCGGATACCGCTGCAATGCCGGGCTGGAATCGCTGCGGGTGCGGGACAACGGCACCGTCACCCGGGCCGTCTGCGCCGTCGGCGGAGACATCGGTCGGCTTGGCGGCCCCATCGCCCTGCCGCAGGGACCGATCCTCTGCACGGCCGAGGTCTGCTCTTGCACCGCAGACATCCTGATCACCAGGGCGCGCGCCCCGACCGGCCCGATCCCCGCCTGGCCCTGACGCTGGCCTGCCGAAAGGATGGCCTTGACAGACTCTGTCGGTTCATGACATCGATGTCATGACACCGATGTCACTCGCTCGGTGAGGTCGCAAGCTTCGGGGAGGGGGCATGTCGACAATCTATGATGTTGCGCGTCGTGCCGGGGTCTCACCGAAGACGGTCAGCCGTGTGCTTAACTCGGACGGTCCCGTGGGCGAAAAGACCCGCGAGACGGTGGAAGCCGCAATGCGCGAGCTGGGTTATGTCCGCTCGAACGCGGCGCGGATGATGCGGGCGCAAAAGTCCGGGATCATCGGGCTGATCACTGGCGCGATTTCCACCAAGAACCAGCCGTCGACCCAGCAGGGCCTGCCCGACCTTTACATCGTGCAGGGCATCCAGCGGGCACTGGAAACCTCGGGCATGACGGTGATGATCGCAGATACCGCCGGGCGCAACGACCGGGTGCCCCATCTGATTGACACCTTCCTGTCGCACCGGGTCGAAGGCCTGATCTACGTCGCCGAATACCACCAGGAAGTGAACCTGCCGCACCTGCCCGATGACACGCCGCTGGTCCTTGCCAACTGCTTTGACGCGCGCGGGACGCCCGCGGTTGTCCCCGACGACCGGCGGCTGCAGCGCGACCTTGTGCGCCGCTTGATCGCTGCAGGCCATCGCCGCATCGCCTATCTCTCGCTGCGCCCCGACATGGCGGCCGGACGCCTGCGCCCGCTTGGCTACCGCGAGGCGCTGGACGAGGCGGGGCTGTCCTTCGACCCGGCCCTGTTGCAGCACGTCGATTTCGACCAGTCGGAAATCGGCCCGCAGCTTTTGTGGGACACGATCGACAGGATGCTGCAGCTGGAGCAGCCGCCGACCGTCCTGTGCTGCGGCAACGACCAGATGGCGATGATGGTCTATGGCATCCTGCGCAGCATGGGCCGCAAGATGCCGGACGAGATCGGCGTTGCGGGTTTCGACAACTACCGTGCCATCGCCGAGACGCTTTATCCGCCGCTGACGACGGTGGACCTGCCCTACAACGCCATCGGCGCGCGGTCGGGCGAGCGGTTGATGCAACTGATTTCCGGCGACGGCCGGGATGACCACAGCCCGGTCCTGGTGGCCGGCCCTGTACACTGGCGCGGCTCGGTCACCGAGCTGCGCCCCGAAAACGTGATAAGTTTCAAAACCCTCAGGGAGGAAAAGCAATGAAGATGTTCACCCTCGCGGCCTCGGCCGCGATCCTGGCGTGGGGCTCTGCCGCCCAGGCGCAGCAGACCTTGTCGATGTGGTACCACGGTGCCGGCAACGAGGTCGAAAGCAAGATCATCAACCAGATCATCGCCGACTTCAACGCCAGCCAGGCCGACTGGAAGGTGGAACTGCAAAGCTTCCCGCAAGCCGCCTACAACGATTCCGTCGTCGCAGGCGCGCTGGCCGGCAACCTGCCCGACATTCTGGACGTCGACGGTCCGGTGATGCCGAACTGGGCCTGGGCCGGCTACATGCAGCCGCTGCAAATCGACGAAGCCAAGATCGAGGCCTTCCTGCCCGGCCCCAAGGGCTATTGGGACGGCAAGCTCTATTCGATCGGCCTCTGGGACGCCGCTGTCGCCCTCGTGACCCGTCAGGCTTACCTCGACGAGCTGGGCCTGCGCACCCCCACATTGGAGCAGCCCTGGACCAAGGACGAATTCATGGCCGCTCTGGATGCCGCCAAGGCTTCGGGCAAGTTTGAATACGCCTTCGATCCGGGCATGGCCTGGACCGGCGAATGGTACCCCTACGCCTTCTCGCCCTTCCTGCAGTCCTTCGGCGGCGACATCGTCGACCGGACGACCTACAAGACCGCGGAAGGTGCCCTGAACGGCGATGCGGCGATGGCCTTCGGCGAATGGTGGCAAGGTCTCTTCAAGAACGGCTATGCGCCGGCGACGCAGGACCCGGCCGACCGCGACGGCGGCTTTGCCGCTGGCAAGTACGCCTTCTCGTGGAACGGCAACTGGGCGGCGCTGAACACGCTGAAAGCCTTCCCCGACACGGTATTCCTGCCCTCTCCTGACTTTGGCAACGGCCCCAAGATCGGTGCTGCAAGCTGGCAGTTCGGGATCTCGGCCTCGTCGAAATACCCGGAAGGCGCGTCGGCCTTCATCGAGTTCGCGCTTCAGGACAAGTACCTGGCCGACTTCTCGAACGGCATCGGCCTGATCCCGGCGACCAAGACCGCCGCGGCGATGACCGAGAACTACAAGGACGGCGGGCCAATGGCTGTCTTCTTCGGTCTGACCGAAGCACAGGCGCTGGTTCGTCCGGTGACCCCGGGCTACGTGGTCCAGGCCAAGGTCTTCGAAAAGGCGCTGGCCGACATCGCCAACGGCGCGGACGTGGCTTCGACGCTGGATGCGGCGACCGACGAGATCAACGCCGACATCGAAAAGAACGGCGGCTACGGCCACTAAGGCCTGTCGGTCCCGGTCTTCGGACCGGGGCCGGGTTCTCCCCAGAACTTCGGCTGGCGGTGTCGCCGCCAGCCACCTTTCCCCTTCACGCATCGAGGCGATCATGGCGTCGAAGTTCACCGTGTCCAACCGGACGGGCTGGCTGATGGCGGGACCTGCGGTCCTCCTGATCGCCGGGTTCGTGATCCTGCCCTTCTTCCTGGCCTTTGCCTTCTCGTTCACCAACCAGCGGCTGATTTCGCCGAACCCGACCGAGTTCGTCGGGATGTCGAACTACCGCCAACTCCTCGGCGTGACGATGGTCACGCTGGAGCCGGTCCGTGACGACGCGGGTGCGGTGGTGATGAAGGACGGCGCGCCGGAATACCCCTCGCTGCGCGCGCTGACCCGCAACAACCCCGACCGCCCCGAGCTTGCGGGCATGCGGGAATGGTTCAGCTTCTCCCTGGGCGGCGAGGATCGCACCTACGTCCTGGCCCGCGACGTGGTCTTCATGAAAGCCATCGTCAACACCTTCATCTTCGTCCTGATCGTTGCGCCCGTGCAGGCGGCCCTTGCCCTTGGCCTCGCGCTTCTGATCAACCAGCGCCTCCGCGGGATCAACGTCTTCCGGGCGATCTACTTCATGCCGGTCGTCGTCTCGATCGTCGTCGTCTCGCTGCTCTGGCGGCTAATCTATGACGGCCAGTCGGGCCTGCTGAACAACCTCCTCGGCGCCATCAGCTTCGGGATGATCGAGCCGGTGAACTGGCTCGGCAACCCTTCCACCGCCCTTGGCTCCATCATCGCCATGTCGATCTGGCAGGCGGTGGGCTTTCATATGGTGATCTGGTTGTCGGGCCTGCAGACCATCTCGCCCACCCTTTACGAGGCCGCCGCCATCGAGGGCGCCTCCAAATGGCAGGTCTTCCGCTACATCACCTGGCCGGGCCTGCGGAACACCGCGATCCTGATCCTGATCGTCATCACCATGCAGGCCTTCGGCCTTTTCGCCCAGATTGACGTGATGACGAACGGAGGCCCGCTGGACAGCACCCAGACCATCGTCTTCCAGGCCATCGAACGCGGCTACGGCAAGCAGGACATCTCGGGCGGGTCGGCGATCTCGGTGATCCTGTTCGTGATCGTGCTGTCGATTTCGCTCATCCAACGCTGGCTCACGCGGGAGAAGACCTGATGGCCATGATAGCTGCCGACAACCGCGGCCTTCGCCTGGTGACGCGCTACGCCGTCCTGGTGCTGATTGCCATAATCTTCGTCTTCCCGCTGGTCTTCATGCTGATGTCCAGCCTGAAGCCCGACCAGCAGCTTTTGCAGGACTCTGGCAACCTCCGCGCCTTCCTGCCGGTGGGCGACATCAGCCTGCAGAACTATACCGACGCCTTCCAGCGCGCGCCCGTGGCGACCTTCGTTTTCAACTCGGTCCTCGTGACCGGCGTTACCGTCGCGCTGTCGCTGCTTCTCTGCTCCGCCGCCGGCTTTGCCTTCGTCTTCGTGCGTTGGAGGGGCCGTGACACGCTCCTTGCCCTTCTCCTCGCCACGCTGATCCTGCCGTTCGAGACCATTGCCATCCCGCTTCTGATGATGGTCGCGAACCTGCCCTGGGTCGGAATGGAGGGCCTCACCTGGGGCTGGCTCAACAGTTACCGTGTCCAGATCATCCCCTTCATCGCCGACGGCCTGACGGTCTTCCTGTTTGTCCAGTACTTCAAGGACCTGCCAGGCGAGCTGATCGAAGCCGCGCGGGTCGAGGGCGCCTCCTGGTGGCAGATCTACCGCAAGATCGTCATGCCGCTGTCCGGCCCGATCTTCGCCACCGCGGCGATCCTGAAGTTCCTGGTGATGTACAACCAGTACCTCTGGCCGCTGATGGTCACGCAAGAGGAAGGCTACCGCCCGGTCATGGTCGGCCTGCAATACTTCTTCCAACTCAACGTCGCCTGGGGCGAGGTCATGGCCTACCTGTCGATGATCACTGTCCCCGTCCTTGCCTTCTATCTTTACCTGCAGAAAGCCTTCATCGCGTCGATCGCATCGACCGGCGTGAAGGGCTAACGGAGTCCGATATGTCCTTCAAACACAAAGATCTCTGGTTCTGGGACAGCTGGTATGTCCAGGACGGCGACATCTGGCACGGCTATTTCCTGCAGGCGCCAAAGTCGCTGATCGACCCCGATGCCCGCCACCTGAACGCAACCCAGCGCCATGCGGTGTCCAGGGACCTTACCAACTGGACCGACATGGGCACCACGTTTGAACCCCAGCGCAACGGGGCCGCCTGGGACGACAGCACGACCTGGACCGGATCGGTGGTGAAGGGCGACGATGGCCTCTGGCACCTGTTCTACACCGGCACCACCCTGGCCGAGCAGTCGCTCTACCAGCGCGTCGGCCATGCCACATCGAAGGACCTGCACAACTGGACCCGCGTCGGCGACGGGCTGGCGCTGGACCTCACCGGCCCCAACGCCGACTGCTACGAAATGGACCATGTCCTCGGCCACTGGCATGACCGGGCGATGCGCGACCCCTGGGTGATGAAGGACCCGGACGGCAACGGCTGGCTGATGTATTTCACCGCCCGCGTCCCCGGCGTGCCGGAGCCGAACGCCGGCGGGGCCATCGGCTTTGCCACCTCGCCGGACCTTGCGACCTGGACCCTGCAACCCCCGGTCTTCCACGGCGGCTTCGGTCAGCTGGAGGTGCCGCAGGTCTTTCAGGTCGGCGCGCATTGGTACTGCCTGTTCTGCACGTCCTCGACCCACTGGTCGGACCAGTACCGCCGTGACAACCCGGAATCCCCGGTCACCGGCACGCATTACCTGATCGCCGACCATCCTCGCGGCCCCTGGCGCATCGCCCCCGGTCCCTTCCTGGACGGGGCCGAGCCCTGCCGCCGCTACGCCGCCCGCATCGTCGACGGCCCGCAGGGCCTCGTGATCATGGGCTTTGCCGACAGCGGCAAGGCGACCTTCGGCGGCTATATCATGGACCCGGAGCCGGTCAGCATCGGCCCGGACGGTCTTCTGCACGTTGAAACCCTCGCACAGGCGGCGGAGTAGCACATGGCACGGATTTCCCTCAAGAATCTCAAGAAAAGCTACGGGCAGACCCATGTCATCAAGGGCGTCGACATCGAGATCGAGGACGGCGAGTTCTGCGTCTTCGTCGGCCCTTCGGGCTGCGGAAAATCGACGCTTCTGCGGATGATCGCGGGGCTGGAGGATATCTCGTCGGGCAGCCTGGTGATCGGCGAGCGCGAGGTCAACGACCTGCCCCCCGCGCAGCGCGGGGTTGCGATGGTGTTCCAGTCCTACGCGATCTTCCCGCACATGACGGTGCGCGAAAACGTGGCCTTCGGGCTGACGATCTCTGGCGCGTCGAAAGAGGAAAAGGACGCCAAGGTCGCCGAGGCCGCGCGCATCCTGCAGATGGAACACCTGCTGGACCGTCGCCCCAGCCAGCTGTCCGGCGGCCAGCGCCAGCGCGTCGCCATCGGGCGGGCCATCGTGCGCAAGCCGCAGGTGTTCCTGTTCGACGAACCCCTGTCGAACCTGGACGCCGCCCTGCGCATGGACATGCGGATGGAGATCGGCAAGCTGCACAACCAGCTGGGCGCGACGATGGTCTATGTCACCCACGATCAGGTCGAGGCGATGACGCTGGCCGACAAGATCGTCGTGCTGAAGGACGGCCAGGTCATGCAGATCGGCGCGCCGATGGACCTGTATCACGATCCGGCGAACCTGTTCGTGGCCGGTTTCCTGGGTGCGCCCTCGATGAACTTCCTGAAGGTCAAGGTGCACGGGGTGAACGGCGGCAAGGTGCTGGTGTCCAATGGCGCCCTGGACCCGGTCGAAGTTTCGGGCAAGCGGGCCTTGTTCAAGGTGGGCGACGAGGCGATTCTGGGCCTGCGGCCGCAGTACCTTTCGGTTGCGCAAGGTGCGGGCAAGTTGCATGGGGCGGTTGCGCTGACCGAGCGGCTTGGCGCCGAGACGGTGGTCGAGATCGCGCTCAAGGACGGCAACCCGCTGATTGCGGCCCTGTCGCACGACGCCGTTTTCGACATCGGCGCGCAGATGAACCTCGATTTTGACCCGGACCGGGCCCATCTTTTCCCGAATGAACCGGGTGCGGGAAGTGTTAACAAACACTGAATGTCCGCAGGTAATGTTCGGAAAATAAGTGATAATCTAGAAATGTCCACCGTGGACATATCTAGGTTCAGATCCCTCCGATGGCCGAGGCGAGCCGGAAACTGATCGCCTCGGCAACATGAGGTTTGCGGACCGTCGGGCTTGCCTCAAGATCGGCGATGGTCCGGGCCACCCGCAGCACCCGGTGGTAGCCCCGCGCCGACAGCCCCATCCTTTCAGCGACCCGTCCGATCAGTTCCTTCCCCTCGGCGTCCGGCGCGGCATGCTCCTCCAGTGCCGCCCCCTCCAGGTCGGCATTGACCCGCAGATCGGGGGCCGCCGCGAACCGGGCGGTCTGCCGGTCACGGGCGTCAGCAACGCGGGCGCCGATGGTGGCCGAGCTTTCTCCCGACGCGGGCAGATCAAGGTCGGCGAAGGCCACCGGCGGCACCTCGACCCGCAGATCGAACCGGTCCATCAGCGGCCCGGAGATACGGCCCAGATAATCCTCGCCACAGACCGGCGCCCGCCCGCAGGCGCGGGAGGGGTCGGACAGGTAGCCGCATTTGCAGGGGTTCGCGGCGGCGATCAGCAGGAAGCGGCAAGGGTACCGGATGTGCGCGTTGGCCCGGGCAACCATGACGGTTCCCGTCTCGATCGGCTGGCGGAGCGTGTCGAGGACCGCCCGCGGGAACTCGGGAAACTCGTCCAGGAAGAGAACCCCGTTGTGGGCCAGACTGATCTCCCCCGGCTTAGCCCCCTTTCCGCCGCCGACGATGGCGGCCATCGACGCCGTGTGGTGGGGTTCCCGGAACGGGCGATCGCGGGAAATGCCGCCCTCTGACAAGAGGCCCGCAAGGGAATGGATCATCGAGGTCTCCAGCGCCTCGGGAGCGGTCAGCGGCGGCAGGATGCCCGGAAGGCGGGCGGCGAGCATCGACTTGCCCGAGCCAGGCGTCCCGACCAGGAACAGGTGGTGCCGGCCTGCGGCGGCGATTTCCAGCGCCCGCTTGGCGCGTTCCTGGCCCTTCACCTCACGAAAGTCGCGCAGGTTGCGGCTTCCGGTGACCTCGCCAGCTTCGGCGGGAAGGATCGGCGCGCGACCGGTGTAGTGGTGCAGCACTTCTTCCAGCGAGGCGGCGGCAAGGACTTGCGTCGCGCCGACCCAGGCCGCCTCGGCCCCGCATGCCTTGGGGCAGAGAAGCGTACGATCCTCGACGGCGGCGGCCATCGCGGCGGGGAGAGCGCCGGCAACGGGGACGAGACGGCCATCCAGCGAAAGCTCGCCCAGCGCGACGGTGCCTTCGACATCCTCACGCGGGATGATCTCCAGCGCCGCGAGAAGGGCAAGGGCGATGGGCAGGTCGAAGTGGGAGCCTTCCTTGGGCAGATCGGCGGGCGAGAGGTTGACGGTGATCCTTTTGGCGGGCAGGGCAATGGAAAGCGCCTGAAGGGCGGCGCGGACGCGTTCGCGGGCCTCGGACACTGCCTTGTCCGGCAGTCCCACCAAGGTGAAGGCGGGCGAGCCAGGGGAGACAGCGCATTGCACCTCGACCAGGCGGGCCTCGACGCCTTCGAAGGCAACTGTATAGGCGCGGGCCGTCATGCGGGGCGCCCGTGGGGTGGGGCGGTTATTGAATCGAGCGCGTTCCGCGCAAGCCTTTTGTCTCGCCTCTGCGCGCGAAAAGCGCGCAACCGGCTCGGGTATGCTCCGCAGGGGATATTTGACGCAAGGTGAAAGGCGCGGGCTTTCATCGAGCGCCCGCCGCATGTTCTGCAAAGTCCGTGCATTCCGCCCCACCCGATTCACCTTGGTTAACGGGTAGGGCCGAATGGTTTACGAATGGTAAAGGGCCATGAACTTCGGCCAGGCTTCGGCGTCGGCCAGGGTCTTGTCGCGGCAGAACGCGTTGCAGAAGCCGAAGCGGCGGCCGTAGAGCTCTAAAGCGTGGGTGACGGGCTTGCCAGAGTAGGGGCAGGTGGCGTTTACGGTGTTGGCGCAGTCCACCGCCTTGGCGGGCAGCGGCACCGGACCGGGCCAGTCTCGGCGGGGATAGTCGCGGCGGTAAAAGTCCTGATCGGCGCCATCCACAAGGCCCATCGCGCGCCAGCGGCGGAACGAAGGGTGGGCAAGGTGGGCGTTGACGTAAAGCATTGCGTCGGCGTTGACAGGCAGGTTGTAGGTGGCGATGCGGCTGGCAACCGGCGCAAAGAAGGCATCGGCGGCGGAATAGGTGCCGCAGAGCCAGGGGGTGGAGGATTTCGTCGTCTCGCGCGCCCAGGTCCAGAGCGTCTCCAGCCGACTGAGGTCGGCCAGGACTTCGGGCGGCGGCTGGCAGCCGGTGTAGCTGACCCGCAGGTTCATCGGACAATGGGACCGAAGCGCGGTGAAACCTGCATGCATTTCTGCGGCCAGGACGCGGGCGGTGGCCCGGGCGTGGGGATCTGAGGGCCAGATCCGGGCCTCGGGGTGGCGGGTGGCCATTTCTTCGGCGATGGCGATGGTTTCGGGGACCACCGAACCTTCGGGCGTGCGCATCGTGGGGGCTGTACGAGCAGGGAAGAAGTCCTTGAGGACGTTGGACAGTTCGTTGGTGTAAAGCCGGGCCGGAATGGTGCGGACGGGGATGCCGAAGGCGTCGAAGAGAAGCCAGCCGCGCAGGCTCCAGCTGGAATAGGCGCGGTCGCCGATCACGAGATCATAGGTCATGAGGTTTGTCCTTTCGCGGCCATTGAAGCGGGTCGCGGACGACAAGGGAAACGCTGAATTGTGGCGGGTGTCATCACGGGCGGTGATTGACTGTGTGAACCTTGGGCGGGTCAAGCGTCAGGCAGGTGACGGAGAGGTTGTCGATCCTGTGACCGAAGGCTTGGATCGCGGTCAAGCCCCCGGCACGTTGAAGAGCGGCGAGGATCGGGCCGAAATGGGCGACGACGATCAGGTCGGGACCCTGGCTGTGGAGCCGATCAAGCGCGCCCCAGGTGCGGGCGGTGAGGTCGTTCCAGCTTTCGCCGCCAGGGGGGCGAATGTCGCCCGGGGTTTCCCAGAAAGCGCGGATGAGGCTGGGGGTCTCGGCCTCGACCTCGGCAAAGCCCCGACCCTCCCACCGACCGAAGTGGATTTCGCGCAGGGCAGAGTCGTGGGCCAGACGCGGGCGTGGGCCAAGTGCATCGGCTGTCGCAATGGCTCGGGAGAGATCGGAGGAGACCACCGGGGCTTCGGATGGCAGGTGTGATGTCAGGCGTGCGAGGGCAACTGTGTCGGAGAGGTCAGCGGGCAGGTCGGTCCAGCCAATCATCGCCTTCGCATGTGTGGGGCCGTGGCGGACAAGCCAGTAGCGGGTCATCGGGTTCTCGGATCTGCAGGGAACGCAGTATGGCCCACGCTGTGGGTCATTGCAAAGGGGCAGGCCGAAAGGGACACACCTGCGGCGTACGCGCAAGAGGCCGTCGCGACACGCATTGCTTGGGGCCAACCTTGCGCCTGGCAGAAATCCGTCTGATCAGCTGCCGCCACCGATGGCGTTCCCGTTTCAGAAGTCGCGCAAGCGTAGGGTGGGCAATCTTGCCCACCGTCCCGGCATCACGGAAGCGTGCCCTTGAGGACCAGAGGCAGGCCGGCGATCACGGTCACGACAAGGTCCGCTTCGGCCGCAAGCCGCTGATTGAGCCGACCCTGTTCATCCCTGAACCGTCGCGCCAGCGCATTTTCGGGAACAATGCCCCAGCCTGTCTCGTTGGAGACGATGACGACAGGCGCCGTGCACGCGGCCAGTCCGACCAGGAAATTGCGAACCTCGGCGGACAGGTCGTGGTCGGCCAGAAGGTGGTTGGTCAGCCACAGTGTAGCGCAATCGACAAGGACGGCTTCGTCCGACCGGGCCTGGGCGAGGGCGGCGGGCAGATCCAGGGGGGCCTCGACCGTGGTCCAGACCGGGCCCCGGTCCTGCCGGTGCCGGGCGATGCGGTCGCGCATCTCGTCGTCCCAGGCCTCGGCGGTGGCGATGTAGCGGCGGGGGCGACCGGTTGCGGTGATCAGACGCTCGGCGAAGGCGGATTTGCCCGACCTTGCGCCGCCGATGACAAGAGTGAGGGGCGGGAGTGATCCGGTCACGGGATTGCCTCGTAGAAGGGACAAGAACAGGCGGAAAAGCTGCGGCACGACGATCTGGAGGTGGTCATGGCACTGGACGGATATACCGATCAAGGCATGTCGCGCCAAGCGATGAAGGCCGAACTTCTGGACGCGGAAACCGAGCTGCGGCTGGCCCGCGCCTGGCGCGATCACCGCGATGAGCGCGCGTTGCACCGGCTGATCACCGCCTATATGCGGCTGGCAATCAGCATGGCGTCGAAATTCCGCCGCTATGGCGCGCCGATGAATGACCTCATCCAGGAAGCCAGCCTGGGGTTGATGAAGGCCGCCGACAAGTTCGACCCGGAACGCGGCGTGCGATTTTCCACCTATGCGGTCTGGTGGATCAAGGCCTCGATTCAGGACTACGTGATGCGCAACTGGTCCATGGTGCGGACCGGGTCCACCTCCAGTCAGAAGGCGCTGTTCTTCAACCTGCGCCGTGTCCAGGCCAAGCTGGAGCGCGAGGCCTCGCAGCGGGGCGAGACGCTGGACCAGCACCAGCTTCGTCAGATGGTGGCGGCCGAAGTAGGTGTGCCGGTCCACGACGTCGAGATGATGGAGGGTCGGCTTTCGGGCAGCGACTATTCGTTGAACGCCACCCAGTCCTCGGACGAAGACGGGCGCGAGTGGATCGACGCGCTGGAAGATGACGGGGTGCAGGCGGCAGATGCGGTCGAGGGTGCGCATGACGGCGCGCGCCTGCGCGACTGGCTGGTCAAGGCGATGCAGGGGCTGAACGCGCGGGAACGCTACATCGTTGCAGAGCGCAAGTTGAAGGAAGAAAGCCGGACGTTGGAAAGCCTGGGTGAGGAGCTTGGCCTGTCCAAGGAACGCGTCCGGCAGCTTGAGGCTGCGGCCTTTGCAAAGATGCGCCGGAGTCTTGAGACACAGTCGCGCGAGGTGCGCCACTTCCTTGCCTGAAGCTTGACGCGACCGGGCGTGGGATGGGAAATTGCTTCTCGAAGGGGGAGTCCATGCCCCGGTCCACGGAACCGCTGAGCCTGACACCGGACCACATCGCCCGCGTGCATCGCGTGGTTGCGGATGCCGGTCCGGCTGTTGGCGTCGAGCAGCAGACCGACGCCGACTATGCCGGATGGGTCGAGCGCATCCTGGACGCCCATCCCTGCCCAGACCGGCCGATCCAGCTTTTCGCCTATGGCTCACTGATCTGGAAGCCCGAGATGGAGCATCGGGCCGAGCGACCGGCTGTGGCTCGCGGCTATCATCGCGCCTTTTGCCTTCGGATTCATCGCTTTCGCGGTACGGTCGATGAGCCAGGCCTGATGATGGCGCTGGACCGAGGTGGGCAGTGCAGAGGGGTAATCTACGAGCTGCCGCCCGACGATCCTGCCCTCATTCTGGACCGATTGTTCCGCCGGGAGTTCACGGTGAAGCCGATCAACTCCATGCCACGCTGGTTGACCGTAGAGACAGCCGATGGTCCGCTGCGGGCGCTGGGGTTCGTGATGAACCGCGACTCTCCGTATTATGCCGGGCGCCTGCCGCCCGAAGCGGTTGCCCGGACATTGTCGCGGGCCTGCGGTCATTGGGGGTCCGGGGCGGAATATCTGCTGAACACAGTCACTCAACTTGATGCGCGGGGCATCCGCGATGCCGGGCTTTGGCGATTGCAGGGGCTGGTGGCCGAGGAGATCGACCGGAACGCCCCCCGACCTCTGCCTTGAGTTTGTCCGCCGCGGCCCCTACACCTTGAGGCAGGCCGTCTGGGGGACCTGCCGATGCTGGCTGGCAAGCGCATACTTCTGATCATCGGCGGCGGGATCGCGGCCTACAAGGCGCTGGAATTGATCCGGTTGGTCCAGAAGGCCGGGGCTTCAGTGGTGCCAGTCCTGACCCGGGCGGGGGCCGAGTTCGTGACACCGCTGTCGGTAGGTGCGCTGGCAAAGTCCAAGGTGCATGAGGCGCTGTTCGACCTGACGTCCGAGGCCGAGATGGGCCATATCGAGCTGTCGCGATCGGCGGACCTTCTGGTGGTGGCCCCGGCAACGGCGGACCTTCTGGCGAAGATGGCGACAGGGCGGGCGGACGATCTGGCCTCGACGCTATTGCTCGCGACAGACAAGCGGGTGCTGGTGGCCCCGGCGATGAACGTGAGAATGTGGCAGCATCCGGCGACCCAGCGAAACCTTGCGGTGCTGCGATCGGACGGAGTGCTGATGGTTGGCCCGGACGAGGGCGAGATGGCCTGCGGTGAATACGGGCCGGGCCGGATGGCGGAACCGGCAGACATCGTCCAAACGATAACGGTGGCCTTGGGCGGTGGGGCTTTGGCGGGAAAGCATGTGGTCGTCACCTCGGGTCCGACGCATGAACCCATCGACCCGGTGCGCTATATCGCCAACCGGTCTTCGGGTGCGCAGGGCAGCGCGCTGGGCGCAGCACTTCGCGATCTTGGGGCGCGGGTAACCTTTGTGACCGGGCCTGCGGCGGTGCCGCCTCCGATCGGGGTAGAGGTCGTGCGCGTCGAGACGGCGGCCGAGATGGCGGCGGCGGTGAACGCGGCCCTGCCCGCCGATGCTGCAGTGATGGCGGCGGCGGTGGCGGACTGGCGGGTGGCCAATGCGAGCGGGCAGAAGCTGAAGAAGGACGCGTCGGGACGGGCGCCGTCGCTGGAGTTTGCCGAGAACCCGGACATTCTTGCCACCGTGTCCAAGGGGCCGAAGCGGCCTCGGCTGGTGGTGGGCTTTGCGGCCGAGACGACCGATGTCGTGGCCCACGCCACAGCCAAGCGGGCGCGCAAGGGCTGCGACTGGATCGTGGCGAATGACGTCTCGCCGGGGACCGGAATCATGGGCGGGGCCGAGAACGCGGTGACGCTGATCTCGGAGGCGGGGGCGGAGGCATGGCCCCGGATGGGCAAGGACGAGGTCGCGCGAAAGCTGGCGGCACGCATTGCCGAGGCGTTGCGCTGAGACAAGTGCCTCCGGCGGGGATATTTGGACAAAGATGAAAGGCGGGGCGATGGGGCCGGTGGTGCAGGTGCTGTGGGAGGATTGGGCTGACCGGAGCCTGCCGTTGCCGGTCTATCAGACTGCCGGGGCAGCGGGGGCGGACCTGTGCGCGAACTTTCCCGAAGCGCAGCGGGAGGCTGGGCTGACGCTGGCGCCGATGGGGCGGGCGATCTGTCCGACGGGTATCCGGGTCGCCATCCCCGAGGGCTATGAGATGCAGGTGCGTCCAAGGTCCGGGCTGGCGTCTAAGCACGGCATCACGCTGCCGAATACGCCGGGGACCATCGACAGTGATTACCGGGGGCCACTGGGGGTGTCGCTGATCAATCTGGGGACCGAGCCTTACACGGTGCGGCATGGCGACCGGGTGGCGCAGGTGGTGGTGGCGCCGGTCGTGCAGGTGGGCTTTGCGGTGGTCGAGGGTCTGGACGAGACGGCGCGGGGAACGGGGGGGTTCGGGTCAACGGGCTTCCGGTCGTGATCGGGCTTGTCGGCTTTGTCGGCCTCTGGGCGCTGGGGCGCTGGCGCGGTTGGGGCGCGCGGTGGCTTTGGCTTGCGGCAGGCTGGTGGGCGCTGCTGATGCTGGTGCATCTGCCGATGCAGGCCGAGAACCCTCTCGCGCGCGTGGTGGGCGGAGATTTCCGGGGTTGGACAGTGTTCGGGCTGCTGGCGGCAGTCGCGCTGGGCTACCGCGAGGTGCTGCGGGCGGTGCGGCGGCGCAAGGGGGAGGAGCCTGCCGTGGCGCAGCCTGCGGGAACCTTCCGCGAGGCCGAACTGGACCGCTATGCCCGTCACATCATCCTGCGCGAGATCGGGGGGCCGGGGCAGAAGCGGCTGAAGCGCGCGCGCGTGCTGGTTGTCGGGGCGGGCGGGTTGGGGTCGCCCGTCCTGCTGTACCTCGCGGCGGCGGGCGTGGGGACGATCGGGGTCATCGATGACGACATGGTCGAGGGGTCGAACCTGCAGCGGCAGGTGATCCACACCGACGGGCGGATCGGGATGCCGAAGGTCTTCTCGGCCGAGGTCGCGATGCGGGCGTTGAACCCGTTCATCGAGGTGCGGCCCTATCATCGGCGACTGGGAGAGGAGATCGCGGAGGACCTGGTGGGGGAGTACGACCTGGTCCTCGACGGGACCGATGATTTCGAGACCCGCTATCTGGTGAATCGAGCCTGCGTGGCGGCGGGGGTGCCTTTGATCAGCGGGGCGATCACGCAGTGGGAGGGGCAGGTCAGCCTGTTCGATCCGGCGAAGGGCGGGCCGTGCTATGCCTGCGTCTTCCCGGTGAAACCTGCGCCCGGGCTGGTGCCGACCTGTGCCGAGGCGGGGGTGGCGGCGCCCTTGCCCGGGGTCATCGGATCAATGATGGCGATGGAGGCGGTGAAGTGGGTCACGGGGGCCGGGGAGGGGCTGGCCGGGCGGCTGATGATCCACGACGCACTTTATATGGAGACCCGGGTGATCGGGGTGAAGAAGCGGACGGATTGTGAGGTCTGCGGGGGGCGGCATTGAGGGGTGTCCACGGTGGACAAACGTTGAAGTATGTTTGAATTCAATGGTTTGGGTTTTTTTGTTTACCTTGCGTTAAGGTTTGCAAACGACGCCCCCCACCCCCATCCCCGCTCCACGGAGGGGGAAGAGAGGCACCTTGTGCCGGGCCGGTTCGCGGGTTGAGGCGGTTGTCGAATTGAGCGCTGAGGCGCACGCCTTTCGTCTCGCCTCTGGCCTGCGGCCAGCCGCCTCGGCGGTGCCTCCGGCGGGGATATTTGAAGAAGGGAAAGCGGGGCGGGGCTTGCCCTGGATTGTGCCCGTGCGGATGCGAGTTGTTGCCGGTCCTTGAGCGATAGCTGGGACAGACCGTTTGCAGAAGGGCGGTGCGCTGTAGCGCACCCTACAAGCGCGCCGGGAGAGTCGGGGTGAACCCCGACCTACGGGGTCACGGCGGGGATTTCGGGGGCGAGGAGGTCGGCGATGTCGAGGAGGATGTGCTCCTGTCCCCTGTCGGCGAGGGCCTGGATGCCGAGGGGGTGGGTTGCGGTGCGACCCGTTGTGACGGTGAGGCCGGGCAGGCCCATGAACGGGGGGGCGATCTGGGGCATTTGCGCCTCGATCACCTTGGTGAAGGCCTCGGGGCTTGAAGTGTCGTAGTGGTCAGGGAAGGGGAGTTGCCCTGAGACCGGGGTCAGAAGGACCGGCCAGTCGGCGAAGAAGAGGCGCCAGAGGCGGGCGAGGCGCGCGCGGGATTGCAGCGCGCGCATGAAGCTTTCCAGCGTGGGCGGCGGGGCGAGTTTGGTGAGTTCGCGGTGGACGAAGCTGGCGTCGGGGTCGGCTTCGCGGGCGATGGCTTCGGTCCCGCCGAGGCCGAATTCGGAGAGCCAGAGGGTCAGCTGCAGCTCCATCGCCTCGCGGAAGGGGGGGAGGGTCGGGGTGCCGATTTCCCAGCCTTCCGCTTCCAGCGTTCGGGCGGCCTCGGTGAGGGCCTGTTGCAGGGCCGGGTCGGTCTGGAGGCCGTCGGGAGTCAGGGCGAGGGCGGCGCGTTTGCGGTAGGGCGCTGGGGTGGCCGGGCTGTGCCAGGGGTCGCGCGGGTCGGGCTGCGAGAGGGCCCGGAGGCCAAGGCGCAGGTCGGCGGCAGAGCGGGCGAGGGGGCCGGAGACGGCCATGAGCTGCCCGCCGATCAGCCGGTCGCCTGCGGTGGCGTTGAACGCGGGGACGTGGCCAAGGCCGGGGCGGAGGCCGTGGATGCCGCAAGCGAAGGCCGGGTAGCGGATTGATCCGGCGATGTCGGTGCCATGGGCGATGGGGCCAAGGCCCGCGGCGGTGGCAGAGGCGGCCCCTCCCGATGATCCGCCGGGGGTGAGACCGGGGAAGGCGGGGTTTTTCGTCGCACCATGCAGCGGGTTGCGGGTGAACCAGCGCAAGCTGAAGGCCGGGGTGTTGGTGCGGCCGACAATGATGGCCCCGGCGCGGCGGAGGTTTGCGACGGGCGGGCTGTCTTCGGTGGCGATGAGGTCGGACTGGATGCGCAGCCCGTTCGTCGTGGCCTGACCCTGCTGGTCGATGTTGACCTTCACTGTCACGGGGACGCCTGCGAGGGGGCCGGGGTCTTCGCCCCGCGCATGCCGCGCGTCGATGGCGCGGGCCTGGTCAAGCGCCTGGTCGTCCATCCGCTGCACGATGGCGTTGAGGCCGGGGTTCAGCCGGTCGACGCGGGCGAGGGTGGCGCGGGTCGCCTCGACGGCAGTGAGTTCACGCGCGCGGATGAGGCCGACGAGGGCGGTGGCGGTCAGGGTGGCGGGATCCATCGGACGCTCCTTCTTCGGTGCAGGGTGAACCGGATCGCGCAGGTTGGGAAGGGGGAGGTGGGCGGATCGCCCACCCTACGCGGGGAGACCTCGGGAGATGGCTTTTCAGGACTGGCGGGGGAGTAGGGTGGGCGATGCGCCCACCCTACCGACCCGATCCAAGCACCGGCAAAGGACCAAGCGGGGGCAGCCGAACCTTGTGGCAGGACAACCATATCCACCTCGCGTTCCGATGGCCGCCTTGCATCGGCAAACCACCGTGGCATAGTCGTCGCTTGATCAATCAGCCCGGAGAGCCTGACCGATGAAACTGACCGCTGCTGCCCTGCTTGGACTTGCTGCCATGACCCTGCCTGCCCTGGCGCAGGACCTGCCGGACCTCGGCGGTCGTGAGGTCGTCGTGGTGACCGAGAACGCCTATCCGCCGCTGCAGTTCCTGGACAGGGACGGCGCGGCCGTGGGCTGGGAATACGACGCGATGGCCGAGATCGTGAAGCGGCTGAACATCACCGTGAAATACGAGAACACCAGCTGGGACGCGATGATCCCCGCCGTTTCGGAAGGCCAGTACGACCTTGGCATGACCGGCATCACCATCAAGGACGAGCGCAAGGAAAAGGTCGATTTCTCGGACCCTTACATGCGGTCGGAAATGCTGATGATCGTGCGTGGTGACGAAGAGCGATTTACCGATGCGGCGTCGTTCGCGGCGATTCCCGAGCTTCTGGTCTCGGCCCAGCCCGGAACCTCGCCCTTCTATGCGGCGATCTACAACATTCTGGACGGCAATGAGGAGAACCAGCGGGTGATCAAGTTCGAGACCTTCGGGGCCGGGCTGGAGGCGCTGAAGGCGGGGGACGTGGACCTGACGTTGTCGGATTCGACGGCGGCGAACGGGTATGTTCAGGCCTCGAACGGCGGGCTGAAGATCATCGGCGAGCCGCTGGCGTCCGAGGATTTCGGCTTCATCTTCCCCAAGGGGTCGGATCTGGTGGCGCCGATCAACGCGGCGATTGCGTCCATGAAGGCGGACGGGACACTGGATGCGCTGAACCAGAAGTGGTTTGTCGAGTACAAGATGGGTGAATGAAGGTGGGCCCCCGGTCCTGATGGTCCGGGGGCAACCGCATGGCGCCGAACGCCGATCCTGACAAGGACTTTCCCTGGTGGCTGGTGATCCTGACGGTCACCGGCCTGTGGCTGTTGTACGAGATGCTGGCGGACGAGGTCTATGCCTCGGCCCTGCGGGTTCTGTCCAAGGGTCTTGTCATCACGTTGACGGTGGCGGTGGTCGCCTATCTGGGGGCCTGCGCGATGGGGCTTGGCCTTGCGATGATGGGGCTGTCGCGGTTCCTGATCGTGCGGCAGGTCGCGCGGTTCTACATCGAGGTGATGCGGGGCGTGCCGATCATCGTCCTTCTGCTCTACGTCGCTTTCGTCCTGGTGCCGGGCGTTGTGGCCGGGGTGAACGCGCTGGCAGGCGACGAGGTGATGCGGACCAGAGACGTGCCCCTGCTGTGGCGTGCGGTGCTGGCTCTCATGCTTGCATACTCTGCTTTCCTGGCCGAGATCTTTCGGGCCGGTCTGCAAGCGGTGGACAAGGGCCAGATCGAAGCGGCGATGTCGCTTGGCCTGAATGGGTGGCAACGGTTTCGGCATGTTCGATTTCCGCAAGCTTTCCGGCTTATATTGCCCCCCTTGGGCAATGATTTTGTTGCAATGGTGAAAGACAGCAGCCTGGTCGCCGTGCTGGGGATCTCGGATGTCGCGCAGTTGGCCAAGGTCACGGCGGCAGGGAACTTCCGCTATTTCGAGACCTATAACGTTGCGGCTTTCCTGTATCTGGTGATGACCATCGGGCTGAGCCTGCTGCTGCGGCGGTTCGAGACCCGGATGCGGTCGCGCGGGCGGGACGGTTCGTGAGCGGAGCGGCTTGCGCCGCAAGTCTTCTGTCTCGTCGTCGGGCTTCGCCTCCTCCTCGGGCGATGGGGGCGCTTCGCCCCCCAAACCCCCAGAGGATATTTGGGCAAATGTGAAAGGGCATGGGGTGGACCTTGTTCGAAGGCGAGCCTAGCCTTCGACACAAAGGAGATTTGCAATGAACGTGCTTCTGGAACTGTGGGAAACGCCCTTCGGACTGCCGCCGTTCGAGCGCATCCGGGATGAGGATTTCGGGCCGGCCTTTGATGAGGCACTGGTTCGGGCGCGAGCGGCGGTTTCTGCGATTGCCGAGGGCCCGGCGGCGGACTTCGCCGGGGTGATCGAGGCGCTGGAACTGGCGGAGGGCGACCTCGACCGGGTGGCGGGGGTATTCTACAATCTCGCGGGGGCCGACAGCACCGAGGCGCGTGAGGCGCTGATGCGGGAGCTGGCACCGAAGATGTCGGAGTTCTCCAGCGAAGTCACCAACAACAAGGCGCTTTGGGCGAAGATCGAGGCGCTTTGGCTGGGGCGCGAGGGCCAGGGTCTGACGGCAGAGCAGGGCCGGGTGCTGGAGCTTTACCGGCAGATGTTCGTGCGGTCCGGGGCGGCGCTGGACGGGGCAGCGGCAGAGCGGTTGACGGCGGTAAAAGCGCGCCTGGCGGTGCTGGGAACGCAGTTCGGGCAGAATCTCCTGGCGGATGAGCGGGCCTGGTCGATGGAGCTAGCGGAGGCAGACCTGGCCGCGCTGCCGGAGTTCGTCCAGGATGCCGCGCGGGCAGCTGGGGCCGAGAAGGGCACGGGGCCGGTGGTGACGCTGAGCCGCAGCCTGATCGTCCCGTTCCTGCAGTTTTCGCCCAACCGGGTGCTGCGCGAGAAGGCCTATGCGGCCTGGGTCGCGCGCGGGGCCAACGGCGGCGAGACCGACAACAGGGCCATCGCGGCGGAGATACTGGCCTTGCGCGCAGAGCGGGCGCAGCTGCTGGGCTACGCGGATTTCGCGGCGTTCAAGCTGGAGCCGGAGATGGCGAAGACCCCCGACGCGGTGCGGGACCTCTTGATGCGGGTCTGGCAACCGGCGCGGGCCAAGGCACTGGCGGATGCGGCAGTGCTGGAAGCCATGCTGTGCGCAGACGGCTACCCGGCGCCGCTGGAACCCTGGGACTGGCGCTATTACAGTGAGAAGCGGCGCAAGGCGGAGCATGACCTGGATGAGGCGGTCCTGAAGCCATACCTGTCGCTTGACGCCATGCTGGGGGCGATGTTCGATTGTTCCACCCGTCTGTTCGGGCTGGAGTTCCGCGAGATCGAGGGGCCATTCTATCACCCGGATGTGCGGGGGTGGGAGGTGACGCGTCAGGGCAAGCATGTCGCGGTGTTCCTTGGCGACTACTTCGCGCGAGGCTCGAAGCGGTCGGGGGCCTGGTGCAGCGCGATGCGGTCGCAGCGCAAGCTGGGCGGCGATCAGCGGCCCATCGTGGTGAATGTGTGCAACTTCGCCAAGGGCGATCCCTGCCTTTTGAGCTATGACGATGCGCGGACGCTGTTCCACGAGTTCGGCCATGCGCTGCACCAGATGCTGTCTGACGTGACCTACGGCTTCATCAGCGGCACGTCGGTCGCGCGCGACTTTGTCGAACTGCCAAGCCAGCTTTATGAGCATTGGCTGGAGGTGCCTTCGGTGCTGGAGGCCCACGCCAGGCACCATGAGACGGGCGAGCCGATGCCCGCCGACATGCTGAAGCGGTTGCTGGATGCCGGGACCTATGACCAGGGCTTTGCCACGGTTGAGTTCGTGGCTTGCGCGATGGTCGACCTGGAGTTCCACACCGGGGTGCCGTCTGTGGACCCGATGCAGAAGCAGGCCGAGGTGCTGGAAAGCCTGGGGATGCCAAGGGCGATCCGCATGCGGCACGCGACGCCGCATTTCGCGCATGTCTTCAGCGGCGACGGCTATTCGGCAGGGTACTACAGTTACATGTGGTCCGAAGTCATGGATGCCGATGCCTTTGCGGCCTTCGAGGAGGCGGGGGATGCCTTCGACCCCAAGGTGGCGGCCAAACTGGAGCGGTACATCCTGTCGGCCGGCGGGTCCGAGGATGCCGAGGCGCTGTATCTGAAGTTCCGGGGCCGGATGCCGGGGGTGGAACCATTGCTCAAGGGTCGGGGTTTGCTGGAGCCGGCATAGCGCGGATTTGGACTGGGGAGCGAGCTTGGAAATATTCTACAGTCTGGACGCCGATGCGGCGCTTTCGAATCTGATCACTTTGGGGGTGGCCTATCTCTTGGCCCTTCCCATCGGCTGGAATCGCGAACGTGAGGAACGAAGTGCGGGGCTGCGGACGTTTCCTCTGGTCGCCATTGCGTCTTGCGGGTTCGTGATGATGGCCATCCAGGTGATCGGCGCGGAGTCCGAGCAGCAGTCGCGGATCATGGAGGGGCTGATGACCGGCATCGGTTTCATCGGTGGTGGGGCAATCCTGAAACAGGGGGACCGGGCCACGGGCACGGCGACAGCGGCGAGCCTCTGGGCGACAGGGGCCATCGGGGCGGCCGTGGGCTATGGGCAGCTTGATATCGCGGTGATCCTGAGCCTGGTGACCGTCCTGACTCTGATCCTGATGACACCACTGCGCAAGGTGGTTCACGATGGGACCGAGCTGGACCAGGACAAGGTCTAGCGCCGAAGCGCGCCCGGAGGCTGGCCGAAACGGGCCTTGAATGCGCGGGAAAGCGTCGAAGGGCTGGAGAAGCCGGTGCGCAGCGCCACCTCGGCCAGCGGGTGCCGCGTGTCGGTCAGCATCCGGCGCGCGGCCTGCAGGCGCAGGTCAAGCGCGTGGGCGGCAGGGGTGGTCCCAAGCGCCTGTCGGAAAAGCGACTCAAGCCGACGGGAGGAGAGGGACACGGCTTCGGCGGTCCTGGAGGCCGGCTCGGGGGCGTCGATCCGGGCCTCCATCCGTGCAAGTGCCTGTGCAACGCGGGAGTCCAGGGCGCGGTCCTGCGCCTCGGCGATCTGGGGTTCGGACCCCTTGCGGACGGTGGCGAGGAAGCTTGCGGCGACCTGGCGGGCCAGTGCGGCCCCGTGGCGGCTGCGGATCAGGTGAAGCATGAAGTCGGCAGCGGGGGCCGCGCCGCTGATCGTCACGCGGTTGCGGTCGATCACGAAGCGGTCGGAGACGATGTCGATCTCGGGATGGCTGGCCGCGAGATCCTCCAGGTCCTCCCAGTGCACAGTGGCGCGGTAGCCATCCAGAAGCCCCGCGCGGGCGAGGACCCAAGGGGCAGCGTCGATGCCGCCGACCAGCTGGAAGCGCGGGGCGATGCGGCGCAGGTCACGGATCAGGGGGCGAGTTGCGACCTCGTTCAGGCGGTATCCGGCGACGACGATCAGTGCCTCGGCCCCGGTCGCGTGCGAGAGGGGACCCGAGGAGGGCAGCGATATCCCGCAGGTCAGGGGCACGGGGGCACCGTCCGGCGAGACAACGCGCCAGCGATAGGCCTCATGGCCCAGCTGGCGGTTTGCGTTGCGCAACGGGTCAAGGGCCGAGGCGACTTCCAGGATGGACGCCTGCGGCAGGACCAGAAGCGCCAGGGTCAGTGGCTGGTCAGAGGGTCGAAAGATTGCATTTTCCGTCATCATGATTTCGTAAAGCGCAAAGCGGCGGCGTGCAAGGCGGCTATGGTGGTGCCCAAGCCCTTGGGAGGATGCCATGCCGCTGAACATGAACAAGGAAGTCTTCATCACCTGCGCCGTCACCGGATCGGGGGGGACTCAGGACCGCAGCCGCCATGTGCCGCGCAGCCCGAAGGAGATCGCTGAAAGCGCCATCGCGGCGGCCAAGGCGGGCGCGGCGGTGGTGCATTGCCACGTCCGCGACCCGGAAACGGGCAAGCCCAGTCGCAAACTGGAATACTACCGCGAAGTGACCGACCGCATCCGTGACAGCGACACCGACGTCGTCCTGAACCTGACCGCCGGGATGGGCGGCGACATGTATTTCGACGACACCGAGTCGATGACGACGATGGCCGCCAAGTCCGACATGTGCGGGGCCGAGGAGCGGGTGGCGCATATCGTCGAATGTCGGCCCGAAATCTGCACGCTGGACTGCGGCACGATGAACTTCAACGAGGCCGACTATGTAATGGTCAACACGCCGGGCATGCTGCGCGACATGGCCAAGCGGATGACGGCGGCGGGGGTGCGGATCGAGATCGAGGCCTTCGACACCGGCCATCTGTGGCTGGCCAAGGAATTGGTGAAGGAAGGCGTGATCCCCGAACCCGTGCTGGTGCAGCTGTGCATGGGCGTGCCGTGGGGCGCGCCGGACGACCTGAATACCTTCATGGCGATGGTGAACAACGTGCCCCAGGGCTGGCATTTCAGCGCCTTCGGCCTTGGCCGCAACGAGATGGCCTATGTCGCGGCGGCCACCATCGCCGGGGGCAATGTCCGGGTGGGGCTGGAGGACAACCTCTGGCTGGAAAAGGGGGTCCTTGCGACCAACGCCCAGCTTGTCGAACGCGCGGCGACCATCGTCGAAAACCTGGGCGCGCGGGTGATCACCCCGGCGGAAGTGCGGGCGCGATTGAAGCTGGAGAAGCGGGCCCCGGTGGCGAAGTGACGGTCGGGGACGTCGCGCGTGGACGTTCTTGTCCTTTTCCTGCTGATCATGGCCGGGTGCTACCTGGCCCCGATCCTTATGCCAGGTTGGACGTGGCTGGCTGGCCTTGTGGGGGCGGGGGGGCTGGCCGGTCTGGGTCTGTGGTTTGGCTGGGTCGAGCAGCAGACGGACTCGATCAGCTCCGGTCTGGCAGAGCTGTTCGTGTTGTATACGGGCGGAGCGCTGGCCTTGGGTGTGGCCGTGCGCGCCGTGGTGGTTTGGCGGCATTGGACCGGGAGGCAGGCGGTTCTCGCGAACGGGCTTGGTGCGGTGATTCTGGTCGCCGCAGTGGCCTGGTTATTCTGGGCAAGCTAGGGCGTGAAAGCGGGAGGTAGACATGGACAAGGTCAAGTTCACGGCGATGAAGGACGGCGATGCCGCCGACTACGCCATGCTGGATATGCATGAGCGGGACTATGCGGCGGGGACGGCGGACCGGCTGATGGGCGCATTGGTCGAGTTGGACGAAAGCCTGTCGGGCTATCAGGTGACGCGCCTTGGCCATTCCTTGCAGGCTGCGACGCGGGCCTGGCGGGCGGGCGCGGACACCGACTGGGTGGTGGCGGCCTTGCTGCATGACATCGGCGACATCTATGCCCCCTACAATCACGACGAATACGCCGCCGCGATCCTGAAGCCCTTCGTGCGCGAGCAGGTGACCTGGGTCGTGGAAAAACACGGCGACTTCCAGCGGCTTTATTACGCGCATCACGTTGGTGGGAACCAGCACGCCCGCGACCGCTTCAAGGGCCACGCCTATTACGACGACTGCGCCGAGTTTTGCGAGGCGTGGGATCAGTCAAGCTTCGACCCCGCCTATCCGACAATGACTGTTCGGGACTTCGCCCCTCTGGTCCGCGAGGTCTTCGCCCGCAGGGCCTATGATCCGGCAGTGATCCGGGCCGGTGAGCGGGTGCCGCTGACCGATGCCGCCGTTGCGGCCGGGCGGGTGGGATGACACGTCTTGCGGTGATCGCGGCGCTGGCGTTGTCGGCCTGCACGCCCCAGCCGGTCTGGGTCACGCCCACCGGGGTGCCGCTGGGTGTGGTCGATTGCGACAGCCCGGCGCCACTCGTCGTCGGCAAGCGGACCGAGGTCTGCCTGGCCCGCGCGATTGCCCAGACGCCGGCAGAGATCGCGCGGTGCGAAAGGGATGGCGGGCGGGTTGGTCCGATCTCGCCCATCGACGAGCGATTTTCCTGCACCTACCGCAAGTCGGGGGCGGCGGGGTGAGGCCATGACAGGGGACGGAAAGATGAACAGGAAAGCGGCAATCATCGGGGGTGGGGTCATCGGCGGCGGCTGGGCTGCGCGGTTCCTCTTGAACGGCTGGGATGTTGGCGTCTTCGACCCAGACCCCGAGGCCGAGCGCAAGATCGCGGCGGTGATGGCGAACGCCCGCGCCGCGCTGCCGGCACTGTCGGATGTGCCGATGCCCGCCGAGGGGCGTCTGACCTTCCACGGCACGATCAGCGAGGCGGTCGAGGGCGCGGCATATGTGCAGGAATCGGTCAGCGAACGGATCGAGCTGAAGCACAAGGTCTATGCCCAGTTGCAACAATCGAACCCCGGCGTGCTTATCGGGTCGTCCACAAGCGGATTCAAGGCCTCGGACTTGCAGAAATCTGCGGTGAACCCGGCGAATATCATCGTCGCGCATCCGTTCAACCCGGTCTATCTGCTGCCCTTGTCCGAGATTTCGGGGTCCGAGAACAACCCGTCCGAGGTGGTGGAGCGGACGGTGCAGATCATGAAGGACATCGGGATGTTCCCCCTGGTGATCCGGCACGAGATCGACGCTTTCATCGGCAACCGCTTCCTCGAGGCCGTCTGGCGCGAGGCCTTGTGGATGCTGAAGGACGGCATCGCCACCACGGAAGAGATTGACGAGGCGATCCGCATGGGCTTTGGCCTGCGCTGGGGGCAGATGGGTCTCTTTGAGACCTACCGCATCGCGGGCGGCGAGGCCGGGATGCGGCACTTCATGGCCCAGTTCGGCCCGGCACTGAAATGGCCCTGGACCAAGCTGATGGACGTGCCCGAGTTCAACGACGAGCTGGTGGACCTGGTGGCGAACCAGTCCGACGCGCAGTCCGGCATGTATGGCATCCGCGAGCTGGAGCGTATCCGTGACCGCAATCTCGTGGGCTTCCTGCGGTCGTTGAAGGAACGCAACTGGGGCGCGGGGAAGGTCCTGTGTGAGCATGACGAACGGCGGGCGGCGGCGTTCAATGCCGAGATGGCACAAGGGCTGGATCAGGGGGTCAAGGCCGCGCCTCTGGTCATGTGGCAGGGCCAGGTCTTGCCGGGCTGGATCGACTACAACGGCCATATGACGGAAAGCCGGTATTACTTCTGCAACTCGGAAACCGTGGACAACTTCCTGCGCACGATCGGCGCGGGGATGGACTACGTGGCGGCGGGGCACAGCTTCTATTCGGCCGAAACGCATATCCGCCATCTGGGCGAGGCGAAGCTGGGCGACCAGTTGCGGGGCGAGTTGCAGATCATCTCGGCGGACGAAAAGCGGTTCCGGTCCTTCGTGCGGATCATGAAGGGCGACACTTGCGTCGCGACCGTCGAACAGCTGTGCCTGCACGTCGACATGGGCGCGGGCAAGACCGTGCCTGCGGCGGCGGAGGTGTGGCGGAACCTGAAGGCGGTGGCCGAGGCCCATGCCGGACTGCCCTTGCCCGAGGGTGCAGGGCGCGCGATCGGACAGCCGGTAGAACGGGCGAGGGCGTGATGGATTTCGGACTGACCGAAGAACAGCGGATGATCGTCGACACCACGCGGGCTTTCGTGGAGGCGGAGCTTTATCCGCACGAACAGATGGTGGAACGCACCGGGGTCCTGCCGCTGGAACTGATCCGCGAGATCCAGCAGAAGGCCATGGCGGCGGGTCTCTACGCGGCCAACATGCCGGTCGAGGTCGGGGGCGCGGGGCTGGATACGCTGTCCTGGCTGCTTTACGAAAAGGAACTTGGCCGGGCGAACTATGCGCTGCACTGGACCTGCGTGGCGCGGCCGTCGAACATCCTGCTGGCGGGCAATGCGGACCAGCGCGAACGCTATCTGATGCCCTGCATCCGCGGCGAGACCTGGGATTGCCTGGCGATGACCGAACCCGGCGCGGGGTCGGATTTGCGGGGGATGAAAGCTTCGGCGCGGCAGGATGGGGGCGACTGGGTGCTGAACGGGACCAAGCATTTCATCAGCCACGCCGATCTTGCAGGCTTTGCCATTGTCTTCATGGCCAGCGGCGAGGAACAGACCCCGCGCGGGCCGAAGAAGCTGATCACGGCCTTCTTCGTGGACAAGGGCACCCCCGGCTTCACGGTGCGCGAGGGGTATCGGAACGTCTCGCACCGTGGGTATACGAATGCGGTGCTGGAGTTCGATGACTGCCGGGTGCCCGCCGCGAACGTGCTGGGTGAGGTCCACAAGGGCTTTGACGTTGCGAACTCCTGGCTTGGGGCGACGCGGCTGCAGGTGGCCTCGACCTGTCTGGGGCGGGCGGAGCGGGCGCTGGGCCATGCGATTTCCTATGCGGCCGAGCGCAAGCAGTTCGGGCAAGCCATCGGCAAGTTCCAGGGCGTCAGCTTCAAGCTGGCCGACATGGCGATGGAGTTGAAGGCGGCGGAACTCCTTACCCGCGAGGCCGCCTGGAAATACGACCAGGGCACGGTGACCGAGTCCGACATGTCGATGGCCAAGCTGAAGGCAACCGAGGTGCTGGCGATGGTGGCCGACGAGGCGATCCAGATCCACGGCGGGATGGGGCTGATGGACGAGCTGCCGTTGGAACGCATCTGGCGCGACAGCCGGGTGGAGCGGATCTGGGAGGGGACCTCGGAGATTCAGCGGCACATCATCAGCCGGGAGTTGCTGAGGGCGGTCGGGGGTTGAGTCGTTGGAGCGAGGGGTTTCACACCCCTCGCGCTCCCCGTGGGATATTTGAGGACAGATGAAAGGGTTTGTTAACCTTGGCCTGCAAGAGTCATCGGGCGGTACAGGCGGGGACGCCGATGACCGCGACAGGTGAAACCCTGCCTCGGTTTGCCGGGGCAGGGCGCCTCACCTCACCATTCATCTGTCCAAAAGTATCCTCGGGGGGGCCGGGGGGCGAAGCGCCCCCGGGGCCTGATGCCGCAGGGCGAGGCCGGGCATGAGCCGCCTAGACCGTCTCCTCCGCCCGCGCCACATTGCCGTCCTGGGGGCCGGCTGGGCATTGAACGTCATCGCTCAATGTCGAAAGATGGGGTTCGATGGCCCGGTCTGGCCGGTGCATCCGACCAAGGCCCAGATCGGGGGTCTGAAAGCCTATCCCAGCCTGGCCGCCCTGCCAGAGACGCCGGATGCCACCTTCATCGGGGTGAACCGGCATGCCACCATTGACGTGGTGGCCGAACTGGCCGCGATGGGGGCGGGGGGCGCGATCTGTTTTGCGAGCGGCTGGACCGAGGCCGGGGAACCGGGATTGCAGGACAGGCTGGTCGCGGCGGCCGGGGACATGCCGATCCTGGGGCCGAACTGCTATGGCGTCATCAATTATCTGGACGGTGCGCTTCTGTGGCCTGACCAGCATGGCGGTTTGCCGGTCAAGTCCGGTGTGGCGCTGGTGAGCCAGTCGTCGAACATCGTCATCAACCTTGGCATGCAGCAGCGCGGGCTGCCGGTGGCCTATGTCGCCTGTCTGGGCAATGCCGCAGTCGTGGGGCTGGCGGAATTGACCGGGGCGCTGCTGGACGATCCGCGCGTCACGGCAGTGGGGCTTTACATCGAGGGGATCGATGATGCCCCGGCCTTTGCCGCCCTGGCCGAGAAAGCGCGGGCGATGGGCAAGGGGGTCGTCGCGATCAAGTCGGGCAAGACCGAACTGTCCCGGACGGCGGCGGCCTCGCATACCGCTTCGCTGGCCGGCGGCGGCGCGGCCTCCAGCGCCTTTCTGCGGCAGATCGGGGTGGCAGAGGTGAACACGCCCAGCGAGTTGATCGAGACGCTGAAGATCTTCCACGTTCACGGGCCGCAGATCGGCCGGCGGATCTGTTCGCTGTCCTGCTCCGGCGGTGAGGCGGGGTTGGTGGCGGATCTGGCCGCGCCGTACGGGATCGAGTTTCCGCCCGTTCCGCAAGCCACGCATGACCGGCTGTTCGCGGTGCTGGGGGAGATCCCGACGATCTCCAACCCGTTGGATTACCACACCTTCATCTGGGGCGACGGGCCGAAGACAACCGAGGTCTTCAGCGCGATGCTGGAGGCATATGACGCAGGGCTCTACATCATCGACAGCCCCCGGGCGGATCGGTGCGACCCCTCCGGCTATGATCCGGCCTTCCGGGCGATCGTCGATGCGCAAAAGGCGACGGGGAAGATTGCACTTCCCGTCGCCTCGATCGCCGAGAACTTTGGCGAAGGGCGGGTGCAGGCGATGATGGAGGAAGGCGTCTGCGCCCTTCTGGGGCTGGAGTCGGCGCTGGCGGCCGTGAAGGCGGCGCAGACCCCGGCGGGTATTTCGGGATGGCGGCCTTTTGCCGGACTGCCGGTCCGAGAGGGGCAGATGCTGTCGGAAGCCGAGGGGAAGGCCCTGCTGGCGGGGGCCGGGATAGCGGTGCCGAAAGCGGCGACGGGGGCGACGATTGCCGATGTTTCGGCGGCGGCGGAGGGTTTGCACCCACCCTTCGCGCTCAAAGGTCTGGGCTTTGCGCACAAGACCGAAGCCGGGGCGGTGCGGTTGGGGCTTGCCTCGCTGGAGGGACAGGCCGGGATGCCGGGGGCGACGGGATATCTGGTGGAGGAGATGGTCACCGGAGCAGTGGCCGAGGTGCTGCTGGGCCTGCGGCGCGATCCGGTCTACGGGGTGACGCTGACGCTGGGGATGGGCGGGGTGACGGCGGAGGTGCTTGCCGATACGGTGACGCTGGTGCTGCCGGTAACGGAGGCCGAGGTGCTGGCGGCGGCGCGCGGGTTGCGGCTCTGGCCCTTGCTGGATGGGTATCGGGGGCGGCCCCGGGCGGACATGGCCTCGGTCGCCGCGATTGCCGTTAGGCTGGGCGCGGTGATGCTGGCCGACGAGAGCCTAGAAGAGATCGAGATCAATCCGGTGATGGTGCGCGAGAAGGGTGCCGTGGCGGTGGATGCATTGGTGAGGAGAGCGTGATGGAGATGCGGACCGAAGGCCCGGTGAAGACCCGGCGCGAGGGGGCCATTCTGGAGGTGACGCTGGACGCACCCAAGGCCAATGCGATCAGCCTGAAGACCAGCCGGGTGATGGGGCTGGTGTTCAGGGACTTCCGGGATGATGACTCACTACGGGTCTGCATCCTGCGGGCGGCGGGGGAGAAGTTCTTCTGCCCCGGTTGGGACCTGAAGGCCGCGGCCGAGGGCGATGCGGTGGACGGTGACTATGGCGTGGGGGGCTTTGGCGGCTTGCAGGAGTTGCCGAACCTCAACAAGCCGGTCATCGCGGCGGTGCAGGGCATCTGCTGCGGCGGCGGGTTGGAGCTGGCGCTGTCGGCGGACCTGATCCTGTGTTCGACGAACGCCACCTTTGCCCTGCCGGAAATCCGGTCAGGCACGGTGGCCGATGCGGCGTCGATCAAACTCCCGAAGCGCATCCCCTATCATGTGGCGATGGACCTTCTGCTCACCGGGCGCTGGTTCGACGCCGAGGAGGCGCACCGCTGGGGGCTGATCAAGGAGGTTTGCGCGCCGGAGGCGTTGCTGGGCAAGGCCTGGGATCTGGCGCGGCTGCTGGAGTCTGGCCCGCCGCTGGTCTACGCCGCGATCAAGGAAGTGGTGCGCGAGGCGGAGAACATGCGCTTTCAGGACGCGCTGAACCGGGTCTCGAAGCGGCTGCTGCCGACGGTGGATCGGCTGTATTCAAGCGAGGATCAGCTGGAAGGGGCGCGGGCGTTCGCCGAAAAGCGCGATCCGGTGTGGAAGGGGCGATAGACGGGATTGCAAGGCAGTTGGACCTATCCTTCAACATCGGCCCATGTCACGCGCACCCGTCCGCCTTTCGTTCGCGGCAGGGCCTTTCGGTCGATCAACTTCCCGGATACGCAAAAGCTGTCGTTTATCTTCACCAAGAGGAGTTTGCTGAAGTTGCCGTCCAGTTTGACGGTCACGCGGTCATGCTTGTTGAACGGCGTGATCGTCTTGATCTCGACATGGTCATTGCCAAGACGACCATCGGCTCCAGGCGCGTAGTTTCTATTCAGCTTGATACCATAGGTAATTGCGCCGAACAGCTCACCGATGTCGCCGTAGACTTGCAGGTGCCTTCCGGTGTCGACCAAGTAGTGCGCGGCAAGCTTCACCAATGCTTCAAAGTAGGGGATCAAGGTGATGTCAGCATTGGGGAATCGCAGACGCAAGTCGGCTTCGTATTCTAGCTTGGACAGAAGCGAATGTTCATCGATGTCCTCTGAGGTGACATCCTCCCAACTTATCCATTCGCCATCGTCCCAAAACGCGTTGTCTGGACCGAGGATCAAATCTCTACTCCAATTGCTCAAAAGAAGCGGGTAGATCGCGACTGTGTGTTCGTTGCTCTGTCAGTGTCAACCCGGAGGAAGGCATGCCCAACCACGACTACACCACCCGCATCCAATGGACCGGCAACCGGGGCGAGGGGACGGTGCATTACCAGGCTTATGACCGCACCTGGGACATCGCAGTGCCGGGGAAGGCGGTGGTGCATTGCTCGAACGATCCGCTTCTGGGCGGGGACCCTTCGAAGATGAACCCCGAGGACCTTCTCCTCAGTGCCCTATCGGCCTGTCACATGCTTTGGTACCTCCACTACGCCTCGGATGCGGGGATCGTGGTCACGTCCTATTCCGATGCGCCTCTGGGCCTAGGCGAGGTGAGCCGCGGCGGCGCGGGGCGGTTCGTGAAGGCAACACTTCGGCCCCACGTCGGAGTGAAGCCTGGCACGGACCTTGCGGTGGCAAGGGCGATCCACCACCGCATCCATGAGGTCTGCTTCATCGCGCGGTCGGTCAACTTTCCGGTGGATCATGCGCCGACCTTCCAGGTTGTCGACTGACGGCGCGTCCACGTCGCTGTCAGGCCTTGCTGCGCTGCAAGGAGGAGACGTCGACCGACGAGCCGCACTGGCCGCGACATTCAGTGTCGCAAACCGGACGGTTCCGGCGCGTCCCCGCCGCTAGGGTCGCTTGCGTTGCCGGGGGGCCAGCATGGACGACACAGACTATATCATCGTGGGCGCAGGATCGGCGGGCTGCGTCCTTGCCGAGCGGTTGACCGCCTCGGGCAGGCACAAGGTCACGGTGCTTGAAGCGGGCGGCTCGGACCGGCGGTTCTATGTGCAGTTGCCGCTGGGCTACGGAAAGCTTTTCTACGACCCGGCGGTGAACTGGCTTTACCGGACCGAACCAGATCCGGGGCTTGCAGGCGCACGGGACCACTGGCCGCGCGGCAAGGTGCTGGGCGGGTCCTCCAGCATCAACGCGATGGTCTGGATCCGGGGGCATCGGGCGGATTACGAGGACTGGGGACGGGAGAATCCTGGTTGGGGTTGGGACGACTGCCTTGCAGCCTACCGCGCACTTGAAGACAACGAGGCGGGCGGGGATGAGTACCGGGGCAAGGGTGGGCCGCTCTTCGTGTCGGCGAACCGGGCAGGGCTGCATCCGCTGGTTCCATCCTATGTGGCGGCCTGTGGCGAGGCCGGTCTGCCAGAGACCCCGGATTTCAACGGGGCCATGCAGGAAGGCGCCGGGGTCTACCAGATGACGATACGGAACGCGCGGCGGAACTCGGCCGCACGGGCTTTCCTGAGACCGGCGATGAAGCGGCCGAACCTGCGGGTAATTACCGGCGCGCTGGCGACAAAGGTGGTGATCGAGGGCGGCAAGGCGGTCGGGGTCGCATATCGGAAAGGCGGCGAAAACCGGGTCCTGCGCGCGAAGGGAGAGGTGATCCTGGCCGGGGGCGCGATCAATTCGCCGCAGTTGTTGCAGCTGAGCGGGATCGGGCCTGGGGCGTTGTTGCAGGCGCTGGGAATCCCGGTGGTGCTTGAGAACCAGAATGTTGGCGATCACCTGAGCGATCATCAGGGAATCAACTATACCTGGTCGATGAAAGTGCCGACCTACAATGACGAGCTGCGCCCCTGGTGGGGCAAGCTGCGGGCGGGTTTGCAGTATTTCATTGGCGGCGGCGGGCCGCTGGCCAAGTCGATCAACCACGGCGGCGGGTTCTTCCGCACCAGGGCGGAGCTCGACCGGCCGAACATGCAGCTCTATTTCCAGGCCTTCTCCACCCTTGTCCCGCGCGAGGGTGAGCGCCCGCTGCTGACGCCCGACCCCTGGTCGGGGATGTCGATCGGTCTGTCGAACTGCCGCCCGACAAGCCAGGGACATATCCGGTTGCGAACCAACCGGGCCGAGGATCACCCGGTGATCACGGCCAACGCGTTCTCGACCAACCATGACGTCGAAGAGATGCTGGCTGCGGTGAAGTTCCTGCGCAAGATCGCGGCGCAACCGGCGCTGGCGCGTCTGATCAAGGAAGAGTTGCGCCCGGGGCCAGAGGTGGTGTCGGACGATCAGCTGATTGCCGACTTCCGCGCGCGGTCGGGGACGGTTTATCACCCAAGCTGCACCTGTCGGATGGGACGGGATGGATCGGACTCGGTGGTGGATGCGGGCTTGCGGGTGCATGGCGTGGGCGGCCTGCGGGTGATCGACGCCAGCGCATTTCCGAACATCATTGCGGGAAACACCAATGCGCCCGCGATCCTGATGGGCTGGAAGGGGGCCGAGCGGGTGTTGGCCGACGCGCCGTGACCGGGGAGGCCGTCCTTGTGGCATCGAGCCACGCGGACGGCGCTGCCGCGGATCGATGCCACATGCGGCGCTTCGCCGGGCCGGGGGAGCCTCCGGCGGGGATACTTGGGCAAAGATGAAAGGCCGAAAAGCGGGCTGCGGGTGGCCGGGCTGGCGCGGCGCCCGCCGTCCCTATTCGCCCCGGGGGAATCGTTTCGATTCCTCCAGGATGTTCAGGTCCATGTGGTTGCGCATATACCGCTCGCTGGCTGCGCGAAGCGGCTGGTGATCCCACGGGAAATAGGCGCCGTTCCGCAGCGCCTCATACACCACCCAGCGACGGGCCT
This sequence comes from Tabrizicola sp., assembly GCF_030694085.1. Lineage (GTDB taxonomy): Bacteria > Pseudomonadota > Alphaproteobacteria > Rhodobacterales > Rhodobacteraceae > Tabrizicola. Next base: position 203,525 of record NZ_JAUXZE010000039.1, on the reverse strand, counting down.
GGCTTTCGCGGACCTGCGCGTCATAGGCGGATAGGTCCCAGCGTTGGTCAGCGAGGGTGCGGAAATGGGCGAGGATCTCGGCGGCGCGGGGGTCCTGGGCGAGGCTTGTCGTTTCCAATGGGTCGTTCGCCACATCGAAAAGCTGTTCAGGGTCGGCCGGGCAGCGGATGTATTTCCACGCCCCTTCGCGCAGGGCGACCATCGGGGTGATCGTGCCTTCGGCGGCGTATTCCATCGCCACGGGGCCGCGTGGGGACCCGTTTGCCACCGGGATCAGGTTAACGCCTTCGGTCCAGGGGGCGACTTCGTCCATCGAGATACCGGCCAGTGCAGCCAGCGTGGGGGCGAGGTCGATGGAGGAGACCGGGGTTTCCACGAGGCCAGCGGGCATATCGGGGGCCGCGATCATCAGGGGGACGCGGGCGGAGCCTTCGAAGAAGTTCATCTTGAACCAGAGGCCCTTTTGCCCAAGCATCTCGCCGTGGTCGGAGAGGAAGACGATGTGGGCCTCCTGGCGGGTTGCCTCCAGCACAGCCAGGATCTCGCCGATCTTGTCGTCGATGTAGCTGATATTGGCGAAGTAGGCCTGCTTGGCGCGGCGGATGTGGTCGGGCGTGATCTCCATGCCCTTCCAGTCGCAGGCATCCATCAGGCGCTGGGAGTGGGGGTCCATGTCGTCATAGGCCACGGGTTCGGGCGGTTCACATTCCGGGGCGCCGTCGTAGAGGTCCCAGTACTTGCGGCGGGCGACGAAGGGGTCGTGCGGGTGGGTGAAGCTTACGGTCAGCGCCCATGGGCGGGGGTCAAGGCCGCGGGAAAGGTCGTAAAGCTTCTGGCAGGCCTGGAAGGCGACGTCATCGTCGTATTCGTACTGGTTGGTGATCTCGGCCACGCCCGCGCCGGTGACCGAGCCGAGGTTGTGGTACCACCAGTCGATGCGTTCGCCCGGCTTGCGGTAGTCCGGCGTCCAGCCGAAGTCGGCCGGGTAGATGTCGGTGGTCAGGCGTTGTTCGAAGCCATGCAGCTGGTCGGGGCCGACGAAGTGCATCTTGCCACTGAGGGCGGTCTGATAGCCGGCGCGGCGCAGGTGGTGGGCGTAGGTCGGGATGTCCGAGGCGAATTCGGCGGCGTTGTCGTAGACGCGGGTGCGGGAGGGCAGTTGCCCGGACATGAAGCTGGCGCGGGCAGGGGCACAGAGGGGCGAGGCGGTGTAGCAGTTTTTGAAGCGGGTTGACCGGGCGGCGAGGCGCTTCAGGTTCGGGGTATGCAGGAAGTCCGCCGGGCCGTCGGGGAAAAGCGTGCCGTTCAGCTGGTCGACCATCAGGATCAGAAGGTTGGGCTTGGTCATCTGGTGGTCCTTCGCTGCGTTCGACCCTGTCTAGCCGGTCGGGCAGGCGCGTCTGGCCCCCGACCGACCGGACCCTGTCGAAAGCGTCACTCCGGCTGGGCGCCGCCGGTGGCTTCCGTCACCTGATCCGCCGCCGCCCTGACCAGCACGCCGATCCGGGTCGCGTCCGACAGGCCCATGCGAAAGGCGGGACCAGAGACAGAGAGACCTGCCACCGGCTCGCCATGCGCGTTGAAGATGGGTGCCGCGACACAGCGCATCCCCTCGGCGCGTTCCTGGTCGTCGATCGAGAAGCCGCGGTCCCGGGTGCGGGAAAGATCCCGCAAGAGGGCGCTGTCGCTGGTCAGGGTCAGCGAGGTGAACTTCTCCAGCCCCTTGCGGGCGAGGATGCCGCGCGTCTTTTCCTCGGGGTACCAGGCCAGCAGCGCCTTGCCGATCCCGCTGGAGTGCATGGGCGCGCGGGTGCCGGGCGGGAAGAAGGCGCGGATTGCCTCGTAGGTTTCGACCTGGGCGACGAAGAAGACCTCGTCCTTGACCTCGATCCCCAGGTTCGCGGTCTCACCTGTTTCACGCATCAGGGCGTCCATCGGCTGACGGGCGCGTTCCACCACCTTGGTGCGGCGCAGGAAGGCGGACCCCACACGGAAGGCGCCGGGGCCGATGTGCCAGAACTGGCCGGGCTCATCGACCTCGACCATGCCGTGACCCTGCAGGGTGACAAGCGCGCGGAAGACGGTGGCGATGGCCTCGCCTGTGTCCTCGGCGATTTCCGACAAGGTGCGGCCGGGGTGCTGGGCGACATGGGTCAGGATGTCCATGCCCCGGTCCAGCGCCTGAACGGTGTTCTGGTCGGTCTTGTCGTTGAACGCCTTCGGGCGGCCGCGGGGTTTCTGGGCCATATGGTGCCTCCTGTGCGTGAAAAATCGCAAGTCATTGAGTGAATTAGGGAATAGCATGTCCGCGTAACAATGAAAAATCTTTTCGAAAAAATTGTGCGGATTGGTCGCGGGGCGTAGGTTCTGTGTGCGATCTTTCAGGGAGTTGCCCGATGTCCATGCAGAACCCCGTTTTCATTCCCGGGCCTACCAATATCCCGGATTCGGTGCGGAAGGCCTGCGACATGGCCACGCTGGACCACCGTTCACCCGCGTTTGCCCGGCTGTTCAAGCCTGCCGTGGAAGGCGTGCGACGGGTTCTGAAGATGGATCAGGGCGAGATCATCGTGATCCCATCGACGGGGACCGGCGGCTGGGAGGCGGCTGTGACGAACACCCTGTCGCCCGGCGACATAGTGCTGGCGGCACGGTTCGGGATGTTCAGCCACCGCTGGATTGACCTTTGCCAGCGGCACGGGCTGGAGGTCCAGATCATCGAGACGCCCTGGGGGCAGGGTGCGCCGCTGGCGGCCATCGAGGCGGCTTTGCAGGCGGACGGCGAGGGCAGAATCAAGGCGGTGTTGGCCACGCACAATGAAACCGCGACGGGTGTGAAGTCCGACATCGCCGGTATTCGCGCCGCGATGGATGCGGCAGGGCATGGGGCGATGCTGTTCGTGGACGGGGTGTCGTCGATTGCCTCGATGCCCTTCGACTTCGCGGGCTGGGGCGTGGATATTGCCGTGGCGGGAAGCCAGAAGGGCTTCATGCTGCCGGCGGGTCTGGCGATCCTGGGGGTCAGCCCCAAGGCCATCGCCGCGATGGAGACGGCGAGGCTGCCGCGAACCTTTTTTGATTTCAAAGACATGCTGGCGTCCTATGCCCGTGGCGGCTATCCCTATACGCCCGCCGTGGGCCTCATCGCGGGCCTTGCCCATTCGATCGACCTGCTGGAAAACGAGGGGCTGGAGAACGTCTACGCGCGCCACCACCGCCTCGCCGAAGGGGTGCGCCGCGCGGCCTTCGCTTGGGGGATGGAGCCATATGCGGCTTCGCCCGAGCTTTATTCCGATACGGTGACGGCGGTGAAGGTCCCCCAAGGCTGCGACGGGACCGCGCTGGTGCAACTGGCGGCGACGAAATACGGCATGGCCTTCGGCGTGGGCCTGGGAGAAGTCGCGGGCAAGGTCTTCCGCATCGGGCATCTCGGGATGTTGACCGAGGCGATGGTGCTGTCGGGCCTGTGCGTGGCCGAGATGTGCATGGCCGACCTTGGCTGGCCGGTGAAGCTGGGGTCGGGCGTCGCGGCAGCGCAAGAGTATTATCGTGGAACGGTTCCGGCGATGGCGCTGGCGGCGGAGTGAGGGGCCAAGACTTTTCGAAAAGTCTTGCAAAATCCTTCGAAGGATTTTGGCACCCAGTGGAAAGAGCAGGAAAATGAAGAACATGGACGGATTGCTGATCCCCACCTACGACGACATGCGGGCCGCGCACGACCGCATCCGCCCGCATATCCGCCAGACCCCGGTCCGCACCTCGGACTACCTGAATGAACTCAGCGGGTGCGAGCTGTTCTTCAAATGCGAGAACTTCCAGGAGCCGGGGGCCTTCAAGGTGCGTGGGGCGGCCAATGCGGTCTTCGGGCTGACCGAGGACCAGGCGAAACTGGGTGTGGCCACCCATTCCTCGGGCAACCATGCGTCCTGTCTGTCCTATGCCGCCATGCTGCGGGGCATCCCCTGCAACGTGGTCATGCCCCGCACTGCGCCGCAGGCCAAGAAGGACACCGTGCGCCGCTACGGCGGTGTGATCACCGAGTGTGAACCCTCCACCACCAGCCGCGAGGCGACCTTCGCCGAGGTGCAGGCGAAGACGGGCGGCGACTTCGTCCACCCCTACAACGACCCCCGCGTGATCGCCGGGCAGGGCACCTGTTCGCGTGAGTTCATGGAGCAGACCGGGGGCCTTGACATGGTGGTGGCCCCCATCGGCGGCGGCGGGATGATCTCGGGCACCTGCCTGACGCTTTCCACCCTCTCGCCCGAAACCAAGGTGATCGCCGCCGAGCCGGAACAGGCGGACGACGCCTATCGCAGCTTCAAGGCCGGGCATATCATCGCCGACGACGCGCCGAAGACCATTGCCGACGGCCTTCTGGTGCCGCTGAAGGACCTGACCTGGCATTTCGTGTCGAACCACGTCAGCGAGATCTACACCGCGTCGGAAGACGAGATCATCGAGGCGATGAAGCTGACCTGGAAGCACCTGCGCGTGGTGATGGAACCCTCCAGCGCCGTGCCGCTGGCGGTGGTCCTGAAGAACCGCGACGCCTTCCGGGGCAAGCGCGTGGGCATCATCATCACCGGCGGCAACGTCGATCTGGACAAACTTCCCTGGATGAAAGGCTAATCCCATGAACAAGCAGACGAATTTCCAGGGCCTCGAAGTGGGCTACGACATCCCTGCCCTGCCCGGCATGGATGAGGCGGACATCCAGACGCCCTGCCTGGTCCTCGACCTCGACGCGCTGGAGCGGAACATCGTCAAGATGGGCGATTACGCCCGGTCTCACGGCATGCGGCACCGGGTGCATGGCAAGATGCACAAGTCGGTCGACGTGGCCAAGCTGCAGGAACGGCTTGGCGGCTCGGTCGGCGTGTGCTGCCAGAAGGTCAGCGAAGCCGAGGTCTTTGCGCGCGGCGGGATCAAGGATGTGCTGGTCAGCAATCAGGTGCGCGACCCGGCCAAGATCGACCGGCTGGCGCGCTTGCCGAAGCTTGGCGCGCGGACCATCGTCTGTGTTGACGACGTGGCGAACGTGGCCGATCTTTCGGCGGCGGCGGTTCGCCATGGCACCGAGATCGAGGTCTTCGTCGAGATCGACTGCGGCGCGGGCCGCTGCGGCGTGAAGACGCCCGATGAGGTGGTGGCCATCGCGCAGGCCGTGGCGGCGGCACCGGGGCTGAAGTTCTCGGGCATCCAGGCCTACCAGGGCGCGATGCAGCACATGGACAAGTACGAGGACCGCAAGGCCAAGCTCGACGCTGCCATCGCCCAGGTGAAGGGCTGCGTTGACGCGCTCACGGCCGCGGGCCTGAAGCCCGACCTGGTGTCGGGGGGCGGCACAGGCAGCTACTATTTCGAAAGCACTTCCGGCGTCTACAACGAGCTTCAGTGCGGCTCCTACGCCTTCATGGACGCGGACTACGGCCGCATACTCGACAAGGACGGCAACCGGATCGACCGGGGCGAATGGGAGAATGCGCTGTTCATCCTGACCTCGGTGATGAGCCACGTGAAGGCCGACAAGGCGATCTGCGACGCGGGGCTCAAGGCGCAGTCGGTGGACTCGGGGCTTCCGGTGATCTTCGGGCGCGACGACGTGAAATACGTCAAATGCAGCGATGAACACGGGGTGATCGACGACCCGCAAGGCGTGCTGAAGGTCGGCGACAAGCTGAAGCTGATCCCCGGCCACTGCGACCCGACCTGCAACGTGCATGACTGGTATGTCGGCGTCAGGAACGGCAAGGTGGAAAGCGTCTGGCCCGTCTCGGCCCGCGGCAAAGCCTACTAAGCCCTTTCATCTTTGACCAAATATCCCACGGGGGTGCGGGGGTGTGAAACCCCCGCTCTGCCGTCCGCCATAAAGGACCACCAGATGCTCATCGTTCCCGAGGCCCTGATCGCCTCGCTCGTCTCCCCCGAAGACGCCTTCCGCGCGGTCGAGGCCTGCTTCGCCGCGATGGCAAGGGGCGAGGCCTACAACTTCCCCGTGGTGCGCGAGGCGCTGGGCGAGGGGCGGCAGTACGGCTTCAAATCCGGCCTCGACCGGGCGGCGGGACAGCTGGGGGTCAAGGCCGGTGGCTACTTCCCGGGAAATGCTGCCAAGGGACTGATCAACCACCAGTCCTCGGTCTTCCTGTTCGACCCCGACACCGGGCGGCCCGTTGCCATGGTCGGCGGAAATCTCCTTACCGCGCTGCGGACGGCGGCGGCTTCGGCCATCGCCATCGACCGGTTGGCCCGGCCAGAGGCGCAGGTGCTGGGGATCGTCGGGGCCGGGCATCAGGCGGGGTTCCAGCTTCGTGCAGCCGCGCGGGTCCGGCGGTTTGAGCGGGTCATCGCCTGGAACCTGCACCCCGAGATGCTGCCGAAACTTGGCGCCGTCGCCGCCGAACTGGGTCTGCCATTTGAACCCGTGGACCTGGTGCGGATGCGCGAGGCCGAGGTGATCGTGACCATCACCTCCTCGCCTGCGGCAAGCTTGCTGGTCCGGCATGTATCGCCGGGAACGCATCTCAGCTGCATGGGGACCGATACGAAAGGCAAGCAGGAAGTGGAGCCAACCCTGGTCGCCGGGGCGTCGGTCTTCACGGACGAAGTGGCCCAGTCCATCACCATCGGCGAGGCGCAGCATGCGGTGGCGGCGGGTGTGCTGGACGCGAGCGCCATCGTGCCGCTGGGCGATGTCCTGATCGGGAAACACCCGGGCCGGCAGTCCGAGGGCGAGATCACGCTCTTCGACGGCACTGGCGTCGGCCTGCAGGACCTGGCGGTTGCCGCTGTCGCGGTCCAGCGCGCGACCGAGCGGGGCCTGGGGATTGACGTCGGAGTCTAAGCCTGCGTTAGGGGAATTGTGCGGGGAACAAGAACGGCGTTGAAGCACCGCACGGCCCGTGCTGAGACTGCGGGCGCACGGGGCAGGGGCAGCATGATGCGGATCTTCATCAACGGATTCGGTCGGATTGGGCGGTCGGTGCTGCGGGCCTATCTGCTGACGCCCGAGCGCTGGCCAGGGCTTCAGATCGTCGGGATAAACGACATCGCCGCGTCCGAGATGTGCGCCTATCTGTTTGAGTATGACAGTGTCTTCGGACCTTGGAAGGGCGCAGTTGCGCTGCAGGACGAGGCGTTGGTTGTCGATGGCTGGAAAGTGCCGCTGCACCGGACCTCGGATTTATCGACGCTTGACCTGTCCGGGACCGATCTGGTCATGGAATGTACCGGGCGCGCCGAAGCGCGGGAGGTGGCGGAGCGGGGCTTGCAGGCAGGTGCCGCACGTGTGCTGATCTCGGGACCCTCCCAGGCGGCGGATGTGACGGTGGTGCTGGGGGCGAACCACGCTGTTCTGGCGAAGCAAAGGATCGTTTCGAATGCCTCCTGCACGACCAATGCGCTGGCGCCGCTGGCGCGGCTGATCCATGAAAACTGGGGAATCGTGACCGGGTCGATGACGACGGTCCACTGCTACACCGGCAGCCAGCCGACGGTGGACGCCCCCGCCGCCGACTATCCGCGCAGCCGGGCGGCGGCCCTTTCGATGGTGCCGACCACGACCAGTGCGGCGCTGCTTCTGGATCGGGTACTGCCGGACCTGGCGGGCCGGATCGTGGCGCAGGCGGTGCGGGTGCCGGTGGCCAGCGTGTCCTGCGTGGACTTCCATCTGGTCACCGAGGGACGGCCATCGGTCGAGGAGGTCAACGCGGCTTTCCGGGCGGCTGCCAAATCTGAAAGCAGCGTGATCGGCGCGACGGACCGGCCGCTGGTCTCGACCGACCTGCGGGCGCGGGCGGAGTCGGTGGTGATGGCCTGCCCGGAGACCAAGGTTTCGAACGGGGGGATGCTGCGGGTCTTCGGGTGGTACGACAACGAATGGGGATTTTCCAACCGGATGCTGGACATGGCAGTTCGGATGGGCTGAGTGTCCACGGTGGGCAATCGCAGAAATAAAAGCAAATTCAGTTACTTGATCGCGGACGTTAAGGATCTGGAAAGGTTGGCCGCAGGGGCCGATCCGGCCGCTCGTCAGGGACTTCGTCGCTTCTCGCTGTGGCTCTCTGCGACGAGGAGACGAAGTCGAACGAGGAGGCGGGTCAGAGGGATTTCGTGAACAGAATCCACTCTTGCGCGCCGACCGCCCAGTCATCTTTCACCACAGGACGGCGGGCGACTTCCACGAAGCCTTTCGCGCGGTAGAGGCGCAGGGCGTCCTGGTGCGTGTCCTCGGCGATCAGGCTGATGGTCGTCCGGCCGGCCTGGCGGGTCACCGCCTCGGCCTTGGCGAGAAGCGCTGAACCCAGACCGCGCCCGCGATAGGCAGGGTAGGTTGCCAACACGTTCAGATACCAGGAACCGGGCGCAAGCGCCTCCAGCTCCAGCAGAGGCACGAAGATCGGCGGGGTGTCGGGGTCGATGGCCTCGGGCTCCAGCGCGGCGGGGTAGCCCAGAAGGCAGGCGGCAACCTCGCCGTCGACTTCGGCCAGCCAGGCGTTGCGGAAGGAGAAGCTGCCGGTCTTGCGCGCGGCCCGTTCGCGGCCATAGGCCATCGGGTCCACGCCCGGGCCGGCGGATTTTTTCCAGAAATGCAGCGGCAGGTCGTCGGCGGCCATGTTGATGAAGCGGACCAGATGGTCGGCGTCTGCGGCGGTTGCATCACGGATCAGCATGGGTCACCTCCTCTGCGTCTTTGGATGAACCAGACCCGCCATGATCCTGCAAGGCGGAAACCGACGGGAAATGGCGTGTCCCGGCCTTGCGCGGGCGTAGAGGCAGTCCTACCAAGGGCAAAACCACGGAGTGACGCAGATGACCGACACTGTTTTCCGCTTTCCCGCCCCCGGACCCGAGCCGATGGTCACCGATCTGGAAGGCTGGGTGAAGACCGACGGCACGCCCACGATGAAGACCTGGGTGCAGCACACCTCGGCCGATGGCAGCGTGATCAGCGGCACCTGGGAGGCGACGGTGGGGTCGTGGCACGCGTCCTACAAGTTCTACGAGTTCGTCCACCTGATCGAAGGCCAGATCACCATCACCCCGGACGGCGGCGACCCGGTCACACTGCGGCCGGGCGATGCTTTCGCCGTCGAGCCGACCTTCAAGGGCACCTGGACCATCGAGGCCCCGGTCAGGAAGCACTTCTGCATCAAGCTGAAGTAGCTTGCTCTAGACCCAGACCCGTGTCGTTGGCAAAGGCACATCGGCCGGATCAAACAGGGGCTTCAGGTTCTTCGGCGCATATTTGATCCGCTTTCGGGTCTTCACCAGGTCGTCGGGCGAGATCAGGCCAAGCTTTCCATAGCGTTCGATCACGCTCCAGTGGACCATTTCGTTGATCGTCGGCAATGGCTTGCGGTTCGGGCCAAGCGGACGGTAAAGCCGTTCCCAGAGGTCGACCGGCACGTTCTGCTCACAGACGCTGCGGATCGTGGGCGTCAGACGGTCCTTCACCGACCAACCCTGGCGCGGGTCGTGCGTCGGGCCAAGGACATTGGTCGCAGCCAGCGGAGGCAAGAGGCCGGGCGTCTTCTCGTCGACCTGCAATCCGGCAGCCTTGGCCCGGTCGATCATCCACAGAAGCGGGATGTCGGCCAGTTCCCGGTCGGAATAGCCGCCACCGACATCGGCATGACTGCCGGCGAACCAGACCTGCTCGATGGTCGAGTGTGCCGGGGCTTTCCCGGTCCAGAGCGTCGGCACGAATTCGTCACGGTGTTCGTCGATGGCCAGGGCCTGCGCGCCATGCTTCACGATCCGCGAAGGCGAGGTGTCGTGAAAACCGTGGACCAGGCCCGACAGTTCGCCCAGGACGCCGACCGGGATGCCAAGCGCGCCCACCGTGTCCCAGACACCAAGAAAGTTGACCGTCACGTCCTCATGAGTCTCGATGTTCCGCTTGGCGTAGCGCCGCAGGAAGTCCTTGGGCGAGCGGTTCTTGAAGGTGCGGTAGTAGCTCCATGCGGTCGGCAGGTGACCCAGACTTTGCCGCTTCAGAAGGCCGGCCGAGCCGAGGAGGCCGGTCAGCGACCGGGCGGCATAGGCCCCCCGAGAGTAGCCGAAGAGAAAGATCTCGTCGGCCGGAACGTCGCGACCGCGGTCGTCCTTGTGCGCGGGCACGTAGTTCTGAGCAAGAAACAGGTAGGCGGTTCGGATGATGTCCTCGATGCCTGACCCGGTGGCCCCGGCGACCAGCCGTTCCAGTTGCGATCCGCTGGTGCCGACGCCGCGCAGGTAGACCGAGAATTGCGGCACGCCGTCGCTGCCGGAATTGGCGCGGATGGCGCGGGACAGGCGGACCACGTTGGTCTCGGATCGTTCGCTGTCGGCGGCGTTCCAGGTTCCATCAAAGCAGACGACAAGACGTTTGTGCATGGGGCTGAAATCCCTGTGTTGAAATCGCATCGCAACGTCGGATGAAATGCAGGTGCCGACGCTGGGAGAATGCTGCCCCCGGACCCCGAAGCTGTCAACGCTTGTCCCCGGCCGGGTAGCCTAATCCAGACCGTCGTCGGGGATGTTCAGCACGGTGCCGCAGGCCTTGCAGTGCACCGCGTCGTGGTCGTGGCGGCGCAGGCCGCAGGTTGGGCACGGAAAGTGCGCCTTCGGCGGGCGCAGGATCACCTGCACCAGCCGCAGAAACAGGCTGATCCCGACGATCATGATGATCACTGACAGCAGCTTGCCGCCGTTTCCGACAAGGGTGATGTCTCCGAACCCGGTGGTCGAAAGCGTGGCAACGGTGAAATACAGCGCATCGACGTAGTTTCGGATGTCCGCGTTGCGGGTGACCTGGGTCTGGTAGACCAGCGAGGTCATCGCGAAGATGAAGATCAGCAGGTTCAGCGCGGCGCGAAGGGCGGTTTCATGGCGGCGGAATCCGGGAACGTCGTCGCGCAGCTGGTCCAGGGTCTGCGGCGAGTGGAAGACGCGGTAAAGCCGGAGCACGCGCAGGAAGGCCAGCCCCTCGCCCCAGATCGGGAAGAGAAGCGAGATGATCACCAGGACGTCGGCCAGGCCCCAGAAGCTGGCAAGGTCCTTCATCGGGCGGCGCGAGATCCAGAGCCGGGCCACGAAGTCGGCAAGAAACACCACCCCGATCGCCACGTCGATCTGGATATGCCACGGCCCGCGCTCGAAGAAGGACGAGGTGACCAGCCAGGCGACGGTCAGAAGATCGAAGGCCAGAAGCGCATAGCGGAAGCGGTCTGCGGTCTGGCCGGCGCCTTCGTAGAAGGTGCGGAGGCGGGCGCGGAGGGTGGCTTCGGTCATCTGGGTCCTGCAAGGCGCATCGGGCAAGTCTAGCTGGAGGGCGGCAGGCTGTCAGGAGCAATTGCAGGCGCGGACGTTGCAGAACGCGGGGCCATCGCCCAACCGACCGCGACCGCAATGATCCCGAGGTCCGGTCATTCAAGTGTCGACGCCCGCCAGGATGCGAATGGCGGGCGCCGGGCTTGGGGGTGGGGTGGGGTCAGTCGCCCAGGTCTTCCGGCAGGGCGAGGTTCAGGATGATGGCGATGGCTGCAGCGGGTAGGAGGCCCGAGGTCAGAAGGATCTGAGCGGTGCGGCCCATGTGCTGCAACGCCTCGGGGACCAGCTGCAGGCCAAGGCTGATCGACAGCGCGGTGGCGAAGATCACCATGTTGCGGCGGTTCCACGTCACCTCGGAAAGCATGTTGACGCCAGCGGCGCAGACCATGCCGAACATCACCACCACGCCGCCACCAAGGACGTTGATCGGGACGGTGTTGATCGCGGCACCGACCTTGGGGATCAGGCCGCAGAAGATCAGGAAGATCGCGCCGATGGTCACGACATGGCGGCTCATCACGCCGGTCATGGCGATCAGGCCGACATTCTGGCTGAACGAAGTGTTCGGGAGCGCGCCGAATATCCCGGCGACAGCAGTGCCAGCGCCGTCAGCGAAGGTCGCGCCCTGGATTTCGGTGTCCGTGGCCTCTCGCCCCGCACCGCCCTTGGCGATCCCCGAGACATCGCCCACAGTCTCGATCGCCGAGACGATGGCCATGAAGCACATGCCGATGACGATGGCCGCGTTGAACTCGAAGCCCCAGCGGAACGGGTTCGGCAGCGCGAAGACCCCGGCGCGTTCGATGGCGGTGAAGCTGACCTGACCCATCGCCAGCGCGACGGCATAGCCGGCGAGGATGCCGATCAGGACGGCGGCGACGGCAAGGAAGCCGCGGGTGAAGAACTTGATCGCCAGCGTGACCAGGATCACCACCAGCGCGGGAAGCCACTGGTTGAAGCTGCCGAAGGTGATGGTGGACCAGTCGACGGGCGTGCCTGCGGCCCTGGCCTCGGCAATGGCGCGCATGCCCGCCTCCATCGCCGGGACGCCGCCCGCGGCGTACTGGATGCCGACCTTGACCAGTGCGAGACCGATCATCAGCACGATGAGGCCGGTGACCAGCGGCGGAAGGGCGTAACGGATGCGGCCAACGATGAAGCCAAGGAAGAAGTGGAAGACGCCGCCCAGCAGGACGCCGGTCATCAGCCCGCCAAGCCCCGCAGTGCCCAGCCCCGCAACGGCAGGGATCATGATCGGCACGAAGGCGAAGGAGGTGCCCTGCACGATGGGCAGCCGCGCGCCGACCGGGCCGATGCCGATGGTCTGCAACAGCGTGGCGATCCCGGCGAACAGCATAGACATCTGGATCATGTAGGTCATGTCGGGGAAGCCAAGCGCGCCCTGGTCCGAGCCGAAGCCGATCCCGGCCGCGCCGCAGACGATGATGGCTGGCGTCACGTTCGAGACGAACATCGCCAGCACATGCTGGATGCCCAGCGGCACGGCTTGCGCCAGAGGGGGCAGGTAGTCGGGGTCGCGGAGCTGATCCGGCGTCCCGATGGCGGAACTCGTCATATTATTGTCCTTTTCCCTTGGGGCTTGTTGGTATTCACGCCGTCTGCGCATTGCCCCTGCATGCGCTCCGGTTAGGACGCCCCTTATGGGGCGAGGACCGTCCACGGTTCGGTGTAACGGTGTTCTTCAAGGTTCGGCGTGGGGCCGATGCGGTCCACCACGGCGAAGATGCCGGGAGCATGCAGCGGTGTCAGCACGCCGTGCCAGCTGCCACGGTGCAGGTTGATGCCCTGCGCGCCATTTGTCAGGAAAGCGCGCGGTTCTGCCTGCGGATCGGGCGCGACGATGACAAGGAAGGGGTGTTCCGTCATCGGAATGAATGCCTGGGAGCCGTCTGGGTGGCGTTCAATCAGGTCGAAGCCGTAAGGCAGGGCACGGGGTTCGGCATGGAAGATCGAGATGCCGGCGCGGCCGCCTTCGCCGAAGTCGAGGGCGGCGCGGTCGTGGTGGCGGCGGCAGAGACCGGCGTTGATGAGGCGAAAATCGCCGGACGCAGCAAGGACATCGCCGAAGGGGGCGAAGTCTTGCGCGGTAAGGGGGACGGGGCGCAGGGTTCTCATCCGCGGCTCCTCGTGCGACTTCGTCTTCTCGTCGCGGCAGGCGGCGAGGAGTGCCGAAGGCATCGACGAGCGGCGGTCATCGTGCGGGTCCGAAGGCACCGGGGCCGCGCAGCTTGGCGTGGCGGTTCACGTCCTTGTAGAGCAGGTAGCGGAAGCGGCCCGGGCCGGCCGCATAGCAGGCCTGCGGGCAATAGGCGCGCAGCCACATGAAGTCGCCCGCTTCCACTTCCACCCAGTCCTGGTTCAGCTTGTAGGCGGCCTTGCCTTCCAGGACATAGAGGCCGTGCTCCATCACGTGGGTTTCCTCGAACGGGATCACGCCGCCGGGTTGCAGGGTCACGATGTTCACATGCGCGTCGTGGCGCAGGTCGTCGGGTTCGACGAAGCGAGTGGTGCCCCAGCGGTTCTGGGTATCAGGCATCCAGCGGACGGGCACGTCGCGTTCGTTGATCACCAGCACCTCGGGTGCCGCAATGCCCGGGGCGGGTTCGTAGATTTTCCGCAGCCAGTGAAAGCGGGCGGGTGTGCCGCCCTCGGCGAGAAGCGTCCAGCGGGTACCGGCGGGGATGAAGGCGTAGGAGCCTTCCTCCATCTCATAGCCGGTGCCGTCGATCGTCAGGGTGGCCAGCCCGCCGGTGAAGAACAGCCAGTGTTCCGCGCCGGTCTCGGCGTCGGGCGCGTCGGAGCCGCCGCCGGGCGCGACCTCCATCACGTATTGGCTGAAGGTCTCGGCGAAACCGGACATTGGACGCGCGATGAGCCAGAGCTTGGTCTTGGTCCAGCCGGGCAGGAAGCTGGTGACGATGTCGGAAAAGCAGCCCTTCGGGATCACGCAGTAGCTGCCGGTGAAGACGGCGCGCTGGGTCATGAGGGCGGATTGCGGCGGGAGGCCGCCGGGGGGCGTGTAATAGGTGCTCACGGGAGTTGGTCCTTCAGGCGCAGTTCGGCGATGCGTTCCACCTGGGCACAGGCGGTGGCGAATTCGGTCTGCGTGTCGTTGCTGATGCGGGTCTGGAAGGCCTGCAGGATCGAGGTCTTGGTGTTGTCGCGGACGGCGATGATGAAGGGGAAGCCGTGCTTTGCGACATACTCATCGTTCAACCGCTGGAAGCTGGCGCGCTCTTCGTCGGTCAGGGCGTCGAGGGCGGCGCTGGCCTGTTCCAGCGTGCTTTCCGGCGTCAGGCGCTTGGCCGCGGCCAGTTTTCCGGCGAGGTCGGGGTGGGCTTGGAGGACCTTGAGGCGTTCGTCAGCGGATGCGCTGCGGAACATCCGGGTCAGGGCGTTATGCAGGCCCGTGGCGCTGTCATGGGCAGGGCCAAGCTCCAGGTCGAAAGCGCGCTCGGCGATCCAGGGAGAATGTTCGAAAATGGAACCGAAGCGGTCCAGGAACCGTTCGCGCGTCATCTGGCTGGGGCGCTCGAACCGCTTGTGCGGATGGGTTTTTTGCCAGTGCTCGGCAATCTCGATCCGGCGCGGGAACCAGACGCCGGTGTGGGATTTTGCATAGTCGAGGAATCGCTTGAGGCCCGCGATCTTGCCGGGGCGGCCGATCAGGCGGCAATGGAGGCCGATGGAGAACATCTTGGCCGCGCCTGCCTCGCCCTCGGCATAAAGGGTGTCGAAGCTGTCCTTGAGGTACTGGTAGAACTGCTCGCCCGTGATGTAGCCCGGCGCGGTGGCGAAGCGCATGTCGTTGGCTTCCAGCGTATAGGGGATCACCAGCTGGTCGTGATCGCCATATTCGCGCCAGTAGGGCAGGTCGTCGTCGTAGGTGTCCGAAATCCACGCCAGACGCCGGGTTTCGGCCGTCAGCTGCACCGTGTTCATCGAGCAGCGGCCGGTGTACCAGCCCTGGGGAGCCTCGCCCACGACCTCCTCGTGCAGGCGGAAGCTTTCGGCGATCTGGCGGGCCTCCTCTTCGGGGGGCATGTCGCGGTGGTCGACCCATTTGAGGCCGTGCGACGCGATCTCCCACCCGGCGGCTTTCATCGCGGCGACCTGTTCGGGGTTGCGGGCCAGGGCGGATGTGACGCCATAGACAGTGACGGGGACGTCCATCGCGGTGAACAGGCGATGCAGGCGCCAGAACCCGGCGCGGGCGCCGTAGTCGTAGATCGATTCCATGTTCCAGTGCCGCTGACCGGGCCAGGGCGCGGCCCCGGCGATGTCGGACAGGAACGCCTCGGACTGGGCGTCGCCATGCAGGATACTGTTCTCGCCGCCCTCTTCGTAGTTCAGGACGATGGAGACGGCGATCTTCGCACCGCCGGGCCATGCGGCATCGGGCGGGGTCGGGCCGTGGCCACGGAAATCTCGGGGGTAGCGGTTCACGTCGGCGTCTCCTTCTTGGCGGCGAGACTAGGGGAAAAGTGCAGAAACCATTTTCAGGATTTCACGGAAGGTCATATGCCGACAATGCCGGGTCGCGCGAGGGTCGGTTTCGTGGTCAGTTATGCAGCACAGCGATGGAGGAAGATGAATGGGACGGCTTTCGACGCATGTGCTGGACACCGCGAAGGGCAGGCCTGCGGCGGGGGTGAAGATCATGCTCTATCGGATTTCCGGGCAGAGTCACCGCAAGGTGAAAGAGGTCGTCACCAACGCTGACGGACGCACGGACGGACCGCTGCTTGAAGGGGATGCGCTGGTGGCCGGGGTCTACGAGCTGGTCTTCTGTGCTGGCGACTATCTGCGCACCAGTGGGCAGGCGGACGAAGGCGTTCTTTTCCTTGACGAAATCCCGATCCGCTTCGGGGTGCCCGATGCCAGCCAGCACTACCACGTGCCACTGCTGATCTCGCCTTTCGGATACTCGACCTACCGGGGCTCCTGAGCCGCAAGCTTGTGCCCCGAAAAGGTCGTGAAAGCGTCACTTGCGCAACCGCTGCGACAGGTCTTATGTGGCCGGGTAATTTTTTGGCTTCAAGGAGAACCGCATGTTTCGGATGAATTCGTTTCTGGCCGCCCCGACCCTTGCACTTTTGATGAGCGGGACTGCCCACGCAGCGCTGACTGCGGACCAGGTCTGGCAGTCGTGGAAGGATGCAGGCGCGCAGGTCGGGCTTATCGTCTCGGCGGCGACCGAGAACAGCTCGGACGGTGTGCTGACGCTGAACGGCGTGTCGATTGCGCCCGAAGGGATGGCGGGCCTGACGATTTCGGACATGACGTTGACCGAGGAAGACGACGGGTCGGTCACGATCGAGCCGGGCGCCGATATCGGCGTGGCGATGGCGGGCGAGACCGAGGGTGAGGTGAGCGTGACGCATGACGGGCTGATCCTGACCGCGCGCGAGGCGGATGGCGGGCTGGCCTACGACTATGAAGCGGCCAAGCTGGATGTCGTCTATGACACCAGCTATCCGGGCATGTCCTTCGACGGGTCCGAAGCGCCGACCGTGACTTCGGCGGGGACCGTGGGCTTCACCAACCTGTCGGGAACCTATTCCGACACGCCCGGCACCAACCGGACCTTCGGGCTGGACATCGCGGCGGACGTGCTGGCCTACAACACCAGCCTGGATGACCCCGGGATGGAGATGAAGCAGACCTCGACCAGCGAGACCGCGGGCATCGAGATGTCGATGGCCTTTGCGCTGCCGTCCAGCATAGAGCTGGCCGCCATGTCCGCACCGGCTGACTTTGGCACCGCACTGAACGAGGGCCTGTCCTTCACCCTGTCGACCAAGCAGGGCGAATCCACCGGCACGATGACGCAGGAAAGCGCCTTCATGCCGATGGACCTGGTGATGAAGGCAGGCGGCGGCGAGGGATCGGTTGTCTTCAACAAGGATGTCTTCTCGGTCAAGTCGGTGGCGTCGGGCCTGGATATCTCGTCCGGGCCGGGGCTGATGCCGGTGCCGGTCCAGGTGACTTCGGGGCCGATACAGTTCGACCTGACGACGCCCGTGGTCGCCACGTCAGCCGCAGGCGATTATTCGTTCGTGCTGAAGCTTGCAGACTTCAGCCTGAACGAGGAAGCCTGGGCGATGTTCGACCCGAACGCAGCCCTGCCGCGGGATGCGGCGCAGATCGCCGTCGACATCTCGGGCAAGACGACGATGGACCTGCCGGCGCTGATCGCGGCAGAAGAGTCCGGGGTTCCCTATACGCCGACGCCGGAAAGCCTGAACATCACCGAACTTGGCGTCAAGGTCGCAGGGGCGGCGCTGGCGGCGACCGGGGCCTTCACCTTCGACAACTCGATGGGCATCCCGATGCCGCTGGGCGAGGCGAACGTGACCGTGACCGGCGCCAACGCGCTGATCGACGGGCTGATCGCCACCGGCCTGATGAGCGAGGACGACGCAATGGGTGCGCGGATGATGATGGGCATGTTCATGGTGCCTGCGGGTGACGACACGCTGACCTCGAAGATCGAGGCCAAGGAAGGGATGCAGATCCTGGTGAATGGTCAGCCGCTGCCAATGTAAGGCTTGCGGTTTCGGATCGGGAAGGGCGGGGCTGCGGTCCCGCCCTTTTCTTTTGCGGGCGGTGGGCGGATCGCCCACCCTACGGGTCTGGCGCAGGGGTAAGATGGGCGATGCGCCCACCCTACGCTTGTGTGGCCCGCCGCAGGTCGTCGCGGATCTGGGCGGCCATGTAGTCGGTGAACAGCTGCACCTTGGGGTCCTTGAGCCTGCGATGCTGGCTAAGGGCGGACAACTGGATCGACAGCGGCGGCGTTGCGGTAGCGACGGGGACCAGGCGGCCTTCGCGCAGATGGTCGGCGACCTCGAACAGCGGTTTCAGCACGATCCCGCGCCCGTCCAGGGCCCAGCCGGTCAGCACGTCACCGTCATCGGATTCAAACGGCCCGGTGATCTCGAACCGGCGGGGGCCATCGGGAGTTTGCAAGGTCCACTGGAATTCCTTGGCACCCGGAAAGCGCAGGTTCAGGCAATCGTGCCGGTCGCGGACAAGCGCCTCACCGTCTTCGGGCATGCCCCTGCGGTCGATATAGGCGGGGGCGGCACAAAGGAGGCGCGGGCAGTCGGCGATGGTGCGGACCTTGAGGGTGGAGTCCTCCAAGAGCCCCAGGTGGAAGGCCACGTCGATGCCTTCGGCGACCACGTCGATCCCCCGGTCAGACAGCCGCAGGCGGACGTCGATCTGGGGATACTGGTCCTTGAAGGCCGGGACGCGGGGCGCGATCAGCCTGCGACCGATGCCCAGCGGGGCGGCCACGAAGATCGTGCCACGCGGGTTTTGCGTGACATCCATCACGGCGGCTTCGGCGTCGTCGATCGCCTCCAGCACCCGGCGGGCGCCGTCATAGAAGATGCGGCCGTTTTCGGTCGGTTGCAGGCTGCGGGTGGTGCGGCTGAAGAGGCGGACGCCGAGGTGTTTCTCAAGCTCGGAAATCCGGGCCGAGGAAACGGCGGGCGAGGTGCGCTGGTCGCGGGCAGCGGCGGACATGCTGCCCAATTCGTAGACGCGGACGAACATGCGGATGTTGTTCACATAGGACAAATGCGGGCCATTGTTCGGCAGGGGTTGAAAGTGATGCGGGCTTTCTATGGATTAACAGAAAGGTGCCGCGCAGGATAGCGTTTCGGCACAGACGGAGGGCGCGATGCCCGAGCGGAGGCGAGACTGCGATGTATGACTGGGTCGTCTTGTGGGAGTGGGTGGAGATTGCGGCGCGCTGGCTGCATGTGATCACGGCCATCGCCTGGATCGGGTCGAGCTTCTACTTCATCGCGCTGGACCTTGGGTTGCACCGGGACCGCAACCTTGCCAGCGGAGCCGATGGCGAGGAATGGCAGGTCCACGGTGGGGGGTTCTACCACATCCAGAAGTACCTCGTGGCCCCGGCCTCGATGCCGGACCACCTGGTCTGGTTCAAATGGGAAAGCTACGCGACCTGGCTGAGCGGGTTTGCGATGCTGGTGCTGGTCTACTACCTTGGGGCCGAGCTTTACCTCATCGACCCGACGGTGCTGGAGCTTTCGGTTTGGCAGGCGGTGGCGATTTCGTTGGCTTCGCTGGCCTTCGGCTGGGTTGCCTACAACACGCTGTGCAAGGTCTTTGTGAATGCCGACCAGAACGTGCTGATGGTGGCGCTGTTCGTGGTGCTGGTCGGGATGAGCTGGTTCTATACCCAGGTCTTCAGTGGTCGGGCGGCGATGCTGCATCTGGGGGCGTTCACCGCCAGCATCATGTCGGGGAACGTGTTCTTCATCATCATGCCGAACCAGCGGGTGGTGGTGGCCGACCTGAAGGCCGGCCGGAAGCCGGACCCGAAGTATGGCAAGATCGCCAAGCAGCGCAGCACGCACAACAACTATCTGACGCTGCCGGTCGTGTTCCTGATGCTGTCGAACCATTACCCGCTGATCTTCGCAACCGAGTGGAACTGGGTGATCGCGTCCCTTGTCTTCCTGATGGGGGTGACGATCCGGCACTGGTTCAACACCAAGCACGCACGCAAAGGCAATCCGCACTGGACCTGGTTTGTCACTGTGCTCCTGTTCCTGATCATCGCCTGGCTGTCCACCGCGCCGATGCGGGTGGTGGAGGGCGAGGCCAAGCTGCAGGGGGCGGCGCTGGTCTATGCCTCCTCGCCGGGGTTCGAGGATGTTGTGGGAATCGTGCAGGGCCGTTGCTCGATGTGCCATGCGGCCGAGCCGGGGTGGGAGGGTCTGCACTGGCCGCCGAAGGGGGTGGTGCTGGAGACGCCGGCCCAGATCGCGTATGAGGCGCGGCGGATCTACCTGCAGGCGGGCGTGACCCATGCGATGCCGCCGGGCAACCTGAGCTACATGGAGCCAGAGGAGCGGGCGGCGATCGTCGAGTGGTTCCGCAGGGCGGGGACGCAGGACCCGGTGTGAGGGGCCAAAACTTTTCGAAAAGTTTTGGCAAATTCCTTCGAAGGAATTTGCGTTAACCTTCGGTCCGGCCTTCGCTCTCGCGGTCCTTCAAGTAGTGCCGCATCCAGGGGAAGTCGGGCAGCCAGTCCTCGCGCCGGATGGTCCAGAGTTCGTAAGTCGGGCGGAAGACCGAAGGGTCGTCCAGGCACCCGAGGTTGATGCCGATCTCGTCGTCGATATGGGCAAAGACCGGCGAGCCGCAGGTCGGGCAGAAACTGCGGTCGCGGTAGCTGCGCACCTTGCCGGTGATGGTCACCGCAGTGTCCGGGTAAATCGCCGAGGCGTGGAACAGGGCGCCGTGGTTCTTGCGGCAGTCCATGCAATGACAGATGCCGATGCGGTAGGGCTGGCCGGTGGCGGTGAAGCGAAGCGCCCCGCACAGGCAACCACCCGTCACGCTGTCCATCGGCCTAGTCCCCCAGCTTGGCGTGAACCTCGTCCAGGTCCACCGGGCCCTTCGGCAGCTTGTTCCCCGGATTGTCGAAATCATAGCGGAAAAGCTGGAAATCGCGTTTGTAGATTTCCCACATCAGGTGCATCGACAGGTCGTCGAAATAGGCTTCGACCGGATGCGCACGCTTTGGCCCGTGGCCTTCGCTTTCGTTGAAGCGGGGGATCTTGCCCAAGTCGATGGCGTGTTTCGTCTGGATATGGTCCAGCACCACCTGCATGCCGGGATTGAAATCCTCGGTGAAGAAGATGTGGTTGTAGCGCCCGCCGTTGACGATGAAGGTCGAGACATGCCCAGCCATGGCCGACCAGTGGATGTCCGGCTCCATCGGCTTTTTCCAGCGGATGGTGTCGCGGGCGAACAGAAGAAACCGGCGGAAGCTGGCGATCTGGTCGAACTCCTGCTTGCCGTCGTCGCCGCCGACCTCGACCCCGTATTTCTGCACCAGAAGCGGCACCAGGTTGCCCCGGTAGCGTTTGCCGTTGCGCTGGATGCCGCAGATCTTGTCGAAGAACGACGACAGGATGCGCGTGTAGGGATTGCGGACACAGGTAAAGGCGTAGACCTGCCGCGCGCGGACGGTGCGTTCGATCACCGGCTGGCTGGCATCAAGCGCCCATTTGTGCAGGCCCGTGGTCGCGTCATGGATGTCGCCATCGAAGAATTGGCCGTGGTCGGAATAGTACATGATCTGCCCGATGGTCGAGCAGGCGCATTTCGGCACGACCCGGTAGACGACGCTTTCGCTTTCCGTCATCCAGGTTCCGGGAAAACCCATTCTGAAATGCCCCCCTCTGGCCAGAAACCATTGACTCAGGTGTAAACTTTGATTGCGGCAATCAAGCAGACATATTCGGGCTTTTCAAGGAACGATGGGCCGGTTTAGGGAGGGGGTGTCCCCAAGCGATTGCATGACCCAGCCGAAATGACGCAAATCGCCTTCATCCTGCTCTGTCACAAGGACCCCGAGGGGGTCATCGCGCAGACATTGCGGCTGACTGCCGCCGGGGATTGTGTGTCGATCCATTTCGATGCGCGGTCGACGACGGCGGATTTCGCCCGTATCCGGTCGGCACTGGCCGGCAACCCGCTGGTCACCTTCGCGCGCCGTCGCGTCAAATGTGGCTGGGGAGAGTGGAGCCTGGTCGCGGCGACGCTGCAGGCCCTGCGGGCGGCAGTCGAGGCCTTTCCCGGAGCGACGCATTTCTACATGCTCTCGGGCGACTGCATGCCGATCAAGACGGCGGAGTACATTCACGCGGCGCTTGAACGCGACGAGGCCGACCATATCGAAAGCTTCGACTTCTACGGTTCGGGCTGGATCAAGACCGGCATCCAGGAAGAACGGCTGATCTACCGGCACTGGTTCAACGAACGGCAGCGCAAGTGGCTGTTCTATCGGTCGATCGAGGTGCAGAAGAAGCTGGGCCTTGCGCGCAAGGTGCCCGAGGATCTGAAGATCCGCATCGGCAGCCAGTGGTGGTGCCTGCGCCGCCGCACCGTCGAGGCGGTGCTGGACTTCGTGGACCGGCGCCCGGACGTGCGGCGGTTCTTCGCGACCACCTGGATCCCGGACGAGACGTTTTTCCAGACCCTTGTCGCCCACCTCGTGCCCGAACCCGAGATCCGGTCGCGCACGCTGACGTTCCTGATGTTCACCGACTACGGGATGCCGGTGACGTTCTACGATGACCACCATGACATGCTGCTGGCCCAGGGCTTCCTTTTCGCGCGCAAGATCAGTCCCGATGCAAGGCAGCTGAAAGAGCGTCTGGGCGCGCTTTATGCCGAGACGGGGCGGGCGTTCGCCATCTCGGACGACGGGAGACGGCAGTTCGCCTATCTCACTCGGCGCGGGCGGGAAGGGCGGCGTTTCGCCCAGCGGTTCTGGGAAGCCGAGGGCAGCATCGGCCGCAGCCGGACGCTTCTGGTCGTGGCCTGCAAGAAATGGCATGTGGCCAAGCGGCTGGTCGAACGGGTGCGCGGGCAGACCGGCCTGCCGGCGGTCGACTATCTCTTCAACGAGCAAGCGACGCCGCTTCCCGACCTTGGCGGGATCGAACGATCGATAGAAAAGCGGATGCGGCACCGCCGGGCGCTGGTGCGGATGCTGTTCGAACACTGGGACACTGACCGGCTTGTCCTTTGCATTGATACGGGCAGCACAGAACTGATCCAGGATTTTCGTCAGGACCGGTCGCAGATGCGGCTTCTGGAAGTTGAATGTACGTTCTCGGACGATTACCTGCTGGGCCATGCGCGGCGGGTGGGGCTGGCGGGGCCGAACACGCCGGAGACGGCAATGGGGCTCTTGCTGCCGACGATCCGCTATGATGTGAAGTTCGAAAGCGACCGGCTGCGCGATCTGGACCTTTCGGGGCATTACCGCATGGTGCAGGGCGGCACCGTCGACGAGAACACGCAGGCGTTGGCTGCATTTCTGGACATCCCGGTCGATCAGGCGCGGGAAATTGCTGCAACCGAATACCTATTCGTGGATTGAGTGACATGAGCTGGAGCTACGACCCCACCAATATCTTCGCCCGGATCCTGCGCGGCGAGATTCCGAACAAGACGGTGATGGAGACGCCGCACACGCTGGTGTTCCACGACATCCATCCCCAGGCGCCGGTGCATGTGCTGGCGATCCCGAAAGGGGCTTACGTCAGCCTTGACCATTTCGCAGCCGAGGCCTCGGCCGACGAGCTGGTCGATTTTCACCGCACTGTCGCCAAGGTCTGCGCGATCCTGGGACTGACCGGCGACGAGGGGTTCCGCGCGATCACCAACGCCGGCGCGCACGGGATGCAGGAGGTGCCGCATTATCACCTGCACATTCTGGGTGGCCGGGTGCTGGGCAGGATGCTGGAGCGGGAGTGAACCCGCAAGGATCGGGTCGCCTGGGTTTCGTGGGGCGGGCATCTTCCGGCTAGAGACGGAGGATGACATGCGATTTGTGGCGATACCGACCAAGGTTGTCCGGGCCTACCAGGCCGGGGGCGTTGATGCGAACGGGCAGGTGCCGGAGCGCAAGCTTTCGGACGGGGCCGGCAATCCCTGCCGACATTGCCTTGGGCTGATCCCCGCAGGCGTGGGGATGCTGGTGCTGGCGCACCGGCCCTTCCCGGCGCCGCAGCCCTATGCCGAGGTGGGGCCGATCTTCCTGTGCGCTGACGCCTGCGACGCGGGCGGAGGTGAGGCTGTTCCGCAGATGCTGGCCTCGTCGGACTACATCGTCCGGGGCTATGGCGCGGACGACCGGATCGTCTATGGCACGGGAGGAGTGGTCGCGACCGGGGCGATTGCGGCGCGGGCGAGGGAGCTTTTCGCGGACCCGAAGGTGGCTTACCTGCATGTGCGGTCCGCGCGGAACAATTGCTATCAATGTCGGATCGATCGCTAGGACGGTGCGGTGCGGGTTTCGAATGGAGCGGCTGGTCGCCGCACGTCTGTTCTCTCGGCCTTGCGCGAGGGGCGCAAGACCAAGGCTGACGAGGGGCGCTGCCCCTCGAGCTCCCCGGGATATTTGAGAACAGGTGAAAGGGCTTGGGTCAGGCGGGAGGGTTGGCAGCGTCCCAGGCTTTCAGCCAGCGCTTCGGTGCGGCGTCGCGCCATTGCTGGATCAGGCGGGCCCGGGCCCAGCCTTCGTCGATCCGGCCCGCGCGGACCAGCACCAGGGTGTGCGCGGTGTAGTGCGGGTGGAGGGTAAAGGTTTCCGGGTCGGCGGCCAGCAGCATTTCGCGTTCTTCGTGGCCTGCCTTGAAGACGGCGGCATCGACGTAAGGGCTCCACCAGCACCACATCCTGCCGTGGGCCTTCAGACATTCGTTGCCCCAGGGGTGGTCGACCGTGACCTGCGGCAGGTCCAGGGACAGGGCGAAGGTTTTGAGGGCGGGCCAGGTGCGGATCATGAATGGTGCCAGTCCGAACAGGTGAGCCAGAAGGGTGGGCAGCGGGTTGGGCCAGAAAGGTGTTTGGAAGGTTGGCCAGAGGGGAGCGACAGTTGCCAAGCGTCTTCATGTTGCAGCGCGGATGCTTCGCCGGTTGATCGGCCTGGCCCGCGGGGTTTTCAGGACTGTCGCCGATGCCGTCCGATGAAGGCTTCGGCAGGCGCCCGACGAACACGCAATGCCCCCTTGGGTCACAGTATCGCTTTTAGACTGCCTGCCAGCGGCCAGCAAGGACGCAACCGGCAGTGGTGCCACGGCCCAGGGGGAGCGCGCCTTGCCGCGGCGAACAGAGCTGGAGTTTCCGGCCCGTGGCGTGCGCAGCGAAACTGCCAGGTCACATTTCCAGGGGGCGGCCCGCGTGGTGGAGGTGTCCAACGGGGCCTAGGGCTTGGTTTCGTCCGGGCGCGCGCCAATCCCGTAGTCGTTGAGCTTGCGGTAGAGCGTCGGTCGGGAAATACCCAGCGCCCGGGCCGTGCTGCTGAGATTGCCGCGATGCTGGGCCAGAGCGGTCTCGATCAGGAGGACTTCGGCCATCCGCAGGGAAACCGATCCCGCCTGAAGCCGGTCATGCGTGGCCATGAGCGTCGGGTCCACCGGGCCTGGCGTGGGCGTGGTGACGGCGCGGGGCAGATCGGCCACCGTGACGTGGCGGGACTTGGCCAGAGCGTGCAGATTGATGATGGCGTTGCGCAGCTCGCGCACGTTGCCCGGCCAGGAATGAGCCAGCAGGGCAGATTGGACCTCTTCGTCGAAGATCAGCAAATCGCGTCCGGTTTCCCGCGCCAGCTTGCGATTGTAATGCTCGGCAATCAGCAGGACATCGTCGCCCCGGTCCTTCAGGGGCGGGATCGTCAGGACCGTGCTGCCGAGCCGGTAGAAGAGGTCACGCCGAAACCGCCCGGCCTCAACCTCGGCCTGAAGGTTCCGGTTGGTCAGCGAGATGAGGACCAAGGGGGTATTGGGGGTCTCGGGGCCGGTAAGCCGGATGAGACGTTCTTCAAGATAGCGCAGAAGCAGGGTCTGGTTTTCCGGGTGCAGTTCGCCGATCTCGTCCAGACACAGAAGGGGGCCGGCGTCGGCTTCGTCGGACCCTAGAAGTCGGTCGCGGAAGACGCCTTCGGTGATCGCGCCGCAGTTGATCGTGGTGAACCCGGTTTTGCCGGGCTGGTCGACGCGCGCATGGATCAGCCGGGCGAAAAGCTGCTTGCCGACGCCAGTCTGGCCTTCGATCAGGATGGCAGCATCGGTCAGGTCGATCCGGCGAGCCGTGTCCAGCGTTTCAAGGATGGCACTGCTTTGGCCGACGATCTTCAGGTTGGTGTTCGGGATGGCAACGCCGGGCAGGTCGGGCGCGACCGCCCGCGACAGGGCGGCAGGCCGGGCGGAGGGAAAGGCCGCCGGCTGATTGAAGACCAGAGCCGCGCCCTTCATGTTGCCGTCGATCTTCAGCAGCCGGATATCCTGACAACGCAGCCCTTCGGGCAAAGCGCGCAGGATCATTTCCTCGGACAGCCCGTCCGGCAGATCAAGAAACCGGGCGCCAAGACCCAGGCCCTGTCCCAGCTTGGGCACTGTCTCGTTGCAGTTGCTGTTGAATATCAGGCGGCCGAAGCGGTCGATGATCGCAAGGCCATCATTCGGACCGAAGGACTTCGGGAAATGACCGATCGTCTCCTCCATCAGGCGCATGTTGAGCAAGGACTGTTCCTGCGCGATGGCCACCTCGATGTCGCGGGCCGCCGTCGCGGCGAAGGCCGCGTTGTGCTTCTGGAAGATCGTCGTCAGCCCGCTGAGGTTGATGACGCCGATGATCGACTGGTCGACCGGATCGCGGATCGGGGCGGCGGCGCAGCTCCAGGCTTTCATGCCTTCGCAGAAATGCTCGTCCCCATGCACATAGACGGGCGCGCCCATGAAAAGCGCGGTTCCGATGCCGTTGGTGCCCGCGGCATCCTCGCTCCAGACGCCGCCGACCGTCAGGTTGATCTTCCTGGCCTTGTTCAGCGTCGAGGTGTCGCCGACAGTGTCGAGGATCACGCCCTTGCGGTCGGTCAGGATCAGCATCGCTTCCGCACCTGACAACAATGTGCCGATATGGTTCAGCGACGCCAGCGTGGCGCGGCGCAATTCGGCGTTGTCATGCGCCGACTTGTCCACAGGAAGACGACCTTCCACAACCGGCGCCGCGAATTGCTCAGGCTTGACGCCGACGGTGTTGGATCGCTGCCATGATTGGTAGATGACGGACCGGACTCCCTTCAATGGGAGACTGGGCGCATTGCGGTTTGCCAGAAAGCGGTTCCATGCCTTTGTGGTCTCTTGCGGGTCAAAGGTTGCAAAGTCGAACCCGAGATCCGAGCCCGAATTTCGCGAGTGCTCATTCGAACTCATGATTAAATCCCCTCCCCTGGATTTAATTCGAGCCACATTCAAAGTGGCGCGTGTAGCCTTTCCGCGTTGTTATGGCCTGATCGAAGGATAAGGGTCATTCGATCCCAAGCCTGGATTTGAGGTCTCGTGCCAGTTCTTCCTCGGGATAGTCCCGGTTTATCACCCGGCCTGCCAGATCTGCGATCCTGCTTTGCATGTCCGGTGCCAGAGGATTGATGAACCCGTTTTCGGCAGAAGCAATCAGGAAGCGCACCACACCGTCGATCCGCTTCAACTGACCCAGGAAATGCACCTGGACCCCTGAATGGGCGTCGGCGACGACGACGCGGCCGTTCGAGCTTATCCGAAGATAGGGCTCGGGGTCATCGGCCACCCGTGGGCCTGCCTGGTCGACGATGATCAGCCCTTCCGGCTGCGGTGGCGGAGCGGCCCGCCTGGCCTTGTCGGCCGAGTACTTGCCGCCGCTTAGCGTGTCTGCCAGCTTCTCGATCGTTCCCCAGTTGCGCTGAAGGTGCTGTCTTGCCTGGATGTCCTCCGAACGCGGGCCAGTCTTCTTTGAAAAGATGTCCAACCTAGTTCCCCCCGGTGTCGTCTTCGGTGCCTTTGGCTGTGCTATTTTTTAGGCATCTCGTGAACATGTTAACATGACACACAGGTTCTTCCTGAATCATTGTTTTCCGAAGGGAAATGCCCGCCTATCTGTAACACTGCGTTACAGTTGCCGGGTCGTGGGCGGCCTAGTTTGGCTGCCTGGGCCCTTTCGCGCCCATCCGTCCTTCGCTGATCCAGCGCGCCGCGAGGACGAAGGCCCCGGTGGCGAACTCTCTGCCATGCGCCGCGATCATTTCTTCGCCAACCAGGGCGATGCGCTGAAAGAAGGCATCCTTGCTGCGTTCTTCCTCGGTCAGCTCTATGGCCTGGGGGTGCGACATGACGGTTATCCTTTGGTGGGTTTGAACATGGCTTCAGGGAATTCGACAAGCGCGGCGGTCCCATCCGCCCCGGCCAGGGCGAGGAAGTTTCCACATTCGGACCAGGCCAGGTCTCGGACGGCGGCTCCGGTGTTTTCGCGCAGAAGGATCTCGGTCGGCTGGCCGATTTCGGCCAGGCTCACGAGACCGTTCGCGTAGCCGACGGCCACCAGGTTGCGCGTCGGGCAGGTCGCGATCGCGTCGATCAGGATCAGGCCCGACTTGCCGCTGATCAGGTTCTCCCGCCCTGTCAGCGACCAGGCGGCGGGCCGATAGGCGCCAGAGGCAACGACGGTCTGCCGGGCAAGGTTGAAGCCGATGGAGCGCACTGGGGCGGGAAAACTGCCGAAATGCTGGATTTCGGTGCCGTCTGCCGCGACCAGACAGAAGCCGTTGGTCTCCAGCAGGACGGCAAGGTACTTGCCATCGTCGCTCCACTTCAGCGCGGTCGGAACTGCGGGCAGGGTGATGTCGCGGGGGATCGGGGTGGGCGCCAAGGTCCAAAGAAACATCCCCGTCGCATGCGCCGCCGCCAGGATGCTGCCGTCAGGGCTATAGGTGATGAAGTGGACCGGGGCAGGGTGGGGCAGGGTCTGATCGTCCGTGCCGGTGCCGAGGTGGAGGTCTGACCCGCTGGACCAGGCGATGACGGTGCCATCCGGCCGTGCCGCGACGGCCCGGATCGGCCCCGGCGCGCGCTGCGGCAGATGGACTGAAAGCCCGCCGGGGGTCAGCGTGTTGATCCGTCCGCTGTCCTTGGCAAAGAGGAAGTTGGTCTGCCCGTGCCGACCGATGCTCGAGCTTCGCCCGTCAGTATGGTCGGCCGTGCGCAGCGGGGTCACATGGCCCTCCCTCGGCGCGATGGTCACCCGTCCGGTGTCCACGGCGCGGCGGGTGCGCTGGTTGGGCGAGGATTTGTCGCTGGTGCTTGCAAGGTGGATGCTGCCGTCGGCACAGCCGAAGGCTACGGCAGTGTTCGTGGCGTTGAACACCACTTCCGTCACCGGCGCGGGCAACTGCCATTCGCGGGCGATCAGGTCGAAAAGTTGCAGATTGGCGCGTTCATCCTTCATGGTCGGTTCCTTCAGGCCTGGCAGAGTCGGCTGATATCGGCATCGATCTTGGCGAGGACCTCTTCCATCCGGCGGATCTCGCCCTCGGTTTCGGCAAGCTCGGCCCTTGCGGCGCGGTCCTGGCCCTGAAGCACGTCCAAAGCCTGCAGGCTGCGGTCGTTCGCGGGCTGCTCGACCAGATCGCGCTCGGCACACATCAGCTCGATCTCCTTGCCGGCCACGCGCTGACGGCGGCTGAGAAGCTTGGACGTCTCCTGGCTAAGCAGAATGACCAGAGCGACCCGCATCCGCTGCAGTTCGGCCATCTGGACAGGGATTTCGTCTGCGTCGTTCATGGTCGCTTCCATGATTTCCCGCGGGGCAGTCCGCCAACCCGTACTTTAGGGATTGGGCTGGTTTTTTACATCGAAACCGGAAGTGTAATGATCCGTTACGGTCGTGTCACAGAGCGTTACACTCAAATTTCCATTAGGCATCTTGGAAAGCAGCGCCCTAGGGTTCTCCTACAAATAAGAAGCTGCAGATCGACTCATGCAGCTCAAGAACGAAGGAAGGGAGGCCTTGCGTTGCGAATGAAATTCACAATCCGTGAAACTGATCCAGCGTGTTGGATAGCCAGGGTTTCAGATGAAACTTTGGTTCCCCGGACCTTTGCCGACGGCAATGCCCACAACATACTCAACATAAAAGGTGAGCAACAATGTCGACACTGACGCTGAACAAGATCACATCGCAGAAGGGCATTTCTGTTGCCGATGCGACCAAGAAGATCTCGGACCTCGGGTGGAATCCTTCCTATGTCCAGGAAGCGATGACCTACCCGTCCGACTACAAGATCACCAAGGCCCCGCGCGATCCGATGAAGCAGGTGCTGCGGTCCTATTTCTCGATGCAGGAGGAAAAGGACAACCGTGTCTACGGCGCGCTGGATGCGGCGCTGCGCGGCGACATGTTCCGCAACGTCGAACCCCGCTGGGTCGAATGGATGAAGCTGTTCCTGGCGATCATACCGTTCCCGGAAATCAGTGCGGCGCGGTCGATGGCCATGGTCAGCCGCCTGGCACCGGGCGAAGACCTGCGGACCGGCTTCACCATGCAGATGGTCGATGAATTCCGCCATTCCACGATTCAGATGAACCTGAAGAAGTGGTACATGGAGAACTACATCGATCCGGCCGGCTTCGACATCACCGAAGAAGCGTTCGGCAAGTGCTATGCCACCACCATCGGCCGCCAGTTCGGCGAGGGGTTCCTCACCGGTGACGCGATGACGGCCGCCTGCATGTATCTGACCGTCGTGGCGGAAACCGCGTTCACCAATACGCTTTTCGTCGCCATGCCGTCGGAAGCCGCCCGCAACGGCGACTATGCGCTGCCGACGGTGTTCCTGTCGGTGCAGTCCGACGAAAGCCGTCACATCGGCAATGGCCACAGCCTGATGATGGCCGCGCTGAAAGAGCCGGAGAACCACCTTCTGATCGAACGCGACATGAAATACGCGTTCTGGCAGAACCACGCGATTGTCGATGCCGCCATCGGGACCTTCATCGAATACGGCACCACCGACCGCGACAAGACCAAGGAAAGCTATGCCGAGATGTGGCATCGCTGGGTCTATGAGGACTACTACCGGACCTACATGCTTCCGATGGAGAAGTACGGCATCAAGATCCACCATGATGACGTGACGCTGGCCTGGGAGCGGATCACCAAGAAGAACTATGTCCACAAGGTGGGCCAGTTCTTCGCGGTCGGCTGGCCGGTGAACTTCTGGCGGATCGAAGCCCAGACCGAGAAGGACTTTGAATGGTTCGAGCACAAGTATCCCGGCTGGTACTCGGAATTCGGCGAGTTCTGGAAGTGGTATGCCAAACTGTCGAAGCCGGGTCAGAAGGTCATCACCTTCAACGAGGAAGTCGGCTACGTCTATCCGCACCGCTGCTGGTCGTGCCTGGTCCCCTGCCTTATCCGTGAGGATATGGTCGTGGACGAGATCGACGGACAACTGCACACCTTTGCCCACGAAATCGACCGCTGGACCGCAGTCGAGGCCTTTGCGGACGAATATCAAGGGCGTCCGACGCCTGCGATGGGCCGCTTCTCGGGCAAGCGTGAGTGGGAGACGCTCTATCACGGCGTCGACCTGGCCGATGCGATCGTGGATCTGAACTTCGTCCGTTCCGACGGCAAGACGCTCATCCCGCAACCGCACCTGCGCTTTGACGACAAGGACATGTGGACGCTGGATCACGTGCGCGGCCACACGCTGGGCTCGCCGCTGATCACGCTGCGCGGCATGGACGAGGCGACCCGCAAGGCGCACCTCGCCGACTACGCCAAAGGGTTCACGATCAACCCCTGCCACTAAGCACCTGGCGGCATGGGCCGGATTTTCCGGCCCATGTCCACCCAAACCGGTCCCCGTTCGGGGCACCGGGCCAAGGAAACATGTCCTGCAAAGGTCCATGAAAATGTCCGACACCTATACCGTCCGCCTGGAGCCCGTCGGGGTCGAGTTCGAAGTCGAGGACGGCGAAACGATCCTGGACGCCGCGTTCCGCCAGGGCATTTCGCTGCCGCACGGCTGCAAGGAAGGCCAGTGTTCGGCCTGCAAGTGCAATCTGGTCGAGGGTGAGGTCGACCTGCTGAAATACTCCACCTTCGCGCTTAGCGATGGCGACCGCGAGAATGGCGGCATCCTTCTGTGCCGGTCCCTGGCCCAGGATGACCTGGTGATCGAGCTTCTGAACTTCGACGAAGAGCTTTTGTCGAAATCCATCGCCGTCAAGGCGTTCAAGGGGCGGATCAGCGCCAAGGAAAGTCTGACCCACGACATCCGGTCGATCGAGATCGCGCTGGAGTCTCCCCTGAAATTCTGGGCCGGGCAATATGTCGACATCACCGTCAGGACCAAAACGGGGGAGACGATTACACGCTCGTTCTCCATGGCAAATACGCCGGACCAAGGCCAAACCCTCAAGTTCATCATCAAGAAATACCCCGAGGGACGCTTCTCTGGCGAACTTGACAGCGGCGGGATCGAAGTCGGAGCCGAAGTCACCGTCACCGGACCCTACGGATCCTGCTTCCGACGGGAAAACCGAACCGGACCGATAGTGCTGGTCGCCGCAGGCTCGGGCATGTCGCCGATCTGGTCGATCCTGCATGACCACATCGCCAGCGGTGAGGACCGCCCTGTCTACTTCTTCTACGGCGCGCGGACCCGGGCCGATCTTTTCTATCTGGACCGGATCGCCGCGATCACCGCCGCCAACCCCGCGATCACCTTCATCCCGGTGCTGTCTCACGCCCAGGACGACGAGGAATGGACCGGGGCCGAGGGCTTCGTCCACCAGGTCGTCGGAACCGAGCTGAAGCGGATGGGCATCGAAGGTGACGCCGACGCCTATGCCTGCGGCCCGCCGCCGATGATCGATGCGCTGCAGCCGGTGCTGTTCTTGCAGGACTTCGACCCGGACCGGACCTTCTTCGACAAGTTCACCACCTCCACCGCCTCGGCGCCGGTCAAGGCGCACTGACAACAACAGGCCAAAGCCTTACAAACAGGGAGAAAGACATGGTTGCCACATCAAGCTCGGTCGGATCGGGGGCGGCAGGCGCCGCGCGGTTTGTCGACAGCGAAAGCCGACGCTACCGCTATTTCGAACCTCGCGGCAAGCGGGCCACCCACTACGAGGACGTCACGGTGGACGTCCAGCCCGATCCCGAACGCTATCTGATCCAGGACTGGATCATCGCCTTCCCGAACGGCCGGGGCGCTTACGAGAAGGACAGCACCAAGGCCAAGAGCAGCAACTGGCACGCCTTTCGTGCCCCCGACCAGGAATGGGAGCGGACGCATTACCAGCGCCAGTCGCGCATCGAGGTGATGGTCCAGTCGGTCATCAGCAACGGCCGCAAGTCCGGCGCCCAGCATGCCTTCGACGCGGCCTGGGGCAAGGTCCTGCAAAAGCATCTCGGGGCATGGAAGCATGCCGAGTTCGGCCTTGGCACCAGCCTGATGCAGGCGCAGCGCTACGGCTATACCCAGATGATCAACAACGCCACGCTGACCAATTCGTCCTACAAGCTGCGGCTCTCGCAGGACATCACGCTGTATCTCGCCGAGATCGGCATGGATATCGCGGGCTGGGATGACGAGGCGGGCAAGCGGGCCTGGCTGGAAGACCCGATCTGGCAAGGCACGCGTGAGGCGGTCGAGACGATCATGGGCTGCACCGACTATCTGGAGCAGTATTTCGCCATCAACCTGATCTTCGAGCCGCTGGTGGGCGAGCTGTTCCGCTCGGGCTTCCTGATGCAGGCCGGCGCGCCAAACAACGACTTCATGACCCCATCGGTCATCGCCGCCGCGGAAGGCGACTACGAGCGCAACCTCGCGAACACGATCGACCTGATCTACCTCCTGGTGAACGACGAAAAGTTCGGCGCGCAGAACCGCACGCTGTTCCAGTCCTGGGTCAAGAAGCACGCGGCCCTGGCCGAAAGGGCCGCCCGCAACCTGCAGCCGATCTGGAGCCAGGCCCACGCCAAGCCGGTCAGTTTCGACGAGGCGCGCGCGGTCTCTGAAGAGCGGTTCGCGAAGATCCTTGGCGAACTCAATCTCTCACGCTGAAAGGAAACAGCATGTCGAATATCGCTCGCGACAACAGCCACGACAACATCTTCAAGTCGATGAAGGACATCACCTTCGAGAAGACCGTTTCGCATCAATGCGGTGTGACGATGTCGGATTCGGTCGAGGCCCGCGCCATCGCCGAATTCATGGACCAGCAGCCGGGGGTCACGGTGACCTACAACCCCGCGCTGATCCGCATCGACGGGACGGGGAAGATGATCTTCAAGATGGATGAGATCAGCGAATACCTGGGCCGGGAAATGACGGCCGAGCTTTTCGAGGTCAACTCCTCGACGCACTACGGCCGCATGGTCCGCGCCGACGACAACACCGTCATCCTCTACGGCGACATGAACGAGATGCTCGAGTTCATCTGACCCCCAGGCGCGGGGGCCAGTCCCCCGCGGCATCCTAACCCATCCCACCACCGCGATGTCCGAAAGGCAGTTCCCATGTACATCACTCCTGAAGGCAAGGAGATCTTCGTGGTCGACGGTCATACCCACTTCTGGGATGGCAGCCCCGAAAACCAAGCCAACATCCACGGCAAGCAGTTCATCGACTGCTTTTATGCCTACCACTCCAACCTGTCCCCCAAGGAAGAGCTGTGGGAGAAGTCGAAGTTCGAGAAGTACTCGGCCGACCAGCTTTACAACGACCTCTTCATCGAGGGGCCGGATGACATCGCCATCCTGAACTCGACCTATCTCAAGGACTTCTACAAGGACGGCTTCAACACCATCGAGCGCAATCACACGGTGGCCAAGAAGTACCCCAACCGCTTTATCGTGAACGGGTCCTTCGACCCGCGCGATGGCGAGAAGGCGTTGGAATACATCCACTGGATGAAGGAAACCTACAACATCCAGGGCGTGAAGATGTACACGGCCGAATGGAACGGCTCCTCGAAGGGCTGGCGGCTGAACGACCCGGACGCCTACAAGTGCTTTGAGCTGTGCGACAAGCTGGGCATCAAGAATATCCATGTTCACAAGGGCCCAACGATCATCCCGCTGAACAAGGATGCGTTCGATGTCCATGACGTCGACTATGCGGCGACCGATTTCCAGAACCTGAACTGGATCATCGAACACGCGGGCCTGCCGCGCCTGGATGATTTCTGCTGGATCGCGACGCAGGAAACCAACGTCTATGCCGGGCTTGCCGTGGCGCTGCCCTTCATCCACACCCGGCCGCGCTATTTCGCCGAGGTGATCGCCGAGCTCTTGTTCTGGATCGGGCCTGACAAGCTGTTGTTCGGGTCGGACTATGCGATCTGGACGCCGAAGTGGCTGGTCGAGAAGTTCTGGGCCTGCCAGCTTCCCGCCGACATCTCGGCCGAAAGGGTCGGCATCCAGCTGACGGACGAGATCAAGGAAAAGATCCTCGGCCTGAATGCGGCGCGGCTCTACAACATCGACATCGCGGCCCGCAAGGCAGAGTTCGCCAAGCAGCCGATGATGATCGCGGCGGAGTGACGCCCATGCCAGACGCGCCACGTCTCCCCGCAGAGTTGCTTGCAGAACCCCCTCTTGAGCAGGTCTGGGCGCGGCTGGACCTGGTGATGGACCCCGAACTTGACGAGGCCGTGACGGATCTCGGTTTTGTGGAGTCGGTGTCCATCACCCCTTCCTTGCACCACGACGACCCCCGGGAGGTGCAGGTCAGCTTCCGGCTGCCGACCTACTGGTGTTCGCCCAACTTCGCGTTCCTGATGGCCGAAAGCATCAAGCGCGAGGTCGAGGTTCTGCCCTGGGTCGCGCGGGCCGTGGTCACGCTGCACGACCACATGGCGGCCGATGAGATGAACGCGGCGATCAACGCCGGCCGCAGTTTCGGGTCGGTGTTCGAGGACCTGCATCCCGGCGAGGACCTGAGCGCCCTGCGCGAAAAGTTCGACCGCAAGGCGTTTCAGCGGCGTCAGGAAGTGGTGATCAAGGCGCTGCAGGCGCTGACCTATTCGCCGGAATGGCTGGTCGACATGACCCTGACCGAGCTGGAGGCTGTCACGTTTCAAGACCCCGAAGATGCCCGCCAGACCGGGCGCTATCTGGCGATCCTGAAGGCCAAGGGGTTGGCCCGCCAGCCCTCGGACCGCGCCTTGCCGGACTATGACGGCGTACCGCTGACCGCAGAGGGCTTTCGCACCTACATGGAGCTATTGCGGTCGGTGCGCATCAACATGGAATTCTCGGGCTCGCTGTGCCGGGGATTGAAAGCCACCCGCTACAAGCAGGCCGACCTGTCGGGCGAGGTGCCGGTCCTGGTGGACTTCGTGCCCGCCGACCTGCCTGACGGCGCCAACTCGATCAGAACATTCCACTAAGAGCCCCCGGGCCCCGGTATTTGCGCGCAGGAGAAGACCATGCCGAAACTGATGATTCACGGAAATGACGCCCGCCGCGCCCTGGCGCATGGGGTGCAAAGGCTAAGCGCCGCAGTCGAATCCACCCTGGGTCCGATGGGAATGAACGCGATGATCGACCGACCGATCGGCACGCCGCTGATCAGCCGCGACGGGGTCTCCATCGCCTCGGAGATCGAGCTTTTCGACCGCTTCGAGAACATGGGCGCCCAGGTGGTGCGTGAAGTCTCGATGCAGACCAATGATGTGGCGGGCGATGGTACGACGACCTCGATCGTGTTGGCGAACGGGATGATCCAGCAAGGCGTTGCGTTGATCGACAAGGGCGCGAAGCCGGTCGAACTGTGCCGTGGCATTGCCCTTGCGGTCGAAACCACGACCTCGGCGCTCCGCTCGGCGTCAAAGCCCGCCACGGATGATGCGCTCTTGTCCGCCGTGGCTCGGATCAGCGCCTCGGACGTCGACCTGGGGTCGCTGGTCGCCGAAGCCTTCCGCCGGGTCGGCGCGCAGGGGGTCATCACCACCGACTACGGCACCGGGAACGTCTCGACCCTGGATGTCGTGGACGGAATGGCCTTCGACCGGGGCTACATCTCGCACCACATGGTCACCGACCTTGATGCGATGCGGGCCGTGGTGGAGAACCCCTATATCGTCCTGACCGACATCAAGATGAAGACCGCGAGCCAGCTGGAGGCGGCCAAGGCCATCGCCGCCGCGGACAAGCGCCCGCTGGTGATCCTGTCCGAGGAAACCTCGCCCGAAGTGCTGATGACGCTTCTGGGCAAGGACGGCCCCGGCAAGTTCCTGGTCGTCCACCCGCCCGAGTTCGGCCATTGGCGCCGCAACATGATGGAGGATCTGGCGATCCTCACCGGCGGCAAGGTCCTGTCGCGGGATCTGGGTGACTGTCTGGAGGCGATCACCCGCGACGACATGGGCGGGGCCGACCGGATCGAATCCACCCAGTCCGACACGAAGATCATCCGCGGTCACGGCGACGCTCAGGCCATCGCAGCCCGCCGGGCGCAGGTCCAGCGGCTATATGAACTGGCACCGCCCAATGTCGACAAGGACAAGCTGCAGGAACGGCTGGCCAAGCTGTGCGGCGGGACGGCGACGATCCTGGCGGGGGGTGTGACCCCGGTCGAACAGAAGCGCACGATCCAGCTGATCGAGGACTCGCTGAACGCCGTCCGCGCGGCGGCCGAAGAGGGTGTGCTGGTCGGCGGCGGGGTTGCCCTTGCGCGGGTCGCTCCGGCACTGGCGACGCTGTCGCAGACCGTCACCGGCGACATCCGCAAGGGGGTGGAACTGGTCCAGTCGGTCCTGACTCTGCCCTTGGCGCGGATCGCCTTCAATGCAGGCGCGGAACCGAATGACGTGGTCAGCAAGGTCAGCGCGATGACCGGCAACCAGGGCTACAACGCCGCCACCGGCCGGTTCGAGGATTTGATGGTCGCGGGCGTGGTCGATCCGGTCCGGGTGACCTGCGCCGCCCTTATGAACGCAGGCTCGGTGGCAACGCTGATCCTGACCACGGAAACCCTGATTGCCGATCTCAAGGAAGACGAGGACCCGACTGCAGGCGGGGCCCTGGGGGGCGGTGCGGAGAAACTTGGGCGGAAATGACCACTTGCGACCAGAAAGGGCGCTGACATGAAAGCTGCCAGACTTTACGAATACGACCCCGCGATGAACGTTCAGCTGAAGATCGAGACGGTCAAGGCCCCGACGATCATGGGCCCGAACGATGTCATCGTGAAGGTGGGGGCGGCGGGTCTGTGCCGCACCGACCTGCACATCATCGAGGGCGTCTGGAAGGACATCATGGACCAGGGCGGCAACCTTCTGCCCTATATCATGGGCCATGAGAACGCCGGCTGGGTCGAGGATGTCGGGTCGAACGTCACCTCGGTCAAGCATGGCGACACGGTGATCTGCCACCCGCACCGGACCTGCGGCATCTGCCTCTCATGTCGCTATGGCGACGACATGCACTGCGAACACAGCCTCTTTCCCGGCCTTGGCCTGGACGGAGGCTTTGCGGAATACTTTCTGACCTCAGAGCGCAGCCTGATCAAGCTGAACCCCAACGTGACGCCCCTGGACGTGGCCCCGATGGCCGATGCGGGCATCACCGCCTACCGGGCTGCGAAGAAGGCCGCGAAAAGCCTGCGGCCGGGGGCGTATTGCGTGATCGTCGGTGTGGGCGGCCTGGGTCACATCGCGCTCCAGTGTCTGCACGAAATCTCGGGCTGCCGGATCATCGCGGTCGACCGCGAACCGGCGGCGCGCACGCTGTGCAAGGAGCTTGGCGCGGATTTCGTCCTGGATGGGGGGCCGAACATCGTCGAGGAGATCAAAGAGATCACTGGCGGCGGTGCGCAGGTGGTGATGGATTTCGTCGGCGAGCTTGGGGTGGAGAACCTGTGCTGGAAGATGGTCCGGCCCGGGGGCGAGCTGATCATGATCGGCTATGGCGGCAAGATCGAGGTTCCGACCGCGCATCTGGTGATCAACGAGATCAACATCGGCGGCAGTCTGGTCGGCAACTACACCGAACTGGTCGAGCTGATGGAGCTGAACGCCGACGGCAAGGTCAAGATGCACTACGCCCAGTACAGTCTGGACGACATCAACCTGGCCCTGGACGACTTCAAGAACCGCCGCTTCGCCGGACGCGGGGTCATCGTGCCCTGAGCGACGCACGCCACGGGCAGACACAATCGCGCATGGGGGAGTGAGACATGGGCACCGAGACCAAGACTGCCGAGCCGGCTGCCACCACCGGCCCCTGCTTTCGCCTGATCTACCGCAGCCACAGTCGTTTGCCTGCAAGCGACGCCGCCGCACTGGCCGAGATCCTGAAGGTCGCGCGGGTCAAGAACGCCAGCCTTGGGATCACCGGGGCGCTCATGCTGTATGATGACTGGTTCGCCCAGGTGCTGGAAGGACCGCAGGCCGCCGTCGAGACTCTGTTTGCGCGGATCAAGGCTGATCCCCGCCACGACGCGATCCGGCTGACCGAAGCGGGGCCTGTTCCGAAACGCCAGTTCGAGAAATGGGCGATGGCGCTGGTGGCCGAGCATCATGAACCCGACATGCCGATGGTCGCCACCACCGGCGGTCTGGCGCAGGGTGCCCCCTGGCGCGTCTCGCTGGAGCAGGAGGCCATCCTGACCCGCCTGCGCGACCTGACGCGGGGATACGGCCGCAGCTCTTAGCCGCTGTCCCTGGTCTGCGTTGCCCTCTGGTCTGGGCCGGGCGTCAATGCGCCTCGGCCCAGTTTCGGCCCTTTCCGGCTTCGACAGCAAGGTGGACATTCAGGCTGACGGCGGGGGATGAGGCGCTTTCCATCACCTCCTTGGCGATGGGGATCAGGCGGTCGGCGTCGGATTCGCTGACCTCGAACAGCAGTTCGTCGTGGACCTGCAGGAGCATCTTTGCGTCCAGTCCGGCGATGGCCTGCGGCATGCGGATCATGGCGCGACGGATCACGTCGGCGGCGGTGCCCTGGATCGGCGCGTTGATCGCGGCGCGTTTGGCAAAGCCTGCCCCCGGCCCCTTGGCGTTGATCTCGGGTGTGTTGATCTTGCGGCCGAAGAGGGTCTGCACATGGCCATTGGCTTGGGCGAACTTCACCGTGTCGGTCATGTAGCCACGGATGCCAGGGAAACGTTCGAAGTAGCGGTCGATGAAGCCCTGGGCTTCCGCGCGCGGAATCCGCAGGTTGCGGGCAAGGCCGAAACCGGAAATGCCGTAGATCACGCCGAAATTGATCGCCTTGGCCTTGCGGCGGATGTCCGAGGTCATCTGGTCGAGAGGGACGTTGAACATCTCTGAGGCTGTCAGGGCGTGGATGTCGATCCCGTTCTCGAAAGCGCGGCGCAGTTCCGGGATGTCGGCGATGTGGGCCAGGATGCGCAGTTCGATCTGGGAATAGTCGAGCGACACCAGAACCCGACCGGCGGGGGCCACGAAAGCCTCACGGATGCGGCGGCCTTCCTCGGTGCGGACGGGGATGTTCTGCAGGTTCGGGTCAGTGGACGCCAGCCGCCCGGTGTTGGCCCCGGCGATGGAATAGGAGGTGTGGACCCTGCCCGTGCCTTCGTTGATCGCCAGTTGCAGCGCGTCGGTGTAGGTGGATTTCAGCTTGGCGATCTGTCGCCAGTCCAGGATGCGGGCGGCCAGCTGTGCGCCTTGCGGATGGTCTTCCAGGGTGGTGATGTCTTCCAAAATATCGGCGCCGGTGGCGTAGGCGTCTGTCTTGCCCTTGGTGCCACCGGGGATCTGCAGGCGATCGAAGAGGATCTCACCCAGTTGCTTTGGCGAACCGACGTTGAACTTCTCGCCCGCGACCTGGTGGATCTCCTCCTCCAGCTGGACCAGCTTTTGGGCGAAGGCGTTGGACATCATCCGCAGGGTGTCGCGGTCTACCTGGATGCCGGTCATCTCCATGTCGGCCAGGACCGGGACAAGCGGGCGTTCCAGCGTCTCGTAGACGGTGGTCACCCGGGCGCGGTGGAGTTGCGGCTTGAAACGCTGCCAGAGGCGCAGGGTGACATCGGCGTCTTCGGCGGCGTAGCAGACAGCTTCGGGGATGCCGACCTTGTCGAAAGTGACCTGGGATTTGCCAGAGCCGAGGAGGGTCTTGATCGCGATCGGGCTGTGGCCGAGATAGCGGTCGGAAAGTTCGTCCATGCCGTGATTGTGCAGGCCCGCGTGCATCGCGTAGGACATGAGCATGGTGTCGTCGAAGGGCGCGATGCGGATGCCGAGACGGGCGAAGATCTTCCAGTCGTATTTCATGTTCTGGCCGATCTTCAGGATCGACGGGTCTTCCAGAACGGGCCTGAGCGCGTTCAGCGTTTCGGTCACGGTCAGCTGATCGGGCGCAAGGGCTGTCGCGCCGAAAAGGTCGCCGCCGCCGGTGGTGTGGGCGAGGGGGATATAGGCCGCCTTGCCGGGATCGACGGCCAGCGAGATGCCCACAAGTTCCGCGCGCATCTCATCAAGGCTGGTGGTTTCGGTGTCGATGGCGACGTGGCCGACCTCGCGGATGCGGTCCAGCCAGCGGGTTAGGGTGGCCATGTCACGGATACATTCATAGGCATTGGTGTCGAAGGGCAGGTGCGGCTCGTCGCGCGCCTGCGGCTTCTCCTCGCGTGGGGTCGCGACCTGAAGCTGGGTCGTGTCTGGCATCGACGGCGGGGCGATCCCCAGCTTGTCGGCGACGCGCTTGGTCAGGGTGCGGAATTCCATCCGGGTGAGGAAGTCCATGACCTTGTCGGGTTCCGGCAGGCGGATTTCCAGGTCGTCCAGCGTCACGTCCAGGGGCGTGTCGCAGTCCAGGGTCACCAACTGGCGCGAGATGCGGATCTTGTCGGCATTGTCGACCAAGGCCTCGCGGCGCTTGGGTTGCTTGATCTCGCCGGCGCGGGCCAAAAGCGTATCAAGGTCGCCGTATTCGTTGATCAGCAGGGCCGCGGTCTTGAGGCCGATGCCGGGCGCGCCGGGGACGTTGTCGACGCTGTCGCCAGCCAGCGATTGCACGTCGATCACCCGGTCGGGGCCGACGCCGAACTTCTCCATCACTTCGTCGGGACCGATGGCGCGGGATTTCATCGGGTCGAACATGTCGACGCCGGGGCGGATCAACTGCATCAGGTCCTTGTCCGAGGAGATGATGGTGCAGGTCCCCCCCGCCTCGACCGCGCGGCAGGAAAGGGCGGCGATGATGTCGTCGGCCTCATAGCCTTCCGTCTCAAGACAGGCGACGTTGAAGGCGCGGGTCGCCTCGCGGGTCAGGGGAAACTGCGGGCGCAGGTCTTCGGGCAGGTCGGGGCGGTTGGCCTTGTACTGGTCGTAGATCGCGTTGCGGAAGGTTGTCGCGGAATGGTCGAAGACCACGGCAAGATGGGTCGCGGCCTTGCCGTTCGTGGTGGCGCGGGACAGCTCGTTCCACAGGATGTTGCAGAAGCCCGCGACAGCGCCCACCGGCAGGCCGTCGGACTTGCGGGTCAGCGGCGGCAGGGCGTGGTAGGCCCGGAAGATATAAGCCGAGCCGTCGATAAGGTGCAGGTGGTGGCCGGTGCCGAAGGTCATGGTCGTCTCCCGAGTCTGGTCGAAAGTATTGGCAGAACGCGGCGGCGAGGGCTACCCGGTTTGGCCCGTAAGGCTGGCAAGCGACAATCGGACGGACCAGTTGGTGGGGGTCCAGAGGCCGAAGGGGATGCCCGAGGCGCGCAAGGTCTGGCCCAGCCAGACGTTGCAGGTTCGCAACAGGTGAAAGTGACCGCGGGCGGGAAAGAAGGCGTCCGA
This sequence comes from Tabrizicola sp., assembly GCF_030694085.1. Lineage (GTDB taxonomy): Bacteria > Pseudomonadota > Alphaproteobacteria > Rhodobacterales > Rhodobacteraceae > Tabrizicola. The sequence continues at coordinate 161,040 of NZ_JAUXZE010000039.1, read as the reverse complement.
GCCGGTGAAGCCGGGGTGGTTCAGCTTCGTTTCGCTGGCAAGGGCGGTGGTGGTTTCGCCGAGAAGCGCCAGGAATTGCGCCTCGGAAAGCTGGAGGAAGCGCAGGTTTGGCAGCGGCGGCAAGGGGCCAAGGGCATCAAGCCGGATCACCGCGTCATCGCCCGTGGCGGCGGTCAGGATGGCGGTGGCGGTGATGTCGGCATAGGTCCCTGCGGTGGTGTAAAAGGCGGCAGACCCCCAGCCGAAGACCAGCCATTCGGCCTTGGGGTGGTTCAGGGGAACACCAGCGGGTTCGGCAAAGGCGAAGGCGGCGCGGGTCTCGGGGGTCACCGGAAAGAGGATGTCGGTGTGGATCGGGCCCTGCAGGAGGCCAACCTGTCGCGTGATGGGGCCAGAAAGGTCTGGCCCGGGGCCGGGGATCAGCGGCAGGATCACCGAGGCGACAAGATAGATAGCCGGCAGCGCCAGCGTCAGAAGGATCAGGCGAAAGGCGCGGCGCATCAGGTCTTCCGGGATTGCATCGGGCCCGATGCTGACATGGGATGCGCGCGGGCAAAAGGTGAGGAGGTCCGTAATGCGGACGTTCGGATTTGCGCTAAGTGGGCTGGTCCTGGGGGCTGGACTTGCCCTCCTCAGGACCAGGGCATCCACCTGATCGGCGTCCTGTTCGCAGCATCGCCGCCTGGAGCGGTCCCTGGTCTGGTGATGGGCCTTTTTTGGCGCGGCTGACCAGGGCGCCAGGGGCTTGACGGACCCTCTGCGCCAGCGCATGTTCGGCCCATGCTGCATCTGATGATCCCTGTCTCGTTTTATTGGACCTGCGCCACATAGGCGGCAGGGCAGCGTTTCACGACCGAAACCAACTCCCACCAAGCCGCCCGCGAGGGTTTGGCCAGTTGGTTCACAGGTTCCCCCTCGCCGGCCCCCCCGCGAAGGAAACCGAAGATGACCACCCCCCATATCACCGTCCGGCCTGCAACGCCGGAAGACCTGCCCGAAACCCACCGGATGCTGATCGCCCTGACGGCGCAGTCCGGTGGCGCGGCACCCATCACGCCGCCGATACTGGCGCGGATCGTCGAAGGTCGCGCCTCCCGGCTTCTGGTCGCCCACCTGCCCGGCAGTCCGCAGCGCCACCCGGTCGGGTTCGTGCTGCTGCTGGTGGGGCGCAACATGGTTGCGGGGGCGGAGTGGGGGTTCGTCGAGCAGCTGTACGTGCAGGAGCCTGACCGCCAGCGCGGCATCGGGCGGGCGCTGCTGGCGGCGGCGCGGGAAGCGGCGGCCAAGGCAGGGTGTCAGGGCGTGACGGTCAGCTCAAGGCCCGAGACGGACGGGCCAGCGCTGGTCTGGCGGGCGTTGGGGGTGGACAGTCTGGAGCCGCGATTTGCCGCGGAGTGATCCCTAGTGGTCGTCGTGGGCGTGGTCGCGGTCGATCACGTAGCGCTTGTCGCAGTAGCCACATTCGACCCAGCCGGTGTCCTGGGGGATCGTCAGCCAGACGCGGGGGTGCCCCAACGCGCCCTCGCCGCCGTCGCAGGCCACTTTCCAGGTGGTGACGGTCTGGGTCTCGGGGGCTTCGGTGGGCATGGGCAGGGTCCTTTGCAAGTCCGCTCTGCCTTTTAGCGGCGGAGAGGCCGGGGGCACAAGAGGGATGCGGGATGGGGCAGGCCGCCCGGCAGGCGGGGCGGTGGGCGAACCTGCCTGACGGCAGAACCGCCCACCCTACGCGGTCACCCGCCGATCAGCACCCCGCGCGATTTCAGCGCCGCAAGCCAGCCCAGGCCCTGCGAGGTGCCCTTCGCCGGACGGTACTCGGCAGCGATCCAGATCCCGGGGCAATGCGCGTCGATCTCGTCGCAAAGGTCGGGAAGCGAGAAGCCCCCGCCGCCCGGTTCGTTCCGGGCCGGGAACCCCGCGATCTGGACGTGGTTGATCCGGTGTCGCTGGTCCTGCCACACGGCCCCTGCGTCACCGTGCAGGCGGGCGGCGTGCCACAGGTCGAACTGCAGGCCGATCCGGGGATTGGCGAGATCGTCCAGGATGCGGGCGGCCTGGTCGTAGTCGTTCAGGAAATAGCCCGGCATGTCGTCGGGGTTCAGGGGTTCGAGGCAAAGTGTCAGCTCCGGCGCCTCGGCCAGGGCCCAGGTCAGGTTCTCGACATAGCATTGTTCGGCCTGCGGACCCTTGGCGACCCCGGCCATGACGTGCACCCGGTCGGCCTTCAGCCGGGTGGCGTATTCGGCGGCGCGCAGGAAGCTGTCGCGGAAGCGCAGCTCCATCCCCGGGACGGCGGCGAAGCCCCGGTCCCCGCTGGCCCAGTCGCCCGGGGGGGTGTTGATCAGGGCAAGCGGCATCCCGTTCAGGGCGCGTTCCCAATCCGCCATCGGCGCGTCATAAGGGAAAAGCACCTCGACCCCGTCGAACCCGCAACGCTGTGCCCAGTCGGGGCGGTCAAGCGTCGGAACCTCGGTGAAGAGCAGGGTCAGGTTGGCTGCGAAACGGGGCATGTGTTGTTCAGGGCAATTCCGACGAAGGGATGACCGGGAAGAACTGCCCCGAGGACCATAGCCCGAACCACTTATGCCCGTCATGCACCTCATGGCAACCCAGATCGATCAGCCGGTAAAAGGATTTCCGGTCGATCAGCGCCCAGAGATTGCTGCGGATCAGGATATAGGGCGAGGGCTCGCCCGTCTTTGGGTCGCGCTCGACCCGCAAGGGGTGGCCGGGACCAAGGGTTGCCACATCCTCGGTCTTCGTGGTGAAGGTCAGGATCTGCTCCTGACTGTCGCCCGCCCGGTCGAAGTCGATGGCCAGAAGCGGGGCGTCGTCGACCGTGATCCCCACCTTCTCGACCGGCGTCACAAGGAAGTAGTCGTCGCCTTCGCGCTTCAGGATCGAGGAGAAAAGCTTGACCAGCGGCGCGCGACCGATGGGGGTGCCAAGGTAGAACCAGGTGCCGTCGCGCGCGATGCGCATGTCGATGTCGCCGCAGAACGGCGGGTTCCACAGGTGGATCGGGGGCGGGCCTTTCTGTCCGGCGGCATTGGCGGCGGCGGCAAGTGTGTCGGCGTTCGGTTTTGTCATGCGCGCAATGTAATGGCCTTGGGGCCGGGTGCAACGGGGTGCCGGGTCCGGGGTTGCGAGGTTCCGGTCGGGCCTGGCAAATCTTTTCGAAAAGATCTGCAAAAGCCTTCGAAGGCTTTTGGTCCCGGTGACGCGCCTCTCACGATCATTTGTGTCAAGTCGCCTTTTGCCATTTGTGCCCGCCGGGATACTTCGCTTTACTGGCGGGAATGGACCCTGAAGGGAGCTGAAGGCATGGCCGACACCAAGGCGCTGGTCGCGGAAATCGAGGCGCTGGGCGCCACCCTGGGGCAGGCGAAGGCCTCGATCAACCGCCGCTTCATCGGGCAGGAGAAGGTCGTGGACCTGGTCCTTGCCTCGATGCTGTGTGGCGGTCATGCGTTGCTCGTGGGTCTGCCGGGCCTGGGCAAGACCCGGCTGGTGGACACCCTCGGCACGGTGATGGGCCTCAAGGCCAACCGCATCCAGTTCACGCCCGACCTGATGCCCGCCGACATCCTGGGGTCCGAAGTGCTGGACACGGCAGGCGATGGCAGCCGCGCCTTCCGCTTCGTCGAAGGCCCGATCTTCTGCCAGCTGCTGATGGCGGACGAGATCAACCGCGCCTCGCCACGGACGCAATCCGCGCTGCTGCAGGCGATGCAGGAGAAAGAGGTCACCATCGCCGGCCAGCATCGGGCACTGGGCAAGCCCTTCCATGTCCTTGCCACCCAGAATCCGATCGAGCAGGAGGGGACCTATCCCCTGCCGGAAGCGCAGCTTGACCGCTTCCTTGTGCAGGTCGACGTCGAATACCCGACGCGCCAGACCGAACGCGACATCCTGATCGCCACGACCGGGGCCGAAGAGGCCGAGGCCCACCAGGTCTTCACCGCCGAAGGCCTGATCGGCGCGCAATCGGTAATCCGCCGGATGCCGGTGGGCGAGCAGGTGGTCGAGGCGATCCTGGACCTGGTGCGCTCTTGCCGTCCGGGCGAGCCCGAGGGGCGTGACCTTGCCGACAGCCTGTCCTGGGGGCCCGGACCCCGTGCGGCGCAGGCACTGATGCTGACGGTGCGGGCGCGGGCGCTGCTGGATGGTCGGCTTGCGCCCTCGATCGCCGATGTGGCGGATCTGGCGCAGGCGGTGCTGGTGCACCGGATGGCGCTGTCCTTCGCCGCCCGCGCCCGGGGCGAGACGCTGGCCGGGATCATCGCCCGCGTCACCCAGCGCACGCTCGGGCTTGAGGCCGCGGCGTGAGCATAGCCCCCCAGCCAGCGACCGGCGACCTGCGCTCGCGTGCCGAGGCGCTTGGGCAGACCCTGCCGCCCCTGCTGGCCGAGGCCGAGATGCTGGCCTCGACGGTTATGATGGGCGAGCATGGCCGCCGCAGGGCGGGGCTGGGGGACGAGTTCTGGCAGTATCGCCCGGCGCATCAGGGCGATTCGGCGCGGATGGTTGACTGGCGGCGGTCCGCGCGCAGTGACGCGCATTTCGTGCGTGAACGCGAATGGCAGGCGGCGCAGTCGGTGACGATCTGGGTCGATCCGGCCAAGTCGATGGGCTTCAGCGGCGACAAGTCCCGCGCGCCCAAGTCGGATCGGGCCAGGCTTCTGGGTCTCGCGTTAGCGGTCCTGCTGCTGCGCGGGGGGGAGCGGGTCGGACTGGCGGGCCTGGCCTCGCCCCGTGCGGGCCGGACGCAGCTCTTGCGGCTGGCGGCGCGGCTGTCCGGCGATGAGGCCGAGGCGGACTTTGGCGCGCCCGAGACCGAAGGCATGGTCAGCCACGGGCGCGCCGTGTTCCTGTCCGACTTTCTCGGCGACCTCTCCGGGATCGAGGCCGGGTTGGCCCGCGCCGCCGACCGGGGGGTGAAGGGCGTCCTGATCCAGATCCTCGACCCCGCCGAAGAGGAGTTTCCCTTCGACGGCCGCACGATCTTTGAATCGATGGGCGGCACCATGCGGCACGAGACCCAGCGTGCGGGCGATCTGCGGACCCGCTATCTGGCGCGGCTGGCGGAACGCAAGGACCGGCTCGCCGGGCTGTCCCGCGCTGTCGGCTGGCACTTCACCACCCATCACACCGGCCATCCGGCGCAATCGGCGCTGCTCTGGTCCTATCTGGCGCTGCAGGGGGGGCGGTAGATGTTCACCCTTGGCCCCATCGGTTTCGCAGTCCCCTGGCTTCTGCTGGCGCTGATTGCGCTGCCGATCCTGTGGCTTCTGCTCCGCGCCGTCCCGCCCGCGCCGATCCGGCGGCGGTTCCCCGGCGTGGCGCTCTTGCTGGGCCTGAAGGACGAAGAGGCCGAGACGGACAAGACGCCTTGGTGGCTGCTGCTGTTGCGGACACTTGCCATCGCGGCGGTGATCATCGGCTTTGCCGGGCCGGTCCTGAACCCCGACGACCGCGCACCGGGCACCGGGCCGATGCTGATCGTCGTCGACGGAGGCTGGGCCGACGCCCGCGACTGGCCGCAGCGGCTGGCGAAGGTCGAGGCGCTGGTGGCCGAGGCAGGCGTGCAGGGCCGTCCTGTGGCGCTGCTGCGGCTGACCGACATGCCGGGGGCGGTGGATTTCCAGACCTCCGAGGCCTGGGCCGGCCGGGCGGCGGGGCTGCAACCGCAGGCCTGGGCGCCCTCGGGCTTCGCTGACTGGGCCGATGCGCTGCCCGAAGGGAATTTCGAGACGACCTGGCTGTCCGACGGCCTCGTGCATGACGGTCGCGACGTGCTGCTGACTGCGCTGCAATCGCGCGGCGAGGTCCGGGTGATCGAGAACATCCGCGTCGTCTACGGCCTGCACCCGCCACGGTTCGAGGACGGCAAGGTCGTCGTCTCGGCCAGCCGGATGCCTGCCGGTGAGGCGGGCGCGGTCGAGGTCGTGGCGCAAGGCCCCGACCCGGCGGGGATCGAGCGTGACCTGGGTCGGGTGACCCTCGCCTTCGAGGGTGGGGCGGCAACCGCAGAGGCCGCGATGGACCTTCCGCCCGAACTGCGCAACCGGATCACCCGTTTCGTCCTGGAGGGCCAGCGCACGGCAGGGGCCGTCAGTCTGGCCGACGACAGTCTCAAGCGCCGCAAGATTGCGCTGATCCAAAGCGGCGCGGACGAAGAGACGCTCCAGCTTCTGTCGCCCTTGCACTACCTGCGGCAGGCACTGGCGCCCACGGCAGACATCATCGACGGAAACCTCAAGGACACCCTTCTGGCCAACCCCGACGTCGTGGTTCTGGCCGACGTTGCCGAGATTGCCGGGGCCGAACGCGACGCTCTGCTGGACTGGGTCGAAAACGGCGGCCTTCTATTGCGCTTCGCCGGCCCGGTCATGGCCGCCAGCGACGTCAGCCGCGTCGGTGAGGACCCGCTGATGCCGGTCCGGCTGCGCGAAGGCGGGCGCACTGTGGGTGGCGCGATGAGCTGGGGGGAACCGAAGGCGCTGGCCCCTTTCCCGGAAGGCTCGCCCTTCTTCGGGCTGACCGCGCCGCCGGACGTCGTGGTGCGCGAGCAGGTGCTGGCGCAACCCGATCCCGACCTTACCGAACGCACCATCGCAGCACTTGACGACGGCACGCCGCTGATGACCCGCAAGGTGATCGGCGGCGGGCAGGTGGTGCTGGTCCACGTGACCGCCAACGCCGAATGGTCATCGCTGCCGCTGTCGGGGTTGTTCGTGCAGATGCTGGAGCGGCTGGCGGTGTCGACCAAGCCCGCCCAGCCCGAAGCTGCCGACCTCTCCGGCCAGACCTGGTCGCCGGAAGTGGTTCTGGACGCCTATGGCTCGACCTCGGACGCGGGCGAATTGCCGGGGGTCGAGGGCGAGGCTCTGGCGACGGCGATTGCCGAGGGCCCAAGCCAGGCCTTCCGCCCCGGCCTTTACGCCGGGGCCGACCGCCGCGTCGCGCTGAACGTGATGGCCGACGAGACCACGCTTGACCCCGCCATCTGGCCGCAATCCGTGCCCGTTGATCGGTTGGAAGCGCGGGCGGTCCAGGCCTTGAAGGGCGATTTCCTGACCTTTGCCGCAGTCCTTCTATTGCTGGACGTGCTGGCCGCCCTCTGGCTGGCCGGTCGGTTGCGCGGGATCGCGCGCGGCTCGGCGGCAGTGCTGGCGCTGGCGCTGCTGGCCGCCATGCCGCGCGAAGCTGCGGCGCAGGACACCCCTGCTCCGACCGACGATTTTGCCATCGAGGCAACCACCTCCGTTGTCCTTGCCTATGTGCTGACCGGAAACCCCCAGGTGGACGAACTGTCGCGGCAGGGTCTTCTGGGCCTGTCCGACAAGCTGTGGCAGCGTACCTCGATCGAGCCGATGATGCCGATGGGCGTGGACATCGAAACCGACGAACTTGCCTTTTTTCCCTTCCTTTATTGGCCCGTGGTGGTCGGCGCGGCAGAGCCCTCGGATGCGGCCTATGCCAAGCTGAACCAGTATCTGCGGACCGGGGGGATGATCCTGTTCGACACCCGCGACGCCGACCTTGCGGGCTTTGGTGGCGGCACCACGCCCGAAGGCCAGGCGCTCCAGGTCATCGCCTCGGGCCTGGATATCCCTCCGCTGGAGCCGATCCCGCTGGACCACGTGCTGACCCGGACCTTCTATCTGCTGCAGGACTTCCCGGGCCGCCACCCCAGCGGACAGGTCTGGGTTGAAGCCGCGCCCAACGCCGATGCCGTCGCCGCGGAAGGGATGCCGTTCCGCAACCTCAACGACGGGGTGACGCCGGTGGTGATCGGCGGCGCGGACTGGGCCTCGGCCTGGGCGACGGATGATATCGGCGTGCCGCTTGTCCCGATCGGGCGCGGCTTCGCCGGCGAACAGCAGCGCGAGATTTCCTACCGCTTCGGCATCAACCTCATCATGCATGTGCTGACCGGCAACTACAAATCCGATCAGGTCCATGTCCCGGCACTTCTGGAAAGGCTGGGCCAATGAGCGCCTCTGTCGTCTTCGCCCCGCTGATGTCCCTCTGGCTGGTCTATGCGCTGGCTGCGGCCGCCGCTCTGCTGGTGGCGCTTGCTTTGTGGCGCGGGCTTTCTGGCTGGTGGATTCGCGCGCTGGCCCTTGGCGCCTTGGTCCTTGCTCTGGCAAACCCGGCTTTGCAGGAAGAGGAACGCCAGACCCTGTCCGACATCGTGATCCTGGTCGTTGACGAAAGCGCCAGCCAGGCCCTTGGCGACCGCAAAGCGCAGACCGAGGCCGCCATCGCCTCGGTCGAGGCCGAGATCGCGCAGATGCCAAACACGGAACTCCGCGTCCACCGCCTCGGTGACGGGGACGAGGATGCCGGGACGCTGGCCATGACCGCGCTTTCGGAAGCCCTGGCCGAAGAACCCCGCGCGCGGGTCGCAGGGGCGATCTTGCTGACCGATGGCTGGGTTCACGATCTGGGCGTCGTCCCGAACCTGCCCGCGCCCTTGCAGGTCCTGCTGACCGGGGAAGAAGCCGACTGGGACCGCCGGATCGTCGTGAAGAACGCCCCGGCCTTCGCCATCATCGGCGAGGAGTTCCAGCTTGCGCTGCGGATCGAGGACGTGGGCGCGGCTCCGGCGCTGGGGTCTGAGGTGCAGCTCACCATCGCCGTCGATACCGAGGAACCGGCAAGCTACACCGTTCCCCTGAACCAGGACCTGCAATTGCCGGTGACCCTGCCACACGGCGGCGCGAACGTGCTGCAGTTCAGCGTAGAGCCGGTGGACGGCGAGATCACCGACCGCAACAACGCTTCGGCCGTGCAGATCAACGGCGTGCGCGACCGGCTGCGGGTGCTTCTTATCAGTGGCGAGCCGCATGCCGGCGAACGCGTCTGGCGCAACCTTCTGAAATCCGATGCGGCAGTGGACCTGGTCCACTTTACCATCCTGCGCCCGCCGGAAAAGCAGCATGGCGAGCCGGTCGATGAACTCTCCCTCATCTCCTTCCCGACGCGCGAGCTTTTCGTCGAGAAGATCGAAGAATTCGACCTGATCATCTTCGACCGCTACCGGATGCGGGGCATCCTGCCGATGTCCTACATCGAGAACATCGTCACCTATGTCCGGGGTGGCGGCACCGTCCTGGTGGCGGCTGGACCGGAATTCGGTGCGGTGGACAGCCTTTACCGCTCGCCGATGGCCGAGATCCTGCCGGTTGCACCGACAGCGCAGGTGGTCGAAGAGGGCTACCGCCCGGAGCTGACCGACCTTGGCCGCCGGCATCCGGTGACCGAGGGGCTGGAGGCCGAGGCCCCCGAAGGCGGCTGGGGCCGCTGGTTCCGGCTGATCGAGGTCAAGCAGGTTGCGGGCCAGGTGCTGATGTCCGGCCCGCGCGACCTGCCGCTTCTGGTCCTGAACCGGGTCGACCAGGGCCGGGTTGCGGTGCTCGCCTCGGACCACGCCTGGCTTTGGGGCCGGGGCTATGAAGGCGGCGGGCCGCAGCTCGAACTTCTCCGCCGCCTTGCGCATTGGATGCTGAAAGAGCCGGAGCTGGAGGAAGAGACCCTGACGGCGGACGTAGCGGGCGATGCGATGACCATCACCCGCCGGACCCTGGCCGAAGCGGAACCCGGCCCTGTCACGATCACCGGCCCCGATGGCGCGGTGACCGAGCTTGCCATGCCACTCGCCGCGCCGGGCCGCTATGAGGCTGTGTTCCAGGCACCCGTTCTGGGGCTTTACCGGCTGGAGCAGGGCGAACTGACCCGCGTGATCGCCGTTGGCCCCGCGACGCCGCGCGAATTCGTCGAGACGATCGCCTCCGGGACGGACCTGGCACCCCTTGCCGAAGCGACGCGGGGTGGCGTGACGCGGCTGGAGCCGGGCAATCCCGATATCCGCAGCGTCGCCGAGGGCCGCGTCGCCGTGGGTCGCGGCTGGATCGGCATCACCCCGCGCGAGGCCTACCTCACGACCGAGGTCAACGTCGTGCCCTTCCTGCCCGCCTGGGCCTGGCTTCTGATCGCCGCTGGCCTTGCCGTGGTGGCCTGGCTGGTCGAGGGCCGCAAGGGCGCCAAGGCGGCCTGACCGGGCGCTCGTCCCTTCCTTCGGTCGGTCCTCGCAGACGCCAGCGAAGAGCGACCGAAGGAAGCGATGAGCGCTTCGAGCAGAGCCCGGCCCTTGGCGCGAATCGCTCTTCTTGCCATCCTGTCCGCATTTCAGGCGGAGGATTTCAGGATGACGGATGTCGATGTGGTCATCGTGGGCGCGGGCTGTGCTGGTCTGGCCGCGGCCAAGCGGCTGCGTGCCGCAGGTCTGACCTTCCAGGTGATCGAGGCGATGGACCGGATCGGCGGGAGGGCCTGGACCACGACCACCGATTTCGGCGTCCCTTTCGACATCGGCTGCGCCTGGCTGCATGCCGCCGACCGCAACCCCTTCTTCCCCGAGGCCGTCGCTGCAGGCTGGACCTTGCAACATCACGAGATGGCGCTGGATCACATCTGGTTCGGTCGCCGCAAGGCCACCGACGCCGAGATGGAAGCCGAACGGCGGGCCGAGGCCGAGCTTGCCGCCTGCATCGAACGTCACAAGGGCGAAAGCGACCGGCTGTCCACCCTGGTCGAGGCGTGCCACGGCCTGCGGGTCAGCGCGACTTTCGCCGGCCCGATGGACTTCGGGGCCGACGATGACGAAATCAGCGTCACCGACTACCGCGCGGCGGCAGACCTGGACCCGAACTACTTCACCCGGGAAGGCTTCGGCGCGCTGATCCACCGCTGGGGCGCGGATGTGCCGGTCACGCTGGGGACCCCGGTCAAGCGCATCCGCTGGGATGGGCCGGGGGTCGAGGTCGAGACAGCGCAGGGCACGATCCGGGCGAAAGGCGTGATCGTCACCGTCTCGACCGGGGTCCTGGCCTTCGAGGACATCACCTTCACCCCCGACCTGCCAGACAGCCATCTGGAGGCGATCTGCGACCTGCCGATGGGACTTCTGACCAAGATCCCGGTGCAGATCAAAGGCACGCGCCTTGGCCTGAAGCCCTTCGACGACGTGCTGATCGAACGCCACGCACGGCACGACCTTTACTTCCTGGCCTTCCCCTTCGACCTGGACCTGATGGTCGGCTTCGTCGGCGGCGACTTCGCCTGGGAGATGGAGGCGGCAGGCCGCGAGGCGGCGGTGGATTTCGTCACCGACCGGCTGGTGGACATCTTCGGCTCCGACGTCCGGGGTGCGGTCACCCACGGCACCATGACGAACTGGAGCGCCGAGCGCCACGTCCGGGGAGGATACGCCGCCGCGCGGCCCGGCAAGGCCCACGCCCGCGAGGTGCTGAAGGACCCGGTTGGCGAGCGGATCTGGTTCGCCGGTGAGGCCCTCGCCGGGGGCCTGAAACAGACCGCCGCCGGAGCGCGGCTCTCGGGCGAGGCGGTGGCGGGGCAGGTGGCTTTACGGCTCGCGCGCGAGTATGACCCGGCGTGAATGGCTGGCGAATTCGCGCCGCAGAAGGATGCCGGTAGCCAGGACGGTGCCGGTCAGAAATCCCCAGGGGCCAAGCAGCCATCCCAGCGCGGCAAGGGCGAAGTAGATCGACTTCAGGCCCCGGTTGAAGCTGCGCGCGGCGGTGATGTTGATCTCGGCTGCCTGACCGGCGCGGTGGAAGGCCAGGGGGTGCTGGGGGTCGTTCGGGACGGCGGCCATCAGGATCGAGCAATAACCGAACAGCCGGTGCGCCCAGACGAACTTCAAAAGCGCATTGGCCAGGAACCCGATCACCGGCAGCATCTTCAGCGCGACCTCGGGCCCCGGCCCGTTCAACGGCAGCTCCTCGGTCAGCCTTTGCACCGCCGCGGCATTGCCGATCAGCGCGACCCCGCCGCCGATGGCAATCATGCAGGCGCTGGCGAAGAAGGCCGTGCCTTGGCGCAGGCTGTCGATCAGTGTCGCGTCGAAGATCCGCGGCTCGCGGGTAACGAAGGTCCGCATCCAGTCGCGCCGGTACTCCTCCATCAGCAGCGATACCGACGGCAGGCTGCGGGGTGGATGTTCACTAAGCCAGCCCGAAACGAGCCACGCCAGGATCAGACCGGCCAGCAGGATCAGGTCAAGCGTCGGGAGGCTGCCAAGGTCCATCGTCATGCGCGAAGACTAGGGGCGGGGATTCTTCTTGTCAGCAGGGCAAATTGGTTATATTTCTTTACCAGTCAGACGGGAGATTGCCGATGGACATGCCAGCGCCCGACCAGGGGGTCATCGCCCGCAAGGCGCGGATCGTGGCGCGGCTGCGTGCCGTCCTGCCGCCCGACAGCGTGATCGACGCGCTTGCGGAACTGCGTGTCTACGAATGTGACGCGTTGACCGCCTACCGCTGCCCCCCGCTCGCCGCTGTCCTTCCGCGCACGACCGAAGAGGTTTCCCGCGTGCTGCGCGTCTGCTGGGAAGAAGGTGTGCCGGTGGTGCCGCGCGGGTCGGGGACGTCGCTCGCCGGTGGCGCAATGCCGACGGCGGACAGCGTGATCCTTGGGGTTGCCCGGATGAACGCGGTGATCCAGACGGACTACGACAACCGCTTCATCCGGGTGCAGTCGGGACGGACGAACCTGTCGGTTTCCGGCGCGGTCGAGGCCGAGGGGTTCTTCTACGCGCCTGACCCCTCCAGCCAGCTGGCCTGTGCCATCGCCGGGAACATCGCGATGAATTCGGGCGGGGCGCATTGCCTGAAATACGGGGTGACGACGAACAACCTTCTGGGCGTGACGCTGGTGAAGATGGACGGCACCGTGGTCACCCTGGGCGGGCCCTGGGGGGAACCGGCGGGGCTGGACCTCTTGGGCGTCGTCTGCGGGTCCGAGGGCCAGCTGGGCGTGGTGACCGAGGCATGGCTGCGCATCCTGCCAAAGCCGGAAGGGGCGCGGCCGGTGCTGGTCGGCTTCAATTCGAACGAGGTCGCGGGGGCCTGCGTCAGCGACATCATCAAGGCCGGCATCCTGCCGGTCGCCATCGAGTTCATGGACCGCCCCTGCATCCGCGCCACGGAAGCCTTCGCCAAGGCCGGGTACCCCGATTGCGAGGCGCTCCTCATCATCGAGGTCGAGGGGTCGGAGGCCGAGATCGCCGAACAGCTGGGCCGCATCCGCCAGATCGCGCTGGCCCACGACCCGGTGGAGTTCCGCGAAGCGGCGGACGAGGACCAGGCCAAACGCATCTGGCTGGGACGGAAAAGTGCGTTCGGTGCGATGGGGCAGATCAACGACTACATGTGCCTGGACGGCACGATCCCGGTGTCGTCTTTGCCCCATGTCCTGCGCCGTATCGGCGAGATGAGCCGCGAATTCGGTCTGGACGTCGGCAACGTCTTCCACGCGGGTGATGGCAACATGCACCCGCTGATCCTGTTCAATGCGAACACGCCGGGGGACCTGGAGCGCTGCGAGGCCTTCGGGGCCGAGATCCTGAAGCTTTGCGTCGAGGTTGGCGGCTGTCTCACGGGTGAGCACGGCGTCGGCATCGAGAAACGCGATCTGATGTCCGTGCAGTTCGCGCCCGCCGACATGGAGGCGCAGATGCGGGTGAAGGATGTGTTCGACCCGAAGTGGCTTCTGAACCCGGCTAAGGTGTTTCCGTTGGCAAGCAGCGCGACGCGGCGCGCTGGCTGAACCCGCCGGGGGCGCTGCCCCCGGACCCCCGGGATATTTCTGCAAAGATGAAAGGCAGGTCGATGCGGCCTTCGAGTGAAGCGGAACTGGCAGAGGCGGTGGCAGGGACCTTGGGTCCGCTTCTGGTGCGGGGCGGCGGGACGCGGACGCTGGGACATCCGGTGGGCGAGGTCCTGGAAACCGGCGGCCTGTCGGGGGTGGAGCTTTACGAACCCGGCGCGCTGACGCTGGTGGTCAGGGCCGGAACTCCAGTGGCGGAAGTGGAACGGGTGCTGGCAGGGGAACGGCAGCGGCTGGCCTTCGAAGTGCCGGACCTGCGCGGGCTCTTGGGGCGCGTCGGGGTCTCGACCATCGGCGGCGTGCTGGCGGCCAACGCCTCGGGCCCGCGCCGGGTGCAGGTGGGCGCAGCGCGGGACGCGGCGCTGGGGGTGCGCTTCGTCGACGGGACCGGGACCGTGGTCAAGAACGGCGGGCGGGTGATGAAGAATGTCACCGGCTATGACCTGGTGAAGCTGCTGGCGGGGAGCCTTGGCGTGCTGGGTGTGCTGAGCGAGGTCAGCTTCAAGGTGCAGGCCGTGCCCGAGGCCGAAGCGACGCTGGTGATCGAGGGGCTGGGGGACGAGGCGGGGCTGGCAGCCTTGCGGCTGGCGTTGGGCTCACCCTTCGACGTCTCGGGGGCGGCACGACATTCGGGGCGATCGCTGGTGCGCGTCGAGGGAATGGCCGGGTCGGTGGCCTATCGGGTGAGGGAGCTGACCGCGCGGCTTGGCGGCGAGGTATCGGTCGTCGAGGCCGAGGGCTCGGCGGCGCTCTGGCGCGCGGTGCGCGACGTGTCGCCCTTGCAGGGCAAGCCGGGCGATGTGTGGCGGATTGCCACCCTTCCCACCGCCGCCGCGGAGATCGTGGCGCAGCTGGAAGGCGAGGCCGTATGGGACTGGGGCGGCGGTCTGATCTGGCTGCTGTTGCAGCCGGCCAGGGGGGCGCAGGTCGCGGCGGCCGTCGCAGGGCGGGGCCATGCCACGCTGGTTTGCGGTCAGGGCGGCCCGGTCTTCCCGCCCGAGGCACCGGAAGTGGCAGCGCTGGTCGCTGGCGTGAAGGCGAAGTTCGATCCGCGCGGGATCCTGAACCGGGGCATGATCTGATGCAGACGAACTTCACGCCCGAACAGCTTGCCGATCCCGGGATCAAGCGGGCCAACGAGATCCTGCGGTCCTGCGTGCATTGCGGCTTCTGCACCGCGACCTGCCCGACCTATCAGGTGCTTGGCGATGAACTCGACAGTCCCAGGGGCCGGATCTACCTGATCAAGGACATGCTGGAGGCCGGTCGCCCGGCGGACGAAAAGACCGTCAAGCACATCGACCGCTGCCTCTCGTGCCTGGCCTGCATGACCACCTGCCCCTCGGGTGTGCATTACATGCACCTCGTCGACCACGCGCGTGCGCATATCGAAAGGACCTACAGGCGGCCCTTCATGGACCGGCTTCTGCGCGCGGTTCTGGCGCGGGTGATCCCCTATCCGGGGCGCTTCCGGCTGGCGCTGCTGGCGGCCAAGGTCGGCAAGCCCTTCGCCTGGATGATCCCCGACGCGCGTGTCCAGGCGATGCTGCGAATGGCGCCGAAGACGATCCCACCCGTCAGTCGCAACGACGACCCCCAGGTCTTTCCCGCCCAGGGCGAACGCCGTATGCGGGTCGCGCTGATGACCGGCTGTGCGCAGAAGGCGCTGAACACCGACATCAACGATGCCACCATCCGGCTTCTGCGGCGGCTGGGCTGCGAGGTCGTGGTGGCCGAGGGCCAGGGCTGCTGCGGGGCGCTGACGCATCACATGGGCAAGGAGGACCTGTCCCATGCCCATGCCGCCGCCAACATCCGCGCCTGGATGGCCGAGAAGCGCGCCGGGGGGCTGGATGCCGTCATCATCAACACCTCGGGCTGCGGGACGACTGTAAAGGACTACGGCCACATGTTCCGCACTGACCCGTTGGCCGGGGACGCGGCGACGGTGGCCGGATTGGCCAAGGATATCAGTGAAGTGCTGGTCACACTTGGCCTGCCGCAAGGCGCGCCGAAGGGCCTGCGCATCGCCTATCACGCTGCCTGCAGCCTGCAGCACGGCCAGCAGATCAAGTCCGCGCCGAAGGACCTTCTGAAACGGGCCGGTTTCGAGGTCGTGGAGCCCGCCGACAGTCATTTGTGTTGCGGCAGCGCCGGGACCTACAACCTGCTGCAACCCGAAATCAGCGCCGAGCTCAAGCGCCGGAAGGTGCAGACGCTGGAGGCGAAATCCCCTCAGGTGATCGCGGCGGGCAACATCGGCTGCATGATGCAGATCGGCTCGGGCACCGAGGTTCCGGTCGTGCATACGGTTGAACTCCTCGACTGGGCCACAGGCGGGCCGAAACCGCGCGCGCTTGACGTCTGAGCCCTTGCGCGACGCCGCAAATCCGCCAAAGTGCCAGTCTAACGAAGCGCAGGTGTAGCGCTGATGGCTGCGCGGAAAGGGGAGGTTCCATGCGTCACCTGATCCCCGGTCTACTGGCGGCCGCGCTGGCCCTTGCGGGCATGGCCCAGACGCAGACCCTGGACGACGGGCTCTTCAAGCTGGAAACGGCGGATGACGCGCGCGGCTGGGATGCGGTGGGCAAGCTGATCATGGGCAAGCACGGCTTCTGCACCGGGGCGCTTATTGGCCCGCAACTGGTTCTGACGGCGGCGCACTGCCTGTACGACAAGACCACCGGAGTCCAGATGCGGCCCGAGGAGATGGAATTCCAGGCCGGTTTTCGCAATGGCCGCGCCGTGGCCTACCGCAGCGTCACCCGGGCCGTGACCCACCCCGACTACCGTTACGGGGCGACGGACAAGCTGGACCGCGTCAGTGGGGACCTCGCCCTTCTTGAATTGAGCCAGCCGATCCGACTGCCCTCGCTTGAACCGTTCCAGACCGGCGCGGCTCCGGTCCAGGGCGATCCGGTCGGCGTCGTCTCCTACGCCCAGTATCGTGAGCAAGCCCCCTCGATCCAGGAAGCCTGCGAGGTTCTGGCCGACGAACGTCAGGCACTGATTCTGACCTGCAACGTCGATTTCGGATCGTCCGGCGCGCCGGTCTTCACCTTCGAGAACGGGGTGGCCCGAGTCGTCTCGGTGATCTCGGCCAAGGCCGAGGTTGACGGTCGCAAGGTCGCCGTTGCCGTTCCGCTTGCCGAGCCGCTGATTGCCCTGCGCGCCGCGCTGGAGGACAGCCGCGCCGAATCGGCCGGGGGCGCCAGGGCGGTCAGCGTGATTTCCGGTGGCACCGGAGCGGGTGCAAAGTTCGTCCGGCCATGAGGGCGGTCGTTGCGCTTTTCCTGCTGGCCGGCGCGGCTGCGGCGCAAGGGAATTCCGGCCTTGTCGAGCTGGTCACCCGCGAAGAGCTCCGCGGCTTCGAACCCGTCGGTCGGGTGGATATTGCGGATGGCGGCTTTTGTACTGGCGCGCTGATCGCAGCCGACCTGGTGCTGACGGCCGGTCATTGCGTGCTGGACCGTGGCGGTGTGCCGGTGGCCGCCGACCGCATCACCTTCCGCGCCGGCCTTGCCTACGGCACGGCTCTGGTCGAGGCCCGCGTCGTCCGAACCATCGTCGATCCGGCCTATCGCAACCTCGACCCGGTCCCGGTCGAGATGATCGACCTTGATGTAGCCCTTCTGCAACTGGCCGAGCCGGTTCCCAGCGCGGTGATCTCGCCCTTTGTGGTCGCCCGGCCCGCGAACGGCGACAAGGTCAGTGTCGTCTCCTACGCCGAGGGTCGGCACGAGGCCCTGTCCTGGCAGCGCGTCTGCAAGGTCGTCGGGCGCGAGGACCGCCAGATCGCAGTGGACTGCGATGTGACCCACGGCTCGTCGGGCGCGCCGGTCCTTGAACGGTCGGGCTACCGGGCGAAGATCGTCTCGATGATTTCCGCTGGCGGCGAATGGGACGGGCAGACTGTCTCTTTCGGAATGGAACTGCCCGAGCAGGTCGCCCGGCTGAAGGCCGCATTGCGCAGTGGTCAGGCGACAAGCGAGGCCAAGGCCGCACCCGACGAAGGCCGGGGTGCCGCCGTCACCGGCATGCCCGGCAAGCCGTCGAAGCGCATCACCTCAGGGTCCGGGGCCAGTGGCGGGGCGAAGTTCCTGTCGCCCTGAACGTCTTGAAACCGGGTTTTCCGTTACCTACCTGACTGTCATCCGGGTGCCATGACGGGCCCGGTCAACCCGCCTTGCCCCCTCACGGGGAAGGCCTCTGACATCGCTTCCAGGAGGATGACAATGCGCAACCTTGATTTCGCGCCGCTTTACCGTGCCACCGTCGGCTTTGACCGCATCGCCGACCTGATGGACCGGGTCCTGTCCACCGATGTGGCCCAGCCGACCTATCCGCCCTACAACATCGAAAAGACCGCCGAGGATGCCTATCGCATCTCGATCGCCGTCGCCGGGTTTACCCCGGACGACCTCAGCGTCGAAGTGAAGGACGGCTCGCTTCTGGTCTCGGCCCGCAAGGCCGCTGACGAGACCGACCGCACCTACCTGCACCGTGGCATCGCCACCCGCGCCTTCGAGCGCCGCTTTGCCCTGGCGGACCACGTCCGCGTCGCAGGCGCCGCGCATGAGCATGGGATGCTGCACATCGACCTCGTCCGCGAAGTGCCCGAGGCGATGAAGCCCCGCCGGATCGAGATCGCCCGTGAAAGCGGCGCGACCCCGGTGCTTGAGGCCAAGGCCGAAACGGTGAACTGATCGCCGTCATCCATGTGGAAAAGCCCGGGCCATGCGCCCGGGCTTTTTCGCTTTTGCGTGCTGGCGTCGCGCAAGACTGACGTGCGGCGCAATCGTCAGCAGCGCGCGCAGCCAGTCGCGGGCCTTGTCGATCTGCCCAAGATGGGCGTGCCCGGCGATCAGCATCCAGTAGGTCGCATCAAAGCGGTCGTTCAGGGCCAGCGACCGCGAGGCAAAGCCCAGCGCAACAGAGTGATTGCCCTTCAGGATATGGACATGGGCCGACCCCGTCAGGGCAAAGCGGATCGAACTGTCCGCCAGCCCGCGCCGCAGCGCCCGGTCAAAGTAGTGCAAGGCGGTGTCCAGGTCGCCGCTATGCGCGTGCATGACCCCGGCCACCTGCAGGACATAAATGTCGTTCGGGTTCGCGCGGGCCGCCTGTTCGATGACGGCCATGCCAGCCTCATAATCCCGCCCGGGCTGGATCAGTGCGATGGCGCATTGCCCCAGAACCCGCGCATCGCCCGCCGCATGCTGGATCCCGCGCCGGGCATAATCGACACAGCGCTGCACGTCGTCGGGATGGATCAGCGGCCAGCCCATCGCGCAGCGATGTTCCAGCGCCCAGACGATGTGGCCAAGGATCTGCGGATTGTGCGGCTCTTGCTGCAGCGCCTTTTCCAGCAGGTCATGCGCGGCGCGATTGCCCGCTTCGGTCTCGTCGTCGAGGAAGGCCTTGGCGCGCAAGAGGATGTCATAGGTCAGGATGCTTTCGGGCCGGCTTTGCCGCGACTGCGCCAGCTCGGTCGCTTCGATCGCCGGGGCGACAAGCGTTGCCACCCGTTCCGTGATGCGGTCCTGAAAATCGAAGACCTCCGCAAGATCGCCATCGAACCGCTCGGTCCAGAGGCTGACGCCGGTCGCTCCCTCGACCAGTTGAGCGGTGATCCGCAACCGGGCACCGGCCCGGCGCACCGATCCCTCCAGCAGGTAGCCCGCCCCAAGCTCTGCCGCGACGCTGCGGGACTCCTGCGACCGGCCCTTGTAGACAAAGGACGAACTTCGCGACACCACGGCCAGTTTGCCAAAGCGGCTGAGCGCGGCAAGGATGTCGGCCACCACGCCATCGGCGAAATAGTCGGAATCCACGTCACCCGACAGGTTCTGGAACGGCAGCGCGGCGATGACGGGTCGGGTAGTGCCGACAGGTCCGGGGGCGGGGCCGTCGGGAACGACCAGCCGGTAGCCCAGACGCGGCACGGTGACGATCCAGTCCCGCCCCTTCGCATCGGTCCCCATCAGCTTGCGCAGGTTGGCGATCTGGACGGTCAGATTGCCTTCCTCGACCACCGATCCCGGCCAGACCCGATCCATAAGGTCCGCTTTCGGGACCGGGGCCCCCTTCGCGTCCATGAGGGCGACGAGCAGGTCCGCCGCCCTCTGCCCCAGTTCCACCGCCACGCCATCGCGCGTCAGGGTGCGCTGGGCGGGGTCAAACAGCAGGGGTCCGATCGCGTGCGGCATGGGCGAAGGATACGCCGCTTGCCCCGCAAAGCAAAAGAAAGCCGGGGGCGCTGCTTTCGCGGTCCGCCGGTTCGATCCGCTTGCCAGTTGCCGCTGCACGCTGGCGCCGTCCGGGGTATTGCAGCTTGCACGGGGCGCGCTCGCAGCCGATGAAGGGGCGAAAGCAAAGGCCGCGCATGTCAGACCCAGTCAGCAGAACCCCAGCAACCCCCGCCGCCGAGATGGCCCCCGCAACCCGCGCGCTGGACGCGGGACTTCGGCCCGACCCGGTGACCGGGGCCATTGCGCCGAACCTTGTCGCCTCGGTGAACAACACCTTTACCCCGGGATCCGCAGGGTTTTCCGCCGACGGGGCCGACCTGACCGAACAGCCCTTCCTTTACGCCCGCTGGACCAACCCCACTGTCCGCGCGCTGGAGGAACGGCTCGCGGGCCTTGAAGGGGGCGAGGATGCGCTGGCCACAGCCACCGGCGTCGCCGCTGCCGCTGCAGTGTTCCTGACGCTCCTGAAGGCCGGGGACCACCTGATCGTCTCGGAAGTCTGCTACGCCGGGGTCTACGAGCTTGCCACCCGCATCCTCCCCGACCTTGGCGTCAGCGTCACCCCCTGCGACCTGACCGATCCCGCTGCCGTCCGTGCCGCCCTGCGCCCGACGACGCGGCTGATCCACGCCGAAACCCCCTGCAACCCGATCCTGCGCCTGACCGACCTTGCCGCCCTGTCGGCCATCGCCCGCAAGGCCGGGGTCCTCCTCTCGGTGGACAGCACTCTGGCAACGCCCGTCATCACCCGCCCGCTCGACCATGGCGTCGATCTGGTGATCCATTCCCTGACCAAATTCATGAACGGCCACGGCGATGCGC
Organism: Tabrizicola sp.; assembly: GCF_030694085.1. Taxonomy (GTDB): domain Bacteria; phylum Pseudomonadota; class Alphaproteobacteria; order Rhodobacterales; family Rhodobacteraceae; genus Tabrizicola. The sequence goes on along the minus strand of NZ_JAUXZE010000039.1, from coordinate 140,269 downwards.
TTGGGGGCGCGGTGATCGGCCGCCGCAAGCTGGTCTCCCGCATCCGCTCGCGTGCCGGGGTCTATCTTGGCGCCAGCCTGTCGGCCCAGAACGCCTGGCTGATCCTGCGCGGCCTCGACACGCTGTTCCCCCGGCTGCGCATGGCTTGCGACACGGCGGGCGTGCTGGCGGACTGGCTTACGAAACACCCCGCCGTCGCCCGCGTCACCTGGCCGGGCGCGACGGACCACCCGCAACGCGACCTCGCCCAACGCCAGACGACCCTTGGCGGCGCGATGATCGCGTTTCAGACCCGCGCGGCCCCGGCCGAGGTTGCCCGCCGCATGGCCGACCGCTTTCGCATCATCCACTACGCCTTCTCGCTGGGCCACCAGCGGTCGATCTGCGTCCACATCGGGACCGAGGAAATCCAGCGCAGCACCTTCCGCATGGAGGGCGCTGCGCTGCAACGTTGGCAGGATTGGGCGGGCGAGGGGGTGTTCCGGCTGTCCGTCGGCCTTGAAGACCCTGCCGACCTGATCGCCGACCTCTCCCGCGCGTTGGACTGACCGCTCCTCGGGGACTGCGTCCCTCGTCGCTTAAGCCCCGCGACGAGGAGACGAAGTCGAACGAGGAGCAGCCGCCCTACTGCGACAGGCTTTGCGCCAGCCGCATCAGGGTCACCGCCTCGATCCGGTAGCCAAAGGCATCTTCGCCCCGGTTCTGGACCGCCAGCTCGATCGCCTGATCCCAGCCCCAGTCACCCAGGTAGACCGACCCTTGCAACAGCTGCCCGAACCCCGCCACAGCCGCAGCAAACCGCGTCTCGGCGCTGGCCCCTTCCGTCCCGGTGATCGGCGTCTCGACCAGCGTGGAGACCGCCTCACCCGGAGCCTTCCAGCGCAGCCGCAGGAAGCCCAACTCTCCGTCCGAGCCTTCGGTGGCAGCAGCCGACCCGTAGCGCAGGGGATCGTTCAGCAACGCATCCGACCCCGGCGCCGTCACCTCGTAGATCGCGGTGACCTGCGTCCCGGCGCCGATCTCGCCCGCGTCCACCTTGTCGTTGTTGAAATCCTCACGCCGCAGGGCGCGGGTCTCATAGCCGATCAGCCGGTATTCGGCGACGGTGGCGGGGCTCCATTCCACCTGGATCTTCACATCATCCGCGATGGGGAACAGCGCCCCGGTCAACTGGTCCACCAGCACCTTCCGCGCCTCGGACAAAGTGTCGATATAGGCAGCCTGGCCGTTCCCGTTCTGCGCCAGCGCCTGCATCACCGCATCGTCCAGGTTCCCGCGCCCGAAGCCAAGGACCGACAGATAGGTCCCCGTCTCGCGCTTCTTCGCGACATAGGCCTCCAGCCCGTCGGGGTCCGAGACGCCGACGTTGAAGTCGCCATCCGTTGCCAGCAGGATCCGCGTGACCTCGCCCTCGGCCTTCATCCCCTCGGCCACCTGATAGGCCAGCGCCAGCCCCTCGGCCCCCGCCGTGGACCCGCCCGCCGCCAGATTCTCCAGCGCGGACAGGATCGCAGCGCGGTCGGCAGCCTGCACCGGAGGCAGCACCACCCCCGCCGACCCGGCATAGGTCACGATGGACACCTGATCCTCGGGCCGCAGTTCCGACAGCATCAGCGACAGCGACTGCTTCAGCAGCGGCAGCTTGTTGGCATCCTCCATCGACCCCGAGGTGTCGATCAGGAACACCAGGTTCAAGGGCGGCCGCGCGGCCACCTCGGGCAGCGCCCCCTGGATGCCGATGGTCACCAGCCGAGTGCCGGGATTCCACGGCGTCGGCATCACCGAAACGGTCGAGGCAAAGGCCGCGTCCCCCTCGGGCGCCGCATAGGCATAGGGGAAATAGTTCACCATCTCCTCGATCCGCACCTGATCGGGCGTCGGCAGAGTGCCCCCGGTAAGGGAGGACCGCACCACGGCATAGGACGCGGTATCCACGTCGATCGAGAAGGTCGAGACCGGCTCCTCTGCCGTCACCTTTACCGGGTTCGGGGCTTCGTTGGAATAGGCCTCGGTGTTCTCGACCGGGGTGGGAAAGGCGTCCGGGGCTGCAACGTAGCCCGTAAGCCCCGCCGCTGGGGCCTCGGTCCGCAGCCGCATCTCGGTGTCCGCCAGACCCACCACGGGCGACACGGGCAGGGCTTCCATTTCGGCCATCGGGGCTTCGACCAGTGGTTCTGCCCCTGTGACGGATGAGGCCGCGTCACTTTCCGCTGTCCGGGCCAGGTTGTCTGCAGCGACCTTGGCCCCGGGAACCTGGGCAGTCTCTGGCGCGCCCTGGGTCTCCGCTTCTTCGGTCAGCGCAGCGCCTTCGCCGCCCAAGGGGGCGGATGTCGTTGCCGGAGCGGCATCAGACGTTGCTGCGGGTTCGGAATTCTGGAGGACCGGAGCTTCCCTGGTCTCGACGACCACGGTCGGCTTGCCGATCCGCAGATCGGCCACCGGCAAGATCACCGCAACACCGATGAGCAGCGCCGCGACCGAGGTGGTTGCAGCAAGGGCAGGGCGGGAGGTCAAATAGTGGAACATGCGACGTACTCCGTTCAGGGGGGCCGCTCCTTGGCGGTCCTCACTGGAACGGGCCGGGTCCGTCGATCCTTGGAGCGGGTCGTTCAGTCGCTCAAAATTTTCCATCGCAAGGGCCATCGCCCGCGCCTTCGCCTCCCCATCCGGGGCGGGCACGGCCTTCAAGGCCCGGCGGAGGTCGTCGAGATCGTCACTCATTTCGCGTCCTCCTTTGCCATGGCCCGCAGGCGTTTCTTCACTTCGCTCATCCGCCAGGCGATTGTCCCCTCACTGACGCCCAGCACAACCCCCGCTTCTGCCTGGGTCATTTCCTCGCCCAGCACCAAGGCGACCGTATCGCGCAACTCGGGCGACAGCTGCGTCATCGCCTGCGCCAGCCAGTCGGCGGCTTCGGCCTGCACCGCAATCTCGTCCTGCCGCGCCAGTTCCCAGTCGCCCCAGCCTTGCGAAGCACGTGCTCGGGTCTGCTGCCGACGCCGCAGGTCATGCGCCGCGTTCACTACCACGCGGTAGAGCCAGGTGGTGAACTTGGCTTCGCCCCGCCAGTTCCGCAGCTTTGACGGGAGCGCTGCGCAGATGTCCTGCGTCAGGTCCTCGGCCTCGGCCTTCGATCCGGTCAGCCGCCAGGCCAGTCCATGTATCCGGTCGTAGTGACGCCCGACCAACGTCGCAAAAGCCGCCCGGTCGCCCTGGGCAGCAGCGTTGGCCAGCATTTCGTCGGGCGTATCCATCAGCATCACTTACACAGGACGCGCGCCGAACGGCAATCCTTGGGCCCGGTCAGGAAAACCTGCATCGGGAAATCCTTTGCAACGTCGCGCCCGCCCGCTAGCCTGCCCGAAATTCATCCCTCCGGGATTCCCGATGCGTCTTGTTTCCCTGGTTCTGGCCGTCTGCCTTTGCGCCCCGTCACTTGTCGTCCCGACCCTTGCCCAGACCCTTGGCTTGGCCGAAGATCCCGCCTGGGCCGACATCATCCCGATCCCCGAAGGCGACGTCGCCCTGCGCACCGAGGTCGAGGGTGGGCAGTTCTTCCTCCTCTCCGACCACCAGCTCCGCTGGGAAGGCGAGGTGAAGCAGTCCTGGAACCGCGTCGTTGCCGAAGTGACCGACCGCGCGGGGCTGGAGGAACTGGCGACGATCCAGCTGGACTTCGACCCCACGCACGAGACCGCAAGCCTGACCCGTCTGATGATCCACCGGGGTGGTCAGGTCATCGACCTTAAGGCCTCGGTCGATCCGCAGGTGTATCGGCGCGAGACGCGGCTGGATGAGGGGGTCATCGACGGCACTCTGACTGCCGTGGTGCAAGTCGTCGACCTGCGGGTGGGGGACGTTCTGGACCAGGCCACGCTTCTGGAAAGCCGCCCCCTTGTCGGCGGAGCCGAACGCAGCGGCTCGTCCTGGCTGGAGTGGTCGACGCCTGTCGTTCTGTCCCGCACACTGCTGACCTGGCCCCGGGACCTGCCGCTCGCGCTTGGTCCCATGCCCGACCGGGTAAGCTACAGCACCACGGATCTGGGCGATGGCACACTCCGCCACGAATGGCGACGGGCAAATCACATCCCGCCCATCGAGGAAGAACTGGTGCCGAATGAGGTAATCGAGGACGCGCTTCTGCGCTTTTCGGACACCCGCGACTGGACGCCTCTGACCCGGGCCCTGGCCCCGCATTATACCCGCGACTACCCCCTGCCGCCAGACTGGGAGGCGAAGGTCGATGCCATCGCCCGCGACCACGCCACGCCCGCGACCCGCGCCTATGCCGCCCTCCGCCTGGTGCAGGACGAACTGCGCTATGTCTCGCTGTCGGTGGGGGCGGGCGGCTATTTCGCTCGCCCGCCGGACGCGGTGATCGCGTCGGGCTTCGGCGACTGCAAGGACAAGTCGCTTCTCCTCCGCGTCATCCTCTCCCGTCTCGGGATCGAAGCCGCCGTGGCGCTGACTGACCTTGATGCGGGCTACGGCCTGCCCGACGAACCGCCTACGCCTTACGTTTTCGACCACATGATCCTGCGCGCCACCCTGGACGGCCACGCCGTGTGGATGGACCCGACCGGCGCACATCAGGCCGGAGGCCTTGGCACCGCGACGATGCCTGACTACGGCTATGCGCTTGCGGTGACCGGCGGCCCCGCATCGCTGGAACGAATGGAGGTCACACCAACCGGCACCTGGGCGCAAGACAAGAGGTGCGCGAGGACTTCGTCTTCTCGCCTTTCGGCGTGCTGCTTAAGGTCGAGACCCGCCACCGAAGTGGGTCTGCAGATGCGGCGCGGTCACGCTGGGCGACCACACCCGTCTCGCAGATCGGGCGCGACTTCCTGGACTTCTACGACGGCCGCTACCCCGGCCTGCGGATGGCCCAAGCTCCCAACATGCAGGATGACCGGGAAGCAAACCAGGTGACGGTAACGGAAAGCTACTTCCTGCCCTATCCGGCTCTGGACCGGAACGGTCTGCGCCAGGACTTCGCCTTTGCTCCCGAAGGTATGGCCGAAACTTTCCCCGACCGCATCCTCGCCCCACGCCGCCTGCCGCTTTATGTCGGCGGCCCCTGGGTCGTCACGCATGAAGTCCGCGTCCGCAATGCCCCGATCGAGTTCATCGCACCCGACCCGGTGACGATCAGCAATCCCGCCTTCGACTTCAGCCTTGCTGCGAAGGTCAGCGACGGCGGCAACATGGTCCTGCACTGGAGCTATGCGCCCAAGGCCCGCGCAGTCCCACCGGATCAGGCAGCGGCAATCATCGCTGACGCCCGGACCCTGCGCGATGCCACCTGGTTCTCCTGGGACCTCTCCCCCGAATAGACCAACCCGCGAACAGACCTAGCCCTTTGCAGACCCGGCCGATATCGACCTGCCAATTGATCTCCGGCCCGGGCGGGGGAGCACCCGGGCCGGAGCAGGCGACGGACCGTGGGGACTAGAACAGCAGCCCGTCGTAGACGCCATAAGCCTTGGCCGTGGACGACAGTGACGTCCCTTCATCCCGGGCATAGGCGGTGATCGCGTTGTAGGTGCCAGGCCCGAAGGCGCCGTCGATCCCGCCGCGATAGTAGCCCCAGGCGCGCAGCTTGCGCTGGATTGCCTTGCGCTCACTTGCCGAATAGCTCTGGAAGGCCCGCGCCGCCGGGGTGGCGTAGAGCGAGGTCGTGCGGCGCGGCTCGACGTAGGTGCGCGGCTCGACATAGGTGTGGCGCGGTTCGACATAGGTCGGCGCGGGGGCGACGTAGACAGGGGCGGCCCCCATCCGGGCGCGGCGGTTCTTCAGGATCTCGTCGACGATCACCGCCGTGGCGACACCGGCGACGAAGCCTTGTTCCTTCTCGCCCCAGGCCTGCGCCGGCGTGGCGGGAACGGCGGCGATGGTCAGCGCGGTCAGGCCGGCGATCACGGTGGTCTTGGCGTTCATGACAGAGAGCAGCATGTCGTGTCCTTTCGTGGTCTCCCGGGCAGTCCGGGGTTCGATGCCACTGGTTATGGGCACCGGGGCCACGCTAGGCAAAATCAGCCGCACGTTAGGGGAAAACGTCGGAATGTTATCGGATAACTCTATTGTTCTCAGTTTGTTAGGTCAGATTTGTCCGCTGCAAAGCAGCGCGGAAAGCCGTCCTAAACCTTCCTCCAACCGCGCTTCCGGTCCTCCACCCGCTCCAATGCGGACATGCTGCGGCAACCCGTAGGCCGATCCAGGCAGCAGGAACGTCCGGTAAGGGGGCTGCAACAGCGCGCGCGCCAGCGATTCGCCGTCCGTTCCCTCGACCCGCGCCAAGCCGATCAGTCCCGCCTCGGGCCGGTGCCAGCCAAGCCGGGCCTGTCCATCCACAAAGGCCTCCAGCCGGTCCAGCGTTGCGGCCCCGTCTTTCCGCGCCTGGGCAAGAGAACCTGCAAGCCGGTCCGGGCGCAATGCCACCTCGGCGATATGCTCGCCCAGGATGTTCATGATTTCGGACCCGTTCTCGCGCAGGATCATCGCGTCGCAGATCACCTGCGGGCTTTGGCAGATCATCCAGCCGGTCCGCAGCCCTTGCAGCCCCAGCGCCTTTGACACCGACCCCGTGGTGATCCCGAACCGCGTCATCCCGGCGACAGAGGGCATCCGGTGCCCGACCCATTCCAGCCCGGCATAGACCTCGTCCACCACCAGCCAGATGCCGTGCCTTTCCGCCAGATCGGCCAAAGCGCGCAGATCGCTTTCCGGGATCAGCCGCCCCGTCGGGTTGTTCGGGTTGGTCAGAAAGATCATCCGCGTCCGGGGCGTGATCGCGCGGGCCACCGCCTGCGGATCCAGGTGCCACCCCTGGCTCTCATCGCGCGGAACTTCCACCAGCCGCGCGCCGATGGATTTCGCAATGTTTCCGGCCTGTGGCCAACCGGGGGTCTCGGTGATGATCTCGTCGCCCGAGGCTAGCAGCTGCCGGAACAGAAGATAGTTTGCTTCCGCCGTTCCTGCCGTAATCAGCACATCGTCGGGCGAGAGATCCGAGAGACCGGCCTGATCCAGCACCCGGTTGCGCAGCGCGGGTAGTCCAAGGAAACTTGCCCCGTTCCAGTCCAGCGAGAGTTCCGGGTCAAGGTCAGCAAGAAAGTCCTTCAGCCGAGGGGGGCGGGCAAAAGAGAACCCGATGAAACACTCCGGCGGCTCGGCGGCGGCCGTTTCGATGAAATATTCGAACAGTTTGTGGATTGTGACCTTCATCGGCTCTCTCTCCTGACCCCAAGAATTTCAAGTAAAATTCTTGGCAAATTCCTTGCTCAAGGAATTTGGCCGCCTCATCGCACGTCGCGCCCCTGGTTCAGGATGATGACGTTCCCCGAAGACACGTCTCCTGCGGGCGAGATCAGGAACCCCACCCAGTTCGCAATCTCCTCCGGCTGCATCGCCCGCCCATGCGGCATCGCGCTGATCGCACGCGCCAGCACCTCTTCGGTCAGCACGTTGAACAAGGGCGTCTCGGTCATCGCCGGGGCAATCGAGTTCACCGCGATCTTCTCCCGCGCGTAACGGCGGGCGAGGTCCTTGGTCAGCGTGTCCATCGCCGCTTTCGAGGCGCGGTAATGCGGCGGGTCGAAGACGTCGAAGTTGTAGGCGCCATTGGACGAGATGTTGACGATCTTCCGCACCCCCGGCCGACCCGCCATCGCCTTCACCGCGCCCTGGCAGCAATGGAAGGCCGAGGAGAAGTTGATCGCCATCTGCCGGTCCAACTCGCTCGCCGGAATGTCCGGGAAGTCCGACATGAAGCAGGTCCCGGCGTTGTTCACCAAGGCGTCCACGCCTCCGAACCGCGCGGTCAGCCGGTCAAACAGATCGGAGATGGCCTCTGCGTCGGTCAGGTCCACCGCCTCGGCCACGAACCCCTCGCGGTCCGCCCCCATCCCCAACAGCGCCGCGCCGTCGATGTCCACGCCTACGACGGTCAGCCCGTCGGCCAGCAGACGGTCGACGAAGGCCCGCCCCAAGCCCCCGGCAGCTCCGGTGACGACGGCGATACGGTTGGACATGGCCCCACTCCCCAGACATGTAAAATCCAGCCTAGGCCAAGGCCCGGGCTGGCTCAATCCGTCCTGTCACAGGATCAGGGCGCTTTCGGCAGCGCGTCGAAATCCGCCGCCGAGTGACGCTCCGGCAGCTTCTCCCAATCCTCGCCCCATGAGCGGTTGACCTTCCGGCCGCGCACCACTCCCGGCCGCGCGTCGATGCGCTGCGCCCAGGCCACCACATGCTTGTAGCTGGTCACGTCCAGGAACTCGGCGGCATTGTAGGCCCGCCCCAGCACCAGGTTTCCATACCAGGCATAGATCGCCATGTCGGCCAGCGAGTAGTCCCCCGCCATCCACTCATGCGTCGCCAGATGCTGGTCCAGCACGTCCAACTGCCGCTTTGTCTCCATCGCGTAGCGGTTGATTGCGTATTCGATCTTCACCGGGGCATAGGCGTAGAAATGGCCGAAGCCGCCGCCCACAAAGGGCGCGGACCCCATCTGCCAGAAGAGCCAGCTGAACATCTCGGTCCGCTGCGAGGCATCCTTCGGGATGAACGCGCCGCCGAACTTCTCGGCCAGATACAGCATGATCGACGCGCTCTCGAACACGCGTTGCCCGTTCCCATGATCCATCAGCGCCGGGATCTTCGAGTTCGGGTTCACCTCGACGAAGCCCGACCCGAACTGATCGCCCTTGCCGATGTCGATCAGCCAGGCGTCGTAGTCCGCGTCATGGCCCGCGTCCAGCAACTCCTCCAGCAGGATCGTAACCTTGACCCCGTTCGGCGTCGCCAGCGAGTAAAGCTGCAACGGGTGTTGGCCGACCGGCAGCGCCTTGTCATGCGTCGCACCCGCGACGGGGCGGTTGATGTTGGCGAAAGCGCCGCCCGAGGGCTGCTCCCATTTCCAGACCTTCGGCGGGGTGTAGTCGTCAGACATCGGTTAGCCCTTCGGGTTGCGGATCGGCATCATAGCTAATGCATCCCCACCCACCCTGCCAGAGGCCCTGACCTGCGGGACCGGACTGCCGAAATGCACAGAACATGAAAAAGGGCGACCCGAAGGCCGCCCTTTGTGCAAATTCCGACCCGTCAGATCGACAGGCAGATGTATTTCAGCTCCATGTAGTCATCCAGCCCATGACGTGATCCTTCGCGGCCCAGGCCCGACTGTTTCACCCCGCCAAAAGGCGCCATCTCGTTCGAGATCAACCCGGTGTTCACGCCCACCATCCCGTATTCCAGCGCCTCCTGGACCCGGGTGATCCGCCCGATGTCGCGGGCATAGAAGTAGGATGCCAGCCCGAAGATCGTGGCGTTCGCCAGCTCGATCACCTCGTCCTCGGTCTCGAACTTGAAAAGGGGCGCGAGCGGGCCGAAGGTCTCCTCGTTGGCGACCTTCATGTCGGGCGTCACGCCCGTCACGACGGTCGGCTGGAAGAAGGTCCCGCCCAATTCATGCCGCTTGCCGCCGGTAACGATCTTGCCACCGCCCGCCACGACGTCGGCGATATGCTCCTCGACCTTGTCCACTGCATCCGCGTTGATCAGCGGGCCGGTGGTGACGCCCGCTTTCAGCCCGTCGCCGATGGCCAGCTTCTCGACCGCGACGGCCAGCTTCGCCGCGAAGGCGTCATAGACCCCGGCCTGCACATAGATCCGGTTGGCGCAGACGCAGGTCTGGCCGTTGTTGCGGAACTTGGAGATCATCGCGCCCTCGACCGCCGCGTCCAGATCGGCGTCGTCGAAGACGATGAAGGGCGCGTTGCCGCCCAGCTCCATCGAGCATTTCAGGATCTGGTCCGCCGCCTGTTTCAGCAAGATGCGACCCACCTCGGTCGACCCGGTGAAGGTCAGCTTGCGGATCAGCGGGTTCTCGCAGAACTCTTTGCCGATGTCCGACGACCGCTTCGAGGTGATGACCGAGAACAGCCCCGCCGGAACCCCTGCGCGTTCCGCCAGAACCGCCAAAGCCAAGGCCGACAGCGGCGTCTCCGCCGCCGGACGCGCCACGAACCCGCAGCCCGCCGCAAGGGCAGGGGCCACTTTCCGCGCGATCATCGCGTTCGGAAAATTCCATGGCGTGATCGAGGCGGCCACCCCGATCGGCTGCTTCAGGACCTGGATGCGCTTGTCGCGCTGGTGGCCGGGGATGATTTCGCCGTAGGTGCGCTTGGCTTCTTCGCCATAGAATTCGATGTAGGACGAGCCATAGGCAATTTCGCCCTTCGCTTCGGCCAGCGGCTTGCCCATCTCGGCGGTCAGGATGGTCGCCAGATCGTCCTGGTTGGCCATGCACAGGTCGAACCACTTGCGCATCACCTGCGCGCGTTCCTTCGCCGTCCGCTTCGCCCATTCCCAGTGCGCCGCATGGGCCGCCCTGATTGCGCGGGCGGCCTCGGCCCGTCCAAGGTTCGGCAGCTGGCAGATCACGTCGCCACGCGCCGGGTTGGTCACCGGGAAGGTCGAGCCGTCATCGGCAAGGGTCCACTCACCCGCCACGTAGGACTTGGTTACCAGCAGCGAAGGGTCTTTCAGCAGCGACGCGAGGTCGGTCACGGAATCGAGCATTGGGGCCTCCATTTGTTAGCGAAAGGCCTGCCATGCGAGGGGTGGGATGTCCAGTTTTCCGGGCCGGATCAGGCCAGAGTCCGATCAAACCCGCCAGTGGCTGGACAGATGCGCAAAACTTTTCGAAAAGTTCTGCAAATTCCTTCGAAGGAATTTGGCCCCCGCCCGAACGAAGCGCCTAGCCGTTCGCGTGCATCCGCTCGATATAGGCGCGCATCTCCTCGGCCTCGTGCCGGGCCTCGCGCAGGCCTTCCATCGCGGCCTTCAGCTCGGCCTCGGTCTGGCTGATATGATTCATCAGTTCGGCTTCGCGCTGTTCCAGATAGGCCAGCGCCTGATCACGCAGTTCTTCGGCCTCGTGCAGCGACTGTGCCAGCTTGTCCATTTCGGCCATGTCGCCGCCCTGGACCCGGGTGAAGCGGTGCAAAAGCCAGTGGGTGAACCAGCCCATGGCGAAGGCGACCAGAAGGATGATTGCGGTGGCGACGACGAATTCTGTGCGGTTCATTCTTCAGCCTTCAGCCCTTCGGGGCGCGGTTTCGGCGCGATGGTCTTTTCGGTCGGCGCAACCGAGGGGCTGGTGTCAGCCGAGAAATCGGGACCTCCGGCCGTCGCAACCGGCCCGGCGTTTTCCGCCGGAGCCGCCGCCACAGGGGTCTGCGTTGCGATAGCCTCCGCCGGGGCAGCATCCGCCACGGCAGCCTCAGGCGCCGCGGTCTGGGCCTCGCCCGAGGCAGGAACTTCGGCCGCCTGCGGCACGCCTTGTAGTACGAATTCAATCCGCCGGTTCGCCTCGCGGCCCGATTCCGTCTGGTTTTCGGCAATCGGTTGCGTCTCGCCGTAGCCCAAGGCGGTCATGCCGGAAACGTCGACCCGACGTCCCTGCAAGGCCAGGAGCACCGCCTCGGCCCTTGCCTGGCTAAGTGCCTGGTTGCCGCCTTCCGACCCTTGGGAATCGGTATGGCCGCCGATCTCCATCTGCATCGGGGGGCAGTTCGACAGAATGGCGGCCAGTTCGTCCAGAACGGGTCGCGCGGTGGTGGCGATCTCGGCGGACGCTGGGGTGAAAGTGATCTTCGTCCGCGCGATGACGGTGTTCACATCGGCGGCACATTCCTCGGGCGTCGGCAGCGCGGCCAGGGGGTCCAGCGCCTCGTCATAGCGGACATTGACGCGGAAGGTCTGGCCCTGGCCCAACTCGTCCGACAGGATCTGGGTGATCCGGCCCCGCGTCGCCGTAGAGCCGGTGACCCCCGTGACTTCGACGAGGTCGGCCCGGACCAGAAGCTTGCCATGCTCGACCTCGGAAAGCGCCTTCAGCCCCGCCAGCACCCGGACCGGCCAGCCATCGGGCAGCGTCTCGTCCAGTCGCGTCGCGGTCAGGACCTGGGCGCCGGAAAAGGCCGACCTGGCAAAGGCATCGACTGCCTGGCGCTGCATCTCGTCGGTCAGCCGCCCGCGCAGCTCCACCCGTCCGGTCTCGCTCAGGGTGGCGGTGAACTCGGCCGGGCCCTGGGTCGCGGTTGCCTTCTTTTCCAGCGTCGAGGTCAGCGAGAAGACATCCGGCAACCCGGTCTCCAGCTCGCCCACCACCTTGTCGAAGGTCGCCTGCGGCACGTCGCTGCCCGCAAGCAAGGTGACATCTGCGTCCGAGAAGGTGATCGACCCCGACCCCAGTTCCGTCACCGCCCGTATCCCCAGTCCCACCGCCTCGGCCCAGCGGGGGGTCGGCGTGCCAAGGCCGACCTGGCAGACGGACGACCCCTCGACCCCCGCCGTCGCCGCCGTGCGCAGGATCTGCGACCGCGCGCGGTCCGTGTCGGCGGAACAGCTGTCGAAGCGCGCGCCCTCGGCATCCCTGACGAAGCGCAGGGTGAAAGGGGTGATGACCGGACGCGGGGCCGATATGTCCAGCACCAGCTGGACCTTTGCCGGTGCCAGCCCGCGCAGCTCGGTCTCCAGGCGCCGCTTTTCCTCGGCGCTGTCGGTAATGGCCTTGACCTCGACCCGGTCCGCCGTGACCGAAACTTTCGACAACTCCAGCCGCTCCAGCGCCTGCAGCCCGAAGGCCAACGCCTCGTTCCAGGCTTCCGGTGCGGGATAATCCGCCGTCTCCAGCATGTCCGGCAGTTCGGTGCCCTGCGCCAAGGCCGCTGCCGCCTCGGACAGCGCCGCTTCGGTCAGCCCCCCCTCGCCGGGGTTCTCGGGGATCAGGCCGCTCAGCTGGACCTCATCCTCGGTGCGCAGCATCTCGACCGAGAACTTTGGCGCTTCGATGGCCGAGGCCGGGGTCACGTCAAGCCCGTCGCGGATGCGCGAGGTGTCGATCAGCGCGCCCACCATGTTCACCGCGCGAAAGCGGTCGGCCTCACGCGGGGCGGTGCCGGTCAGGCGGACCTGCAAGCCGTCGGTGGCCACAGTGATCCACGTGATTCCGGCTTCGGTCAACCGGGTCGTCACCACCTTCTGGGTCCGCGATTCGATCACCAGAGCCGCCCCGTAGGCGACCGAGATCATGACGCCCGCCGCCAGCACGAAAGCCAGCAACGCAAGGGTGGTCGAGGACAGCTTGGCAAGGCGCGACAGCAAAAGGACCTTCCGGGAGACTCGGGACGCCCGTGCTTCCTAGGGGTTTGGGCGCGGCTGTTCAACCAAGCCATGCGGCGGCGGCAAGAAACGGCACGGGGATCAGCCCGGCATCCCGGTTGGCCCGGAACACTTGCAGGCACGACGCCGGGTCGTCCAGGTCCAGCCGCCGCATCTGCCAGCCGATGTGCCAGCCCATTGCCCAGACGCCCCCCAGCGCCACGACGAAGGCCAGCGGCCGCTGCGCTTCGGCATGGGCCAGCACCACGGCCGCGCCGAACAGGACCAGTGTCAGCGCGGCAAAGCCCCAAAGCCAACCCCGGCTGTTGTCGCCAAAAAGCCGGGCCGTCGACTTCACCCCGATCAGCGCATCATCCTCGCGGTCCTGATGCGCGTAGATCGTGTCGTAGTAGAGGGTCCAGGCAATCCCCGCCGCATAAAGCGCCACCGCCGCCGGGGGCACCGTCCCCGCATGGGCCGCCCATGCCAGAAGCGCGCCCCAGTTGAACGCCAGCCCCAGAAACACCTGCGGCCACCAGGTGAACCGCTTGGCGAACGGGTAGACCGCTACAAGCGCCAGCGAGGCGACACCCAGCCCAACCGCCAGCCAGTTGTAAGTGAACAGAATGACCGCCGCCGCCAACGCCTGCACCACCATCCAGACCAGCGCCCCCCGCACCGTTACCTGACCCGAGGGCAAGGGCCGCGACCGCGTCCGCGCCACCTGGGCGTCAATGTCGCGGTCGGTGACGTCGTTCCAGGTGCAGCCCGCCCCCCGCATCAGGAACGCCCCCAAACCGCAGGACAGCACCAGCCACATGTCCCAGCCCCGGAACCCGCTGACGCCCCCCGCCAGCGCAATCGCCCACAGACAGGGGATCAGCAAAAGCCAGGTCCCGATCGGCCGGTCCGCGCGCGAAAGTCGCAGATAGGGCCGTGCCGCGAGCGGAGCGTAAAGGTCCACCCAGTTTGCCTTCGGCGCATCCGCCACCTGTCCCGCAGGTTCGGCCTCTGGCATTTCGGGCGCTTGGGTCATAGGTTCGGGCTCATGGATGCGAAGATCAGGCTCTATGTAGATCAGCCGCTTGCCCCGGGGCAAGCCGTGCGCCTGTCGCCCGACCAGGCGCATTACCTGACCGGAGTCATGCGCCTGACCGCCGGGGCCGCCATCCTTCTTTTCAATGGCCGCGATGGGGAATGGCGCGCCACCCTCACCGATGCCAGCAAACGCGGCGCCATCGCCGTCTGTGACACCCAGACCCGGCCTCTGCACCTGCCGCCCGACCTCTGGCTTCTCTTTGCACCGATAAAGAAGGCCCGCACCGATTTCATCGTCGAAAAGGCAGTTGAACTCGGCGCGGCCCGCATCCTGCCGGTCCAGACCCGCCACACCAATTCTGACCGCATCCGCCAGGATCGCCTGCAGGCCCACGCCGTCGAGGCCGCCGAGCAATGCGGAGCGACCTATGTCCCTGAAGTCACCGACCTCCACCACCTCGACCGGCTGCTAGCCCAGTGGCCGACGGACCGACGGCTCTACTGGTGCGACGAAACCGCCCTTGGCCAACCGGCCACCATAACCCCCACCCAAGGCCCCGCCGCCATCCTGATCGGCCCCGAGGGCGGCTTTTCCGCCGACGAGGCCGCGAAACTGCGCGGCAGACCGCATGTCACCCCCCTCAGCCTCGGTCCCCGCATCCTGCGCGCCGACACCGCCGCCGTTGCGGCCCTTACGCTCTGGCAAGCCGCCTGCGGGGACTGGCGATGATCCGCGAACAGGGGGCCGGGGACCGCGCCGCAGTCGAGGCCCGTCTCGCCGCACACCTGGACCAGACCATGTTCCCGCTGACCAGTCTGCGCACGCATGGTCTGGTGCGGGGCCGTTTCGCCAGTCCGCACGATCATGCCATCCGGCTCTGGCGGATCGGGGACAGCCTTATTGCCGTGACCCGCGCCGGGATGATCCTGCCGCTGCTGGTCGGGGCCCCGGATCTGGCCGGGCTGCCTGCCGCCCTAATGGGCCTGAAGGTGACTGGAGCGGTTGGGCCGGCAGCCTCGGCGCGGCCGGTGATCGCCGCCCTCGGCCTGACCCGCCTTGCCACCGCCACTGACCGCGACGAGCCGGGCTTCGCGCTTGATCTTGCCCGGCTTGCCCAGCCCGACCTGCCCGGCACCATCCTGCGGCCCATCGTCCCCGGCGACCTGCCGTTGGTCACCGGCTGGCGGGAAACCTACATCGGCGAAGTGCTGGGCAGCACCGGCCCTGATGCCCGCGCCAAGGCCGAAGCCGATATCGCCGATTACCTGACCCGCGACAGCCACCGGCTGCTGCTTCACAACGGCAAGCCCGTTGCCATGACCGGCTTCAACGCCTCCCAGCCGGAGATCGTCCAGATCGGTGGCGTCTATACTCCGGCACACCTGCGGGGCCGGGGTTACGCCCGCCGCGCCGTCGCGCTTCACCTGTCCGAGGCCCGCGCGAAAGGGGTGTCGCGCGCTGTGCTCTTTGCCGCCTCGGACGCCGCGGCCCAGGCCTACCGCGCCCTCGGCTTCCAACCAACTGCACCCTTCACCCTCTTCCTCCTCTCCAGCCCGACCCACATCTGCGCATGTCCCTGATCCGACCCGAACTTCTGGCTGCCGCCCATCGTTGGCGTGAGGTGATTGCGGCCTTCGCTCTCGCCCTGTTCGGGGCCTGGACCGCAAGCAAGGGCGGCTATCTCCTCACGCCGCTTGGCCTTGCACTCCTGGCCATGGGTGCGGGCTGGGCGCTCACCGCCTTCCGCCGCCTGCGCTTTCAGCAGGACGGCGAGGCCCCCGGCATCGTCCGCGTGACCGAGGCCCAGATCGCCTATTTCGGCCCCCGGGTCGGCGGCTTCGTGGGTCTGCCCGAGCTTGCCGAAATCCGCCTCCTGACCCTCCGTGGCCGCCGGATCTGGAAGCTGAAGCAGGGCGATGGCCAGCTACTGCATATCCCGGTCGAATCCGACGGGGCCGAGGCGCTGTTCGATGCCTTTGCGACGCTGCCCGGTATCGACATGGCCACGCTGGTCGCGGCGCTTGGCGCGGATGCGGCCCCGTCGGACAGTCGCGTCATCGCCCTTGCCGAGGTCGACCGCCTGATCTGGGCGCGCAAGGGACCGGCTGTGGTGGTCCGGTGACAGGCGGGCCAATGGCCGCGCGGAAGCGACAGCTTTTCTGTTCAAATCCTAACAGAAGTTTAATGCGGCCTTGCAAGGTGTTGAATTCATTGGGGCCGGAACCTTGTCCACGGTGGACGCGCCTTTGGCCTCACCGCTCGCTTCCGTGACCCCCCCTTGACTTGGCCCCCGCCGCTTGACACCTCTTGGGCCGCTCGGTTCCCAAGGCCGCAGCCAGCCAAAGCAGCGAAGGTCCGAAGCTCCATGTCCATCCCTCAGTCCGGCGGCGGACCCATCGAAAGCTTCGACCAACTGGCATCCTACATGGAGGACGGCTGCAAACCGGCCGCCGACTGGCGGATCGGTGCCGAGCACGAGAAATTCGGCTGGCTCACCGACACCCGCGCGCCGCTGCCCTATGCAGGCGACCGCTCGATCTCGGCCATCTTCGCGGCGCTGGAGGCCCGGTTTGGCTGGCAGCCGGTCCGGGAAGGCGAGAATGTGATCGGCCTGACCCGAAACGGGGCGAATATCAGCCTGGAACCCGGCGGCCAGTTCGAACTGTCCGGGGCGCCCCTCGTATCGACGCTGGAGGTGGGCGCCGAACTCCAGAACCACCTTGACGAGGTCCGTGCCATCGCCGACCCGATGGGGGTCCGCTTCATGGGGATCGGTGCCGCGCCGGAATGGACGCATGACCAGATGCCTGTGATGCCCAAGGGCCGCTACCGGCTGATGACGGACTATATGGGTCGCGTCGGGACTCACGGCACGCAGATGATGTACCGCACCTGCACGGTGCAGGTGAACCTGGACTACGGGTCGGAAGCCGACTTCGTGAAGAAGCTGCGTGTGGCCCTGGCGTTGCAGCCCGTCGCGACTGCCCTCTTTGCCTCGTCTCCCTTCTTCGAGGGCAAGCCCAACCACCACCGCAGCTGGCGCAGCCGCATCTGGCGCGGGCTGGACGACAGCCGGACGGGCATGCTGCACTTCGCCTTTGACCGCGACATGGGCTTCCAGGCCTATGTCGACTGGGTGCTCGACGTGCCGATGTACTTCGTCTACCGCGACGGCAAGTATATCAATGCCCTCGGCCAGTCGTTCCGTGATTTTCTGGCGGGCAGGCTGCCCGCGCTACCGGGCGAGAAGCCCACCCTCTCGGACTGGGCCGACCACATGACCACCGTCTTCCCCGAAGCGCGGGCGAAGAAGTTCATCGAGATGCGTGGGGCCGACTGCGGCGATCAGGCACATATCGCGGCGCTACCGGCCTTCTGGGTCGGGCTGATGTATGATCAGACCGCGCTCGATTCCGCCTGGGATCTGGTGAAGGGTCTCGACGCGGAAACCCGAGAGGGCCTGCGCGTCGCCGCCTCGGTCTCGGCCTTGCAGGGCGAGGCGGGAGGGGTGAAGCTTATCGACCTTGCGCGCGCCGCAGTGGGTCTGTCCCATGCCGGCCTTGTGGCACGCGGCCTGGGCGAGGAGGTACAGCTTCTTCCGCTGGTCGAAAGCCTTAAGTCCGGCCGGGTGCAGGCGGACAAGTGGCTTGCGCTTTACGAAGGCGACTGGGCGCACGACGTTGGGCCGCTTTACGCGGCCGCCTCGCTTTAGAACGCGCCTCGTTCGCCTTCGTCTGCTCGTCGCCAAGCGGTCGCGAGGCGTCACGAAGTCATCGACAAGCAGGGCCCAAAAGCGTTACCTCCTGGTAAATGTCCACGGGCAACCCATTGATTTTGCTGCAAGCCAGACGCGGGTCCAGCGTGGACACTCAGGCCTTCTTCTGGCCGATCCGCGGCTCGGTCCCCGCCTTGATACGCTTCAGATTCTCGGCATGGCGGACGTAGATCAGCACGGTCAGGACCAGGGACAGCAACAGCAGGCTTCCGTCGGTCAGAAGCATGATCCACAGCCCCGAGCTTGCCGCCGCGACCAGCGCGGCGATCGACGAAACCCGTCCCACGGCAGCAGTCACAAGCCAGGTCAGGCAGACTGCCGCCCCCACCATCCAGTTCAGCGCCAGCAATACCCCAAGGAAGGTTGCGACGCCCTTGCCGCCCTTGAAGCCCAGCCAGACCGGGAAAAGATGCCCCAGAAATGCCGCCAGCCCCGCCACCTGCGCCGCATCCTCGGCGACAAGCCAGCGCGCGATCAGCACGGCCAAGGCCCCTTTGCCGCCGTCGAGGAGAAGCGTTGCCAGTGCGGCCCGCTTGTTCCCGGTCCGAAGGACGTTGGTCGCCCCGATGTTCCCCGACCCGATCTGCCGCAGGTCCCCAAGCCCCATCGCCTGCGTCACCACGACCCCGAACGGGATCGACCCCAGCAGGTAGCCCAGCACGGCGGTGAGCAGGAGCACGCCCTGCGAGGTCACGATCTCAGGCATGTCTCACTCTTCCGCCGCAAAGACCTGCGTCCCGCCGACCCAGGTCGCGAGCACCTTACCCTCCATCCGGGCGCCGTCAAACGGAGTGTTCTTCGACTTGGACCGCAGCTTGAAGCGGTCCATCAGGAAGGGCGCGTCGGGGTCGAAAAGGACAAGGTCGCCCGGCGCGCCAAGGGCCAGCCGACCCTGCGGCAGGCCAAGCCGGTTCGCCGGATTCAGCGCCATCGCCCGGAAAAGGGCGGGCAGGTCCAGGTGGCCGGCATGAAAAAGCCGCATCGCGGCGGGCAGGAAGGTTTCCAGCGCGACGGCGCCTGCGGCAGCATCCTCGAAGGGCAGCCGCTTCGATTCCTCGTCGGCCGGGGTGTGCATCGAACTGATGATATCGACCGTCCCGTCCGCCACCGCCGTGACCATCGCCAAGCGATCCTGTTCCGACCGCAGCGGGGGCGTGAACTTGAAGAAGGTCCGGTAGTCGCCCACGTCGAATTCGTTCAGAGTCAGATGATGGATCGAGGTCCCCGCCGTCACGTCCAGCCCTGAAGACTTTGCCCTGGTCAGCGCGGGAAGCGACTTTGCCGTTGTGATCTGGTCGGCGTGGTAGCGGACCCCGGTCATTTCGACCAGCGCGAGGTCCCGCTCCAACCCCATGCGCTCGGCCATCGGCGAAACGGCGGGGATGCCGCGCAGCGAGGCGAACTTGCCCGAGGTTGCCGAAGCTCCGACTGAAAGCCCAGGGTCCTGCGGGTGGCCCACGACCAGCGCACCCAGCGACTTTGCATAGCTCATGGCCCGGGTGATCGCCTTGGCCTCGGTCGAGACACGGAAGACGTCGGAAAAGGCAATCGCCCCGGCATCGCGCAGAAAGCCGATCTCGGTCATCTCGCGCCCCTCGCGGCCCTTGGTCAGGGCGGCCATGTGGCGGATGCGGACCGGGGCCTCGGCGGCACGGCGGGTCACGAACTCCAGCGTCTCGGGCGTGTCGATGGCCGGAAGGGTGTCGGGGCGTGCGATGATCGTTGTGACACCGCCCGCCGCCGCCGCATGTCCGGCCGAGCCGAAGCTTTCGCGGTGCCGCTCACCGGGTTCACCGATCTTAACGCCAAGGTCGACGATGCCGGGGGCAAGGCATTTCCCACCGCAATCGACGACCATCGCGCCCTTCGGGGCCTTCTCGTCACGGGCCAGGATCATGCCGTCCCTCACCGTCAGACTGCCGACGCCGTCGGTTCCGGCCTCGGGGTCGATCAGGCGGGCGTTGGTGAATTGGATCGTGGTCATGTCCGGTCCGTCCGAAGGTCCGGCCCGATATGCGACGGCGCGGCGGGCTTGTCTACTGTAAGCGTCACACCAGAGCCAGCCAGAGCGCAGCCAGAGCCACCAGGGCCAGGGCGAGGCCCAGAAGCACGAAGGCCAGGATCGGACGCTGTGGCGGCGGGGCGGGCAGGGGCGGAGGGCTGAGGACACCTTCGGCAGCGGCAGTTGGCAGGGGCTCGAAATGGATTGCCGGACGGTCCTCGCGGTAAGTGCCGATCAGCGAAAGCCGGGGGTCGAGGGTGAGCGTGACCTCGCGCCCGTGGAGCGCTTTCGACAACAGGATCAGGACGGGGCCCTGGATGGCCTTGAGCTTGGCGTGGTCGGCGGACAGGGCGGTATCGGGAACGCCCAGCCCTTCGGTCAGGTAGCCCGCAAGGCCGATGTCCGAGAGGTCCGCGACATCGAACATTTCGACGTAGGCCGGATCGAGGTCGGGGTCGCCCAGGAGCACCGGGACAAGGCGCGCTTTGTCGCCTTGCAGATCTTCGGGCGACATGACGACCTGGAAGACGCGGACGCCAAGGTGGTCCAGGGCGGGGATGGTCAGTCTGGTCACCTCCGGCCCCCGGTGATGCGCGCGGCGGTGGCGGCGGGGTCAGCCAGATACTTGATAAGATGCCGGTCGCCCGTCGTGGTGGTGATCTGCACCGCCCCCAGGAAGGGCCGGGCCGCCCTTATCTGCGCCCGCGGGATCGTCCTGCCGCCGGGGCCGAGGAGGCGACGGTCGGTCAGCCGCCAGGTCTCGGCCAGCGCCTCGGACGCGAGGTAGGCCGCGCGTGCCCCAATGGCGAGCACCGCGCCGAAGGGACCGGCGACGGGGTAGGGGTTGCCCTGCCACATCAGGAAAAGCCCTGCAGCCGCCCCAAGGACCACCGCCAGGATCAGATGCCCGCGCCAATAGGTAGCGCGGTCGGCGCGAAATTCGGCCACCAGCCTTTCGCCATCCTGCAACGGAGTGACTGTGCCGTGGATGCTGTCGGGTTCGATCCGCGCCATCACGCGATCCAGACAATGACGATGGTGAAGACGGCGATGAAGACAAGGGCGGCGGTGGCAACCATGCCGCCCTGGCGCATCTCTTGCTTGGTCGGCTTGCGGTCGGGGTCGGGGGTCATTCGGCTTTGCCTTGCAAATCTCGGATCATGAGGAACACCTTCTCAGCCTCGGCGATGTTTTCAAAGCCCGCTTTCGTGGTGCCAAGGTCACCGTCCGAGTCGCGTTCCAGTCGGGAATGGACCCAGACGGTGCTGGCGCGTGCTCCAGTTTCCAGTTCAACGGCGGTGGACGGCAGGATCGGATAGACCTTGAGGCTGGGGAAGCGTCCCGTGCGGATGACATAGGCCGCCCGGCTGGTCAGCGCATAGCGGATGTAGCGGGCGGCTGTGCGGGCTTCGATGATCGGGCCGAAGACAAGGAAGGCCCCAAAGGCGGCGAAGGGCAGGGAGAAGGCGGTGGTGACGAGCGCGTTGCCCCCATCCGGGATGTCAGAGGCCTGCGGATAGAGGAGGAGACTGTAGAAGAAGAGGGAAACGCCGATGATCAGGAAGGGCAGCCCGAAGAGCATCAGGAAGAACGTCAGTCGGCGCTGGTGGAAGCCGGGGACGGGGGCGCCCTCCCAGAGGAGGGTTTCACCGGGGCGGAGGGGGAGGGGAGGATTGCTCACTTTGTCTCAAGGCTTCGGGCCACAGGACCCAAGATGGTCTCAAGCAGCATGAGTCTGCCATAAAGCCAGAGGTGCTGGGCGGGCCAATCCGCACGTTCTTCCAACCGCGCAGGAATAGTCTCCCAAGCCTTGGCGATCTTCATCCTGGCAGGCCCATACCATTCGATCTCGCCCGGGTATGTTGCAAGTGTTTCCGTAGGGGTTGCTTCGCGTAAGGCATCCAAACGGGCGCGCGCCTGTCCCGCCGTTCCTGTTTCGCAAATGAACTCAACGCCTATGTAGCCTTTGCTTCGGACGGCCAATGCGCTCCGCTGGAACCCGAAGCCGCTTCTTGGAAATCGGATGTAGTAGTTGTGTTGGGAAGCTTTGGGGAGACCGGATGAATATGCGCCGAATAGTGAGCTGAAAGCGTCCCAATAATCGTCGTAGAAGCTCTCCGAACTCACGCCATCATCCCCACGATCTTCCGCCCCCGCTCGGCCCGCAGGTTCCGCGCCAGCAGGTCCATGCAGGCCATCCGCACCGCGACGCCCATCTCCACCTGGTCCTGGATCACCGACCGGTTGATATCGTCGGCGAGATCTCCGTCGATCTCGACCCCCCGGTTCATCGGGCCGGGGTGCATCACGATGGCCTCGGGCGAGGCGTAGGACAGCTTCTCGGCGTCCAGGCCGTAGCGGTGGTAGTATTCGCGTTCTGACGGGATGAAGCCGCCGTCCATCCGCTCCTTCTGAAGGCGCAGCATCATCACCACGTCCGCGCCCTTCAGGCCTTCGCGCATGTCGTCGAAGAGCTCGCAGCCGAAGTCCTCGACGCCCGAGGGCATCAGGGTCGGCGGGGCGATCAGGCGGAGGCGGTTCTCCATCTTGCCCAGCAGGATCAGGTTCGACCGCGCCACCCGGGAATGGGCGATGTCGCCGCAGATGGCAATCGTCAGGCGCTGGATGCGGCCCTTGGCGCGGCGGATGGTGAGTGCGTCGAGGAGCGCCTGCGTCGGATGCTCGTGCCGTCCGTCGCCCGCGTTCAGGACCGCGCAATCCACCTTCTGCGCCAGCAGGTTGACGGCCCCCGACGCCCCGTGGCGGACGACCAGCAGGTCCGGGTGCATCGCGTTCAGCGTCATTGCGGTGTCCATCAGTGTCTCGCCCTTCTTCACTGAAGAATTGGCAACCGACATGTTCATCACATCCGCCCCAAGCCGCTTGCCGGCAAGTTCGAAGGACGACTGAGTACGCGTCGAATTCTCGAAGAAGAGGTTGATCTGCGTCATCCCCGCCAGCACGTCGGACTGCTTCACGGTGCGGCGGTTCAGGTCGACATAGCGGTCCGCCAGGTCAAGGACGGTGGTGATCTCCAGGGGGGCGAGGTGTTCGATCCCCAAGAGATGGCGGGCGCGGAAGGCCATGGTCGTCCCCTTGTCCGGTTTCAACCCTCTATCGCAAAGGCCGGGGGGCGCGGCAAGGGAAAGGCTCGTCGATGACTTCGTCACTCCTCGCTGGCGTCCTGCCGATGAGGAGACGAAGTCGAACGAAGAGGTGTCACTTCCGCTTCAGATGCTCTTCCAGCCGAGGCATGATCTCGACGAAGTTGCAGGGCCGGTGGCGGCTGTCGAGCTGGGGTTTCAGGATCTCGTCCCAAGCGTCGCGGCAAGCGCCGGGGCTTCCGGGAAGCGCGAAGAGGTAGGTGCCCCCCGCCACCCCCCCCGTCGCGCGGCTTTGCACGGCGCTGGTGCCGATCTTCTGCATCGAGACGAGGGTGAATACGGTGCCAAAGGCCTCGATCTCCTTCTCATAGACCTCGCGGTGTGCCTCGACGCTGACATCGCGGCCAGTCAGGCCGGTGCCGCCGGTGGTGAGGATCACGTCTACCGCCGGGTCTGCGATCCAGGCTTTCAGGCGCGCGACGATGGCGGGGCGGTCGTCTTGGACGATCCCCCGGTCAGCAAGAACATGGCCCGCCTCGGTCAGCCGGGCGACCAGCGTGTCGCCGGACTTGTCCGTATCCGGCGTTCGGGTGTCGCTGACGGTCAGGACGGCGATGCGGACCGGGTGGAAGGGCAGAGTGTCGTCGATCCGGGACATCTTGGGTTTCGCTTTCAGTTTCTGGGCATCAGCGCCAGCCGAAGGGCCAGTGCGCCGAAAATCGTGGCGCTCATACGCGAGAGCCATTTCGCCAGGGCAGCGGACCCTGCGATCCGCTGACCGATGGAACCCGCAAAGAGTGCCACTGCACCGTTGACCATCAAGCCGCCGACCGAGAACACGACGCCCAGAGTCAGGAACTGCGGCAGGATCGCACGCGAGGGGTCCACGAACTGCGGCAGAAAGGCCAGGATGAAAAGGATGACCTTCGGGTTCAAGAGGTTGACAAGAAGCCCCTGCAGAAAGGCCCGCGCGGAGGATGTCGGCGAAACCTGCGCCTCGGCGGCAAAGGGCGAAGCGCGCAGGGCGCCGACCGCAAGCCAGAGAAGATAGCCCACGCCCAGCCAGCGGATCGCCTCGAACGCCGAAGGGTGCGCCGCGACCAGCGCACCAAGACCAAGGGCGGCCAGCAGGGTGTGGACCATGCCGCCCAGGGCAATGCCGAAGTTCGCGGCCATCGCTGCCCGGCGACCGGATTTCAACCCTTGCCCCAGGCAGAACATCATGTCCGCCCCCGGCGTCAGGTTCAACGCAAGGCCGGCGGGAACGAAGGCCAGCAGGACCAGGGGGTCGACCGGAAGCATCAGCGCAGCCTTGTCCGAAGCGACAGAAGGTCCGCCCAGGCTTCCCGTTTGGCCGAAGGATTGCGGAGGAGATAAGCCGGGTGGGCCATGGGAAGCAGCGGCTTTCCAAGGGCCTGGGTCCAGGTGCCACGCGCCCGCAGGATGCCCTTGGCCCCGGTCAGCGCGAAAAGCGGAGTATTTCCGACCACCACGATCACCTTCGGATCGACCAAGGCGATGTGACGCTCCACAAAGGGCAGCATCATCGCGATTTCCGCCGGTTCGGGGTCACGGTTGCCAGGCGGGCGCCAGGGCATGACATTCGTGATGTAAAGCGCGCTGTCTGCATCCGCCGAGCTGCGCGACAGGCCGATTGCCGCAAACATCCGGTCCAGAAGCTGTCCGGCACGACCGACGAAGGGGCGGCCCTCGCGGTCTTCCTCGGCACCGGGCGCTTCGCCCAGGATCAGGACGCGGGCCTGCGGGTTGCCATCGGAGAAGACTGTATTCCGCGCGCCCTTCTTCAGGTCGCAGTGATCGAAATCGGTCAGCGCCGCCTGCAGAGCGCCCAGAGTCTGCGCCTGTTCGGCGACTTCCTTGGCCACTGCCACCGGGTCTGCCCCACCGGATGCCGCAGGCAAAGCGGCTGGCGAGGAAGCCTTTGCAGACAAGGGCTTCGGGGCTTCCGCGGCCAGTTCATACCGGTTGACCGGAGCATCAAGAATGATCTCGTCCGCCCCGGCCTCGACCTGCCAGGCCAGCGCGGCCAGAGCGGCATGCCAATCCTCGGCGATGATTGCGGCGATTCCCATGCCACAAGACTAGGGCCCCTGTGGCCCCACCACAACCGGACGGCTCAGGGCGCCGGGCAGCCGATGACTTCGACCGCGCCGTTGGCGGCAAGGATGGTCATGGTGATACCAGAGCGGTCCAGCGCGAAGGGTTGCCCGCTGGGGGGCACAAGTTCGGTCATGCTGATCAGCTCGCCACCCCGGCGTTCGGTGACGGCTTCAGCCACCCATACCTCGCGGTCGGCGGTCTCGAAGGCCACAACCTCTGGTCGGCCGGGATCTGGCAACCGGACCGTGGCGGTCACGCGCAGACCGTCAGAGATCGGATCTATCAGGCAGGCGACGCCGGTCACCCCGGCCTCACCCGCCGTTGCGGCGCGCTTGGAAAGCGCGGTACGGATTTCGGGGTCGGGTCCGCCCGGCGGGGAAAGGTCGGAGGTCAGCGACAGGCTGGCCGGCAGACAGATGTCGTCGCAGACCCCAAGCTCGACTTCGACCGAGAGGCGGACCGGTCGCGCGGGGTCCCTCGGCGTGATTTCCACTGGCAGAACAAGATGTTCGTGATAGCCAATGGTCTGCATCCCGTTCAACTCGAACACTTTCGGGGCGGGCCAGTGGATGCGGACGGACTTCACGTTTTCGGACCCCGACCAGTCGAAGCTCGGCGGAATCCCCGCATCACCGGGGCTGCGCCAATAGGTCTTCCAGCCGGGGGCAAGCTGCATCTCGACCGCTGCCATGTGCGCGCCATTTTCCATTTGCCATCCGGGCCTTAGCTGCGCCGACAGGACATCGTCCTGCGTCGTGGCAAGGGCGGGGGCGGCGAGGAGGGCGAGGGTCGCGGTGTATCTGATCATGTGGGGAACATAGGTAAAGCCGGGCGGTTGGGAAATCACTTTGCGGCGAAGCGTCGTGAGCGTGACGTTTTCGCCATTGTTTCGGCGTGGCGGGGCGTTATCTTTCAATGACTTGCACAGGAGGTTCCGATGGACCTTTCCGGCCAGATCCTGATCGCCATGCCCGGCATGGCTGACCCCCGGTTCGAGAGGAGCGTGGTGCTGCTTTGCGCCCATTCGGCTGAGGGGGCGATGGGGTTGATCGTCAACAAGCCATTGGAAGAACTTAGTTTTTCCGGGCTTCTGGAGCACCTGAACATTCCCGTGGCACCCTCGGGCCGCGAGATCAGCGTGCATTTCGGCGGGCCGGTGGAGCGGGGGCGCGGGTTCGTCCTGCACTCGTCGGACTGGGAGCGGGGCGGGGCCGAGGGCACGATGAAGGTGCCGGGGGGCCTGGAGATGACCGCGACGATCAATGTGCTGGAGGCTTTGGCCTCGGGTGGTGGTCCCGGTAAGGCCTTGCTGGCGTTGGGATATTCCGGCTGGGGGCCGGGGCAGCTGGAGGCCGAGATCGCGCGGAACGACTGGCTGACCTGTGACGCGCCCGAGGGGGTGCTGTTCGGGGCGGATGACGGTGGAAAGTGGTCGGCGGCGCTGCGGGGGATGGGGATTGATCCTTTGACGCTGAGTGCGGCGGCGGGGCGGGCCTGAGGCGGCCGCAAGGGACTCCGGTAAGAGGTTGGGAACGCTGGGTTAATCCGGGGGATTTCGGGCTGGATGGGGGTATGGAGGGCGTATGGAAAGCGTATGGCTTCCGTACATACTCTCGGGTGGGTGGTGGGGCGTTAACCTTGAGGGGCGAATCGGGTCGGTTCGCACTTGATAGGTTTCAAAATTGATGATTTCGTAACGGTCAAATTCTTGAACCATGTCAAAGTGATGCCGTGGATGTTATTTGAGGTGTTCGATGCAAGAGCCAACCAGCTTCTTTAATCTCAGCACTGATCTTCTTCTTCCAGCAGTAGTTTCAACCGTTGTTACTGTGGCTGTTTCATTTCTTCTGAAATGGGCCGAAGTTTGGAGAAGCGCTGACGTTTCATATAGATTTGAGCAGAAGAGGAAGATCAAGGAGGCTCTAGGAAAGTACCATGGAGTTTTGCTCGATACTGCGGAGAAGATGGATGGACGCCTCGAAAATCTATCAGGTAACTACGACAAAGAATGGCTGGTAGTTGGACATCCAAGTAGCAACTCAGGATACTACTTTGTATCAACTGTGCAGCGCCTGATGTGCTTCTACGAGGTAGTATATAAGATTGAGCGAGAGGCGGTAGCCCTTGATGCGCGCAATGCAGACAGCAGTGACTTTGAGTTCCTGAACTTTGTTGCGGTATTTCGGTGGATACTCAGTGACGTTGAAGGGTTGTTCAAAGGGCTTTCATATGATCGAACGTCAGAATATGACCATCTGTATGCAGATAGCTTAAAGGAAATCTGCGCTCGCTTTGCAAAGCTAGCGGATAGAGATCGGCAATCTGCAGAAATGCATTGGTTCCTTGATAACCCTCACAACGCAGCACTTCTGAATTTGATTAGCGGTTTGAAGCCATCTGAGGGAAGAAGGCGTTGGGATCGCTTTGTGGCGCTCCACCTATTCTTGGCATGCTTCCAAGATATGTTTGGACACAAGAGGCACCAACGATCGATAGAGCGCTTTCGGCTAATCGCATCTCGTATCGAAAGCCCTATAGTGTTGCGGAATATGATCTCTATTATCAGTAGCTATGCGCTTTCGGATTGCGCATCAGGCCAAAAGCTCATTCGGGCGCTTGAGTTGGAGTATCGGAGCAAAACCGGCGCGTATATCTCATGATTCAATGAAGTGGTTCGCTTGGAAGCCGGACTTCATGCCGATCAATGCAAGATGTATCCGCCGTCACTCCCCATACGGCACCCAGACCGTCTTGATCTCGGTCGCCTGGGACAGGAACGTCCGGCCTTCGCCCTCTGCCCCCATCCAGTTCCGCGCGCGGCCGTGGTTGACCCAGGTGCGTTTGAGGTTGGCTGCGGCCTCGCGCTCGATGAGGGCGGAGAGGGGGTGGGAGGAGAAGCTCCACACGGCATCCACGTCCATGTGGCCGGCGAGGGATTTGGCGAGGTCTTGCGGGGGGCCGGTGACGATGTTGACGACCCCGGCGGGGACGTCGGAGGTGTCGAGGATCTGGTAGAAGTCGGTGGCCGACAGGGGGAGTTGGCCGGGGACGAGGATCACCGTGTTGCCCATCGCGATGGCGGGGGCCATGAGGGAGATTAGGCCGAGGAGGGGGGCCTCATCGGG
Source organism: Tabrizicola sp. (assembly GCF_030694085.1). Taxonomy (GTDB): domain Bacteria; phylum Pseudomonadota; class Alphaproteobacteria; order Rhodobacterales; family Rhodobacteraceae; genus Tabrizicola. The sequence goes on along the minus strand of NZ_JAUXZE010000039.1, from coordinate 111,933 downwards.
GCAGAGCGCGCCGATCACGCCGGTGGGTTCGTTCATCGCAAGGGCGATGCCGCGGATGGGGACGGATTTGGCGTGCCCGTCGTATTTGTCGGCCCAGGCGGCGTAGGTGAAGAGGCGCTGGATGGAGGCGTCGACCTCGGCCTGGCCGGGGTTGCCGGTAAGGTCTTGCAGGCGTTGGGCGAATTCGGTGGCTCGGGCCGAGAGGTTTTCGGCGATGAAGTAGAGGATCTGGGCGCGGTTGTAGGCGGTGGTTTTGGCCCAGGATTTGGCGGCGTGGGCGGCCTCGACAGCGTTGCGGATGTCCTTGCGGTTGCCGATGCCGACGTGGCCGAGGAGTTTGCCTTTGGGGCTGCAGATCGGTTGCGAGTAGCCGCTGTCGGGGCGGGCCTGCTTGCCGCCGATGTACATCTTGGCGGTGCGGTCGAGGGCGTCGACTTGTGGCTCGGTGGGGGTTGCTGGGGTGGTGACGGGTTTGAGGGCGGCGGGTTTGAGGCTGGGTTTGAGGTAGGCCATCAGGCCCTCCCATCCGCCTTCGCGGCCGAAGCCGGATTCGCGGACGCCGCCGAAGCCTGCGGCGGCGTCGAAGAGGTTGGTGGCGTTGACCCAGACGACTCCGGCTTTCAGCTTGGGGGCGATGTCGAGGGCGAGGTTGATGTTCTCGGTCCAGACGGTCGCGGCGAGGCCGTATTTGGTGTTGTTGGCGAGTTGGACGGCCTCTTCGGGCGTGCGGAAGGTCATGGCGACGAGGACGGGGCCGAAGATTTCTTCTTGCATCAGCGGGGAGGCGGTGCCGAGGCCGGTGATGAGGGTGGGGGGGTAGAAGGAGCCGTGGGCGGGGAGGGGGCAGGGGGCCTGGTAGTGGTCGCCCTCGGGGTTTTCGCGGACGAGTCGGGTGATGGTGTCGAGTTGGATCGGGTCGACGATGGCGCCGATGTCGATGGCCTTGTCGAGGGGGTCTCCGACCCGGAGGCCGTCCATCCGGTGCTTCAGCTTGGCGTAGAAGCGGGGGGCGATGCCTTCCTGGACGAGGAGGCGGGAGCCGGCGCAGCAGACCTGGCCCTGGTTGAACCAGATCGCGTCGACGAGGCCTTCGATGGCGCTATCGAGGTCGGCGTCGTCGAAGACGATGTAGGGGGATTTGCCGCCGAGCTCTAGCGTGAGGGCCTTGCCGGTGCCTGCGGTGGCTTGCCGGATGCGTTTGCCGACCGAGGTGGAGCCGGTGAAGGCGATCTTGTCGACTTGGGCGTCCACGAGGGCAGCCCCGGTGGAGCCGTCGCCGGTGACGATGTTGAGGACGCCTTTGGGGAGGCCAGCCTCGCGGCTGATGTCGGCGAAGAGGAGGGCGGTGAGGGGGGTGTATTCGGCGGGCTTGAGGACGATGGTGTTGCCTGCGGCAAGGGCGGGGGCGACCTTCCAGGCGAGCATCAGGAGGGGGAAGTTCCAGGGGATGATCGCTCCGCAGACGCCCAAGGCGGTCAGGTCGGGGTGTTCGGAGGGGAGGAGCTGGGCGAGGCCTGCGTGGTAGGAGAAGTGGCGGGCGACGAGGGGGATGTCGATGTCGCGGGATTCGCGGATCGGTTTGCCGTTGTCGAGGGTTTCCAGGACGGCGAGGAGGCGGGCGTGTTTCTGAGTGAGGCGCGCGAGGGCGTAGAGGGTTTGCGCGCGTTTGTGGGCGGGGAGGGCGGCCCATTTGGGGTGGGCGCGGCGGGCGGCTTGGACGGCTTTTGTGACGTCGTCGGCGGTGCCCTGGGTGACTTCAGCGAGGGGTTTGCCGGTGGCGGGGTTCGTTGTGGTGAACGTCTCACCCGGCGTGGTGAATTGGCCGTCGATGTAATGGCCGAAGGTGCCGTTGTGCTTGGCGATCCAGGCGAGTGCCTCGGCGGCGGATTCAGGGGCGGGGCCGTAGGCCATGCTGTCGAAGATTTCCTTGATGGTCATGGCAGGGTCCTCAGCTGCACAGGGGCGGGCTTCTGGCTGGCCTGCGCCTCCGGCGGGGATACTTGGGCAAAGATGAATGGCATGGGGTTCGTCAGCCCATCGCGTGGCGGTTGGTGGCGGAGTAGTGGCCGGTCAGGTGGTGTTCAAGCTGGCGTTCGATGTCTCCCAAGAGGGACGAGGCGCCGAAGCGGAAGAGGTCGGGTTGCAGCCAGGGGTGGCCGAGTTCGTCTTTCATCAGGGAAAGGTAGACGAGGGCGTCCTTGGCCTTGGCGATGCCGCCTGCGGGTTTGTAGCCGACCTTGAAGCCGGTTCGCGCTTCGTAGTCGCGGATCGCGCGGATCATGGTGAGGGAGACGGGGAGGGTGGCGTTGACCGTTTCCTTGCCGGTGGAGGTCTTGATGAAATCGGCCCCGGCCATCATGCAGATGAGGGAAGCGCGGGCGACGTTGCGCAGGGTTCCCAGTTCGCCCGTGGCGAGGATGGCCTTGACGTGGGCATCGCCGCAGGCTTCGCGCATGTCGCGCATCTCGTCGTAAAGCGCCTGCCAGTTCTGCGTCAGGACGTGGCGGCGGGAGATGACGATGTCGATTTCCTTCGCCCCGGCGCGAACGCTTTCGCCGATCTCCATGATGCGGAGCCTGTAGGGCGATAGGCCTGCGGGGAAGCCTGTTGAGACGGCCGCTACCGGGATCGAAGTGCCTTCAAGGGCCCGGACGGCGTGTTCGACCATCTCGTGATAGACGCAGACGGCCCCCACCGTAAGGCCCTGCATTCCCATTTTCTCCAGCATCCAGGGCGCGACGGGCTGGCGGGCCTTGGCGCAGAGGCGCTGGACGCGGCCTGCGGTGTCGTCACCGGACAGGGTGGTCAGGTCGATGAGAGAGATCGCCTTGAGAAGCCAGGCGGCCTGGTAGTCCTTCTTCACCGAACGGCGACCGGGCAGGGTCGCGGCGCGGCGTTCGATGGCCGAGGTGTTGGCCTGGACCGAGGCGACCCAGTCCAGATCCAGCGCCATGCCGGGGTTCCGGGCATGGGTGACCTGCGGCAGAAGGCCCGCTTGGGCCGGAGACAGGGTGTTCATCGGGCCTCCCCAGGGTGACGCGCAGACGATGCCACGCGGGGCGCGGTCGGGCAAGGGCCGGGGCTGCGGATTTCTGACCGTATGGTCAAAAATCAGGAATCGTGACGCTCGGGCGCGAGAGTGGCCCAGGGCTTGCCGGTGCCGCTGTCGGGGATGTCGGGATCGGCCTCGCCCCTCAGGATCAGGGTCTTGGCAAGGAACAGGGCCGAAACTGGCGCTGTCAGCAGGAGGAATACCGTGATGAGCAGTTCCTGCCAGCTGACCTGGCCCTGGCCGAGAAGATCCAGCGCCGAGACCAGCAGCGCCGCGCCAACGCCGATGGTGGTGGCCTTCGTCGGTGCATGCAGCCGCTGCATCGGGCGCGGCAGGCGCAAAAGCCCGTAGGAGCCGACCAGGGCGAAGATGCCGCCTCCGACCAGGATCGAGGAAAGGAAGAGGTCGAGGGCCATGTCCAGAGCGGGCGTCATTCGATGATGTTCCCGCGCAAAAGGAATTTGCAGTAGGCCACAGTGCCGACAAAGCTGGTCAGGGCGAAAAGGACGGCGACCTCCAGATAAAGCCCGGTGCCCGCCCAGATCCCGTAAAGCACGACCAGAGCGATGGCATTTATGGTCATCGTGTCCAGCACCACCACGCGGTCGGTGAGGGTCGGCGCCGAGAAGAGCCGCCAGAGGTTCAGCGCGAAGGCAAGGGTCAGGCAGCCAAGGAAGAACAGCAGGGCGTAGGGCAGGATCATTCGAAAATCCTTTTCAGGCGGGCCTCGTAGCGGGCCTTGATCTGGTCGCGGACGGCGTCGGGGTCGGGTGCATGCAGCGCGTGGACTAGGAGCGCACGGCCGCAGGCCGACATGTCCGAAGTCAGCGTCCCGGGTGTCATGGTGATGGTGCCGGCCAGAAGCGAGATCGCCTCGGGCGAGGTGAGGTCGAGCGGCACGGTGATCCAGGCCGAACGGATCCGGTCGCGGGGCATGAAAAGGACGATGCGAGCGACCTGGAAGTTGGCGACGATGACATCCCAGAGAACAAGGATCGCGTAGGCGGCCAGCGCGAAGGGCCGCTTGACCCGGGGCCGGTCGGGCCACCAGGCCGAGGTTGCAAGCGGGATGATCGTGGCGAGGATGATCGCCATCACCAGGCTGCCAAGCTTCCACTGGTTCACCAGGAGGAACCACATCACGATCAGGGTCAGCGACAGGTAGGGATGAGGGAAGAGGCGTCTCATGGCGCAACCTCCAGACGGTTGGCGCCGATATAGGCGGCCGGGTCATGCAGGGATGCGGCGGTGCCGTCAAGCCAGCCAGTGACCGGCCCCGCTGCCAGTGTCAGCGCGATGAGCGCAGCGAAAAGCGCGAAGGCGGCGGTCACGGCCAGCGGCTCTTGCGGAGCAGGGTCCGCGACCGCTTCGGATTCGGACGGTTTCCAGAACAGGAGCGAGCCTGCGCGGGACAGGCCAAGCAGCATCAGGAAGGACGAGACAAGAACCGCGGGCCAGATCGCGAAGGCCTGATCGCGCCAGGCGTCAAGGATCAGCAGCTTGCCGATGAAGCCGGACAGCGGCGGCATACCGGCCAGGGCCACGGCGGAGGCAAGGTAGAGTGCTGCGATCAGGCCGTTCTGCGCCACAGGGGCCGGGGCATCCAGCCGCAGATGCGCGCGACGGCGCGAAACAAGGTCGGCGACGAGAAAGATCAGGGCCGTCGCAAGCGTCGAGTGCAGGATATAGTAGAGCGCGGCGCTGGTGCCCCTGGGGGTCATGTGCGCGATGGCGAGGAAGGCCGTCCCCATCGAGGCGATGGCGGCAAAGGCAGCCAGACGCGGCAGGGTCGTAGCTCCAAGGATGCCGAGGGCGCCAATTGCCAGGGTCACCAGAGCGGCGGGCAGCAGGAACGCGGGGATCAGTGTCCCGGTCGCGGGCAGGTCGGTCGGAAAGACCAGGGTGACGAAGCGCAGCGTGGCATAGGCCCCGACCTTGGTCATGATCGCGAAGAGGGCGGCGACCACCCCAGGCGCGTTGGCATAGGTGCCCGGAAGCCAGAATTGCAGCGGCACAAGGGCCCCCTTGATCGCGAAGACCAGGATCAGCATCACCGCGGCGACCCGCAGGAGGGCGGCGTCGCCTGCGGGCAGGCCGGGCAGCTTGGCCGCAAGATCGGCCATGTTGAGGGTGCCGGCGACCCCGTAAAGCAGCGCGAGCGCAAAGAGGAAGAGCGACGACCCGACCAGGTTGAAGGCGATGTACTGGATGCCGGCGCGGGTGCGTCGGTCGCCTCCTCCGTGGATCATCAGGCCGTAGGAGGCGATGAGCAGGACCTCGAAGAAGACGAAGAGGTTGAAGGCGTCGCCGGTCAGGAAGGCTCCGCCCACGCCCATAAGGAGGAATTGCAGAAGCGGATGGAAATGCGCGCCCTTCGCGTCCCAGCCCGAGCCGATGGCGTAAAGCGTGGTGATGAGTGCGAGGACGGCAAGCAGGGCGACCATCATCGCGGAAAGCCGGTCAAGGACGAGGCTGATGCCGAAGGGGGCGGGCCAGTCGCCCAGGAAATAGGCCTCGGGGCCGTGCATGGTCGCGGACCACAGCAGGGCGACCGCGATGGCGTTCAGGGCGATGATGGCGGCCAGGCTGGCGATGCGCTGCAGTGCGAGATGGCCGCGCAGGGTGAGCACCATCAAAGCGGCGACGAAGGCCGGAAGGACGACGGGGGCGATGATCCAGTGGTTCATGCCTTGTCCTCGTCCAGGTCGATGCGGTCGTGGCCGGCCTGCAGATGCCCGCCGATGGCCATGATCATGATGACGGCGGTCATCCCGAAGGAGATGACGATGGCGGTCAGGACCAGGGCCTGAGGCAGGGGGTCGGCGGGCGCGTCGGTGGTGCCGACGATCGGGGCGGCGTTCACGGCAAGCCTGCCGGCGGTAAAGAGGAACAGGTTCACCGCATAGCTGAGAAAGGTCAGCCCCAGGATCACGGGGAAGGTGCGCAGCCGCAGTGTCAGGTAGATGCCAACAGCGGCGAGAAGGCCGATGGCCGAGGCGAGGAGGGCTTCCATCAGCGGGTCTCCTCAAGGTCATGGGCGGTGGTGTTCGGGCCTTCGCCGGTCCGCAGCGCCAACCGCGACAGCGACGCCAGCGCCAGCAGGATCGCGCCGAGGACGCAGAGGAAGACGCCAAGGTCGAAGATCGCGGCGGTGGCCAGTTCGAATTCCTCCAGCGGCCAGAGATGGACGTATTCGAAGCCAGAGGTCAGGAAGGGCAAGCCGAAGGCCCAGGCGCCGACCCCTGACAGCGAGGCGACCAGGACGCCCCAGCCGATCAGCGCGTGGTGGTCATAGCGCTGGCGGGCGTGGCTCCAGTCATAGCCGGAGGCCATGTACTGCATCAGATAGGCGATGGCGAAGACCAGGCCCGAGACGAAGCCGCCGCCGGGCATGTTGTGGCCGCGCAGGTAGATGTAGACGCCAACCATCATCGCCATCGGCAGAAGAAGGCGGGTTGCGACGACCAGCATCATCGGGTGGCGGTCGCCGGCTTCCCGCTCTTTCGGCAGAGAGGCAAGGCGTGCGGTAACGGCCGGGTTGCGCAGAAGCGCCTCGGACAGGGCATAGATCACCAGGGCGGCAATGCCGAGCACGATGATCTCGCCGTAGGTGTCGTAGCCACGGAAGTCGACGATGATGGTGTTGACGGCGTTGGTACCCCCCGCACCCGGCTTGGACTGGGCCCAATGGAAGGCCGAGATCCGGTCAAAGGCGGGCTGTCGGGTCATCATGGCATAGGCGAGACCCCCGATGCCAAGCCCGGCCATCCCTGCGACGGCGGCGTCGCGCAGGCGCCGCGGCAGGCGGCTTTCGACGGGAGTCTCCTTCGGCAGGAAATTCAGTGCGAGCAGCATGAGAAGAAGGGTCACAACCTCGACCGACAGCTGGGTCAGGGCCAGATCGGGCGCGGAGAACATCGCGAACATCGGGGCGATCAGCAGGCCGACAACGCCGGTCAGAAGCAGCGCAACAAGGCGGTTGCGGTGGAGGAACGGCACGGCAAAGGCTGCGACGACAAGGACCAGCCAAAGGCACAGGACCAACGGGTCCACCGGAAGAATCGGGCGCGTTCCAGGGGCGTGCGGCGTGGCGGTCAGGAAGGCCAGCGTCGCCAGGACCCCGATCCCTACAACCGCAACAACCATGCTGCGGCTGAAGCGGCCGTTGTGCAGGCTGTCGGTGACCTGACGCGCGGCGTCGGCCAGGGGCTCGATGAGACCGTCGAAGATGCGCTTCGCCTCGGGCCGCGGCGTGGCGTCCCAGAGGGAACGCAATCGGGGGTAGGCGCCCAGCAGGACAAGGCCGCCGCCGATGGCCGCCACCGACATCCAGAGCGCGGCGGCCTGGAGACCGTGCCAGTGGTAGATGTTGGTGAAGATGCCGCGCCCGGTGGTCGCCGAGGCCGCCGGGTTCAGAAGCCAGCCGATCATCGTGTTCGGCATGAGGCCGACCAGCACGACCAGCACCGCCAGCAGCGCCGGTGCGGCCCAGAGGCCGAAACCAGGGTCATGCGGTTTGTGCGGGTAGTCGTCGCGCACGGGGCCAAGGAAACCATGCGCCAGGAAGCGGAACGAGTAGGCGACCGAAAAGAGCGCGCCGATGGTGGCCAGGACGCCGACAAGCCAGGCGTTCGGCCAGGCGACATGCGCGGCCTCTTCCAGCATCATCTCTTTCGACAGGAACCCGTTCAGCGGCGGGATGCCCGCCATCGACAGCGAGGCGATGGCAGCAATGGCGAAGGTCACCGGCATCAGCCGCCGGAGGCCGCCAAGGCGTTTGAGGTCGCGGGTGTGCGCCTCATGGTCGACGATGCCTGCGGTCATGAAGAGCGCGGCCTTGAAGGCGGCGTGGTTCAGGATGTGGAAGATCGCCACCGTCGCGGCCTCGGGCGTGCCGAAGCCCAGAAGCATGGTGATGAGGCCAAGGTGGCTGACCGTGGAGAAGGCCAGAAGCGCCTTAAGGTCGTCCTTGAAGAGCGCGATCTTGGCGGCCATGACCATCGTGATCAGGCCCGCCGAAGCAACGATCACGAACCACTCGAAAGTGCCGGACAGGACCGGCCACATCCGCGCCATCAGGAATATCCCCGCCTTTACCATCGTGGCCGAGTGCAGGTAGGCCGACACGGGTGTTGGCGCGGCCATCGCGTGCGGAAGCCAGAAGTGGAACGGGAACTGCGCCGACTTGGTGAAGGCGCCAAGCAGGATAAGGATCAGGGCCGGCAGGTAGTGGGGCGATGCCTGGATCGCCTCCTTGTTCTGCAGGATCACCGTCAGGTCGTAGCTGCCGGCGATGTTGCCCAGGATCAGCATCCCCGCGATCATCGCAAGGCCGCCGCCGCCCGTCACCGCCAGCGCCATCCGGGCGCCCTGGCGGCCTTCGGGGAGGTGCTTCCAGTAGCCGATGAGCAGGAAGGACGAGAGCGAGGTCAGTTCCCAGAAGACGAGAAGGAGCAGGATGTTGTCGGACAGCACGATCCCCACCATCGCGCCCTGGAACAGCAGCAGGTAGGTAAAGAACTGCCCCATCGGGTCGGACTTCGCCAGGTAGAACCGGGCGTAAAGGATGATCAGGAGGCCGATCCCGAGGATGAGGCCCGCAAACATCAGGCCCAGGCCGTCAAGGAAGAAGTTGGCGTTCAGGCCAAGCGCGGGCAGCCATTCGATCCGGGTCTGCACGATCTCGCCGCGCAGGACGGCGGGGGCCTGCAGGGCCAGAAGGATGAGCGCCAGAAGCGTCACCGCCCCCGTCGCCGCGGCGCAGGCATTGCGTCCCGCACGGATCATCAGGCCGGGAAGGAGCGCACCAAGGAAGGGCAGCGCCGCGATCAGGGCTAGGGACATGCGGTGGGGATTCCTCGTCGTGGCGGCTGGTTGTTGGTTATCGGTCGCGTCGCGGCGGGTTTCGAGCGATTTTGGGCCTTGCGTCAAGGGTTTCAAGCCCCTTGCGTCGCGATAGCGCACATTTCGACGGGATTTCAAGCGGGAGACCGCCCTTGGGGGCATCGAGCCCCCGCGGCCGGGCTGCCGCGGACAGGGCGCATCGGGGTGCGCCCGTGGTCGGTTCAGCGGAAAACCAAGCGGCAGCCCCTGGTCCGGGCTGCCGCAGGAGGGGTCAGGCGACCTCGGCCACGCCTTCCGGGACCTTGGCGCCGGTCATGAAGGCCACGGCGTCCGACATCGAATAGTCTGAGGGCTTGATCACGCAAAGCCTGCGGCCAAGCCGGTGGATGTGGATGCGGTCCGCGACCTCGAACACATGCGGCATGTTGTGGGAGATCAGGATGATCGGGATGCCGCGGCTGCGGACATCGCGGATCAGCTCCAGCACGCGGCGGCTTTCCTTGACGCCAAGGGCTGCCGTGGGTTCGTCCAGGATCACCACCTTCGAGCCGAAGGCAGCGGCACGGGCCACGGCCACCCCCTGACGCTGGCCACCCGAAAGCGTTTCGACCGCCTGGTTGATGTTCTGGATCGTCATCAGGCCAAGTTCGTTCAGCTTTTCCCGTGCGAAGGCCTGCATCTTCGGCCGGTCAAGCTGGCGGAAGACCGAGCCCATGATGCCGGGTTTGCGGATCTCGCGGCCCATGAACATGTTGTCGGCGATGGACAGTGCCGGGGACATGGCGAGGGTCTGGTAGACCGTCTCGATCCCGGCCTTGCGCGCCTCGATCGGGGTGCGGAACTGGATCGGCTGGCCTTCCAGGCGGATCTCGCCCTCGTCGGGGATCACCGCGCCCGAGATCGCCTTGATCAGCGTGGACTTGCCCGCGCCGTTGTCGCCGATGACGGCGAGGATTTCGCCTGGCATCAGCTCGAAGTCGCAGTTGTCCAGCGCGGTGACGCGGCCGTAACGCTTTACCAGCCCGCGTGCGGTCAGAATGGGTTCCATGATGTCCTCCCTCAGGCCGATACCTTGCGGATCCACTGGTCGACTGCGACAGCGGCGATGATCAGCACGCCGGTCAGCAGAACCTTCCATTGCGGGTCCGCGTTCATCATGTTCAGGCCCATCGACATGATGCCGACGATGAGCGTGCCGAAGAGCACCCCCAGGATCGAGCCGCGCCCGCCGAAGAGCGAGATGCCCCCGATCACGGTCGCGGTGATGGCCTGAAGGTTGAAGTCGGTGACCACGGTCGACGGCGAGATCGAGCCATTGCGGCCGATCGACACCCAGGCGGCCAGGCCCGCGATGACGCCCGCAAGTGTGTAGACCCCGACCAGGACTTTCTTGGTGCTGATGCCCGCCAGTTCGGCCGCATCCGGGTCGTCGCCCACGGCATAGATGTGGCGGCCGAAGGCGGTGTGATTCAGCATGAACCAAAGCGCGATATAGAGGAGGATCATCGCCACGACGCCGTAGGTCACGACGGCGGGCCCGACCCGGAAGTTCTGGCCGAAGATGTGCAGAAGCTGGGTCTGGGCGGTCAGGTCCGCCTCGCGCATCGTGGCGTTTTCTGAATAGATCAGGCAGATCGCCATGATGATGTTCCAGGTGCCTAGCGTCACGATGAACGGCGGCAGCTTGAGGCGCGCGACGAGGTTGCCGTTCACGAAGCCCCAAAGGGCGGCCACCACGAAACCTGCCAGCAGCGCCAGCACGGCGGGCACCGCGAAATCGCCGGGCGAGCCGTCGGTCAGGACCAGATTGCCCATGATGACGAAGGAAAAGACCATGATGACGCCGATGGCGAGGTCGATGCCGGCCGTCAGCACAACCAGCGTCTGCGCGGCGGCAAGGATGCCCACCACGGCGACTTGTTGCATTACCAGCGTCAGCGTGTAGGCGCTGAAGAACCGGTCGCCCGCGAAGATGCCGAAGAAGGCGATCAGTCCGACAAGGACGATCAGCGGCACCAGGGCCGGATTGCCGTGCAAGAGGTGCTGCAGCCGGGACAAGGCCGACTTTCGTTCCTCGAAGTGGGCGACGTTCTGGTCCGCGCCCTTGGTGGCGCTTTCGAAGTCCTGTGCTTTGGTCATGCCTCTGGTCCCCTCCCCATTGGTCCTGTTCATCCTGCCTCAACCTGCGGCTTGAAGAAAGGGCGGCACGTGGCCGCCCTTCCCGTCCCCGCCGCTACCGGCGGGTCATGCCTTGGTCAGACCTTAGCCCCAGCAGAGCTCGGTGCCCTTGGTGGTGTCGATCGAGGTCACACCCTCGGCCGGCTTGTCGGTCACCAGCGAAACGCCGGTATCGAAGAAGTCCTTGCCTTCGGTCGGCGCCGGCTTGGTGCCGTCAGCGGCGAACTTGGCGATGGCTTCAACGCCCAGAGCGGCCATCGCAAGCGGATACTGCTGCGAGGTGGCGCCGATGACGCCGTCCTTGACCGAAGCGACGCCCGGGCAGCCGCCGTCGACCGAAACGATCAGGACCTGGCTTTCCATGCCGACAGCCTTCAGCGCCTGGTAGGCGCCCACGGCGGCGGGTTCGTTGATGGTGTGGACGACGTTGATGCCCGGGTCCTTCTGCAGAAGGTTCTCCATCGCCTTGCGGCCACCTTCTTCGTTGCCGTTGGTCACGTCGTGACCGACGATGCGCGGATCATCCTCGTCACCGATGTCGGCGGCGTTTTTCACGTCGATGCCGAAGCCCATCATGAAGCCCTGGTTGCGCAGGACGTCGACGGTCGGCTCGGACGGGGTCAGGTTCAGGAAGGCGATCCGGGCGTTGGCAGCTTCAGCCCCCAGCGTCGCGGCAGCCCAGGCACCGATCAGGCGACCGGCTTCCAGGTTGTCGGTGGCGAAAGTCGCGTCAGCGGCGTCCGCCGGGTCGAGGGGCGTGTCGAGAGCGATGACCAGCAGGCCAGCTTCGCGGGCCTTGGCCAGCGGGCCGACGATGGCCTTGGTGTCCGAAGCGGCGATCAGGATGCCCTTGGCGCCGTCTGCGATGCAGCTTTCCACCGCAGCGACCTGGCTGTCGTGGTCGCCGTCGACCTTGCCGGCATAGGACTTGAGCGTGATGCCCAGTTCAGCCGCCTTTGACTCGGCGCCTTGCTTCATCTTCACAAAGAAGGGGTTGGTGTCGGTCTTTGTGATCAGGCAGGCCGAGATGCCGTCCTGTGCCGAGGCGAAGCCGGCCGACAAGGCAAGCGCGCCTGCGCCCAGAAGGGCTTTGGTGATGATCTTCATGGTCTTCCTCCCAAGGTGAGGGCGTTTGTGCCCCCGTTTCGAAATCCGTGCGCCGGGCCGAAAAGCCCCTGCGACGAGGGTAGAAAAGCTGATTCCCTGCCTTGCGTCAAGATAATTAAATCACTCTGATTTATTATTGACAGGCGCGGCATCCGGCCGCAGTCTGGGCTGGATGATCGGGGCAGATGCTCTCGTCGCGCCAGACCCGGGAGGAGGGGGAGGCCATGCTGATCGGTATTCCACCCCTTTTGGGGCCCGACTTCCTTGCGACCCTGCGCGGCATGGGACACGGGGATGAGCTTGCCATCGTGGACGGCAACTATCCAGCCGTGGACCACGCGCGTCGGCTGGTCCGTGCCGATGGGCACGGGGTGCTCGCGGTGGTTGAAGCGGTCTTGACGGTGATGCCGCTGGACCTTGCGGTTCCGGCTGCGCTGTTCCGCGCCAGTCTGAACAACGATCCTGTGCAAAAAGATGAGATTCACCGCCAGATCGACGCGCTCTTTGCCCGGATGGCGCCGGGCTTGGCGGTTGTGGCCCTGTCGGGAGAGGCGCTCTATCCCCGCATCCGGGCGGCACATGCCATCGTGGCGACCTCCGAAACGGCGCTTTTTGCGAACGTCATCCTCCGCAAGGGGGTTGTCGGTCCGGTCGGCTGACGATGCAGGACGCCTCGACCAATGCGCTGGAGGTCGTGCGGGGCACGAACCAGTCTGGCATGCGCGACCACAACGAGCGGTTGGTCCTGTCGCTGGTGCGGCGTCATGGGGCGCTGGCCAAGTCCGACATCGCGCGCATGACGGGACTGTCGGCGCAGACCGTCAGCGTGATCATGCGGGGGTTGGAGCAGGACGGGCTGCTGGAACGCGGCCAGCCGGTGCGGGGGCGGGTGGGGCAACCGTCGATCCCGATGTCGCTGGCGGCCGAGGGGGCGTTCTTCCTGGGGCTGAAGGTCGGGCGGCGGTCGGCGGACCTGGTGCTGACCGACTTTCGCGGTCGGCTGCGGGCGGCGCGGCGGCGGGTCTATCGCTATCCGACGCCGGACGCGGTGGTGGGGTTCGTTCGGGAGGCGGCCCCGGCCCTGGCGGGGGAATTGCCCGTGGCGCTGCGGGGCCGGATCATGGGGATGGGCGTGGCGATGCCGTTCCAGCTGTGGAACTGGGTGTCGGTCCTGGGGGTCCCGCAGTCCGAGATGGACGCCTGGCGGTCGCGGGATCTGGGGGCTGAACTCGGGGCCGTCACGGGCCTGCCGGTCTATGTCCAGAACGACGCGACCTCGGCCTGCGGGGCGGAACTGATCTTCGGGACGGGGGAGCGGCCGAAGGATTTCCTCTACTTCTACTTCGGGACCTTCATCGGCGGCGGGCTGGTGATGAACGGCCAGCTTTACCTTGGCCGGACCGGCAACGCGGCGGCGGTAGGGTCGATCCAGGTGCCTGCCCCCAGTTCCGGGCCGGGCGGCGGGACGCGGCGGCTGATCGACCTTGCCTCGATGTCGGTGCTGGCCGAGGCGATGGAGGCGGCGGGGGAAGGGTCGGACCACCTCTGGTCGCAGCATGACAGGTGGGAGGTGTCTTCGGCCGTGCTGGACCGCTGGCTGGATCAGGCGGCGGGGGCGCTGGCCCATGCGACGCTGGCGGCGGCGGCCTTGCTGGAAATCGAGGCGGTGCTGATCGACGGGTGGATGCCCTTGGCGGTGCGGGCCGAACTGGTGCGGCGGACCCGGGGGGCGCTTCTGGGACTGGACCTGGCGGGGATCGAGCCTCCGGTCATCCGGGAGGGGACGGTGGGGGCGGACGCGCGGGCGCTGGGGGCCGCGGCGATTCCCTTGTCGCAGAGGTATCTGATCGACCAGAACGTCGCGGTGCGGGAGGGGTAGTGTCCACGGTGGACATTTTCTGATTTCTATTTGGAATCAGTGGGATGGGCGTGGGCGTTTACCGGGTGTTAACCGTTGGTTTCCCCTCACCCCGGCCCTCACCCCCGAGGGGAGTGGGGACGCTCGGGGCTGGCGGTGGTGATGGCTTGCGACGCCGTCGGCCCGCTGGCGCAGAATCGGATGGAGGCGTAGACTGATCCTGTCCGATCCAAGGGAGGGAGTGTGCCATGCAACTCAATGCCCAACAGGTGACGGTGATGCTTCCGGTTCGTGATCTTGCCCGCGCGCGCGATTTCTATGAGCGAGCGCTGGCACTGCCGTCGGGCGAGGAGCGGCCTGACGGAAAGGTGGTCTACCACTGCGGTGGCACCGAAATCGCGCTGTTCCCGAAGCCCGAGGGGACCAAGGCCGAACACACCGCGCTGAGTTTCCGGGTGGATGACATCCTGTCCTCGATTGCCGAACTGGAAGGCCGGGGCGTGGTCTTTGCCGATTATGACCTGCCGGGGTTCAAGACGGTGGGGCACGTCTGCGTGCTGGGGTCAGAGAAGGCGGCGTGGTTCAATGATCCCGAGGGGAATATCCTTTGTTTGCATGAGGATATTGCGTAGAGGGCGGTTCAGTTGGGGCTTCGCGGCTGGCGGCCGGGGGTTTCACACCCCCGGACCCCCGTGGGATATTTGTGAACAGGTGAATGAGCAGATTCGATGAACAAGAGAAAGACCCTGACTGCATTTGCAGCTCTGACCGCAGGAGTCGTTCTTGTGGGGGCTTTGGCGGCGTTAGGCTGCCCGCAACTTATCCGTTCTGACGCTTTGCGCATCGCCGGAGATAGACCCTATTGCCTGGCTGTTCCCGGTGCTCATCGGCCGGTTCAGGGATGGTGGGATCTGACCCCCTTCTTCGCCCGTGGGAATTGGCTGCGGCAGCACCTGGTACTTTTTGTGGAGGGGCCAAATGGTTTGGAGGGATACCACTGGTCCTATTCCGAGTCCCAGTTCAACCCCGGCGCAATCGGAATGCAGCATTGCCTTCCTCGCTTGGGTTTCCTTGATGCACTGCGGAACGATGGATCTGGTTTCTACTTCGTGATGGGCGGTACCGCCTATCTTATCCCGCGGGAGTTCAACGCAGGTCATGGAGATGAGGATTTCATCGCTTTGGACTTCGGTCTGACCCAACGAAGGCCAGGAGGACGGGACCATGTTATGATCGGTGCCGCTTCGGTCGAACGCTGGCGGCGAGAGTCAATTGGGCAGCCGACCCCCAAAATGACGATAGGTCAAAGGCTGCGTACAGAAGGCGCCTATGGACTCAGCATTCGCGACTTTGACCACTTGGGCCAAATTCAGCAAGAGTTCCGTTGCCTTAGCAAAGAACGGCTGTGCGTTCTGGAGTTTATTGCGCCGCCGGGGGTGTTCCATGTGGTTCTGGCTGAAACGTCAGTCGAGATGTTGCCGGCGGTGAAGCAAGGCATTCTGGACACTTGGGAGGGGTTCAAACTCCCCTAGTGACATGCTTTCGCGGGATGAGGGTGCGGGCCGAGTCAGCCGTTGGCAAGATCCTCAAACAACCGCGCCACGCCTTCCGCGCCCGGATCGTTATGCCCCTTGAGCTTGTCGGCGGCGAGGTAGCTCGCCCGTCCTGCCTTGGCGCGGGTCATCTGTGCCGTGGCGTTGGCGCCTTCGCGGGCGGCTTTGGCGGCCTGCGCAACTCCCTGCGGCAGGGCGGCCAGCGCTGGGGCGAGGGCGTCGATCATGGTGCGGTGGCCGGGGGCGGCTCCGCCTACCTGCATCACGCGGTCGAGGCCTGCGGTGAGGGCTCCGATCCAGGTTTTGCCGGAGGCGCTCGCGTCGCCGGCGGCGGCGAAGAAGATGGCGAGGAGGACTCCCGAGGAGCCGCCCATGGTCTGCGACAACTCCATACCGATGGCGCGGTAAAGCTGGGTGGGGTCGGCGAGGGGGAGGCGGTCCAGGGCGCTCAGGAGGGCGCGGGCGGCACCGGCGAGGGTGCTGCCGGTGTCGCCGTCGCCGGACTTGGCGTCGAGGAGGTTCAGGTCGGATTCGATGGCGATGAGGGCCTTGCAGCAGCGGTCAATCAGGGCGCGGCGGGCGGGGTGGGCGCTGGGGACGGGCTGGATCGGAGCGAGGCCGTCGGGGAGGGGGCGGACCGCCACGGCTCCGAACGGGGAGAGGCCGGGCCAGGCGTGGGGGGCGACGGGGGCGGCGAGGCTGGTCACCTGAGCGTGGTCGACGGGCAGGAGCGAGACCGAGAAGCCGTGCATGTCGAGCGAGGTCATCAGGGGGGCGGGGCCGATCATCCATTTGACCTTTTGCCCGAGGGGGGAGCGGGCGAGTTCTTCGGCGAGGATGCTCATTTCGAGGGGGGTGGTGGAGCCGAGGTTGTTGAGGAGGGCGACGTGGTCGCCGTTGCCGGTGTGGGGCAGGAGTTTCTCGGCCACCATCTGCATGGCAGAGCGGGCGCCGGTGAAGTCGACCTGTTCGATCCCGGCCTCGCCGTGGATGCCGAGGCCGAGTTCGGCTTTGCCTGACGCGATGCGGTCTTCCTTGGGGGAGCCGGGGACAGTGCAGGTGTCCAAGGACATGCCGATGGAGATTGCGCCTTTGATAACGCTGTGGGCGGCGGCGGTGATCGTGTCGAGGTCGGCACCGGATTCGGCCATCGCTCCGGCGATCTTGTGGACGAAGAGGGTTCCGGCGACGCCGCGGGCTTGCGGCAGGTCGGGGAGTGCTATGTCGTCGTCGACGATGACCATGCTGACCTTGAGGCCGAAGGCGCGGGCGCGCTCGGCGGCGAGGCCGAAGTTGAGGCGGTCGCCGGTGTAGTTCTTGACGATGAGGAGGCAGCCGGACTTGCCGGTGACGGCGAGGATGCCTGCAAGGACGGCGTCCACGGAGGGCGAGGCGAAGACATCGCCGCAGACGGCTGCCGTCAGCATGCCCTGGCCGACGAAACCGGCGTGGGAGGGTTCGTGGCCGGAGCCGCCGCCTGACACAAGCGCGACCTTGGAGCGGTCCCAGTCGGTGCGGACGACGACGCGGATGTGGGGATAGCCGTCGAGGCGGGCCAGTTTGCCTGCGCTGGTTCTGAGCAGGCCGTCGATCGCTTCGGTGACAAGGCTGTCGCGCGCGTTCATGAACTGTTTCATGGGGTTGGCCTTTCAGATGCGGTTTCCGGCTGTGTCGAACCAGAGGGGGTTGTGCGGGCGGATGTTGAGGGTCTGTCCGGGTTTCAGGGCGGTGTGCGGCTCGGTCAGGGTGATGAGGCTGTGTGGGCCGAGGGAGAGGTGGAGGCGGGTCTGGTCGCCCAGGTGTTCGACGCGGGTGATGGTCGCGGGGCTGCCCTCGCCAACGTGGATATGTTCGGGGCGGAGGCCGATCTGGGCGGCATTCGGGGGCGCTGGGCCGAAGGCGTCGGCGGGCAGAAGGTTGATGTGCGGCTGGCCGAGGCGGGAAGCGACATAGGTCGAGACGGGGGCCTCATAGATCTCGCGCGGGGTGCCGAACTGGACGAGGCGACCATGGTCAAGGACGCCGACATGGGTGGCCATGGTCATCGCCTCGATCTGGTCGTGGGTGACGTAGAGGAAGGTTGCGCCCATGTCGGCGTGGATGCGCTTCAACTCGATCCGCAGGTCGGCGCGGAGCTTGGCGTCGAGGCTGCTGAGCGGTTCGTCCATCAGGTAGATGCGGGGGTTCCTGACAAGCGCGCGGCCGATGGAGACGCGCTGCATCTCGCCGCCCGAAAGGGCGGTGGCCTTGTTGTCAAGCTTGTGGGGGATGCGGAGGACCTCGGCCACCTCGGCCACGCGCTTGGCGATGTCGGGTTCGGGCATCGCGATCATGGGGGAGCGGAGGGGGAAGGCGAGGTTCTCGCGGACGGTGAGGTGGGGGTAAAGCGAGTATTGCTGGAAGACCATCGCCACGTCGCGCTGGGCGGGGGTGTCGTTCACGACCGATGCGCCGTCGATGCGGACGTCGCCCGTGTCGGGGCGGTCCAGACCGGCGATCAGGCGCAGCGTGGTGGTCTTGCCTGCGCCGGTGGGTCCGAGGAGGACGACGAAAGCGCCGGTCGGGATGGTGAGGGAGACGTCCTTGAGGGCCTGGGTGGGGCCGTAGGACTTGGACAGGTTCGTCAGTGTGACCTCAGCCATGATGGACCCCGGCGTTGGCGGCGGTACGCAGCGCACGCCCGGTGGTGGCGTCGAAGAGCGACAGGCGGCGGGCGTTCAGGGCCAGGCCGGCGAGGTCGCCGGTCTTGGCCGGGGCCGTCGAGGGCGTGCGCGCCTTCACCTGGCCGTGGGGGGTCGAGAGCGTGACGATCTGGGTAGTGCCAAGGTATTCGACGGCCTCGATCCGCCCGCGCAGCGGGGCGCTGTCGGACAGCGCGACATGCTCGGGGCGGACGCCAAGGACAAGCTGGCCAGAGGCAGGTTCCTGCAACTGGGGGAGGGGGATGGGGATGCCGCCGAGGGTGACCGTCTCGGCCCCCGCGGCGGCGGTGCCCTCGAAGCGGAGGAAGTTCATCGCCGGGCTGCCGATGAAGTCGGCGACGAACAGGGTCGCGGGGTGGTCGTAGATGTCCTGCGGGGTGCCGAACTGCTCGACGACGCCGTGGTTCATCACCACGATCTTGTCGCCCATCTGCATCGCCTCCAACTGGTCGTGGGTGACGTAGACGGTGGTGGCGTGCATCCGGTCGTGCAGGGCGCGGAGTTCCTCGGCCATGATCTCGCGGAATTCGGCGTCGAGGGCACCAAGGGGTTCGTCCATCATGAAGGCCTTGGGGTTCCGCACAATCGCGCGGCCAAGGGCGACGCGCTGACGGTCGCCGCCCGACAACCCGCCGACCGGGCTGTCGAGCATGTGGTCGATGCGGAGGATCCTGGCGACCTCGGCCACCTTCTGCGCGACCTGAGCCTTGGGGACACCTTGCGAAACAAGGGGATAGGCGATGTTCTTGCGCACGTTCATGTGCGGGTAAAGCGCGAACATCTGGAAGACCATGGCAATGTCGCGCTGCGAGGCGGGGCGCATCGAGACATCCTCGCCGTCGATCAGGATCTCGCCCGAGGTGGGCAGTTCCAGGCCCGCAATCATGCGCAAGGTCGTGGTCTTGCCGCAGCCGGAGGGGCCAAGCAGCATGAAGAACTCACCGTCCCGGATGGTGAAGCTGGACCCCTGCACGGCGGTAAACGCGCCGAATTCCTTGCGGAGGTTCTTGATGACGATTTCAGCCAAGGGGAATCTCCTGCCCGGCGCGGATGAGGTTGCCGCCCGGGTCGAGAAGCGCCAGTTCGCGCATGCCCCAGGGTTTGTCGGTGGCGCGCTCAAGCCGCGGGATACCGGTGGCGGGAAGGCCAAGGGCGGCCCATTCGGCGTCGAGTGCGTTGATGTCAGCGGGGCGCAGATAGGCCCCGTGGTCGCATTTGAACGGGTCGAGGTCTGGATGGTGGAAGAAATGCACCTCGGCCCCTTCGCGCTTCATCAACAGGTAGTCGGCGTCAGTGTAGACGGTGTGGAAGCCCAAACGCTGCCAGAAGGTCTGCGTCTCGGCGATGTCGCGGGCGGGCAGGATGGGGGACAGCTTTTCCAGCATCAGGCTTACTCGGGGAAATGGCTGGTGACGATGAACATCACCGTGCCGACAAGGGTCACAAGGAAGGACCAGGTATAGGCCCAGAGGAAGAAGGGCTGCATCAGCATCACGACGCCGAGGGCGATCAGGATGGTGGCCAGGTTCTCCCACGGGCCGCGGCGCAGGCGGAGGAGGCCGTTGAGGAAGGCGGTCATGGGTGACCTCCGGTATTTGCAAGGGCTGCGGTCAGTTCGGTTTCAAGCCTTGAGACGAGCTCGGCGGCATGTTCGACGGCTTTGATGTCACCTACTCCGGTGCCCGCATAAAGGCAGGCCGATTGCACCGATCCGACTGCGCCGGGCATTGGCGGGGTGTCACTGTAGCGGGGGAAGGTTTCGTCGCCGCGCCGGAAGATCACATCGCCTTCGCCCGGACGGTTCGGGGCCTGCGGGCAACCGGACGCTTCCCATTCGGTCAGCGTGTCGTTGCGCAGGACGCGGTGCATGGCGAAGGGCCAGCCGACGTCGAAGCAGTTGGTGAAGACGGTATCCTTGGCCGAGGCTCCGACCAGCGCTGATTGGTACACGTCATGGGCTGCGGCTTCGACAGTGGCGACAAAGCGGGTGCCCAATGCGGCCCCGGCAGCGCCTGCGGCGATGGCGCGGGCGACGCTGTCGGCGGTTGCGATGCCGCCCGCGACGATCACCGGGACGCGATGGGCCTCGGCAAGAACAGCGGGCAACAGATCCTGTAACGGTGTCGTGCTTTGCACATGGCCGCCAGCCTCGTTGCCCTGTGCGATCAGGAAATCCGCCCCTGCATCAAGTGCCTTGCGGGCGCCCAATGCGCTGGCGACCTGAATTCCGACCAGCGCGCCTGCCCGATGTGCGCTTGCCACTTTTCCGGCGTCGATGCCCCAAGAGAGGGTGATGATCGGGAGGCCAGCTTCCAGTGCTGCATCGAAGCCCTCGCACGGGAAATGCAGCACGAAATTACAAAAGAAGCTGCGCCCGTCAGTTGCCGCGCGCAGAGCCGTTACGGCGGATGCGGCCTCCTCTGGATTTGCCCATGTCAAAGCGAATCCGCCCAAGGCTCCTGCCCGAGACACGGCCCCGGCAAGTGCGGTCGTCGCGGCAGAGCCGATGGGAGCCTGCATGATCGGGATGCTCTGGCCGATCAGTTTCAAGAAGGCGCCGACGTGGGACGGGTAGCCTTTGGTCATTTGCGGACGGCTCCGAAGGTGATCCCGCGCAAGAGGTGTTTGCGCAGAAGGATGGTGAAGATCATCACCGGGAGAAGGAACAGGGTCGCCCCTGCGGCCACGGCGGGCCAGTCCTGGCCGCCGACGCCGATGATCGTGGGGATGAAAGGCGGGGCGGTCTGGGCGTTGCCCGAGGTGAGCAGCACCGCAAAGGCGTATTCGTTCCAGGCGAAGATCAGGCAGAAGATCGCGGTCGAGGCGATGCCGGTCGCGGCCTGCGGCAGCACCACTTTGCGGAAGGCCTGAAAGCGGGTGTAGCCGTCGATGAGGGCGGCCTCTTCGTATTCGCGCGGGATCTCGTCGATGAAGCCCTTCAGAAGCCAGACAGCGAGGGAGATGTTCACGGCAGTATAAAGCAGGATCATGCCGAGATGCGTGTCGGACAGGCCAAGCTCGCGGTACATCAGGTAAATCGGGATCGCGACGGCGATGGGGGGCATCATCCGGGTGGAGAGGATGAAGAACAGAAGGTCGTCCTTCAGCGGCACCTTGAAGCGCGAGAAGGCATAGGCGGCCAGCGTGCCGAGGAAGATACTGAGGAAGGTCGAGCCGAAGCCGATGATGACCGAATTCATGAAGCGTTCGCCGAACCGGCTTTGCCCGGCGATGACCATGCCCTGATCGCGGACGATCTGGTCATACCATGTCTCGGGCGGGGGCAGGGCCGCGAAGTCATCCGCCGCGATGCGAGTGCGGGTGGTGAAGAGGTTGACATAGCCCTCGAGCGCCGGTTCGAAGATCACCTTCGGCGGGTAGGAGATGCTGTCGGGGCCGGACTTGAAGCTGGTGGAGATGATCCAGACCAGCGGCAGGAGCGTGACGAGGGTGTAAAGCGCGACCAGGGCGCCGGCGACCCATTTCGAGGCCCGCGAGGGTTCGGTGACGGAATAGGCGCTCATCTTTCTTTCACCTTGTTGAGCGCCTTGACGTAGATCGAGGCGAGGCCGAAGACGGTCACGAACAGGATGATGGCATAGGCGCTGGAATAGCCGGTCCGCCATTTCTCAAAGGCTTCGCGCTTGAGGTCGATGGAGGTCAGGAGCGTCTCATTACCCGGGCCGCCCCCGGTCAGCAAATTGACCATATCGAACATCTTGAAGTTCTCGATCCCGCGAAACAGGACTGCCAACATGAGAAAAGGCAACACCATCGGCACGGTGATGGTCCAGAACTGACGCCATTTCGAAGCGCGGTCGACCTCGGCCGCCTCATAGATGTAGTCGGGGATGGATCGCAGGCCGGCAAGGCAGATCAGCATCACGAACGGTGTCCACATCCAGGTGTCGACGATGATGATCGACCAGGGGGCAAGGCCGCCGGGGCCGAGCATCGAGAAGGAGGACGCGGGCGTGCCGGTCAAGAGCTCGACCATGTAGTTTACCAGGCCGATCTGCGGCTGGTAGAGGAAGGTCCAGAAATTGCCGACCACGGCGGGCGACAGCATCATCGGCAGCACGATCAGCGTGGTCAGCAGGTCGTTGCCCTTGAACTTGCGGTTGATGAGCCAGGCGAGGGTGAAGCCGATCACCACCTGCAGCACGATGGTCCAGATCAGGAAATGCGCCGTGGTCTGCATCGTGGCCCAGGTGCCTTCGTCGGTCAGGATGCGGGTGTAGTTGCGCAGGCCGACCCATTCCACCTCGCGGTTGGGGCGGTTGGCGGCGTAGTTGGTGAAGGAAAGCCGCACCGTCCAGATAAGCGGGAAGATGTTGATCGCGAGCAGCAGGAAGATCGTGGGGGCGACGAAGATCCAGGCGATGGCCCGGTCGCTGAGGCCCCGGACCTTGCGGGCGAGAGGCGCGGGCGTGGCCCGGGCGGCGGCTTCGATGGGGCCGGGAATTGGGGGGTGTGGCATTGCGTGATCCCAGGGGATGTGTCCCCGGACCCGTACCCAAGGGGGCAGGGTTGCTTCTGATGGTCTCCCCCGCCCGCAGGGGGCGGGGGAAAGCGGGGCCTAGAGCTTGCCTTCGTCCTGGAAGACTTCGGTCCAGTCGGCGATCAGGCCGTCCAGGGCCTCTTGTGCGGAGCCCTTGTCGGCCACGACATAGTTGTGCAGCCGTTCCTGCATGGCCAGCAGAAGCTGGGCATAGGCCGGTTCCTGCCAGAAGTCCTGGACGCCGCCCATCGCTTCGAGGAAGTCACCGGCGAAGGGCGCGGTGTTCACGAAGTTCGGGTCCTCGAGCACGGCCTTGTGGCAGGAATAGCCGCCGGCGGCCCACCACTTCTTCTGCACCTCGGGCTGGGCGAACCATTTGATGTAGGCCAGCGCGCCGTCCATATTGTCGGTGTTCGCCACAACGCTGATGCCCTGGCCGCCAAGGGTCGAGGCCGCGACGTTCTGGGCGGGGTTGACGAAGAAGTCGATCTTGTCGCCGCCGGTGTTCGGATCGGCATAGAGGCCGGGGAAGAAGGCGAACCAGTTCATCGCCATGGCGACCTGGCCCGACTTGAAGGCATCGAGCGACTGTTCCATGTAGGCGTTGTCATAGCCCGGAGGCGTGCCGGTCTTGTAAAGCTCCTTGTAGAATTCAAGGGCTTCGACCGCCTCGGGCGAGTTCACCGCGCCTTCCATGTCATAGCTGCCGGGGGTGTTCTCATACTTGAAACCCCAGGCGTAAAGCGCGCCGGTGGCGCCCATGGTGATGCCTTCGGACCCGCGTTCGGTGAAGATCGAGGCGCCGTAAACCGTCTTGCCGTCGATCTCGCGCCCCTGGAAGAACTGGGCGATTTCAAGAAGCTCCTTCTGGGTCTTCGGCTCGCCCAGTTCGCGGCCGGTCGTTTCCTGGAAGGCGGCGCGGATGTCGTCGCGGGCGAACCAGTCCTTGCGGTAGAACCAGCCGTTCGCGTCGCCCATCGCGGGCAGGGCGTAATAGTTCGGCTCGCCCTTGGGCCAGGTCGAATAGGCATAGACCGTCGCCGGGGCGAAGTCGTCCATGCTGATGCCTTCGGCGTCGAAGAAGTCGTTCAGTCTGACATACCAGTTGTTCTCCGCCGCGCCGCCGATCCACTGGCTGTCGCCGATCAAAAGGTCGCAAAGCTGCCCGCCCGAGTTCAGTTCGTTCAGGATGCGGTCGGCAAAGTTCGGCCAGGGCACGAACTCGAATTTCATCTTGGTGCCGGTCTGCGCCTCGAAGTCCTTCGACAGTTCGACCAGCGCGTTCGCCGGATCCCAGGCGGCCCAGCACAGCGTGAGCTCGTTGGCCTGCGCATTGGCCTGAGCGGCCCAGGCCAGGGAAATAGCCGCAGAGGCGGCCAGAATCGTCCGTTTCATGTAGTCCTCCCGGTGTTGAGTTCGGACCCGTGCGGATGCCGGGCCTTCTTTGGATTGCAGGGACCATAGGCAGATGCGGGCGGGCCTGTAAAGCATTTTTGAGGTGCGTACCTCAGATCGGCGCAAGCGCCCGGATCAAAGCGATTTGAGGACGGCTCAGGCGACTTGATCGACCTCGGTCGGCGGCTGGGAGACGGGCGGCTCGGGCAGGTTTTCACGCAGGACGATCTCGATTCGAATCTGTTCCTGGCTTTCGTCGAGCGGCTGGTGGTCGGCCTTGGCCCGCAACACGCGCAGGGTGGACCGGGCAAGGTGGCCAAGGTTCTGGGTGATCACGGCGGTGATCCGACCCGCGATCAGCGCCGCGCGGACATGCGGCGTGAGTTCGTGGCAGATCACCGTCAGTTTGCCGGAAAGCCCCATTTCGTCAAGGACTTGAGTCAAGGTCCGGTTTCCGCCGCCCATGGCGTAGATGCCGCGGACATCGGGCGCGTTGGCCAGCATCTCGCGCACGACCTGACGCAGGGTGGCGGGCGAGCCGTGGGTTTCCAGCGACTGCAGCGCCTCCAGCCCCGGAAAATCGCGCTGCATCACCTCGTCAAAGCCGCGACGACGTTCGATCATGTCACGGGCCAGAAGCGATTGGCCAAGGACAAGGACCTGACCCGGCCCCCCGCCAAGGAACCGGCCCATGATCACGCCCGCTGTCCGACCGGCTGCGCGGTTGTCGATGCCGATGAAATGGTCGCGCCCCGCGTTCGGCAGGTCCGAGACCAGGGCGACCACGGGAATCCCGTTCGCGCGCAACTGGCGGACGGCATCGCGGAGGATCGGGGTTTCGGGGGCCATCAGCGCGACGCCCAGGTAATCGCGGCCGGGCAGGGTGCCCAGCAGGGCCGCCAGGGCATGCGGGTCCTCGGCCGGAAAGCGGTGAAGGCGCAGTTCTGTGCGGCTGGTGGCGGCCAGCGAGCCGGCTTCGGTCAGGGCTTCGGCAAGGGATTGAATGAACTGGCTTTCCGTATCGGGCAGCACGACGGCAACCCGGTAGGTCCGCCCCCGTGCGAGGTTTGCCGCTGTCAGATCGCGGACATATCCCAGCCGGGCGATCGCGTCGTTCACCGCCTTGACCGTCTTTTCGCGCACGCCGGGGCGTGCGTTCAGGACACGGTCGACCGTGGCAAGACTGACACCGGCCTCACGGGCGATATCGTTGACAGTTGGCCGCAAGGTAGGCTCCAGGTTTCCGGGTCCAAGTATCTGCCCCTGCATGAGGTACGTCAATCAGCTTGTAGCAGGGACACGGTGGGGCACCAGAGCGGATTTGTCGTTCAAGCCGGATCGGGCAGCGTATACGGTTGCGGCGGACACCGGGCCGTTGCGGTCCGGTCAGGGGAGGATAGGCATGACCAGGACCGTTCTGCTTTTTGGCGACAGCAACACGCATGGCACGATGCCGATGCCGGATCTTGGCTTCGGCGGCCGCTTCGACCGCGAGGACCGCTGGGCCGGGCGTCTGGCAAGACTGCTGACCGGCTGGGAGGTGATCGCCGAGGGCCATCCGGGCCGGACGACGGTGCATGACGACCCGGTAGAAGGCGCGCATCGCAACGGGCTGACCGTGCTGCCGGCGCTTCTGGAAAGCCACAAGCCGCTGGACGTGGTGGTCGTCATGCTGGGGACCAATGACCTTAAGGAACGCTTTTCGGTCAACGCCTGCGACATCGCCCTGTCGCTGGAGCGGCTGGTGCGGGTGATCCTGGCCTCGGACTGCGGGCCTGGGAACGGGGCGCCCGAGGTGCTGCTGGTCGCTCCGCCGCCGATCGTCGAGGTGGGCTGCCTGGCCGGTATGTTTGCGGGCGGGGCGGCGAAGTCGGTTGCGCTGGCGGCCGAGATCGCGGCAGCGGCGAAGCGGGTGGGGGTGCCGTTCCTGGATGCGGGGGAGGTCGTGGCTGTCTCTCCCATCGACGGCATCCACTATGACGCCCCGGCCAATCCGGCATTGGCCGAGGCCATTGCGGCGGCGATCAGGGCGCATTTCCCCGGCTGAGTGTCGCGTTTTCGCTGGAACCGTAGCAGCGGCAGGCGCAGGATCGGAGGAGGAGGTGCCCCATGACCCAGCACGATCCGTCGCTTGCCATTGCAGAGCTGCGCGCCAATGTCTCGGTCCCGTTCGAACGGGCGCGGGCGATGCCGAAGTCGGTCTACACCTCGCCCGATTTCGCCAGGGCCGAGCAAGAGCATATCTTTGCGAAGGAATGGCTGTGTGCCGGCCGGGCGGATGCGCTGCCGAACCCCGGCGACTATCTGACCATGACCATCGCGGGCGAGCCGGTGATCATCCTGCGCGACCGCGAGGGCGTATTGCGCGGCATGTCCAACGTCTGCCGCCACCGCATGAGCACTCTGTTGGAAGGCCGGGGGAATGTGCGGTCGATCGTCTGCCCGTATCACGCCTGGACCTACAACCTGGACGGCTCGCTTCGGGGTGCCCCGGCGATGGCGCGCAATGAGGCCTTCTGCAAGGAGGACGTGAAGCTGCCCACCGTCCGGGTCGAGGACTGGCAAGGCTGGATCATGGTGACCCTGTCGCCCGATGCTGTGCCGGTGGCCGAGCGGCTGGCGGGGGTGGACAGGCTGGTGGGCCACCTGCCGATGAAGGACTACCGTGAGGTCTTCCGCGAAGAGTTCCGCTGGGACACAAACTGGAAGGTCCTGGCCGAGAATTTCATGGAAAGCTACCACCTGCCGGTCTGCCATGCCGGGACCATCGGCGGGGCTTCGGACCTGAACAAGATGGAGTGCCCCGAGGGCGAGGAGGCGTTCAACTACCACTGGATCATCAAGAACGACCTGGTGCCCCTGGCTCTGGCGCATCCGTCGAACACGGTCTTGCAGGGCGATGACCGGCGGATCACCTGGCTGCTGGCGATCTATCCGGCGCTCTTGATCACGCTGACGCCGGGGTATTTCTGGTACCTGTCGTTGACGCCGGACGGGCCGGGTTCGGTGCGGGTGCTGTTCGGCGGGGGCATGAGCGCCGAGTGGATGGCCGACCCCGAGGCCCCGGCGCATCTGGCAAGCGTGAAGGCGCTGCTCGACGATGTGAACGTCGAGGACAAGGGCTGCGTCGAGAAGGTGTGGAAGGGGCTGTGCGCCGGGATGTCGGCACCGGGTGCGCTGAGCCATCTGGAGCGGCCGAACTATGATTTCGCCCGCTATATCGCCGGGCGGATGCCGGGGGCTTGACCTTCCGGCCCGCGGCGTCACCTATCCGCCCATGACCAAGCATGCCCTGATCGTGGCCCATGGCCAGCCCTCGGACCCGCGCCCGGCCGGTGCCGCGCTGGAGACGCTGGCGGCGCGGGTCGAGGCGCTGCTGCCGGGCTGGTCCATCGGCGCCGCAACGCTGGCCGAGGCGGGCGCGATGGCCCGTTCGGTGGACGGGATGCCGGGCGGTGTCGTCTTTCCGATGTTCATGGCGGGGGGCTGGTTCACGCGGGTCCAGATCCCGAAGCGGCTGGCCGAGGTCGGGGCGCAGGGGTGGACCGTGCTGGAGCCCTTCGGCTGCGATCCGGCCGTGCATGATCTTTGCGTGACGCTGGTGCGTGAGGCGGGGGCCGGGCAGGTGATCCTAGCGGCGCATGGGTCGTTCAAGGCGTCCGCCCCGTCCGACATCGCGCAGCATGTCGCCGGGCGGATTGCCGAGGAGACGGGGGCCGATGTCGCGGCGGGATTCATTGACCAGGAGCCGCAACTGTCGAGCCTGACCGGGCGCGGCGGGGTGTGTCTCCCGTTCTTCGCGGCTGGGGGCGGGCATGTCAGCGACGATATTCCTGCCGCGCTGGCGGTGGCGGGGTTCACGGGGCGCGTCCTGCCGCCAGTGGGGCTGGACGCGCGGGTGCCGGGAATCATCGCAGCGGCGATTGCGCGCGGTGTGCCGGTGTGTTCGGGGGCCTGCCGCTGGGCGCGATGACCAAAATCCTTCGAAGGATTTTGCAAAAGTCTTCGAAGACTTTTGCGCCCGGCAGTCAGACGGTGTGCAGGTAGAGGTCAAAGTCCACTTCGCTGACGGTCCGCATCACCCGCGCATACTCGGCAGCCATGATCGCGGTGAAGGTGCGGTGCATGTCTTCGCCGAGCGCGTCCTTCAGGAAGTCGGACCGCTTGGCCGCGTCTATGGCGGATTTCCAGTCGGTCGGGATCGCGGAGATGTCCTCGTCGGCGTAGCCATTTCCGGTGGTTTCGGGGCCGGGGTCGATCGCTTCCGTCATGCCCTTGCGGACTGCGGCCAGCACGGTTGCGGCGACCAGATAGGGGTTCGCATCCACCCCGGCCGGGCGATGCTCGATCCGGCGGGCCTTGACGTCACCGGCCGGAATCCGCAGCGCGACCGAGCGGTTGTTGACGCCCCAGGAGGGCGAGACCGGCGCGTAGGACTGGTTGGCGAAGCGGCGCCAGGAGTTCGCATGGGGCGCGAAGACCAGCATCGATTCCCCCATCGTCTGCTTTAGGCCGCCAAGCGCGTGCAGGATCGTCGGGTTCCATTTGCCCTCATCCGTTTCGATGAAGACGTTGTGGCCCGTGTCGTCGAGAAGCGACACGTGGAAGTGCATGCCCGAACCGGCGTAGTTCTCGTTCGGCTTGGCCATGAAGCAGGCGACGACGCCATGCGCGCGGGCCTGGGCGCGGACGATGCGCTTCAGCCGCATCAGGTCGTCGGCGGCCTGCATCACGTTTTCGCGGTAGTGGAGGGTTAGTTCATACTGGCCGGGGGCGTATTCCGAGATCAGGGTTTCGGCCTTGATCCCGGCCTTTTCGGCGCCCGCGTAGATGTCGCTGAAGAGCGGCAGCATCCCGTGCAGGTGGTCCACCGAATAAACCTCGGTCTTGCGGCTTGACCGGCGGTCCAGGACGTCGCGGGCGGGCTGCATCTTGCCATCGGGGCCGCGTTCGGGGTCGAGAAGGAAGAATTCCAGTTCAAAGGCCCCTGCCGGGTGCAGACCGTTCCGCGCCAGCAGGTCCACTTGCCGCTGCAAGGCGTGCCTGGGGTCGCTGGTCATCGGCGCGCCGTCGAGCATGTACATCGACATGAACACCTCGCCCCGGGGCGGCTGGGTGTTGTGCAGCGCCTTCAGCGTGCCTGGGATCGGCCAGGCACGCAGGTCGCCGTCGCCCTGGTCCCAGATGAGACCCGTTTCGTGGACATCTTCGCCGCAGATGTCGAGGCCAAGGATCGAGATCGGCAGATGGCGGCCATTGTTGTAAAAAGACAAAAGCTCATGCCGCCGGATGATCTTTCCACGGCCAATTCCATTGGCGTCGTGCAGGATAATGTCAAAAGCCTCGATCTCGGGGTGAGCTTCGAGAAAGGCTTCCGCTTCGGCTGGGGTGGAGCCGGAGGGGCTGCCCTCCTGCGTGTTCTGGGTCATGGTCAGGCCTTGAAGAGTTCGGTGAGGATGGCGTCGAAGCTGGCGATCAAGCGGTCGACCTGGGCCTTCCTGGTCGCGGGGCTGATCAGCATCATGTTGTGGAAGGGCGCGATGAGCGTGCCGCGGTTGATGAGGCCGGTGTGGATCGCGGCTTCCAGTCTAGGCTGGTGGGCCGCGCCTGCTTCCGTCCCGTTCCTTAACGGCCCGGGGGCGCAGATGAATTCGACCCGCGCGCCGACGCGGACGACGTGCCAGGGGGCGCGGTGTTTGTCGATGGACTTGGCGAGCCCGTGAGAGAGGCGTTCGGCCAGCTTCTCCATATGGGCGTAGTTTTCCGGGGTCATGACCTGGCCCAGGGTGGCGACCAGGCAGGCGAACTGCATCGGGTTGGCGGAAAGGGTCGTGCCCATGCCGGTGCGGCCGGGCTCGCGTTTGGCATCCGCCTCCTCGTACCGCCTCGCGGTCTCGTCGGTAAGGCCCCAGACGGCGGTGGGCATCCCGCCCGCGACGCATTTGCCGACGACAAAGATGTCGGGGCGCAGCGAATGGACGCGGGTATAGCCGCCAAGCCCGGAGGAGATGGTGTGCGTCTCGTCGATGATGAGCAGCGCACCGTATTTCATCGACAGCTGGCGCAACCCGTCGTGGAAGCCCGCCTCGGGAAGGACCATGCAGGAGTTGGTCATCACCGGCTCGGTCAGGATGGCGGCCACGTCGCCTTGCGCCAGGGCGGCCTCGACCGAGGCCAAGTCGTTGAATTCGCAGGCGACGGCGGTCTGGGTCAGGTCATTCACCTGGCCGAGGAGACCGGGGGAATTGACGGTCGTGCCGTTCTCCAGGCTGACGAAGGTGTCGTCCACCGTGCCGTGGTAGCAGCCGTTGAACACGAGGACCTTGGGTCGGCCGGTGATCGCCCGCGCGACGCGCAGCGCGAAGCGGTTGGCATCGGTCGCGGTGGTGGCGATCTGCCAGCGGAAGGGGCCGAAGCGGTCGGTCAGAAGGCGCCCGGCCTCCAGCGCGGCCTCGGTCGGCAGCATGTAGGTCAGGCCGCGGCGGGCCTGGTGGCGGATGGCCTTCGCCACGGGGGCGGGTGAATGGCCGAACATCGACCCGGTGTCGCCGAGGCAGAAGTCGTCAAGCCTGATCTCGTCGATATCCTCGATCCTGGCGCCGTGGGCCTTTGCGACCAGGGGAAGGTGCGGCATCGGCCAGTCGGCCATCCAGTGCATCGGCACGCCGCCGAGGAAGGTCTTGGCACCTGTGGCGAGGGCCTTCAGCGCCTTGGGGCGCGCCTTGGCATAGATAGCTGCCTCGCGTGCGGCGAAGGCAGCAAGGAAGTCGGTGCGGATTCCGGCAATGGTTTCAGCGGACATGGCGGGCCCCGGGAACTGTCGCTGCGTTTATGCCGGAATTTGATCAAATAGCAAGCGGCGGCTCGCCCTGCGTCTTCGACTTCTTCTCGCAGGGCGCACCCAGCGAGAAGCGACGAAGTCGACGACGAGCGGATCGTCAGGCCCAGCGGCCCTCGAAATCTTCGGGAACCAGAAGGTTGTGACGCCCCATGTTCTTCACGTCGCGTTCACCGCAGAGCGCCATCGTGATGTCCATTTCCTTGCGGATGACGTCCAGCGCCTTGGTGACCCCAGCTTCGCCCATCGCACCCAGGCCGTGAATGTAGGCGCGGCCGATCATCGTGCCCTTGGCGCCCAGCGACAGCGCCTTCAGCACGTCCTGGCCGGACCGGATGCCGCCATCCATCCAGACCTCGGTCTGATCGCCAATCGCGCGGACGACCTGCGGCAGCACGCGGATCGAGGACAAGGCCCCGTCCAGTTGCCGTCCGCCGTGATTCGACACGATCACCGCGTCGGCCCCGGCATCGGCGGCCATTTTCGCGTCTTCGGCGTCAAGGACGCCCTTCAGGATGAACTTGCCCTTCCACTGGTCGCGGATGCGGGCGACCTTGCCCCAGTCAAGCTTGGGGTCAAACTGTTCGTTCGCCCAGGCCGCCAGGTTCGACAGGTCCTTCACACCCTTCACATGCCCCACGACGTTGCGAAAGCTGCGACGCCGGGTCTTCAGCATGTTGAAGGCCCAGCGGGGTTTCGTGGCGATGTTCACCAGGTTAGGGATCGTAAGCTTGGGTGGCGAGGTCAGCCCGTTCTTCAGGTCCTTGTGGCGCTGGCCAAGGATCTGCAGGTCCAGCGTCAGCACCAGTGCCGAGCATTTCGCGACCCGGGCGCGTTCGATCACCCTGTCGACGAAGTCCTCGTCGCGCATCACGTAGATCTGGAACCAGAAGGGGTCTGGCGAATGTGCCGCGACATCCTCGATCGAACAGATCGACATGGTGGAGAGGGTGAAGGGCACCCCGGCCTTGGCAGCGGCGCGGGCGGCGTGAATCTCGCCATCCGGGTGCTGCATGCCGGTCGATCCGACCGGAGCCAGCGCCACCGGCATCGAGACCTTCTGGCCGGCCATCGTGCTTTCCAGAACCCGGCCGGTCAGATCACGGGCGACACGCTGGCGGAAGCGGATCTGCGCGAAATCGGAGGTATTCTCGCGGAAGGTCTGTTCGGTATAGCTGCCGCTTTCGCAGTAGTCCCAGAACATCTTCGGCGTGCGCTTCTGATGGAGGCGCTTCAGATCCTCGATGCAGGTGATGACGGGCATGGCATCCTCGGATATTGGTGAACTGAACTTACCAATCGGTGCCGCCAGCGCAAGCGGGAACGCGGTGTCAGGCCGACGTCAGATAGTGGCGCAAGGTGGCGCGGGCGGCGTAATCGCCAGTGGCAAGATCAAGCACCCGGCCGGGAAGCGCGACGGTGCCGTTGGCGCGGACCTCGGCCGCGGCCAGAAAGGGCAAGCCGGGCGGCAGGATCGACCATTGCAGCCCGCCCCCGCCAGCCGGATATTGGGCGGAGGGTGCCATGTGGCGGTTGTGGTCGGTGCCTGGCAGGACCTTGGCGATGCGCTGCTCGCCCAGCAGCTTGATGTCGCGCAGGGTGCGGGCCTGGAGGTCGGCGTAGCCAGCCGCACCGCGCGAGGCCAGGACATGATCATGCACCTTTGGTCGTTGGAGATCGGCGGCTGGGGTGGCAGCCGGCAGGCCCAGCCGACCGCCCGAGTTCAGTGTCGTGCCGTCAAAGCGGAACTGGTCGGGCCGGGGCAGCTGTTTCAGCACCAAAATCCAGTAGCCCTGGGCAAGACGACCCCGGTGAAAGCCCAGGGCAGCTTCGGTTTCCGCCTCGTAGCCCGGTTTGATCCATTGCAGGGTGGTGACGTTGCCCGAAAGGGTCACGTGCTGGCCGAGACTGATCGACATTGCCACCTCCGTCCGTCCGCTGACGCAAACGTAAGGCAACGGCAGGCTTGCGACAAGAACGGCGGTTTCAGCCGGGCGGCCGGTCGATCAGGCGGCGCAGGAGGGTTTCCAGGCTGGAAAACGCGTCATCCCCAAGATGTTCGCGCCAGCGCGCCTCGATCTGCAGCTTGATCCGGTCGGCGTCGCGCATCGCGACCTCACCCCGGGGCGTCAGGCGGACTCTGCGGGCGCGGGCGTCGGCCTCGTCCGGGGTGCGCATGACGATGCCGTCTTTTACCAGTTCGTCGACGAACTGCTGCACGGCCTGTTTCGTCAGCCCGGCCCTTTCGGCCAGGTCCCCCTGCCGGATGCCGTCCGGGCCGATGTGGACCAGAAGGTTGCCGCGGGCCTGGGCGAACCAGCCGTGACCGGCCGCCGCCATCGCCGCGACGAAATCCTTGCGCCAGGCCAGGTTGGCCCGCCACAAAGTCCAGCCAATATGGTCAGGGACCATCCTCGAGGCTCCATATGGTCAAGTTGCTTGACAATTTTGGCCGCGCTGGCCAATAGTCAAGTTGCTAGACTATTTGCGGTCTATTGCCAAGCGCCGGGGCATTTCCGGCAAAGAAAGGATTTCGCGATGAGAGTTCTTGAGAGCGCCGTGCTGGAGGTTCTCCTGCCAGGCTTCACGCATCACATCGACATCGGGCAGGGCGCCGCGGCGAAGATGAGCTTCGGCGCGGATGGTCTGGCGCAGATGGTTTTACCCGGCAAGCCACCAATGAACGGCGCCTGGACACCTCGGCCCGATGGCTACCATGTCGCCTGGACGGGCGGGCCGGAGGGATTCTGGAAGATCGCGTACAAAGTGGGACGGCTGGCCTTTATCGACCCCACGGGACGAGAGGCCGGCACTGTGACGCGGATCGAGCCGATTCAGCCTTGGACCTGAACCCCGGATCGGCGCGGTTGGCGTCCCAAGGGCTAACGCCAAGAATTCTGAATAGAATTATTGACAGATTTCTTGCTGAAGAAATCTGGCCCCCGGCCCCGCCGGTCAGGCGGAATGGGCGCCGTCGGCCAACGCCTTCACCTTTGCCAGGACATCGGACACCGGGACTCCCGCGCCGATGTCCTTGACGATGGCCGACCCGACGACGCAGCCGTCCGCGACGCTGGCGATGGCTTTCGCCTGGTCGGGCGTGTTGATCCCGAAACCCACGATGATCGGCAGGTCGGTCGACCGCTTGATCCGGGCGACTTCGGGGGCCACATCCGTGGCCACGGCCGCAGCGGCGCCGGTGATCCCGGTGACCGAGACGTAGTAGACGAAGCCCGACGTGTTCTGCAACACTTTTGGCAGGCGCTTGGCGTCCGTGGTGGGCGTTGCAAGGCGGATGAAGTTCAGGCCTGCCTTCTGGGCCGGGATGCACAGCTCGTCGTCTTCTTCGGGTGGCAGGTCCACGACGATCAGGCCGTCGATCCCGGCCTCGGTCGCCTCGGCGAGGAAACGGTCGACCCCGCGCGAGTAGATCGGGTTGTAGTAGCCCATGAGAACGATGGGAGTCGCGTTGTCCTGGGCGCGGAAGGTGCGCACCATCGCCAGCACCTTGTCCATCGTCATGCCGCCTTCGAGCGCGCGCTGCCCGGCGGCCTGGATTGTCGGGCCGTCGGCCATCGGGTCGGTGAAGGGCATCCCCAGTTCGATCACGTCGACCCCGGCGCCGGGCAGGCCCTGCATGACGGCAAGGCTGGTCGCCTGATCGGGGTCGCCCCCCATGATATAGGCGACAAAGGCCTTCTTCCCCTCGGCCTTGAGCCGCGCGAAGGTGTCGTCGATTCTGGTCATCTGGTCCCGCGCCCCTTGAAAGATTGCACCGGGTTTCGCACGGTCCTGCGGGAAAGATCAAGGATCAGGCATCAGCCGTGCTGTCGAGCGGCTCCTCCGGGGCGACGGAAATCATCCAGTGCGTTCCGTAGCGGTCCTTCAGCATCCCGAACCCGCGCGAGAAGAAGGTTGAGCCGAAGTCCTGGATCACCGCTCCGCCCTTGGCCAGCGCGGTGAAAAGACGCCGCGCCTCGGGCACCGTGTCGGAGACATGCATGATCGACACGCCCGCCTGCGGATCGCCCGTCATCCCGGGGGGATAGTCCGAACCCATCAGAAGGCCGTCGGGCAGGCTGACCTGGCCGTGGACGACGCGGGTCGGGTCGCGCATCGTGTCGTCGATGTCGGGCGCATCGGCATAGCGCATGAGCTGCAGGTCCTCGGCGCCGAAGACCTTGGCATAGAAGGCCAGCGCCTCGGCGCAGTGGCCCTGGAAGTGAAGATAGGGGATGGGCATTGGAGACTCCTTTCGGATGGAGAGCAGGATAGCACGGGACGAAGCAGTGCGGGGCAACTTGATAAGCCGGCGCGCGCCCACTAGAAGCGGCGCGAAGAGCTAACGGAGTAGGGCGCGATGGGTTTCAGGATGGGCATTGTCGGACTGCCGAACGTGGGCAAGTCCACCCTCTTCAACGCGCTGACCCGCACGGCAGCGGCGCAGGCGGCGAACTTTCCGTTCTGCACCATCGAGCCGAACGTGGGCGAGGTCTCGGTCCCCGACGCGCGGCTGGAAAAGCTGGCGGCCATCGCGGGTTCGAAGCAGATCATCCCGACGCGGATGACCTTTGTCGACATCGCGGGGCTGGTGCGCGGGGCGTCGAAGGGCGAAGGCTTGGGCAACCAGTTCCTGGCCAACATCCGCGAATGTGACGCCATCGCCCATGTGCTGCGCTGTTTTGAGGATGGCGACATCACCCATGTCGAGGGCCGGATCGATCCGGTTGCCGATGCCGAGACGATCGAGACCGAGCTGATGCTGGCTGATCTGGAATCGGTAGAGCGTCGTCTGACGGCGCTGGGCAAGAAGCTGCGCGGCGGCGATCAGGAGACGCTGGATCAGGACCGACTGCTGCGCGCGGCCCTGGCGGCGCTGGAGGCGGGAAAGCCCGCGCGGACGCTGACCATCGCCGAAGATGACCGCAAGCAGTGGCGGATGTTGCAGCTGCTGACGGCGAAGCCGGTCCTCTATGTCTGCAATGTCGAGGAGGCCTCGGCGGCCTCGGGGAACTCCCAATCCGCCCGCGTGGCCGAAATGGCGGCGGCGCAGGGGGCGGCGTCGGTGGTGATCTCGGCCCGGATCGAGGAGGAGCTGGCGCAGCTTCCCGAGGACGAGGCCGCGATGTTCCTGGAAGAGATGGGCCTGCAGGAAGCGGGGCTGGATCGCCTGATCAAGGCGGGCTACGCGCTGCTGGGCTTGCAGACCTATTTCACCGTGGGGCCGAAAGAGGCGCGGGCCTGGACGATCACCAAGGGGACGCTGGCGCCGCAGGCGGCGGGGGTCATTCACGGCGACTTCGAAAAGGGGTTCATCCGCGCGGAAACCGTGGGTTACGACGACTATATCGCCGGCAAGGGCGAGGCGGGGGCCAAGGAAGCGGGCAAGTTCCGGGTCGAGGGCAAGACCTATGAAGTCAAGGACGGGGACGTGCTGCATTTCCTGTTCAACGCGTGACCCGTCCACGGTGGACAGATTTTCGGCGTGAGTGATTTCAACAGGTTGGGCGTGGACGTTAGGGTGGCGTTAACGCTTTGACCGGCTTGCCCATGGCAGGCACCCGGGGGGGTCACACCCCCGCCGGGTTGTCCACCTCCCCGCCCATTTCCTTCAGGTCCTGGTAACGGTCGCCGATGCGGTGGTGGGGGCGGCCACCGAGCGAGGCGCCCAAGGCGATGACCAGCTCGTCGTGGCTGGGCGCGTCGGGGATCGAGAACTGGACGGTCAGGTAATGCGACCTGCGACCGGCGTCGTGTTTGTCCATCAGCGGGATCTGGATTTGCGCGTT
The DNA here is from genome assembly GCF_030694085.1 of Tabrizicola sp. GTDB lineage: Bacteria > Pseudomonadota > Alphaproteobacteria > Rhodobacterales > Rhodobacteraceae > Tabrizicola. Next base: position 75,116 of record NZ_JAUXZE010000039.1, on the reverse strand, counting down.
GGCAGGGCCGCGGCTGTTGGTGAAGCCGAGGTAGGTCTTGGCGCCCACCGCCTCGCGGAAGAAATTGCCGAAGCGCAGCGTGTGGATCAGGGCCGAGCAATGCTCCAGCTCGCAGGCGGTGCCGCAGAGGGCGGCCTTGCCGTAGGCCTCGATCGCGTCGCCCGAGCCTGCGAGGCGGATCAGGCGGTCGGTCAGGAGCTGGCCGAGAGCCGGACCCATGCGCTTGATCTCGGGCGAGAGGTCTTCGACGAAGCCGCGGCCATGCCAGGGGTTCGTCACCACGGCGGCCACGGCGATCATCCGCAGGGAGGGCGTGCAGGCGCGGCCGCCGTCGGTGACGGTATCCTCGTCATAGGTCACAAGCTTGCGCAGTTCGGGGAGGGACATCTTTGGTTCCTTTCAGTCAGGCGCCGATCTGGCGGGTTTGGCCCGTGGTTTCGGTGCCGTGGTATATCGAGAAGCTGCCGTTCCTGAAGTCCTGCGCGTAGCGGGCAAGCATCTGCGCTTCGGCGGGATTCGCGATCCGCGCCTGTGCGAGGTCGGCCAGTGGGACGATCCGGTAGCCCGGAGGCAGGGGGCCAGAGACGGAGCCGTGGTAATAGATGGCGTGGCCGCCCGTGGTGCGGTCGTCGAAGGCGGCGTAGACGAAGTCGATCAGCGGGGTCAGGCCAAGGGCGGCGAGTTTCGCCGTGAGGCTGTCCAGCGTCGGATGCGGGGCGAGGGGCAGGCGAAGCTGGTCGCCGTCATCCTTGAGCAGGACCCCGTCATTGCAGGCCAGGACCGCGCCGAGGCGGCTGTCCTTCGTCGCGGCGGCGGCTTCGGCGAGGTCCTTCTCGAGGCCGATCGAAAAGTAATTGCCCCGGAAGTAGCCGAGGGGCTGGCCTTCGGTGGTGGCGAAGTCTTCGACGCGGCCGATCAGGATCAGGTGGTCGCCCGCGTCGACTAGCTGGTGGCGGGCACAGGTGAACCGGGCAAGCGACCCGTCGATCAGCGGCACGCCCGCCGAGCCGGGGGTCCAGGCGCATTGGTCGAACTTGTCCGCCGCGCGCGAGGCGAAGAGGCCGGAGACGGCCTTCTGGTCCTGGGCCAGGATGTTGACGGCGAAATGCGGGGCGTTTGCGAAGACATCGGCCGAATGGGCGGTCCGGGCCAGGCAGACGAGGAGGAGGGGCGGGTCAAGCGAGACCGAGGTAAAGCTGTTCGCGGTGAACCCGCGGGGCGTGCCGTCGGGCTGGCGCGTGGTGATGACGGTGACGCCGGTGGCGAAGGCGCCAAAGGCATTGCGCAGGGCCTTGGGGTCGATGGTCGTATTCGGGGTCATCGCAGCACCTTGGTCAGAAAGTCCACGACGGGGCGGTTTACGGCCTCTGGTGCTTCGGCGAGCGCCATGTGGCGCAGGCCCTTCAGGATCACCAGCCGGGCGCGGGGGATTTCGGTGGCGATGGCGATGCTCATCTCGGGGCCGTTGCCGGTGTCTTCGTCGCCGGTCAGGACAAGGGTCGGGACAGTGATCGGGGGATCGGGCGCGACGATCTCGTCCACGCCATGCGCAAGGATGCGGTAGAGCTTGACGTAGATGTCGCGCGGGTTGGCCAGGACCCATCTGCGGGTCAGGTCCATCAGGTCGGGGCGGCTGGCTTGCGCGGCCTCGGTATACCAGCGTTGCAGGGCCAGGTCGACGGTGGCTTCGGGGCCGTGCTCCCGCGCCTGCTCGACGCGGTAGAGGATGGCGCCTTGCTGTTTCTCGGTCCGCTTGTGGGCGGAGTGGAGGACGACGAGCGCGGTGGTGCGGTCGCGGTAGTCCTGCGCAAAGCGGCGGGCGACCATGCCGCCAAGCGAGAAGCCGACGAGGGCGGCGCGGTCGATCTGCAGGTGATCGAGAAGGGCGGCAAGCTGGTCGGCAAGGTCCCTGAGCGTCGGCTGGCCCTGCGGAGGCGCGGTTTCGCCGTGGCCGATCAGGTCGTAGGTGACAACCCGGAACTGCGTGAGGTCGGGCGCAAGCCATTGCCAGACGGCGCGGGTCAGGCCGAGGCCGTGGATCAGGACGACGACGGGGGCATCCTCGGGGCCGGTGATGTCGTAGCTGGTGCCGTGCGGGTCGATCATGTTTGGGGTTTCCAGGCGATGACCTCGACCTCGACCCGGATGTCGACAAGGAAGTCCGAGACAAGCGCGGATCGGGCGGGCGGGTTCAGGGGGAAGTAGTCGCCGTAGACGGCGTTGAAGCCGGGGAAGTCGGCGCGGTCCTTCAGCCAGACCATCGTTTTCACGACATCGTCGCGGGTGCAACCTGCCAGCGCCAGCGTCTCGGTGATCCGGTCAAGGCAGGCGCGGGTCTGGTCCTCGATGCTGCCGGTGGTCAGGACCTCGCCGCCCGCCATCGGGACCTGTCCGGTGAGAAAGACGAAATCGCCCGCGCGGACGGCTTTCGACAGCGAAAGCTGCCGTCCGTTGATGACAAGCGGGCCGCCGATGATCTCTTTCATGCGCTCCTCCGTGGGTTTCGGTTTGTCATCCCGGCGAAGGCGCGGAGTGCGGATTTTCGTCAGGCGGTGACGGAAAATCGGAAACCTGCGGCATTTAGGCGCGGCATCAAGGGTGAAGGAAGCGGAGGACGGAATGGGCGAGATCAAGCGCTGCCAGATGCTGATCGACGGGGAATGGGTCGGGGCCTCGGACGGGGCGGTGTTTCCGTCGGTCTCGCCGGTGACGGGTCAGGTCTGGGCCGAGGTGCCGGAGGCGACGGCGGCAGATGTGGACCGGGCGGTGCGGGCGGCGGACCGGGCGTTGTCAGGCGAGTGGGGGCGGATGACCCCGAGCGCCCGGGGGAAGTGCCTGCGCAAGCTGGGGGATTTGCTGGCCGATGCGTCCGAGGAGCTTGGGCGGGCGGAGACGCTGGATACCGGCAAGATGCTGAAAGAGACGCGCTGGCAGGCCAAATACATCGCGGAGTTCTTCCACTTCTATGCAGGCGCCGCGGACAAGCTTTCGGGCGAGGTCCTGCCGATCGACAAGCCGGACATGCTGGTCTTCACCAACCGCGAGCCGTTGGGCGTGGTTGCGGCGGTGGTGCCGTGGAATTCGCAACTGTTCCTGTCGGCGGTGAAGCTGGGACCGGCCCTGGCGGCGGGGAATACGGTGGTCTTGAAGGTGTCCGAACACGCCTCGGTGCCGATGCTGGAGTTCGGGCGGCTGATCGAGGCGGCGGGGTTTCCGGCGGGTGTGGTCAACATCATCAGCGGGCATGGCGAGGTGGGGCGGGTGCTGACCTCGCATCCCCTGGTCGCGCGGGTGTCGTTTACCGGGGGGCCAGAGACGGCGCGGCATATTGTGCGGAACTCGGCGGAGAACTTCGCGGAGGTGTCGCTGGAGCTGGGTGGCAAGTCGCCCTTCGTGGTGTTCGAGGACGCGGACCTTGAAAGCGCGGTGAATGGCTGCGTGGCGGGGATCTTTGGTGCGACGGGGCAAAGCTGTGTCGCGGGGTCCCGGTTGATCGTGCATGAGGCGGTGGCGGAGGAGTTTCTGGCCCGGCTCGTGGCGGCGGCGGAGGCGATCCGGATTGGCGACCCGCTGGAAGACGAGACGCAAATGGGGCCGCTGTGCACCGAGGCGCAGGTGCGGTTGATCGAGGCGCAGGTGGCTTTGGCGATCAAGGAAGGGGCCAAGGTCCTGACCGGGGGCAAGCAGCCGAGCCTGGGCGGGACCTATTATGAGCCGACGATTGTCGACTGCCCGTCGCCGGACCTGACCATTGTGGACACCGAGCTGTTCGGGCCGGTGCTGTCGGTGCTGCGGTTCAAGACTGAAGACGAGGCGATCCGCCTGGCCAACCAGTCGGCGCATGGGTTGGCGGCGGGCGTCTTCACCCTGAACGGCGCGCGGCAGATGTGGGTGGCCAAGGCCATTCGCGCCGGGATCGTCTGGGTCAATACCTACCGCGCCGTGTCGCCCATCGCGGCCTTTGGCGGCGTCAAGGGCTCGGGCTACGGCCGCGAGAGCGGGTTCCAGGCCATGTACGACTACACAAGGCCCAAGACGATCTGGGTCAACACCTCATCCGAGCCCATCGCCAACCCCTTCGTGATGCGCTGAAATTTCAGGGAGATACGAGATGAAATTCCACCTTGCGATCAACATGGAGCGGATCGACGACACGCTTGCCATGAAGGACGTGGCCAAGCACACGCTGGAGATGGTGCAGATGGCCGACGCGGGCGGGTTCCGCATCGCCTGGGCGGCCGAGCATCACGCGCTGGAGATGACCATCGCGCCGAACCCGTTTTCGATCCTGACCTGGTGGGCCGAGCATACCAACGACATCCGTCTGGGCACGGCGGTCATCGCCGCGCCCTACTGGCACCCGATCAAGGCAGCGGGCGAAGCGGCGTTTGTCGACCTCATCTCGGGCGGGCGGTTGGAGTTCGGCATCGGCTCGGGCGCCTATCAGCGCGAGTTCGACCGGATGCGGCCGGGGCTGAAGCAGACCGACGCCTGGCGCTACATGCAGGAAATGCTGCCCGTGATCCGGGAGTTGTGGAAGGGCGACTATGCGCATGAGGGGGAGCATTGGTCGTTCCCGGCCTCAACCTCGTGCCCGAAGCCGGTGCAGAAGGATGTCCCGGTCTGGGTCGCGGCCCGCGCGCCGATCACCTATGACTATGCGGTCAGGCATGGCTGCAACATCCAGTCCTGGCCCCTGACCCGCGACATGGGTGAGGCGCAGTTGTACATGGACCGGCTGGCCGAGGCGCTGGCGAACAACCCCGGTGCCAAGCGTCCGACGATGGCGATGATGCGGCACACCGCGCTTTATGACCGGAAGGAGGACTGGATGATCCCGGTCCGGGCGGCTCAACGCCAGCTGTCGCAGTTCGAGAACCTGTTCAAGAACATGGGTGACGTCGAAAACGGCTTTCCGAAGTCGATCCCCTTCGACCAGCTTGGGAACCGGGCGGAGTATGACCCCGAGATGCTGAGCCGGAACCTGATGTTCGGCACGCCGGACGAGGTGATCGCCAAGTTGAAGGAGTATCAGGCAATCGGGGTGGACGAGTTCATCTACTACGCCAGCCTTGGTCTGGGGCTGAAGGAACAGAAGCGGTCGCTGGAACTGTTCTGCAAGGAGGTCATCCCGGCCTTCGCGTGAAGCGGTCGTTTACTTGGGGCCGCTCGTCGTGCGCCTTTGGCTTCTCCTCGCCGGGTCCCTCCGACGAGGAGACGACGTCGAACGAGGTAGCTTGACCCTGGACTGCGCGGGCCGCGCGCAGGCGGAGCGTCTCGATATAGGCGCTAAGGGTGCCGGGCCAGGAGGGGGCGGCCTCGCTGGGGGCCCAGCCCTGGCGATAGTCGCTGGGACGACGGTCAAAGCATTTGCGGAAAGCGGCGGCGAAGTGGGACATCGCGTTGAAGCCGGTGGCGGTGGCGATCTCGCGCACCGACAGCTTGGTCGCGATCAACAGGACGCGGGCGTGTTGAAGCCGGACCAGGGTGCCGAACTGCACGATGGAGCAGCCAAGGCCCCTGTGGAACTGGCGTTCGAGTTGGCGTTGCGAGAGGCCGAGGCGCTGGGCGATTTCGGGGACAGCAAGCGGGTCGGCGATGTTCGCCTCGATCAGGGCGATGGCGTCGCGGAGCGTGGGCGAGAACTGGTCGGTGCCCTGACCCAGGGTGCGACGCTGGGGGGCCTCGGGGGGGAGGATCGGCTGGTGGAGCATCTGGTCGGCGACCTCGCCTGCCAAGCTGTCGCCGTGGCGACCGGCGATCAGGCGCAGCATCAGGTCGACACCGGCCATGCCGCCAGCGCAGGAGAAGATGGGCTCGTCCAAGGTGTAAAGCTGCTCGACTAGCGGGATGTCGGGGTAGCGTTCCTGAAAGCCCGGCGCCCAGGACCAGTGGGTTGCGATGGGGGTGTCGGTCAGGAGGCCAGCCTTGGCAAGAAGGTAGCAGCCGAGTTCAACCGCACAAAGCCGGGCGCCGTCGCGGGACTGGCGGCGGAGCCAGGCGAGGAGGTCGCGGTTCGCATAGTCTTCGGCACCCCAGGAGCCGAGGGCGAAGATCGCCTCGCCACGGCGGTTGCGGTCGGAGAGGGGTTGGGCGGAGATGGTCAGGCCGTTCGAGGCGGGGATCTCGGCACCGTCCGGGGACAGGATCTCCCATTGATAAAGCGGCTGAGGGGCGAGGTAGTTGGCGACGCGGAGGGGTTCGATCAGGGTGATGAGCGTCGCCATGTTGAAGCGGGGGACGAGGACGAAGGTCACTCGGGTCGGCGGCGTGACGGGGTCGCGCAGAAGCGGGGCCGGGGCGGGCGCGGAGATGCGGTTTTCCGTCATGGGCCGCAGGATAGCCGCCGGGCGACCAACGGGGAAGGGCGGGCCTGTCCACGGTGGACAGACCCTGCGGGTCAAGGGAAATCAAGGGTTTGCGCCTGGGCGTTCAGGCTTTGTTAACGGTCACCCCTCAATACCACATATCCGCCATCGACTCTTTGCGCCGCGCCATGAAGTCCTGCAGCGCCTCGTCGATGCCTTCGTCCAGCGGGGGCGTCTGATAGTCGCGCAGGATCTTCTTCCATCGGGTGTTGGCGCGCTGGGCATAGTCGATGCCGCCCTGTTCGTCCCAGGTCTCCCACGGTTGGTTGTCGTCGAGCGCGGAGTCCCAGTAGGCGGTTTCATAGTGGCGCAGCGTGTGCTGGGTGGAAAAGAGGTGCTGGCCGGGCCCAAGCTCGTTCAGCGCCTCGAAGGCCAGCGTGTCCTCGTTCACCGCCATCCCGTCGAGGTAGGAGTGCAGCGCGCCGCAGATGTCGGTGTCCATCACGACCTTTTCGTAGGACATCGACAGCAGGCCGTCGAGGAAGCCCGCCGAGTGCAGGACGTAGTTGGCCCCGCCCTGCACGGCGGACATCATCGACATCATGCTTTGCCACATGGCCTGGCCGTCGGGGAGCTTGGAGGTCGAGAAGTTCCCCGCACAGCGCAGCGGCAGGTTCAGGCGGCGGGCAAGCTGGCCCATCGCGAGCGAGCCGATGGCGGGTTCGGGCATGCCAAAGGTGGGCGAGCCGGTCTTGAGCGACATCGACGAGAAGAACGAGGCAAGGATCACCGGCGCGCCGGGGCGGGTCAGCTGGGCCAGCGCGCAGGAGGCCATCGATTCGGCCAGTCCCTGCGCGACCATGCCGGCGATGGTCAGGGGCGCGACGGCGCCGCCCAGAAGGAAGGGCAGGTGGATCGAGCCCTGGTTCGCGGCGGCATAGGTGCGGATGCCCGCCGCCGTCACCCCGTCGATCACCAGGGGCGAGGTGGTGTTGAAGTTGCCCATGACGACGCAGTTCTGGTCGGTGAACTCGGCCCCGAAGAGGATACGGGCCATCTCGACGCTGTCGGCGGCGCGTTCCGGCGCGGTGATCGACCCCAGAAAGGCCCGGTCGGAATAGCGGATGTGGCTGTAGACCATGTCCAGATGGCGCTTGTTCACCGGGACATCGGTGGGTTCGCAGACCGTGCCGCCAGAGTGGTGCAGCCAGGGTGAGCTTTGCGCCAGCTTGATGAAGTTCTGGAAGTCCTCGATCGTGCCGTAGCGGCGGCCCCGGTCAAGGTCCATCACGAAGGGCGACCCGTAGGAGGGCGCGAAGACGACGTTGTTGCCGCCGATCTGCACGGTGTTGGCCGGATTGCGGGCGTGTTGCGCAAAGACGGCGGGGGCGGTCTTCAGGATCTCGCGCAGCATGGCGGGGGGGAATTTCACGCGCCAGATGTTCTGGGTGGTTTCCGTCACCTCGGCGCCTGCGGATTTGTAAAGCTGCATGGCCTCGACGTCGTCGCGAAGCTCGATCCCGATCTCGGCCAGGATGCGGTCGGCGGTGGCCTCGATCTTCGTCAGGCTGTCTTCGGACAGGATGTCATAGGTCGGGATGCCGCGGGTGATGTAGGGGCGGTGGACCCCAGCCTCGACTCCCACACGGGCGTCGCGCATCTTCTGCCGCCCGCCGCGCTGCCGTTTTTCCGGGATGTCGCCGTCGGCCATGATCGTGGTCCTTCGATAAGTCGCGGCCATGTTATCCGGCGCGGGCGTCGGCGTGACGCTGGAAAAGGCTGATAGAGTTGATAAGCTGGGTTTATGGAAAACCTGCGATCTCTGGTGCCGTCGATCAACGCCCTTGTCGTCTTCGAGGCGGCGGGGCGGCATGGCAGCTTCACCGCAGCGGCGCGGGAATTGCGGATGACGCAGGCGGCGGTGTCCTATGCGGTGCACCGGCTGGAGGAACATCTGGGGACAACGCTGTTCCTGCGCGAACATCGGCGGGTGCGGCTGTCGGCAGCGGGGGCGCGGTTTCATGCCGACGTGGCGATCGGGCTGTCCCACATCCAGCGCTCGGCCCGCGATTTGCGGACGGCGGCGGAGGGGCATGTGACGCTGTCCTGTTCCACGGCCTTTGCGGCCTTCTGGATGGTGCCGCGCATGGCGCAGTTGCGGGCGGACCTGCCGCAGATCGACCTGCGCATCCAGACCGGGGATCACGACCTGGATCTAGTGGGCGAGGGGATTCCCCTGGGGGTGCGGGGCGGCAATCCGGCGGACTGGCCGCAGTATGAGGCGCGGCCTTTGGCGGCGGAGGAGATCTGGCCGGTCTGTGGGGCAGGGTATCTGGCGGGGCGTGCGCGGCCTGTGGGGCCGGAGGAGTTGCTGGGCCATCAGCTGATCCACCTGGAGGAGCCGTTCCGGCAGGCGGCGACCTGGCGGGACTGGTTCGCCTCGGTGGGCGTGGAGGGTCGGCGGGTTCCGAAGGGCTTGCAGATCAATGACTATGTGCTGGTGGTGCAGTCGGTGATCGCGGGGCAGGGTGTCGCGCTGGGCTGGCGGCATCTGGTCGAGGGGTTGATCGGCCAAGGGGTGCTGGTGCGGCTGACGGATCATGCGCTGGTGACGGGGATGGATTTCCACGTCATCTGGCCGCGCGACGCGACACTGGCCCGACCGGCGCTGGAGGTGCGAGACTGGCTCTTAGCCCAGGCGCGGGGTTAGCGGGCGGCGAGCGCGTGGGTCAGGCAGGCTCCGGTCTCAAAGTATGCGGCCTGGGCGGCGGGGAGGGTTTCGCGGTGCTGGCGGATGGGGGCGACGGGGAGGGGGGCGTCGCTGCCGGTCAGAAGCGCGCGGGCGGCTTCGGTGCCGAAGACCGTGCCGGGACCGATGCCGCGACCGGAGTAGCCGAAGATGGCATAGGCGTCGGGGCCGAAGGCGACGACCTTGGGGACGTGGTCGCCGGTCATGGCGATCCGGCCGCTCCAGCCATGGGTGAGGGGGGTGCCCTTCAGGGCGGGGTATAGGGCGGCAAGCTTGCGGCGCGCCCAGGTGGCGTGGACCCGCGCGCCGGGGCCGTCGCCGTTGCCGATGCCGCCGATGATGAGCCGCCCGGCCCGGTCGCGGCGGACCGAAGACATGATGAGCGCGGTGTCCCAGCAGCCTTCGCCTTTGGGCAGGATGGTGTCCAGAAGGGCGGGGGGCAGGGGGGCGGTGGCGTATTGGCAGTAGTGGACGGGGACGAAGGCGGGCTGGAAGGCGGGGCCGACGGGCAGGTGGTAGGCATTGGTCGCGACAAGCAGGCGGCGGGCCCGGAGGGTGTGGGCGCCGGAATTGATGTGCCAGAGGTCGGCCTGGCGGATGATCGACTGGACGGGGCTGCGTTCATGCAGGATCGCGCCGGCCTGTGCTGCCGTCCGCGCCAGACCGCGGACATAGGCGAGGGGCTGGATCGTCCCGGCGCGGGGGTCGAAAAGCGCGCCGTGGAAGGCTGTGGAGCCGGTGCGTCGGGCGGTCTCGGCGGCGTCCAGAAGCGCCAGTGGTGCGCCCATCATGCGGCCCTGGCGGTGGCGCTCGGTGAGGTCGACCATGCCCTTCGGGGAATGGGCGAGGTGGAGGGTGCCGTTGCGGGTGGCCTCGCAGTCGATGACTTCGCGGTCGATCAGGGCGAAGACGCGGGCGGGGGCTTCGGCGAGGGTGGTGAGAAGTCTGGTCGCGGCGGCTTCGCCCATCTGGGCGCGGACGGTGTCGGGGGGCAGCCAAAGGCCCGCGTTGACGAGGCCGACGTTGCGGCCGGAGCCGCCGTGGCCGATGGTTGCGGCCTCCAGCAGGCAGACGCTCGCGCCCTGTCGGGCGGCTTGCAGGGCCGCCGCGCAGCCGGTGAAGCCGCCGCCGATGATGGCGAGGTCGACGGTGCGGTCGGTGTCCAGGGGCGGGGCGGAGAAGGTTTCCCGCGCGGAGGCCCGCCAGAGGTTTGGCTCAGAGATCAAAGCGGACCCCTTGGGCGAGGGGCAGGCTGGCCGAGTAGTTCACGGTCGAGGTCTGCCGCCGCATGTAGCCCTTCCAGGCGTCCGAGCCGCTTTCGCGCCCGCCGCCGGTTTCCTTCTCGCCCCCGAAGGCGCCGCCGATTTCCGCCCCCGAAGGGCCGATGTTGACGTTGGCGATGCCGCAGTCGGACCCGGCGGCAGAGAGGAAGGTCTCGGCCTCGCGCAGGTTGAGGGTGAAGATGCAGGAGGAGAGGCCCTGGGGGACGTCGTTCTGCAAGGCGATGGCGTCATCGAAGGCGTCGTAGGTCAGGACGTAAAGGATCGGGGCGAAGGTTTCCTCGCGGACAGTGGCGGTCTGGGCGGGCATCTCGACGAGGGCGGGGGTGACGTAGGCGCCAGCGGGGACGCCATCGGTGACGGGCTGGCCGCCGTGGACGGTGCCGCCCTCGGCGCGGGCGCGGTCGAGTTGGGCAAGCATCCGGTCGCGGGCGGCCCGATCAACGAGGGGGCCGATCAGGGTGCCCTCTGCGCGCGGGTCGCCGATGGAGAGGCTGGCGTAGGCCTTGGTCAGGCGGGCCACCAGGTCATCGCGGATCGAACGGTGGACGATCAGGCGGCGGAGCGAGGTGCATCGCTGGCCGGCGGTGCCGACGGCGCCGAAGACGATGGCGCGGACGGCCATGTCGAGGTCGGCCGAGGGCGCGACGATCATCGCGTTGTTGCCGCCAAGCTCAAGGATCGGGCGGCCCCAGCGGGCGGCGACCTTCGGCCCGACGATCCCGCCCATGCGGGTTGAGCCGGTGGCGGAAAGGACCGGGACGTCGGGGCTGTCGACGAGGGCCGCGCCGATGTCGGGGCCGCCGATGACAAGTTGGCACAGGCCATCCGGTGCGTCGCCAAAGCGGGCCAATGCGCGGTCCATGATGCGCATGGTGGCGATGGCGGTGAGGGGGGTCTTCTCGGACGGTTTCCAGATCACCGGGTTGCCGCAGACCAGGGCAAGGGCCGTGTTCCAGGACCAGACGGCGACGGGGAAATTGAAGGCGCTGATGACGCCCACGGGGCCGATCGGGTGCCAGGTTTCGGCCATGCGGTGACCGGGACGCTCCGACGCGATGGTGAGGCCGTAAAGCTGGCGGGACAGGCCGACGGCGAAGTCGCAGATGTCGATCATTTCCTGCACTTCGCCCAGGCCTTCGGAGGTGATCTTGCCGACCTCCTGTGTGACGAGAGCGCCGAGTTCTGCCTTTGCGGCGCGAAGTTCTTCGCCCAGCAAGCGGACGAGTTCCCCCCGGCGCGGGGCGGGGACGGTGCGCCATTGAGTGAAGGCGGATTTGGCGCGGGCGATGATGCCGGGCATCTCGGATGCCGGGGTCTCATGGACCCGGGCCAGTTCTGCGCCGTCGATGGGGGAGCGGACGATGAGGGTGCCTTGGGTCAGGTCCGCCTGGGTGAGGCCTGCGGCGGCGAGGGTGGCGGTGTGGGTCATCTTAGGCTCCTTCATGGGTCGCGAGGGCGCGCTGGTCGGGCAGCCCCATCGCGACAAGCAGCGGGCTTTCGGCCTGCAGTTTATGGAAATCCGCCTTGGCCCCCATGCCGCGCCAGCGGGCAAGGATCAGCGATTGCGCCACGGCCCCGCCCAGCGTGGTGCCGGGACCGGTGACGATGAACAGGTCGGGGCCAAATTCGTGGGCGGCGGTGCGGATGGCGGCGGTGAAGTCGTAGGTCTCGGTCACCTGATGGCCGAGGGTGTAGGCGTGCAGCGCGGTGGAGTCGGTTGCCCCCGGCCACCAGATCGCGCCTCGCCCGTCGATCAGGGGGAGAAGCGGCTGGGTGATGAGGGTCGGAGGGAGGGCTGTGCGGCCTTGCGCGGCGACGGGGGCTTGCAGCGCGGTGTGGAAGGCCGCGTGGTTGCCAAGGCGCATCGGGAAACGGCCTTGCACGGGGTCGACGGTGGTCTCGAACGCCTTGAGCCCCGCCTCGTTCCCGGCCAGGACCAGAAGGCCACCAAGGTCGATGGAGAGGGAAAGCGCGTGGTCGCGGCGGGTGGCGATGTCGGCGACAAGCGCCAGGAGCGCGGCCTTGCGGGCGGGGCGGGGGACCCAGTCTTCATCCACCCACGGATATACCAACTGGCCGCCGATCAGCGCGGATTGCATCAGGCGGCCCATCGTGTTGGCGATGGTGAAACCGTCTTCCGGCGTCACGGCCCCGGCGCAGGCGAGGGCGGAGTACCAGCCCATCGAATTGCCGGTCACGGCGACCACGTCGATGCTTTGCCGCTCGAGGGAGAGGAAATCCCCCAGCGTGGCGGCGTAGATCAGGGCGCTCGCGTTGTCGCCGCGGGTGTGGCGGGCGAGGGTGAAGCGGTCGGCCCCGTCAAGGGCGGTTAGGCTGTCCTGTCCGGCTGCGGTGCGCAGGGTGTCGAAGCGGGAGAGCAGCGCAGGGTCCGGGAAATTGCGGCCAAGGTAGCCGAGTTCGGTGGCATTGTAGGTGCCGCGACCGGGGCAGATGACGACGGCGGTCTTGCGGGTCATGGCTTGGCCCCCGTTAGCGCGCGGGCGGCGGCGACGATCCGGTCCTTGGACGGCATCGTGGCCGCATAGGCCGGGCCGGTGGCGATGAAGCTGTCCTCGGCGGTCAGGCGGGCGAGGGGGGTGCCGGGGGCGGCCTCGTGGAAATGCGCCATCAGGCCCTCGGCGACGCCGCCGGTGTGGCGGGTCTCATCGACGATCAGGATGTGTTTGCAGCCTTTGACGGCTTCGGTCAGCGCCGGTTTGGGCAGAGGCGAGAGCCAGCGGGTGTCGATGATCCGGGTCTTCAGGCCTGCGGCTTCCAGTTCGGGGCGGGCCTGCTGCGACAGGTAGCAACCGTTGCCGAAGGTGACGATGGCAAGGTCGGTGCCTGTGCCGTCAGTGCCGACCTCGCCCAGGCGGATGGTCTGGGAGGGGTCGGGGTAGCGGCGCATCCAGCCGCCGTCCTTGTCGGCAAGAAGGTCGCGCATCGGGTAAAGCGCGATCGGTTCCACGAAGACGACGACGCGCTGTTCCTCACGCGCGAGGCGCACGGATTCGCGCAGCATCATCGCGGCGTCGGCCCCGTTCGAGGGCACTGCCAGGATCACGCCGGGGATATCGCGCAGGACGGCGAGCGAGTTGTCGTTGTGGAAATGCCCGCCGAAGCCCTTCTGGTAGCCAAGTCCCGCGATGCGGATCACCATCGGGTTGGTGAACTGGCCGTTGGAGAAGAAGGGCAGCGTCGCCGCCTCGCCCCGGATCTGGTCCTCGGCGTTGTGGACATAGGCGAGGAACTGGATTTCCGGCATCGGGACGAAGCCGTTCTGCGCCATGCCGATGGCGAGGCCGAGGATGGATTGCTCGTCCAGCAGCGTGTCGATCATCCGGTCGGGGCCGAAGCGCTGGGTCAGCTTCTGCGTGACACCGTAGACGCCACCCTTTCGACCCACATCCTCGCCCATCATCACGATCTCGGGGTGGGTCAGCATCAGGTCGGTCAGCGCCCAGTTGATCAGGCGCGACATGATCTGCGGTTCGGCCATCGCCTTCAGGTCGCCGCCGAAAGCCTGTTCGCGGGCCTGTTGGCTGGGGCCGTTGGTCGGCCGGTTGTCGCGGCGGGGCGGGATGATGGCGGCCATCACGTCGGGCGCGGTCGTCAGGCGGGGGCGGGTGACGGCCTCGGCGGCGACGCGGGCGACGCGGTCGGCAGTCTGGGTGTAGATCACCAGCGCCTGATCCGGGGTCAGGGCCCCGGCCTGATCCAGCAGGCGGACAGAGTGGAGGAGGGGGTCGTTGGCTTCCTCGGCCTCGACCTCCTCACGGGGCAGGTAGGTGGTGGGCATGTCGGCCCCGGCGTGGCCGTAAAGCCGGATGGTGCGGACGTGGAGGAAGGCGGGTTTCTTGCGGGTGCGGACGTAGTCGGCTGCCTCCAGAGCGGTGGCGTAGGTGTCGTAGAGATCAAGGCCGTCGCAGGAGAAGTATTTCAGGCCGGGGCGATTGGCGAAGGTCGCGGCGATCCAGCCGGTCGGGGTCTTGGTGGAAATGCCGATACCGTTGTCCTCGCAACAGAACAGCAGCGGCAGCGGCACGGACTGGTAGCTCGTCCACTGCGCGGCGTTGAAGGCGCCTTGGGCGGTGGAGTGGTTGGCCGAGGCGTCGCCGAAGCTGCAATAGGCGATGGCGTCGTCCGGGAGGATCGCGTGTTCGGGCCGGTGGCGGCGGGCGGCGGCGATGGCATAGGCGGCCCCGACGGCCTTGGGCAGATGGCTGGCGATGGTCGAGGTCTGCGGCGGGATCATCAGCGCGCGGCTTCCCAGGACCTTGTGGCGGCCGCCGGAGATCGGGTCCTCGGACGAGGAGGCGAAGGAGAGGAGCATGTCACGGGTGATGGCCTGGCCGGGGACCTGTTCGGCCCTTGCGATCTGGAAGGCCGCGTCGCGGTAGTGGAGGAATGCGATGTCGGTGGGGCGCAGGGCGGCGGCGACGGCGGCCAGGCCTTCGTGGCCCGAGGAGCCGATGGTGTAGAAGCCCTGGCCCGCGCGCTGCATGGCGCGGCTTTGGCGGTCCAGGGCGCGGCTGAGGCAGCCGGAGCGGTAGAGGGAGACGGCGAGGGTCTTGGGCAGGGGGCCTTGCGGTGCGCGACCCGCGGGCAGGTCGCGGGCAGCAACGCGGCGCATGAAATTGTCGTGGACGATGTCGCAGCGGTCCATCAGCGGGTCTCCAGCGCGGCGGCGATGCGGGACAGGCCACGGGTCAGGTCGGCGTCGGAATAGGCGAAGGAAAGGCGCAGGTGGCCGGGAAGGCCGAAGGCGCGACCGGGGACAAGGGCTATGCCGTGGTCGTGCAGCAGCCAGCGGCAGAAGGCGGCGTCGGTCGGGTGGCCGGTGGCCTCCATCGCGGCGGTGATGCGGGGGAAGACGTAGAAGGCCCCGTCGGGGAGGGGGCAGTCGATGCCGGGCAAGGCGTTCAGCGCGTCGACCACTCGGTCGCGGCGCACGCGCCATGCCTTGCGGCGGGTGTCGAGGAGCGACTGGTCGCCGGTCAGCGCGGCAAGTGCTGCGGCTTGCGAGACCGAGGAGGCGCCCGACGTCACCTGCCCCTGCACGGTTCCCATCGCACCGATCAGGGCCTTGGGGCCGATGCCCCAGCCGATCCGCCAGCCGGTCATCGCATAGGCCTTGGAAACGCCATCGACGGTCAGGGTGCGGTCGCGAAGGTTCGGGGCAGCTTCGGTGAAGGGCGTGAAGGGGACGAAGTTCAGGTGGCGGTAGATCTCGTCCGACAGGACCCAGACCTGCGGATGGCGGGCCAGCACCTGGGCCAGCGCGCGGAGGTCTTCGGTGGTGTAGATCGCGCCCGTGGGGTTGGACGGGGTGTTGAGCATCAGCCAACGGGTGCGGGGCGTGATGGCGGCCTCCAGCGCCTGCGGCGACAGTCGGAAGCCTGCCTCCATCGGGCTGGGGACCACCACGGGCCGCCCCCCCGCCATGCTGACGATGTCGGCATAGCTGGTCCAGAAGGGCGCGGGCATCACTACCTCGTCGCCGGGGTTCAGGGTCGCCAGCATCGCATTGGCGATCACCTGCTTTGCGCCGGTCGAGACGATCACCTCGGCCACCGTGACACCTGCATCCGCCGCGATGGCTGCGCGAAGGGGGGTGGTGCCGCTGTTCGCGGTGTAGCGGGTCTGGCCTTGCAGGGCGGCCTGATGCGCGGCCTGGATCACATGGTCGGGGGTCGGGAAATCCGGTTCTCCGGTGGACAGCGAGACGACGTCGCGGCCCGTGGCGCGCAAGGCGGCGGCCTGTTCGGAAATCTGCACGATCTCGGAAACCTCAAGCCCGCAGATGCGGTCCGCCCGGGCGAATGTTGCGGTCATCGTCGTCCTGTCCCTTGCCGTCCGGCTCCAGTCTAGCTGGCCTTTGGCCTGAAAATGAGCGACATGTTGGTCATTACCTTGGAGAAAAACTCACATGATCGCCCCGCGCCGTTTTCTGCCTTCGATCAGTTCGCTTCTGGCGCTGGAGGCAGTGGAGCGCCTGGGCAGCGCCACGGCGGCGGCGGAAGAGCTGGCGCTGACCCATTCGGCGGTCAGCCGGCAGCTGAAGGCGCTTCAGGACCAGATCGGGGTGACGCTGATGCGGCGCGAGGGGAAGGGGCTGGCACTGACCCAGGCGGGCACGGACTATGCGGCGTCGATCCGCGACTACCTGCAGGACCTGGCGCGGGCCAGCCTGAAGATCCGCGCGGCGGGCGAACAGTCAAGCCTGAACATCGCGGTGCTGCCGGCCTTCGGGACACATTGGCTGCTGCCGCGCCTGCGCCGGTTCGCCGAAGAGAACCCGGACATCACGCTGAATTTTGGCACGCGGCTGTCACCCTTCGACTTCACGCGTGAGCCTTTCGATGCGGCGATCCACTTCGGCGGAGCGGACTGGCCTGGGGCGAACCATCTGGAGCTGGCGCGCGAGCGGGTGATCCCGGCTTGCGCGCCTGGGCTGGCGGGGGAGGGGCCGCTGGTGCCGCAGGATCTGCTGGCTCTGCCGCTTCTGCATCTGGAGAGCCGACCTGGCGCCTGGGAGGACTGGTTCGCGCGGCAGGGCTGTCCGGCGGGTCACCTGCGGGGGATGCTGTTCGACCAGTTCAGCCAGATGGCCGAGGCGGCGGCGCTGGGCTTTGGTGTGGCACTTCTGCCGGCCTTCCTGGCCGAGGCCGAATTCCTTGCGGGGCGTCTGCGCCCGGCAATCGCGGCATATACCGACGTCGACGGGGCCTATCATCTGGTCTGGCCCCAGGTCAGGACGCCCAGCCGGGCGCTGGTGAAGCTGCTGAAGTGGATGCAGTCCCGCACATCGGGCCAGGAGGTGTCGGCGCGACCCGGCTGAGACCGGACGTCAGGGAAGGTGCCCATCGGGCCGTCCGGGACCGGCACCCCGCCCGCCATCGCGCGCCAGACCGGCCCCAAACCGGCCCCAAACCGGCCCCAGACCGGCCCCAGACCGACTTGGCCCCATCGCCCTGCTGCGCCGCCAGTGCGGTCGCGACCTAGCCGAGACGCTCCAGAAGCTTGCAATAGGCGGTCTGGCCGGTGCGGAAGTTCGACAGGCGGAAGAATTCGTTCGGGGCGTGCAGGTTCTCGTCGTTCATCCCGAAGGCGAAGACAGTGGCGTGGACGCCAAGCTCGTTCAGCAGCATGGTCATGACCGGGATCGAGCCGCCGGTGCGGGTGACGTATGGGGCCTTGCCGTAGACCTCGGTCAGGACTTCGGCGGCTGCGGTGCTGGCGTTGTGGCCGGGGGGCACCAGGAACGGGTCCGCGCTTCCGGCAAGCCGCTTGACCGATACCCGAAGGCCCTGCGGGCACGCCGTCTCGATATGGGCGCGGAGAAGGTCGAAGATCGCGTCGGGCTTCTGGTTGGCGACCAGGCGGCAGGTGATCTTGGCATGGGCTTCGGCGGGAAGGACGGTCTTGATGCCATTCCCCTGCCAGCCGCCCCAGATCCCGTTCATCTCAAGCGTCGGGCGGCCCCAAAGCCGTTCGCGGGTGGTGTAGCCTTCCTCGCCGAAGATATCGGGCACGCCGAGGTCTTCGATATAGGTGGCCTCATCGAAGGGGATACGGGCGAAGGCTTCTCGGTCCTCGACCGTCAGGTCGATGACATCGTCGTAGAAGCCGGGGACAGTGATCTTGCCGTTGGCCCCCTTCATCGAGGCGATGATCTGCGCGAGGCCCTGGATCGGGTTGGCGATGCCGCCGCCCTGCTGGCCGGAGTGCTGGTCGCCCTTCGCGCCGCTGACGGTGATCTCTGCGGCGACGAGGCCTTTGAGGCCGGTGATCAGGTTCGGCTGGTCCTCGCCCCACTGACTGCCATCGGCGGAGAAGATCATGTCGGCCTTCAGCATCGCGCCATTCTCTTTGATGAAGGCGGGCAGGTGGGGCGAGCCGATTTCCTCTTGCCCCTCGAAGAAGAGCTTCACGTTGACGGGAAGGCGGCCCTGGGTTTTCAGCATCGCCTCGACGGACAGGATGGGGATCAGCATGCCGCCCTTGTCGTCCGAGGCACCCCGGCCCCAGACCTTGCCGTCGCGGACCTGGGGTTCGAAGGGTGGGGTCTGCCAGAGGTCGAAGGGTTCCGCCGGTTGCACGTCGAAATGGCCGTAGATCAGGACAGTGGGCTTGCCTGGGCCTGCGTGCAGCCAGTCGGCATAGACGACCGGGTGGCCTTCGGTCGGCAGCATGCGGACGTTTTCCATGCCCGCAGCCTTCAGGCGTTCGACAACCCAGTCGCCCGCGGCCACCACGTCGGCGACATGCGCCGTGGCCGCCGAGACCGAGGGGATGCGGACGAAGTCGATGAGTTCATCCACGAAGCGCGCCTGATGCGCGTCGAGGTATTCGGACCAGTCCATCTGCGTTCCTTTCAGGCCGCGGGCATGCGGGTTTCGACAAGCTCGGCCCAGTAGGAGGCGCCGAAGGGGATCGCCTCGTCGTTGAAGTTGTAGGCAGGGTGGTGGACTTCGGCGGTGTCGCCGTTGCCGACCTGGATGTAGGCTCCGGGGACGACCTCAAGCATGTAGGCGAAATCCTCGCCGCCCATGATCGCGGGACAGTTGGCGTCCACCGACCCCGCGCCACCGATCCTTTCGGCGACCTTGGCGGCGAAGTCGGTTTCCGGTTCGGCATTGACCATCGCCGGATAGCCCGGTCGCCAGTCGATCTGGACCGACCCGCCGAAGCCCGCCACGGTGCCTTCGACCAGCGCGCGGAACCGCTCTTCGGCCAGTTTGCGCACCCCTGCGTCGAAGGTGCGGACGGTGCCGCGCAATTCGACGCGTTCGGGGATGACGTTCCAGGCTTCGGATTCGGTTCTCATCGAGGTGACGGAGACGACGATGGACTCCAAGGGGTCCGAGTTGCGCGAGACGATGGTCTGCAGCGCCATCACCGTCTGGCAGGCCATGACGGTGGTGTCGACAGTGCGGTGCGGATAGGCGGCGTGGCCGCCCTTGCCGGTCAGGTGGACGGTGAAGTTGTCGGTGGCGGCGTAGAACGGGCCGGCCTTGATGGAAAACTGGCCGACGGGCAGGCCGGGGGAGTTGTGCATCCCGTAGACTTCCTTGATGCCGAACCGTTCGATCAACCCGTCCTTCACCATCGCCTCTCCGCCCGCGCCGCCCTCCTCGGCGGGCTGGAAGATCACGGCGACGCGGCCGTCGAAGTTGCGCGTCTCGCAGAGGTATTTCGCGGCCCCCAGAAGCATGGCGGTGTGCCCGTCATGGCCGCAGGCGTGCATCTTGCCGGGGGTTTTCGAGGCATACGGCAGGTTGGTCGCCTCCAGGATCGGCAGGGCGTCCATGTCGGCGCGCAGGCCCACGACGTGGCCACGGCTGTCGGTCTTGCCCTTGATCACACCGACGACGCCGGTGCGGCCGATGCCGGTCACGACCTCGTCGCAGCCAAACTCGCGCAGGCGGTCGGCGACGGTGGCGGCGGTGCGGTGGACGTCGTACATGAGTTCGGGGTTTTCGTGCAGGTCACGGCGCCAGGCGGTGATCTCGGCCTGCATCTCGGCCAGACGGTTCTTGATCGGCATGGGTTCCTCCCTAGTCCTTCAGGACGAAATGGCCGGTGGCCACTTCGGTATAAACCGATGGGGCGGGTTGGTGCCCCAGCGGAAAGATCGGTGATTTGATCGGCTTGAACGACAGGTCATCGGCAAAGCGGCGTTTGGTCGGGTCGGCGATGGGAACCGCCGACAGAAGCTGGCGCGTGTAGCTGTGCGAGGGATTCTCGAAGATCGCCGCGCGGGGGCCGATTTCGACGATGCGGCCAAGATACATCACGCCCACCTGATGGGCCACGCGTTCGACGACGGCCATGTCGTGGGAGATGAAGAGGTAGGAGAGGCCGAGGTCTTCCTGCAGCTCCATCATCAGATTCAGGACCTGCGCCTGGACCGACACGTCGAGCGCCGAGACGGCTTCGTCCGCGACGATCAGCTTGGGGTTGACGGCAAGGGCGCGGGCGATGGCGACGCGCTGGCGCTGGCCGCCGGACAGTTCGTGCGGGAAGCGGTTCAGGAAGGTGCGGGGGAGGTGGACGCGGTCGAAGAGTTCCTCGACGCGGGCTTTCAGCGCAGCCCCCGAGGCGAGGCCGAAGTTGACGATGGGTTCGGCCACCTGGTCCTTCAGGCGGCGGTAGGGGTTCAGGCTGGCGAAGGGGTCCTGGAACACCATCTGCATGTCGGCCCGCGCGCGTCTCAGGTCATGGTGGCTTAGTGCGCCGATGTCGCGACCGCCGATCCAGACCTCGCCGCTGGTGGGCTGGACCAGGCGCAGGATCGATCGGCCGCAGCTGGATTTCCCGCAGCCGGATTCGCCGACGAGGGCAAGGGTTTCGCCGACGTTGAGGGTGAAGCTGACATCCTCGACTGCATGCACCTGCGCCACGGTTCGGCGCAGGATGCCGCCCTTGACGGGAAAGCGGGTGGTGAGATGCCGGACATCCAGCAGGACCTGGGGTTTG
Organism: Tabrizicola sp.; assembly: GCF_030694085.1. GTDB lineage: Bacteria > Pseudomonadota > Alphaproteobacteria > Rhodobacterales > Rhodobacteraceae > Tabrizicola. The sequence goes on along the minus strand of NZ_JAUXZE010000039.1, from coordinate 54,294 downwards.
CGCGCCACGGGGGCGATGCGGGCGGCGCGCGCGCTTTCGTCCCCGATCAGGCGCATGCGTTCGGGGGCGGGCTTGCCCTTCATCTCGCCCAGTTTCGGGACCGCGGCGAGGAGGGCCTTGGTGTAGTCTTCCTTCGGCGCGGTGAAGATCTGGTCCACGGTCCCGGTCTCGACGATGCGTCCGCGGTACATGACGACGACCCGGTCAGCCATCTGCGCGACGACCGCCATGTCGTGCGTGATGAACAGGACGGCCATCCCGTTCTCGCGCTTGAGGCGGTTGATGAGGGCGAGGATCTCGGCCTGGATCGTGACGTCGAGGGCGGTGGTGGGCTCATCCGCGATCAAAAGCTTCGGCTCGCAGGCCATTGCCATTGCGATGACGACCCGCTGGCGCATGCCGCCGGACAGTTCGTGCGGGTATTGCTTCAGGCGGCGTTCGGGTTCGGGGATGCGGACGCTGCGCAGCAGGTCGAGGGCGCGGGCGCTGGCCTGGGCCTGGCTGAGGCCCTTGTGCAGCATGAGACCGTCGGTCAGCTGGCGTTCGATGGTGAAGACGGGGTTGAGCGCGGTCATCGGCTCTTGAAAGATCATCCCGATCTCGTTGCCGCGCACTTCGCCCATGACAGAGGGCGAGGCGGCGGCGACGTCCAGTTCGGTGCCGTCCGCGCGCCGGAAGCGCAAGGCCCCTGCCGCGATGGTCCCGCCGCCGAATTCGACCAAGCGCATGAGCGAGAGCGAGGTCACGGACTTGCCCGACCCGCTTTCGCCGACGACGCAGACCGTCTCGCCGGGCGCGATGGTGAAGGACACATCCTCGACCCCCACGACAGGGCCGCTGTCGGTGGCGAATTCGACCCTCAGGTGATCGACTGAAACGATGTCCTTCATCGCCACCCCCTATTTCGACTTCGGATCAAGGATGTCGCGCAGGACGTCCCCAAACATGTTGAGGCCAAGGACCGTCAGCGCCACCGCCGCGCCGGGGACGAGCGCGGTCCAGGGGGCCACGTCCAGCTGATCGCGGCTGGCCTGGATCATCAGGCCCCAACTCGCCGCCGGGGGCTGCGTTCCAAGGCCGAGGAAGGAAAGTCCCGCCTCGGCCAGGATGGCGAATGCAAGCGAGATGGTGGCCTGCACGATCACCGCGGGCATGATGTTCGGCAGGACATGGCGCAGCATGATCATCCCGTCGGTGGTGCCCGAGGCCCGCGCGGCCTCGACATAGGGCATTTGCGCGACCTTCAGCGCCTCGCCCCGGATGATGCGTGCCAGGTAGGGGGTGAAGGCGATGCCGATGGCGATGATGGTGTTCTGCAGGTTAGGCCCAAGGACCGCGCTGATGGTGAGGGCAAGGAGGAGGGCCGGGAAGGCCAGAAGCGTGTCGACAAGGCGCATCAGCACGTTGTCAATCCAGCCGCCGAAGTAGCCGGAAACGAGGCCGAGGGGGAGGCCGAGGACGATGCTCATCAGAACGGCCGTCACGGCGATCTCCAGCGACGTGCGGGCGCCGAGGATGACGCGGTACAGCATGTCACGGCCCAACTGGTCGGTGCCCAGAAGGTGCGTCCAGGTCGGCGGTGAGCGGCGGGCGAGCATGTCCATCTTGGTCGCGGCGTCGGGTGGGATGACCATCGGGCCGACGATGGCTATGAGGGCGATCAACGTCAGAAGGATGATCCCGATCAGGCCCTTGGTGGTCTTGAAGCGCTTCATCCCGCTCACCCCAGCTTTACGCGTGGATCGATCAGGACGTAGAGAAGATCGACGAGAAGGTTGGTGATCATCACCACAGCAGCGATGACGAAGACCGTGGCCTGGATCAGCGGGAGGTCGCGGTTGAGAAGCGCCTGGTAGGTCAGCCAGCCCATGCCGGTATAGCCGAACAGGCTTTCCATCACGATGATCGACCCGAAAAGATAGCCGATCTGCAGTCCGGCGATGGTGATGACCGGCCCGATGGCATTGGCCAGGGCATAGCGCCAGATGACGGTGCTTTCGCGCAAGCCCTTGGCGCGGGCGACGCGGATGAACTCTTGCCCCAGGATGCCGGTCATGGTGGACCGCGTCATGCGGGTCAGGTGCGCCATGAGGCCAAGGCCAAGCGCCAGCGAGGGCAGGAAGGCATAGCGGAGGGAGCCGAGGAAATCCTCGGACGGCTCGACGATGCCGGAGGAGGGGAACCAGCCCAGCCAGCGGGCAAAGACCAGGATCATCACGATCCCCCAGAAGAAATCCGGGAGCGAAACCCCCATCAGCGCGGTCGACGAGCTGACAGTGTCCTGCCACTTGTCGCGGTGGACAGCGGCCCAGACGCCCAAGGGCACGGCCAGGGCCAGCGCGATGGTCATCGACATCACAACGATGATCGCCGAGGCGACTGCCTTCTGCGCCAGAAGTTCGGCGATGGGCTTCTTGAAGATCAGCGATGTGCCCCAGTCCCCGGTCAGAAGCCCGCCGATCCAGTTGCCGTATTGCACGAGAAGGGGGTCGTTCAGTCCCAGCGACTGACGCAGACCCTCCAGCGCCGCGGGGTTTGACTGGGTTCCCATGATCATCATCGCCACGTCGCCGGGCAGGATGTTGGTGACGGCGAAGGTCACCAGCGTGATCAGGAACAGCGTCAGGATCACCGACAGAAGCCGGTTCAGCACATAGGTCATGGCGGAGGCCCCGGTGGGAACCGGCGGGCCAGGGGCGGCCCGCCGGAGGATGCGTCAGGCCGAGAGCCAGACCTTGTGGAAGTTGAGGTTGGAGCCGTTCGGATGCACGACGGTATCCAGACCCATGACCTTCGGCTGCGCGCCGATGGTGCCGTTGCGGAACCACAGGACGATGTCGTGCGCCTCGTCCCAGATCTGCTTCTGCACCGCCTTGTAGACATCGGCGCGGGCGGCGTCGTCGACCGTGATGCGGGCCTTTTCGGTCAGCTCGTCGATGATCGGGTCCGAGATGTTGCGGTAGTTGAACGCACCCTTCGAGTTCCAGACCGAGTAGTAGAGAAAGTCGCTTTCCCAGAGCGTGAAGAAGTTCATCATCGTCATCTGGTAGTCCTTGTCGACCCAGCACTGCGACAGCCAGTCCGCCCAGGTCAGCTGCTCGATGGTCAGGTTGACGCCCGCCATCTTGAACCATTCGACCAGGATCTGCGCCGTTTCGATGTGGTAGGGATAGTTCGTGGTGGCCTTGAAGACGATGTTCAGGCTGCCCTCGGGATAGCCCGCTTCGGCCAGCATCGCCTTGGCGCCTTCGATATCCTGCGGGCGGGGGGCGATGTCCTTGTTGTAGGCGGCATCGGTCGGAAAGCTGGGTGAGGCGGTGGTGGCACCCTGACCCCAGAGCGCCCCCTGCATCAGCGCCTCCTTGTCGATGATCATGTCGAAGGCGACGCGGACGCGCTTGTCCTTGAACGGCTCGAAGGTGTGGTTCATGTTGATGAAGTCGAAGTTCAGCGGGAACCACTTCTTCACCTGAAGCCCGGCGTCGCCTTCGATCTCGCCCACGCGGTCCAACGGGATGTCATTGATCATGTGCAGCTCGCCGGTGCGCAGGCCGGTCAGGCGGGTGGTGGGTTCGGTGATCTCGCGCGCTTCCACGGCGTCAAGGAAGGCGGGGCCTTCCCAGTAGTCATCGAAGCGCGACATCTTGACCACGGTGCCGACCTCGTAGCTGTCGAACTTGAAGGGACCTGCGCCCATCGGGTTGGTGCCCTGGGTCGGGCCAGAATCGACCGGCATGATCACGCCCGCGCCGTTTTCCGACAGGCGTGACAGGAAGGGCGCGTTGACGGCGCTCATCTTGATCACGACGGTCAGGTCGTCGGGGGTCTCGATGGCGGCGACGTTGTTGAACACCTCAAAGTTCACGGCACCCGTGGCCGGGTCCTTGCAGCGTTCGAAGCTGTATTTCACATCGGCCGAGGTCATCGTCGCGCCGTTGTGGAACTTGACGTTCGGGCGCAGCTTGAAGGTGTAGGTCAGGCCGTCCGGTGCCACCTCGAAGCTTTCGGCAAGGCCGGGGATGACCTTGAGATTGGCGTCCACCGTGACGATGGACGAGTGGATGTTCTGCAAGACGCGGCCCGACGAGGCGGTGCCGGTCTGGTGCATGTCCAGGTTCTGAGTCGTCTCCGAATGGCCCCAGATCAGCGTGCCGCCCGAAACCGGCGTGTCCTGCGCCAAGGCGGGCAGGGCGAAGCCGCCCATCATCATGCTGCCGCCCATCACCGCCGTCGAGTTCAGAAGGAAGTCTCTGCGCTTCATGTCGTTTTCCCTGTTGGTTGGCCGCGGGTGCGGACTTTGGATGAAGACCGCTCAGCGGCCCGGTGTCGTCTGCCCGCATTGGCTGCGGGTCGGTTGTCGTTCATTCCGGCAAGCCGGGGCGCCTTCCGGCCACGTCCAGCGCCGCTTCCAGCGCCATGCCCAGCCGCAGGATCGGTCCCTCGTCGTAAAGCCGGCCCCAAAGCGAGATGCCCTGCGGCACGGTGTAGGTCTTGCCCGCCGCCGCCTCGCCCGTGGTCAGCTTGCCCGAGGCAAGCGACGCCGGGCTGCGGGTGCCCAGATCCTGGAACCCGGCCCGCAGATGCAGGCAGGGGTGGCCGGTGAAGTTCGAGGCGATCAGCATCGGCCCCGTCATGAAGGGGCCGACAAGCACGTCGCACTGGCGAAAAAGCCCATCCAGCGCCTGCATCACCAGATAGCGCAGCCGGTCCAGCTGCACATGGTCCACCGCCGACAGGAAGCGCGCCTTGCGCATCGCGTTCGGCCAGGCGGCGGCGTCCTGCCAGGTCAGCGTGTCGTCAAGGCCCGAGAGGGTGAGGTCCTCGAAACTGGCGGCTGCTTCGGCGAAAAGGATGTTCATCAGCGCGCCGTAGGGCAGGTCGGGGAGGCTGGCCTCGACCACCTGCACCCCCAACTTCCGCACCGCCTCCAGTGCCGCGTGGTCCACCGCCGTCGCATCCTCGCCGAAGGCTTCGGCCAGGTAGCCAACGGTCAGTCCGCGGCAATCGGCGGTCGCATCGAAGACGAACGGCGCGGCAATGGTGGAGCGGTCGGCGGTGTCAGCGCCGTTCAAGGCGGCCAGCACGATGGCCGTATCCTCGACCGACCGGCAGATCGGCCCGACCTTGTCCAGGCTGTTGCACAGCGCCATCCCGCCCGCCCGGCTGACCCGCCCGAAGGTGGGGCGCAGGCCCGTCGTGCCGCAGCGCTGGCTGGGCGAGGTGATCGAGCCCAGCGTTTCGGTCCCGATGGCAAAGGCGCAAAGCCCCGCCGCCGTGGCGCTGGCCGACCCGGCGGATGACCCGCTGGAGCCTTCGTTCAGGTTCCACGGGTTGCGGGTGACACCGCCATACCAGATGTCGTTGTAGGCCAGCGCGCCCACGGTGGTCTTGCCCAAAAGGACCGCCCCGGCGGCGCGGAGTCTTGTCACGATGGTCGCGTCGGAGTCCGCGATGCGGTCACGGAAGGGTTCAGCGCCCCAGCCGGTGATCGTGCCCTTGGCGTCGAAAAGGTCCTTCAGCCCGTAGGGGATGCCGTGCAGCGGGCCAAGATTCACCCCGCCGCGTGTGAGGGCATCCGCTGCATCGGCCTCGGCCAGAGCAAGGTCGGACGTGACCTGCGCCCAACATTCCAGCTTTGGCCCCAGGACCGCGATCCGGTCAAGGTAGATCTGGGTCAAGTGGCGGCTGGTCAGCACACCCGTCCTGATCCAGGTGGCAAGATGCGTGACCGGAGCGAAGGCAATGTCCTCGTCGGTCTTGGGCAGGGGGGCGGTCACGCTGGACAGCAGCAGCGCGTCCGCCCCATGTGGCATCGCGAAATCGGGCAGGCGCGGATCGAAGCGCAGGGCCATCGGCACATGGTTCGCCAGTCGGACCGCCCGGCGGTGCAGGGCCGATGTGATCTGCCCCTGAAGATTGTCCAGCATCAAGCGGCGTTCGTCGGGGGTGTATTCGACACCCATGATCTGCTCGGCCGCAGCAATCGTTTCAAGGGTGATGCCGGTCACTTCAGTCTCCGTCCGAGGAAAGGATGCGATTGAGGTTGTCCGCCAGCGTCGTCAGGTGCTTGCGCATCGCCGCTTCGGCACCGGGGGCGTCTCCGGCTTCGATCCGGTTGATGATTTCGACATGTTCGACGGTCCGGTCCTGCAGCGAGCGCATCGAGCGTGCCTTCTGCCGGACGCCGCGCCAGTCCGGATTGCCGCGAATCTCGTCGATCATCGAGAAGGCGGTCAGCAGCGGCTTGTTCCGCGCCGTCCGCGCGATCAGCCGGTGCAGGGCGCCGTCCCACAACTCGATGGAGTCGGGATCGCCCGCCTGCAGGATGCGCTGCGCCAGGTTGCGCATCCTGTCGATGTCGTCGGGCAGGGCGTGGCGCGCGGCCATCGCGGCCAGGACGGGTTCTATGCAGAGACGGGCCTCCATGACCTCGGCGACATTGGTTTCGCCGACGATCTCGGCTGCCAGAAGCTGCGTCTTGTCGGGAGGCTGTCCGGCGAAAGTGCCTTTGCCCTGCTTGCGCCAGATCAGCCCCTCGGCCAGCAGGCTTTCCAGCGCGCTGCGCACCGCACGCCGCCCGATGCACATGCTGTCGGACAGGTCCCTCTCGGTGGGAAGCCGCCCGTCGGCGGGAAGCGCGCCGCCCTCGATCATCGCCAGCAGCCGCGCCCGCACGACATTGGCGCTGTCAGTCACAACCGGATTTCGGCGGGGTGGCGGCATGTGTGAACCAATTCAGATTTGGTTCAAAAGTGGCGACCTCGCATCGATTCTGTCAACCGCAATCCGGCAGGCCCGCTGGTGACGAAGGAAAATTCGGCAGACGTTGGCAGATCTGATGCCAATCCGGGCAAATCTGAAACCCTCTCGCTTTGACGGGGGCGCCCCAGGCGGATCCAAGCTCGCACCAATCCGGCATTGATCAGCGAATCTTCCCCGGCGCGCAGGCCCCCGCAGCCGACAGTCGCGCGCCGGCACCACCCCGCGCTGACGATGCGCTGACGGTAGTCCGCGACTGTCGTCGGTGACCGGCGAATCATCGGTCAGATCTTGGGACCTTCAGAAAGTGGGGAAAGACCGTGAAGAACATTCACACCATCAGTGCCATGCTGCTTGGCACGACTCTCATCGCTGCCTGTGGCGGCGGAAGCGGCAGCGGCGGTCCGGGCGTGACGTCGCGTTCGGGCAACTCCGATGCGGACAGGGTTCTTGCCGTGGAAGCGGGGAACGCTGCCGAAGCGCTGGAGGCCGGCGCCACGCTGAAGGCGTCGCAGCGCGCCTCGTCCGGCTGGACGCGAACCTTCGACGCCGCGACGGCACGGCTGACGGCGGATTCCACCGCCAGCGTCACCTTGAATGACGAGGGCGGGCTGGACCTGACCATCGGCGGCCAGACGATCCGCTTCATCGCGTCGGACCTGACCGAGGACGGGAACGGCTTCGAACTTCCCGACGGAACGGCGGGGATCTGGTCCTGGGACGGCGAAAGCATCGCCGACGCGCTGGACCCGGCGGCGGGGCGCTACAGCCTGGTGTTCGACTATTACTCCGACAACGAGGACGGCACTGGACGCAATGGGTTCCTTGTCGTGGGGACCGAGACCGCCGACGCGGACCTTCGGGCCCTGCCGACGGCGACCTACCAGGGCTACGCCCGGATCCGGGTCGCGCCGACGACGGGGTTCAACGACTACGCCGCCGATGTCTCGGAAGCGCGGGGCGACGTGACGATGGTTGCCAATTTCGGTGCGGGCACCGTGTCGGGCGCTGTGACGAACATGGCGGGCCGCGCCCCCAGGCTTGAGGACCCGACCCGCACCTGGACGCCGTTCGACGGCGGGCTGACGATGGAACAGGCGGCGATCACCGGCAACGGCTTTACCGGCGCGATCACGGCCGATGCGGGCTTCGCTGCGGCAGTTGGCACCATCGACGCGGGCTCGTCCTATTCCGGCACGTTCTTCGGTCCGGGCGGCGAGGAAGTCGGGGGCGGCATCAACGTCACCGGCACCGGGGCCGAGGATGGTCAGGGCTACCTTGGCTTCGGCCATTGGCGGGCGTGGCAGCAGTAACCGCTGACCCGGAAAATCTTGGGGAAAGGCAAGGAACGGCCACCGCTCTGGCCTTGCCGGTCTGAACGTTTGCGGTGGCCCGGTGCGGGTGTGTCCCCAAGTCACTCCCGCACCACTTGCGTAAATCTTGGGGGCTGTCATGAAACTTCGTCATCGATTCAACCGACTGGTCCGAACTGCCGGCGTGATCGCAGTGCTGTTCGCGGGCCTGGCACAGGCAGACACGGCACTGGCCGACACGCTGGAAATGGCCTTGCAGCGGGGGGACGCCAACGCGGCCCGGGCGGCACTTGAGGCCGAGGTTGCCGGCAAACCGGACGCGGCCATCCACCGCGCGCATCTGGAGGGCCTGATCGCGATGCGCCGGGGCGATCTTCGGACGGCCGAGGCGGTGTTCCGGTCCATCCTGGCCAAGCACCCCGGTTTCGAGCCGTCCCGTGTGCAACTGGTCATCGTCCTGGACAAGCTTGGCGATCCCAAGGTCCGGCATGAGGCGCAGCGGCTGGCCGAGACCACCAAGGATGCCGGGCTGCGGGCGAGGTTGGCGCGGAAGGCGGGCGCGCGGGACCAGCAGGAAAAGTCAGGGGTGCAATTCCGGTTCTCCGTTCTCCCGTCCAGCAACCTGACGGGCGGGCCGAAAACCGACACGATCCTGATCGGAGGCCTGCCGTTCCGCCTGGACCCCGGCTCTCGGCAGGCGGGGGGCACGGGGCTGAGCCTGGGGCTGGTCGCGTGGCAAAGCTGGGACCTGAGCCCGGACTGGCAGCTGACGCTGTCCGGCTCGGTCGACCGGCGGATCTATGACACCGATGCCAAGGCGGACGAGACGGAAGTCGGGGGGCGTCTTGCCCTGGCGCACAAGACAAGCTGGGGCGGGCTTTCCTTTGGTCCCAGAACCGCCATCCTGTTTCAGGGCGGCGAACTGGTGCGCAGGCAGGCGGGCCTGGGGTTCGAGACCGCCGTTCTGACTGGCAGCAAGACCCGGCTGAACTTTTCGGCCGAGGTGCTTCGGCAGCGATTTCCGCAGACGGCGTATCGGGATGGCACCCTGTCGCGGGGCCAGATCGGTCTGCGCTGGACGGCAAACCGCGACGCCGAATTCCACATGAACCTTCCGATCGAAAGGGAAACGGCTGTAGCCGATCACCTGTCGCATCTTGAACTGGGGATCGAACTTGGCGTGCAACTGCGGCGTGGCCCGGTGGGAATTGGTCTTGCCGTCGCAACCAGTCTCGACCGCTATGACGGGATCTATCCCGGCTTTGACGTTGCGCGCAAAGACAAGGTGTCCAGCCTGAAACTCTCTTTCCGGCATGACAAGCTGGATTGGCAGGGACTGGTGCCCGAGCTGACCGTCACCCGCACCCGCCAGGACAGCAACATTCCGTTGCATGACAGCTGGACAACGGATGTGGGGCTTAATCTGGTCAAGCGGTTCTAGCCATGCTGGACACCCCAAAATCCGCAATTGCCGCCAGCGATTTGCCAAAGTGGGGTCTTGCCCCGAATTCGCCGCACCGGCGCGAGATCAAGAAAAGCTTGCCCGAAAGCGGACAAGTGTTCACAGTTGCGCGTCAGCAGAGGGCTGTCCCGTCATCGTATCCCGCAAACAAGGGAGCAGAGTTGCCAAAAGCGACGGCGATCTTTGCAGGGCCATTCCGCGTCAGGGCTGACGATGCGCGAGACATTACCCCAACAAGCCCATTGCGCCAGGCGCTTCTGGCGGTGCTGATCCTGGCGCCAAGGCAGATGAAGGCGCGCAAAAGCCTGCAAAGCATGTTCTGGGGCTCGGCGGATGCGGCGCATGCGGCTGCCAATCTTCGCACCGCACTTTACCAGTTGCGCCAGGACCTGATGCCCCTCGGGCCGGAGGTATTGCAGGCCGACCGCCAGATGGTGTCGCTGAGTCCGGGCGTCATTGCAGCCGATCTTGGCGCAGACACCGGGCTGGACCTCTTGGAGGGGCTGGATCTGCCGCTGGCCGATTGCGACGGCTTTGAGGATTGGCTGCGCAGCCTGCGGCAATCGGGCAGCCCGACCGATGCCGCCGAGACTCCGGCCACATCCGCAGACGTCGGCGCGACATCCAGGATCCGCCCCGCGCCGCGTGTGGACCGGCCCCTGCGCATGGCGCTTGGTCTTTTGCCGACGGTTCACCTGGGACCGCCACCGGGCGCGGTGCTTGGTCAGGTCGAGGCGACAATCGACCAGATTGCGCAATTCCTGAAGGTCTTCACGCTGCTGGATGTCCACGACTTTCGTGATCCCTGCGCGCGCTCGGTGCCATTGCCCGTGGCCTCGGCGCAGGGGCCGACGCATCTGTTGCAGTCCCAGATTCAGCACGACGGCACCGGGGTCCGGCTGCGCTTACGGCTGCTGGAGGCCCATAGCCGCAAGCTTCTGTGGCTGTCGCAGCCGGTCACGCAACGGGAGCTGGACCAGGAAGCAACCCCCTGGCGTCTGGGTGAGAGCATCCTTGACTGCATGCGCCTGCATCCGCCGCCTGCCGGGGCACCGGACCTTTTCCCCTTCACCGCCCTGGCCGCGTTCTTTTCGCTCGACCCGCAAGAGATCGACCGCGCCGAAGTCCAGCTTCAGCGCATGGTGGCGGACGGCGGGCATCCGGTGCTGGAGTGCCTACAGCTGTTTGCCCAGGTCTTCAGGGTGAATGAACACTTGGGCGCTTCCGTCGAAATCGACACGGAACGGCTTTTGAACACTCTTGCCGACCTGTCCAATGCTGATCCGATGCTGCCGGTCTGTCAAAGCCTCTTGGGCTATGCCCTGCATATGCTGCGGGCCGAGAATGACCAGGCCTTCCACCTGATCGAGAATGCCAACCGCCTTGCGCCGAACTTTGCACTGAATCTGGATCATCTGGCCGTAATCCATCTGGTCCGGGGTGATCTGGACGGGGCCGACGCGGCCTGGCGCAGATTGAACCTGGTCGGGCAAAACAGCCCGTGGCGCTATACCTATGACATCACTGGCGCGATGATCCACCTGATGCGAGGGGATCTGCGTCAGTCGCTGTATTTCGCCAACCAGTCGATGTTCCGCAAACCGCGCTACCTGGCGGCGTTGCGCTATTCGATGATCGGCCTGGCCCTGTCCAATCGCTCGGAGGACGCGGCGCGGATGCTGGACCGGATCCGGGTGCTGCGTCCGGGATATGACCTGTCGCATTGGGCCGATGGCTTTGTCACGCGCATGCCGGTGCATCTGGCGAAGGCCGCGGTCCAAAGCCTTCGTCGCGTCGAGTTGCTTTGAAACGGGTGGGGGGATCGGGGAAATGCAGGTTGATGAAATTCAAAGGCTGCTGTCAGGTTCCGCACTGGTGATCGACAATGCGATCATCAGGGTCGAGGACCGTGGAAAGGCAAAACTGGAACTGGAGGGCGCGTTCAACACTTTTTTGGTGTTGAAGGATCGCGCAGAGCTGGCCCTGGAAGATGAGCTTCGCGAGAAGCTCCTGTCAGCTTCTGTAGTGATTGAGCGCTTCCTGGGAAGCAGATCGATCCTCGCGCTTAGCGTTGCAGGGTCCTTGCACAAAGGGTTGCATAAAGGTCTGCACAAGGGCCTGCACAAGGGCCTCCACAAAGGTTTGCACAAAGGCCTGCACAAGAGCGGGGCAGTTGGCGCGGGCGACATGCAGGCCATCGGCACGACCGATTATTCCTGGCCCGAGATTGATCTGCCGTGGAAGCACCACGCCCTGCTGCATCGGTGCCGGGATGCATTTGAATGGGACCGCCTGCCTCTGCCGCCCCCGCCGCCCGATGGGGACCGCCTGGGTGAAGCCAAACGGCTTCTTGTCCTGCAGGAAAAGCTCCTGACCCCCGAAAACGCCGACCGCCGCCGCCGCATCATTCTGGAGGCGGGCAATGACCTGACCGCCTACATGCAGCCACTTGGCGCCGACGTCAGCGCGCCTTACGGCGCCACCGCAATGCTGTTCCAGATGATCATCTCGCTGGGGGGGGCAATCGGGCAGCACTACAAGGCACGTTTCATGGCCGCCCGGCCCTCGGCGCTGGAGCCGGACCTGAGGCCCTTCCTGCCGGTGCCGGGACATTCGTCCTATCCGTCGAACCACGCGCTGCAATCCTGGCTGATCGCCGAGATTTTCGCCCGCACCGTGCCCGAGCATCCCGGCATCCCGGCCCTGTTCCGCGCGGCCGAAGAGGTGGCCGAAAACCGGGAATGGGCCGGGCTTCATGTGCGCAGCGACACCAAGGCGGGCCGCAAGCTTGCCCGGATGGCGATACCCGTGATCGAGGCGGTGCTGGACGACCAGTTGGCCGCCGTTCGCGCGGAATGGTATTGAGGGGGAGAGGGTCATGATCAAGTTGCCGGACGAACTGCCCACCGAACTGACCTTCCTCGAAACCTTCACAACCGGGGCCGGCGACCAGCCGCTGGGCAAGGGGCTGCGTCCCGCCTACCACGCGCTGTGGCATCTGAAGGCGCTTGGCGTGGTCGATGATCTGACCAGCTTCCGCGGTGCGTGGGACCGCCACCAGGCGGGCACGGAAGTGCGCGTTGCGGTGATCGACACGCCGGTCGCCCATGACCATCCCAACCTGCAGGGCGCGATCGACCTGGCGCTGATGCGGGATTTCTCGATCCATGACGAGGGCGTCTTCGTCGTGCCGACCGACGATGGGCCGATCGAGGAGGCTCGGGAAAAGCTTGTCGCGGACCTGCCCGGATGGACTGGCACGGGTGTCGAAGAAGCAAAGCGGACAATCCAGAAGGAAACCGCGAAGAAGGATGATCGCCCCTATTGCGCGCCTCGGTATTTCGGGGCGCATGGCACGGCGATTGCCGGCCTGATTGGCGCCAGACCTGCAGGCATAGACATCCGCAAGCCGGCATCCTTGGTCGAGCCGCAAAAGCCCTCGTACAACGACCCGCTGACGCTGCCCTATGCCGGGGTCAACCCATTCTGCAGCATCATCCCGATCACCACCTCTGCGTCGCCCGATCCCGACATGGTGCTGGCCGCCCTGAACTATGCCCGGCTGATCAAGCCCGACATCGTGGTCATCGCAGCGGCCTGGGAGGATCAACGGCACCGCAAGTCGCGCTGGGCAAAGGTCGACGAGGCTCTGCTCGCGCTGTGCAAGGACAGCGTGGTGCTTTGTGCGGCGGGCAACTCCGGCGACATCGACCTTGCCTATCCTGCCTGCCTTTCGGTCGAACCGGGTGGCCCTATCGCGGTGACCGCCTGCGACAAAGCCGGGAATGTGCTGGCCTATGCGCCAGACCCGCAGAAGAATGATCGCGTCCTGCGGACACTGAGCAGCTGGTCGGAAGCCTACTCCAACAAGGGCGTCATCCGGGACCCGTGGAAGGCGGTCGATCCGATGATCGTCCAGCCCGCCGACGATCCCACACTGGGCGGGCCTGTCGTGGACCTGCCCGCAGAAGGGTTGATCGCGCTGGATGCGCCTGGGCCATATGGCTACAACCCCTCGCCCTTCCGCTACCGTCCCAGCGGCAAGGGTCCGCATTTCGATGTTGGCTCGCTTTACTGCCAGTTCTCCGGCACCTCCGCCGCGACTGCGCTTGCCGCCGGGCTGATCGGTCTTGCGATCCAGGAAAGCGGAAAGTCCTCAAACTCGGAAAAGGCGCCTGAAACCCTTAAGCCGGGGAAGAAGGCCCTGACCTACGCGGAAGCCAAGAAACTTTACCGGTAGCGGGGCCTTTGAACGCATGCGGCTGCTGTGCGTGAGTCCCAGCGCCAATTCCGGCTGACGTGCCTGCACGGGGAAAGAAACGAAGCGCGCTGGGTCACCGGGCCTGGAAGGTCCCCGGCGTGGAAAGTCCCCGGCGTGGGAAGTCCCGAGCGGGTTCGCACGTCCCGGGGCAGGGGGCTGGTCGGGCTGACGATCCTCCGACCTGTGTCAGACCCGCCTGCACCTGCAGCGAATGTGACGCTTGCGCGGTCGCGGTAAATTTGTCAGACATCTGACATTGGCCTGACAGCTCAACGCCGCAGACCAGTGACGCGCCCGCATCGCACCACCCGGCCGACGTGGGGGCGCCAGCCAATAGAACGCGACACGGTGGAGGTACCGATGACATTTCTAAGACGATTGGTGGGGGTTGCTGCGGCCGCGACGCTGCTTGCGACCACCCCCCTGGCGGCCGAGATCACGATCAACAGCGCGGGCGACAGCACCAGCGGCTCTTACATGGATTACATGAAGACCGTCTATGCCCGCGCCGGGAACCCCGAGATCGTGCAGCTGCCGCTGACCACGTTCGACAACAACTTCCAGCTGCATCCTATGGCAGCGGAAAGCTGGTCGCAGTCAGACGACGGGCTGACCTGGACCTTCAAGCTGCAACCCGGCCTGACCTGGAGCGATGGCCAGCCGCTGAAAGCCAGCGACTATATCTTCGCCCTGCAACGGGCCGCCACCACGGGCTATGACTTTGCCTGGTACTGGGGCTATGCCGGCGGCATCGCCAACTGGGACCCCGTGACGAAGGGCGAGGCCGATGTCTCCACCCTTGGCATCGCGGCACCCGATGATCAGACGATCACCGTGACCACCTCGGCCCCAAAACCATATCTGCCGGGCGTGGTCTCGCTGTGGTACCCGGTCCCCAAGCACGTCTGGGACGTGCATGGCGACGAATACGCCGCCAATGTCGACACGATGGTCTCGTCCGGGCCCTTCCTCTTGGAAACCTGGGAGAAGTCGAACAACAAGATGACCTTCGTCAAGAACCCGTCCTACACCGGGCCCTGGCAGCCGCAGGCGGACCGCCTGGTCATCGACCCCTCGCTTGGCGCGCCCGAGGTGGGCCTTCCGGCCTTCATGGCGGGTGAATCCGACTTCTCGTACCTGAACGCGGGCCAGATCCCCTTTGTCGAGCAGCGCTTCCCGGGCCAGTTGGCCAAGAATGCGGTCTTTGCCACCTCGTACCTGTCCTTCGACATGGAAAGCCCACCGTTCGACAACGTCAACGTGCGAAAGGCGCTCTTCTACGCGATCAACCGGGACGAGATGACCACGACCGTGCTCAAGGACCTGGCGATCCCCGGGAAGTCGCTTCTGCCGCCGGGCTATCCCGGATACAACGAGACGATCACCTCCCAGTCGGTCTATGACCCCGACAAGGCGCGGCAGTTCCTGGCCGATGCGGGCTATCCGAATGGCGAGGGCTTCCCCGAAGTCGAGATCTGGTATCGCGACCAGGGCGGCTACAACGGGGCGATCACCGGGCCGATGCTTCAGTACCTGCAGGCCCAATTCAAGGACCAGCTTGGCATCACGATGAACATCAAGGTCATGCCGACAAAGGACTGGATGGCCGGCCTGATGGAGCGCAAGAACAACCTGTTCCTTGCACCCTACGAGTACGACTACCTCGACCCGTCGAACTTCTACGGCATTTTCTACAACGGCGGGCGGCATCACCACATGGTCAAGGCCTATGACGATCTGGTGGCGCAGGCCGACAGCAACCCGAACTGGGAAGAGCGTCAGAAGCTTTACATCGCGGCCGAGCAGGTCCTGATCGACAACGCCTCGTTCGTGCC
Source organism: Tabrizicola sp. (assembly GCF_030694085.1). Lineage (GTDB taxonomy): Bacteria > Pseudomonadota > Alphaproteobacteria > Rhodobacterales > Rhodobacteraceae > Tabrizicola. The sequence continues at coordinate 38,664 of NZ_JAUXZE010000039.1, read as the reverse complement.
GCTGGTCCACCCGGTGACGAATGCCGTGGTCAGCGCCGACCTGCAGGGCGACGGCACCAAGCCGAACGACCTGGGCTTCACGCCGCTGCGCCAGCTTGCGCTTTACTTCTATACCCATGTGACGAAGTAGGCTCTTTGCAAGATCGCCTCTTCCGGCCCACCCGGAAGAGGCTCCCCCCGACAGAAATCACTCCCCGCAGAACACGCCCGGACACATGCCGCTCGTCGACATCCAGAACTTGCATGTCAGCTTTCCGCAACACGAAGGCCTGGTGCAGGCCGTGCGCGGGATGTCCCTGGCCATCGAACCCGGCGAAAGCGTGGGCATCGTGGGCGAAAGCGGCTCGGGCAAATCGGTGACTTGCATGGCGGCACTTCGGCTTCTGCGCCAGCCGCCCAGCCGCATCACCGCCGACCGGCTGATCCTGGACGGTGTCGACATGCTGAAAGCCTCGCGCAACGACCTCGCGCGGGTCCGGGGCAAGGTTGCCTCGATGGTGTTCCAGGACCCGATGTCGGCCTTTGACCCCGTCTTCACCATCGGCCACCAGATCGTCGAGACGATCCGCGCCCATACCGATGCCAGCCTGTCCACCGCCAAGGAGCAGGCCGTCGCCCTTCTGGACCGGGTGCGGATCAAGAGCCCGGTTTCGATCCTGAACAGCTATCCCCACCAGTTGTCCGGCGGCATGCTGCAACGCGCGATGATCGCGATGGCGCTGTCCTGCCGCCCGAAGATCCTGTTCGCGGATGAGCCTACCACCGCGCTGGACGTGACGATCCAGGCGCAGATCCTGGTGCTGATCAAGGAGCTTCAGGCCGAGCTTGGGATGGGCCTTGTCATGGTCACGCACGATCTGGGTGTCGTGGCCGAGACGGTCGACCGCGTCGTCGTCATGTACGGCGGCCGGGTGATGGAGGAAGGACCGGTGCAGGCCATCTTCGACGACCCGCGCCACCCCTATACCCGCGCACTTCTGAACTCGATCCCCGGCCGCACCCCCGGCAAGCAGCGCCTGACCGAGATTGCGGGCCAGTCCCCGAACCCGGTGAACCCGCCGTCGGGCTGCCCCTTCCACCCGCGCTGCGCCGTCGCCCTGCCCGACTGCGCCACCACCGCCCCCGCCACGCGCCCGATCGGGCCGGGCCGGGCCGCTGCCTGCTGGGGGCTGCAATGACCGCCCCGGTGCTGGAACTGCGCAACCTGTCCAAGACCTTCCAGCTTCCCCGCAAGGGCGGCTGGTTCGCGGGCTACATCGACCACCACGCCGTCCGCGATGTCAGCCTGACGCTGCCACGCAACACGATCCTGGGGTTGGTGGGCGAGTCTGGTTCAGGCAAATCGACCACCGGCCTGATGACCATGCGGTTGATGGAGCCGACCTCGGGCCGGATCCTGATCGACGGCGCCGACATCAGCGCCCTGACCCCGGCCGCGCTGAAACCCTACCGACGCCAGATGCAGATCGTCTTTCAGGACAGCTACTCCGCGCTGGACCCGATGATGACGCTCGCCCGCATCGTCGCTGAACCCCTGCACATCCACGGCATCGGCACGCCTGACGACCAGACCGAACAGGCGCTTGCCATGCTGGACCGGGTCGGTCTGCACCGCAGCTATGGCCAACGCTACCCGCATGAGCTGTCCGGCGGCCAGCGCCAGCGCGTCGCCATCGCCCGCGCGCTGATCCTGCGCCCGAAGGTTCTGGTCGCGGATGAACCGACCTCGGCGCTGGATGTCTCGGTCAAGGCACAGATCATCAACCTCCTCCTCGACCTGCAGCAGGAGATGGGCTTGTCGATCCTGTTCATCAGCCACGATCTCTCCGTCGTCCGCTCGCTCACCGACCGCGTCGCCGTGATGTTCAACGGCCGCATCGTCGAGACGGCGGCCACGGAAACCATCTTTTCCGACGCCCGCCATCCCTACACGCAGGGGCTTCTGTCGGCGATCCCGGTCCTGAACCCGCGCGACCGCCGCCCGCGCCGGTTCCTGACCGCCGAAGAGATCGAGCGCGGCATCCCCCGCCTGCCCGGCGCCGGGACGTCCCCCGCCCTGGTCCAGGTGGCACCCGACCACCTTGTCGAAGCCGTCGCAGGATAGGAGGCGACCCATGCTGCGCTACATCATCGGACGGCTTCTTTCGATCCTCCTGACCTTCTTCGTGGTCTCGGTCATCGTCTTTTTGATGATGCACTCCGTTCCCGGCGGGCCGTTCGACGGCAACGACATGCCGGTCTCGGACGCGGTGAAGGCCAAGCTGAACGCCAGCCTCGGCCTCGACAAGCCGCTTTACGAACAATACCTGCGCTACATGTGGGGTGTGCTGCACTTCGACTTTGGCGTGCCGTTCCAAAGCCCCGGAGAGACCGTCACCGAACTTCTCGCCCGCGCCTGGCCGCCCAGCCTGATCCTGGGCGGGTCCGGCGTGCTGATTGGTGCGCCGCTGGGCATCCTGATGGGGATGGCCGCCGCGATGCGCCGCAACACCTGGTTCGATTACGTCGTCTCGGCCTTTTCGACCCTGGGCCTGACGATCCCGGTCTTCGTCATTTCGATGATGCTGATCATGGTCTTCTCGGTCTGGCTGAACTGGCTGCCTGCAGGCGGCTGGGAAAAGCCCTACAGCTGGATCCTGCCGATCACCGCCTATGCCGCCGTGCCGATGGCGACCTATGCCCGCTACACCCGGTCGGCCATGCTGGACGTGATGAACAAGCCCTTCGTCACCGTCCTGCGCGCCAAGGGGCTTTCCGAACGCCGGATCATCTTCCAGCACGTCCTGCGCAACGCCGCCCTGCCGCTGGTCACCGTCTTCCTGCCGATGTTCATCGGCACCGCCACCGGGTCGATCTTCGTCGAGGCGATGTTCCGCGTGCCCGGCCTTGGCGCGTATTTCGTCTCGTCGATCACGCTGCGCGACTACCCGCTGGAAATGTCGCTGATCCTGATGATCACCATGATGTTCTGCGTGGCCTACCTGATCTCGGACATCGTCTATGCGCTTTTGAACCCGCGCATCCGCTTCGGGGGCAAATCGTGACCCGGACCCGCAGCCCGCTTTACTTTGCCCTCCGGCGTTTTGCCGACAACAAGGCAGCTGTGGTGTCCGCACTGATCCTGGGGGTGATCCTGCTGATGGCGATCTTCGCGCCGCTGATCACGCCCACCGGCTATGCCGACCAGGCCTACCTGACCGAAGGTCTTGCCTTCCCCTCCGCCCAGCACTGGATGGGGGTCGACGATCTTGGCCGCGATTTCTTCACCCGGATCGTCTACGGCGCGCGGGTTTCGCTGTCGATCGGCTTCTCGGCAGCCCTGTTCGCGGTCCTGATCGGCATCCCGCTGGGGGCCATCGCCGGGTTCTACGGTGGCTGGGCCGACTGGTTCGTGATGCGCCTGATCGAGCTTTTCTCGGTCGTCCCGCCGCTGCTGGCCGCGATGCTGCTGGGCGCGCTGACCAACGGCGGTTTCTTCACCATCGTCCTCATCGCCTCGCTGTTCGGCTGGGTGCAGGTCTGCCTTCTGGTCCGCGCGCAGGTGAAAGCCTTCCGCGAGAAGGAATTCGTCCGCGCCGCGCAGGCCCTGGGGGCCAGCCCCGGCTACATCATCCGCCGCCACCTGATCCCCAACTCGATCTCGCCCATCATCGTGGGCTTCGTGCTGGCCATCCCCCTTGCGATGATGCTGGAAGCCTCGCTCAGCTTCCTTGGCATCGGCGTCCCGCCCCCGGTTCCCAGCTGGGGCCAGATGATCAATGTCGGAATGAACTTCATGTATTTCTACTGGCACCTCGCCGTCTTCCCCACGCTTGCGCTTGCCGTCACCGTCCTTGCGACCACCCTTCTTGGCGACGGGCTGCGCGATGCGCTGGACCCGACCATGAAAGGCCGCTGACATGGGCGAGAACCTTGCCGCCCAGTTCCTCTTGGACCCCGAAGTCACCTTCCTGAACCACGGCTCGTTCGGCGCCTGCCCGCGCCCGGTGTTCGAGGCCTACCAGCGCTGGCAGCTGAAACTGGAACGTCAGCCCGTGGCCTTTCTTGACCCCAACCGGGGCCTTTCCGGCTGGATGCGCGAAGCGCGTGAGGCGCTGGCCCGGGTCGTCGGGGCAGACCCTGACGACATCGTCGGCCAGACCAACGCCACCGCTGCCCTGAACATCGTCGCCCAGTCGCTGCCCCTGCAGCCCGGGGACGAGATCCTGACCACCGACCACGAATATGCGGCACTGGAAAAGACCTGGGCCTATGTCTGCCGCCGCACCGGCGCAGAGGTGAAGGTCGTCACCATCCCCCTGCCGCTGACCGACGAAGCGCAGTTCACCGACACTCTTCTCGCTGGCCTCACGGACCGCACCCGCGTCGTGTTTCTCAGCCACATCACCTCGGCCACGGCCCTTCTGTTCCCCATCGACCGCATCGTGACCGAGGCCCGGGCGCGTGGCATCTGGACGGTGATCGACGGCGCCCACACTCCCGGCCACATCCCGCTGGACCTGAACGCTCTTGGGGCCGACTTCTACGCCGGAAACTGCCACAAATGGATGATGTCGCCCAAGGGCGCGGGCTTCCTGCATGTCCGGCGTGAGCTTCAGCCGATGCTCAACCCGCTCGTCATCAGCCACGGCTGGACCGAGGATGGAAACCAGCCCGGCGCGAAAGGTCCCTTCGGCAACAGTTCCTTCATCGACATGCTGGAAATGCAGGGCACCCGCGACCCTTCGGCCTGGCTGACGGTGCCTGCGGCCCTGGCCTTCACCCGGCAGCACGACTGGGAGACGGTCGCCCGCGACTGCCGGGCGCTGGTCCAGGACACCGCCGCCCGCGTGGCAACCCTGACCGGACTTCCCGCCTTCGCGTCCCCCGAATTCTGCGCTCCGCAGATGGTGTCGATGCCGGTGCCGACCTGCGACCCGCTCCTCTTGCAGCGCAGCCTGATGGACCAGTACGGGATCGAGATCCCGTGCTTCACCTGGGCCGGGCACACCATTGTCCGGGTCTCGGCCCAGGGCTATAACACCGCTCAGCAGATGGACCATCTGGTCGCAGCCCTGACAGACCTTCTGCCCAAGCTTTCTGCCCAAGCCTGACCGGCGCGGCCCCCGCCACGCCCCCACGGAGTGACCCCATGAAGCGCGGCGCGTTGCATCTTCTGGAGCCGATCGAGACTCCGTCCCGCGGGGTCGCCGTGCTGGACGCGATGGCCGAGATGATCGAGAAGGCCGGCCTTCAGGTCGGCGACCGCCTGCCCCCCGAAGTGGCGATTGCCGCCGCCCTTGGCGTCGGGCGTTCCACCATCCGCGAGGCGCTGAACCGCTGGGAAGGCCTGGGCCTGATCCGCCGCCGTCAGGGTGATGGCACCTACCTGACCGCCAAGGTCCACGCCTCGCACGGACCGTTGCCGACGATGGTGCAGCTTGAGGGCGAAGCGATCCTGCGCCTGCTGGAAGTCCGGCGCGTGATCGAAAGCGGAACCGTGCGCCGCGCGGCGACCAACGCGACCGCAGCCCAGCGGGCCGAGATCGACACGCTTTGCACCCAGCTTCTGCAGATCGTCGACGCGGGCCAACCCTACCGGGCCGCCGACTCGGCCTTCCACGCCGCGATCTGCGATTCCACCGGCAACCCGATGTTCGGCCAGATCCTGCAGCGTATGGACGAGGCGTTCGAGAGGTCGGTGGAATCCCCCTTCTCCGTCCCCGGTTTCGGCCTTGCGTCGTTCCCGCCGCACCGCGACCTGGCCGATGCCATCGTGGCGGGCGACCCGGACGCCGCCGAAGCGGCGCTGCACCGCATCATCGACCTCGTCGATACCGAGATTCGCGAGATCATCGACGGCAAGAAAGCCTGACCCGGGCTACAGGATACGCGCCAGCCCGCCCTTGACGCGGCGCAAGGGGATCGACGACTCGATGGAGGCGACCCCGCGCACCTTGGTCAGGCGGCCGACCAGAAACCGCTCGAACTCGCCCAGCCCGCTGGTGACCACCCGCAAAAGGTAATCGCGGTTTCCGGTCATCAGCCAGCAATCCACGACCTCGGGGAATGTGCTGATCGCCGCTTCGAAATGCGCCAGCGCCTCGTCCACCTGCTTGTCCAGCTGGACCGAGACGAAGACGGTTACCCCGAAGCCCAGGGCCTCTTCGTCGATAAGGGCGGCATAGCCGCTGATGATCCCCGCCTCCTCCAGCCGCCGCAGGCGTCGGGCGGTGGGCGATGGGCTAAGACCGATCCGGGTGGCAAGCTCATTGATCGTCAGACGCCCGTCCTTGTGCAGGGCGCGCAGGATTTCAGTGTCGAAGCGGTCAAGGTTGGCGGACATCGGCGCATCTTCCGAGTTCAGTGGTGCATTTCACCAAGTATGGGAATTTTCGCACTCGGAATAGCTGCAAAACAGCGCATGTCTGGCTGTATGCTGCTGCAAAGGAAATTCTGGCTTGGGATCACCGCAGATGACCGATCTGAAAACCGTGGAACATCGCCTGCTGTGGCTGTCGCACTGGATGATCCACCACGCCAACCACATCCGCCCAAAGGCCGACGCGATCAAGACCGGAGGTCACCAGGCGTCGTCGGCCTCGATGGTGTCGATCCTGACCGCGCTCTACTTTTCGGCGCTGCGTCCCGAGGACCGGGTGGCGGTAAAGCCCCACGCCGCGCCGGTGTTCCATGCGATCCAGTATCTGATGGGCAATCTTGACCGGGAAAGCATGGAAAACTTTCGCGGCTTCGGGGGCGTCCAGTCCTATCCGTCGCGCACCAAGGATGTCGACGACGTGGATTTCTCGACCGGGTCGGTCGGACTGGGCGTGGCGCTGACCTCCTTCGCCTCGATCATCCAGGACTATGTCACTGCAAAGCCCTGGGGCCAGGGTCGCCCCCTTGGCCGCATGGTCGCCCTGGTCGGCGACGCCGAACTGGACGAAGGCAACGTCTACGAGGCCCTGCAAGAGGGCTGGAAGAACGGGCTGCGAAACTGCTGGTGGATCATTGACTACAACCGTCAGTCATTGGACGGCATCGTGCGCGAAGGGCTTTTCGCCCGGATCGAGGCGATCTTCACCGCCTTCGGCTGGGACGTCGTGCGGGTGAAATACGGTGCGTTGCAACGCGCGGCCTTCGCCGAACCGGGCGGGACGGCGCTGCGCGACTGGATCGACCGCTGCCCGAACCAGCTTTATTCGGCACTGACCTTCATGGGGGGTGCTGTCTGGCGCAAGCGGCTGCTGGAGGATCTTGGTGACCAGGGCGACGTGACCCGGCTGATCGACCGCCGGTCCGACGCCGACCTGGCCGCGCTGATGGAGAATCTGGGCGGCAACTGCGTTCAGACGATGGCCGCGACCTTCGCCGCCATCGACCACGACCGGCCGGTCTGCTTCCTGGCCTATACGATCAAGGGCTGGGGGACGCCCATCGCCGGGCACAAGGACAACCACGGCGGCTTGATGACGAAGACCCAGTTCGACGCCTGGCAAGACCACATGGGCGTGACGAAGGGGCAAGAGTGGGACCGCCTTGCCACCATCGCCGACCCGGACAGCTTCCAGCGTTGGCTCGACCAGGTGCCGTTCTTTGCCCAAGGCCGCCGCCGCTTTCACGACAGCGCCCTGCCGGTGCCAACGATTGCGCCCCCGGCCGACCGCGAGATCTCGACCCAGATGGCGTTCGGCAAGATCCTCGACGACCTCGCCCGCGGCAACACCGACCTTGCAGCACGGATCGTCACCACCTCGCCGGACGTGACCGGCACCACCAGCCTTGGCCCCTGGGTCAACCGACGCAAGCTTTTCGCCCGGACAGAGCAGGCGGACGCCTTCATCGAACAGCGCATCCCCTCGACCGCGAAATGGGAATTCGCCCCCGAAGGTCAGCATGTCGAACTGGGCATCGCCGAGATGAACCTCTTCCTGCTGCTCGCCGCCGCCGGCCTGTCGCACAGCCTGTTCGGCAAGCGGCTGATCCCGATCGGGACCGTCTACGACCCGTTCATCTGCCGCGGTCTCGATGCGCTGAACTATGCCTGCTACCAGGACGCGCGCTTTCTGATCGTCGGCACGCCCTCGGGCGTTACCCTTGCCCCCGAGGGCGGCGCGCACCAGTCCATCGCCACCCCGCTGATCGGCCTTGCACAGGACGGACTGGCCGCCTTCGAGCCCGCCTTCGCCGATGAACTGGCCGTGATCCTGGAATGGGCCTTTGCCTATCTGCAGCGCGACGGCGAGGGTCAGCCGGACGAGCGCACCTGGCTGCGCGACGAAACCGGAGGCTCGGTCTACCTGCGTCTGTCAACCAATCCCATCGACCAGCCTGGCAAGCGGCATGACGACGCCTTCCGGCAGGGTGCCATCGACGGCGCCTATTGGCTGCGACCGCCCGGACCAAACTGCGAGGTGGTGATCGCCTACCAGGGCGTCATTGCGCCCGAGGCGATTGCGGCCGCGGGCCTTCTGGCCGATCAGAAACGGGATGTCGCCGTTCTGGCCGTGACTTCGGTCGACCGGCTGAACGCAGGCTGGACCGCCGCAGAACGCGCCCGCGCCCGCGGCAACCGCCAGGCCCTGTCGCATGTCGAACGGCTGCTGGCCGACCTGCCGTCCCATTGCGTCCTGACAACGGTGATCGACGGTCACCCCGCGACACTGGCCTGGCTGGGGTCGGTCCTGGGCCACCGAACGCTGTCGCTGGGGGTCGAACATTTCGGCCAGACCGGGACCATCGGCGACCTTTACCGCCACTACGGCATCGACACTGCCAGCATCGTGAAACGCATCCTGAACGTCCGGCCCTTCGATCGGCCAACTGCACCGTTCCCGCAGGCGAACTGGTGACGACAACGAGCGACCAACCGGCATTGGGCCGCGCAACCGGGATCGGGGCCCATGTTCCAAGCGCCTTGCGGCGCGCTTTGCGTTTACGGACGGCCTACCCTTCTTCGCTGCAGAGCCGGTACAGACCCGTGGCAGGTTGGGGCACACAGTCTTAGGGTCGACGATAGTCTTGACTCCTGTTCTCAGGCTGCATCCAATCGCACAGGAACCGGCGTGGACCGGCTTTTTGAACAACGATCAATGGGAGATGGCTATGCTATTGAAGCATCAATTTGGACGTGCAGCAGTCTTTGCTGCACTGATGTCCGGTACAGCGCCAATGGCGTTGATGGCCGAAACGCCCGCCGATACACTGGTCGTCGCGGACGCGATCGACGACATTGTTTCGATCGATCCGCACGAGGCCTTCGAGTTCTCAGGCGTCGATCTGAACAACAATGTCTACGACTCACTGGTCGAGCTTGATCCCGCCTTGCCGGGCGAACTTGTGCCCGGCCTGGCCGAAAGCTGGTCGGTCGCCGATGACGGCATGACCTACACTTTCAAGATCAAGTCGGGCATCACTTTCTCGTCCGGCAACCCGCTGACCGCCGAGGATGCAGCCGGGTCGCTCCGGCGTGTGGTAAAGCTGAACAAGACACCGGCCTTTATCCTGACCCAGTTCGGCCTGACGCCGGAAAACGTTGACCAGATGATCACCTTCGAGGGCGACACCGTCACCCTGAAGACCGACAAGGCCTACGCGCCGTCCTTCGTCTACAACTGTCTGACGGCGGGTGTGGCCAACATCGTCGACATGAAGACCGTCATGGCGAACGAGGTCGAAGGTGACATGGGCAACGCCTGGTTGAAGGCCAACAGCGCCGGAACCGGGGCATATGTCCTGAAGTCGTTCAAGCCGAACGCGGGCTACGTGCTGGAAGCTCGCACGGGTCACTGGCGTGGCGACGCCACTATCAAGAATGTCTTCATGCAGCACGTCCCGGAAGGTGCAACCCAGCGTCTGCTTCTGGAGAAGGGCGATATCGACATCGCTCGGGAACTTACCCCGACGGACATCGCTGGGCTTGCCGGCAATGCCGACATCAAGGTGCAAAGCGACGTCGGAGGGCAGGTCTACTATCTTGCACTTAACCAGAAGAAGGCGGAACTCGCCAATCCGAAAGTCCAGGAGGCGATGCGTTGGGCGGTTGATTACGCCGGTATGGCAGACAGTATCCTGCAGGGTCAGTGGGTCGTCCACCAGGCCTTCCTGCCGCAGGGCTTCCTTGGTGCGCTGACGGAAACGCCTTACAGCCTGGACGTCGAAAAGGCCAAGGCGCTGATGGCGGAATCGGGTGTGCCCCTGCCGCTGGAGGTGAAGTTCACCGTCCGCAACAACCAGGAACGGCTGGACATCGCCACCTCGCTGCAGAACACCTTCGCGCAGGTCGGAATCAACCTTGTTCTCGATGTGGGCGACGGCGCGCAAGGACTTGCGGTCTACCGCGGCCGCCAGCATGAGATGACCCTGCAAACCTGGGGCCCGGATTACCCTGACCCGCACACCAACGCCTCGACCTTCGCGATGAACCCCGACAACAGCGATGAGGCCGGAAACACCGGCTACCTTGCGTGGCGCACTGCATGGGACCCGGCTGAGCTTCACGCCATGACCGAAGCCGCCGTGGTCGAGAAGGACACTGAAAAGCGCAAGGCGATGTACGAGGAAATCCAGCGCAAGCACCGCGACAACTCGGCCTTCGTGATGATGTTCCAGCAAGCCCGGCAGGATGCGATGCGTGCCAACGTCATGGGCTTTTATGCCGGCGGGGCCACCGACTCGGCCTCGTACTGGACCGTGACGAAGTAAGCCAGGCGGCCGCCGCGCGCACCTGCGTCACGGCGGCCCCGTTCCCGATGATCGGAAGTCTGGCACCCTCTCCCCGCAGCGAACGTGTGGTCCGGTTGATTTCGCAGGTCGGCCTTGGCCTGGGCACGCTTGCCATCACGCTTCTTGGACTTCTGCTGATCACCTTTCTTATCAGCCGGGTTGTGCCGATCGACCCCGTGCTGTCGATCGTTGGCGAGCGTGCGACCGAGGCGCAGATCGCAGCGATCCGCGAAAAGCTGGGGCTGGACCTGCCGCTGTGGCAACAGTTCTTCATCTATGTGACCGACGCTATCCAAGGCGACCTTGGCACCTCGATCAAGACCGGCGCGCCGGTTGCATCCGAGATTGCCCGCTACTTCCCCGCCACGCTGGAGCTTGCAACGCTTGGCACCATCTTCGGGACCCTCGTCGGGGTGCCAGCAGGCGTGTTGGCGGCCACCCGTCCGGGCAGCATCGCCGACCAGATTGTCCGAGTGGTCGGTCTCATGGGGTACTCCATGCCGGTCTTTTGGCTGGGCCTGATCGGTCTGCTGGTCTTCTACGGCCAGCTTGATTGGGTTGCAGGACCCGGCCGCCTGGACCCGACATACGACATGAAGATGGAATTTACTCTGACCTCCTACACTGGAATGATCCTGGTCGACTCGGCGCTGAACGGTGCCTGGGACGTATTCGCCAATGCCGTTAGCCACATCATCCTGCCCGCCGGACTTCTGGGTTATGTCTCGATGGCGTACATCAGCCGCATGACCCGCAGCTTCATGATGAACGAGCTTGGTCAGGAATATATCACCACTGCCCGCGTGAAAGGCATGCCGGAATGGCGAGTTATCTGGGTCCATGCTATGAAGAATGTTCTCGTGCCGCTTATCACCGTGATTGCCCTCAGCTACGCCTACCTCCTCGAAGGCTCGGTCCTGACTGAGACGATCTTTGCCTGGCCAGGGCTGGGCAGCTACATCACTGACGCGCTCTTTTCTTCGGATATGCCTGCTGTCCTTGGCGGGACCGTCGTCGTGGGCGTGGTCTTCGTCACGCTCAACATGCTCTCCGACATCATCTACCGATTGGTGGACCCGCGGGCGCGGACATGACCACGCTGCGCTCCTGGCTTCAGGATCCCAGTCCGACGTCGCGGCGGCAGGCCCGCTTGGGGCAGCTTTGGCTTGCCTGGCTGAGAATTCAGCGCAACCGGCTGGCGATGGCGGGGCTTGTCATCGTGACGATCCTTGTCCTCGTCGCTGCCTTCGCGCCCTGGATTGCGCCTTATGACCCATTTGTGCAGGACCTCGGCAACCGGCTGAAGCCCCCGGGCACCACCGGCCACTGGTTGGGAACTGACGATTTCGGCCGCGATATCCTGTCACGCATCATCCACGGCGCACGGATCACGCTTTACATCATCGCGCTCGTTGCGGTGACCGCCCCGGTCCTTGGTCTGCTGATCGGCACCGTTGCGGGATATTTCGGTGGGTGGATCGACGCAGTGCTCATGCGTCTCACCGACATCTTTCTTGCCTTCCCACGCCTTATTCTGGCCCTTGCCCTGGTTGCCGTCCTTGGCCCGGGGATCGAGAACGCGGTCCTGGCCATCGCCTTGACCGCCTGGCCGCCCTACGCCCGCGTCGCACGGGCCGAGACGCTGACCATCCGCTCGTCCGATTACATCGAAGCCATCCGTCTGCAGGGCGCCACGGCCCCCCGCATCATCCTTGGCCATGTCGTGCCGATGTGCCTGCCTTCGGTCATAATCCGCGTGACCCTGGACATGGCGGGCGTGATCCTGATCGCGGCGGGGCTTGGCTTTCTTGGCCTGGGCGTTCAGCCGCCGCAGCCCGAATGGGGCCTGATGATCTCGTCTGGCCGCAAGTTCCTTTTCGAACAGTGGTGGGTCGCCACCATGCCAGGGCTGGCTATCTTCATCGTCTCTCTTGGCTTCAACCTCCTCGGCGACGGCCTGCGTGACGTCCTCGACCCCAAGAGCGCGCCGAAATGACCCTGCTGGACGTCCAGAATCTGCGCGTGACCTTCGACACCGAGACGGGGCCCGTCGAAGCCGTGCGAGGCGTATCCTTCTCTCTCGGCCGCGAACGCCTTGGCATCGTGGGCGAGTCCGGCTCTGGCAAGACCATGACCGGCCGTGCCGTCCTGCGCCTGATCCGGCCGCCCGGCCACATTCTGGCTGACAGGATGGTTTTCGATGGCCAGGACCTGATGGGTGCCTCGGAACGCGAGATGCGCGCGCTTCGGGGAAAGCGCATCGGCATGATCATGCAGGACCCGAAATACAGCCTCAATCCGGTGATGACCGTCAGCGACCAACTGACCGAGGGCCTGCGCCGCCGCGATGGCCTCGGTCGCCGCGATGCAGAGGCCAAAGCGCTCGCCGCGCTGAACGCCGTGCAGATCCGCGATCCCGCCCGAGTGATGGAGGCCTACCCCCACGAACTGTCGGGCGGGATGGGTCAGCGGGTGATGATCGCAATGATGCTGATCCCCGAGCCCGACCTCCTGATCGCGGATGAACCTACCTCTGCTCTTGATGTAACCGTTCAGGCCGAGGTGCTCTCGATCCTCGACTCCCTGGTCCGCGACAGGGGCATGGGCTTGATCTTCATCAGCCACGACCTTCGGCTGGTGGCGCGGTTCTGCGATCGTGTGGTGGTGATGTACAAGGGTCGCGTGGTGGAAGAGCTTCTTGCCAGCAATCTCTTGGCCGCCCAGCACCCCTACACCAAGGGTCTCTTGAACTGCCTGCCGCGCATAGGCGGCCCGCGTGGCCCGTTGCCGGGACTGGACCGGACGGGAGACTGGGCACAATGAGTCTGATAGAAATCGAGAACCTCTCGGTCACCTTCCGGGCCAAGGGCAGACAGGTCCGCGCCGTCGAAGGTGTCAGCTTCAAGGTGAGCAAGGGCGAAAGCTTCGGCCTCGTGGGCGAAAGCGGCTCGGGCAAGTCAACCATACTGCGTGCGATCTGTGGAATGGCCCCGATAACAGAGGGCACCATCCGTATCGATGGCTCCGTCCTTCCCACCCCGCGCGGCGCCCGATTTGCGACCCGCGTGCAAATGGTCTTCCAGGATCCCTACGCCAGCCTGCATCCCCGCCACACGATCGACCGCACGCTTTCTGAACCGCTGGCAATCCACGGGCTTGGCGGATCCGACGCGCGCGTGGTGCGGGCCTTGGAGCAAGTCGGCCTTCCAGCCGCGTTCCGGTTTCGCTATCCCCATCAGCTTTCCGGTGGCCAGCGCCAGCGCGTGGCCATCGCTCGCGCGCTGATGCTTGAACCAAAGATCGTGCTGCTGGACGAGCCGACATCAGCGCTGGATGCCTCGGTCCAGGCAGAAGTGTTGAACCTGCTGAATCGCCTGCGCGCGGATCTCGGTCTTACCTTCCTTATGGTCAGCCACGACCTCGCGGTGATCGATCACATGTGTGATCGGATTCTGGTGATGCAGCATGGCCGAAAGGTGGAAGAAATGGCTCGGGACGACCTGGCTAATGCAAGAATGACAACCGCCTACGCCCGCAGCCTGTTCGATGCCAGTGCTGACCGGATGCTGGGAGACCCAAGTGGAACCGCCCCATGATCCCTGTATTCGACGGCCACAATGACCTTCTGCTTCGGCTCCACAAGGAGCCTGCCCGCCGCGGGGAAATCTTTCTGACAGGCGAGGGCAGGGGCCATCTGGACCTTCCCAGGATGAAAGCGGCCGGGTTTGCGGGCGGGTTCTTCGCCGTCTACCTGCCGTCGCCTATCGCGCACGACGCCCCGGACTTCATGACGGCCATGAAGAACCCTCCGTTCGATTTGCCCCTGCCCGAACTGATCCGATTTGCCGATGCAATCCAGCCGGCGGCCAGCATGGTGGGCCATCTTCTCTGGATGGAGCGAGCCTCCGAAGGCGCCTTGAAACTTTGCCGCACGGCAGCCGATGTGCGTGACTGTCTTGGGACGGGAACCGTTGCCGCAATCATGCATATGGAAGGCGCAGAGGCGATCGACGAAAGCCTCGATTCCCTCCATCTTTTCCATGCGATCGGTCTGCGATCCCTCGGCCCGGTATGGTCTCGGCCAACGATGTTCGGTCATGGCGTGCCATTTGCATATCCCTCCGGCCCCGACACCGGGCCAGGGCTGACAGAAGCAGGCAAGCGTCTGGTGGCAGAGTGCAATCGCCTACGGATCATGCTGGACCTCAGCCACATGAACGAGGCCGGGTTCAACGACGTCGCGCGACTCTCTGACGCCCCGTTGGTGGCAACCCATTCCAACGCCCACGCGCTTTGTCCGTCCAGTCGCAACCTGACTGACCGGCAGCTGGCTCTGATCCGCGACAGCGGCGGCATGGTGGGACTGAACTTCTCGGTGTCGTTCTTGCGCCCAGATGGGCGTCAAATGGCAGACACCGGCTGGGAGCCGATCCTTCGCCAAATGGATTATCTGCTCGACCGGCTCGGCGAAGATCACGTTGGCTTCGGATCGGATTTTGACGGCTGCACGACGCCGGACGTTATCGGGGACGTCTCTGGCCTTCCAAAGCTGCTGGAGGCGCTGTCCAAGCATGGCTATGATCGTCCACTCTTGGAAAAGCTCGCGCATCGCAACTGGCTGAAACTTCTCGACCGAACTTTTTGACGGTCCCCCCAAGATCTGCAACGTCACGCTGACAAGGCGTCTCACTCCTGCCGTGGTTCCCGTGATCGTCCGACCTGTCCGGGGATGCACCCCAGAGGCACTCTGAAGGCCTCCTGAACCACGTAGGCCGATGAGGCACCATCCGTCGTGCGGGTGGAGAAGCGGCATCGAACGACAAATTCAGACCTCGCAGAAAGTGGTCTTCCTCCTGATGCTCAACCCCACTCAGGAGTTGAAAGCTCCAGCAAATCCGGCGCGGTTCAGGCACGCGATCCAGCGGCACCTTGTTCCGACCGTTCTTCAGGAAGGTCATCATGTTAGCGTTGGGGAAGCCGGCCTCGCTGGCGATCTCGGCCTGGGTCTTCTTGTATGCCAGGTCACGGATGCGATCAGCGATCAGTCGCGCGGTTGCGGTGTTTTGGTAGGGGTTGGTCATGGTGTCTCTCATGCGGTTGGTCACGTGAGATACTTACCTGCGTGTGTCGGTGCGGTCGGGTGGGGATAGCGTGCTGAGCTTTGGAACTTCGTGACAAACCGAAGTCCTGGAAGAAAATGCTCACCTCTATGGGGATGCTCTTTGCCCCAGCCAGTCGGGGGCGGATGAATCCTCCACTCCCATTCCGTCAAGATGCAAGAAAAGCTGCGCGGTCGAGCCCGTGTTGATGCAGGTCATCGCGAAAATATGGCCGACCTGTCATTTGAGCCCACTTCAGCGAGGCACAGTCCATGAACGATCTTACTCTGCTGCAACAGCCGACGCGGTTTCTGTTCTTCACAGGCAAGGGTGGGGTGGGGAAGACCTCGCTCAGCTGTGCTGCTGCCTTGACCCTGGCCGATCAGGGCAAGCGGGTGCTGTTGGTCAGCACCGACCCCGCGTCGAACCTGGATGAGATGCTTGGCTCGCGGCTTTCGGATCAGCCTGTTGCCATCCCCGGTGCCCACAACCTGTCTGCGATGAACATCGATCCCGACAAGGCAGCCGAGGACTATCGGCTCCGGGTTCTGGAGCAGTTGGGGCCGGGTGCTGCCGAGGCGGAGCGGGACACTGTGCGCGAGCAGCTTTCGGGGGCCTGCACGACCGAGATTGCCGCCTTCGACGAATTCGTCGGGCTCTTGGCGGGCGATGCGGCAGAGTATGACCACGTCATCTTCGATACGGCTCCGACCGGGCATACGCTTCGCCTTCTCAGCCTGCCCCGCGCCTGGACCGGGTTTCTTCAGGGCAACGACCGAGGCGCGTCCTGTCTTGGACCACATTCCGGGCTGAAGATGCAGGAGGAACGCTTCCGCACCGCCCTCAAAACGCTGGGTAATCCGGCGACGACCTCCATCATTCTGGTGACACGGGCGGATCGTGGTGCCGTGCGTGAGGCGGCGCGGACCTCGGACGAGTTGCGGGCGCTAGGGCTGGGCAACCAGCAGCTTGTCGTCAATGGAGTCTTCCGCGCCGCCGCCCAGGGTGATGCGGTTGCGGACGGGCTTGCCCGTGACCATGCCGAGGTGATGGCGACCTTGCCGACGAACCTTGCCTCGTTGCCAAGGACCGAGGTGCCCTTGCGTTCTTTTGATATGGTCGGACTGCCCGCATTGCGAGCCCTCTTCCGGGAGGAGACATCGGTAGGAGCGACGCAGGCAGTTTCCGCTGATCTTGATGAACTCGGCCTGTCGGTGATGGTTGACGCTCTGGCCAGTGCCGGGCGCGGGCTGGTGATGGTGATGGGCAAGGGTGGCGTAGGCAAGACTACAGTGGCTGCCGCGATTGCCGTGGGGCTGGTGAAGCGCGGGCATCGGGTGCACCTGACAACGACAGACCCCGCCGCCCATGTCTCGCTGGTTGTGGACGGCAGCCTTGAGGGGCTTGTGGTGGACCGGATCGACCCCAGCATCGAGACCGCACGCTACATTGAAAAGGTCATGGCCACTAAGGGCCGCGATCTGGACGACGCCGACCGCGCGCTGATGCGGGAAGACCTTGCCTCGCCCTGCACCGAGGAGGTGGCGGTCTTCCACGCCTTTTCGCGCATCGTGGCCGAGGCGCGGGGGGCCTTTGTCGTGATGGACACCGCACCGACCGGGCATACGCTGTTGCTTCTGGACGCCACGGGCGCATACCACCGTCAGATGACGCAGGACATGGGACCGGTTCAGGGCCGGATCGTCACTCCGCTGATGCGTCTGCAGGACCCTGACTATACGAAGGTCATTCTGGTGGCCCTGCCGGAGACGACTCCCGTATCCGAAGCGGCCAGTCTGCAGGATGACTTGCGCCGCGCAAGGATCGAGCCCTGGGCCTGGGTGGTGAACAGGTCGCTGGCGCAAACCGGGACGACAGACCCCTTGCTGCAAAGGCGGATCAGGGGCGAGGCGGCTCAGATCGAACGCATCCGTGGCGGGCTGGCGCAGCGCCTGTATCTGCTGCCCTTTCTCGCAGAACCGCCGGTCGGCATCCCGAGATTGCTGGCCTTGACCTGAGCTTGCCTCAGGCTGGCAGACGGACCACGCCCGCAAGGCACCAGTCGGCGACCGCCTCGGCACTGGTGGGAAGACCCTGGATGTCTTCCTCGGCAAAGGACAAGAGAGCCGCAAGGTTCAGCCCGTTCACCCCGACAAGCACCGGCAAGCCGCGATGCAGGGCTTCGGCGATCACCGGGGCAAGCCCCTTGCCTTCGGCCTCGCGCTTGCCGAACTTGTTGACGATCAGGATGTCCGCGCCGTCCAGCCTGCGTTCAACTTCATGCACGGTCTGTTCCAGCGCACCGCTGTCAAGGATGCAGCCACGCGCCAGATCGCCCCGGTCCTCGCTGATGCGGACAATGGGGCCATCGGGCAGCACCCGCAGGTCCATGTCGCATTTCTTGCGGTTGGGTCGTTCGTGGTTCGACTGCACGGTTCCGGCAAGCCGCAGCCCTTCGGCGGTCAGCCTGTCCGCGACCTCGGCGATCAACTGGTCAGTCCGGCCCCTGCCTTGCAGGCTGACATAGGCTATGCGCATCTTTCCCTCCCGCGTCGAAAGGCCCGCCCGGAGTAACCGGGCGGGCCTGGTCTTCAGAGTTCTACTTCCCACGACTTGTATGAGACCCGCGCTGCAGCCGGGGTCGCATCCGAGATCTTGCGGATGTTGGCCCAGGTCTGCTTGTAGTTCGGCAGGATCAACTCGTTGGTGCCGGCGTTGATCACGTTCCCCTGCGCGCCGTTCGGTGCCCCGAAGACCATGAAGGTCTCGTTCTTCCGCGCGGTCGGTTCGGGATAGGCCAGGGCCTGCGTGGCGCCGACGTCGTTGAACACCTCGACCATGTCGCCCGGCTTCAGCCCAAGTTCGGCCATGTCGTCGGGATGGATCTGGATGAAAGGCACGGGCAGGCGGTCCATGACGAAGTCGTTCTTCTGGTCCAGGAACCAGTTCTGCCAGTTCAGGTTCGCCCGACCGTTGTTGATGAGGAAGCGGTGGTTGGCTTGCTGCTGCGCCTTGCCGGGGGCTTGCAGGCCACGCCACGAGCCCATGCAGAACAGGGCCTTGCCGTCTTCGCGCCCGTGACGGGTGAAGACGCCGTCCTCATAGAGACGCTTGGTGCCGACCAGCGCCCCGTTCTCGTAGCCCTTCACCGGTTCCTGCACGCCATTGTTCCCGGCAGCCTTCAGGCGGTCGTAGGTCACCTCCGGGTTGCCCGAGTTGTAGCCGTCCATGAAGGCATCTTCTTCGGTCTTCCAGTCGAAGCCCTTGAACTGGTCGGCATAGTCTGCCCGGCCCTCGTCCCGCAGGACACGCTCCATATGGTTCGCCAATCGCGCTGCGATGATGCAGTCGGGCTGGGCCGAACCGGGCGCGTCCATGTATTTTTCAACCAGCCGCAAGCGCCGCTCGCCGTTCATCGAGGTCAGGTTCATTTCGCCCGATTCCACCGCAGGCAGGATGACGTGGGCGGCCTGGCCGATCTGGCTGTGGATGATGTCGACGTTGACCGAGAAGATCCCGCCCGCGTTGATCGCGCCGACGATGGCATCGACCAACTCCTCGCGCGAGGCTCCGGCACGGGCGTCCATGGCTTCCTTCACCATGTTGGTGCGCCGGTTGTAGACGCGCTTGAACTCGGCCGCGTTGAGCGTGGTCTTGTAGTGGTCGTTGGCCCAGATGTGGTGGACCTTGCCGCCGCCCGCGATGATCAGCTGGTCGATGTAGGGGGCCGGACGGCCGACATGGGCGTCAGAGGGACGGAAGTAGCCCTCCTGGTGGCCGCCCAGACGACAGACACCGCCGCCTTCCCGGCCGATGTTGCCGGTCGCAAGGCCGATGTTCACCAGTGCCCCGATGACGCGGTAGTTGTCGTTGCCCCAGATGATGCCCTTTTCATAGCCGGTGACGGTCTTGGTGCGGCTGCCGTCCTCCTTGGGCTTGGCGATCCACTCGGCGGCCTGGATGATCTGCGCCTCGGTCAGGCCGGTGGTCGCTGCCCCGCCCGCAAGGCTCATCTTGCAGGCGGCGCGAGCGGCCTCGAATGACCCCAGAGACGCCGGATGCGCGGCGTCCTCGGGCACTGCCACATCGCCCTGGAAGGTCGAGTTGGCAATAAAGTCGGCGTCCACCCAGCCCTGATCGGCGATGTAGGTGAAGAGCGTGTTGAAGAGCGCGAGGTCCGAGCCGCTGGCAATTGCCAGATGCAGCACGTTTTCGGCCCCTGCAACCTGTTCGCAGCTGTCCACCGTCACGGTGCGGCGGGGATCGACGACGATCACCTTCGCCCCGTTCTGCATCCCCTTCACCATGTGGTTCAGGAACAGGTTGGTCTGACACTCCATCGGGTTGGTGCCGACCAGCATGATCGTGTCGGCGACCTGGTAGTCGGTGTAGGAGTAGTTCAGCTCATCCACGCCCATGTCGCGGGTGCTGTGCACCTCTGAGTTATAGGCCGGGCGGTTGTGGATGCGGCAGTGCTTCACCTTCATCGCGCCGAAGTAGAGCTTGCCGGTGCCCCAGGTGTTCTCGTATCCGCCAGCGCTGCCGCCGTGGTCGAACATGGACACGTAGAGGTCGTTCTCGTCGTCCTTGTCGACCACCCGTGCGGTGACTTGGGCCACGAGGTCCAGCGCATCGTCCCAGCTGGTCGGCTGCCAGGTTCCATAGCGCCAGACCATCGGCTCGGTCAGGCGCTGCGCCTGCGTGCCGGTGATTTCGGAGCGGCGGTTCTCGGCCATGCGGGCCCCGCGCACCGAGCCAAGACCGGAGTTCACTTCGCAGGCGACGTCCGGCTTGATGACCAGATGCACGTCCTGGCCGTTCTGCTTGACGACGTTATACATCGAGGGCGCATACCAGGCCTCGGTCTCGGCGGCCTGCTGTTTGGACAGGTCTTCGCCGATCCAGTTGCTGTCGACCTTGCCCTGCGTCTTGAGCGGCCAAGTGTAGGCCTTGTAGCCGCAGCCGACGATGCAGTAGTGGCAGGTGACGTTGTGTTCCTTTGCGCCTGCGGGAATGATCGGCAGACGATCGATGTTGCGTTTGTAAGCCATGATCGCCCCCTTACCCTTGCAGCACGTTGGACAGACGGCCGTAGATCAGCTCGTCCGCGCCTGTCGCATAGATGTCGCCCTTGTCGTCCACCCGCAGCGCGAATTGCGGCAGGTTCTGTGTGGCATGGCCCCAGACCTGCTGGCCGCCCTTCTCGCAATCGAAGCGGCTGAAGTGCCCGGGGCAGTTCAGCGTCCTGTCCGCTGCGTGGTAGGACATGTAAAAGCCCTTGTGCGGGCAGAGGACCGAATAGGCGACGATGTCGCCGTCCGGCCCGGCACCGCCTTCGACAGCGGTGCCCAGCTTGAGAAGGATGCCGGGGCTGTCGGCGTCGGGATAGCCGATGTCCATCGGCTCGTTCACCTTCAGGTCCGCGATATTGCCAAGCCTGGTGGACGGATAGTCCAGCATCGCCAGCGACTGCGCCTGAGCCTGCCCCGCAGGCAAGACAGTTGCCGCCGCAGCTCCTGCAGCGCCGAGAACACCCCCGCGCAGGAACTGGCGGCGGCCGACATCGACCAACCGGTTGCATTTCATGGTGGCTAACCTCCCTTGGCTCCCTGTTGTCCAAGGCTACCGCAGGCACACAATGGCGAGGATCGCCTTGATCGGACTGCCGCAGTGCGGCAAGTCATTCCAAAGCTGCACTATTTTTGGGCGTTCGGATTTCCGAACATGGACCAGACGTCAGAGACCTAGCTTCTGCATTTTCTCCCACAGCGTCGTCCGCGACACCCGCAGAAGCCGCGCGGCCTCGCCGACCTGCCCCTGGGTCCGGTCCAGCGCTGCCATGATCTGCGCCTTTTCGGCGGCATCGCGAACATCGGAAAGGGGCCGCAGCGCCTCATCCGCCGCGCGTTCCGGGAAGAGGTCAGCGGTCATCACCATTCCGCCTTCCGCCGCCTCAACCGCCCGCATCAGCCGGGCGCGCAGCTCGCGTCCGTTCCCAGGCCAGCCGTGGGCGCGGATCGCCTCTTCTGCCGTGGCTGCGATGCCGGTCAGCGGTTCTTTGCGGCGCGCGTTGAATCCGGGAAACAGCTGGGCCGCCAGCCAGACAGCATCGTCAGGCCGGTCCGCCAACGGGGGCACGACGATCTCATGCGACTGCAACATGGACAAAAGGTCGGCGCGCAAGCCTTGCGAGGCATCGTCGCCTTGCAGCCCGAGGGTGGCAATCAGCCGGAAGTTTGGTGCCTTGAGTGCGGCCACCACCCTGTCTTGCGCCAAGGCGTCCAGCTCTCCGATCCCGACCAGGACCAGCGTGCCCTCGCCAACCTCGGCAACGGCCGTCTCAAGTTCCGTCGCGCTAATGCGGTCGCGCAATGCGTTGCAAACCACAATTGGCGCAGCGCGACGCTCTGAAAGATCATGGACGCGACGGGCCAAGCGCAGCTTGCCCAACCCTTGAGCCCCCCGGATCAGGAGTAGCGTGTCGCGGGCTGCTGCCACGCTTATCTGGCGGTCCACAGTGCGGGCGGCGGCTGAGATGCCGGTTTCGGGCGGCATCTCCTGATCGGCGCGGGGCCGCATGACAGTAGCCAGCCGGGTCAGGAAAGCCGCGATGTCGAAAGGCTTGGCGATGTAATCCGCAGCCCCCGACCGGATCAGCCGCACCGCCTGATCAATCCCGCCCTGTCCGGTAATGAACAGGAACGGCGGCGGGTGCGAGGTGCGGGTCAGGGTGTCGTAAAGCTCCTCTCCCGTGCCGTCGGGCAAGCGAATGTCGCAGATCACCGCGTCCAGGCTTTTGCGCGGCGTGCGGATCGCGGGCAGCGCGCGG
This sequence comes from Tabrizicola sp., assembly GCF_030694085.1. Classification (GTDB taxonomy): domain Bacteria; phylum Pseudomonadota; class Alphaproteobacteria; order Rhodobacterales; family Rhodobacteraceae; genus Tabrizicola. The sequence continues at coordinate 16,029 of NZ_JAUXZE010000039.1, read as the reverse complement.
GCAATCTGGCGGTGCCACTGCACCTCGGCCCCTTCCAGCGTCAGGCGCTGGACGAGGGAGGCCCCCATGATCTCGTCATCTTCGACCAGAACAATGCGGCGGCCGTCAAGCATGACCGGACCCTGTCGCAGGCAGCTCGACCCGGATCACCGTCCGCCCCTCGGCCCGGTCGTGGTGCAGCGTGCCGCCTAGCCCCGACACGATGTCATGCACCAGCCGCAGGCCGACACCGCCGCCCGGCGGCAGCGGGCCCGAGGCCAAAAGGCGCCTCAGGTCAGCGTCGCTCATCGCGTTGCCGGTGTTGCTGACCAGGATCGACAGCCGGTCCCCGCCATTGCTGACCTTCAGGCCGACCTGCCCATTCCGCCCGGCAGCGGTCCCGGCGTTCAACAGAAGGTTCAGCGCCACTTGTCGCACCGGGGCGGCGGGCTGGCTGGAGAGGGCCTCAGCGCCTGCCTGGACCTCCCAGGCCAGCGCAATGTTGCAGCTATGCGCCTCGGGCTCGAACAACAGCCGCAGGTCCTCGAAATCCTCTGGCCGCAAGGGTTGCCCGGCGCGGTCCAGCCGGTTCTGATCCAGCATCGCCCGTGTGACGTCGCGCAGATGCCCCAGCCCGCGCTGCATCAGTTCCGCCGATTGTCGGACCACATCCGGCCGGTCGGCATAGGTTCGGATCGTGTCGGCGGCGTTCAAGAGACCGCCAAGGGGGTTGTTCACCTCATGCGCCAGAGCGGATGACAGCCGACCAAGGCTGACAAAACGCTCCCGGTCGGCGAGGCGACGCTCGGCCTCGGCCCGTTCCTCGACGGCGGTGGTCATCTGGTTGTAGGTCTCGATCAACCGCGCAAGGCCGGGGTCGCCGTGGGGTATCTCGGCGTGCGGAATGGGCCGGGGCGCGCCGCCCGAGGCGTCCATTGCCTGCACCAGTGCACCTACCGGGCGCAAGATGCGCGCAACGGCCAGCCAGCCGCCAAAGGCCAGCACCGCAGTCGCCAGCGCGTTGCCGAACAGAAGCCACAGCGTCACCTGCCGACGTTCTGCCAGAAGGTCCGTCACATCCAGTTCGGTGACGATCCCGCCTATGGTGCGACCCTGATACTGCAGTGGAGAGGTAACGCGCAGGACCGGATCACCGGTCATCCGGACCGCCTCGGGGGCCACAGCGCCGTCGCCGAAGGCCGCCGCCTCCACGCCCACCGGAGCGCGGTGCGGGTCGGTGGCCGCAAGAACCCGGCCCCGTTCGTCGGCAACGACCGTCAGCAGCAACCGCTGCCCGTCACTGGCCAGGCGCGCGCGGTCGAGGATATCGTAGACCTCCCACACATCCTGCCGTAGGACGGAAGGCCCCAGTGCGACCGATAGGCCTTCGACATGCAGCCGGGCGGTTTCGGACAGACGCGCATCCTGCACCCGGTCCAGCGCACCGAGCACGCTTTGACTTGCGACCAGGGCAAGGACGATCATCAGCGCCGCCGTGATCAGGGGCACGCGCAGGGTCACCGGCAGGTTGCGAAAGCGCCGCATCACGATCATCCGCCCGCCAAGGCTGCCATGCGGAGGGCGATGCCGTCGAACAGCGCCGGGTCTGCCGGGGCAACGGAATCCAGGAACAGAAGGCGCAGCACATCGCGTCCCGTGTCGGTCTGGCCCAGACCTTGAAGCGCCTTGGCGCAGGCGGCCACCCCGGCCTCGGCCATCCGGTCGGTTCGGGCGACAAAGGGCGGAAACCCCAGGTCCTCGGACCGCGAGATCACGCGTGTGCGGGCTGTCAGACCGGGCTCGACGCTGTTCAAGACTTCCCAGACATAGCCATCGACGCTGCCCGACCGGGTCAGTCCCCCGGCAACCGCGCGCACGACATTGCGGTGCCCGTAAGTAAAGATCGACCGGGAAAAGAACCCGTCCGGCGTCGTGCCCATCAGCGCCAGGTCCGACGCGGTGACAAGATAGCCGGAATTGCTGTCCGGGTCCGAAAAGGCATGCGCCCCGCCCTGCAGATCGGCCAGACTGGTCGCCGCGTCGTCAGCGGCGACGATCAGGTAGGACTGATAAAGCGGCGCGCCCCGCCAGATCGGCACCCCCAGCAAGGTCAGCTGATCGCGGTGCTGCAGATAGGGATAGCCGCAGGTCCAGGCCGCATCGACCGATCCATCCAGCAAAGCACCGGTGATTTCCTGATAGGTCCGCCGCTGGACCAGTTCGATCTCGCGCCCCATTGCCTCGCCCAATGCGGCGCGCAGCGCAGAAATCACCGCGGCGTCATTGTCCAGAAAGACCGGCGTCAGCGCAAAGCGGAACGGCGTGGTGCCTTGCGCCAGCACCATCGGCGCAGCGCAAAACGCCGCGCCCGCCAGGATTGCACTTCGCCGGGTATGCACGTCGTTCTCCGCAGCTCTTGGGGCCAGACCTGTCAGTGCCCTGCCAGAAGTGACCTTGATCCTCGTGGGATGATCCGTCAAATCGGATCGAAGATGTTCAAAGCAAACACTGACCCAAAGCGGCCCGCCATGCCTTGCGCAGATTGTCTCGTGGTGCTGACCCAGCCGATGCGTTTCGGTGGTGCGCAAGCAGACAATGTCGACATTCCACCCAAAGCAAAGGACCTGACATGAGCCTCTTTGAACGCTGGCTGACCTTCTGGGTCGCCCTCGGCATCCTGGCGGGGCTTGTCCTGGGCAACCTTGTGCCAGGTGGGTTTTCAGCGCTGGCCGGCCTTGAATACGCCTCGGTCAACCTGGTGGTGGCCGTGCTGATCTGGGCGATGGTCTACCCGATGATGATCGCCATCGACTTCGGCTCGCTGAAAGAGGTCGGCCAGCGACCCAAGGGCCTGGTGATCACGCTGGTGGTCAACTGGCTGATCAAGCCCTTTACCATGGCAGCGTTGGCGGTGCTGTTCTTCAACCACCTGTTCGCCGGGCTGATCGACCCTGCGAAAGCACCCGAATACATCGCAGGCCTGATCCTTTTGGGCGCAGCGCCCTGCACGGCAATGGTCTTCGTCTGGTCCCAACTGACCAAGGGCGATCCGAACTACACGCTGGTGCAGGTTTCGGTGAACGATCTGATCATGGTCGTCGCCTTCGCGCCGATCGTGGCTTTCCTTCTGGGCGTGACCGACATCGAAGTGCCGTGGGAGACGCTGATCCTGTCGGTCGTCCTATATATCGTCATCCCGCTGATCGCCGGTGCGCTGACGCGCCGGGCGCTTTTGGCGCGCGGGGGCGACGCCGCCGTGACCGCCTTTACCGCCCGGATCAAGCCCGCCTCTGTCCTGGGGCTGCTGTTGACCGTAGTGCTGCTGTTCGGCTTCCAGGGACCGGTGATCATTGCCCAGCCGCTGTTGATCGCCCTGATCGCAGTGCCGATCATCATCCAGTCCTACGGCATCTTCGCGCTTGGCTATGCCTGGGCCTTTGCGTGGAAACTGCCCCACAGGGTGGCAGCGCCCTGCGCGCTGATCGGCACGTCTAACTTCTTCGAACTGGCGGTTGCAGTTGCCATCGGGCTTTTCGGACTGAACTCTGGCGCGGCGCTGGCCACCGTGGTCGGCGTGCTGGTCGAAGTGCCGGTGATGCTGTCGCTTGTCGCTTTTGCCAACCGCACCCGTGACAGATTCCCGGCCTGATGGGAACACCCAGCGCCGTCGTTGGGTGTTACCCGCGCCATGCATTTCGCCCACTAAGAGACGTTGTTGTCTTGGGACGGTCAAATCGTTTTCCCGATTTCCTCCGCGGTCGACACCTTGCCGTCCCCAGGTCTTGTCCGAACATATTTGATCGATCCCAGACTACGGCAGAAACAACTCCGACTAAGTGTAATCAACACCGCCGGAGATGACCAATGCTCACCCAGAAGCGACTGCACGATATCCTGCATTGCGATCCCCAGACCGGGATCTTCAGGTGGCGGACCGGAAAGCGCAAAGGCCAGGTCGCAGGCACTCGACACAACGAGCGCGGCGACCTGAAGGTCTCGATCGACAATCGGCGCTATCTGCTTCACCGGCTTGCATGGCTGTGGATGACAGGCGCGACGCCCAGATGGGACATCATGCACCGGAACGCCGATCAAAGTGATAACAGCTGGGGCAACCTAGTTGAAGGAAACCTTCCGGCGCGACGCGCGATGAAACAGGGGGCCGACACCTGCCTCCGCTACAAACTCTGGAAACCCCAGATCGACGACCTGACGATGTAACGGAACATCGCGATACTCTCCGGTCTTCACCGATCCAGCATCGGGCGTGATCCTGATGATCCACCGATCACCGTCCTGCCGGACGTCCTCCTGTCGCAGCTGCGTGATCTCCACGACTCGGGCTCCGGTGAATGCGAGGAGGAGCGGCACCCAGCGCCTGGCGGCGGTGATGTGCTTGCTCTCCTGAGTCGACGCGGTCTTGGCGGCTGGAGGCTGATGGCTTAGCGAGGCAGTCAGCAGCGCTACGGCTTCATCCGTCGTATATCCACGCTCGCGAGTCTGCCGCTTCTTTGGTGTTTCCTGCTTCACCAGTGTGGCTTCGTTGGTTGCGAGACGGTCATTCCCATGAGCCCACGCAAGGATCGCCCGCATGCAGGCCAGATAGACGTCAGCGATTATGCGCGGGGAAAGGCCTGAGCTCAGCAGATGATCTCGCCAGTCGAGGAGCCTCCTTTTCGTGACCTTTCGCGCGTCTTTGTGGCCGAGGAACTTGGTGAGCGATGTGACAACCCGCTTCCAGTTCGCACCGCCATCTAGGTGTTTTCCCAGTGCCTGGCGCGAGGCGATGTAGTCTGCGAACAGTGTCTCGATCGAGACCGGCGGAAGGGCAGGCTCGGGCATGTTCGCGTTGACAAGGAGGGGGTGAGCGGGCTGGCCGCTGTAGTCCCCGTCGTCCCGCTCTGCGGCTCTTGCCAAGGCTTCGTATTCTGCTGTGCACAGAGCGCGAGCAATCTGGCGCCATTCTGGTGACCCAAAAGAAGCGTCGTGATTTCCGGCACTCTGGTAACGCTTGACGGCAAGACCTACCAACTGCTGAAGGTCCTCATCTGCAAGCTGCCCGGCAATGCCCTGTTTGAGCCGCGCCACGTGACGGTCATCGAAACCGACAGCAGCGTAGCGCTCGTCGCCACGGAGCTGTTCGTCGAAGGATAGCCGGTGCTGGTAGTGGCTGAGTGCAATCTGCTCCACCGTCAGAGGGAACTGGCATCGTGTGGCAGTCACGGCCCCGACCTGTGCAGCCTGACGCCGGGCAGCAGATATGTCGGCCTGAAATTTTGCGACTGCACCGTGGTGCAAGCGCTCAGCCGCCTTCCTTTCGGACCCCAGCGACTCCTGTAGCTGTGTCTTGCCGATGAACGGTTGCAGCTCTTTTGGGACTGCGATCCGGGTGTAGAAATGCCCGTTCTGTTCCTGAAATAGCGTAGACGCCCGGCCATCTCACCCTCATTCTGGCATCGATTCTGGCACCAAAAATGGCATCAAGGCCTTGAGATCAATGGTTTTCTTTGTGATCAAAGGGATAGGATGGTGCTGCAAGAGAGGATTGAATTCTGCTGTAGTGTATATATTTCATATACTTAGGGGTAAGATTGTAACGTTGTGACGAACCCGTTTTTGTAACCCGGCAGAGCTTAGAAGGTTCACGGCGACCGGATCTGCGAGCTTGGGTCTCGACTTGCGCAACAGAAGGAAGAAGCTGAAGTGCGTGGGTTCTCTCATGGCTTCCTCTAAACGCAGTTTGGGCCGCCCCGAAAGGCGGCCCCGGGTTAGGTCAGCACTTTCACTTCGCCGCGTCGGCAGCAGCTGCCACCCAGCCGTCGAATTCTGCCTGGTGCGCCGCGATCCAGTCGGCCACGTGCTTGTCGATGTCTTCCGACGAAGCCGCTCCGTCCGACATCAGCTTGTTTTGAGCCGAGATGTCGTTGATGTCGATCTTGACGGACTCGAGGATTTTCGCCGCCGCCGGGTTTTCTGCCAGGAACTTGTCGGTCGCCAGGATATACATGTTGTCGACCGCGAAGCCCAGGTTCTTGCCGTTGAACGTGGTTTCAGCCACCACGCCGTCGGGCAGCGAAGTGTAGGGCACGTCCAGCCATTCGACATCCTTGCCGGGGACCAAGGCGCCCGAAACCCAGTAGGGCGTCCACGTGAAGTAGAGGATCGGGTTGCCAGTTTCCTTGCGGGCAATGGTGTCGGCCATCAGCGCGTTGTATTCGCCCTGGTTGTGGGTGACAGTGTCGCGCAGACCATATTCGTCCATGTGGTGCTCGATGATGCGCTCGCAGCCCCAGCCCGGCACGCAACCGGCCAAGTCGGCCTTACCATCGCCGTCGCCGTCAAACTTCGCCGCAATCGCCGGATCCTTGAAGTCGCCAAGGTTCTTCACGCCGGCATCATAGCTGGCCTTGTCCACCAGGTAGCCCTGGACCATACCTTCGATGAACGGGCCGACCTTCTGCAGCACCTCTTCGCCGCCCGATTCCGTGAAGAAGGCAGCGTGCAGGAGGTCCCAGTGCGCGGTGTAGAAGTCCGCGTCGCCGGTGCCGACCGCCAGGTGGGCTGTCTGGATTTCAACCTGCTGCGGCTCGATGGTGTAGCCGAGCTGTTCCAGACCCTTGTAGATCACGCGGGCCTGGAACAGCTCTTCGGCGATTGGGCTGGCGACCGGGCGGACGGTGACGCCCTCGCCGGGTTTATCCTGGGCAAAGGCCGGCAGAGCCAGAACCAGCGCCATGGCGGTGCCAAGAGTGTAGTGTTTCATAGGGTTTACCTCCGGTTGGTTTCTCAGTTCGTTCTTCCGATCAGGCGGGCGATCACGCCCACCGGACCCGTTTGCCACCAGGGCAGGTGGCCACGTTCACGGCCCGAACGGCCCAGACCCTGCGTGATCCGGTCCAGCACGATGGCCAGCATCACGATCCCCAGGCCCCCTACGATGGCTTTGCCGGCATCCAGCCGCCCCATCGCCCGCAGCACTTCGTTCCCCAATCCTTTCACCGCGATCATCGAGGCGATGACCACCATCGACAGCGACAGCATGATGGTCTGGTTCAACCCGGCCAGGATCGTTGGCGTCGCCAGCGGCAGTTCGACCTTGCGCAGGATCTGCCCCGGCGAGGCGCCAAACGCCCGCGCAGCCTCCACGACCGAGGGGTTCACCCCACGGATGCCAAGCGAGGTCAGACGGACGAGCGGCGGCAGCGCAAAGATGATCGTCACCACCACGCCCGAGACGTTGCCGATCCCGATCAGCATTACGACCGGCACCAGGTAGACGAAGGCCGGGATTGTCTGCATCGTGTCCAGCACCGGGCGGATCACCGATTCAAACCGGTCACTCTTTCCGGCAAGTATCCCCAGCGGCAGCCCGATGGCCGCGCAAGCGATGACCGAGGCCGTCACAATGGCCAGTGTCGTCATCGCCAGCCCCCAGGCGTCGGGCGACAGGAGCCCCAGGATCACCAGACAGCACGCCACCACGATGGCCACCCTGCGCCCCGCCGCCTGCCAGGCGATCAGCACCAGGATCGCCAGCATGACCAGCGGTGGAACGGCCTGAAGGGCGGCTTCGACCTTGATGATCAACGATTCCAGAAAGCGCTTGGTCGGCTGGATAAGGTCACGGTTCGAGATCGCCCATTGCTTGATCCCGTCCGCGCGTTCACCAATCGACAGGTCGATCGAGGCAAAGGGATTCAGCCAGTCAAAGGTCTTGTCGGCCATCAGGCTGCCCTCCCTTCCGCGTCAACTCGCCCTTGGATGCCGCGCAAAAGCGCGCGTTTCGTCACGACGCCGACGGTCTGGCCTCCGGCCACGATTAGGATCGGGTGGTCAGTCCCAACGGCCAGATCGACCAGCTCGTTCAGCTTGTCGCCAGGCTTGCCTACCGGCCATGCGGCGGTGTCTTGCGGACCGTTGGCCTGCACATAGGCCGCGAAGGGCTGCATGATCCGCGCTGCCGTCACCAGGTCCAGCTTCGAGATTCCGGCCACGAACTCGGCCACGTAGTCGTCCGCCGGGTTGGTCACGATTTCCTCCGGCGTGCCGATCTGCACCAGCACCCCGTCCTTCATGATCGCGATGCGGTCGCCGATGCGGATCGCTTCGTCCAAGTCATGCGTGATGAACACCGTGGTCTTGTGCAGCTCTGCCGACAGTTCCATGAAAGTGCCCTGCAACTGCCGCCGGATCAGGGGGTCCAGCGCCGAGAAGGGTTCGTCCATCAGCAGGATCGTCGGGTCCGCCGCCAGCGCCCGGGCCAAGCCCACGCGCTGCTGCATCCCGCCCGACAGCTCGTCAGGGTATTTCGCGTCCCAGCCGGTCAGGTCGACCATGTCGATGGCGCGCGACGCGACCTTGGCGCGCTCTGCTTCCGTCTTGCCCCTAACTTCAAGCGAAAACGCTACGTTGTCGCGCACCGTCCGGTGCGGCATCAGCGCCATCGACTGGAACACCATCCCGATCTTCTCGGCCCGCAGACGGCGCAGCGCCTGGGCGTTCATCGCGTTGACGTTCTCGCCCTCGATATAGACGGCACCGGAGGTTGGCTCGATGAGCCGATTGATGTGACGGATCAGCGTCGATTTGCCGGATCCGGACAGACCCATGATGCAGAAGATCTCACCACGACCGACGGTGAAGCTAGCATCCTGCACCCCGACCACGCAGTCGAACTGCTGGCGGATGTCCGTCTTCGACAGGCCTTTGGACAGAACGGCTTCCATCGCCTGACGCGACTTGTCGCCAAAGATCTTCCAGATGCCTTCGCAGCGGATCACGTCCTCGCGTGTTTCGGCCATGTAGATTCTCTCCCCACGTTTCCGCACTACAATCATAAAAGTTTAATGTAGACAATATGTATTTTATCCGACTACACAGAAGGCAAGCTACCTGATTCACGAAGTAGACAAGCTTCGATCAGGCAGGAGAGACCCCTTGGACACCGACACGCGCAGCAAGAAGACCCAGTGCATCGAGGACCTGCGGCGCAAGGTTCTGACCGAGGTATTGGAGCCGGGAGTCTACCTGGACGAAACGGAACTTGCGGACATCTATGGAATTTCCCGGCCTCCCCTGCGCGAGGTGCTGCGCCAGCTGGCCGGCGAGGGCTACGTCGTTCTGCATGAGAACCGGGGCGCCCAGGTCGCTCCCATGACGCACAAGACGCTGCGCAACTTCTTCGTGGCGGCCCCGATGATCTACGCGGCCACCACCCGGCTGGCGGCGGAGCATGCGACCCCGGCGCAGGTCGTGAAGCTGAAGGAATGCCAATGGGCCTTCCGTCAGGCGATCAAGTCCGGTGACGCGGCCGAGCGCGCGCTTGGTAACGAGCGCTTCCATTCCATCATCGGAGAGATGGCCGACAACGAGTTCTTGATGCCCAGCTTGCGCCGTCTGCTGATCGACCACACCCGCATCGGCATGACCTTCTACAACCCGCGCAAGCTGCACCTCGCCCCGCAGCGCGAGCTTGCCGCCGACCAGCACGACGAGTTCATCGCCCTGATCGAAACCGGAGATGCCGACGCCGCCGCCGACCTCGCCGTCGCGCATTGGGAGCTGTCGCGCGCCCAGATCGAAAGCTTCGTCACCCCCGAAAGCATCAACATCCCCCTCGGCCGCGCGCCCGGGGCAGCCGAAACCCGAGGAGCCTCATGAAATTCGAAGGCATCTACACCCCTGCCATCACGCCGCACCGTGAGGATGGGTCCATCGACCGCGACGCCTTCGTCGCGCAGCTTGAATACCTGATCGCTGCGGGCGTTCACGGCATCATCAACGGCGGCTCGACCGGCGAATACTATGCCCAGTCGATGGAAGAGCGGCTGGAAATGGCCACCCTAGCGCGTGAGGTGACGAAGGGCGGCACGCACCTGATGCTCGGCACCGTGGCGATCCGGCTGGAGGACAGCCAAACGATGGCCGAACACGCCGCGAAGATCGGGGCAGATTCGATCCTCGTCGGCTCGCCGCCCTATTCGGTCCCGACCGAACAGGAGAACGCGCTGAACGCCCTGGCCATCGACCGGGCGGCTGACCTGCCGATCATGCTTTACAACTACCCCGGCCGCATGGGCATCAACATGGGCGAGACGTTCCTCGACCGCGTCGGCCGCTCCGCCAACTTCTGCGCCATCAAGGAATCCTCGGGCGACATCAACCGCGTCCACCTTCTGGCCCGCGACTACCCGCATATCCAGATGTCCTGCGGTATGGATGACCAGGCGCTGGAGTTCTTCGCCTGGGGTGCACGCTCCTGGGTCTGCGGCGGCTCGAACTTCCTGCCCGCAGAGCACCTTGCGCTCTACCAAGCCTGCGCCGTTGAGGGCAACTTCGACAAGGGCCGCCGGATCATGTCGGCGCTGATGCCCTTGATGCGGGTCCTCGAACAGGGCGGCAAGTTCATCCAGTGCATCAAGCACGGCTGCGAGATGATGGGCCAGTATGCCGGCCCCTCGCGCCCGCCGCTGAAAGGCCTGAACAAGGACGACAAGCGCCAGCTGGAACAGACCGTGCGCGTCCTGAAGACCACCATCGCCCAGATCGTCGCGGAGTAAGCCGATGTCCCTTCTGACCACCGAAGACTACAAGGCCATCGCCGCCGGTCTGACCTTCCCGACGCAAGCCTTCATCGACGGCCACTTCCGCCCGGCCATCAGCGACAAGACCTTCGACACGATCAACTCTGCCACCGGCCAGAGCCTCGCCAAGGTCGCCGCCTGCGGGCCCGAGGATGTGGACCTGGCCGTCGCCAAGGCCCGTGACGCCTTCGAGGATGGCCGCTGGTCCCGCCTGCACCCCCGCGACCGCAAGGAAGCCCTGATCAAGCTGGCCAAGCTGGTCAAACGCAACGCGCGGGAACTGGCGGTGCTGGAATCGCTCGACAGCGGCAAGACCATCTACGACTGCGAACAGGTCGACGTCCCCGAAACGATCAACACCCTCACCTGGCACGCAGAACTGATCGACAAGATATACGATCAGGTCGCCCCGGCCTCCGACAACCACATCGCCATGATCGTCCGCGAGCCCGTGGGCGTCGTCGGCCTGGTGCTGCCCTGGAACTTCCCGCTCCTCATGCTCGCCTGGAAGATCGGCCCTGCCCTTGCCGCTGGCTGCTCGGTGATCGTGAAGCCGGCCGAGGAGACCCCGCTCACCACGCTGCGCATGGCCGAACTGGCGATGGAGGCAGGCATCCCGCCGGGCGTCTTCAACGTCGTCCCCGGCACCGGCCCCGACGTGGGCGAACCCATCGGTCGCCACATGGACATCGACGCCGTCTCCTTCACCGGCTCGACCGAAACCGGCCGCCGCTTCCTGCGCTATGCCGCCGAGTCCAACCTCAAGGAAGTCACGCTGGAGATGGGCGGCAAGAACCCCGCCGTGGTCCTTGACGATGCTGAAAACCTGGACCGCGTCGCGGCCCATATCGTCAACGGCGCCTTCTGGAACATGGGCGAGAACTGCTCGGCCGCCTCGCGCCTGATCGTGCAGAAGGGCGTGAAAGACGCGCTCCTGAAACGCATCGTCGCCCATGCCCGCGAATGGCCGATGGGCGACCCGTTGGATCCCAAGAACCGGGTCGGCGCGCTGGTCTCAAAGGCGCATTACGACAATGTCTGCTCCTACCTGGAGAAAGGCCCCAAGGTCATCCTCGGCGGGAAAGCTGAAAAAGGCTTCGTCGAACCGACGATCCTCGACGTCTCCCGTGACAGCAAACAGGCCCGCGAGGAAATCTTCGGTCCCGTCCTCTCGGTCCTCACGGTGGAAACCTTCGACGAAGCCATCGCGCTGGCCAATGACACCGAATACGGCCTTGCCGCCAGCATCTTCACGGCCAACGTCAAACGCGCGATCCGTGGCGCCCGCGCCCTGCGTGCCGGGACCGTCACCGTAAACTCCTTCGGCGAAGGCGACATCTCCACCCCCTTCGGCGGCTTCAAGCACTCGGGCTTCGGGGGCCGCGACAACGGCATCCACGCGCACGACCAGTATACCCAGCTGAAAACCATCTGGGTCGACCTGGCCGACGATGCGGACGAAGCCGTCGACTGACATGCGCGTCGGCTTTCTCGGCACGGGTGAAATCACCGCCGCAATGGTGCGGGGCCTCAAGGGCCAGGGTCACGGGATCCTGGTCTCACCCCGCAATGCCACCACGGCCGCGATGCTTGCCGCCGAAGTGCCGGAAGTCACCATCGCCCCCAACGATGCAGTAGTAGCGAACTCTGACGTGGTCTTCCTCTGCCTCTTGGCAAGCGTCGCCTTCGACGTCCTGCCCGGCCTTCCGTTCCGCACTGACCACACCATCCTCTCGGTGATGGTCGACGCCCCACTGGCAAAGCTGCAAAAGCTCTGCGCCCCGGCCACCGACATCGCGATCGCCATCCCCCTACCGCCCGTTGCAAACGGCGGCTGCCCGCTGCCGGTCTACCCGGACAATTCCACCTTGCATGCGCTTTTCGGTGCCCGGAACCTGATCCTACCCCAACCCTCCGAAATCGCACTGAACGCCCACCTTGGTGCCTCCGCCCTTTGCTCGCCGATCCTCGACCAGCTGCTTGCCGGGACAGACTGGCTGGCTGGCTTCACTCACGACCCCGCCCAGGCCGAGACCTACATAACCGCCATGATCCGCAGTTACCTGCCTGCCACGGCCCGGGGCGGAGAGCTGGTCGAAGCGCTGAAGAACCTGTCCACCGAGGGTGGCCTGAACGCTACCTTGCGCGTGGCGATGGCACCAGCGAGGACCGACCTGCGCAGGGGCCTTGATGCGTTCCAGACCCGCCTTGCGCTCAAGGCCAGTAACGAGGGACAGACATGACTCAGTTCACCGCCCGGCGCACGCCGGTGCACAAGGGCCCCGCCGCCTGGTCCACGATCCTGCCGGGGCAACCAGCACCTGTTCCGCTCCCGGGAGACCAGATCGTCGATGTCGCGATCATAGGCGGGGGCTTCGCAGGTCTTGCCGCCGCGCGCCGCTTCCGCCAGCTGGACCCGACGCTGAAGATCGCCGTGCTGGAAGCCTCCTGCCTTGCCGAGGGCGCATCGGGTCGCAACTCGGGCTTCATGATCGACCTACCACATGAGCTGACCTCGGACGACTATGCCGGTCACGGCGATGACCGCGGCATGATTGCGCTGAACCGCCACGCCATCGCCTTTGCACAGGGCGCGGTGGACGACTACGGCATCACGCCCGACTACTTCGATCCGGTCGGCAAGGTAAATGGCGCAGCTTCCGAAACGGCGGACGCGCTGAACCGCAGCTACGCCGACCACCTTACCAGCCTCGGCGAACCCAACCAACGGCTCGACGCGCAAGGGATGCGGGACCTCACCGGCAGCAGCCACTACGTCTCGGGGCTCTACACGCCCGGCACGGTGATGCTGCAACCCGCAGGCTTCGTCCGGGGCTTCAGTGAGGGGCTGCGGGCCTCGGGCGTCGGCATCTGGGAGCAGACCCCCGTCACCGCCTTCGCCCGCGCTGGCAGCGGCTGGACCCTGACCACCACCAAGGGCCGGGTCACGGCAGGCAAGGTGATCCTCGCGAACAACGGCCACCTCGAAAGCTTCGGCTTCGCCCAGAACCGGCTGATGCACGTCTTCCTTTATGCCTCGATGACAGTTGACCTGCCAGCCGATGCGCTGAAGGCGCTTGGGGGCCAGCCGCGCTGGGGCGTCACACCCTCTGATCCGATGGGCACCACCATGCGCCGGATCGACACGGCCCTTGGCGGCAACCGCATCGTCACCCGGACCTGCGCCAGCTTCCTGCCGGGGATGGAAGCGTCAAAGGCCGATTTGCGCCGCACCGCTGCCGTCCACCGCCAGAAGTTCGCCGACCGTTTCCCCGCGCTTGCCGGAGTAAAACAGGAACACACCTGGGCCGGGCACCTCTGCCTAACTCGCAACGGCGTCTCCATCGCCAGCGAACTGGAACCGGGCCTTTTCGCTGCCACCGTGTGCAACGGCCTTGGCACGGCACGATCAACCCTGACCGGCATCGCCGCCGCCGAGCTGGCAATAGGCCTCAGCACCGAGACCACGCGTCATTTCGCGGCCGAGGCCCAGCCCACCAAACTGCCGCCAAAGCCCTTCTCGACCATCGGCGCGAACGCCTTCCTGCGCTTCAAGGAGTGGAGGGCAGGGGCCGAATAGGGGAACCGAAATGCGGTCGGCTACAGGGCGGCAGTCGTGCCGACGCTGTCGGCAATAAGCTGGATCTACGGCTTCAACACTCTGGTTCTGAACGCAGAAGATCCCCAGCCAAACGGCTACACGATAGGCGATATCTGGGCGTAGGGTGGGCGATATCGCCCACCTTACCACCGCGCTGCATACCTTTCCAAAACCCTATCACGAGCAAGCAAGTCTATGAACTTGCTTGGGAACGCCGGATTGTCCACCGTGGACAAGGTTCACCCGAACGAGGCCAGAGGCTGCCCGAAGATCCCCTCGTCCGGCACCACACCCAGCCCCGGCCCCTCGGGCAGTTTGATGTGACCACCCTCGATCTTCACGCCGTTCCGGCTGTCGTAGTGTCCGTCGATGTAGGGTTCGGCCAGCCAAGCCCCTTCCATCAGCTTCGGCTGGACCGTTGCTCCGACATGGGTGCAGGCCGCCGCAATGATGTCCCCGCCCCAGCTGTCGTCGCAGGTGTGCGGAAGGTTCCGCGCCGCGCAGATGTCGCGGAAGACCCGCATCGGCTGCAGACCCCCGATCCGCGTGACCTTCATCCCGAACCCGTCGACCAGACCCGTCCCCACCGCCGAGATCACGGTGTTCAATGAGACCCCATTTTCATCCATGTAGATGCCATGCCGGACCTGCGGCCGGATCTTCTGCAGATCCTCGACCGTGTTGCAGGGCTGCTCCATGATGAAGGGAATCTCGGGGCATTCCCGCGAGAGGGTCAGCGCGTCGCGGGTCGTCAGGCTGCGGTTGCCGTCAACCGCCATCCGGACACCCGTGCCACGGATCACCTCCCAGACCTTGCGGACGGTTTCAACGTCCACCTCCACCGGGCGGCCACCGACCTTGATCTGCAGACGGGGATAGCCTTCTGCCGCCTTCTCGGCCGCAAGTCGGGCGGTTTCGTCGGGCGTGTCGACAATGGTGGAATAGTAGGACGGCACCCGGTCCACCAGCGCGCCCCCCAGCAGGGTTGCCACCGACACGCCAAGTGCCCGTCCCATCAGGTCATGCGCAGCGATATCGATGGCGGCCTTGGCGTAGTTGTGGCCGGTCAACAGCGAGTCCATCCGCTGATGCAACAGCAGCGGAGCGACGTCACAGCCGATCAGCCCCTGAGCCATTGACAGCAGCGCTGCCTGCGCGCCACCGACATGCATCTCGGCATAGGTCGCGCCAACCGGGCAGGTCTCGCCCCAACCGACATGTCCCGTGTTCGAGACAAGCTTTACGAGGGTGCTCGGAAGGGTCCAGACCTCGGACATGGCCATCCGGTAAGGTCCGTTTTTCACCGGCAGGTCGTGGGCGTAGATGTGGAGTTCGGTGATCTTCATGGTTGCGTCCAAAAAGAAGGCCGCCCGAAGGCGGCCAGTCCAGGGAGTCTCAGTATTCGGTGTTCAGCTCATCGACTGCGGGGATCTCGCGCTCTCGCCGCGCGATGTAGTCACGCAGGGCCTCATCCACGCCCTCGTCCAGTTTCGGCTCTTCGTAGTCGCTGAGCAGCTGCTTCGCCCGGTCCAGCGCGCGTTGAGTGATCTCGACCGAACCTTCGGCTTGCCACTGTTCGATCGAGTTGTTGTCGAAGAGCTTCGGCATGAAGAAGGCGCGTTCGAAGTTCTCCAGCGTGTGCGGATGGCCAAGGTAGTGCCCGCCGGGACCCACATCCCGGACCGCCTGCATGGCTTCGTCGAAGTCGTCCCAGCGCGGACCTTCTGAGCTACTCCCCGATCCTTGGACAGTTTTTCGGGTTGTTTAAGCTACAGCCTGCACCTGCTGATCGGCTTCGATGGTGTTGAAGTAGACCACGGCGGGAGGTTGACCGCCATGGGCAGTATGTGGGCGTTGGTGGTTGTA